>NZ_CP120741.1:4800000-6617350 GCF_029581255.1 Verrucosispora sp. WMMD1129
GCGGCGACCGTACGGTGGGCGCTGATGTATCCGGACGCGTACGAGGTGGGGCTGCCCAACCAGGGTGTGCAGATCCTCTACGAGGTGCTCAACGAGCTGCCGGACACCCTCGCCGAACGAACGTACGCGGTCTGGCCGGACCTGGAGAAGCTGATGCGCGCCCACGGCGTGCCGCAGTTCACCGTCGACGCCCACCGCCCGGTCCGCGACTTCGACCTGTTCGGCGTGTCGTTCGCCACCGAGCTGGGCTACACGAACCTGCTCACCGCGATCGACCTGGCCGGTGTCCCGCTGCTCGCCGCCGACCGCACCGACGCCGATCCGGTGATCGTGGCGGGTGGGCACGCCGCGTTCAACCCCGAGCCCATCGCCGACTTCGTCGACGCCGCCGTGCTCGGGGACGGCGAGGAGGCGGTCCTGGAGATCACCGGGATCGTCCGGGATTGGAAGGCCGAGGGCTGCCCGGGCGGCCGCGACGAGCTGCTGCTGCGGCTGGCGCGTACCGAGAGCGTCTACGTACCGCGCTTCTACGACGTGGACTACCTGCCGGACGGCCGAATCCAGCGGGTCGTGCCGAACCGGGCGGACGTGCCGTTCCGGGTGCACAAGCGCACGACGATGGATCTGGACGCCTGGCCGTACCCGAAGAAGCCGCTCGTCCCGCTGGCAGAGACGGTGCACGAGCGGTACGCGGTGGAGATCTTCCGGGGCTGTACCCGGGGTTGCCGGTTCTGCCAGGCCGGCATGATCACCCGGCCGGTGCGGGAGCGCTCGATCACCACCGTCGGGCAGATGGTGCAGCAGGGGCTGGAGTTCTCCGGCTTCCACGAGGTGGGCCTGTTGTCGCTGTCATCGGCCGACCACTCCGAGATCGGTGACATGTGTTCCGGCCTGGCCGAGCAGTACCAGGGCACAAATGTCTCGCTCTCGTTGCCGTCCACCCGGGTGGACGCGTTCAACATCGAGCTGGCGCAGGAGCTGTCCCGCAACGGCCGGCGAACCGGTCTGACCTTCGCCCCCGAGGGCGGGTCGGAGCGGATCCGCAAGGTGATCAACAAGATGGTGTCGAAGGACGACCTGATCCGTACCGTCGTCACCGCGTACACCAACGGTTGGCGGCAGGTGAAGCTCTACTTCATGTGCGGTCTGCCGACCGAGACGGACGACGACGTCCTGGAAATCGCCGACATGGCGCACGAGGTCATCCGGGCCGGTCGTGCCGCCACCGGCTCCAAGGACATCCGGTGCACCGTCTCGATCGGCGGGTTCGTGCCCAAGCCGCACACCCCGTTCCAGTGGGCGGCCATGGAGCGGCCGGAGGTCATCGATCACCGGCTGAAACTGCTCAAGCAGGCCATCAACGCCGATCGCTCGTTGGGCCGGGCGATCGGTTACCGCTACCACGACGGCGAGCCGTCGCTGATCGAGGGCCTGCTCTCCCGAGGTGACCGTCGGGTCGGCGCGGTCATCCGCCGGGTCTGGGAGAACGGCGGACGATTCGACGGCTGGAGCGAACACTTCTCGTACCAGCGCTGGGTGGACGCGGCGGCCGAGGTGCTGCCCGCTTTCGGGGTGGACCTCGACTGGTACACCACCCGGGAGCGCGACGAGCTGGAGGTCCTGCCCTGGGACCACCTGGACTCCGGCCTGGACAAGGACTGGCTCTGGCAGGACTGGCAGGACGCGCTCAGCGAGTACGAGCAGGACGACTGCCGGTGGACGCCCTGCTTCGACTGCGGCGTCTGCCCGGCGATGGACACCGAGATCCAGATCGGCCCGACCGGCCGGAAGCTGCTCCCGTTGACCCCGGTCAACGGCCTGAAGCTGTCCGCCGGCGCCCAGCAGTAGCCCGGCGCCACGGGTGGGGCCCGACACCGAGGAGCACGACGATCAGTAGGAAACCACAGCCCGAGGGGGGCCAGGCGCCGGTCGTCCAGCGCGTCCGGATCCGGTACGCCAAGCGTGGCCCGCTGCGGTTCACCTCGCACCGGGACTTCGCCCGGGCCCTCGAGCGGGCGCTGCGCCGGGCCGGCGTACCGGTCGCCTTCTCGCAGGGTTTCACCCCGCACCCGAAGATCTCGTACGCCAGCGCGGCGCCGACCGGGGTGGCGAGTGAGGCGGAGTACCTGGAGGTCGGCCTGCGTGAGCCGGTCGATCCGGAGCAGTTGCGGTTGGCGCTGGACGCAGCGCTCTCGCCCGGCCTCGACGTGCTCGACGTCGTGGTGGCCAGCGGTGCGAGCCTGCCCGACCGGATCGAGGCGTCCCGCTGGCGGATCGAGCTGCCGCAGGTGGATCCCGACGTGCTGGCCAAGGCGGTGGCCGCCTTCACCGCCGCCGACGAGGTGCTGGTCGAGCGCATGACCAAGCAGGGACGGCGCACCTTCGACGCCCGTGCCGCAGTCGTCGGCATCGATGTGATCGCGGCATCGGCGACGCCTTCCGGGGACCCGGCCGTACCGTGTGCGATACTCGAACTGGTCGTGCGGCAGGTCACCCCGTCCGTACGGCCCGATGACGTCCTTTCCGGCTTCCGCGTGGTGGCCGGCCTGGAGCCGCCGGTGGCCCCGAAGGTGATCCGGCTGGCTCAGGGCACGCTGACCGCGCAGGGTGCGATCGTGGATCCGCTGGACGCGGACCGCGACGGGGCAACCATCGGCGGGCGCTGACCGACGGTCGGCGTCCAGGCAGGCAGACTTCGCCGGCGCGCACCCTGTGCGCCCGGGGAAACACCTTTTGCGGCAACCCTGCGTGGCAGCGCTCACCCGCGCCCGGGGAAGCCAGAACTGGAGAACGTCCATGCTCGAGAACGAGCCCGAGGGCAGCGAACGGGCCGGCATCAATCCGGCCGACGAGAGCGGCACCGCCGAGGCGACCGGATCGCCCCCGCCGCAGGAGGTGGCCGAATCCGGTCCGGTCGCTGACCCGCCGGTGGAGATTGCCGGTGCCGTGAGCGGCACCGCCGACCTGGATGGCGCGACCGACGGAGAGCCGGCCCCGCGTCGTCGGGCGACTCGCCGCCGGGCCACCTCGGTCAGCCGGCCCGAGCAGACCGACGCGCCGGTGGAGGCGTCCGGTGCCGCGGCGGCAGGTAGCGGGGAAGCTCCCCAGGCCGAGGTTTTCGCGCCGGTTTCGGGTGATCTCGACCCGGCCGCGAAGACACCGCGACGCCGTCGCAAGGCGACCACCGGGCAGAAGGCGGTCGAGGAGCCGTTGGCCGTGGCCGAGGCGGAGGCTGCCGACAGCGACGTGGTGCCGCCGGTCAAGGTGACCCGTACCCGTCGTCGGAAGTCCACGCCAGCCCCCGCCGAGCCGCCGGCCGACGCCGTGATCGAACCGTCCGCCCAGGTCGAGCCGACCCAGCCCGCCGCCGGTCCCGCACCGGCGGCCGGCACCGACTTCGGCTCCGCCGCGCTGCCCGCCGAGGGCGCCGCCGATCCGGAGCAGGCGGCCGAGCCGGCCGAGAACGCTGCGCCGGAGAGTCCGGTCGAGCCGGTGGGCCCGGACGCTGTGCCGGCCGAACCCGAGGGCCGCTCCCGCCGTCGAAAGGCCGCGCTCACCGCACCGACTGTGCTGTTCATGGCGCCGGAAGAGGTGCTCGCCGCCCGGGCTGCCGCCGCGCAGCCCAGCGTGGAGGAGCCCGCCGAGGAACCGGCCGAGCCGTCCCGGCGTCGTCGTCGGGGCCGGCGGGAGGCCGAGCCGGTGGTGGCGACCGAGACCGAGGAGGAACCCGCCGCGGCGACCGAGGAGGTCGCCGAGGAGGAGGACGAGGACGAGGAGACCGCGGGCGGCCGGCGTCGCCGCCGGCGCGGTCGCCGGGGCCGGGGCCGGGGCAAGGGCGGCGCTGACGACGGCGAGGAGGCCGAGGAGAGCGAGTCTGCGGAGGCCGTGCAGGCCGAGGCGGACGAGCCCGAGGCCGAGTCGGAGGAGAGTGACGAGGCCGAGGGTGACGGGATGACCCGTCGGCGGCGTCGGCGGCGTCGCCGGGGGGCCGGTGACGCCGACGGTGCCGCCGACGACGGTGTGCCCACCGTGGTGAAGATCAGGGAGCCACGCCGAACGGTCGACGAGGTGCAGGGCGTTTCCGGCTCGACCCGGCTGGAGGCCAAGCGGCAGCGCCGTCGGGACGGCCGCGAGCAGCGCCGTACCCGCCCGCCGATCCTCAGCGAGTCGGAATTCCTGGCCCGCCGCGAGGCGGTCGACCGGGTCATGGCCGTGCGCCAGCGTGGCGACCGGACGCAGATCGCCGTGCTGGAGGACGGCGTCCTGGTCGAGCACTACGTCACCCGCAGTTCCGCCGGCACCATGGCCGGCAACGTCTACCTCGGCAAGGTGCAGAACGTCCTGCCGAGCATGGAGGCGGCGTTCGTCGACATCGGCCGAGGTCGCAACGCGGTCCTGTACGCCGGCGAGGTCAACTGGGACACCACCGGCCTGGAGGGACGGGCCCGCTCGATCGAGCAGGCGCTCAGGTCCGGTGACTCGGTGCTGGTGCAGGTCACCAAGGACCCGATCGGGCACAAGGGTGCCCGCTTGACCAGCCACATCGCGCTCTCCGGTCGGCACCTGGTCTACGTGCCCGGCGGCAACGCGTCCGGGATCAGCCGCAAGCTGCCGGACACCGAGCGTAAGCGGCTGCGTGACGTGCTGAAGAAGCTGGTGCCCGAAGGCGCCGGGGTGATCGTCCGGACCGCGGCCGAAGGTGCCAGCGAGGACGAACTGGCCCGGGATGTCAAGCGGCTTCAGGCGCAGTGGGAGGACATCCAGGCCAAGGCGGCCGAGGGCGGCGCGCCGGTGCTCCTCTACCAGGAGCCCGATCTTGTGATCAGGGTGGTCCGCGACCTGTTCAACGAAGACTTCCGCGAGCTGGTCATGGAGGGCGACGAGGCGTACGACATGGTCGAGTCGTACCTGTCGCACGTGTCGCCGGACCTGGTCGCCCGGTTGCGTCGGCACATCGGCACCACGGACGTCTTCGCCGAGTACCGCATCGACGAGCAGATCCTCAAGGGGCTCGACCGCAAGGTCTTCCTGCCCTCCGGTGGGCACCTGGTGATCGACCGGACCGAGGCGATGACGGTGGTCGACGTGAACACCGGCAAGTACACAGGTGCCGGGGGCAACCTGGAGGAGACGGTCACCCGCAACAACCTGGAGGCGGCCGAGGAGATCGTCCGGCAGTTGCGGCTGCGGGACATCGGCGGCATCGTGGTGATCGACTTCATCGACATGGTGCTGGAGTCGAACCGCGAACTGGTGCTGCGCCGGCTGACCGAGTGCCTGGGACGGGACCGCACCAAGCACCAGGTCACGGAGATCACCTCGCTGGGCCTGGTGCAGATGACCCGGAAGCGGATCGGTGCCGGGCTGCTGGAGGCGTTCAGCGAGACGTGCGAGTGCTGCAAGGGTCGGGGCCTGGTCATCCACACCGAACCGGTGCCGGAAAAGCCGCGCTCCGGGGGCGGCGACAAGGTCAAGGCGGTTGCCTCGGCAAGTGCCCCGGCGGCTGAGCAGACGACCGCTTCGTCCCGGCGCCGTGCGCGTAAGGGCACC
The DNA here is from genome assembly GCF_029581255.1 of Verrucosispora sp. WMMD1129. Lineage (NCBI taxonomy): Bacteria > Bacillati > Actinomycetota > Actinomycetes > Micromonosporales > Micromonosporaceae > Micromonospora > Verrucosispora sp. WMMD1129. The sequence continues at coordinate 4,805,551 of NZ_CP120741.1, forward strand.
GCCACGGCGGAGCGGACCGTGGTGGAGGTCACCGAGACCGACACCACGAGCACCGCCGACGCCGACTTCCACGACACCATGGGCTACGACCTGTCGCGTTACGAGACGGATACTCCGGCCGCGGCGGCACGGCTCGCCGCCCCGGACGACCCGGACGCGCTCGGCGACACCGACGAGGAGGAGGGCGGCACCGGTCGGCGCCGTTCCCGCCGCGGGGGCGCGCGTCGCCGTACCCGGCCCTGACCGTCGGTAGGGGCAGCACGGCCCGCTAGCGGGGCAGACGACGGTTCGACAGGTCCCGTCCGGCGGTGATGTCCGCCGGGCGGGGCCGTCCCGTATGGTCGATGAGCGGTCGCCGCGGCCCGGCCGGGGCTCACCCCGTGTCCTGGGGCACGCGGGGGTAGACGCGGCCGCCGGAGGAGGAGACGATGCGCCGACCGCTCGCCGTCGCCGTGGCCACGGCCGCACTGCTCGTCGGCACCGCCTGCTCGGCCGAGCGGCCCGACGCGGGCGAACCGTCCGCCCCGGCCTCGACGGGTGTCGACGTCACCACCGGCCCGGTGACGCCCACCCCGGAACAGCCGGTGGCGACCCCCGCATCCGGGGCGGCAGGCGGAAACGCCCCGGAGATCTGCGCCGCCGCCCAACAGGCCAGCGGTGACGCGGGGAAGAAGTACGTCGAGCAGCTCGCCGCGATGGCCACGGCAACCGGCGCGGGTGACACCGCCGACGCACAGGCCGCCGGCCGACGGGCCGAGGCGGCCCTGGCCGACTGGGAGAAGGCACTCAGAGCACAGGCGGCACGCGCCGACGACCAGCGGCTCAAGGAGCTGCTGACGGAGTTGTCGACCGAGGTCGGCCAACTCGGCACCGACATCGAGGCGCTTGAGGGGACCGCGCTCGACCGGTTGCAGCAGCGCCTCGACAAGCTCTGCGCCCGCTGACCGGCCCGGCCCGGTTTGGGCCTCGGCCCGACCATGGCGTACGCTAACCTGCGGCGCACTTTGGTGTGCCGAGTTCCCGCGTGCCCGCGCCGCCGTGCTTCTGCTGCCCGGCGAGCCGCCGTGGGGACGACCGACCGGCAACGGTGGGAAAAGACGCTAGCAGCCTCAACGACAGGGAGTCCGCCTCCGATGTACGCGATCGTCAAGACCGGCGGCAAGCAGTACAAGGTCGCCGAAGGCGACGTGATCGAGGTCGAGAAGCTCACCGGTGCCCCCGGTGACGCGGTGAAGCTCGCCGCGGTGCTCCTCGTCGACGGTGACGACCTGGTGACCGACGCGGCGAAGCTCGCTCAGGTCGAGGTGTCCGGCGAGATCGCCGCACACACCAAGGGCCCGAAGATCCGGATCCACAAGTTCAAGAACAAGACCGGCTACCACAAGCGCCAGGGTCACCGCCAGCCGCTGACCCAGGTCAAGGTGACCGGCATCTCCAGCGGGAAGTAGGTCGTCCTCCAATGGCTCACAAAAAGGGTGCGTCCAGCTCGCGTAACGGTCGTGACTCCGCGGCCCAGCGACTCGGCGTGAAGCGCTTCGGTGGTCAGGTCGTCAGCGCGGGTGAGATCCTCATCCGTCAGCGTGGCACCAAGTTCCACCCCGGTGACCTGGTCGGCCGCGGCGGAGACGACACGCTCTTCGCGCTGGCCGCCGGTGCGGTCCAGTTCGGCACCAGGCGCGGTCGCAAGACCGTCAGCATCGTGCCGCAGCAGTAGCTGTCCGGCGTAAGCGGGCCGTGGACCTGATGTCCCGGCCCGCTTCGCCTTTTCTCGCGCAGGGCCGGGCCCTGCTGGAAGGATTACGTCGTGACGACGTTCGTTGACCGGGTCGTCCTGCATCTGCAGGCCGGCGACGGCGGGCACGGCTGTGTCTCGATCCACCGGGAGAAGTTCAAGCCGTTCGGCGGCCCGGACGGGGGCAACGGCGGGCACGGTGGCAGCGTCTCCCTGGTGGTCGACCCGCAGGTGCACACGCTGCTCGACTTTCACTTCCGGCCGCACGTCAAGGCGGAGAACGGGCGGGGCGGCGCGGGATCGAACCGGGACGGCGGCAACGGTGCCGACCTGGTGCTCAAGGTGCCCGACGGCACGGTGGTGCAGACCAGCGACGGCACCGTGCTGGCCGACATGGTCGGTGCCGGCACCACCTTCGAGGTGGCCCGGGGCGGGCGCGGCGGCCGGGGTAACGCGTCGCTGGCCAACGCGCGCCGCAAGGCCCCCGGCTTTGCCGAGCTGGGTGAGCCGGGCGAGCAACTGGACGTGGTACTGGAGCTCAAGAGCGTCGCCGACGTCGGTCTGGTGGGGTTCCCGTCAGCCGGTAAGTCGTCCCTGATCTCGGTGATCTCCGCCGCCAAGCCCAAGATCGCCGACTATCCGTTCACCACACTGGTGCCGAATCTCGGCGTCGTACGGCTCGACAACCACACCTTCACCGTCGCCGACGTGCCCGGGCTGATCCCGGGCGCGGCCACCGGCAAGGGGTTGGGGCTGGAGTTCCTTCGGCACGTCGAGCGCTGTGCCGTGCTGGTGCACGTCATCGACACCGCCACTCTGGAGCCGGGGCGCGACCCGTTGGCCGACATCGACACCATCGAGGCGGAGCTGGCCGAGTACGGTGGGCTGGCCGACCGGCCCCGGCTGGTCGCGCTGAACAAGGTCGACGTGCCGGACGGCCGTGACCTCGCCGAGATCGTCCGACCCGACCTGGAAGCGCGTGGTCTGCGGGTCTTCGAGGTCTCCGCGGCCACCAGGGAAGGGCTCAAGGAACTCACGTACGCGATGGCGGAACTGGTGGAACAGTCGCGAGCGGCGGCACCACCGGCCGAACCGACGCGGATCGTGATCCGGCCGAAAGCGGTCGACGACGCCGGCTTCACCATCGAGCCCGAGGATGACGGCTCGTACACGGTGCGCGGTGTCCGCCCGGAGCGCTGGGTGCGTCAGACGAACTTCGACAACGACGAGGCGGTCGGCTACCTCGCCGACCGGCTGGCCCGTCTCGGCGTCGAGGACCAGCTGGCCAAGGCCGGTGCCCAGCCCGGTGACCTGGTCCGCATCGGCGAGCGGGAGTTCGACTGGCAGCCCACCCTCTACGCCGGTGCGGAGTTCGTCCCGGGTGCCCGGGGCCGTGACGTCCGGCTGGAGGAGAAGCCGACCCGGGCCAGTGCGGCCGAGCGGCTGGCCGCCCGCAAGGCTCGCCGGCAGCGACCGGCCGACGAGGTCGAGTCGGCACCCGCCGGCAGGGATGACGCCGAATAGCTTGATGCGCTCCGAAATGGGGACGACTGTTGGAAACCCTCGCGAAATTTCGTCGCCCTAGCGTGGAGTGATGCTGATCCAGTCCCGCCCGCTGGCGGATCCGGAGGTCGCCGCCCTTGCCGCGGCCGAGCAGCGCGAGCTGCGTGAGTTCACGGGCGACGCCGCCGGGCGGGACATCGGCCCGCACCGTGACACCTGCTGGCTGACGGTCGTGCTCGCCGGCCGGGCGGTGGCGTACGGCGGGATCCGAGTCCGCGACGACGACACCGGCGAGTTGGAGCATCTGTACGTGCGCCCCGCCTACCGGCGTCGCGGTGTCGGCCGGCAACTGCTTGCCGCGTTGGAGGAGTTGGCGTACCAGCGGGGGCACTCGCTCGTCCGGGTGGAGACCGGGCCGTACCTGTCGGTGGCTGTGACGTTCTTCCGGGCCTGCGGGTACGAGCCGGTTCCCGGAGCCGGTGGGCCAGGTGGCGGGCTGTATCGGAGGTGCTTCGCCAAGCGGCTGCCGGTACCGGCCTGAGCCCGCTCAGGGGCGGTCGAACGGGCGGTCGAGGCGGCCGTCGCTGCCGCCGGCCCTCGCCGACAGCAGCAGCCCGAGCAAGAGCATCCCGAGGCCGAGTCCCAGGTGCAGCCAGTTGTCCGCGTCGTTGAGCGGGATGAAGTTCGCGCCGCTCTCCTCGCCGACGGCCAGCCCGTAGATCCACAATCCGAGGTAGAGCGCACCGCCTGCGATGAGATAAAGGCGGGCACCGGCCACCCTGCGGGCCAGCGCGAGCCCGGCCACGGCGAAGCCGAGATGCAACAGGTTGTGCAGGACCGAGACCTGGAAGAGACCGAGGAGCCGGGCACCGGAGTGGTGTCCGGCGAAGGTCATGTCGCCGTAGCCGGTGGTGATGCCGGGCACGAACCCGAGCACCCCGAGGAGCAGGAACACTCCCGCCACGACCAGGGCGGCGAGTTGGACCCGGGTGCGCGTGGCCCCGCCGCCCACTGCCCGACGCGCCATCGATGTCACCTCCGTGGATCCGCGAGACGGAACTCCTGACAGCTGGACGCCACGCTCCGTGAGGTCGCCCCGCCGATCCTTCATCCTGTCGCTCGTCCCGGCCGATCCGCAGGGAAATTCCCGATCGAGCACGGCTGGCCGATCGCAGGGTGGGCCGATCGGCGACAGCGGCGGGCCCGGCCGCCCGGTTCAGCCGACGCGCCGCACGGCGGTGACCACGAAGCCGCTGCCGGGCAGCGCCGGCATCCGGCTCAGGTCCACCGCGAGATCCTGCGGCGGTACGTCGTAGCGGATGACCTCGGTCAGCAGCGCCACCGCCCGCTTCATCAACTCGATGGTGATCCACTCTCCGGCGCAGCGATGTCCGGTGAGGTGGCCCCCGCCGCCCTGCGGTATCAGCGTGAACGGGTCGCCCGGCCAGCCGGCGAAGCGCTCCGGCCGGAACCGCTCCGGCTCCGGCCACACCTCGGGGTGATGATCGGTGCCGTAGAGATCCAACAGCACTCGGCGGCCCTGCGGAAAGTGGTAACCCTGCCAGTCGAAATCCCGCCTGACCCGAGCCGCGGTCACCGGGAAGAACGGGTAGTAGCGGCGCACCTCCTGCACGAACTGCCCGGCGGCCTCCTCGTCGTGGCGTACCCGTTGCCGCCAGGCGGGATGGTCGTGCAGGGCCAGCGCGGCGAAGACCACGAACCGGGCCACCGCGACGGTCGGGCGGAGCACGTTGAGCAGTTCCACCGCGGCGACGCGGCGGGGCAGCCGATGCCCCGCGCCGTCGCGGTGCTCGGCGATCACGCGCAGGGCGGTGCTGTCGGGCGGGGACAGGGCGCCGCCGCGTACCCGCTCGACGAGGCCGCCGGCCCAGTGCTCGCCCCGCAGCCGGCCCAGCCGGCCACGCCAGTGCCGGGGACCGAGCGCGGCGGCACTGTCGATCATGGCCCGTAGGTCGGCGGTACGCCGGTCCAGTTCGCCGTCGCCCAGTGGCACCCCAGCCCAGGCGCAGACCGCTCGGGTCAGCATCGATGCGACCTCGGTATGCAGGGTCACCGTCCCGGCCAGTTCCCAGACGGGCAGCCGGGCCTGCCACTCGTCGGCGAAGAGCTGGCCGAGCCGCCGCACCGCCGTCGGGGTCATGAACGACATGAACATGGCCTTGCGGTCGTGGTGGGCGTCGCCGTCGAGACCCTGTACGCCGCCCCGGCCGGTAAGCGTCCGTTGACCGCGAGCCGGCATGGCACCTTCCCGCACGAACCGGTCGGTGTCGTAGAAGAGTTCGACGGCGGCCCGGCCACGCAGGCAGATCGTCGGTTCCAGCAGCAGGCGGGTCTGGAAGATGTCGGTGCCGTACCGATCGCACCGGTGACGGACGAACTGGTAGCCGGCTCGCAGGAAGGCCAGGGTGCTGTCCGGGCTGCGGTCCGTCGGGATGGTCGCCATCGGGTCCCCTGCTGCCGGGGCGCGGCCGTCGCCGACCGGCCACTCAATCGTCGCGGGTGGTATCTACCCAGGTCAGGGCGGCGCAACCGTGCCAAAGGGTGACAGTGCGGCCGAGCCGGTCAGGTAGGTGAGCTGCTGGCCCCTCCCAGGACGGGGGAAGCCTGGTTTGCTGAATTCGGCGGCGTCGTCGACCTGCCCGGCGGTGCACCGGCCGCCGGCCCGGTTGGGTGGGTACGTCGCCGGACAGGGGTTCGGCGTGCCACGGGGAGGACGGGTGTGGGACAACCGTGCGGCGTACTGGCGCTGGCGGAGGGCCGGGACGGCCGGCGAGGATCGGCTACCGCTGGTGGGGCGTCCGCGCCGGCCGTCCCGGCCTGACCGTCATTTCACCGCGCATCTCGGCTTCACCGCTGCCGACCTTGTCGCCGCCCGTGAGGTGGCCGTCGGGTACGCCGAGGCGTTGAGCGTGCTCCGGCCCGAGCTGGCGATCGGTGCCTCCGCCCTGTCGCCGGCCGACGCCTGGCACCGTGCGGAGCGGCTGTTCTGCGGTGCCCTCGGGCCGGACGCCGAATGTTGTGTCGATGTCGCCGGCCACGCCGGTTTCCACCACGCGCCCGGCCCCGGTGGCCTCGGCTGGGGCGACGGTGACTAGGCGAGCGACACCGCGTCCCCGCTCAGTCCAGATCGAACTCGCCGTCCTGGGCGCCCGCGACGAAGGCGTCCCACTCGGCCTGGGTGAACACCAGCACCGGGCCGTCCGGCTCGGCGGAGTTGCGCATGCCGATGAGATCGTCGACGAAGGCGACCTCCACCGCGGCCTCCGAGGTGTCGCCCTCGGCCCGTTGCCAGACCGCCCGGGAGAGGTCGAAGTCTCCCTTGGGGTGCGCTGTCATGGTCCCGTCCTCCAGTACCAGGGGAAATGGGGAAGCCGGTTCGTTCCCTCATCGGGCAGGATAAGCGGATGCCGAGCCTGAGCCGTGCAGAGGCGACCGCGCGTGGCGCGTCGATCACCGTCGAGTCCTACCAGGTGGACCTCGACCTGACCGGGGGCGGTGAACGGTTCCGCTCCCACGTCACGATCCGGTTCCGGGCCACCGGCACCGAGACCTTCGCCGAGGTCAAGCCGGCGAAACTGCTGGCGGTACGCCTCAACGACACCGATCTCGATCCTGCGACGCTGGACGACAACCGGCTGCCGCTGACCGGCCTGGCGACGCAGAACACGCTGACCGTCGACGCTGAGATGGCATACACGAACACCGGCGAGGGGATGCACCGCTTCGTCGACCCCGCCGACGGTGAGACCTACCTGTACGTCATGTCGTTCCTGGACGATGTGCAGCGGGTCTTCGCCGCCTTCGACCAACCGGATCTGAAGGCGCCGGTCACGCTGTCGGTGACCGCGCCGAAGCACTGGACGGTGGCGGCCAACGCGGAACTGGCGGCCAACCCGGCGCCGGGTCGCTGGGAGTTCGCTCCCACCCTGCCGATCGCGACGTACTTCTTCACCCTCATCGCCGGCCCCTGGCACGTACGCCGGGACACCCACGACGGGATTCCGCTGGGTGTGTACTGTCGGCGTTCGCTCGCCGAGCACCTCGACGCCGACGCTGCGGAGATCTTCACCGTCACGAAGCAGTGTCTCGACCGGTTCCATCAGCTGTTCGACGAGCGCTATCCGTTCGGCAAGTACGACCAGGCGTTCGTGCCCGAGTTCAACGCCGGCGCCATGGAGAATCCGGGCCTGGTCACCTTCCGCGACGACTACGTGTTCCGTTCGGCGGTCACCGACAGCCAGCGCGAGCTGCGTGCCACCACGATCGCCCACGAGATGGCGCACATGTGGTTCGGTGACCTGGTCACCATGCGTTGGTGGGACGATCTGTGGTTGAACGAGTCGTTCGCGGAATACCTGGGCACCCGGGTCACCGCCGAGGCGACCCGGTTCGACCGGGCGTGGACGACGTTCGCGTTGCGCCGCAAGGCGTGGGGATACGCCGCCGACCAGCGCCCCTCAACCCATCCGGTGGCGCCGGATCGGGTGGCCGACGCCGCCGAGGGGCTGCTCAACTTCGACGGCATCTCGTACGCCAAGGGGGCCAGCGTGCTGCGGCAGCTGGTGGCGTGGCTCGGTGACGAGGCGTTCCTGACCGGTCTCAACGACCATTTCGCCCGGCACCGCTTCGGCAACGCCACCCTCGCCGACCTGCTCCAGAGCCTGGCCGCCAGCAGTGGCCGGGAGCTGACCGACTGGGCGGAGTCCTGGCTGCGGACCGCGCAGGTCAACACGCTGCGGGCCGAGGTGACGGTGGACGCCGACGGCCGGTACGACGAGGTCGTGATCGCTCAGACCGCGCCGCCGACGCACCCGGTGCTGCGCCCGCACCGCATCGGCGTCGGCCGGTACGCCGTGGACGGCACCGCCGAGCGGTTCGAGGTCGATCTCGATCCCAAGACCGACGACGGCCGTACCCGGCTCGTCGGGTTGGCCGGGGAGCCGGCGGCTGCGGTGCTGCTGCCCAACGACGGCGACCTCACCTTCGCCAAGATCCGCCTCGACGCCGCGTCGGCCGATGCGGTGCCGCTGCTGCTGCCCCGCCTGACCGACCCGCTGGCCCGCGCCCTGCTCTGGGGCGAGGCGCTGGACGCGGCGACTGACGGAGAACGGCCGGTCACCGGTCTGGTCGACCTCATCGTCGCGGCACTGCCCGTCGAGACGGAAGTGATCATTGTCGAGGACGTCCTGTCGATGAGTCGCGCGCTTGTCGACCGCTATCTCGACCCGCTGGCCCGACGGTCCGCCCTGGCCCGGGTCGCCGAGTCCTGCCGGCGACTGCTCGACGGCGCCGCGCCGGGGGAGTCGTTGCAACTGGCCGCCGCCCGGGGGCTGATCGCTGCGAGCACCGACGCCGAGTTGCTCACCGGGTGGCTGGCCGGCCGGGCCGTACCCACCGGGTTGGCCGTGGACACCGAACTACGGTGGGCGCTGCTCGGCCGGTTGGTGGTTCTCGGTGCCGCCGGTGTGGCCGAGATCGAGGCCGAGACGGCAGCCGACCCGAGCGCCACAGGTGCCGAGCGGGCCGCCCGGTGCCGGGCAGCCCTGCCCGATGCCGCTGCCAAGCAGGCCGCGTGGGAGATCATCGTGTCGAACACGGAGCTGTCGAATCGGCTGGTCGAGGCGACCGCGGAGGGCTTCTGGCAGCCCGAGCAGGCCGACCTGACCAGCGCCTACGTGGCCAGCTACTTCGCGGACATGCCGGCCGCCGCGCGGCTGCGTACGCCCTGGGTGGCCGATGAGGTGGCGAAGCTGGCCTTTCCCCGGCACGCGGTGTCCCAGCCCACCCGGGAGGCGGCCGCGGCGTTGCTGGCCCGTGACGACCTGACACCGGGGCTGCGTCGGGTGGTCACCGACGCCGACGACGACCTTCGTCGGGCCCTGGTGGCGCGCACGGCGGTGGCCGCTACGAGCGCGTGACGACCGCGGCCGGGCCGGGCCGGAAGGGTGACGGCCCGGCCCGCCCCCGGTCTTGCACGCCCTAGGATCATGGGGTGGAGGAAGACATCCGGCGGATCGGCATCATGGGTGGAACGTTCGACCCGATCCATCACGGTCACCTCGTGGCCGCGAGCGAGGTGGCGGACCGGTTTGGCCTCGACGAAGTGATCTTCGTGCCGACCGGGCAGCCGTGGCAGAAGGCCGACGTCCCGGTCAGCTCGGCGGAGGATCGTTACCTGATGACCGTGATCGCCACCGCCTCCAACCCCCGTTTCCAGGTCAGCCGCGTCGACATCGACCGGGGTGGCCCCACCTACACCGTCGACACGCTGCGCGACCTGCGTGCCCAGTACGGTGCGAAGGCGCAGCTGTTCTTCATCACCGGCGCGGACGCCCTGGAGAAGATCCTGAGCTGGAAGGACCTCGATGAGATCTTCGAGCTGGCTCACTTCATCGGGGTCACCCGGCCGGGTTTCGCGCTGACCGCCGCGCACCTGCCCGCCGACACGGTCAGCCTGGTGCAGGTGCCGGCCATGGCGATCTCTTCCACCGACTGCCGGGCGCGGGTCGCCCGGGGCGAGCCGGTCTGGTATCTGGTGCCGGACGGTGTGGTGCAGTACATCGCGAAACGGTGCCTGTATCGGGAGTGATTCGGCCGTTTCATGCCGTTTTCCGGCTGAAACTGGCGAGTCGAGAATCCGGGCCGTGTGAGAGGCTGGAAACCTCGCACGGTTGATCGAAGGAGAACGGTGACAGTTTCCGAACGCGCTCACGAGCTGGCGATCGTCGCCGCCCAGGCGGCGGCCGACAAGAAGGCTCAGGACATCGTCATCATCGACGTGGGCGACCAACTCGCCATCACCGACGCGTTCCTGCTCGCCGCGGCCCCGAACGAGCGCCAGGTGCTGGCTATCGTCGACGCCATCGAGGAGGCCCTGCTGGACCTGCCGGAGAAGGCGAAGCCGGTGCGTCGGGAGGGCGAACGCGGCGGCCGTTGGGTGCTGCTCGACTACGTCGACGTCGTAGTGCACGTGCAGCACACCGAGGAACGCGAGTTCTACGCCCTTGACCGGCTCTGGAAGGACTGCCCGACCATTCCGTTCGTCGACCGGGACCTCGCCAGCGCAGAGGCCGCCGCCGGATCGGGCGAGTGACCAGGCTGATCATCTGGCGGCACGGCAACACCGACTGGAACGCCGCCAGCAGGGTGCAGGGACAGACCGACGTACCGCTGAACGACCTCGGCCGGGAACAGGCGCGCAGCGCAGCGCCGCTGCTGGCCGCGCTGCGCCCGGACGCCCTGGTCGCCAGCGACCTGAGCCGCGCCGCGGACACCGCCGCCGCGCTCTCCGCGCTTACCGGTCTGCCGGTACGCTCCGACGCCCGCCTGCGGGAGCGGCACTTCGGCAGCTGGCAGGGGCTGCTGTTGACCGAGGTTGCGGAGCGGTTCCCCGGGGAGTACGCCCGCTGGCGGGCCGGGGATCCCGACCCGGGAGCGGACATCGAACCGCTGGACGAGTTGGGTAAGCGCATCGGCACCGCGTTGCAGGAGGCCGCCGACCAACTGTCCGGGGGCACCGTGGTGGTGGCCACTCACGGCGGTGCCGCCCGGCAGGGCTGCGGACACCTGCTCGGCTGGGAGCACGCCGTGCTGCGTGCCGTCGGCTCGCTGCGCAACTGTCACTGGACGGAACTGCGCCACGATGTCGAGCGCGGGTGGCACCTGCGCGCCCACAACGTCGGTCCGATGGAGGCCGGCATCGCCTCGACCGGCACTGCCGCGACCGGAATTCCGGTCTCCGCCGAGCCGGTCTGAGCGGACGCGTCCAGGCAGCCGCCCAGCTTGATCCGCTACGGTGCCCGCATGCCAGTCGCGGTCGTCACCGACTCCACCGCCTACCTTCCACCCGAGCTGCTGCGGGAGCACGCGCTGACCGTGGTGCCGCTGACCGTCGTGCTGGCCGGCGTCGAAGGGCTGGAGGGCGTCGAGACCTTCCCGGCGGACGCGACCCGGGCGCTGCGCGCGCGGCGGGTGTCGGTGAGCACCTCCCGCCCGTCGCCCGAGCAGTTCGGCCGGACCTACCGGGAGCTACTGGAGGCGGGGGCGGAGGGTGTCGTCTCGGTGCACCTGTCGGCCGGACTCTCCGGCACGGTCGAGGCCGCCGAACTGGCCGCCGCCGAACTGGGCGACCGGGTCAGCGTGGTCGACAGCCGTTCCTGCGGCATGGGTCTCGGTTTCCCGGCGATCGCGGCGGCCCGGGCCGCCGCGCGGGGCGCCGACCTGGCCGGCGTACGGGCTGCGGCAGAAGCCGCCGTCGGTCGTACCAGCATCCACTTCTACGTGGACACGCTGGAGTTCCTTCGTCGCGGCGGGCGGATCAACGCGGCGGAGGCGTTGCTCGGCACCGCGCTGTCGGTCAAACCCATCCTGCACATGCCCGAGGGACGCATAGTGCTGCGGGACAAGGTCCGCACCGCCAGTCGGGGCATGGCTCGGTTGGTGGATCTCGCCGTCGAGGCGGCCGGCGACGGGCAGGTGGACCTGGCCGTACACCATCTCGACGCACCGCAGCGGGCCGAGGAACTTCTCGACACCCTGACCGTTCGGCTCGGCGACCGGTTGCGTGCGGCGTACGTCTCCGAGGCCGGTGCCGCCGTCGCGGTGCACGTCGGGCCCGGCCTCGCCTGCGTGGTGATCCACCGTAGGCCGGACAACGCCAGCTGACCAGTCGAGCCGTCAGCGCACGTCCGCGCCGTCGCGCGCGAGCCGTTGCCGGTGCCGTCGACCCGCTGACCTGTTCGCCGTTGGTGGCGTGGGTGGGCGAGGATTGGTCGCGTGGCCGGGCCTGGGGAGGTGGGGCGGATGTCCTGTGTGGTGACCGGTGGGGGACGCGGGGTCGGGCGCGGCATCGTGGAGAGGTTGCTCGCCGACGGCCGGACGGTCGTGGTGGTCGAGCGCGATCCGGGTGCGCTGTCCTGGGTGGAGGACCACGCCCGAGCCGACCGGCTCGCGGCGGTGGTCGGTGACGCCGGTGACGAGGGCGTCGCCGGGCGGGCCGCCGACCTGGCGGAGCGCTTCGGCCCGTTGACCGGATGGGTGAACAACGCCGCCGTGTTCCGCGACGCCTCGGTGCACGACGCGCCGGTCGGCGAGGTCGTCGACCTGATCACCCGTAACCTGCGCCCCGCCGTGGTCGGCGCCGCGACCGCGGTACGCCGCTACCTCGCCGCCGGCACCGCTGGCGTCGTGGTCAACGTCTCGTCCCACCAGGCGAGCCGGCCGGTGCCGGGCTGCCTGCCGTACGCCACGGCCAAGGCGGCCGTGGAGGGGCTGACCCGGGCGCTGGCCGTCGAGTACGGCCGGCACGGCATCCGTGCCAACGCGATAGCCCTCGGCTCGGTGGCCACCGAACGACACGAGGCGTTCCTCGCCGAGACCGAGCCGGACCAGGCGCAGCGGATCGAGGCGGAGCTTGCCCGGCTGCACCCGGTGGGCCGGATCGGGCAGCCGCAGGACGTGGCGGAGGCGGTGGCGTACCTGCTCTCGCCGGCGGCCGCCTTCGTCAACGGGGTGACCCTGCCGCTCGACGGCGGACGCGCCGTCCTCGGTCTGGACCCGCAGGCGCGCACCGACTGAACCGACGGATCGGCGACCTGCGTCGCACGTGTCGGGCTCGTGCGACGGTCTCGGTCACGACAGGCGGCGGCCCGGCAACGCGCGGAGGCCATAGCAGATCGGGTGCATGATCGGGCTGCTGTCCACAGAGCCTCGCGCTGTCCACAGGCGGACCGGCGCGGCGCGCTCGACCGGGCCCCACCGCCCTAACCTCGCGCCGTGTCGAAGGACGAGGACGAGGAGATGGTGGTCCGGCGGCGTCTGTGGCAACTGATGCCCAACGCGCTGGACCTGCCGGCGGGCGCTGCCGAACCACCGATGTCGGGCGGCGACCGGACGGCCCTCGCCGGGTGGCCACCGTTCGCCGAGCGGCCTCCGCCCGTCGACGTGCCCCCGCTCGCCGAGCGGCCCCCGTCCGTCGGCCTGTCCCCGCTCGCCGGGGCGTCCGGCGGGGCGCCGACGCCGGTCACGGAATGGCCGACCGTGCTGCTGCCGCTCCAAGCTGCCGGCCGGGTCGATGACTCCGGTCCCGGTCGCGCCGACGGACCGATCCGGGCCGGTGGCCCGGCCAGCAGCGGCGGCCCGGCCCGGCCCGGTGGTCCGCTTCGGGTCAGCGACGAAGGACCGGTCCACGACGAGCGAGGGCGGACGGTCGACGAGGAGTCGCCGAAGCCCCTTGCGGGGCCGAGTGCTTTCGATCCGGGGCGGCGGGGAGTGCGAGCGCTCGCCGCCGTCGCCGTCCTCGTGGTGTTGGTTGCGGCCATCTGGGCCTGGCAGTCCCGTCCTGAGGTGGAGCCGGTCGTGGCGGAGACCGGCACCGTCGTGACACCTGACCCGTCCGTCGAGACCGGCGACGAGCCGGCGAAGCCCCAGACGGAGTCGACCGGTGAGCTGGTGGTCGCCGTCGCCGGCAAGGTCCGACGGCCCGGACTGGTGCGGCTGGCGGCCGGCGCGCGGGTGGCCGACGCCCTGCACGCCGCCGGAGGGGCGTTGCCAGGGGTGGACGTGGCGATGCTCAATCCGGCCCGCCGGATCAGCGACGGCGAGTTGATCCTGGTCGGCGTACCGGCACCTCCGGGCGCTGCGGCGGGCCCCGGGTCTGGAGCCGGCCCGGTGCCGGGCGGCGGACCGGGCGCGGGCGGGCGGGTCAACCTGAACACCGCGACGTCGGCACAGCTCGAAACCCTGCCCGGGGTGGGGCCGGTGCTCGCCCAGCGGATCATCGAGTATCGCGATCAGCACGGCGGCTTCCGGTCCATCGGCGACCTGCGTCAGGTGACCGGAATCGGCGACGCACGGTACGAGCAGCTCAAGGACCTGGTGACGGTGTGAGGGCGTCGGCAGCCCCGGTCGCACCGTCGGCCGGAACACCCGGTGTCGCGACCGGCGGGCCCGCACCGGACCTCCGCCTGGCGGGGCTGGCGGTCGCGGCCTGGCTCACCGCGTTGGCGGGATTGCATCTCGATGCCCGGCGGACGCTGCTGCTGGCCGCTGTCGCGGCCGGTCTCGCCGGGGTGGCGGCGCTGCACCTGTTCGGCTTCGTCGGGCGACCCGGCCCGACCGTGCGCCGCCACGGCTGGGTCGCGGTGGCGATCCTGATCGGCGTGGTCTGTGGCGGGGCGGCCACCTCGGCGCGGCTGACCGTACGGGACGCGGGCCCACTGCGCGTCCTGGTGGACGAACGGGCCCGGGTCACCGCCGAACTTGTCGTCCGGGACGATCCCAGGCCGGTACGCGGCGGCATCGTGGGCCGTCCACCGACCCTGCTGGTGCCGGCGAGGCTGGTGACGCTGACCGGGCCGCAGGGCCAACGGATCAGCCTTCCGGCGCGGGTGCTGGTGCTCGCCGACGACCCGGCGTGGCGGGGGCTGCTGCCCGGGCAACGGCTCACTGCGGACGGGCGCCTGGCCGAGTCACGCGGCGGCGACCTCACCGGGGCGGTCCTGATGGCCGTCGGTGCACCCATTCGACTTGGTTCTCCCTCGGCGTTGCAGCGCGCGGCCGGTCGGCTGCGCGCCGGCCTCCAGCAGGCGTGCGCACCTTTGCCGGACGATCCCGGTGGCCTGCTGCCCGGCCTGGTCGTCGGGGACACCAGCCGGCTGCCTGACCCGGTGGAGGAGGATTTCCAGGCCACCGGAATGACTCACCTGAATGCTGTTTCTGGGTCGAATGTGGCAATTGTGGTGGGTGCGGTGCTGTTGCTGGCCCGCTGGGCCCGTGCCGGTCCCGCGCTGGCGGTGTGCTTCTGCGGCCTGGCCCTGGTGGGCTTCGTCATCCTGGTCCGACCGTCCCCGAGCGTGGTACGCGCGGCCACCATGGGCGCGATCGGGCTCGCCGCGTTGGCCGCCGGCCGGCCCCGGGCGGCAGTGCCCGCGCTCGCCGCCGCCGTGGCGGCGCTGGTGCTTGTCGATCCGGGCCTGGCCGGCGACCCCGGCTTCGCGCTGTCCGTGCTGGCCACCGGCGGGTTGCTGCTGCTCGCACCGAGTTGGCGGGACGGCCTGCGTCGGCGGGGCGTCCCGCCGGGGGCGGCCGAGGCGCTGGCGGTGCCGGCCGCCGCACAACTCGCCTGTTCGCCGGTGATCGCCGGACTGACGGGCACGGTCAGCCTGGTCGCGGTGCCGGCGAACCTGCTCGCGGTGCCGGCGATAGCTCCGGCGACGGTGCTCGGCGTGGCGGCCGCGGTCGTCTCGCCGATCTGGCCGGCCGGTGCCGAGGCCGTTGCCTGGCTGGCGCACTGGCCGGCGTGGTGGCTGGTGCTGGTGGCCCGGTACGGTGCCCGGCTGCCGGCGGGCAACCTGCCCTGGCCCGGCGGGATCTCCGGAGCGCTGCTGCTGACGGCGCTGACGGTGGCCTTGCTGGTGGCCGCCCGCCACCCGCTGGTACGTCGACTGGTGGCGGTCTGCGCCGTCGCGGTCGTGCTGGGTGCCCTGCCGGTGCGGGTGATCGCGCCGGGATGGCCGCCGGACGGTTGGGTCGTCACCGCCTGTGCGGTAGGTCAGGGCGACACGATGCTGCTGCCGGTGCGGGCGGGCCGGGCGGTGGTGGTGGACGCCGGTCCGGATCCGGCGGCGGCGGACGCCTGCCTGCGCCGGCTCGGCGTACGTCGGGTGTCGCTGCTGGTGGTCAGCCACTTCCACGTGGACCACACCGGCGGGGTGGCCGGAATCTTCCGGGGAAGACCTGTGGACACGGTGTTGGTTCCGCAGTGGCCGGAACCAGTGGCCGGCCGGGATCTGGTGCGCGGCACCGCCGCGGCGTACGGCACGCCGGTGGTCGCCGCAGCGGCGGGTTGGCGCTATCGGGCCGGCGCGGTCGACCTGACCGTGCTCGGCCCGCCGTACCCGATGCGCGGCACCCGCTCGGATCCGAACAACAACTCGCTGGTGCTGCTCGCCATGGTCGACCGGGTGCGGATTCTGTTGACCGGCGACGCCGAGGTGGAGGAGCAGCGGGCGCTGCGGGAGCGGCTGCCACCGGACGGGCTGCGGGCGGACGTGCTGAAGGTCGCCCACCACGGCAGCGCGTACCAGGATCCGGCCTTTCTGGACGCGGTGCGGCCGGCGGTGGCGCTGGTGCCGGTCGGAGCGGAGAACAGCTACGGCCATCCCAACGAGGCGGTGCTGGCCCGGCTGGCCCGGGGTGGCGCGCGGGTGCTGCGTACCGACGTCGGGGGTGACCTGGCGGTGGTGCGGTCGCCCCGAGGGCTGGCGGTGGTGAGCGCTGGCGTCGACCGGGTCCGTCCATAGTGATGAATCGACGGCGATTTACTGCGAAAAGCGGAAGATAAGTCTTATGTCTGGATTTGCGTTGAGTGCGGGGTCTGCCGGCAGAGTAATGACGAGCAGGCTGGACCGACCGGCCGCGCGTGCGAATATGGGCGGCGTGACCGCCGCCAGTGCCGCTCCTATTGTGCTCGTCCTCGGCGACGAGGAGCTGCTCGCCACGCGCGCGGTGTCCGAAACCGTTGCCGCCGCCCGCGCCGCTGACCCCGCCGTTGACGTGCGCGAATACCAGGCCAGCCAGCTCGCCGTCGGCGAGATCGACGAGATGCTCAGCCCGTCGCTGTTCGGCGGACGTCGCGTGCTGGTGCTCCGGTCCGGTCAGGACGCCCGCAAAGATCTGGTCGCCGCCCTGTTGGCGTACGCGAAGAACCCCGACCCCGAGGTGCAGCTCGTGGTGGCACACCTCGGGGGCGCCAAGGGCAAGGCGTTCGCCGACGGTCTGAAGTCGGCCGGTGCCCGGGTCGTGCCCGCCGCGAAGCTCAAGGGGCACCGCGACCGGGTGGCCTTCGTCCGCGACGAGATCCGCCGGGCCGGCGGACGGTGCACGGACGACGCCGCCGAGGCGCTGCTCGCCGCGGTCGGCAACGACCTACGCGAACTCGCGGCAGCCTGCTCCCAACTGATCGCCGACACCGACGGCCGGATCGACGCCGACACGGTGGCGCGCTACTACCGGGGCCGGGTGGAGGTCAGCGGGTTCACGGTGGCTGACGCCACGATGGTCGGTGACCTCCCGGGCGCCTTGGAGGCGTTGCGCTGGGCCTTGCACGTGGGGGTGGATCCGGTGCCGATCGCCGACGCCCTCGCCGACGGCATCCGTACGGTCGCCCGGGTCGCCTCGGCCGGCCGGGGCAGCCCGTACCAACTCGCCAGCAGCCTCGGCATGCCGCCGTGGAAGGTCGAACGGGCCCAACGGCAGGCCCGGGGCTGGACCCCCGACGGGCTGGTCCTGGCGATGCGGGCGGCGGCCGAGTGCAACGCGGCGGTCAAGGGCGGCTCCGACGACCGGGCGTACGCGCTGGAGAAGGCGGTCTTCTCGGTGGCGGCCGCCCGGCAGGGCGGCACCAGGTGAGCGGAGCCCTCCGTGGCTCGTGGGCCACGATCCCGGCCGACGAGGAGCGGTACCGGCCGTTCTACGCGCGGGTGCTCGGCCTGCGGTTCGTCAATCCGGGTGGGGTGCTTTGCTTCATCTTCTTCGAGGGGGCGATCGCGCTGGCGGCGCTGCTCGCGCTCGCCGAGCTGGTGACCTGGTGGGCGGTGCTCGTGCTGCCCGCCACGGTGGCCGTGATGGTCAAGCTCAACGATCTGGTGGCCGCCACGGTGGTGCGCTCCGCCGCGGCCGTACCCGAGCAGGAACGTGACCGGTTCCGTCAGCAGATGGAGCCGGTGGTCGGGCGGGCCCGGGTCGACTGGCTGCGGCACAGCGTGCCCGGGGTCGTGGTGCGATCCGAACCGGTGGAGATGGAGCGTCCCGGCGTGGTGCGGTCCGAGCCGGCGGAGGAGCGCCCTGGCGCGACGCGGCCGGCACCGCCTGCCGCCGGTGCCGGACCCGACCGGTTCCCGGGCGGCGCGGCCCGGGGGACAGCGGCGGCGGGGCGCGGCGGGGCGGCCGCGGAGCGGAGTGATGTCGGGTCTCGGCCGGAAACCACCGAACCCGGGTCCTGATCAGGGCGCGCGGCCGGACCGGAAGCGGACCGATGCCGGGCGGATGGACGTGCGGAAGCCCCGAGGCACCGCCTCGGGGCTTCCGTCAGGTCTGGGCGCTGGCTCAGGAGGCGAGCGACGCGACGCGCTTGGCGATCGCGGACTTGCGGTTCGCGGCCTGGTTGCCGTGGATGACGCCCTTGCTGACCGCCTTGTCCAGCTTGCGCGAGGCATCCTGCATGAGGGCGGCGGCCTTCTCGACGTCACCGGCCTCAGCGGCCTCGTGGAACTTGCGGATGGCGGTCTTCAGCGACGACTTGACCGACTTGTTACGCAGCCGGCGCTTCTCGTTCTGCCGGTTGCGCTTGATCTGGGACTTGATGTTCGCCACGCGACAGCCTCGTCTTGATAGCTCGGGTTGGTCAGCTTGTGCGCGCGACGAGCATGCGTCATCGCTGCGCGAAGAGCCAGGTTACCAGGTCCGGTTCGGGCGGGCCAAAACGGCACCCGCACAGGTCGCCGCACCACCCGCACCCAGGCCGGTTGCCGCCGGGACACCCGCACCCAGGCCGGTTGCCGCCGGGACACCCGCACCCAGGCCGGTCGCCGGGACACCAGCGTGTCGTCAACCGGTGGGGGCGGTGCCTCAGGCCCAGGCGCGGCGGTGCGAGAGCCAGGCGAGAGCCTGCTCGCCGGTCCACCGTTGGTGCGCCGGCAGGTGGGTCGACGCGGTCGGTGGCGCCGACGTCGAGGCGGTGAGGTGGTAGCCGGCCAGGGCGGCCAGCGTGACGTCCAGCGCGTCGTCGGGCGCGCCGGCCGCGGCCGGGTGGGCGGCGAAGCGGGAATCGACGTCCAGCCCGCCGGCGTACCCGGTGATCAGCAGGGTGACCAGGTCGAACCAGGCCGGCCCCTGGCACAGCCACGACCAGTCGCAGAACCAGGCCGCGCCGGCGGTGTCGATCAGCACGTTGTCGACCCGCAGGTCGCCGTGGGTCAGCCCGGTCGAAGCGGCGGCGTACCCGGGCAGGCGCGACTCCAGCGTGACCAGTTCGGCCAGCCGTCCCCGCGCCGGGGCGGGCAACGGCGGCACCGGTTCCCGGCCGGCGGCGACCTCGCCCCACCAGAGGATGTCGTCGCGGGCCAGGTCGCTGAGATGGGGCAGGCCGAGGGCGGTCAACTCGGCCGGTGGATCGGCGAGCGCCTCGGCGACGTCGGCGAAGGCGGTGAGGGTGGTGCTGAGTTCGACCTGCGTCCAGGGCAGCCGGGGGGTGTGACCGTCGATGGCGTCGAGGCACAGCACGTACCAGCCCGCCTCCCACAGCGACCAGTGCGGGCGGGGCACCGGCAACCCGGCCGGCAGCCGGTTGAGGATCGCGGCCTCCCGGGCGTACCAGTCGACCAGGTGTGGCTGCTCGGCGTGGGGCGCGGCCTTGACGAACGCGCGGTGCCCGTCGGCGGTGTGCAGCAGCGCGGCGAATCCCCGGGTGAAGCCGGCGCTGGCGGTCGTGGCCTGGACCACCGGGGCGCCCAGCCGGGCGGCCACTGCGGTCCGCAGTCGCGCTGGCAGGACCGACCACTCGGGCCGCTGCGCGGTCGCGTGGTACTCGGGCGGAGAGGCGGAACTCACCCGACCATGCTGCCCGGTGGCCGGTCGGGCGGCGACCTCCGGCGCGGATCCGGGCACCCGGGGTGGCGTCTGCCAGACTGCCGGACCATGAGGACCGACGACTTCTGGCAGTTGATCGACCGTGCCCGCACCGGCGGGGGAGAGCCGGACGCCATCGCCGCCCGAGCCGTCGCGCTGCTCGCCGCCCGCGACCCCGAGGAGATCGTCGGGTACGCCCACCACCAGCAACGGGTCCTCGGCGCGTCCTACCGGGTCGACCTGTGGGGTGCCGCGTACCTGATCAACGGTGGCGCCTCGGACGACGGGTTCGAGTACTTCCGGGGTTGGCTGATGACCCAGGGACGGGAGGTCTTCGCCCGGGCGGTCGCTGATCCGGACTCGCTGGCCGAGCTGCCGCAGATCCGGTCCGCCTCGCTGAGCGGTGAGGAGTTCGAGTGCGCGGACATGCTCGCGGTGCCGTGGGACGCGTACCGCAGGGCCACCGCGACCGACCTGCCGGGGGAGCGCGCGGCGGCGCCGCAGCCCGACCTGAACGACTTCTGGGACTTCGACGACGAGGAGGAGGCCCGCCGTCGACTGCCCCGGCTCGCCGCCCTCTTCGTCGAGCCGCCGCAGGAGTGACGGACGCCCGGCCGATGCCCGCCGGGGACATGGGAGCATAGAGGGGGCCGGCGCGTGCCGGCCCGCTCACGTCAGCCGACCAGAACGGACCGCTGTGCCACCGACGCTCGATCCCGGCGCGAACGCTCCTGGTGCCACCGACCCGGGGCGGATCAGGAACTTCTGCATCATCGCCCACATCGACCACGGAAAGTCGACCCTGGCCGACCGGATGTTGCAGCTCACCGGCGTGGTCGACCCGCGGCAGATGCGCGCGCAGTACCTCGACCGGATGGACATCGAGCGCGAGCGTGGCATCACCATCAAGAGCCAGGCGGTCCGGATGCCGTGGACCATCGCCGAGGGCGAGCGGGCCGGCGAGCAGGCCGTGCTCAACATGATCGACACGCCTGGCCACGTCGACTTCACCTACGAGGTGTCCCGGTCGCTGGCCGCCTGCGAGGGCGCGATCCTGCTGGTCGACGCGGCCCAGGGCATCGAGGCGCAGACGCTGGCCAACCTCTACCTCGCGCTCGAGAACGACCTGCACATCATCCCGGTGCTCAACAAGATCGACCTACCGGCGGCCCAGCCGGAGAAGTACGCCGAGGAACTGGCCCACCTGATCGGGGGCGACCCGGCGGACTGCATCAGGGTCTCCGGCAAGACCGGTGAGGGTGTCCCGTACCTGCTCGATGAGATCGTCCGGCAGTTCACCCCGCCGGTCGGCGACGCCGATGCCCCGGCCCGCGCCATGATCTTCGACTCGGTGTACGACGTCTACCGGGGCGTGGTCACCTACGTGCGGGTGGTCGACGGGCGGATCAGCGCCCGGGACCGGATCAAGATGATGTCCACCGGCGCCACCCACGAGCTGCTGGAGATCGGGGTCATCTCGCCGGAGATGGTCAAGGCCGACGCGCTCGGCGTCGGTGAGGTCGGCTATCTGATCACCGGTGTGAAGGACGTCCGGCAGTCCCGGGTCGGTGACACGGTCACCATCAACGGGCGGCCGGCGGCCGAGGCGCTCGGCGGTTACAAGGACCCGAAGCCGATGGTCTACTCCGGCCTGTATCCGATCGACGGGTCGGACTACCCCGCGTTGCGGGACGCGCTGGACAAGCTCAAGCTCAACGACGCCGCGTTGACCTACGAGCCGGAGACCTCCGGTGCGCTCGGCTTCGGGTTCCGCTGTGGGTTCCTCGGCCTGCTGCACCTGGAGATCATCCGGGAGCGACTGGAGCGGGAGTTCAACCTCGACCTCATCTCGACCGCGCCGAACGTGGTCTACCGGGCCATCCAGGAGGATGGCGAGGAGGTCGTGGTCACCAACCCCAGCGAGTACCCGACCGGCAAGATCGCCGAGGTGTACGAGCCGACGGTGCGGGCCACGGTGCTCACCCCCAACGACTACGTCGGTGCGGTGATGGAGCTGTGTCAGGGCCGGCGCGGCAGCCTGCTGGGCATGGACTACCTCTCCGCCGACCGGGTGGAACTGCGCTACACGCTGCCCCTCGCTGAGATCATCTTCGACTTCTTCGATCAATTGAAGAGCCGTACGAAGGGCTACGCGTCGTTGGACTACGAGCCCTCCGGCGAGCAGGCGTCCGACCTGGTCAAGGTCGACATCCTGCTGCACGGCGAGCCGGTGGACGCGTTCAGTGCGATCGTGCACAAGGAAAAGGCGTACGCCTACGGCACCACCATCGCGGCGAAGCTGCGCAACCTCATCCCGCGTCAGCAGTTCGAGGTGCCGATCCAGGCAGCCATCGGCAGCCGGGTGATCGCCCGGGAGACGATCCGCGCCATCCGTAAGGACGTGCTCGCCAAGTGCTACGGCGGTGACATCAGCCGTAAGCGCAAGCTGCTGGAGAAGCAGAAGGAGGGCAAGAAGCGGATGAAGATGGTGGGCCGGGTGGAGGTCCCGCAGGAGGCGTTCATCGCCGCGCTCTCCTCCGACTCCGACGGCAAGGCGAGCGGAAAGAAGTAAGCGCATCCGTCCCGACGGGCGCTCGGCCACCCGGCCGGGCGCCCGTCTGCGTGGCGCGGTCTTTCGGGGTGGTCGCGACCTCTCGGCCAGAAAAGCCGGTTTGGGATCTTCGCTCGTCGGGCATTAGGCGGTCACGACAGGAACACCACAAACGTTGAACGTCTTTCGTGAAGGAGAGCGACCATGGAGCTCACCGTCTGGGGCATCATCACCGCCCTGATCGTTGGTCTGATCGTCGGTGCGCTTGGCCGACTGGTGGTGCCGGGCCGTCAGAACATGCCGATCTGGCTGCACATGCTCATCGGTGTCGGTGCCGCGCTGCTCGGCACCGTGATCGCCCGTGCGTCCGGCTTCGCCGAGACCGCCGGTATCGACTGGCGGGAGCTGATGCTCCAGGTGCTGCTGGCCGCCGTCGCGGTGGCGCTGGTCGCCGGTGTGGGCCGCAACCGCCGGGGTGTCACCCACCGGTAACAGCTGAACCGTCGAAAGGCGCCCGACCGTCGAGGTCGGGCGCCTTTCGCATGCGTACGACAAACGTGGTGCGCGACCGACCTGACCAGCGGGCGGTGGCGCGCCGAAGCCGCTCCCCTAGGATGTGATCATGACGGGCAGGGTGGCATCGGTGAACGTCGGCATCGTGACCGAGGCGGCGTGGGCCGGTGACGCGAGCGGGCGCAGCGGCATCGACAAGCGGCCGGTCGAGGCTCCGGTGTTCTTCCGCACCGACGGGTTGGTCGGCGACTTCATCGGCGAACGGTCCCACCACGGTGGTCCGGACCAGGCCGTCTACGCGTACGCGGTGGAGGACGCGGCCTGGTGGGAGGCGGACCTCGGGCGCGCCATCCGTCCGGGGGGCTTCGGCGAGAACCTCACCACGCACGCGGTCGACGTCACCGGCGCCGTGATCGGCGAGCAGTGGGCCGTCGGCGAGGTGTTGCTCCAGGTGACCAAGCCGCGTACGCCGTGCACCACCTTTGCCGGCTTCTGGGGGGTACCGGATCTGATCAAGCGGTTCACCGCCCGTGCGACGCCCGGCGCCTACCTGCGGGTGGTGCGGGAGGGCGCGGTGGGCGTCGGCGACCCGATCGAGATCGTGCACCGGCCGGCCCACGGGGTGACCCTCGGCGAGGTGTTCCGGGCGCTCACCCTGGAGCCGGCGCTGCTGCCCCGGTTGCTGGCGGCCGACGACCTGCCCGAGCCGGTTCGCGAGAAGGCGCGTCGCCGGCTGGGCGAGTCGGCCGGCTGACGGACCGGCACGTCCCCGAGCAGACGCGAACAGGCCCCGTGGGCCACGTCCAGGCGTGGCCACGGGGCCTGTCGTCACGGTCCGGTCAGCGGAGCCAGGGGATGCTGCGGTTCAGCAGACCGCGCTGCTTGAGCTCCTTGCGCAGCGGGATCTCGTCGTCGATGTAGCCGTCCCAGTTGATGCCCCAGTAGTTCGCCGTGTGGGTGCCCTCCCCGAGCAGCTGGCGCTGCACCGGCGTGCGGTTGCGGTACCACTCGCCGTCCTTGTCGGGGTGCAGCTCGTCGAGCGGGCGGATCCACCGGTAGGTGTAACCGACGAACAGCATCTTGCGGGTGATGTTCGACAGGTTCGTCGACCGGGAGTGCCACTGGCGGCGGTCGAAGATGAAGGCGTCACCCGGGTCGGCGGTGATCTCGACGGTGCCCTCGGGGTCCGGGTTGTGCACGCTCAGATCCGACGGGCGCGGCAGCGAGTTCCACAGGTGGCTGCCAGGGATCACCTTCGTCGCGCCGCGCCCCTTCTCCGACAGGTCGGAGAGCACGTAGGCGACCTTCAGCGAGAACATCGGCCGGGGCAGATTCGGGTCCATCGTCTCCGGGTCGGAGTTCTGCCGGTACCCGTCCTGGTGCCAACCCCAGTACGGCTTCTCGGGCTCCAACGCCGGCGGCGTGACGTCGAGGTGGTTGTGGTGGGTGTAGATGTTCCAGCCCGCCAGGCCCCACATGTAGGGGAACGCGATCGGGTGGGTGAGCAGCTCGCCGAAGAGCTCGTCACGCTCAAGGAAGCCCAGCAGGTGCAGGGTGCCGTCCTTGGTGGTGTTGCCCTTGGCCTTCTCCTCCTCGTACACCCGGTCGACCGCGGCCTCGAGAGCGGCCCGGTGATCCTCGGTCAGGACGTTGCGCAGCAGGAGAAAGCCCTGCTCGTGGAACTCCTTGCGGTCGACGTCACTGATCGGTTCGTAGCCGGTCCGGTCGCCGTAGTCGAACGCCACGTAGTACCCCTCCCCAAGAGGTGAAACCATTTCTGGCACAGGCCGCCGATCGTAACGCGCGTCCAGGCGGCTCGGGGGGCACCCCGCGACCTTTCCACAGGTACGGCGACTGAAGGCGGTTGGACGACTACCGCACGTCACTCAACGTGGCGAGACGTGGCATTACGTACCAAAATGCCGAATTTTGCGGTGACTGCGGGTAAGGGCGGTCGCTCCAAGGAGATCGAGGTCGGTCAGACGTCGGCGTGGACCTCGGCGAGGACCTCCGTGTCACCCCGGTCGCTGTCCGGCAGGCGCTTCCAGTCGCCGCGCTTGGCGGTCCACTCCCGGCCGTCGTAGGTCACCCGCTTCACCCCGTGCTCCTTCGCGTGGGAGACCAGCCAGTGCGTGTACCGCCAGCCGGCCCGCACACCCTCGGCGGAGGGCGATTCGTTGATCCCCACCTTCAGCAGGGTCGGGTTGCCGGAACTGTCGACGGCAGAGGTGAAGTAACTCCTGCCCACCTGCCGGTCGTCGTCGGTGAAGGCCACCAGGCCCCAGTCGAGCGCCAGCCCCTCGGTCAGCGCGGCGATGGCGGCGGCGCCGCGCATCACCGGATCGCCGCCCACCGCGCAGGTGACCGCCGTGCTGGCGTGACCGAGCAGCGCCCGGGTGAGCACCTGCGACTCGTCGGCCCACTTCTCGTACGCCTCGGGGAAGGCCGAGCGCTGCACCTTCTGCGCGGCGTCGGTGACCCGCATGTCCTCCCAGCCGCGCACCTTCTTCAACGCCGCGTAGAACTTCCCCGCCGCGTACCGGGGGTCGCGGATCTGCTTCGGTGTGCCCCAACCCTGGCTCGGTCGCTGCTGGAACAGCCCCACGGAGTCGCGGTCACCACCGGTCAGGTTGCGCAACCCGGACTCCTGGTACGCGGTGGCCAGCGCCACCACCACCGCCCGCTCCGGCATCTCGCGTTGCACGCCGATCGCCGCGATGGTCGCCGCGTTCGCCATCTGCTGCGAGTCGAGCGTCACCTCGCCGTCGGCCTGGACCGTGCAGGCCCGGCCGGCCAGCGGCAGCCGTAGCCCCTCACCGGCCTGCCTCAACGCCACGATCGTCCCGATCGCGACGATCAGGACGAGGACCACGAAGCCCGTCGCGACAGCCCGAGTTCGCACCCGCACCTCCTGTGTCAAGGTCCGCCAAGCGTACGTCCCTCATCGACATGTTCGGGTCGTCCGACCGGTTCCCACCTCCCGCGGCACCTACGCGCAACGCGAGGTTCCCCGTCCCGGCCGTACCTCACCCACCGAGTTCCGCCACCCAGCGCGGCGGCCGCTTCTCCCGGAACGCGGTGACCCCCTCGACGCCGTCCGCCGACAGGAAGTACCCGGTGGACACCTCGGCCAGCTCGGTCAGGTCGGCGCGCAGGTCGACGGCGGCCGGTCGGCGCAGCAGTCGCTTCGCGCCGGCCAACGCCGACGGGGCCCCGCGTACCAGCGAGTCGCAGTACCGCCGCACCGCGGCATCCAGCTCCGCGGCCGGCACCGCGGCGGTGACCAGGCCGATCTCGGCGGCCCGCCGGCCGTCGAAGGTGTCGCCGGTCAGGTACAGCTCGGCTGCCGCCCGGGTGGTCAGGCGGGGCAGCACCGTCGCGGAGATCACCGCGGGGATCACCCCGATCCGCACCTCGGTGAAGGCGAACGTGGCCTCGGCCGCGCAGACCGCCAGGTCGGCTGCCGCGATCAGGCCCAGTCCGCCGGCCCGGGCCGGGCCGGCGACTCTCGCCAGCACCGGCTTCGGGCACTCCCAGACCGCCGCGAGCACGTCACCCAGCATCCCGGCGGGCACCGTGCCGCTGGCGTACGCCGCCGCGGTCTCCTTCAGGTCGGCGCCGGAGCAGAAGACCGGCCCGGTGTGGTCGAGCACGATCACCCGGACCGCGTCGTCGGCGACCGCGGCGGCCAGCCCGGCCAGCAGTTCGGTCATCAGCGGCGTGGAGAGCGCGTTGCGGTTGTGCGGACTGTCCAGGGTGAGCGTGGTCACCCCGTGGGCCGTGGCGACCCGCACGAACACGTCGGGAGAGGTCATGCCAGGGCACACTAGTGGCCATGCCCGGCGTCCTTCCAGCAGGCGAGCCCGTCCCCGCCGACGGGTCGCTGCCCGCGTCCGCCCGTGCGTCCGTAGCCGTCCGGGGTTTCGGGGTCTACGTGCATGTGCCCTTCTGCGCGAGCCGCTGCGGCTACTGCGACTTCAACACGTACACCGCCGACGAGTTGGGCGGCGGCGCGCGCCGGGAGGGCTACGCCGACGCAGTGCTGGCGGAACTGGCGCTCGCCGCCCGGGTGCTGGACGACACCCCACCGGCCCGGGTGGAGACGGTCTTCGTCGGTGGCGGCACCCCCACCCTGCTGCCCGCCGACGACCTGGCCCGCATCCTCGACGCGATCGACCGGACCTGGGGGCTGGCCACCGACGCGGAGGTGACCACCGAGGCCAACCCCGAGTCGGTGACGCCCGCCTCGCTGAAGGAGTTGCGCGCGGCCGGGTACACCCGGATCTCGCTGGGCATGCAGTCGGCCGCGCCCGGGGTGCTCGCCGTGCTCGACCGCCGGCACCACGCCGGCCGGGCCACCGCCGCCGCGCTGGAGGCCCGTGACGCCGGCTTCGACCACGTCAATCTCGACCTGATCTACGGAACGCCGGGGGAGCGGGCCGAGGACTTCGCCGCCTCGCTGGACCAGGTGGTCGCCGCAGGCGTGGACCATGTCAGCGCGTACGCCCTGATCGTCGAGGACGGCACCCGGCTGGCCGCCCGGATGCGCCGTGGCGAGCTGCCGTACCCGGACGAGGACGTCGCCGCGGACCGCTACCTGGCCGCCGAGTCCACCCTCGGCGCGGCCGGTTTCTCCTGGTACGAGGTCTCCAACTGGGCCCGTACGCCAGCCGCGCGCTGCCGGCACAACCTGCTCTACTGGACCGGCGGGAACTGGTGGGGCCTCGGGCCGGGGGCGCACAGCCACGTCGGCGGGGTGCGCTGGTGGAACGTCAAGCATCCCGCCGCGTACGCGCAACGCCTCGCCGCCGGGGCGTCACCCGGGCAGGCCCGGGAGGTGCTCACCGGCGACGAGGCGCACATGGAAGACGTCATGCTCCGGTTGCGGCTGGCCTCCGGCCTGCCGCTGGACGTGCTGACCGACGCCGGGCGGGCGGGTGCGGCGCGGGCGTTGGCCGAGGGCCTGCTCGCCGAGCCCGCCCACGCCGCCGGCCGCGCCGTGCTCACCCTGCGCGGCCGGTTGCTCGCCGACGCCGTGGTCCGCGACCTGCTGCCCTGACCCCCGTCATCCGGCCGGCCCGCGCGGTCAGCGCTTCACGAACGAGTAGCTCATCGGGTACTGGTAGAGCACCCCGTCGTTGGCCTTGACCCCGCCGATGATGCCGAAGATCACCGGCACGATCCCGGCGATGATCGGCGCGAAGAACAGGATGCCACAGGTGATCATGGTGAGCACCCAGCTCAGCACACCGACGATGGCCCAGGTGAGCTGAAAGTTCAACGCGGCCACCGAGTGGGCCCGGGCGATCGGGGACTGCTGCCCGCGGGTCATCATCGCGATCAGCGGCGCCACCCAGCCGAAGAGCCCGCCACCGACGACCACGCCGAGCGGGCCGCCGAAGTGGGCGATCAGGGACCAGGTCTTGTCCTCGTTGTTGGCGTAGCCACCGCCGGGAGCGCCGTAACCGCCGGTCGGGTAGCCGACACCGGGGGCTCCGGGTGGGGGAGGGTAACCGCCGGGCGGCGGGTAGCCCCCGGGCGGCGGGTAGCCGGCCGGCGGCGGTTGGTCGCCGGTGGGAGGTGGATAGCCGCCGGGCGGGGGATAACCGCCGGGCGGGGGATAGCCGCCCTGGCCTGGCGAACCGGACAGTGGTGTCGTGGGTTCGTCGCCGGAGTCCGGGGGACGAGGTGGTTCAGTCATGGAGGTCACGGTAGGTGCCAGCGGCAACGGCGCACCAGAGCGACACCGGCGAGTGTCAACCCGCCGATCGGTTCGATGACGAGCGGGCCGACTTGATCATCGCGTCGAGGGGGACGCCGACGTAGACTGGCACTCGCTACAGTCGAGTGCCAGAGTGTTCCTCTGGTGGCCGTGACGCTGCGGGCTGACCTGCGACAGGAGGTGGCAAGGATGGGTCTGGACGACCGGAAGCTCGCCGTGCTCCGGGCGATCGTCGAGGACTACGTCGCCACCCAGGAGCCGGTCGGCAGCAAGTCGCTGGTCGAGCGGCACCAACTTGGTGTCTCGCCGGCCACCGTCCGGAACGACATGGCCGTGCTGGAGGAAGAGGGCTACATCCGTCAGCCGCACACCAGCGCGGGGCGGGTGCCCACCGACCGTGGCTACCGACTCTTCGTGGATCGGTTGAGCCGGGTCAAGCCGCTAAGCCCGGCCGAGCGCCGAGCGATCGAGCGCTTCCTGGCCGGCGCCGTCGATCTCGACGATGTGGTGCACCGCACGGTGCGGCTGCTGGCACAGCTGACCCGGCAGGTCGCCGTCGTGCAGTACCCGAGCCTGGCCCGGTCCCGGGTGCGTCACCTGGAACTGGTGCCGATCTCCACCACCCGGCTGATGCTGGTGATGATCGCCGACACCGGTCGGGTCGAGCAACGGCTGGTCGAGCTGCCCGCACCGGTCCTCGCCGACGACGTACTGGACCTGCGCCGGCTGGTCAACGAGAAGCTCGTAGGTGTCCGCCTGTCGGAGACCCCGCCGCTGGTGCAGGCCCTCATCGACGACTCCGTGCCGCACCTGCGCCCGGCGATGACCACCCTGTCCACGGTGCTGTTGGAGACGCTCGTCGAACGGCACGAGGAGCGGCTCGCCCTGGCCGGCACCGCCAACCTCGCCCGGGGCGGTCTGCTCGACTTCCAGGGCTCGTTGCGTCCGATCCTCGAAGCTCTTGAGGAGGAGGTCGTGCTGCTCAAGCTCATCGGCGAGGTGGAACCGAGCACCCTGCGGGTGCGCATCGGCGACGAGAACGAGATCGACAACCTACGGGCGGCCTCCGTGGTCAGCACCGGGTACGGCCCGGGCGCGACCATCGTCGGGGGGATGGGCGTGCTGGGACCGACCCGGATGGACTACCCCGGAACCATCGCCACGGTGAGGGCCGTGGCACGCTACGTGGGCGAGCTGCTGGCCCAGAACTGACAAGTCAGGGCCGACGGCAGGCTGCCGCCGCCGAACGGCGTAACTCGAGACGAACACGAGGACACGGAACGCAGTGGCCAGGGACTACTACGGCATTCTCGGCGTGAGCAAGGGTGCCTCCGATGACGAGATCAAGCGCGCCTACCGCAAGCTGGCGCGCCAATTCCATCCGGACGTGAATCCGGATCCGGAGGCACAGGAGAAGTTCAAGGACATCAACGCCGCGTACGAGGTCCTCTCGGACGATCGGAAACGGCAGATCGTCGACCTGGGCGGTGACCCGCTGGCACCCGGTGGAGGCGGGCCCGGCGGTCCGGGTGGCCCCGGCGGGGCCGGCCCCTTCGTCGGCTTCCAGGACATCATGGACGCGTTCTTCGGGGGCGCCACGGGCGCCGGGCGGGGCCCGCGTCCGCGTACCCGCCCCGGCGCCGACGCGATCCTGCGACTGGAGCTGGACCTCCAGGAGACCGCCTTCGGCGTCGAGGCGCCGATCACCGTCGACACCGCAGTACTCTGCACCACCTGCTCCGGTGCCGGCACCGCCGCCGGCACCCACCTGGCCACCTGCGAGGCGTGCGGTGGCCGGGGCGAGGTGCAGTCGGTGCAGCGCACCTTCCTCGGGCAGGTGGTCTCCGCTCGCCCGTGCACGGTCTGCCAGGGCTACGGCACCACCATCCCGAGCCCCTGCCCGACCTGCGCCGGCGACGGCCGGGTACGCACCCGCCGATCGCTGACCGTCAAGATCCCCGCCGGGGTGGAGGACGGCATGCGGATCCGCCTCGCCCAGCAGGGCGAGGTCGGCCCGGGCGGCGGCACCGCCGGGGACCTCTACGTGGAGATCCACGAACGGCCACACGACGTCTTCTCCCGCAAGGGCGACGACCTGCACTGCCGGGTCACCGTGCCGATGACCGCCGCCGCACTCGGCACCCGGCTGACCATCAAGACGCTCGACAGCGAGGAACCGGTCGACGTCAAGCCGGGTACCCAGCCGGGCAGCACCCTGCGGCTGCGGGCCCGAGGCGTACCGCACCTGCGCGGCGCCGGCCGGGGTGACCTCTACGTCCACCTCGACGTGCGCACCCCGACCAAGCTCGACGCCGACCAGGAACGGATGCTGCGCGACTTCGCCAAGACCCGCGGCGAAGAGGTCGCCGAGCTGACCAAGCAGGGTGGCTTCTTCTCCCGCATGCGCGACGCCTTCAACGGCCACGCCTGACGTGTCCGCCCCGCTGTTCCTCGTCGAGTCGCTGCCGACCGCCGCCTCGATGGTGCTGGACGGGCCCGAGGGCCACCACGCCGCCACCGTGCAACGGCTGCGCGTCGGCGAGCAGGTGCTGCTCGCCGACGGGCGGGGCGGCACGGCCACCGCCATGGTCACCGCCGTCGGCCGGGGCACCCTCGATCTCGACGTGACCGACCGGGGGTACGTCGACGCGGCGAACCCGCGGCTGGTGGTGGTCCAGGGCATCGCCAAGGGCGACCGGGGCGAGCTGGCCGTGCAGGCGATGACCGAGGCGGGCGTGGACGAGCTGGTCCCCTGGGCGGCGGGGCGCTCGGTGGTGCAGTGGCGCGGCGACCGGGGCGTACGGGCCCGCAGCCGGTGGGTCGCTACCGCCCGGGAAGCGACGAAGCAGGCCCGGCGGGCGTGGCTGCCGGTGGTGGCGGGAGCGCCGGACGAGAGCACCGCATCGGTGACGCGCCGGATCGCCGGGGCGGCGGCCGGGTACGTGCTGCACGAGGAGGCGACCGACCGGCTGACCACAGTCGAGCTGCCCGAACACGGCGAAATCGTGTTGGTGGTGGGGCCGGAGGGCGGCATCACCCCGGACGAGCTGTCGGCCTTCCAGGAAGCCGGCGCCCGACCGGTACGGCTCGGCAGCTCGGTGCTGCGCACCTCCACCGCGGGCGTGGCCGCCCTGGCGGTCCTCGCCACCCGCCTGCTGCGCTGGTGAGCGTCGCGCGGACGTCGCCGCGGAACCCTTCCTTACACTGCCCGGATGGGAAGCGACTGTCTGTTCTGCCGCATCGTCGCCGGAGAGATTCCGGCCACCGTGGTCCGCGAGACGCCCACCACGCTCGCCTTCCGCGACATCGACCCGAAGGCACCGGTACACGTGCTGGTCGTACCGAAGGAGCACTACGCCGACGTGGCCACGCTCGGCCAGGGTGACCCGGCGCTGGCCGGCGAGATGCTGGCCACCGCCGCCGCGGTGGCCGAGGACGAGGGCCTGCTCGGCGACGGGTTCCGGCTGATGTTCAACACCGGGGCGTACGGCGGCCAGGAGGTCTTCCACGTGCACGCCCACGTGCTCGGCGGCGCCCCGCTCGGCCCGATGCTGGCCCGGAGTCTCGGATGACCTCCGCCGCCGGCCGCACCTCCGCCGCCGGTCGCCTGGACCGGCTGGTGCGCCAGGTCCAGGCGCAGGCCCGGGTGCCGGCGGTCTCGGCGGCGGTGCACCGCGCCGACCGGCCGCTGTGGACGTGCACCGCTGGCGGCACCGGAAACGACACGGCCCTGGACGAGCAGACCCGGTTCCGGATCGGCTCGGTGACCAAGACGTTCACCGCCGTGCTGGTCATGCAGTGCCGCGACGACGGGCTGCTCGACCTCGACGACCCGCTGCGGCGGCACCTCGACCTGCCGGCGCACGGTGAGCTGACCGTGCGCCGGCTGCTGTCGCACACCGCCGGCCTGCAACGCGAACCGTACGGCGACGTCTGGGACACCCTGCGCGCACCGGACACCGACCAGCTGATCACCGAGCTGGACCGGGCCGAGCGGGTGCTGCCGACCGGCCGCCGCTACCACTACTCGAATCTCGGCATGGCGCTGCTCGGCCACCTGGTCGGGCAGGTACGCGGCGGCACCTGGGCGGAGGTGCTGACCGAGCGGGTGCTGACCCCGCTCGGGCTGACCGCCACCACAACCACCCCGGGCCCGCGCGCCGCGACCGGGTTCCTGGTCGACGCGTACTCCGACGAGGCGCATCCGGAGCCGCCCACCGACTTCGGCGCGGTGAGCCCCGCCGCGCAGCTGTGGAGCACGGCGACCGACATGGCCCGGTGGGCCGCCTTCCTGGCCGACCCGGCGGCGTTGGACGCGGCGGGTCGGGTGCTCGCCCCGGCCACCCTGAACGAGATGCGCTGGCCGGTGACGGTCACCGACGAGGCGGTCTGGGCCGGCGGCTTCGGTCTCGGTCTGATCCTGGTACCCCAGGGGGAGCGGGTGGTGCACGTCGGGCACGACGGGGCGATGCCGGGCTTCCTCGCCGGGGCGTACGGCCGCCGGGGCGGCGAGGGCACTCCGGGGGCGTTCGGCGCCGCCGTGCTGGGCTCCTCCGGCACCGCCGTCGAGCTGCTGGAGTTGCCGCACCGACTGCTCGCCGCCGCGGTCGAGCACGATCCGGCCGACATCGACCCGTGGCGTCCCGGTGAGCCGGCGCCGCCGGACGTGCGCGGACTGCTCGGCCGCTGGTGGGGCGAGGGCTTCGAGTACGTCTTCTCGTGGCACGAGGGGGCCCTGCGGGCCCGTGGCGCAGTTGACCCGCCGGGGAAGCCACCGGCGGTCTTCGCCCCGGTGCCGGACCAGCCGGACGTGTTCCGTACCGTCTCCGGCCGGGAGAACGGCGAGCTGCTCCGGCTGACCCGGGACTCCGCCGGCGTGGTGGTCCGGATGCACTGGGCGACCTACCGGTTCACCCGCCGCCAGGAGACCTTCGACGGTTTCGACTTCCGCGTCTGACCGGGCGGTTCATCGGGGTGGAATGCCCTGCTATGTCCGGTCGTGCCGGAGCGTCACAGCGGCGGAAATGGGCAGCGTGTCCCCGCCGTTGAACCGATACGATGGGGGCAACGTCCGCACGCCGTGCCACGGGCCCGGCACCGAGATCGAGAGCAGGTGGCGCAGGGCCCTCGGGCCCGACCTATGACCGGCACCCCACCTCCCGGCCCGCCCCGGGTCCAGACCAGGATCACGGTCCCCGACTCGAAGATCATGGTCAACCTGCTCGGCGCGGGCGACGAGATCCTGCGACTGGTCGAGCGCTCGGTGAACAGTGACGTGCACGTGCGTGGCAACGAGATCACCATCACCGGCGCTCCCGCCGACAACGCCCTCGCCGAGCGGCTCTTCAGCGAGCTGCTCGAACTCATCGAGAAAGGCGAGACCCTGACCACAGATGCCGTCCGGCGTACCGTCGGCATGCTCGAACAGGGTGGCACGGAGCGGCCCGCCGAGGTCCTGACCCTCAACATCCTCTCCCGGCGCGGGCGCACCATCCGTCCCAAGACACTGGGACAGAAGCGCTACGTCGACGCGATCGACGGGCACACGATCGTCTTCGGTATCGGCCCGGCGGGTACCGGCAAGACCTACCTCGCCATGGCCAAGGCGGTGCAGTCGTTGCAGGCCAAGCAGATCAACCGGATCATCCTGACCCGGCCGGCGGTCGAGGCGGGGGAGCGGCTCGGTTTCCTGCCCGGCACGCTCAACGAGAAGATCGACCCCTACCTGCGCCCGCTCTACGACGCGCTGCACGACATGCTCGACCCGGAGACCATCCCGAAGCTGATGGCCGCCGGCACGATCGAGGTCGCCCCCCTGGCATACATGAGGGGCCGGGCGCAGCCGTACGACGCCCGCGTGCTGACACCGGAGGGCTTCAAGCGGTTCGGTTCACTCCAGGTCGGCGACCTGGTGATCGGCTCGAACGGCATGCCGACCCCGGTGATCGGGATCTACCCGCAAGGACCCAAGCAGGTCTACCGGGTGACCACGCAGGACGGGGCTTCGACCCTGTGTTGCGGTGAGCATCTCTGGACGGTCGCCACCCCCGAGGACAAGCGGCGTGGTCGCCGACGCACGCTGGAGACCCAGGAGATGATCGGGCAGGAGCGGCGGGGTCACCTCCGCCGTTACGAACTGCCGGTTGTGGCTCCGGTGCAGTTGGAGCCGCAGGACGTTCCACTCGATCCGTACGTCCTCGGCCTGCTGCTCGGTGACGGGTCGATCTCGTGCCGCACGACGCCGGGGTTCACCACGGCGGACCCTGAGCTCGCTCGCGCGATCGAGGACAACCTCATCGACATCGAGCTGCACCGCAAGAGCGAGTACGACTATGTGCTCCGGCACACCAAGGGGCACCGAGGTGGAGTGATCGTCGCCAACGCGGTGACGGTCGCGCTCCGCGAGCTGGGTCTGGCCGGGACGAAGTCGGGCACCAAGTTCGTCCCGTCCGTCTATCTCCAGAACAGCGTCGATGTCCGCCTGGCCGTCCTGCAGGGGCTGCTGGACACCGACGGCGGGCCGGTCGTCCAGGCGGGACGGACCTGCCGGGTGCAGTACTCGACGACCTCTCCCCGGCTCCGCGACGACGTCGTCCACCTGGTCCAGTCACTCGGTGGCGTGGCGACGTGGCGCGTTCGGGTGGCCGAGGGTCGTAAGCCTGGCCTGGCGAACGGTCGTCCGGTCGGCTACCGGTCGGACGCCTATGTCGTGGAGATCCGCTTGCCGGAGGGCGTAGCGCCGTTCCGGTTGGCGCGTAAGCGCCAGCGGTACGAGGAGTGCGGTGGCGGCCGGCCGATGCGCTTCATCGACTCGATCGTCCCCGCCGGTGTCCAGGAGACGATGTGCATTCAGGTGGCGGCGGAGGATTCGCTGTATGTCACCGATGACTTCCTGGTCACGCACAACACGCTCAACGACGCGTTCATCATTCTCGACGAGGCGCAGAACACCACGCCCGAGCAGATGAAGATGTTCCTCACCCGGCTCGGCTTCGGCTCCAAGATCGTGGTCACCGGCGACGTCACGCAGGTCGACCTGCCCGGTGGGACGACGAGCGGGCTGCGGGTCGTCCGGGACATCCTGGCCGGGGTCGAGGACGTGCACTTCGCGCAGCTGTCCAGCGCCGACGTGGTACGTCACCGGCTGGTCGGGGAGATCGTCGACGCGTACGCGCGGTGGGACGCCGAGAACCAGCAGGCGCAGGGCGTGCACGCGGTGTCCGGGCGCAGCGCTCAGGGCAACCGCGGCGGCCGGCGCCGCTAGACCGAGGGAAGACAGTTGTCCATCGAGATCGCCAACGAGTCCGGTGCCGAGGTCGACACCGACGCCGTGCTCGCCGTCGCCCGGCACGCGCTCGACGAGATGGGAGTCAATCCGCTCGCCGAGCTTTCCGTGTTGTTGGTGGACGTCGACTACATGACCGAGCTGAACCATCGGTGGATGGGCGGCGACGGCCCGACCGACGTGCTGGCCTTTCCCATGGACGAGGGCAGCGTCGACCACGGGCCGGGTGAGACCGCCGCCGCCGGTGGTGAGCCCGCACTGCTCGGCGACATCGTGCTCTGCCCGGAGGTGGCGGCGAAGCAGGCGGCCACCGCCGGGCACAGCACCGCCGACGAGTTGCACCTGCTCACCGTGCACGGTGTCCTGCACCTGCTCGGTTACGACCACGCGGAGCCGGAGGAGGAGCGGGAGATGTTCGGGCTCCAGGCCCGGTTGCTGGCGAGCTGGCGGTCGGCCCGCTCCCGGTGATGGACACTCCGCTGGCCGCGGCCGCCACCGGCCTACCCGACCTGCAACTACTCGTTTTCGCTGCCGGGCTGGTGGTACTTGCCGGCCTGATCGCGATGACCGAGGCGGCCCTTGCTGCGGTCTCTCCGGCCCGCGCGGCCGAGCTGGCCCGCGAGGGGATCCGAGGCGCCCGTACCCTCCAGACGGTCGCCGGTGACGTGGTCCGGCACCTCAACCTCCTGTTGTTGCTCCGGCTGCTCGCCGAGCTGACCGCCACCACACTGGTGGCGCTGGTGGCGGTGGACACCTTCGGCGCGGGCTGGCGGGCGGCGCTGGTCACCGCGGGGGCGATGACCGTTGTCAGTTTCGTCGTGGTCGGCGTGGGCCCGCGCACCCTCGGCCGGCAGCACGCGTACGCGGTGGGCCGTTCGGCCGCGCCGCTGGTGCGCTGGCTGGGCCGGGTGCTCAACCCGCTGGCCTCCCTGCTGATCCTGATCGGCAACGCGGTCACCCCGGGCCGTGGGTTCCGGGAGGGGCCGTTCGCCACTCAGGTCGAGCTGCGTGAGCTGGTCGACCTCGCCGAGCAACGGGGCGTGGTGGAGCACGGCGAGCGGCAGATGATCCATTCGGTCTTCGCCCTCGGTGACACCATCGCCCGCGAGGTGATGGTGCCGCGTACCGAGATGGTGTGGATCGAGTCGGGCAAGAACCTCTCCCAGGCGCTCGCGCTGTTCCTGCGCTCCGGTTTCTCCAGGATCCCGGTGATCGGTGAGAGCGTCGACGACGTGCTCGGCATTCTCTATCTCAAGGACCTGATCCGGCGTACCCAGGGCGGGGCCGTCGAGGACCGTCAGCTACCGGTGGCCGAGCTGATGCGGCCGGCGACCTTCGTGCCCGAGTCCAAGCCCGTGGACGATCTGCTGTCGGAGATGCAGGCCGCCCGCAACCACCTGGTCATCGTGGTGGACGAGTACGGTGGCACCGGCGGTCTGGTCACCATCGAGGACATTCTCGAGGAGATCGTCGGAGAGATCACCGACGAGTACGACGTCGAGCGCCCCCCGGTCGAGCAGTTGCCCGACGGTGCGGTGCGGGTCACCGCCCGGCTGCCGGTCGAGGATCTCGGCGAGCTGTTCGACACCGAGCTGCCGCACGACGAGGTGGAGACCGTTGGGGGTCTGCTCGCCCAGGCCTTGGGTCGGGTGCCGATTCCGGGCGCGCGGGTCGAGGTGGCTGGCCTGCGGCTGGTCGCCGAGGGCACCACCGGTCGACGCAACCGGATCGACACGGTGCTGGTGCGCCGGGTGGAGCCGACCGACACGAAGGACGCTCCGGGCGCTCCGCCGACCGCGTCCCGTTCCGACACCGACCAATCCGAGGAGAGGCAGCCCGCCGATGCCTGAGTCACCCGCCGTACCGGCCGTCCGGTCCACCGGCTCCGAATTGAGCGCCGAGGACGGCAAGCTGGTCATCCTCGCCCGTGGTGCCCGAGGCCGGGTGGGTGCCGTGGAGGGTGCCGCGGTCCGGGATCAGGATGGTCGGACGTACGCGGCGGCCAGCGTGTCGCTGCCCTCGCTGACCATCACCGCACTGCAACTGGCGGTCGCCTCGGCGGCTGCGGCGGGTGCCACCCGGTTGGAGGCCGCGGTGGTGGTGACCGAGGCGTCCACACTGGACGGCGCCGGCTACGCGGCCGTGCGTGACCTGGCCGCCGACGCGCCGGTGCACGTGGCCGGGCCAGATGGCACGGTGCTCGGCACGGTGACCGAATGAGCGAGCCTTCCTATCGGGCGGGTTTCGCGTGTTTCGTCGGGCGGCCGAACGCCGGCAAGTCCACGTTGACCAATGCCATCGTCGGGCAGAAGATCGCGATCACGTCGAACAAGCCGCAGACCACCCGGCACGTCATCCGGGCGGTGCTGCACCGGCCGGAGTCGCAGCTGGTGCTGGTCGACACTCCGGGACTGCATCGTCCCCGCACCCTGTTGGGTGAGCGGCTCAACGATCTGGTGCGGCAGACCTGGAGCGAGGTCGACGTGATCGGTCTCTGCATCCCGGCCGACGAGCCGATCGGCCGTGGCGACCGGTTCATCACCGGGGAGTTGGCCGAGCTGAAGGCGACCGTGCTGGCGGTGGTCACCAAGACCGACCTGGTCGATCGCAAGCGGCTGGCCGAGCAGTTGCTCGCCGTCAGTGAGCTGGGGGATTTCGCGGAGGTGGTGCCGGTCAGCGCGGTTTCCGGGCACCAGGTGGACACCCTGGTCGAGGTGATGACGCGCTATCTCCCCGAGTCGCCGCAGCTGTACCCGGACGACATGCTCACCGACGACCCGGAGCAGGTGCTGGTGGCGGAGCTGATCCGGGAGGCTGCGCTGGAGGGTGTGCGTGACGAGTTGCCGCACTCCATCGCCGTGGTGGTGGAGGAGATGATTCCGGAGGGCCGACTGACGAAGATCTATGCCGACGTGTATGTGGAGCGGCCCAGCCAGAAGGCGATCGTCATCGGGCATCGGGGCGCTCGGCTCAAGGGCGTCGGCACCGCCGCGCGGCGGCAGATCGAGGAGTTGCTGGGCACGAAGGTCTACCTCGATCTGCACGTACGGGTGGCCAAAGACTGGCAGCGCGACCCCAAGCAGTTGCGCAAGCTCGGGTTCTGAGCCGATCCGGCGGGCCGGTGAAATAGGGCGACCGGCACCGGACCGTCTGATCGGGGCCGGTCAGGCATATGGGAAGTTTCACTAACGCAGTGGGTCGCTGACCGGTTCGTCGGCGGGCAGCGGAGGGTAGGGGACGCAAGAGCCTCCGCACCCCCCCCGACACAGATGCAGGCTGATGCGAAACAGATACCTGGACCTGCTGCGCGCCTTGGCCATCGTGCGGGTGGTCGTGTACCACGTCACCGGCTGGGGATCGCTTACGCTGTTGTTCCCGGCCATGTCGGTGATGTTCGCGCTGGCCGGTTCGCTGATGGCCGCGTCCCTACTGCGGTCCGGGCCGATGGCGGTGGGTCGGCGACTGCGACGGCTGCTGCCGTCGCTGTGGGTGGTCGCCGTGATCTTCGTGCCGGCGATGCTGCTCACCGGGCTGCCGCTCACCCCGGCGGTGCTGCTCTGGCTCTTCCCGGTGGCCGACCCACCGGCGAACTACTGGGGTGCGCTGGCGCTGAGCCCGATCTGGTACCTGCGTGACTACCTGTGGTTCGTGCTCGCATCCCCGGTCGCGCTGTGGCTGTTCCGCCGGTTCCCGTTACCCACCCTGCTTGCCCCGTACTGCCTGCTGCTCGTCATCGAGTTGGGCATCTACCAGAACCCGCCGGTCGTGCTGCGCCATTTCGGGCTCTACTTCGGGGCGTGGCTGCTGGGTTTCGCCCACCAGAGCGGGATGCTGCGCCGCCTGAGCGCCTGGATTCTGGTGCCGACCGCGCTGGCGCTGGCGGCGGTGGGCGGCGCCTGGATCCTGACCCACCAGGGTCCGCGCGGCTACGACCTCAACGACATTCCGCTCGGCAACGCACTCTGGTCGGCCGCGTTCATCCTGGTGGCCCTGGGCCGGGCACCGGCGACCGTCGCCTGGGTGGACCGGAGCGCGCTGGTAGGCCGGGCGGTCACCGTGCTGAACCGGCGGGCGTTGACGGTCTACCTGTGGCACATGGCGTTCGTGGTCGCACTCACCCCGCTCGTCGACGTGGTCGGCTGGTCGCATCAGGACCTGCTGGGGTTGGCGATCCGGGTGGTCCTGGTCTTCCTGCTGGTGGCCCTGGTGACCGCGATGGTGGGCTGGGTCGAGGATGTGGCGGCGCAGCGTCCGCCCGAGCTGGTCCCCGGTGGCCGCCGTCCGGCGGCGCGCCCCACCCGCCTGCACGCGGAGTCGCGCACCGGCGAGGATCACGAGCCGGGTGCCGGGCCGGTGGCACCGGTCCCGGAACAGCGTGGCCGGGGCGGTGGGGTCATCGCGAGGTGACGGTGATGTCGCCGCTGCCGGTACGCAGGTCGAGCACGGACGCGGCGGAGGGATCATCCGGGACACCCAGGTCGATCTCGCCGGAGTCGGCCCTCGGCCGGATCTGGTACGCCCCGCCGGGCACGGTCAGCGTGACGTTGCCGCTCGACGCGTGCGCCCGCGCGGAGACGGGCTTGTCCAAGTCGAGGGTGACGTCGCCGGACTTGGTTTCCGCGTCCACCTCGCCGCCGAGCCGACTTCCCGTCACGTTCCCGGAGGAGGCCCGCAGCACGACAGGCTTGGCGATGTCGTACACCTCGATGTCGCCCGAGCCGGTCTCCACCCGCACCGTGTCGGTCGCCGCGGCGACCCGCACGTTGCCGGAGCCGACCTTGAGGTCCACCCGGCCGACGCGGCTGAGATCGACGTCCCCGGAGCCGGTCTCGCCGCGTACGCCCACCCCCGCGTCGACCGTCACCTCGTAGGAGACGGTGCACCGGCTGCCGCAGGAGGTGTCCAGCACCAGTTCCGTGCCCTTGATCTCGTACGTCGCGTCCGGCTGGTTGCCCTGGTAGCGCACCACGCGCTTGACGCGTACCCCGTCCGCTCCGCCGTCGGCCCGGACCACCACATCGCCGGAACCGGGCAGCACCTGGATCGCGGTGATCCGGGCGGACTCGGTGGTGTCGAAGTCCAGCTGCCGGTACGACAGGTTGTCACACCCGACCAGGACGATGAGGGCGGCGGTCGCGGCGACCGCCATGCCGGTCCGACGCACGGTGCTCGCTCGCGGCGCGGTGGTTCGGCGCGCGACGACGGGCTGATCTGCGGCGGTGGGCCGGGAGACGGTGCTGGTCCGGTACGAAGCCATGCCGAGCACGCTACGACCGGCCCCACCGGGCGCGCATCCGGGTTCGCCGGCACGGCGACCCCGAGCGGACCCTGAATTCCGACCCGGGGTCGGACCTGATTCCCGGCCGGAGGGGAGAATGGCGCGATGGCCGGATACCGCCGACAGCTCTACCGCGACGACGCGGTGGTGCTGCGTGTGCAGAAACTCGGCGAGTCCGACCGGATCATCACCCTGCTCACCCGGCGGCACGGCCGGCTCCGCGCGGTCGCCCGGGGGGTACGCCGGACCATGTCGAAGTTCGGTGCCCGGCTGGAGCCCTTCGGTCACGTCGATGTGCAGCTGGCCGGCGACCCCAAGGGGGAGCACGGCAGTTCGCTGCACAGCGTCAGCCAGGTCGAGGGGATCGATCTCTACGGCAAGCGGTTTCTCGGTGACTATCCCCGCTACACCGCCGCCAGCGCGATCGCCGAGACTGCCGAGCGGCTCACCCCGGTCGAGCGGGAACCGTCGTTGCGGCTGTTCCAGCTCACCCTGGGCGCGCTGCGCGCCCTCGCCGACGGCGGGCATGCCACCACGCTGGTGCTCGACGCGTATCTGCTGCGCGGGATGGCGTTGGCGGGCTGGGCGCCGGCGTTGACCGCCTGCGCGGTCTGCGGCACGCCGGGCCGGCACCGGGCGTTCTCGGTGCCGGCCGGGGGCGCGGTCTGTCCGGACTGCCGGCCACCGGGGGCCGCCCACCCGGCCCCGGCCACCATCGACCTGATGTCGGCGCTCACCGTCGGTGACTGGCGGATAGCCGACGCCACCGAGAATGGGGTACGCCGGGAATGCAGCGGCCTGGTCGCGGCGCACCTGCAGTGGCACCTGGAACGCGCGCTACGCTCGCTGCCGCTGGTCGACCGGGGTGGGATGCCGTCGGCGCCCGGCGCACGGCGGCCGACCGGCGAGGCCGGCACCATGGCCTCGACCGGCGACGCCGGCACCATGGCCTCGACCGGCGACGCCGGCACCGTGGCCCCGGCCGGCGCAGCGCTGCCGCCCGACCGGGCGTCACCGGACGTGAGTAGGGAGAGAACCGAGTGATCCGATCGTCCAGGGCCGGGCGGCGCGAACCGGTGCCGCCGACACCGCATCCGTCTGGAGCCCGACCGCCGGCGCTGCCACCGGGGGCGGTGCCTC
Organism: Verrucosispora sp. WMMD1129; assembly: GCF_029581255.1. Classification (NCBI taxonomy): domain Bacteria; kingdom Bacillati; phylum Actinomycetota; class Actinomycetes; order Micromonosporales; family Micromonosporaceae; genus Micromonospora; species Verrucosispora sp. WMMD1129. Next base: position 4,847,922 of record NZ_CP120741.1, read on the forward strand.
GCCACGTCGCCGTGGTGATGGACGGCAACGGTCGGTGGGCCAAGGAACGCGGTCTGCCCCGCACCAAGGGCCACGAGGCGGGGGAGTTCTCCCTCTTCGACACCGTCGAGGGCGCTATCGAGCTGGGCATTCCGTACCTGTCGGCGTACGCCTTCTCCACCGAGAACTGGCGACGTTCACCCGATGAGGTGCGGTTCCTGATGGGCTTCAACCGGGACGTCATCCGCCGCCGCCGGGACCAGCTGGTCGACCTCGGGGTGCGGGTGGTGTGGTCCGGTCGGGCCGGGCGGCTGTGGAAGAGCGTCATCAGCGAGTTGCAGACCGCCGAGGAGATGTCCCGCGGCAACTCGACGCTGACCCTGCAGTTCTGTGTGAACTACGGCGGGCAGGCGGAGATCGCCGACGCTGCCGCCGCGATCGCCCGGGACGTGGCCGCCGGTCGGCTCGATCCGGCCAAGGTCACCGAGAAGACGGTCCAGCGGTACCTCTACCACCCTGAGGTGCCCGAGGTGGACCTGTTCCTGCGACCCTCCGGCGAGCAGCGGACCTCCAACTTCCTGCTGTGGCAGAGCGCGTACGCCGAGTTGATCTTCCTGGACACGCTCTGGCCGGACTTCGACCGTCGGCACCTGTGGTACGCCTGCGAGTTGTACGCCCAGCGCGATCGTCGGTTCGGTGGCGCGCTGCCCAACCCGGTGGCCCCGACCACCTCGGCGTCCGTGGTGCCGGCAGGCTGAGCGTCGGCCTTCCGGCGTGAGCGTCGGTGGTTCCGGCCACCTGAGCGCATACGCGGCGGCAACACTGGGTATCACCGCCGACAGCAGCCACTGACGGAGGTGAACCCATATGATCCGCAAGCGCATCGGGCAGTGGGCGGTGATGGCCATCGCGGTACCGGTCGCCGCCGCCGGAGCCCGGAAACTGAGCCACACGCTGGAGTCCCGCCGTGGCCCCAACCGGGCCACTCGGCTGCTCAACAAGGGCGCCGACCTGATCCGCCCCCAGCAGGCCAAGCGCCGCCGCTTCTTCTGACGCGACCGGCGCGGCCGGTAGCTCGGCAATACGGCATCTCGCGGTATCCCTCAGCAGGGATACCGCGAGATGCCGTATGTCGGGGGGGTATCGGTGTCGGCCTCGACCTGCGGGTCAGGCCTCGACCTCGGCGCGGTCGGGGGTGGCCCAGAGGGTGTGGAACGATCCGTCCCGGTCGACCCGGCGGTAGGTGTGCGCGCCGAAGTTGTCGCGCAGCCCCTGGATCAGTGCGGCCGGCAGCCGGTCTGCCCGCAGCGCGTCGAAGTACGCCAGCGACGAGGCGAAGGCGGGCGCCGGTACGCCGGCCCGGGCCGCCTCGGCCACCACCCGACGCCAGCTCGGCACGCCGTCCCGCACGGTGTCGGCGAACCACGGCGCGACCAGCAGGGTGGGCAGCTCCGGCTGCTCGTCGTACGCCTGCTTGATGCGGTCCAGGAAGCGGGCCCGGATGATGCAGCCACCGCGCCAGATCGTCGCCGTACCACCCAGGTCGATGCCCCAGTCGTACTCGGCGCTGCCGGCGCGGATCTGGTCGAAGCCCTGGGCGTACGCGACGATCTTCGAGGCCAGCAGCGCCCGCCGTACGTCCTCGATGAATGCCTCGCGGTCACTGACCTGCCACTTCTCGCCGGCCTCGGGGAAGGCCCGCAGCGCGGCCTCGCGCTGACCCACGTGCCCGGACAGCGACCGGGCGAAGGTGGCCTCGGCGATGCCGGTGATCGGGATGCCCAGGTCGAGAGCGATCTGGACGGTCCACCGGCCGGTGCCCTTCTGCTCGGCCCGGTCCTGCACCACGTCCACGAACGCCTGCCCGGTGGCGGTGTCGGTGTGCGCCAGCACGTCGGCGGTGATCTCGATCAGGAAGGACTCCAGCTCGCCGGAGTTCCACTCCCGGAAGATCTGCGCGATCTCCGCCGGCTCCGCGCCCAGCCCGGCCCGCAGCAGGTCGTACGCCTCGGCGATGAGCTGCATGTCGGCGTACTCGATGCCGTTGTGGACCATCTTGACGAAGTGCCCGGCACCGTCCGGCCCGACGTGCTGGCAGCAGGGCACGCCCTCGACCTGCGCGGCGATCTTCTCGAAGATCGGTCCGAGCTTGCGGTACGACTCGGCCGAGCCGCCCGGCATGATGCTCGGCCCCCACAGCGCTCCTTCCTCGCCGCCGGAGACACCGGTGCCGACGAAGTGCAGACCCTTGGCCCGCAGCGCCTCCTCCCGGCGTCGGGTGTCGGCGAAGTGTGCGTTGCCGCAGTCGATGATGATGTCGCCCGCTTCCAGCAACGGCACCAACTCGTCGATCACCGCGTCGGTGGGACCGCCCGCCTTGACCATGATGATCACCGCGCGGGGGCGCTCCAGCGCGGCGACGAAGTCCGCCAGGGACTCCGTCGGGACGAAGGTGCCCTCGTCGCCGTGCTCCGCCACCAGCGACCGGGTCCGCTCCGGCGAGCGGTTGTGCAACGCCACGGTGAACCCGTTGCGGGCCAGGTTCCGGGCCAGGTTACGACCCATCACCGCCAGCCCCGTCACACCGATCTGCGCCGTAGCCCGATCCGCCATCCTCGTCGCCACCTTCCGCCGTCTACCTGTAGTGCTGCGACGGTATCGCGGTACCGGTTCGGCGCGCGCCGTCCCCCCATCGCTGGTCATCAGGTGGTCGCGTAACGCACCACGATGCCCCGCGCGGACCGGTGGCGTTAATTCGGCTGCGCCCACCTCGCCGGGGCGATAACGTGCGGGCATGCGCTACTGACGCCCCTTTCCGAGCCGGGTTCGCCGCTGTCGTGCCGCGACCCCGTGTGCTCCCGGGCGTCCGCGTGTGTGTCCACCCGCCGTCGGCGGTGGCGTCCTCCGTGGCCGGTCCCGGGCAGCAGTCCGTACCGTCCCCGACCGCCTGATGGCGGTCCTCACGACGCGGTCGGCCGACCGTCCACCGGTTGCCGGCCGAGCGAGGAGGCACAGATGCCAGCCAAACGCAGCTCCCGGAAGTCCCGTCCCGACCGTCACTCGGCGGAACTCGCCGCCGTCACACCCGCGAACCTGGACGACGTCGCGATCGCTCCGGTGCCCACCCTGCCGGCCGGGCGGCCGGCCGCCCCCAAGGCGGGGCCACCGGCCACCGGCACCTCCGGTGTCGGACGTGGCCAGCGGACCGGCCAGGTCCGCCGCTACGCCTTCCGGCGTAGCTGACGGTCCACGGGGGCCGGGTGCGTGACGGCACGCGCTCCCGGCCCCCTGACCTCGCCCGTCGCGCCGGTGCCGGGGGCGACGGTCGGAGGATCACCTCAGTGGTCGGCGCAGCAGGGCGTCGGGTCGGGCACCTCGAACGGGGCCAGGCCGCCCGCGTGGTGCGGCATGGTGACCAGGACCAGCTCGCCGTCCTGCCACTGTGGCCGGACGAAGTCCCTGGTGTGTACCGGCGCGTCCGGGGCCACCGGCGTCCCACCCAGCGCCACCACCCGCTCGATCGCCCCGGCGGCGAGCAGTTCGGCGACGGTGAGGGTGCCGACCATCCGGTCCGCCCCCGGGTAGTGCACCGCGCGCCCGGAGCGGCGGGCGGCGTGCTCACCGGCTGCCCGGGCCGCTGCGGTTCGTAGCTCGGGTGGGGTGACCGCCAGCTCCGCGAGCCGCTCGGTCGCCGTGCCGGCCACACTGAGCGCCACATGCGGGTACGGCCCGGCGACCAGGTGGGTGCAGGCGACCAGATCCGGCCCGAGCCCTGTCACCTGCTTGGTGAGCCAGTGGTCGGCCTCAAGCAGGGTGCGGTGCCCCAGGCTGAGGCCGACGATCACTTCGGCAGGACCCAGATCGGGTTGGCGTAGAACCACAGGTCCTCCCACGGGTTGGCGGCACCGGCGACGTCCAACGCGGGACCGAACGGGTCGACCCCCGCGCCCATCAGACCGGGCTGGCTGCGCTTGCCGTCGGTACCCCGGATACGCAGGTAGAACGGCTGATCCACCCGGCCGAAGGAGTAGCTGAACGAGACCCGGCCGGTCTTGGCGGTGACTTCGAAGGACTTCACCACCCGGGTGTTCGGGGCGGTGAAGCTGTCCTGGTCGGCGACCGGGCCGGTCACCCGGCCGGCGATCACGTCGACGCGGGCGAGCACGGGCACGAACTGCGACCAGTTCGGGATGTCGGCGAGGTCGATGTCGATGGTCACCTCGACGGCGGTGCCACGCCGGACCCGCAGCACCCCGCCGAGCGGCGTGCCGGAGTTGGCCCGCCGGTCACCGGCGACGCGGGCGCGGACGTCCAGCCCCTTGATCAAACCGCCGTGGTCGACCCAGACCCGGCCGGCGCGCAGACCGTCCATGACCGCCCGGTAGTTGAAGCTGCTCGCCCCGACATGGGTGCGGCTGTACTGCCCCGGCCAGTAGTCACCGGCGTCCGTGATCACCGGTCCGTGGACCGGGTCGTTGTACCTGCCGTTGAGGTTGAAGTCGCTGCCCGGGCCCCGCTGCGAGGTGTCCAGGTAGTTGACGTGCGAGTCGGAGTTGGCGCTGATCCACCAGGCCCGACCCTCGGCGAGCAGGCTGTCCCAGAGCCCGCCGACCGTCGAGGTCATCCAGTCGAACCCACCCCAGGTGCGGTAGCTCTCCAGCGGGTAGCCGGGGAACGAGTTGGCCGACGGGTTGTTGTCGTAGTAGCCGCGGGCCCGGCCGCCACTGTCCCGGGGCAGGCCGGCGGCCTGGTGGCCCGGGGCACCCTCCATCCCGATGGCGACGCTCGGGTCGGCGTCGCGCCAGGCCCGGATCTCGTGCGGGGAGTCGATGCCCCGACGGGCCGGGTGGTTGGCCAGGAAGAGCGCACCCTCGACGCGGCGCTTACGGACCGCCTCGCCGAGGAACTTGATGCCGGCGACGGCCAGCGCCTCGTTCGCCGGGGTGTTGTCGCCGGCGCTGCGGACGCTGCCGTCGAAGGAGTTCTCGAACTCCTTGAGCACGGCGACCTCGTTGCGTCCGGGGTGCACGAAGACGGTGGCGTGCTCGGCGGCCGGGATGTTCCACTCCAAGCCCTGGTAGATCAGCAGATCCTTGAGCCGGGAGCGGGCGGCGACGATGTCCGGGTTGACCTTCTCCACGCCGATCTTCGCGTGCGTAGCGCTGCCGTGGTCGGTGACGACCATCCAGTCCAGGCCGTACGCCCGCGCGTGCCGGGCCTGGTCGATCACCCGGTACATGGCGTCGGAGCTGTACTGCGTGTGGATGTGGTGGTCGCCCGCGAGCCAGTGGAACCCGCCGGTCCTGCCGTGGTCCCCGCCGGGCCCGTGACCGTGGTCATGGCCACCGGCCACCGCCGGGGTGCCGGTCGCCAGCACGGTGGTGGCCGCGCCGGCACCGAGCAGGCCGGCGTTACGCAGGAAACCGCGCCGGTTCAGGTCGGCCGGCGGCAGGTCGCTGTCAGGAATGGACAGGTCGAGCGCCGGGGGCACGTCGGTACCGCTGGCGGCGTCGTGGTCGTGGTGGTGCGCGTGGCCGTGGCCCATCTGCTGCTCCAGATTGATCGAGGAGTCGTCGCAGGCCAATCTGGTCGTAGCGGGGGAACGCGGCGTGTCACCTTCGCGGCGAACATGCGAACATGCGATCCCGACCATGTGTGGTGTCGGCCGGGTCCGTCGCTGACCCGGTCCGCTTCGACGCGTGGCGGCGGGGTCAGCCGACCAGCGGGCGGAAGACGCCGAGTGCCACGCTGACGGCGAGCGCGGCCCCGGCGGTCGCCGTCGCGCCGACGACGAGCAGCCAGTCGGCCGTGACGAAACGCTGTCGGCGGGCGAAGGTGCGCGGCATGCCGCTGTCGAAGCCTCGGGCGTCCATCGCCACCGCGAGCCGGGTGCCCCGCCGGATCGCCCCGACCAGCAGCGTGAACGCCGTCGAGACGAACAGCCGTAGTCGGGCCACCGGGTTGCGCCCAGCCTCGACTCCGCGCGCCCGGCGCGCCATGGTGATCATCTGCCACTCCTGGCCGAGCAGCGGCACCAACCGGAACGCCGCCAACGCGCCGATCGCGAACCGGGCGGGTGCCCTGGCGTTCTGCACCAGCGCGTCGGCCAGGTCCGTCGGGTCGGTGGTGGCGAAGACGATCACGCCGGGCAACGCCACCGCGAACAGCCGCAGTACCAGGCCGAGCGCGGTGACCAGCACCCCCGAGGTCACCACGACCGGCCCCGCGTCGAGCAGCACCCGACCCGACCGGTCGGCGGCGAAGAGCACAAGCGTGACCAGGATGCCGCCGCCGGCGGCCAGCAGCGGCCAGGCCCGCCGGGCCAGCAGCCCGGGGTGCACCCCGAAAAGCGGCAGCACCGCCAGCTCCACGGCGATCGCGATGGCCGGCGTGACCGGGTCCAGCGTGGCCATCAGCGGAAACGCGAACAACATCGCGGCTGCCAGTTTGGCCACCGGATTTCGCCGGGCCAGCGGCGCGCCCGGCCGGGCGATCGGCTCCAGGGTGATCATGGCCGTGCCGGTCCCGTGTCGGGCGGAGCGAGGGCCAGCGTACGGTCGGCCAACGCGGCCACGAAGTCGGCGTCATGGGTGACGGTGACCAGGCCGTGTCCGGCGTCGCGCAGGTCGGCGTGGAGATCCACCAGCTCGCGCCAGGTGCGCCGGTCCTGGCCGAAGGTGGGTTCGTCGCAGATGAGCAGGCGGGGCGCGGTGGCCAGGGCGGTCGCCACGCTCAGCCGCCGCGCCTCGCCGCCGGAGAGGGTGTACGGGTTGGCGGCGGCGAGCCGATCCAGCCGCAGCCGGCTCAACAGTTCCGTCACGCGGTCGTGCACCGCCGATTCGGACGCCCCGGTCCGCCTCGGCCCCAGGGCCAGCTCGTCGAAGACCGTGCCGGTGACGAACTGGTGCTCGGGATTCTGGAACACCGAGCCGATCCGGCGGGTCAGCGCCGGTGCCCGCCATCGGTGCGGTGCGGTGCGCGAGTCCGTTCCGGCCAGTTCCGGGCTGGCCGTCAGCCGCCCGGTGCCGGGCCGGAGGAGTCCGCCGAGCAGCAGCGCCAGGGTGGACTTCCCGGCGCCGTTCGGTCCGAGCACCGCGAGCGCCTCGCCGGCTCGTACGGTCAGGTCGGTGGCGGCCAGCCGGGGTGGCTGGCCGAGGTGTTCGGCGGTGAGCAGCACCTCGCCGGCCGGGCCGGCGGCCCGGCGTGGCGGGATCTCCCGGCCGGGCACCCAGACCCCCTCGGCGGCGAGGGCGTCGCCGTGCGCGGCGAAGACCGCCTCCGGTGGGCCGTCGGCGCGGACCCCGCCGCCGGGTTCGAGCACCACCACCCGGTCTACCAGGGGCAGCGCTTCGGCGACCCGGTGCTCGACCAGGATCAGGGTGGTGTCGGCGTCCACCGCCCGGGTGAGCGCCGCGCGGATCAGGGCGGCACCCGCGGGGTCGAGGTTGGCGGTGGGTTCGTCCAGCAGCAGCAGGCCGGGACGCAGCGCCAGCACGCCGGCCAGGGCGAGGCGCTGTTGTTCGCCGCCGGAGAGCGCCGCGGTGGGTCGGTCCCTCGGGTACGGGAAGCCCACCCGGTGCAGCGCCTCGTCCACCCGCGGCCAGATCTGTCCGGCCGGCACGCCCCGGTTCTCCAGCCCGAACGCCACGTCGTCGCCGCTGCGGGCCATGACGAGCTGGGACTGTGGGTCCTGGAAGACGATGCCGACCCGGTCCCGGGCCTCGTCGACCGGCCGGCCGTCGATCTCGATGCTGCCCTCGTGTTCCCCGGAGTCCTCGGGCAGCAGGCCGGCCAGCGCCGCCAGCAACGTGCTCTTCCCGGCCCCGGACGCCCCCAACAGCAGCACCTTCTCGCCGCGCTCCACCCGCAGCTCGACCCCGCGCACCGCCCAGTCACGCCTCCCGGCATGCCGCCACCCAAACCCCCGTACCCACACCCCCTCACCCATCCCGCCTTCCTTTCTTCCTGACGGTTGCTGTGGAGATCGACACTGCCGGGGAGGTCAGACCAGGGGGCGTTCGCGGGCGGCGGGGAAGCGGTCGAGGACGCCGGTGCGGGCCAGGGCGCGGGTCAGGGCGTGCGCGCCGGCGCCGGCGATGACGGTGGCGCTGACGACGGTGAGCGCGGCATAGGGCAGGCGGTAGGTGGCGATGTCGCGTTCGGCGTTCCAGTAGACGAAGTCGAAGATTGCCGCGCTGAGGCCGGTCAGCGCACCGGCCAGCAGGGCGACCGGCAGCCGGTAGGAGCGGTACCGGAAGGCGGCGAAGGCCAACTCGGCGCCGACACCCTGCATCAGGCCCTGCAACAGGACGATGGTGCCCCACTGGCTGCCCAGCAGGGCCGAGATGATCGCGGCCAGCAGTTCGCAGTACAGCGCGGCGCCGGGCTTGCGGATGACCAGGCCGCCGAGCACGGCCGGCACCAGCCAGACACCGTAGATGAGGGTCTGTGCCGGCGGGAAGAAGCTGAAGGCGCCCTCGGTGGCGCTCCACACCACGCCCCAGGCCCAGAAGATGACGCCGAAGGCGACGGCGATGACCGATGCCACCACGATGTCGATGGTGCGCCAGCGGTTGCTGTCGGTGGTTTGCACGATGATTGCTCCCAGTCCAGATGCGAACCAGGCAAGACGCACGCCCCGGCCGGCGGCGCCGAACGGTGGCGGGCTGGAGGTGGACCGAACTCCCTGCGCTGGCATTACCCAGATCAGGTACGGAGGGTCTGCGGGCGGACCCGCACTCTCAGCGCTGTGCGCTCCCCTGTCGGAGGTGTTGTCTGTCCCGCCGACGCTAACACCACGGAAGATCCACCGGCAATGTGATCTCCCCAGGTCACGACGGTTACTCGCATCCGATTGGTCCGGTGGCCGGGGGCTCCCGGAAGTTTGGCCAATCTGTGACATCCATCGACGTCATCCGCGCCGGACGGTAATCTCAGTCCGCCGATCCGCCACGGCCGAAGGGTGACGGGTGACCACAGACACTGACCGGGCCGTGCCGGGCGAACCGGAGCCCCGATCCTCGGCCGGGGGCGTCGACATCGAAACGCGCCCACCGGAGCCTGCCGGTGGCGAGCCACCCAGGCGCCGGCTCGGTGACCGGATCGGCTCGGTGGAGATTCTCGCGGCGCTGCTGATCATCCTGATCATCTTTCGGGAGCCGATCGCCGCCGCCCTGGACGATCCCCGCATCCAGACCTGGACCACCGTCTTCGTCTCGATCATGGTGCAGGCAGTGCCGTTCCTGGCCTTCGGAGTGCTGCTCTCCGCCGTGATCGCGGTCTTCGTGCCCCGATCCTTCTGGGCGAAGGCGTTGCCCCGGCACCCGGCGTTGGCGGTGCCGGCAGCCAGCGCGGCCGGGGTGGTGCTGCCGGGCTGCGAGTGCGGTTCGGTACCGATCGCCGGGTCACTGATCCGGCGGGGCGTGACCCCGGCCGCCGCGCTGGCGTTTCTGCTCGCCGCCCCGGCTGTCAACCCGATCGTGCTCACCGCCACGGCGGTCGCCTTCCCGAACAACCCCGAGATGGTCCTTGCCCGGGGCGTCGCCAGCCTGATCGTCGCCATGATCATGGGGTGGCTCTGGCTGCGGCTCGGGCGCACCGAGTGGATCAGGATGCCGCGCCGCCCGGAGCTGGACGACGCGTCCCGGGGCCGGGCCTTCTGGGCCGCCGTCCGCCACGACGTCACTCACGCCGGTGGTTTCCTGGTACTCGGCGCGATGGCCGCCGCAAGCATCAACGTACTGGTGCCGGAGCGGTGGTTGCAGACCCTCGCCGACAACGCGTGGCTGTCGATCCTGGCGCTGGCGCTGCTCGCCGTGCTGCTCTCGCTCTGCTCGGAGGCTGACGCCTTCGTCGCTGCCTCGCTGTCCCAGTTCTCGCTCACGTCCCGACTGGTCTTCCTGGTGGTGGGGCCGATGGTCGATCTCAAGCTGATCTCGATGCAGGCCGGTGTGTTCGGCCGCCGCTTCGCCTTCCGGTTCGCGCCGACCACCTTCGCGGTGGCCGTGCTGGTCGCCGTCGGCGCCGGGGCGGTGCTGCTGTGAACCGGCAGGCGCAGGCGGTGATCCTGCTGCTGCTCGGCGGCGCGGTGATCCGGGCCAGCGTCACCGACCTCTACCTGCGCTACGTCAAGGAGGGCCTGCGTCCCTTCCTGATCGCCGCCGGCCTGCTGCTGGTCGCCGCCGCGATCATGACGCTCTGGTACGAGCTGCGCCCGCCAGCCCCCCGCGCGCTGGCCCCCGCCGACGGTCCCACCGTAGGCCCCGACCGCCCCGACGGGCACGACGGGCACGGGCACGCCCACCACGAGCCGCGGGTCGGTTGGCTGCTGATCCTGCCCGTGCTCGGCCTGCTGCTGGTCGCCCCGCCGGCCCTCGGGTCGTACGCGGCGGGTCAGGCCGGCACGGCGTTGAGCAGCCAACAGCAGTCGGACTACCCGCCGCTGCCCGAGGGGGACCCGGTGCAGGTCAGCGTCCTGGACTACGCCTCCCGGGCGCTGTTCGACCGGGGCACGTCGATCGGCGATCGGCGGGTTCAGCTCACCGGCTTCATTGCCACCGGCGCGGACGGCCAGCCGATCCTGGCCCGGATGGTGCTGTCCTGCTGCGCCGCCGACGGCCGACCGGTCAAGCTCGGGTTGACCGGCGACGTACCGGCCGGGCTGCCCGACGACAGTTGGGTCGAGGTGACCGGCCGCTACAGCGATCGACTCGGCCGGGATCCGGTGAACGACGCGGAGATCCCCTACCTTGAGGTCGAGTCCTGGCGGCAGGTGCCTGTCCCCAAGCGTCCGTACGACTGACGTCGCGCCACCCCCTGCGAGATTGGTGCCCGCTGCGGGCTTGACCCTGACGCTGCGTCAGCCCTCCATGCTGATCGGCATGACGATCCCGGCGACGACCAGTGAGCTTCAGGGGCCCGCGATCCGGGTGCGGGGCCTGGCGAAGTCGTACCAGAAGCTGCACGTGCTGCGTGGCGTGGATTTCGAGGTCGCGCGGGGGAGCATCTTCGCCCTGCTCGGCTCGAACGGCGCGGGCAAGACCACGGTGGTGAAGATCCTTTCCACGCTGCTCAAGGCCGACGCGGGCACCGCACACGTCAACGGCTTCGACGTCGCGACGCGGGCGGCCGACGTGCGCGAGTCCATCAGCCTCACCGGGCAGTTCGCGGCGGTCGACGAGATCCTCACCGGGCGCGAGAACCTCGTCCTCGTCGCCAGGCTGCGGCACCTCAAGGCACCCGGCGCGATCGCGGACGAGCTGTTGAAGCGCTTCGCATTGACCGAGGCGGGTGCCCGCAGGGTGGCGACGTACTCCGGGGGCATGCGCCGCCGGCTGGACATCGCGATGAGTCTGATCGGGAATCCGCCTGTCGTCTTCCTCGACGAGCCGACGACCGGGCTGGACCCGCAGGCGCGCCTTGAGGTGTGGCACGCCGTCAACGAACTCGCTCAGGGCGGCACGACCGTGCTGCTCACCACCCAGTATCTCGACGAGGCGGAAAACCTCGCCGACCGGATCGCGATCCTCCATGAGGGACGAATCATCGTGGACGGCACCCTCGACGAGCTGAGGCGGATCCTGCCACCCGCCGAGGTCGAGTACGTCGAAAAGCAGCGGAACCTCGAAGACATCTTCCTCACCCTCGTCGGTGCCGGCACAGACAAGGAACAGCACTGAAGCGGCAGGTGCCGATCGCCTTCATGCTGCTGTTCGTCCACGGCTTCGGTGGTGCGATCGAGACCGGGGCCGACTCGTACGTGGCCTACCGCGTTAGCCCGACTCGGCCGGGCCCGGTGTGGTGGGGGCAGGATCGGGGCATGCTGACGATCGGTCAACTGGCGGCGTACGCCGGTGTCACGGTGCGGACGGTGCGGCACTACCACCAGATCGGGCTGCTGCCCGAGCCGGAGCGGGACGCCTCGGGTTACCGGCGGTACGGCCCGACGGCGGCCGTGTCCCTCATCAAGATCCGCACTCTCGCCAACGCCGGTGTGCCGCTGTCCCGGATCAGTCAGCTACTCGAAGCCGATGCGGCGACCTTCGCGGAAGCGATCCGCGGGATCGACGGTCACCTGCGGGAAGAGATCGAACGGTTGCAGACCAGCCGTAGGCAGATCGCGCAGCTCGCGGCCGGGGACGGTCTGACACTCCCCCCGGAGGTGACCGCCTACCTCGATCGGCTCCGGGAAATCGGTGTGTCCGAGCGGGTGATGGCGGGCGAGCGGGACGGCTGGATCCTGGTGGCCGCCCGCTGGCCCGATCACATCCGCGAGTTCATGCCCGGCAAACTCGCGCAGCTCGACGACCCGCGGGTCGTCCGGCTCTACCGGGTGCTGTCGGAGATCCTCGACGGCGACGCCGACGACGACCCACGCTTGGCGGAGGCCGCCGACATCATTGCCAACCTGGCTGAGCAGGCGTACGCCGCCGGCACGTTCGAACCCTCCGATGGGGACTACCAGGACCTGATGCACGACCTGCTGGACGCGCTCGCCGTTGAAGCCGATCCCCGGATGCAACGACTGCAGGAGTTGTTGCGCGAACGAGGCTGGACCGGTTGGAACCGGATGGAGCGGCTGGCCGAGCCGCCCTGTTGATTGTCACCTTTCGGAGCCGGCGTCGGGTCGTCGGTAGGCTGCCGGCATGCGCATCGATGCCCGAGGTCTGCGGTTCGACGTCACCACCGGTGGTCCGGAGCAGGGCGAACCGGTGCTGCTGCTGCACGGTTTCCCGCAGCACTCGGGTGAGTGGGACGACGTACTGCCGGCCCTGCACGCCGCCGGTCTGCGCAGCTACGCGCTGAACCAGCGGGGCTACTCGCCACACGCCCGGCCCACCCAGGTCGAGGCGTACCGGCTGGGTGAACTGGTCGCCGACGCGGCTGCGGTGCTGGACGCCCTCGGGGTGCCCGCCGCCCACGTGGTCGGGCACGACTGGGGTGCGGTCGTCGGGTGGGCGCTGGCCGCCACCCACCCGAACCGGGTACGGACCCTGACCGCGGTCTCCGTGCCGCATCCGGCGGCCATGGCGTACGCGTTGACACACGACCCGCAGCAGAAGGCGCGCTCGGCGTACATGGTGCTGTTCCGGAAGCCGGGGGTGGCGGAGAAGACGTTGCTGGCGCTCGGTGCGGCCGGGCTGCGGCGGCTGCTGCGTGGCGTCGGCGACGCCGCCCGGGTGGCCGCGTACGCCGATCCGATGCGTGAGCCGGGTGCGCTGACCGCCGCGTTGAACTGGTACCGGGCGATGTCGAAGGCGGATCTGGCGGCGATCGGCCCGGTGCCGGTGCCGACCACTTTCGTCTGGAGTGACGGTGACGTCGCCATCGGGCGGGTCGCCGCGCAGGCGTGCGCCGCTCACGTGACCGGGGATTTTCGATTCGTCGAACTGGCCGGGGTCACCCACTGGATCCCGGACGAGGCGCCGACGCCGCTGGCCGAGGCGATCCTGGCCCGGGTACGCCCGGCGGTTTGAGTGGGCGGAGAGCGGGCACCGGGGATCCTGAACGGGTTTCGGGTCGCACCCGGTGGGGCATCAGCGTGACCGCCGGCGGCGAGGGCCGGCGGAGCCCCGGAGGTCCGCAGTGTCAAAGGAAACCGAGAAGCAGCGGTGGCAGCGCAACTTCGCCGACCTGCTACAGGAATTGCGGGTCGCGCAGACCGGCGTGCAGATCCTCTTCGCCTTCCTGCTGACCCTGCCGTTCAGCGCCGGCTTCGACGACACCACCCAGTTTCAGCGGGACGTCTACATCGTCGCGCTGCTGGCCGCAGCCGGCGCCACCGCGATGATCATCTCGCCGGTGGCGTTCCACCGGGCGCTGTTCCGGCAGGGCCGCAAACCGGAACTGGTGCGCTTCGCCCATCGGATGGCCAGTGGCGGTCTCGGCTTCATGCTTGTCGCGATGGTGAGTTCGGTGCTGCTGATCACCGACTTCGTGCTCGCCCGACCGATCGCGTTCCTGCTCAGTGCCGTTACCGGTCTGTGGTTCCTGACCCTCTGGATGATGCTGCCGTTCGCCCGCCGCAACTGGGGTGAGGACGACATCGACGACGACGAGGACCCGAGCGGCCTGAACCAGGACTGAGTCGGCCGCTGCTGCGGATATCCGTGGCTACCTTTGGGTAACAAACGCGGGTAGCCTGCTGAACAGGCGGAACAGTCCGACTGTCCGGATCGACCCCCGGGGGTTTGCCGTGGCCATCGCCGAGAACCACCGTCCGTCAGCCACCGACAGCCGTAACGCCGACCGCGCCCCAGAAGCAGCGGGCCAGGTGCCCGCGCCGGACGCGGCGGGCCAGGTGTCCGAGAAGGAGGCCCGTCAGGTCGCCGAGGCGGCCCGCCAGACCACCTGGGACCGGCCCAGCTTCGGCAAGGAACTCTTCCTGGGCCGGCTGCGGCTCGACCTGATCGATCCGTGGCCGCGACCGGATCCGGAGGAACAGGCCCGCGCCGAGGAGTTCCTCGGCCGGCTCCGCGACTACGTCGCCACCGAGGTGGACGGCGCGGCGATCGAACGCGACGCGCGGATTCCCGACGAGGTGTTCCAGGGGCTGGCCCGGCTGGGCGCCTTCGGGATGAAGATCGGCCGGGAGTACGGCGGGCTCGGCCTGAGCAACCTGCACTACTGCCGGGCGTTGATGCTCGCCGGCTCGGTCAGCCCGGCGATCGGCGCGCTGCTGTCGGCACACCAGTCGATCGGCGTACCTCAGCCGTTGAAGATGTTCGGCAGCGAGGAGCAGCGACGTCGCTTCCTGCCCCGGCTGGCCGCCGGCGAGGTCTCCGCGTTCCTGCTGACCGAGCCGGACGTGGGCTCCGACCCGGCCCGCCTGGCGACCACCGCCGAGCCGACACCCGACGGCACCGGCTACCGGATCAACGGCGTCAAGCTGTGGGCCACCAACGGCACCGTGGCCACCCAGCTCGTGGTGATGGCCCGGGTGCCGAAGGCGGAGGGACGTCGCGGCGGCATCACCGCCTTCGTGGTCGACGGCGACGCCGAGGGCATCACGGTCGAGCGGCGCAACGCCTTCCTCGGCCTGCGTGGACTGGAGAACAGCCTCACCCGATTCCACGACGTCTTCGTACCGAAGGAGAACGTCATCGGTGGCGAGGGTAAGGGGCTGCGGATCGCCCTGAGTACGCTGACCACCGGCCGGTTGTCGCTGCCGGCGATGTGCATCGGCGCCGGCAAGTGGGCGTTGAACGTGGCCCGGGAGTGGTCGGCGGAGCGGGTCC
Source organism: Verrucosispora sp. WMMD1129 (assembly GCF_029581255.1). NCBI lineage: Bacteria > Bacillati > Actinomycetota > Actinomycetes > Micromonosporales > Micromonosporaceae > Micromonospora > Verrucosispora sp. WMMD1129. The sequence continues at coordinate 4,863,137 of NZ_CP120741.1, forward strand.
AGTGGGGCCGGCCGGTGGGTGAGCACGAGGCCGTCGCCCAGAAGCTCTCCTTCATCGCCGCGACCACGTACGGCATGGAGACCATGCTCGACCTCTGCTGCCTGCTCGCCGACGACGACCGCAACGACATCCGGATCGAGGCGGCGCTGGTGAAGCTGTACGCCAGCGAGATGGCGTGGCGGGTCGCCGACGAACTGGTCCAGATCCGCGGTGGCCGGGGGTACGAGACGGCCGAGTCGCTCACCGCCCGGGGCGAACGCCCGGCCGCGGTCGAGCAGATGCTCCGTGACCTGCGGATCAACCGGATCTTCGAAGGCTCTACGGAGATCATGCACCTACTCATCGCCCGGGAGGCGGTGGACGCGCACCTGTCGGTGGCGGGCGACATCATCGACCCCGACGCCGGGCTCGCCCGCAAGGCGAAGGCTGGTGCCCGGGCGGGCGCGTTCTACGCGCGGTGGCTGCCGACCCTCGCGGTCGGCAAGGGGCAGCAGCCCACCGGGTACGGCGAGTTCGGTCCGCTCGCCGGGCACCTGCGTCAGGTGGAACGCGCCAGTCGGAAGCTGGCCCGGTCCACCTTCTACGCGATGTCCCGCTGGCAGGGAAAGATGGAGCGCAAGCAGGCGTTCCTGGGCCGAGTGGTGGACATCGGCGCGGAGCTGTTCGCGATGAGCGCGGTCTGCGTACGCGCCCACGCCGAGCGCGACACCCGGCCGGAGAACGTCGAACTGGCCGACCTGTTCTGCCGGCAGGCCCGGGTCCGGGTAGACGCCCTGTTCACCGCCCTGTGGGAGAACACCGACTCGATCGACGTGACGGCTGCCAAGCGCATCCTCGCCGGCCGCTACACGGCTCTGGAGGACGGCGTCATCCCGCCACCCGCCGACCTGCCCTGGGTGGCCCCCTGGACCCCCGGCCCCTCCACCGCCCCCTCCACCGCCCGCCGCCACCTCCCCCCGCCCACCTGACCCCACCCCCACCCCTAACCCCAATGCCGCTCAGTTAGGGAGGGCCTGTCTCGCTAAGGGTGTTTCCGGCGATCTTGGTTAGTAGGTTTCAGCGGCTGGGAAGCGGTCGCTGAAGGTGATGGCGAAGGCGTTCAGGGCGGGTTTCCAGCGCGTCGTCCATCGGGTTCTGCCTGCTCCGGTGGGGTCCAGGGATCGGGTCACCAGGTACAGGCACTTCAACGCGGCCTGCTCGTTGGGGAAGTGGCCGCGGGCCTTGACCGCCCGCCGGTAGCGGGCGTTCAACGATTCGATCGCGTTGGTCGAGCAGATGACTGTGCGGATCTCCAGGTCGTAGTCGAGGAACGGGATGAACTCCGCCCACGCGTTGTCCCACAGCCGGATCACCGCCGGGTACCGGCCGCCCCATTTCTCGGCCAGGTCGTCGAACGCGGCCCTTGCGGCGGTGGCGTTGACGGCGGTGTAGATCGGCTTGATATCGCGCTTCAGCTCATCCCAGTAACGCCGCGAGGTGAGCCGGAAGGTGTTGCGGATCAGATGGATCACGCACGTCTGCACCACCGTCTGCGGCCACACGTTCGTGACGACATCGGGCAGGCCCTTCAACCCGTCGCAGACCAGGAAGAACACGTCCTTCACGCCCCGGTTGCGCAGGTCGGTGAGCACGCTCATCCAGAACTTCGCGCCCTCACCACCCGCGCCGGCCCACAACCCGAGGATGTCCTTGTCCCCGTCGAGGGTGACTCCGATCGCGGCATAGAACGGCCGGTTCGCCACCTGCCCATCCCGCACCTTCACCACGATGGCGTCGATGAACACCGCCGCGTAGATCTCGTCCAGGGGCCGGTGGGACCAGTCGGTCATCTCCTCGATCACCTTGTCGGTGATCCGCGAGATCGTCTCCTTGGACACCGAAGCCCCGTAAATCTCGGCGAAGTGCGCCGAGATTTCCCCGGTGGTCAAACCCTTGGCATACAACGACAACACCACCTCATCGACGCCCGACAGGCGACGCTGCCGCTTGCGCACGATCTGCGGCTCGAACGTGCCCGCCCGGTCCCGCGGCACGTCGATCTGCACCCGTCCCGACGCGTCGGTCAACACCGTCTTCGACCGAGTGCCGTTGCGGATGTTGCCCGAGCCGGCACCGTCGGGTTCGTGTTTGGCATAACCGAGATGCTCCGTCATCTCCTCGTTCAACGCGGTCTCCAGGACCGTCTTGGTCAACTGCTTCAACAGCCCGTCCGGACCCGTCAACGACAAGCCCTGCTCCTTCGCGGCCCGAACCAGCTCAGCGGCGGCTTTCGCCTCCGCCGACGGCTCAGCCCGCTTCTTCCGTCCGGTCTGGTCGTTCAGTGTCGCGGTCATCACGGCACCCTCCTCACCAGGCACAACGCCCGGCAGGTCAGGCCGGAAACACCTTTAGATCCACAGACCCGTTAGGGAGACGGGGCGTCTGTCAAGGAGCGTGTCGATAGACGAGGGCGGCGGGGTCTCGGTATAGAGGTTTGTCACTCCAAGACAGCCTCTGGACCGGGAGCCCCGCCGTTGGAACAGTGTGCCATTGCTCGGACCGTCACGGTGGCAGCCGGCCGGTTCGCGCCAGGTCATCTGGGTGAGTTGACGCAGCAGGTGCCCTTCGAGATGGTCGATGCCGTCCTGGCGCAGACGCGGGCGGTGCAGGCTCGGGTGCGGGATCTGCCGTCGCGGGTGGTGGTGTATCTGCTGCTCGCGGCGGGGTTGTTCACCGAGTTGGGTTATCGGCAAGTGTGGGCTCGGCTGGTTGCTGGTCTGGACGGGTTGCCGGTGGCGATGCCGACTTCCTCAGCCCTGTCTCAGGCTCGCCGTCGGGTTGGGGACAAACCTTTGGCAGCGTTGTTCCGGCTGGTGGCAGGTCCGCCTGCCGGGGCTGGGCGATGGCGAGGTCTGCTGGTGTGTGCAATCGACGGCACCAGCATGTTCGTGCCCGACAGCACGGCGAACCTCGCGGTCTATCCTCGTCAGGCCGGAACTCACGGCGGCTCGGGCTATCCGATGCTGCGGCTGGTCGCGGTCGTCGTGTGCGGCACGCGGACCCTCATCGATGCGGTGTTCACTTCCATCAGCACCGGCGAGTTGAGCTGCGCCGCTCGTCTGCTGGGCTGTCTGCACCCGGGCATGCTGCTGCTGGCCGATCGGGGCTTCGCTGCCCGCACGATGATCGAGCAGTTCGCCGGCACCGGCGCTGACCTACTCATCCGTGACAAGGACGACCGGCGGCTACCCGTCATCCGCCGCCATCACGACGGTTCCTGGCTGTCGGTCATCGGCACGATGAGCGTCCGGGTCGTCGACGCCGAGATCGTCGTGAGCATGAACGGCAAACGCCACATCGGCCGGTACCGGCTGATCACCACCCTCACCGACCAGCGCCGTTTCCCGGCCATGGACCTGGTCACCCTCTACCACCACCGCTGGGAGATCGAAACGGCATACCTGGAGTTGAAGTCCACCCTGCTGGGCGGACGGGTCCTGCGAGCCCGAACCCCGAACGGGATCAGTCAAGAGGTCCACGCCCTGCTCACCACCTACCAAGCGGTCCGGCTGGCGATGGCTGACGCCACCGCCAGCCGGCCCACGACCAACCCCGACCGGGCCAGCTTCACCATCGCCGTCCACGCCGCCCGAGACCAAATCACCCACGCCGCCGGTGTCATCGCCGACACCGTCATCGACCTCGTCGGAGCCATCGGCCGCGCCGTCCTGGCCGACCTGCTCCCCCCACGCCGCACCCGAATCAGCCCCCGCGTGGTCAAACGCGCGATCTCCAAACACCGCGCCAAAGGCACCATCGACCGCACCACCTACCACGCCACATTCAAGATCAACATCCTCGACGCGGCAGCATTGACAACCAACCCACCGCCCTAACTGAGCGGCGTTGCCCCTAACCCCCCACGCGGTCCCGCGCCAGCCCGTGTTGATCAAGAAGTTCTGGTCTGAATCGGCGCGATTCACGACCCAAACTTCTTGATCAACAGGGGAGTGGTGGGGAGGTCAGGGGTGGTGGGGGTCGCGGAGGCCTAGGCGGCGGAGTTCTAGGGCGGCCAGGGCGTTGACCGTCGCGTCGTCGCCACGGCGCCACGCTTCGGCGACGTCGGGGGCGATCCGGGTGAGCTTGCGCAGCGGCTGGCCGGCCAGGGCGCGCAGGGCCAGCAGGTCCCGGCCGGCGGGTGCGGCGGCCAGTGTCGCCGCCGAGCCGGCCCGGCGCATCCAGCGCACCCGCAGCGGCAGCCAGCCGAACACCACAAGTCCGAGCGGCACGATCAGCAGCCCGACGGCCAGTGCCAGCGCCAACTGGTCGACCAACTCCTGCTGGTCGCGGCCGGCCTCGGCCAGCGAGCGAGCGGCACCGGCCGCCCGCTCGAAGGGTGCGGTCAGCTCATCACCGACCAACGGCACCCGGCCGACCTTGCCGCCGGCTTCGGCGAGGTTGTCGGCAAGTCCGCCGCCCGCCCCTTCCAGCTTCTGTCCGGGTACGGCCAGTTTCTGCACCAGGTCGTGCAGCCACAGCGCGCCCCGGATCGTCGCGTACACCCAAGCGATGACGAGCAGATCGGTGAGTAGCTGTCGCAGCGCGGTCGGGAAACGATCAGCGTAGATCTTCACGCCGGACAGACTGCCACGGACCCCGCCAGCCGGCACCCCGACAGTTGCCCGTCAGATCTCGCCGATCACGTACTTCTGATCGCCAGCACGCCGACCCGGGCGGCACCCGCAGTGACGCGACGAGGAAGACCGGCGGCCGACCGGTCAGCGGGCGCAGGTCGGGCAGGTGCCGAAGATCTCCAGGGTGTGACTGACGTCGGTGAAGCCGTGCTGCGCGGCGACCCGGTCGGCCCAGGTCTCCACCGTCGGCCCGGCGACCTCGACCGTACGGCCGCAGGCCCGGCAGACCAGATGGTGGTGATGCCCCTCGCTGCACCGGCGGTACAGGTGCTCGCCGCCCGGTGGACGCATCACGTCGATCTCGCCCGCGTCAGCCAGCCCCTGCAACGTCCGGTAGACCGTGGTCAACCCGACCCGCTCGCCACGATCGCGCAGCATCGCGTGCAGTTCCTGGGCGCTGTGGAACCCGTCCGTCTCGGCGAGCAGCGCGCTCACCGCCGAACGCTGACGGGTGTTGCGAACGGCCGTATTACTCTCGCTCATGATCCCTCCCCGGCGTGGCTGACCGCGTCGGCCACGATGTGCGCGACGTGCTCGTCGACCAGGGTGTACGCGATCTCCCGCCCCCGCCGGGAGCCCCGGACCACGCCCGCCCCACGGAGCACCCGCAGGTGCTGGGAGACCAGCGGCTGGGCCACGCCGAGCTTGTCCACCAGCTCGTGCACGCAGCGCTCACCACCGGCCAGCTCGCTGACGATGGCCAGCCGGATCGGTGCCGAGAGGGCGCGCAGCAACTCGCTGGCACCCTCGTACGCGTCATAGCCGGATCCGCTGGTCACCCTGCAACGGTAACCAATACCGGCGGGCAGCTCGTGATCAGGATCCGCCGAGCACCACCTCGTGCGGCTCCGGAGCCGGCGCGGGTTGGGGTCGGGCCCGCCGGAGCCGGCGCCAACCGGCGGCCAGCAGGGTGACCACCACGAACGAGGCGATCGCGAGGACCACCACCGAGGCGCCCGGCGCGGTGTCGGCGACCGCCGCCATCCAGATGCCCGCGCCGCCGGCGAACAGACCCAACGCCATCGCCGCCGCCATCGTGCTGCGGAACCCCCGGGTGACCTGCTGCGCCGTGGCCACCGGGACGACCATCAGCGCGCTGATCAGCAGTACGCCGACCGCCCGCATGGCGATCGTCACCGTGATCGCCGTGGTGACCGCGAGCAGCAGGTTGAGCGTGCGCACCGGCAGGCCGGAGACCCGGGCGTACTCCTCGTCGTGACAGACGGCGAACAGCGCCGGCCGCAGCCCGATCATCGCGATCAGCACGGCCGTGCCCAGCACCGCGATGGTGGCGACATCCGTCCGGGACGCCGTGCTCAATGCGCCGAACAGGTACGCGTTGAGATTGGAGCTGGTGCTGTCGGAGAGCCCGACCAGCACCACCCCGCCGGCGATGCCGCCGTAGAAGAGCAGCGCGAGAGCCAGGTCGCCGGAGGTACGGCCGCGTTCCCGGATCAGCTCGATGGCGACCGCGCCGATGGTGGCCGCGATCACGGCCATGATCACGGGGGAGGTCTGGAAGAGCAGGCCGGCACCGACCCCGGTCAGCGCGACGTGCCCGATGCCGTCCCCGATCAGCGCCAGCCGCCGCTGCACCAGGTAGATGCCGAGCGCGGGCGCGGTGAGCCCGATGATCAGAGCGCTGACCAGCGCAAGCTGCATGTACTCGTACTGGAAGAGGTTCAACTCGTGCTCCACAGCCCGGCGGGCTCCTCGGGGCCGTGCGGATGCACGTGGTCGTGGTCCGGCGCCGCGTGGTGCCCGGCCGGCTCCGGCACGGCGCCGTCGTGCGCCACGAACCCCTGGTGTACGACGATCGCCCGGCCGATCACCGGGCGCAGCGGACCCAGTTCGTGGGCGACGAGCAGGACGGTGCCCCCGCTGACGGTGAAGTCGCGTAACGCACCGGCGAACGCCTCCTGGCTGGCCGCGTCCACGCCGGCCGTCGGCTCGTCGAGGATCAGCAGCTCGGGCTGCCCGGCGAGGGCCCGGGCGATGAGCGTGCGCTGCTGCTGCCCCCCGGAGAGGGTGCTGACCGGGTCCTTCGCCCGGTCGGTCAGGCCGACGGCGCGCAGCGCCTCGGCGACGGCCTCCCGGTCGGCGCGCCCGGGCGGACGCAGGACTCCCCGGCGGGCCAGCCGCCCGGCGGCGACCACCTCGGCGACGGTGGCCGGTACGCCACTGCCGGCGCCGAGGCGCTGGGGGACGTACCCGACGCGGTGCCACTGTCGGAACCGGCGGACCGGTCGGCCGAACAGGGTCACGGTGCCGGAGCTCAACGGGACCAACCCGAGAATGGCGCGGATCAGGGTGGACTTGCCGGAGCCGTTGGCACCGAGGACCGCGACCACCTCACCGGCGGTCACGGTAAGCGAAACGTCACGAAGCACGGGGCGGCCGTCGTAGCCGACCACCCCGTGCGTGACGGTGATGACGTCAGGTGTCACGAGCAGCTCAACGCCGTCCTCAGGGTCTGCAGGTTGGTACGCATCACCGAAAGGTAGTCCCCGTCGCCCTCGGCTGACAGGCCCTCGATCGGATCCAGCACCGCGGTCTGAGCGCCGACCTCACGGGCGATGGTCTCGGCCACCTTCGGGCTGACAAGCGTCTCGAAGAAGATCGTGGTGGCCTGGTGCTCCCGGGCCTCCTCGGCCACCGCCGCCAGTCGCTGCGGGGACGGCTCGTCCTCCGGGGTGAGTCCGCTGATGCCGATCTGCTCCAGCTGGTACTTCTGCGCCAGGTAGCCGAACGCGGTGTGGCTGACCACGATCTCCCGACGCTGGCAGGTCTTCAGCCCCTCGGTGAACTCGGTGTCCAGCTGTTCCAACTCGGTACGCAGGGTGGCGGCCCGCTGGGTGTACTCGTCGGCCCGGTCCGGGTCGGCCGTGCCGAGCCGCTCGGCGAGCTTGTCGCCGATGGTGGCCAGCCGGGTCGGGTCGAGCCAGACGTGCGGGTCCTTGGTGCCGTCGGACGCCTCCTCGGCGTGCTTCTCGTCGGCGTGCTCCTCGTCCTCGTGGCCGTGCTCGTCCTCCTCGCCTTCGTGGCCGTGGTCGTGGCCACCGGCGGTGGCGTCCAGCAGGGGCTCCACGGTCGCCACGTCGAAGGCGCGGTCACCGGCCTGCTGTTCGACCGCCTCGTCCACGGCGGGCTGGAAGCCGTGCAGGAAGAGGACCAGCTCCGCCTCGCTGATCTGGCCGACCTGACCCGGGTTCAGCTCCAGGTCGTGCGGCTCGGCGCCGGGGCGGGCCAGGTTGGTCACGGCCACGGCGTCGCCGCCGATCCGCTCGGCGAGGAACTGCAACGGGTAGAAACCGGCCACCACGTCGACCCGCTGCGGGTCGGCGCCGGCCGGGCTGTCGTCATTCGAACAGGCGGTGACGCCGGTCAGGGCGAGCAGGGCGGCCGTGGCGGTGGCCAGGGCGCGCGGGGCGGAGCGGAAGGTCATGTCACCGACTCTCCGCGACAACGACAATGATTGTCAAAAACGCATGATTGCATGTCAGAGCAGCTTCACCAGACCGGCTGTGACCAGCAGGGTCAGCACGACCAGCCGGATCGCCCGGGTCTGCGGCGTCTGCACCGTCCAGGTGGTCACCAGCAGGGCCGCCAGCGCGCCGGCCAGCAGCAGCGTCAACAGCCCGCCGATCACGCCCGGAGTGAAGAACGCGACCAACGCGAGGACGAGGGTGACCAGGAACACCGTCGTCGGGTTGGTCCGGGCCAGTCGGCCGGCGATGCCAGGCTGCGTACGCTGCATTCCACAGACTCTACGAGGAGGAGAAGCCGGTGCTGGTGACCAACCGGTTCGTGGTCGACGAAGACGTCGCGGAGGCGTTCACCGCCCGGGCCCACGCGGCCCTCGCCGCGCTCGCCGCCCGGCCCGGCTACCAGCGCGGACAGCTGGTCCGGGCGTTGGACGACCCGCGGCACTGGTGCCTGGTCACCGAGTGGGAGTCGGTGGGCACCTACCGCCGCGCCCTCGGCGGTTTCGACGTGAAGATCACGGCGGTGCCGCTGCTCGCCGAGAGTGTCGACGAGCCGTCCGCGTACGAGCCGTTGGCGACCGCCGCGCCGGGCGGGGACGTGGTCACGGTGGCCAGCGACCGGGCTGCGGGTCCTTACCGCTGAGTCGCCGGGCACTACGCTGGCTCCTATGACCGCTCCCGGACCGGCAGCCCCACCACCAGACCCATCGCCGCCCGGCCAGCAGGGACCCCAGGCGGCGGACGAAAGCGGCACGCCGGCCGCCGGTCCGGTGCCGCCCGGCCCGCCGCCGGGTCAGGTGCCGTCCGGTCCGGAGCGGGGCGCTCCGGTGCCGCCGCCCGGGCCCGGGGTGGCGCCGCCTTTCGCGGCACCACCGACCGAGGGCGGTCGGTCCCGGCTCTGGCTCGGTCTCGGTGCGGGGGCGCTGGCCCTGCTGCTCTGTTGCGGTGGTGGCGGCACGGCGGTCGTCGGCCTGCTGGTAAGCGGAGTGCAGGCGATCGAGGAGCAGGGACGCACGGTCTCCGGCGACTACTACCGGGCCCTCGCGGACGGCGAGTACGGCCAGGCGTACGACCAGCTCTGCGAGGACGCCCGGCGGCGCGAGTCCCGGCAGGAGTTCGAACGCCGCTCCGCCGCCGAGCCGCAGATCTCCTCCTACCGGGTCGGCGAGGTGGACACCACCACCCTCACCGTGCCGGTGGAGGTGACCTACCGCGGCGGCGGCCAGGAACGCCAGCAGGTCGTGCTCGCACAGGATCCGCAGACCGGTGGCATGGAGGTCTGCGGAGTCAACTGACCGGTCGCAGGTAATGTGCTGGGTTCGGGACCGCGCCGGTCGTACCGTGGTCCCGAACCGTCCCCGCCGACCGTGACGTCCCCGCCGACCGCCAGTCGGCGTAGGAGGAAAAATGCCAGCCGACCGTATCGACGCCGTTGTCAGCCTCGCCAAGCGCCGGGGCTTCGTCTTCCCCTCCAGCGAGATCTACGGGGGCACCCGGTCGGCGTGGGACTACGGTCCGCTCGGCGTGGAACTCAAGGAGAACGTCCGCCGGCAGTGGTGGAAGACCATGGTCCAGCAGCGCGACGACGTGGTGGGTCTGGACTCCGCGGTGATCCTCGCCCGGGACGTGTGGGCCGCCTCCGGGCACCTGGAGGCGTTCGTCGACCCGCTGACCGAGTGCCAGTCCTGCCACAAGCGGTTCCGCGCCGACCATCTTGAGGAGGCGTACGAGGCCAAGCACGGCCGCCCGCCGACCTCGTTGGCCGAGCTGAACTGCCCCAACTGCGGCAACAAGGGCACCTTCACCGAGCCGCGGATGTTCAACGGCCTGATGAAGACCTATCTCGGCCCGGTGGAGAGCGACGAGGGTCTGCACTACCTGCGGCCGGAGACCGCCCAGGGCATCTTCGTCAACTACCGCAACGTGGAGACGGTCGCCCGCAAGAAGCCGCCGTTCGGCATCGCGCAGACCGGCAAGTCGTTCCGCAACGAGATCACCCCGGGCAACTTCATCTTCCGTACACGGGAGTTCGAGCAGATGGAGATGGAGTTCTTCGTCGAGCCGGGCACCGACGAGCAGTGGCACGAGTACTGGCTCGCCGAGCGCTGGAACTGGTACCTCGACCTCGGTCTCTCCGAGACCAACCTGCGCTTCTACGAGCACCCCATGGAGAAGCTCTCCCACTACTCGAAGCGCACCGTCGACATCGAGTACCGGTTCCAGTTCGGCGGCACCGAGTTCGCCGAGTTGGAGGGCATCGCCAACCGCACCGACTTCGACCTGTCCACGCACAGCAAGCACTCCGGCGTCGACCTGTCGTACTTCGACCAGACCAAGCAGGAACGGTGGATCCCGTACGTGATCGAGCCGGCCGCCGGCCTCACCCGCGCGGTGCTGGCCTTCCTGCTGGAGGCGTACGACGAGGACGAGGCGCCGAACACCAAGGGCGGTGTGGACAAGCGCACCGTGATGCGCTTCGACCCGCGACTGGCCCCGGTCAAGGTGGCGGTGCTGCCGTTGTCGCGTAACGAGGCGCTCTCGCCGAAGGCGAAGCAGCTCGCCGCCGACCTGCGCAAGCGCTGGGTGGTCGAGTTCGACGACTCGCAGGCCATCGGTCGCCGCTACCGCCGGCAGGACGAGATCGGTACCCCGTTCTGCGTCACCGTCGACTTCGACACGCTTGACGACAACGCGGTGACCGTGCGCAACCGGGACACCATGACCCAGGAACGGATCGGCCTGGACCAGGTCGAGCGCTACCTGATCGACCACCTTCCCGGCTGCTGATCCCCGCCCCCGCCCGGGCACGCCGGTCTGAATCCGGCGGCCCGGGACGGGTGCGACGGTCGAGCCGACTGGCATCCATGGCCAATGATGTCTTCAGGCGGGCGTATCCGCACGGAGACGATGAAGGGCCAACGACGTGGAGCCGGAAGCACGCGAGGAGATCTTCGAGCGGGCGCGGGAGTACTCCACCCGGCCGACGGGCTGGGAGCAGGCGGACGCGCTCTGGGTGCGGGTCATCGAGGCGTACCGGCAGTCCGTCGCGGGCGGCCAGGTCGACCGGCACGATCAGCGTCAGCTGGCTCGTGCCCTGTGGCGGCACAGCATGGTGTTGGCCGCCATGGGTCGCCACGACCGGGCGAAGGAGTCGGGCCACCAGGCCGTCACGCTGTTCGCGGAGATCCATCAGGCGGTGGCGGCGGAGCATCCGGATCCGACCCAGCCGCGCCGGGACGAGGCGCTTGGTGAGCTGATCACCGCGATGGTGGACTCCGGCGAGTCGGCGTTCGTGGCCGGCAGCCCGGAGGTCCGGCTGAAGTTGCTGGAGAAGGCAATCGGGATCGGTCTGCACACCGCCGGTCCGCCGCCTGGCGCGGGGCCGCGCACCCGTGCGGCGATGGCCACCGCCTACCACAACTATGCGAACGCTCTGCTGCACCGCCACCAGCAGCAGGGTGCGGAGTCCGATGCTCAGGAAGCGGCGCTGGCCGGCTCCCGGGCGATGGAACTGCGGCTGAAGGCGCTCGACCCGCAGCAACCGATCACCATCTGGGAACTGGCCAACACGTACTCGATCTACGCGCACGCCCTGGTGGCCATCGGCGACGTCGAGCGTGCCAGGTTGGTGGTGAAGCAGGGCATCCTGCTGACCGACTTGCTGGGTGTGGGCGGGACGGAGATCCAGCAGAAGCTGCGGGCGGCGGAGGCGCTGGTCCGGCAGGCGTCCGGTGGCGGGGGTCGCCGGTGGCCGTGGCGGCGGCGCTGACCACGGTCCCCGTACCCTTGAGCGGTGGAAACCGCCCTCCCTCCCGCCGCCGACCGGCCGTCGCTGAGCATCGGGCCGCACCAGGTCTGGCCCCCGGTGGTGCTCGCCCCGATGGCCGGCATCACAAACGTCGGCTTTCGGCAGCTCTGTCGGGAGCAGGGCGGCGGCATCTACGTCTGCGAGATGATCACGACGGTCGCCCTGGTCGAGCGGAACCCGAAGACGCTGCGGATGATCGCGTTCGGGGCGGACGAGCGCCCACGCAGCCTCCAGCTCTACGGCACCGACCCGGAGACCACCGCCGCCGCCGTGCGGATCGTGGTCGAACGGGACCTCGCCGATCACATCGACCTCAACTTCGGCTGCCCGGTGCCGAAGGTGACCCGGCGCGGTGGTGGCGCGGCCCTGCCCTGGCGGCGGCGGCTCTTCGCCCGCCTGGTGCGCGCCGCCGTGGACGCCGCGTCACCCGCCGGGGTGCCGGTCACGGTCAAGATGCGCAAGGGCATCGACGACGAGCACCTGACGTACGTCGAGGCGGGGCTCGCCGCCCAGGAGGCTGGCGTCGCCGCGGTCGCCCTGCACGGTCGTACGGCCGCCCAGCGGTACTCGGGCACGGCGGACTGGGACGCCATCGCCACTCTCAAGCAGGCCCTCGACGTACCGGTGCTCGGTAACGGCGACATCTGGGAGGCCGACGACGCGCTGCGGATGGTGGCGCACACCGGGGTCGACGGCGTGGTGATCGGTCGCGGCTGCCTCGGCCGCCCGTGGCTCTTCGCCGACCTGGAGGCGGCGTTCAACGGCTCGTCACAGCGCCGGCTGCCCACCCTCGGCGAGGTCGCGGTGACCATGCGCCGGCACGCCGAGCTGCTGGTCGAGCAGTTCACCGCCGGTTCCCGCACCCCGGCCCGGGGTGAACGGGACGGCTGCACCGACTTCCGCAAGCACGTCGCCTGGTATCTGAAGGGCTTCCCGGTGGGCAGCGAGCTGCGCCGTTCGCTGGCGATGATCGACAGCCTGGCCCAGTTGGATGACCTGCTCGGCAAGCTCGACCCGGCGGCAGCGTTCCCGGTCGAGACGCTGGGCCAGCCGCGCGGTCGTACCAACTCACCGGGCAAGGTCTTCCTGCCCGACGGCTGGCTGGCCAGCCGCGACGACGACACCGTTCCGGAGGGCGCCGAGCTGGACGACTCCGGCGGCTGACCCCGCCCACCCGTCCGCACCCCAGCCCCATGTCCACACCCCCCGCCCGCTGCCCGCGAGCCGGGCGGGCGGTGGCGACAGCAACATCGGGGGACTGTAAGACGAACGGTGTAACTCCTGATCAAGGAGCAGCACCTGATGTCTGATGGATCGATGGCCGCCGTGGATACTGCCGCGGTGGCGAAGAACGGGCCGGGACAACCGGCGGAGGGTCTCGACGGGGAACTCGTCGCCCAGATCGTGGAGCAGGCCCGTGCGGCGGGTCTGCAGCTGACCGGCGACGGCGGTCTGTTGCAGCAGCTCACGAAGCGAGTCCTGGAATCAGCGCTTGAGGGCGAAATCACCGATCACTTGGGCTATGACAAGGGCGAGCCGGCGGGCAGGAACGGCGGGAACTCCCGCAACGGTGTGCGGGCCAAGACGGTGCTCACCGATGTCGGCCCGGTCGAGATTGACGTGCCGCGCGACCGGGATGGGTCGTTCGCGCCGCAGATCGTCCGCAAGCGGCAGCGTCGGTTGTCCGGTGTGGACGACATGGTCATCTCGCTGTCCGCCAAGGGCCTGACCACCGGGGAGATCCAGGCCCACCTCGCCGAGGTCTACGGTGCCGACGTGTCACGGCAGACGATCTCGACGATCACTGACAAGGTTGTCGAGGGCATGACCGAGTGGCAGAACCGGCCTTTGGACCCGGTCTACCCGGTGATCTTCCTGGACGCGGTGCACGTGAAGATCCGTGACGGGAAGGTCGCCAACCGGCCCATCTACCTGGCCCTGGCCGTCACCGTTGACGGCACCCGGGACATCCTCGGGCTGTGGGCCGGTGACGGCGGTGAGGGCGCCAAGTTCTGGCTGCAGGTCCTCACCGAGCTGAAGAACCGCGGTGTCGCGGACGCGTGCATGGTGGTCTGTGACGGACTCAAAGGGCTGCCCGACGCGATCGGCGAGGTGTGGCCCGAAGCGGTGGTGCAGACCTGCGTGATCCATCTGCTGCGTGCCTCGTTCCGGTATGCCGGCCGGCAGCACTGGGACGCCATCGCCAAAGCCCTGCGGCCGGTCTACACCGCGCCCACCGAGCCGGCTGCCAGGGCCCGGTTCGCCGAGTTCACCGAGGCGTGGGGCGGCAAGTATCCGGCGATCGTGCGGCTGTGGGAGCAGGCGTGGGCGGAGTTCGTGCCGTTCCTGGCCTTCGACGCCGAGATCCGCACCGTCGTCTGCTCCACCAACGCCATCGAGAGCGTCAACGCCCGCATCCGCCGCGCCGTCCGCGCCCGCGGCCACTTCCCCAACGAGGCCGCCGCGCTGAAATGCGTCTACCTGGCCGTGATGAGCCTCGACCCCACCGGGCAGGGCCGCCGGCGCTGGACCATCCGCTGGAAGCCAGCCCTCAACGCCTTCGACATCGCCTTCGAAGGACGCCTGTCCGCAGGCCGCAAGTAGCCGTCAACAACCCGAGTTACACCGTTCGTTTGACAGACCCTTAGCGAGACAGGCCCGGCTCGTTGTGGCGTGACACTGCAACTTCCCCGATGTTGTCCCCGGGTGAGTGGGATGGGGTTGGGGTGGGACGACGAAGGGCCGGCCCTGGGTGGGGTCGGCCCTTCGTGGTGTTTCGGTTGGTCAGGAGGTGGCGCTGTAGCCGCGGGTGGCGATCCAGTCGGCGAGGGTGTCGATGCTCATCCGGTAGGAGGCTTGGGTGGGGTCGGCGGAGTCGGCGATGGTGACGGTGTCGCCGCCGTCGCGGTAGCCGACGACGCTGATGTAGTGGCCGCCTTCGAAGCTGTGGGTGGTGCCGTCGGTGTCGGTGGCGGTGCCGGCGATGTTGGCGACTACGGCGCGGCCGTCGTTGACGGTGCGGACGATGTCGTCGCGCAGCTTGTCGGTCTGCTTGTCGTCGGCCTTGGGGTCGGTGATCTCGACCGAGCGGTAGACGTCCTTGCCGGTCTCCTTGTTGAGCACGGGGGTGATGTCGTTGATGGAGTTGGTGCCGGCCTCGGTGGTGCGCATCTGCTTGGCCATGGTGTCGACGTCGATGTTCTTGCCCTGCACGCTCAGGGCGTTGCGGGCGGCGGCGGGGCCGCAGTAGTAGAAGTTGGGCTGTGCTTCGTAGCGGACGCCGAGTTCGCGTTCGCCGCCGGGCTTGCGGTCGGCCTGCACGGCGCTGGCCTGGACGCCCGGGGTGGCGTGGGCGGCGATGGCGGGGCCGGCGATGCCACCGGCGGTGGCGGCGGCAGCGGCGATGGTCAGGGCGGTCTTACGCAGGATGGTGGTAGCCATGATGATCTGCACCTTTCGGTCGGGGGTGCGCGCGGCTGCGCCCGCGTGTGGGGGATGCGGGTGAGCCATGCGGAAAGGGGGGAGGTTTTGCGGCGTTCGTCCGGTGTCCCGGGAGGCGGGGTGACACCGGGGGATCGCGGCCCGGCCAGGTGTAACGCCGGGTGGGCCGGGGTCATTCCGTGGGCTCGCGGGGGATGCGTTGCCCGGAGCTGTAACGCCGGGTAGGCCGGGGCCATTCCGGGGGCCTCGCGGGGAGGCGGATGGCGCTGGCGTCGTCGTCCGGGGTGTAACGCCCGACGGCGGGGAGCCATTCCGACCCGGGCCGGGGCGGCGCTCGGAGGCGCTCGCGGTTACGCCATGTACAACCACCGGACCCGGCCCGCGATTCCGCCGCGGGGGTGGCCTCGGCCACCGGCGAACCGGACAACCCGGCCATTCGGTGATCCGGGTGTCAGGGGCGGGCCAGGAGTCGGGCGCCGGTGACGCCGAGCCAGGTGAACCCGGCATATATCGCGATCCGCTCGAACAGCCCAGCCGGCGCGCCGGGGAGGCACCCCGGCATGGTCGAGGGTGACGAGCGTGGCGCAGGTCAGGAAGGCGGAGTTGTTCCTGGACGGACTGGCGGCTCGCCGGAGCGGCTGACCGGCGGGGGCTCGGCCGGCTCGGCGCCGGGCGACGGCCTGCGCGGGGCGGGCACCGGCGGCGTCGCCGGCCATGGCAGTTCCGGACAGCGGTGGTACGCGATGCCCGCCGCGGCCCAGCGTGGGCCGTGCCCCGCCAGCCGCCCGCGGAACGCGCTCCAATCGTGCGTCGACCGGGGTGACCAGCCCAGCTCGGCGATGGCGGGCAGCCGGGGGAACAGCATGAACTCGATCTCGGCGAGGGTGGTCACCGACTCGGTCCACAGCGGCGCCTCGACACCGAGCACCGCCTCGGCCGGTACGCCCGCCAGGTGGTTGGCCGGATCCCAGTCGTAGGCCCGGCGTACGTCGATCAGGCCGGCCCAGTCGTGCCCGATCGGGGTGTCCGGGTCGTACTTCATGTCGAGGTACGCGTGGTTGCCGGGGGAGAGGATCAGCCGGGCGCCTCGGCGTACCGCCTCGGCGGTCACCGGATCCTCGCCGGTCGTGCCCCACCACTGGAGGATCCGCCGGTCGGCGTGGGCGGCGGGGGCGATCTGGTGCCAGCCGATCACGTTCCGGCCCAGCCCGGCGACGATGCGCTGCACCCGTTCGACGAAACCGGCGTACACCTCGGCGGGCACCTTGAACGCCTCGTCGCCGCCGATGTGCAGCCACCGCCCGGGGGTGAGGGCGGCGATCTCGCCGAGCACGTCGGCGACGAAATCGTAGGTGCGCTCGCTGGCCGGGTCGACGTAGCTGAAGCCCACCTCGGTGCCGGTGTACGGCGGCGGCGCGACCCGGTCGGGGGCCAGCTCGCCGTACGCGGTCAACGCCGCGTGGGTGTGGCCCGGCAAGTCGATCTCGGGGATCACGGTGATGTGCCGGTCGGCGGCGTACGCCACGATCCGTTGGTAGTCCGCCCGGGTGTAGTAGCCGCCGGGGGCTTCGCCGACCGCGCCGGCCCCGCCGACGGTGGCCAGCCGGGGCCAGGAGTCGATCGCGATCCGCCAGCCCTGGTCGTCGGTGAGGTGCAGGTGCAGCCGGTTGAGCTTGTACCGGGCCAGGTGGTCGATCACCCGCAGCACGTCGGTGACGCCGAAGAAGTGCCGCGCCACGTCGAGCATCGCTCCGCGGTGCGGGTAGCGGGGGCGGTCGAGAATCGACCCGCCGGGCAGCACCCAGCGTTCGGTGGCCGGCGTGGCGCTCTCCACGGCGGCGGGCAGCAACTGCCGCAGCGTCTGAACCCCGTGGAAGAGACCGGCGGCGGTGCCGGCGGCGATGCGTACGCCGTCGGTGGTGATGTCGAGCCGGTAGCCCTCCGCACCCAGTGCGGCCTCGTCGGTGAGGGCGAGGGCGATGCCACCGGACGGTACGGGCGTGGCGGCGTCGGTCACCGGCAGCGGGTATCCGGTCGCCGGGCGCAGCAGCGCGGCGAGTTGCCCGGCGACGGCCACTGCGGCCGGATCGGCGCTGACCCGGATCACCGCGTCGGCGGCGAGCAGGTAGTCGGCCGTCGCGTCCGGTTCGATCCGTTCCGGCGCGGGCACCACGTCGCCCAGCCGGGTCGGTGCCGGGGGTGCGAGCAGCGCCGCCGCCTTCCGCTCCGCCGCCCGGGCCAGTTCCCCAGCGGTACGTCCGGCAGCCTGGGCCGCATCGTCGGCGCGCGCGGCGGTCTCCGCCTCCGGGGCGGGTGCCGCTTCGGGCGGTGCGGGGAGGTCGGCGAGCTGGGGCGGGTCGAGTGGTTCGGGTGCGGCGGACACGAGGACTCCCGAGGGGGTGTATTCGCGGCGGTTGTGGCAATGGTGCGGGGTGGTGACGGAGCGTGCCGTCAAGGGTACGAGGAGGTCGGCAATTGCGTGAATGTGCGCGTGGAACCGTTCCCAAAAACCGTGCTGAACGCGAACAGTCGTGATTGCTGTGCCTATTGTCACCGAATGCTCCCGGGCCGCTCGTTGTTCGCTTAGCCTTCGCCCACCGATCGGCACGACTCCCTGGATTACCAGCTGGTGGATTCGGGGTACCACAAAACTTAACCTTCGTTAAGTGTCAATCCGGGCGCGTGGGAGGCTCTGGTGGCAGCGCAAGAGACGGTTGAGCACAAGTACGTCTACGACTTCGCCGAGGGCAACAAGGATCTCAAGGACCTCCTCGGCGGCAAGGGAGCGAACCTGGCCGAGATGACCAATCTCGGCCTGCCGGTGCCGCCCGGCTTCACCATCACCACCGAGGCGTGCAAGGCGTACCTCGACACGGGTGCGGAACCGGCCGGGCTGGCCGACCAGATCAGCGCGCACCTGACGGCGCTGGAGCGCGAGATGGGCCGGCGGCTCGGTGACCCGGACGACCCGCTGCTGGTCTCCGTACGCTCCGGGGCGAAGTTCTCGATGCCCGGAATGATGGAAACCGTACTCAACGTCGGTCTCAACGACCGCAGCGTCGAAGGACTGGCCCGGCAGGCCGGTGGCTCGACCGACCAGGCCGCCTCCGGCGGTGCGGACAGGTTCGCCTGGGACTCCTACCGGCGGCTGATCCAGATGTTCGGCAAGACCGTCTGCGACGTGCCGGGCGAGGAGTTCGAGCACGCGCTCGACGAGGCCAAGCGTGCCAAGGGCACCGACCTCGACCTGGACCTGGACGCGGACGACCTGCGTGGACTCGTCGACGCGTACAAGAAGATCTTCACCAAGCACACCGGGCGGGAGTTCCCGCAGGAGCCGCGCGACCAGCTGGACCTGGCGGTCCGCGCGGTGTTCGACTCGTGGAACGCCGAGCGGGCGGTGGTCTACCGCCGGCAGGAGCGCATCCCGGCCGACCTGGGCACCGCCGTCAACGTGGTGGCGATGGTCTTCGGCAACCTCGGTCCCGACTCCGGCACCGGCGTCGCCTTCACCCGCGACCCGGCCAGCGGCGCCCAGGGCATCTACGGCGACTACCTGGCCAACGCGCAGGGCGAGGACGTCGTCGCCGGCATCCGAAACACCGTGCCGTTGCAGGAGCTGGAGCGGATCGACAAGGACTCCTACGACGAACTGCTCGACTACATGGCCCGGCTGGAGCGGCACTACCGGGACCTGTGTGACATCGAGTTCACCATCGAGCGCGGCAAGCTGTGGATGCTCCAGACCCGGGTCGGCAAGCGCACCGCCGCCGCCGCGTTCGTCATCGCCGGCCAACTCGTCGACGAGGGCCTGATCGACCTCGACGAGGCCCTGCACCGGGTCAACGGCGCACAACTGGCTCAGTTGATGTTCCCGCGCTTCCAGCTCGACCACGAGTTCCAGCCGGTCGCCACCGGTATCGGCGCCTCGCCGGGCGCGGCGGTCGGGAAGGTGGTCTTCACCTCGGCCCGCGCGGTCGAGCTGGCCGCCGCGGGCGAGGCCGTCATCCTGGTCCGTCGGGAGACCAACCCGGACGACCTCAACGGCATGATCGCCGCCAAGGGCATCCTCACCTCGCGGGGCGGCAAGACCAGTCACGCCGCCGTGGTCGCCCGGGGCATGGGCAAGACCTGCGTCTCGGGCGCCGACGAACTGGACATCGACGTGCCGAAGCGGCGGTTCGCCGTGGCCGGGCACACGGTCACCGAGGGAGACGTCGTCTCCATCGACGGCACCACCGGCAAGGTGTACCTGGGCGAGGTGCCGGTCAGCCCGTCCGAGGTGGTCCGCTACTTCGAAGGTGAACTCGATCCGGCGTCCACGGACGACGCGCTGGTCAGAGCCGTACACCGGATCATGTCGCACGCGGACGGCAGCCGGCGGCTGGCGGTGCGTACCAATGCCGACACCGCCGCCGACGCGGCCCGGGCCCGGCGCTTCGGTGCCGAGGGCATCGGGTTGTGCCGCACCGAGCACATGTTCCTCGGCGACCGGCGTGAGCTGGTGGAACGGCTCATCCTGGCCCGCGATCCGGCCGAGCGGGAGGACGCGCTCGCCGCGTTGCTGCCGTTGCAGCGGGCGGATTTCGTGGAGATCTTCCGGGAGATGGACGGCCTGCCGGTCACCGTCCGGTTGATCGACCCGCCGCTGCACGAGTTCCTGCCGCCGCTGGAACAGCTCGCCGTCAACGTGGCGGTCGCCCAGGAGCGCGGCGAGGACGTCGCCAAGGAGGAGGCGCTGCTGGCGGCGGTACGCCGGATGCACGAGGAGAACCCGATGCTCGGGCTGCGCGGCGTACGCCTTGGCCTGGTCATCCCCGGCCTGTTCGCGATGCAGGTCCGGGCGATCACCGAGGCGGCCGTGGAGTGCACCCGCCAGGGCGTACGTCCCTGCCCGGAGATCATGGTCCCGCTGGTCGGCGCGGTCCAGGAACTGGAGACGGTACGCGCCGAGGCCGAGCGGATCATCGCCGAGGTGGTAGGTGGCAGCGACGTCGACGTGCTGATCGGCACGATGATCGAGGTGCCCCGGGCGGCGTTGACCGCCGGGCAGATCGCCGAGGCCGCGGAGTTCTTCTCCTTCGGCACCAATGACCTGACCCAGATGGGGTGGGGCTTCTCCCGCGACGACGTGGAGGGGGCGTTCTTCTGGCGCTACCTGGAGCTGGGCATCTTCGGCATCTCACCGTTCGAGTCCATCGACGCCGACGGGATCGGTCGGCTGGTACGCATCGCCGCCGAGGAAGGGCGGGCGGCCCGTCCGGGACTCAAGCTCGGGGTCTGCGGCGAGCACGGCGGTGATCCCGACTCGGTGCACTTCTTCCACTCCGTCGGGCTGGACTACGTCTCGTGCTCACCGTTCCGGGTGCCGGTGGCGCGGCTGGAGGCCGGCCGAGCCGCAATCGTCACCACCGGCTCCGACAGCCGCTGACCAGGCGGCTCGCCCCGCCCCGGGCGAGCCGCATACCCGCCGCCCGCCGCGCTGCGTCGTGCCGCGCCGCGCTGCGTCGTGCCGCGCCGCGTCGTGCCGCGCCGCGTCGTGCCGCGCCGCGCTGCGCGGTGAAGCACAGCAACATCGGGGATGTTGCTGTGTCGAGCGGCCGTGAGACGACAACATCCCCGATGTTGCTGCATGGCGCGGGGGGTGGCGCATGGGGGTGCGCGTGGCGTGCGGCATGCGGCGTGGCGCGGGGTGGGCGTATGGGGTGAGCGTGGCAGGCGGCGTGGCACGTGAGGTGCGCGTGGCCTGCGGGGTGCGCGTGACGATCGGGGTGAGCGTGGCCAGGCGGCGTGGCCTGCGGGGTGCGCGTGCAATGCGGGGTGCGCGTGGCCTGCGGGGCGCGCGTGACGATCGGGGTGCGCGTGGCCAGGCGGCGTGGCGTGCGGGGTGCGCGCGGGGTGCGGGGTGGCGCGGGCACGGGTAGTGCGGCGCGTGGGCGCATGACGTGGCGGGCGGCGCGTGTGGATGCCGCCCGTTGCCTGGAGCGGTCAGATCGGGGGGCGCCGCCAGGTGATGGACTGTGCGCGGCGGGGGCGTTGGTTCGGCATCGTGGCCATGGGTGTGCGTACCGCCAGCGGGGCGTGCGGATCCGGCTGGTCGGGCAGCAGCGTCGGGCGGCGGCAGGCGGCGAGGGCCGGACCGGTGCGGCGGACCACCCCACGGGCCTCTTCGCGCAGTGCCGCCAGATCCGCTCCCGGTTCGGCGACCAGGGTCAGTAGGGCATCCCGACCGGCCGGGTAGGTGACCACGCAACCGGCCGCGGTGTGCACCACGGACTCGTGGAACTCGCCTTGCCGCACGGTGGCGGCCATCCGATGCCCGAGGCCGAAGCTGGCTGCGGCCAGCGCCGCCAGGTGAGTGGCGTCGGTCGTGGGCAGGTCGCTGGAGATGAGCAGGCCGTCCGTGCCGGCGAGGACCGTGCCGGCGACCTCGGGACGGCGTCGGCGCAGCCCCCGGAGCTCGGTACCCATCATCGTTTCCGCGTTCACGAGCGTGTCTCTCCCACCGGTCGTGTCTCGCCCCAACAGGTGACGTTCCGCGATGGCGACGCTACCCGTGGATGTCGATGAGTGCGATCCCGTTACCGTCGGCAATCGGGCGACAACTCTCGTCTGATCGGAGGATGTGGGCCCGCCGCGGGCACGTCGTCGGCGCGCCGAACCGGGGCCCCGGGCGTAACCTGACTTCGCCCGTGGACAGTCGTTTCGCGAAGGGGTGGACGGATGGGATCGCGTGCCGAGTTGTCGGAGGCTGTCGGTGTCGCGGTGGCGGTGCCGGCATGACCGCCGTGTGGGAGAGCCTGACCGTCGATGCCCGTGACCCGGGGCGGCTGGCCCGCTGGTGGGCCGAGGCGCTCGGGTACCAGGTGGTCGAGGAGCGACCCGACGAGGTGGAGATCCGGCAGAGCGCGGACCGGTTGCCCGGCATCGTGTTCGTGCCGGTGACCGGCGTGAAGGAGAGCAAGAACCGGCTGCACCTCGACCTGCGCCCGACCGACCGGGAGGCCGAGGTGGAACGGCTTGTCGACATGGGTGCCCGGCACGTCGACATCGGGCAGGACGGCGACGACTGGACGGTGCTGGCCGACCCGGAGGGCAACGAGTTCTGCGTACTGCGGCAGCGTGGGGATTGAGTGCTGCCTCCGGTGAGCCGGACGCGGCGCGTCGGGTGGCGGAGCCGGTAAAGGACCCGGAGCACGGCCGGTCCCCGTACGAGCGGGACCGGGCCCGGGTGCTGCACTCGGCGGCGTTCCGCCGGCTGGCCGCGAAGACCCAGGTGCACACGGCCGGCACCGACGACTTCCTGCGTACCCGGCTGACCCACTCGCTGGAGGTGGCCCAGATCGCCCGGGAGATGGGTGCCCGGCTGGGCTGTGATCCGGACGTGGTGGACACCGCCGGGCTGGCCCACGACCTCGGGCACCCGCCGTTCGGCCACAACGGCGAGGCCGCGCTCGACGAGCTGGCCGCCGACTGCGGTGGGTTCGAGGGCAACGCCCAGACGCTGCGGGTCCTGACCCGGCTGGAGGCCAAGGTGTACGGCCCGGACGGAACGTCCGCCGGGCTCAACCTGACCCGCGCCTCGCTGGACGCGGTCGGCAAGTACCCGTGGACCCGCCGGCCTGGCCGGCGCAAGTTCGGGGTGTACGCCGACGACCTGCCCGCCTTCGCCTGGCTGCGGCAGGGTTCGCCGGCCGGCGAGCGGCAGTGCCTGGAGGCGCAGGTGATGGACTGGGCCGACGACGTGGCGTACTCGGTGCACGACGTCGAGGACGGCATCCACGGCGGCTATCTCACGCTGGAGCCGTTGCTCGTCGACTCCGACGAGCGGGCGGCGCTCTGCGCCGACGTCGCCGCCGTCTACTCGACCGAGTCGGCCGACTACCTCGACGAGACGCTGACCGGGCTGCTCGCCGACCCGGTGCTCGCCCCGTTGGCCGGCTACGACGGCAGCCATCGGGCCCAGGCCGCCCTGAAGGCGACCACCAGCGTGTTGACCGGTCAGTTCGTGGCGACCGCGGTTGCGGCCACCACCGAACGCTTCGGGCCAGGGCCACACCGACGGTACGCGGCCGACCTGGTCGTACCCCGGCCGTTGCGTGCCCGGTGCGCGCTGCTCAAGGGGATCGCCCTGCGCTACGTGATGCGTCGGCCCGGTGCGCAGGGTCGCTACCAGCGGCAGCGGGAGATAATTGCGGGGCTCGTGGCGACGCTGGCCGCGCGGGCACCTGGGGCGCTCGACCCGGTCTTCGCCCCGCTGTGGCGGGACGCACCCGATGACGAAGCCCGGCTGCGGGTGGTGATCGACCAGGTGGCCTCGCTTACCGACCCCGCCGCCCTGGCCTGGCATGATCGTCTGATCAGAAGCTGACATCCGGACCGGGGACTGAACGGCGCGTGGGAGTTAGGTTAGCCTAACCGAATGACGGATCGTTCGAAGAAGGTCACCTCCGCCCGCGTACTGCGCACGTCGCGGCCCACCCGGCACGTGGTCCGGCTGGTGCTCGGCGGGGAGGAACTGGCCGGCCTGCCGGTCGGCGAGTTCACCGACCACTACATCAAGATCGTCTTTCCGGTCGCCGGTGTCGACCACCCGCGCCCACTTGATCTCGCCGCCATTCGTCGCGACCTGCCGCGCGAGCAGTGGCCCCGGCTGCGCGCGTACACGGTCCGCGCCTGGGACGCGGCGGCCGGGGAACTGACCGTCGACGTGGTGCACCATGGCGACGAAGGGCTGGCCGGCCCGTGGGCGGCGGGGCTGCGTCCCGGTGACGAGGTGCTGTTCGTCGGCCCGGGCGGGGCGTACGCGCCGAGCCCGGCGGCCGACTGGCACCTGCTGGTCGGCGACGAGAGCGCCCTGCCGGCGATCGCCGCCTCCCTGGCCCGGCTGCCCGTCGGTGCGCCCGCGTACGTCTTCGTCGAGGTCGACGGCCCGGCCGACGAGCAGCCGCTGCCCAGCCCCGGCGCGGTCCGGCTGACCTGGCTGCACCGGGGCGTACGCCCGGTGGGTGAGGCGCTGGTGGACGCGGTGCGTGAGCTGAATTTCCCGCCCGGCACCGTGCACGCCTTCGTGCACGGTGAGGCGTCCTTCGTCCGCGAGTTGCGCCGGTTGCTGCGGGTGGAGCGGTCGGTGCCCCGCGAGTGGCTGTCCATCTCCGGCTACTGGCGAAAGGGCCTGGACGACGAGGGTTGGCGGGCCACCAAGCCGGACTGGAACCGCCAGGTCGAGGCCGACGAACAGGGCCGCGTTCCCGTGCCGCTCGGTTGACCATCCAGCCGATAACCGGCAAGGTGGCACCCCAACGCGCCCCTGAACGGCCGAAAGTCGACCCTGAGGGTGCGATTAGCCGGATTCTCGGAGCACGGCGGCAGGGGAACGGGAGGATGGTCAGGGGTGACCATGAGCGAGCAGGCAGACGAGAAGACCGCCGAATCTGGTGGTAGGGGCGGCACGATCGATCCGATCGTGCTGGGCCTGGGCGTCGGCGGGGTGCTCGCCGTGGTGCTCTGGGGGGTTCTGGCCCGTGACTCGCTGGCGAGTGTCGGCGAATCGGGTCTGGCCTGGGTCATCGACACGTTCGGCTGGTTCTTCGTGGTGGCGGCCAACGCCTTCCTGGTGCTGGCGGTGGTGCTGGCGCTGTCCCGGTTCGGCCGGATCCGGCTCGGCAAGGACGACGACGAGCCGGAGTTCAGCACGCTGGCCTGGATCGCCATGATGTTCAGCGCCGGCATGGGCATCGGTTTGGTCTTCTTCGCCGTGGCCGAGCCCATCCAGCACTACGCCACACCACCGCCGGCGACCGGCGTCGAGCCGCAGACCGGGCAGGCGGCGTCCGCGGCCATGCAGTTCACTCTCTTCCACTGGACCCTGCACCCGTGGGCGATCTACGCGGTGGTGGCGCTGGCCCTGGCGTACTCGACGTTCCGACGGGGCCGGCAGAACCGGATCTCGGCGGCGTTCCGCCCGCTCATCGGCGAGCGTGCCGACGGCGCCGTCGGTCAGGTCATCGACCTGCTGGCCGTCTTCGCCACCGTCTTCGGCTCTGCCACCAGCCTCGGCCTCGGCGCCCTCCAGGTCGCCGCCGGACTGGACCTGGTCGCCGGGGTGCCGGACTCCACAGCGGTGGAGCTGGTGGTGATCGGGGCGCTGACGCTGGCCTTCGTCATCTCCGCCTTCACCGGCCTGCACCGGGGCATCAAGTGGCTCTCCACCACGAACGTGGTGCTGGCCGTCGCGCTGATGCTCTTCGTCTTCGTGGTCGGGCCGACCATCTACACCCTTGAGGTGCTGCCGGCCTCGATCGGCGACTACCTCAGCAACCTCGTCTTCATGTCCACCCGGACCGGGGCGTTCTCCGACCCGGCCTGGCTGGGTGGCTGGACGATCTTCTACTGGGCGTGGTGGATCTCCTGGGCGCCGTTCGTCGGCACCTTCATCGCCCGCATCTCGCGGGGCCGGAGCGTGCGGCAGTTCCTGATCGGTGTCCTCCTGGTGCCCAGCGGCGCCAGCGCCGTCTGGTTCGCGATCATGGGCGGCAGCGCGCTGCGCGTGCAGGCCACCGGGGTACGTGACCTGGTGGCGGACGCCTCCGCCAGCAGCGAACAGGCGCTGTTCGGTCTGCTCGACGCGCTGCCGCTGGCGGCGTTGACCGGCGTGCTGGCCATGGTGCTCATCGCGCTGTACTTCGTCACCAGCGCCGACTCCGCCTCGCTGGTGCTCGGCTCGCTGACCTCCCGGGGCGCGCTGCGTCCGCACCGGCTGGTCGTGGGCAGCTGGGGAATCCTGATCGGCGCGGTCGCCGCCGTGCTGCTGCTCGTCGGCGGGCTGGACGCGCTGCAACAGGCCACCATCATGGTGGCGTTGCCGTTCGTGGTGGTGATGCTCGGGCTGGCCGTGGCCCTGGTCAAGGACATGGCCCGCGATCCGCTGCTGGCCGGGCCGCCGCGCACCCGCCCGCACGGGCTGGCCGACGCGGTGCGCGCCGCCCGGTCGTACGAGGAGGAGGATCCGCCACCGGTACGCCGCTACCTGCGTCGCCGCCCCCGCTGACCGGTCCTGCCCGCCCGCCGCGCCGTTCCGCCTCCGTGGCGGAACGGCGCGGCGTCGGTGTTCGCGCCCCGCGTCGATGGTGTCGGGAAGGGTGCATCCGCTGTCGGAGACGTCACCAAGGGGCCCTTCCGCGCGCCGTGGTCGGGCAGGGCAGGATGTAGGTCGAGGAGGTGGCGGGTATGGCGGGGCGGATCCGGGACGAGGACATCGCGTTGGTCCGCGAGCGTACGTCCATCGCCGAGATCATCTCCGACACCGTGACGCTCAAGTCGGCCGGTGGTGGCAACCTCAAGGGGCTCTGCCCATTCCACGACGAGAAGAGCCCGTCGTTCAACGTCTCGCCCGCCCGCAACGTCTGGTACTGCTTCGGCTGCGGTGCCGGCGGCGACGCGATCAAGTTCCTGATGGACGCCGAGCACCTCAGCTTCGTCGAGGCGGTGGAGCGGCTCGCGGCCCGCGCCGGTCTGCAACTGCGCTACGTGGAGGACGACCGGTCCGCGCCCCGACCGAACCGTCCGCAGCAGGGCCAGAAGCAGCGGCTGGTGGCCGCGCACGCCGCCGCCGTCGAGTTCTACACCGCGCAGTTGGCCACGGCCGGCGCGCGTCCCGCCCGAGAGTTCCTGGCCGAGCGCGGCTTCGACCGGGCCGCCGCGCAGCGGTACGGCTGCGGCTTCGCCCCCGACGGCTGGGACCTGCTCACCAAGCACCTGCGTCAGCGTGGCTTCAGCCACGACGAACTGGTCACCGCCGGGCTGTCCCGCCCGGCCCGCTCCGGCAGTCTGATCGACAGGTTCCGCCGCCGGCTGCTCTGGCCGATCCGGGACCTGACCGGCGACGTCATCGGCTTCGGTGCGCGCAAACTCTTCGCCGACGACGACGGCCCGAAGTACCTCAACACCCCCGAGACACCGATCTACAAGAAGTCCCACGTGCTCTACGGCATCGACCAGGCCAAACGGGAGATCGCCAAGCAGGGTCGGGTGGTGGTGGTCGAGGGTTACACCGACGTGATGGCCTGCCACCTGGCCGGCGTACCGACCGCCGTGGCGACCTGCGGCACCGCCTTCGGCGCCGACCACATCGGCGTACTGCGCCGGCTGCTGTTGGACACCGACGCCGTGGCTGGCGAGATCATCTTCACCTTCGACGGGGACGCGGCCGGGCAGAAGGCCGCGCTGCGGGCCTTCGACGACGACCAGCGCTTCGTCGGGCGTACCTTCATCGCGGTCAGCCCCGACAACATGGACCCGTGCGAGCTGCGGCTGGCAAAGGGCGACCTGGCCGTACGCGACCTGGTCGCCCGCCGCGAGCCGCTTGTCGACTTCGCGCTGCGCCACGTGATCAGCCGGTACGACCTGGACACCGTCGATGGTCGGG
Organism: Verrucosispora sp. WMMD1129; assembly: GCF_029581255.1. Lineage (NCBI taxonomy): Bacteria > Bacillati > Actinomycetota > Actinomycetes > Micromonosporales > Micromonosporaceae > Micromonospora > Verrucosispora sp. WMMD1129. Next base: position 4,890,971 of record NZ_CP120741.1, read on the forward strand.
TCGAGGCGATGCGGCGTGCCGCGCCCCTGGTGGCGAAGCTCAAGGACCGGGAGAAGCGTCCGGAGTACGTCCGCAAGCTCGCCGGTGACCTCGGGATGGAGATCGAACCGGTGCAGCGGGCGGTGCTGACCGCCGCGTCGGGACGACCGGGGGACGAACCGGCCGCGCGTCCCGCCCGGACCGAACCGACTGTGGACAGCCCGCAGTCGATGGTCGAGCGGGAGGCGCTGAAGCTGGCCCTCCAGGAGCCGGTGCTGGCCGGTCCGATGTTCGACGCGGTCGAGGCGACCGACTACCGGCATCCGGTGCACGTGGCCGTCCGGGCGGCGGTCGCCGCGGCCGGCGGAGTCGCGTCGGCAGCCGGCGGCGCGGTGTGGATCGAAGCGGTACGCGACGCCTGCGAGGATCTCGCCGCCCAGGCCCTGGTCGGTGAGCTGGCCGTGGAACCGTTGCGGATCGACGGCGAACCGGACCCGCGCTACGTCTCGATCACCATGGCCCGGTTGCAGTGGGGGTCGGTCACCGCACGGATCCGGGAGCTGAAGTCCCGGATCCAGCGGATCAATCCGGTAAACAACAAGGACGAGTACTTCGCCGCCTTCGGTGAGCTGCTCTCGCTGGAGCAGCACGCCCGTGCCCTGCGCGAGCAGGCGGCGGGAGGGTTGTAGGGATGCCACTGTTCCGCCGCCGGCCGAAGCTGCCACCGGCCGACCGGCCGCCGCTGGAGCGCGACGAACGGGTGCTGGCCTGGGCCGCCGCCGGCAACGGGGAGGGCGACGGGGTGGTGGTCGCCACCAACCTCGGGCTCTGGCTGCCCGGCCGGGGCCACCGGATCGGCTGGCACGACGTGGTCAAGGCGGTCTGGTCGGGCCGGGAGCTGACCGTGACCCCGGGCGAACGGGTCGCCGAGCGGGACGGCTACCTGGTGGTCGCCGAGCTGCCGGCCGAGCGGTACCTGCTGCTCGATCCGGGTGAGCTGCCGCACCAGGTACGCACCCGGGTCACCCGCTCCGTCGCGTACACCCAGCACCACGCCCTGCCCGGCGGATCCGGCCGCATCGTCGGACGCCGGGTGCCCGGCAGCGACGGTCTGACCTGGATGGTCCACTACGACCCCGGCACCCCCACCGACGCCCCCGACGTCCTCGCCGAAACCGACCGCCTCGTCGCCGCCGCCCGTACCGCCACCACCCCCGCCGACCTCTGAACTCGTTAATCCGTTGGGAAGTGTCGGACCGGGTGTCTAGGGTCCGGGAGTGACCACGGGGCGACCACTCATTCAGGCACGGGGGCTGGTGAAGCGGTTCGGCGACTTCACTGCCGTCGACGGCATCGACGTGGAGGTCAGCGCCGGTGAGGCGTTCGGCTTCCTGGGGCCCAACGGTGCCGGCAAGTCGTCCACCATGCGGATGGTCGGCTGCACCTCGCCGCCCAGCGGCGGAGAGCTGCACATCCTGGGCATGGATCCGGTGCGGGACGGGCCAGCCATCCGGGCTCGGCTCGGCGTCTGTCCACAGCTCGACAACCTCGACCCCGAGCTGACCGTCCGGGAAAACCTCACGACGTACGCCCGCTACTTCGGCATTCCCCGCCGGGTGGCCCGGGCACGGGCCGCCGAGCTGCTGGATTTCGTGCAGCTCGGCGACCGGGCGGACAGCAAGGTCGAGCCGCTCTCCGGTGGCATGAAGCGCCGGCTCACCATCGCCCGCGCGTTGGTCAACGAGCCGGACATCGTGCTCCTCGACGAGCCGACCACAGGTCTCGACCCGCAGGCCCGGCACCTGGTCTGGGAACGGCTGTTCCGGCTCAAGCAGCAGGGCGTCACGCTGGTGCTCACCACGCACTACATGGACGAGGCCGAGCAGCTCTGTGACCGGTTGGTGGTGATGGACGGCGGCCGGATCGTCGCCGAGGGGTCGCCGCGCGCGCTCATCGAGCAGCATGCCACCCGCGAGGTGGTCGAGCTGCGGTTCGCCGCCGAGTCGCAGGAGACGTTCGCCGGCAAGCTCGACGCGCTGGGGGAACGCGTCGAGGTGCTGCCCGACCGGGTCCTGGTCTACGTGTCCGACGGTGACGCGGCGGTGGCCGAGGTGGCCGCGCTCGGGCTGCGACCGGCAAACGTGCTGGTCCGACGCAGCAGCCTGGAGGACGTCTTCCTGCACCTCACCGGCCGCACCCTCGTCGACTGAGCCAGGACATGCTGGAAGGGGCTGCCGTGACGGCACAACTCACCCGGGACCGACCCGCCCTGCCGCGGGTGCCGGCCCTCGCCGTACTCGAATACCACCTGGTGGGTTACCGGCGCACCTGGCGGGCCGGAGCCTTCTCGTCCTTCCTGCTGCCCACGCTCACCGTGCTCGGGTTCGGGGTGGGCGTCGGGGCGTACATCGACCAGGGCGTGGGTGGCGTCTCCTACCTGGAATGGATCGCCGGCGGGCTGCTCGCCTCGACGGCGTTGCAGGTGGCGATCAGCGAGTCGACCTGGCCGGTGTTCGGCAACCTCCAGTGGCAGAAGATCTACCTCGGGCAGCGCTCGTCGCCGCTGCGCGTGGCCGACATCCTCGCCGGTCACCTCTCGTTCGTACTGTTCCGGGTGCTGACCGCCGTCATCGCGTTTCTCCTGGTGACCGGGGTGCTGGGGGCGCTGCGCTCGCCGTGGGCGGTGCTGGCGGTGCCGGTGGCGGCGCTGCTCGCGCTGGCCGTCGCCGCGCCCACCTTCGCGTACGCCGCGTCGGTCGACTCGGACAGTTGGCTCGCCATGCTGTTCCGCTTCGCGGTAATCCCGATGACCCTGTTCGCCGGGGTGTTCTTCCCGGTCGAGTCGCTGCCGCTGGCGCTGCGCTGGCTCGCGTACGTCACGCCGCTCTGGCACGCCGTGGACCTGTGCCGCGCGGCGGTGCTCGGCGTCGCCCCGCAGTGGTCGGTGATCGGCCACCTGTGCTACCTGGCCGCCTGGGCGGCCGGAGGATGGCTGCTCGCCCGCCGCGTCTTCGCCCGCCGGCTCGTCGTCTAGGAGAGGGTCATGGTCACTCTGGTGCTGCCCCGGCTTGTCGACGTCTCGGCCGCGTCGCGGCGATCCGCGTCGGTCACCGAACGGAACGTCGCCGCCCTGAGGTCCGTCTACTGGCTGCTGCTCGTCTCCGGCTTCGTCGAGCCGCTGCTCTACCTGCTTTCCATCGGCGTCGGGGTGGGTGCGCTGATCGGCGACCTGACGCTGCCCAGCGGTGCGGTGGTGACGTACGCGGCCTTCGTCGCCCCGGCCATGCTCGCCTCGTCGGCGATGACCGGCGCGCTGGCGGAGACCACCTTCAACTTCTTCGGGAAGATGAAGTACATGAAGCTGTACGACGGGGTGATCGCCACCCCGGTGCAGCCATTCGAGATCGCCCTCGGCGAGCTGGCGTGGGCGATGCTGCGGGGCAGCGCGTACTCGGCCGCTTTCCTCGTGGTGATGGTGGTGATGGACCTGACCGCGCCCGCCCGCGCGCTCGCCGCGTTCCCGGCGGCGGTGCTGGTTGGCTTCGCGTTCGGCGCGCTCGGCATGGCCATCGCCACGTTCATGCGCAGCTGGCAGGATTTCGACCTGATGAGCTCGATGCAGTTCGTCCTGTTCCTGTTCTCCGGCACCTTCGTGCCCGCCGAGGCGTACCCGGCGGTGCTGCGGTGGCTGGTCGAGGTGACTCCGCTCTACCGGGCGGTGCACCTGATCCGTGCGCTGACCGTCGACACCGGCGGCTGGAGCTGGACGCTCGACGTGCTCTACCTGCTCGCGGTGCTGACCGCCGGCCTGCTCATCGCCTCCCGCCGGATGGGTCGCCTGCTCTACAAGTAGCTGACGCTCCTGCCGGCCCGCTGGGCGGTATGGCCCTGTGGGCGGTGCGCGCTGTGGGCGGTGCGCGCTGTGGGCGGCGCGTGCTGTGGGGCGGGGCGGCCTGTGGGCGGTGTGCGCTGTGGGGTGGGGCGGCATGTGGGGCGGTGCTGTGGGGGTGGGGCGGCCCGTGGGCGTGTGGCCTCGGGGGCGGTGCGGCTTGTGGGGGCCGGGCCTGTGAGGCGGCGCGGGTAGTGGGAAGTGTGGCACTCCAGGCACCTGCCGGCCGGCGGGTCGAGCGCAAAGACTGCCACGCTTTCGGCACCGCACCGCACCGCACCGCACCGCCTCGCCCTGCACCGCTGTGCAGTGCAGCGCACTGCACAGCGGGGCGGCGGACCGCGCCTCAGCGGGGGCGGGCCCAGGTGAGGAAGCGGTCGGCCAGGACGCCCGGCGGATGTTGGCCGGTGAGGTCGCCGGCCGCGTCGTACATCATCGTGCCGAGATAGATCAGCAGGCCGGTCCGGTTCTCCCGGTACTCGCCGAGCAGCGCCAGCCGGGCCGGCGAACACGGCCAAGCCGCCCCGCACACCCGGCACCGCCACGAGGGGCGGGCCGCGATATGCGGCCGGTAGCGGGGCATCAGCGCTGCTCCGGCTCGCCGCCAGGGGACGACGGCTCATCCCGGGGCGGTGACCAGCGGCCCCCGTTGGCCCGCCACTCCTGCGCCCGAGTGAGCCACCCCGGTCGCCCCGGGCGGTTGAGGGGGAACACCTCGGTCGGTGCCGCCGCCCAACTCGGGCGGCGGCGGTCTTGCTGCGACGGTGTCGGGCGGTCGGGGTTTTGCTGCGACGGTGTCGGGCGGCGCGGGTTTCGCTGCGACGGTATCGGCTGCGCTGGGTGGTCTGCGGCCGATGCGGGTCGCATGCCTGGTCCCGACGCGCCCCGGCGGGGCGGCTGGCCGGAGCTGCCGGGTGCCGGGTTGGTCGAGGTGGCCCGGTCGGTCATGTCCTGCCACCAGGCCGGTGGCAGGGGGCGGGCGTTCCGGGTGCGCTGGGGGAGCGGCGCGGGTGTCGCCGGGGGCCGGCATCGCCAGAACCTGATTCGCATGAAGCCTCCGTCGAGGTGGATGGGGCGCCGGCCGAATGTCGGGTGTTGCCGGCGCCCCGGCCTGGTTCCGCCCGCCGTCCGTTCCCGTGAGCGGTTCCGCTGCGTGACAGTCTGGTGAGGACGCGACTACGGTGGGAGGCCCGGCGCGGTGACGACCAGCGCGTCCATGGCCGGTCCCAGACGGTACGAGGATGTATGGAGGGTGTCCGTGGAGCGCTCGTCCATGCTGGAGCACTTCGCCGAGGAACTGCGGCTGGCCCGGGCCGGCGCCGGCATGTCACAGACCGCGCTGGCTGAGGCGCTCAGCTACTCGGCCGCCCTGGTAGCCAAGGTGGAGACCGGCGAGCGCCGGCCCAGCCTGGACTTCGCCCGCCGCAGCGACACCGTCTTCGGCGGGGACGGTCGGTTCGAGCGCATCCAGCGCCGAATCAGCCGCGAAACGGTGGTGCCATGGTTCCGCGACTGGGTCGGTGTGGAGCAGGAGGCGACCACGCTGCGCTCGTTCGAGCCGCTCTGCGTGCCGGGACTGTTGCAGACCGAGGGGTACGTCCGTGCGCTGCTCTCCGGTGGCGGCTTGTTCGCCCCTGACGAGATTGAGCAACAGGTGACAAACCGGCTGGACCGCCAGGCGGCGCTGACCCGTGACCGGCCACCGCTGTTTACCGTGGTTATCGACGAACACGTGCTGCGCCGCCGGATCGGCGACGCCGAGGTGATGCGCGAGCAACTGCGGCACCTGGTGAAGGTCGGCTCGACGCTGCCCCGGGTCCGCATCCAGGTCGTGCCGCTCTCCGCTGGGGCATACGCCGGACTTGGCGGCCCGTTCGTGATCGCCACCCCACCGCACGGGGAGGACGTCGTCTACCTGGAGGGACAGCGCCACGGGCAGGTCGTCGACCGCACCGAGTACGTCCAGCGCATGATTGACGTTTGGGAGTCGATCCGGGGTGAGGCACTATCGCAGCAGCAGTCCCTCGACCTGATGGCGGAAGTGGCGGAGACATGGAGTTGACCGACGCTCGTTGGCGCAAGAGCACCCGCAGTGGTCCTGACGGCGGCAACTGTGTGGAGGTGGCCGACAACCTGCCTGGTCTGGTGGCCGTGCGCGACTCCAAGGATCCGACCGGCCCAGTGCTGGCCTTCCCGCCCACCGCGTGGCGCAGCTTCCTCACGCACCTCCCCGTAAACCCGTAACCCCGCCACGCTCCACCGTCCTATCTGGTCAATCTTGGACAGAATCCGTTAGCGAATAACGGGAAGTGTCCAAGATCTGGTGGTGTTGGGGCCGGTGGGGCGGCCACGGTCGGTGGATGGTTCCCGATGACACGGCTGGGGCGCTGGAATGGCTGGCCTTCGAGCAGGCCGGTGTGCTCACCAGCGCGCAGGCCCGCAGCGTACTGACCGACGGCACCGTACGCGGGTTGGTGCGTTCCCGGCGGTGGCGGGCGATAAGTCGCGGGCTGCTGCTGACCGGCAACGGCCGGTTGACCCGGGATCAACAGTTGTGGGTCGCGGTGCTCGCCGCCGGAGCGGGTGCGGTGCTCGGGGGCGCCACGGCAGCCACCGAGGCGGGCGTACGCGGCCTGCGATCCGAGCCCCTGCACGTGCTCGTGCCGGCGTCCCGTCGGGCCGGGCGAACCATCCTGCGCCAGTTGCCGATCGACATGGCCGCAGTGGTGGTGCACCGGACATCGGTCCTGCCCGATGCGCATCTTCAGGTTGGTCGTCCGCCCCGCACGACCACCGCGCGGGCCCTTGTCGACGCCGCCAGCTGGGCACCCTCGCCACGGGTGGCGCAGGAGACGCTCGCCGCCGGCTGCCAGCAGCGGCGGGTGCTGCCGGAGGAACTGGCCGCCGTGCTGGACGTGCTGCCTCGCGCACCCCGACGGCTGTTGATCCGGCAGACCATCGACGACATCGCCGGTGGCGCTCAGGCGTTGAGCGAGATCGACTTCGTCCGGCTATGCCGTCGAGCCGGTCTGCCCCGGCCCGACCTGCAACAGCGACGGACCGACGCGGCGGGCCGGACGCGCTGGCTGGACGCGTACTGGCGGGAGTGGGGTGTGCACGCGGAGATCGACGGCGCGCACCACATGGACGTACGCCAGTGGACGGCGGACATGCGCCGGCAGAATGACGTCTGGACGGCGGGGGAGCGGATCCTCCGCTTCCCCGCGTGGCTGGTCCGGACCCACCCGGAACAGGTCGCCGACACCGTCCGCCGTGCCCTCCTGGCCGCCGGCTGGCAACCCGACGCCACAGATCGCGACTGCCAGCGGTGAGTGTCAGGCGCCCTGGTAGTAGCGGGCGGCGCCGGGGTGCAGGGGGATGGGGTCGGTGGTGGCGGCCGACTCGCGGTTGAAGTTGCGGGCCTCGGGGTGCGCCACGGCCAGGTCGGCCTGGTACGTGAAGAGCAGGCGGGTCAGGTCGTACGCCAGGTCGTCGGGCATCTCCGCGCTGACCAGGATCACGTTGGGGACCGTCACGGTGGGGGTGCCCGAGGGGGTGTCGTAGGCGTCGGGGGGCAGTTCGGCGGTGGTGTAGACCGAGCCGTGCGTGGCGCTCAGCGGCTCGATCAGGTCGGCGACCGGCAGCAGCCGGAACCGGTCGGGGGCGTTGGTGAGCAGGTCGGCGATGCCCGGAGTGGGTAGCCCGCCGGAGAAGAACATCGCGTCGAGCGTGCCGCTGCGCATCCGGGCCACCGTCTCCGGCAGCGAGACCCGGGCTCGGCGTATGTCCCGTTCGGGGTCCAGTCCGGCGGCGGTGAGCAGCCGAGCGGCGATGACATCGGTGCCGGACTTCGGTGAGCCTGTGGAGACCCGTCTGCCCCGCAGTCCCGCGAGGTCGGCGATCTGCGCGTCGGCGCGGACGATCACGTGGGTGTAGTTGCTGTAGACCCGGGCCAGCGCCCGAACCGGCTGCGGGCGACCATCGAAGGCGCCACGGCCGGCGGTGGCGTCGGCCGCCGTGTCGGCGAGGCTGAAAGCGATCTCCATGTCGCCGTCGACCAGCCGGGTGATGTTCTCGACGGAGGCCCCGGTCGGTTCCGCCCGAGCCTCGTAGCCGGGCAGGTGGCGGCTGATCACATCGGCGTAGCCGCCGCCGAGCTGGTAGTAGACCCCGGTGGTGTTGCCGGTGGCGAGGAAGATGCGCCCGTCGTGCCACGGCCGAGCCTCCGGGGTGCGCTCGGCGCCGCAGGCGCTGACCAGCGCGACCGCCAGCAGCGCCGCCACCAATCGCCGCCCCCGGCTCATGCCGGCACTCCGCCGGGGTGGTCCGCCCAGTTGCGGGCCGCCGGTTCGAGCGCCTCGGCGACCCGCTGGACCAGCGTCGCCGTTTCGTAGCCGATCTGGCCCAGGTCGCAGCCGGCGGCGGCCAGCACGCCGAGCAGGGCGCGGTCACCGACCGCCATAACCAGCAGTACGCCGCCGTCCATGTCCACGATCTGCTGTCGGACCCGGCCGGCGGACATCAGCCGGGCAGCGCCGACGGTCAGGCTGGCCAGGCCGCTGATCACGGCGGCGAGCTGGTCCGCCTGGTCGGTCGAGAGGTGCGGCGAGGCCGCCAGCCGCAGCCCGTCCCCGGAGACGGCGAGGGCGTGCGACACGTCCGGTACCTGCTCGGCGAAGTTCGCCAGGAGCCAGTCGAGGCCGGGGCTGCCGTTGGGCGTCATCTAGGGTCTCCCGTTCGTCTGCTGGTTACGTCGCATCGCGTGAGCCACCCCGGCGGAGAGGGCGGACAGCCGGGCCCGTACCACCTCGGGGTCGAGCAGGTCCGGCGCGGCCTGCGGCGGCGGCACGTCGTGCAGTTCGGACTGCAGGCCGCCGCCGCGTACCCGCCGGGGCAGGCCGGCCGCGGTGGCTTCCTCGGGGCGGGCGGTGCCGGGTCGCCAGGCCGACGCGCCGTTGGCCGACGCGGGCGGCCCGTTCGGCGCGAGGCCGACGGGCTGTGCGGGCGGTCGGTAGTGCGGTTGACCGGGCTGTTCGGGTGACCAGGCCGCTGCGCCGTTGCCCACCACCGGCAGCGTCATGGTGGGGGCGCGGTGCACGTCGTACCGGTCTGCTGCGGCACCGACCACCGCCGGAGCGCCCCGGTGCCGGAACCAGGCGCCGGCGGCCGGGGGCGCCGGCCGGCCGACCGCGTTCGGACGGCCGGTGAGCTGCTCCATCCGGGTCAGCAGCGACTCCGGCACGTCCACCTGGGCGACCGTTCCGGCACCGGCGCTGTGCAGCCGCACCTGGATGCCGTGCCGGGCGGCCAGGTGGGCCACCACGTGCAGGCCCATGCTGCCGGCCGCGGCGCTGGACAACGCCGCCGGGGCGCGCAGCCGCTCGTTGATTTCGGCCAGCCGGTTCTCGCCGATGCCGATGCCCTGGTCGTGTACGCGCAGGGTCAGCCCGTCGACGGTACGTCGACCGTCCACGTGCACGGGAGTGTGCGGCGGGGAGTACGAGGTGGCGTTCTCCAGCAGCTCGGCCAGCAGGTGCACCAGGTTGCCGACTGCCGAACCGTGCACACCGGCGGTGGGCACGTCGATCTCGACCCGGGCGTACTCCTCGATCTCGGAGGCGGCGCCGCGTACGACGTCGGCCACCAGATGCGGGCCGTCCTGCGAGCGTCCGGGCTCGCCGCCGGCCAGGACCAGCAGGTTCTCGCCGTTGCGCCGCATCCGGGCGGCGAGGTGGTCGAGGGCGAAGAGTCGGGCCAACGCGTCCGGATCCGTCTCCTCCTGCTCGAACTCGTCGAGCAGCCGCAGCTGCCGGGTGATCAGCGTCCGGATCCGGCGGGCCAGCGCCTCGACCATCCGGGTCACGTCCATCCGCAGTTCGGCCTGCGCACCGGCGAGCCGCAGCGCGGCCCGGTTGACGGTGTCGAACGCCTCGGCCACCTGGGCGATCTCGTCGCGTCCACGGCTGATTCCCGCGGTGAGTTGCGAGGCGGTGCCCTCCGTCGGGCCGCTGTCGCCGGCCGCGATGGCGGTGATCCGCTCGGGCAGCTCCCGATGTGCCATGGTCAGCGCCGCCACCCGTAGCCGGCGCAGCCGGCGGCTGGTGCGTACCGCCAGCAGCGCGGCGCTGGCCAGCGAGACCAGCGCCAGGCCGGCGGTGGATCCGCCGGTGACCAACGCCCGTTGTCGGGCGTCCGTGGCCAACTCGGCGGCGCGCTGGTCCAGCTCGTCGGAGAGTTCCCGGCCGAGCAGGTTGAATCGGCGGATGGCACCGCTCTGGGCGACGTACCAGGCGTCTCCGTCGGCGGGCAGCGCGGCCGGCTCGGCGTCGGCGTTCAGTGCGCTGTCGCGCATCCGCCGGGCGGTGGAGACGTCGCCGCCGGCGATCAGACGGGTGTACGCGTCGGTGGCGCGTTCCCCGGCGATCCGGGAGAACTCGGCCTGCCGCTGCTCCTGCGCGCCGCGCAGCCGGCCCAGCCGGGCGAGCTCGCCCTCGACCAGCTCACCTCGCACGAAGATTGCCCTGAGCAGGTCACGTTCCAGCGACGCCAGGTGTTCCTGGGCGGCGACGGCGGCCACCTCACGGGCGCGGTTGGCCAGCTCGGGGTCGCGTAGCTGAGCGGGCAGCGCGTCGGCGACGGCGAGCAGCGACTCGACCAGCGCCGCGTAGATCCCGTCGGCATTGTCGGTGGTGAGCGCGGCGATCCGGGCCTCGTCGAGCTGGTCGAGGTGTTCGGTCACGCCGTCGAGGTCCTGGCCGAGGTCCGGGGCGGTGCGGCGGGCGTCGGAGCTGGCGGTCCGGTAGCGTTCGCCGGCCTCGTCGACCCGGCGCCGCTGGGCGTCGACCAACTGCCGGCCGGAGGTACCGCCGCGCTGGCGGAGCGCCGCCGTCTCGCCGAGTTCCCGTTCCAGCTCGTGTACCAGCGAGACGGTGGCGGTGGCGGTGCCGGCCAGCACCCGGGCCCGTTCAGCGTCGGTGGAGGCGGCCAGGGCGTCACCGGTCTGGATGGCCCCCAGCACGAGCAGGCCGGCGGTGGCGATCAGGATCGGTGCGAGCAGTTGGGTACGCACCGACCAGAGTCGGCCGGTGTGGCCGGACGGACGGTTGTGCCGGCGTACGCGGGCCAGCGAGGACAGCGGCACGGGGGTCTCCCGAGGTAGGGGCGGCCGGGCCGGAGGGGAGGTGCCGGCCCGGCCGCCGTCGGTCAGCTCGCGCCGAGGTCCTGCAACGCCTTGGCCGCGCCCCGGTGCAGACCGACCGGGTCGGTCTTGCGGGCGGTGTCCAGGGCGATGCCCTTGGCAGCGGGATTGGCCTGGGCCAGCGCGTCCTTCTTCTCGAACACGGTCCGAGTGATCGCGCAGGCCACGTTGGCGTCGAGGTCCTTGCGGACGAGCAGCACGTTCGGGACCACGATGGTCGGGGTGTCCGCCACTGTGGAGTACACGTCCTTGCCGATCATGCCTGCCTGGTACGCGGGGTTCAGCTCGCTCATCTTAGGCAGCAACGGCGTGATGTCGATGAATTTGACCTTGTCACCAGCGGTGGTGAACAGGTCGGTGAGGCCGCCGGTGGGCAGCCCGCCGGACCAGAAGAAACCGTCTACGGTGCCGTCCTTGACGCCCTCCACGGTCTTGGTGAGGTCGAGCCGCTGGGCCTGGACGTCCGTGGCCGGGTTCAGGCCGGCGGCCTCCAGCAGCCGGTTCGCGATGACCTCGGTACCGGACTTGGGGGAGCCCGTCGAGATCTTCTTGCCGCGCATGTCGGCCACCGAGTTGATCCCCGCGTCGGCCCGGACGACCACCTGGGTGTAGTTGTCGTAGATCCGGGCCAGCGCCTCGACCGGCTGCGGTGCGCTGAAGCTGTCCTTGCCCTCCACCGCGTTGACGGCCGTGTCGAACAGCGAGAAGGCCACGTCGTACTGGCCACCGACGAGCTGTTCGATGTTCTGGACCGATGCTCCGGTCTCGGCTGCGGTGCCGGTCAACCGGCCGCCGGTGCTGTCCGCAAGCTGCCCGGCCAGGGCGTTGCCGACCACGTAGTAGACGCCGGTGGCGTTACCGGTGGCGATGCCCACCCGGGTGTTCTCGGCCACCTCACAGGTGACGGCGCTCGCGGTGTCGTCCGTGGCCGCGGCGTCCTGGCGGCCTCCGCAACCGGCGGCGCCGGCGGCGACGAGGGTGAGGACTCCCACCCCGGCGACGAGCCGCGCGTTGATCCGTCCCACAGTGTCTCCTTCCTGGGTCATGCCGGTGATCCGGCTCGCGTTCCGCCGGAGGGGCCGGCGGATCCGCGTCGTATGAACACGCCCACCGCCATGACGCCGGCCAGCACGGCACCGATCGCGACGGGCACGGGTTGCAGCCAGAGCAGCGTCAGTCCGGCGGCCCCGCCGATGACGCGTTCCGGCGCGCCCGCCGCGCCGACGCCGGGCAGCCAGCCGCCCGCCGCGACGGCCAGCACCGCGACACCGAGGGCCGTGACAACGGCCGCGACGAGGATCCGCCGGGGGCCGCCGATGCCGAGCAGGCCGAGCCCGGTCGGGGTGATCACGAATGCCAGCGGAATCAGGTACGCCGGCAGCGCGTACCGCAGGGTGTGCCACATGGTCGGCACCAGTCGTCCACCGGTGACCGCGGCGGCGGCGACGGCGGCGAGCGCGGTCGGCGGCGACACCTCGGACAGCACCGCGAAGTAGAAGACGAACATGGCGGCGGCGGGAGCGCTGACCCCGAGGTCCAGCAGCGCCGGCCCGATGATCACCCAGCCGATCACGAACGACGCGGTCACCGGGACCGCCAGGCCGAGCAGGCTGAGCGCGACGGCGGCGAGCAGCGCGGTCAGCGCGAGCACCACGGCCGGCTCGGAGCTGACCGCGCTCGCGGCGCCGACCAGGAGCGCGGCGGCCTGCGGACCGAGCCCGGTCTTGGTGGTGGTGGCGGTGATGACGCCGGCCGCCGCGCAGACGACGGTGACGGCGAGGACTCCGCGTACGCCGTTGGAAAGCGCCGCGACCAGTCGGGCGGGGGTGAGCCGGTGACTGCGGTCCAGGAAGGACAGGACGATCGCGAGGACGGTGGCCAGCACCACGGCACGGGTCGCCGACAGCCCGACGGCGAGCAGCCCGACGATGGCGAACAGCGAGGCGAAGTGATACCCGGACCGGGCCAGCAGCCGCCAGGCGGGACCGGCTGCGAGGGATGCCGCCCGCACTCCGGAGCGGCGTGCGTCGATCTCCACCGAGAGCACGATGCCGAGGTAGTAGAGGACGGTCGGCACCACCGCCCAGCCGAGTACCTGGAGGTAGGACACGCCGAGGTACTCGGCGATGATGAAGGCCGCCGCGCCGAGCGTCGGTGGGGACAGGATGGCACCGACGCCGGCTGCGGCGAGCATGCCGCCGGCCCGTTCCGCCGGGTACCCGGCACGGCGCAGGATCGGCCAGGTGACCGCGCCGATGCTGACGGTGGTCGCCGCACCGGAGCCGGAGACGGTGCCGAGCAGGAAGCCGGAGGCCACCGCCGTACGACCGGCGGCGGTGCGCGAGCGCCGGAACGCCGCGGCGGACAGGTTCACGAAGAACCGGCCGGCGCCGGAGAGATCGAGCACCGCCCCGTAGATGGTGAACAGCACGATGTACGTGGCGGCCACGTCCAGCGGGGTGCCGTAGAAGCCGCTGTCGGAGTTGTAGAAGGCGTCGACCAGTTGCCCGAAGTCCAGCCCGGCGTGCGCCACCGCCCAGGTCTGTGGCAGCAGTCCCCCGTAGTAGCCGTAGCCGAGGAAGAGCAGACAGACGGCGGGCAGGATCCAGCCGGTGGTGCGTCGGCAGCCCTCCAGCAGCAGGAACAGCAGGACGCTGCCCATCGCCACGTCCATCCCGACCAGCAGCCCCTGCCGGTCGAGGAAGGCGTCGTAGCCGCCGCCACCGCCGGCCAGGGCGATCGGCAGCACCGGGTACAGGCAGCCGGCCAGCGCCGCGGCGGCCAGTAACCAGTCGACCCGGCTGGGCCCGGACCCGGTCGGCCTGAATCCGCCGGACCCGGTCGCGTCGGGTGCCGACGCCGACGAGGCTCGACCTGCGAACAGCTCCCGCAGGCGGCGAGGCGGCCGCAGGTCGGCCGGGTAGACGAGGAAGACCAACGGGAGTACGCCGGCGAGGAAGAAGATCAGGTAGTACTTGCTGCCCTGGGCCAGCGGCCGGAACACCTGCCAGAGCGCCAGCAGGCTGATCGCCAGGGTGGCCGCGGTCAGTGCGAGAGCGATTGGTCCGGTCAGCACCCGACCCGGCTTCTCGTCCTCGAACCGCCCGGCGATGTCGACCGGATCGATCTGGACCGGACCGGTCCCGACGGCGGGTGCCTCCGCCTCCGCGACTCGGCTGTGTCCGCCGCGACGCTCAGGTCCGGAATCTTCGGTGAATCGGATAGCCGACACGAGGGGGGACGATACGCGAATTGACTCCACGTTGGGGGACATAGTCGCACATCGCTTCGCTGAGTGACTTTACATTCTTTCAAGTCATGCGTCGCGGCAATAATTAAGAATAGCGTTCATGATTGGCCCGGACGTGCCGATGGAGGTAGGGCTGGTCGCCGGAGAGGGCAACGACAGCTGTCCGTTTTATCGGGTTAGCGGGCATCTTGCGGGCGGATTTGTCGACTAGAAAATCTAGTCGAGTGATTACTCTCCGTGTATGCAACTACGGTAGGTGTCGCTCCGAACCGGCTGGATTGTCGCCTGCTCGACGTCCGCCGGAAGATCGACGCGGCCGGTCCCGGGGCGCATCGCCGGCCGGTGGACCGATCCCGGCGGGCGAGGCACGACCAATTCCCCGCAGTGATCGCATTCGTCTGAGCCGGTGGATGGGAAGCACCGTAGGCGCATTTCCCGGGTCTGCCCGAAACCGGAACCGCGCCGACCGTCTCGCACCCTGGCCCGAGGCTTCGGGCCAGCCGGGCGAGCGGCTGCCCGGGTGGGGTTACTTCACGTCGGTCGCTGGGCATGTCTCCTCAACCAGCACCGAGCGGAGCCGAGGGGAGAGGCGATGGCCTCCGAGGAGTCTTCCCGTCCAGACCGGCGTGACCCGGGGCTCGACACCGCCCCCGAGGGGCGGCGGGACGAGTCGGGTGCCGACCGCGACCAGGTGCCGGTAGGGCGCGAGGCAAGTGACCCGCCGGCACATCCGGGCCGGTTGTCGCGGGGCGAGTGGCTGGCGGCGGTGCGCCGGACGGTGCGCGAGTTCGGCGACGACAGCCTGACCGACTGGGCCGCGGCACTCACCTACTACGGGGTGCTCTCCATCTTCCCGGGCCTGCTGGTGCTGGTTTCGCTGCTGGGCCTGCTGGGCGCGGCGGCCACCCGGACGGTACGCGACACCGTCGCGGAGTCGGTGCCCGAGGAGAACATCCGCATGATCCTCGATGCCGCGATCGAGCAGGCCCAGCAGAACGGCGGGTTGGCCGGTATCGCCGCGATCATCGGTCTGCTCGCCGCCTTCTGGTCCGCCTCCGGTTACGTCGCCGCCTTCATGCGTGCCTCCAACGCGATCTACGACGTGCCGGAGGGGCGACCGATCTGGAAGACCCTGCCGATCCGGGTGGGGGTCACCGCGCTGGTCGGTGTGATGCTGTTGGCCAGTGCGGTGATCGTGGTCTTCACCGGCCGCTTCGCCGAGGAGGTCGGCGCTGCGCTGGGGGTGGGGAGCACGGCCGTGGCGGTGTGGGACATCGCCAAGTGGCCGGTGCTGCTGCTCCTGGTCAGCCTGATGTTCGCCATCCTCTACTGGGCGTCGCCGAACGCGCGCCAGGGCGGCTTCCGCTGGGTGAGCCCGGGTGGGGTGCTGGCGGTGCTGATCTGGCTGCTGGTCTCCGGCCTGTTCGCCTTCTACGTCGGCAACTTCGGCTCGTACAACAAGACCTACGGGGCGCTGGCCGGGGTGATCATCTTCCTGGTCTGGCTCTGGTTGAGCAACATCGCGATCCTGTTCGGTGCGGAACTCGATGCCGAGCTGGCGCGGGCGCGGGCGATCAGCGGCGGCCTCCGGCCGGTCGACCGGGAGCCCTACGTTGAGTTGCGCGACGATCGCAAGCTGCGCTCGAAGGAAGGTGGCGGGCGTGCCGGCTGAGGGTCGTCGCCGTGCCTCGGGAGCGCTGGGGCACGGTGACGATCTCAGCTGCGTACTGCGATTGACTGTCAGCCGCAGGCCGAGACGAGACACCAGGCGTTGAGCGTGATTTCCTGGTAGTCCCTGACCCGGTGCCAGCCGGGACGATAGGTGCTGCCAATCTTGTCGCAATAAATGTAGCCGCTCGGCACCTGGAACCCGTCGGTGTTTCGGAAATCGTAGTGGTAGCTGGAATCGGAAGCGGTGCCCTGCCCGGCCGGGAGCATCATCGTCTTTGTGTTTGAAGGCCAGTTCCCGGAGATTTTCAACTACCTGCCGAGCCAGTTCTTCACCTCTCCGCAAAAGACCCCAGCGGCGCAGTTGCCGAGCGGCGTCACGGTCTCGCTGGTGGAGGATCGCAGCAGCTCAGAGAGCTCGCCTGGGGTCGTCCTGCGGTCGGCTGACGGTGCGCTGCCCGCGGTGGTCGACGGTGCCGCATCGGCTCGGGCGGCTGGGGTGACCAGTAGCGTGGCCTACAAAGCTACAGCCGTCGCCCGATGGCCCGTGTTCGTGGATTTCCGCCCTGTGTGCGGACCCGAGGAGGGTGCGCATCGTCAACGAACGTGTCGTCGGTATTCCCCCGCGTCTGGTCGGGGCGCTACCTTCGGTGTCAATCGGTGTGACGCGACTACATTGACTGGCGTTTTGTTTATGGGTCGGGCTGGCCGGACGGATTTGCGCAATGTCCTCGCCCGGACGCATGTCATTCGACACCTGTCGTCGTGCGTCTGCTGGTGCGACGAGGGTCGATGGATTGGCTGCGGCGGGGGTGCTGGCCTGCGGCTCGGGCATGGTGTCGACCCGCGGGTAGCTTTTGCTAGATCCAGCAAAAGTTGGGCACAGATTGGTTCTAAGGTCTGGACAGGGTGCACTGAAGCCTCCTACTGTGTCGGGCACCACACGTCGGCATTTCGTCGATGTGAACACCCCCGGTGGGAGAGGTGAGCCCGTGCCCAACGCCGACCCCCTGCACGTCCGGTTGTTGCGGTTGTTACGCGACGAGGGAGCGCTGTCGCGGGCCGAACTCGCCGACCGTCTGGAGATGCCCCGGCCCCGGTTGCTCGCCGAACTGGAGCGGCTGGTCGCCCTCGGCTACGTGGCGGAGGCGGGCAAGGCGGCCTCCCGGGGCGGGCGTCGGTCGACGCTTGTCGAACTGAGCCCCGAGCTGCGTTTCGCCGCCGTCGACCTGGGTGCCAGCTCGATCGACGTCGAGGTCGTCAACGGCCGGCTGGAGCCGGTGGCAGCGTACGCGGAGGCGGCCGACATCCGGTCCGGCCCGAAGGCGATCCTCCAGCGCGTCAACGAGCTGCTGCACAAGGCCCGGGTCGACGGCGTCTACGAGCGACTCGACGCGGTCGGTATCGGTGTGCCCGGCCCGGTCAGCTTCCGCGACGGAGTGCCGGTCTCGCCGCCGATCATGCCCGGCTGGGACCGTTTCCCCGTCCGTGAACTGCTCACCCGCGAGCACGGCTGCCCGGCGGTGGTGGACAACGACGTGAACATCATGGCCATCGGCGAGCGGCACGGCGGCGTGGCCCACTCGGTCGATGATTTTCTCTTCGTCAAGATCGGCACCGGTATCGGCTGCGGGATCTACCTCAGCGGCGACGTCTACCGGGGTACCGACGGGTGCGCCGGCGACATCGGCCACATCCAGGTCGACCCGCAGGGGTCGATCTGTTCCTGCGGCAACGCCGGCTGCCTGGAGGCGCTCTTCAGCGGGGCGGCCCTCGCCAAGGACGCCACCGCCGCCGCGCGGGCCGGCACCTCACCCGCCCTGGCCGAACGGCTGGAGGCCAACGGCTCGGTCACCGCTCTCGACGTCGCCGCCGGGGCGCTCGAAGGGGACGTGACCTGCATCCAGCTCATCCGCGAGGGGGGACGGCGGGTCGGCGGCGTGCTCGCCGGGCTGGTCAGCTTCACCAACCCCTCGATGATCGTGATCGGCGGCGGACTCGCCCAACTGGGGCACATCCTGCTCGCCGAGATCCGCAGTGTCGTGTACCGCCGCTCGCTGCCGCTGGCCACCGGGAACCTGCCGGTGGTGCTCTCCGAGCTGGGCCCGCGGGCCGGTGTGGCCGGCGCCGCGGTGCTCGCCAGCGACCTGGCGTTCGGGGAGGCGGCATGACCGGGCAGGACATCGCGAGCGGGACTGGCGCGTCGCCGGACCCGGCGACCACCGGCGCGGGCGAGGTGGTGCTGCGCCTGACCGACGTGGTCAAGACCTTCCCCGGCGTACGCGCCCTGGACGGCGTGCAACTGGAGGTCCGCGCGGGCGAGGTGCACTGCCTGCTCGGGCAGAACGGTGCGGGCAAGTCCACCTTGATCAAGGTGCTCGCCGGGGTGCACCGGCCGGACTCGGGGCACATCGAGTGGCGCGGCGACCGGGTCGCCTTCGCCAACCCGCAGGCCGCGATGCGCGCCGGGATCGCCACCATCTACCAGGAACTCGACCTGGTCGATGACCTGTCGGTGGCGGAGAACGCCTTCCTGGGACACGAGCCCCGTCGGCTCGGGTTCATCCGTCGGGGCCACATGGCCAGCCGTACCCGCCAGATCCTCGGCCGGCTCGGCCACGCCGAGATCCCACCGGGCCGGATGGTGCGGGCACTGCCGGCGGCCGGCAAGCAGGTGGTCAGCATGGCCCGGGCGCTGTCCCACGAGGCGCGGCTGATCATCATGGACGAGCCGAGCGCCGTGCTCGCCCACGACGAGGTGGAGAACCTCTTCCGGATCATCCGCGAACTAACCGCGCAGGGCATCGCGGTCATCTACATCTCGCACCGGTTGGAGGAGATCCGCGAGATCGGTGACCGGGTGACCGTACTCAAGGACGGCCGGACCACGGCGGCGAACCTGCCGGCCCGCGAGACCCCGACCAGCGACCTGGTTTCCCGGATGACCGGCCGGACCATCGAGTACGTCTTCCCGGACCGCGCCGCCGACACCGTGATCGGCGACGAGCTGCTCCAGGTCAACGGGCTGACCCGCCACGGCGAGTTCGCCGACGTGACGCTGTCCGTCCGGGCCGGTGAGATCGTCGGCATTGCGGGCCTGGTCGGCTCCGGCCGCTCCGAACTGCTGGAGACGATCTACGGCGCCCGGGCGGCCGAGGCCGGTTCGGTGCGGATGGCCGGCCGGACGCTGCGGCCGGGCAGCGTCGGCGCGGCGGTGAAGGCCGGCATGGGCATGGCCCCCGAAGAGCGTAAGAGCCAGGCGCTGCTGCTCGGCGAGCCGATCTACCGCAACGTCACCCTCGCCACCTTCGGCCGCTACGCCCGCTTCGGCTTCACCGACGTGAGCCGGGAACGGGCGGAGGCCGACCGGATCGCCGAGAGCCTGGAGATGCGCCCGCGCGACGTCCGCCGGGCGGTACGCACGCTCTCCGGCGGCAACCAGCAGAAGGTGGTGGTCGGTCGCTGGCTGCTCGGCGACACGAAGCTGCTGCTGCTCGACGAGCCCACCCGAGGGGTGGACGTCGGTGCCCGGGCCGAGCTGTACCAGGTGATTCGGCAGCTCGCGGCTCAGGGGGTCGGGGTGCTGCTGGTCTCCAGCGAGGTGCCCGAGGTGCTCGGCCTGGCCGATCGGGTGCTGGTGATGCGCGAAGGGCGGGTCGTCCGGACCGCCCCCGCCGACGAACTCGACGAACCCACCGTGCTCGACCTCGTGATGGCGGGGTCCCTGATGGAAGGCGCAGCGGCATGACCGATAGTCCGCCCACGACTAAGCTGCCGGCGCAGTCGCCGCCGGTGGACCCGGCCGAGACCGAGGCGGCGGGGCACGCCACGGCGGGCCCCACCGGCGGGCTGTCCTGGTGGCACGGCGACGGCGGTGAGGGCGCCAAGCGGAATCTCGCCCTGATCGGTGTGCTGCTGGCACTCTTCGTGATCGGTGCTGCCACCCGCTGGGACCTGTACTCCAACCCGGACTGGGTCTGGGCGAACATGCTCAGCATCCTCAAGCTCGCCTCGGTGGTTGGCGTGGTCACCGTCGGGATGACCTTCGTGATCATCGGTGGTGGCATCGACCTCTCGGTCGGCGCGATCGTTGCGCTGGCCGGGGTCTGGTGCACCACGGTGGCGACCCAGAGCTTCGGCGCCGGCGGGATGATCTTCACCGCGATCGTCGTCGGGGTGGCGGTCGGCCTGGTCAACGGGACGCTCATCGCGTACGGGCGGCTGGTGCCGTTCATCGCGACGCTGGCCATGCTCGTCGCCGCGCGCGGGTTGGCCGCCGAGATCTCCCAGAAGCAGACCCAGATCTCGCAGAACAGCACCATCAACGGCATCGCCAGTACCGATCTGCTCGGTATCCCGCTGCTGGTCTACATCCTGGCGGCCGTGGTCGCCGCAGGCTGGGTGTTGCTCAACCGCACCACCTTCGGGCGGCGCACCGTCGCCGTCGGCGGCAACCCGGAGGCCGCCCGGCTGGCCGGCATCAACGTCCGGCTGCACACCCTGCTGCTGTACGCGCTGTCCGGCCTGTGCTGCGGCATCGCCGCCATCATGCTCACCGCGCAGGCCACCTCCGCCCAGGCGGCGATGGCGAACCTCTACGAGCTGGACGCGATCGCCGCTGTGATCATCGGTGGCACGCTGCTCAGCGGCGGGCGGGGCACCATCGTCGGCTCCCTGCTCGGTGTGATCATCTTCGCCACCATCACCAACCTCTTCGCCATCAACGGCCTCTCCACCGAGGCGCAGAACATGGTCAAGGGCGGCATCATCGTCGCCGCCGTCCTGATCCAGCAGATCCAGTTCGGCAGTCTCTCCCAGTTCTTCCGTCGTAACCGGCTCACCACGAGCTGAGCACCACCGCATCCGGGCCACCCGAACAACCGACGGTGGTCGGGCTTCGTACACCCAAAATCCCCACCAGTGAATAACCAGGAGGTCGTCATGACCCAGCACAGTCGCGACATGTCGCGGCGCCGGCTGCTCTTCGGCGGGGCGGCCGTCGGCGCCGGCGTACTGCTCACCGGTTGTACCAGCAACGAGCAGTCGCCGACCGAGGCACAGACCAAGGCGGCCGACGGCAACGCCAACTCCGAGCCGGGCAAGCAGGTGACCATCGGCTTCTCCGCGCCGGCCGCCGACCACGGCTGGATCGCCGCGATCACCAACAACGCCAAGTCGCAGGCCGCCGCGTACTCCGACGTGGAGTTCAAGACGGTCGAGGCCGGTGCGGACGCGGCGGCCCAGCGGGCGGCACTGTCCACCCTGATCTCGCAGAAGCCCGACGTGATCGTGCTGCTGCCGCACGACGGCAAGGAGCTGAACTCGTTCGGGCTGGAGGCGATGGCGGCCGGCATCCCGGTGGTCAACCTGGACCGGGCCTTCCCGGACGCCAAGGCGTACCGCCTGCAGATCAAGGGCGACAACTACGGCATGGGCGTCTCGGCGGCCACCTTCATCGTCGAGCAGCTCAAGGCCAAGGGCGTGAGCAACCCGGTGATCGCCGAGATCGCCGGGATGGACGAGTTGGAGCTGACCCAGGAGCGTACCCAGGGCTTCAACGACACCCTGGCCCAGCACGGCCTGAAGGTGAAAAACCGCCGGGCGGCGCGGTTCACCGCCGACTCGGGCCAGCAGGAGGCGAGCCAGCTGCTCCAGGCTGAGCCGAAGATCGACGCGATCTGGAACCACGACGACGACCAGGGCATCGGTGTACTGGCCGCGATCAGCCAGGCCAACCGCAACGAGTTCTTCATGGTCGGCGGCGCCGGCTCGAAGAAGGCGATGGAGGACATCCAGGCCGACAACACGGTGCTGAAGGCCACGGTGACCTACAGCCCGTCGATGGCGTCCTCGGCGATCTCGCTGGCCCGCCTCATCGGCCAGGGCAGGGGCATGTCCGACCTGGTGGAACTCCAGGTTCCGAAGGAGATTGTCCTCGCCTCCGAAACGATCACCAAGGAGAACGCGAGCAACTACCTCAAGCTCGGGTTCTGACACAACGGGGGGAGACCCACCTTGTCCACGACAAACAACGAACTGCGGGTCGGCATGGTCGGCTACGCGTTCATGGGAGCCGCGCACTCGCAGGCGTGGCGCACCGTGAACCGGGTGTACGACCTGCCGGCGCGGGCCCGGATGGCGCTCATCTGCGGCCGGGACGCCGGGAAGGTGGCCGACGCCGCCGACCGGCTCGGCTGGGACGAGCACACCACGGACTGGCGGGAACTGGTGAACCGCCCGGACATCGACGTGGTCGACATCTGCACACCGGGTGACAGCCATGCCGAGATCGCGCTGGCGGCGCTGGCCGCGGGCAAGCACGTGCTGTGCGAGAAGCCGTTGGCAAACACGGTCGCCGAGGCCCGGGAGATGGCCGCTGCGGCGGCCACCGCCCAGGCCGGCGGGGCGCGGTCGATGTGCGGCTTCAACTATCGGCGGGTGCCCGCGGTGGCGCTGATGCGTCAGCTCATCGCCGACGGGCGGCTCGGCGAGATCCGGCACGTCCGGGCCACCTACCTGCAGGACTGGATCGTGGACCCGCAGTTCCCCCTGGTCTGGCGGCTCCGTAAGGAGGTGTCGGGCTCCGGTGCACTGGGTGACATCGGTGCGCACATCATCGACCTGACCCAGTACGTCACCGGACAGCGGATCAGCGGGGTCAGCGCGGTGACCGAGACCTTCGTCAAGGAGCGGCCGTTGCCGGCCGAGTCGAGCGGGTTGGCGGCGCAGGCCGACGGGGCCGGCGCCGCCACCGGCCCGGTCACCGTCGACGACGCGGCGATCTTCGTGGCCCGTCTGGACGGCGGGGCACTGGCCACGTACGAGGCGACGCGGTTCGCCACCGGGCGCAAGAACGCCCTCCGTGTGGAGATCAACGGTTCGCTCGGCAGCGTCGCCTTCGACCTGGAACGCCTCAACGAACTGGAGTTCCTCGACGCCACCCGGCCCGCCGCCGAGCAGGGTTTCAACCGGATTCTGGTGACCGAGGCCGAGCACCCGTACCTGTCGGCCTGGTGGCCGCCGGGGCACATCATCGGGTACGAGCACTCCTTCACCCACCAGATGCGCGACTTCATCGAGGCGGTGGCGACCGGCGTCGACCCGTCGCCCTCGTTCGCCGAGGCGTTGCAGGTGCAACTGGTGCTGGACGCGGTGACCCGCTCGGCCGAGTTGGGCTCCTCCTGGGCCGCGGTGGAGCCGTCGATGGCGACGGCCGCCGCCTGAACCACCTCCGGAGCCGACCGGCGAGGATCGGCCACGGTTGCGCCCCGTGGCCGGTACGGGTCGGGTCCGGAGGTCGTGCCCCCGGGCGACCGGCGGCACGAGCAATGCGGCTCCTCCGGTGCGGCCGGACCGGGATTCCCCGGCAGCACCGGAGGGCCGCCGCCCACCTACCAGTCCGCTGACCACCCACCTGGAGACTCCCGCCGCAAGGCGGACCGTGTCCGACGAGTCGTCCGACCGGGACACCGTCGTCCCGGCCGGGCCGGATGCGGGGGAGGCAGGGGCGAGACGCCGACTGCCCCTGCCTGCCAGCCCCGTCCGACCGACCCACCCGGTACGCCGGCCCGACGTCGTCGCCGCCGACCTCGGCGCCGGCCGGCGAGTACCCACCGGGGGGCGGCGGACGGGGCGCATCGGCTTAACCCGTATCTTTTTCAACTTTTTCCTGATATCAAGATGCAATCGATGCTTGTCGGTTTCTGGACACCGGAAGGAGCGCCATGCGTACAGGTGTCTGGCTGGTGGGAGCGCGTGGCTCGGTCGCGACCACCAGCATCGTCGGGGCGCTCGCGCTGCGTGCCGGGCTGACCGGGCCGACCGGCTGCGTCACCGAACTGCCCGGGGTCAACAGCCCCGCCCTGCCGGGCTTCGCCGACCTGGTCTTCGGTGGCCACGACGTGGCCGTCACGCCGATCGCCAAGCGCGCCGAGGCGCTCGCTGACGCCGGTGTACTGCCGGCCCGCCTGGTCGCCGCGCTGCCCGAGGAACTGTCCGCCGTGGAACGGGAACTGCGCCCCGCGCCCACCGCCGGGACCCAGGCCGACCGGGCCGCCGCGCTCGTCCGCGATCTCACCGCCTTCCGGCAGCGACACGAGTTGGCCCGGGTGGTGGTGGTCAACGTGGCCGCGACCGAACCGGCGCCCCGCCCGCATCCCGGGCACGCCGACGCGGACGCGCTGCGGGCCGCTCTCGCCGGCCCCGACGAGGTGCTGCCCCCCAGCTCGCTCTACGCGTACGCAGCCGTCGCGGCGGACTGCCCGTACGTCGACTTCACCCCGTCGACCGGTCTACGGCTGCCGGCGCTGACCGCGTTGGCCGACCGCCACGGCGTGCCGTACGCCGGCCACGACGGCAAGACCGGGGAGACCCTGCTCAAGTCGGTGCTCGCCCCGATGTTCGCGATGCGTCACCTCACCGTCCGGTCCTGGTCCGGGCTCAACCTGCTCGGCGGCGGTGACGGCGCCACCCTCGCCGATCCCGACGCCAACGCCGCGAAGGTGCGCAGCAAGCAACGGGTGCTCGGCGAGACGCTCGGTTACCTGCCGCAGGGCGACACCCGGATCGGGTACGTCGAGGAACTCGGTGACTTCAAGACCGCCTGGGATCTGATCACCTTCGCCGGGTTCCTGGGCACCGGGATGCGGCTGGAGTTCACCTGGCACGGCTGCGACTCGGCGCTGGCCGCCCCACTCGTGCTCGACCTGGCCCGGCTCACCGCCGCCGCGCACGCCGCCGGCCGCACCGGGCCGCTTACCGATCTGGCCTTCTTCTTCAAGGATCCGCTGGGCACCGCGACGCACTCGCTGGCCGACCAGTGGACCCGGCTGTGCGCGTTCGCGGGCAGCCTGGACGCCGGAGGCATCGATGCCACGCGTGGCTGATCTGGCCGAGCTGGTCCGCGCCCCGGCCGCGCTCTCCGTACCCGGGGACGTGGTCGCCGGCGCCGCTGCGGCCGGCAGCCTCGGTCCGCGTACCCCCGCCCTCGCCGCCGCGTCGGTGCTGCTGTACTGGGCCGGCATGGCCGCCAACGACTGGGCCGACCGCGAGCTGGACGCCGTGGAACGCCCCGAGCGGCCGATACCGAGCGGCCGGGTCGGTCCCGGTCTCGCGGTCGGCCTCGCCGCCGGTCTCACCGTGGCCGGCGTCGGGCTCGCCGCCGCAGCTGGCGGACGGCGCGCCACCGCCGTCGCGTTGCCGCTCGCCGCCGCCGTCTGGGGGTACGACCTGGCGGCCAAGAACACCGCCGCCGGCCCCGCCGTGATGGCCACCTGCCGGGGGCTGGACGTGCTGCTCGGTGCCGCCGGGGGTCGGACGGCGCGGGCGTTGCCGGCGGCGGTCACCGTCGCCGCGCACACCTGGACCGTCACCGCGCTGTCCCGCCGGGAGGTCAGTGGCACCGACCGCGCCCTGCCGCTGCGTACCCTCGCCGGCACCGCCCTGGTCGCGGCGAGCGCCGCGCTCCCGCCCGGTCGCCAGCTCACCGCGAGCGGCACCCGGGCCGGTGGTCCGGCGGAATCCGGCCGGCGCGCCCCTGTGGTCCGCGCCGACGGTCAGCGAACCGGCGACGTCGGAATCGGTCGGCGTGCCCTTGACGCGGCGGCGGTGGCGCTGCCGGCCGTCCTCGCCGCCTGGTACACCGTTCGCTACGGCACCGCGCAGGCGCGGGTGGCGGCCGAGCCCACCGCCGCGCGGGTCCGCTCGGCGGTGGGCGCCGGCATCACCGGCCTGCCCGCCTTGCAGGGGGCGCTCACCGCCCGCGCCGGGTCCGGTCTGCTCGGACTGGCGGTGGCGGCGGCCGCGCCGTTGGGCCGGCGGCTGGCCCGGAAGGTCTCACCGACATGACGGCCGCCGGCACCGACACGGCCGCCGACGAACTGCGGTTCGGGTACGGGACCAACGGCTTCGCCAACCATCGCCTCGACGACGCGCTCGCGGTCATCGCCGATCTCGGTTACGCCGGTGTCGCACTCACCCTGGACCACGACCATCTCGACCCGTTCGCGCCCGGACTGGCGGGGCGCGTCGACGCCGTCGCCCGTCGGCTGGCCGAACTCGGCCTCGGCCTGGTGATCGAGACCGGCGCGCGGTTCCTGTTGGACCCCTGGCACAAGCACGCCCCGACGTTGCTGCACGACGACCCCGCGCTCCGGATCGAGTTCCTGCGCCGGGCGGTGGCGATCGGCGCGGATCTCGGCGCCGAGGCGGTCTCGTTCTGGGCCGGTGTCCGGCCGGGCACGGTCACCCCGGCGGTGGCCTGGGACCGCCTGGTCGCCGGCTGCGCCAGCGTGATCGAGGCGGCGGAGGCCGTCGGGGTGACGCTTGGATTCGAACCGGAACCGGGCATGCTGGTGGCGGACATCGCCGACTGGCGTCGCCTGCACGCGGCCCTCGGCTCGCCGGCCCGCCTCGGCATCACCCTCGACATCGGACACTGCCGTTGCCTGGAGCCGCAGTCGGTGCCCGACTGTGTCCGTGACGTCGCCGCACACCTGGTCAACGTGCAGATTGACGACATGCGGCGGGGTGTGCACGAACACCTGGAGTTCGGTGCCGGCGAGATCGACTTCCCGCCGGTGCTGGCCGCGCTGCGCGAGATCGGCTACCGGGGCCTGGTGGCGGTCGAGTTGCCCCGGCACTCGCACGCCGCTCCCGCCGTCGCCGCCCGCTCGCTGGATTTCCTGCGCACCGCCGCCGCACAGCACGCCCTTTGCTCTGCTTCAACCGGCGCACCGCCAGGCGTCCGCTATCCGGACAACGACCGACGCGTGGAGTGAAGCAGAGCAAAGGACGCACGCGGTAACACCGCCACGGCCGTCGACGGCGGCGGACGAGGGAGGAGACGCGATGACAGTGGACGAGCTGCGGGCGGCCCTGCGGGGCGTACCCGATCCGGACTGGTTGGCCACGGCCCTGGACCGCGTCGCGACCGACCCCACCGCCATCGCGCGGTTCTTCCCGGCGGCCGGTCGTCGCTGCGGGCGACACGACCTGCCCGACCTGCCCGGATGGACCGCCGACGAGGCCGCCCGGGCCGTGCTGCTGGCCAGCCTGCCCACCGACCATGCCGAGCAGGCCGAGATTCTCTACCGCACCGGGGACGCCGCCGAGAAACGGGCCGTGCTCAAGGCGCTGCCGCTGCTGCCGATCGGCGCGGCCGGAGTGGCGCTGCTGCACGACGCGATCCGCACCAACGACACCCGGTTGGTGGCCGCAGCCCTCGGCCCGTACGCCCGCCACCTCGACCCGTCGGCCTGGCGGCAGGCGGTGCTCAAGTGCGTCTTCACCGGCGTGCCGCTGGCGGTGGTGGCCGACCTCGACACCCGCGCGGACGGGGAACTGGCGGAGATGCTCGCCGCGCTGGCCGTCGAGCGCCGGGCCGCCGGTCGGAGCATGCCCGCCGACGCCACCGAACTGCTGGATCGGCTCACCGCCGCCAGCCAGCCCCAGCCCAGGGAGGTGTGATGCGGATCTTCGACCCGCACATCCACATGACGTCGCGCACCACCGACGACTACGAGCGGATGGCCGCCGCCGGCGTCCGGGCGGTGGTGGAGCCGGCGTTCTGGCTGGGCCAGCCGCGTACCAACGTCGGCTCGTTCACCGACTACTTCGACTCGTTGGTCGGGTGGGAGCCGTTCCGGGCCGGGCAGTTCGGGATCCGCCATCACGCCACGATCGCGCTGAACCCGAAGGAGGCCAACGACAGGCGTTGTCGGCCGGTGCTCGACGAGCTGCCCCGCTACCTGGAGAAGGACGGCGTGGTGGCGGTCGGCGAGATCGGGTACGACTCGATGACCCCCGAGGAGGACGACGCCTTCGCCGCCCAACTCGCCCTGGCCGTGGCGCACGACCTGCCAGCGATGGTGCACACCCCGCACCGGGACAAGGCCCGGGGTGTCGAGCGCAGCCTGGCCGTGGTCGCCGAGTCCGGCATCGCGCCGGAGCGGGTGGTGCTCGACCACCTCAACGAGACGACAGTGAAACTGGTCCGGGACACCGGATGCTGGCTCGGCTTCTCCATCTATCCGGACACCAAGATGTCGCCGCCGCGAATGGTCGAGCTGCTCAAGGCGTACGGGACCGACCGGATGCTGGTCAACTCGGCCGCCGACTGGGGACGCTCCGACCCGCTGCTCACCCGGGCCACCGGCGAGGCGATGCTGCGCGCCGGCTTCACCGACGACGACGTCGACCGGGTGCTCTGGCGTAACCCGATCGAGTTCTACGGGCAGTCCGGGCGGCTCGACCTGACCGACGACGACCTCGCCGAGCCGACCTTCGCCGGCAACTCGATCCTGCGCGGCGGCAGCTGATGCGGCTACGGCACGCCGGCGGGCGCACCGTCCACCTCGGGTACTGCACCAACGTGCACCCCGCCGAGGACCTCGCCGGCATCGTCGCCCAACTGGACACCTACGCGGTGCCGATCCGCGAGACGCTCGGCGCCGACCCGCTCGGGCTGGGCCTGTGGCTGGCCGCTCCGGTCGCCGCCGAACTGGCCGCCGACCCGGCCGCCCGTCGTCGGTTGCGCACCGAGCTGACGGTACGCGGGTTGGAGGTGGTCACCCTCAACGGCTTCCCGTACGCCGCCTTCCAGGCACCCGTGGTCAAGGGCGCGGTGTACCGGCCGGACTGGACCACGGACGACCGGCTCGGGTACACCCTCGACCTGGCCCGGGTCCTGGCCGACCTGCTGCCCGACGACGCCGCCCGTGGCTCGGTCTCCACCCTGCCGCTGGCCTGGCGCGCGCCGTGGGACCACAGCCACGCGGAGGCCGCCCGTCAACGACTCGACCGGCTCGCCACCGGACTGGCCGCCGTCGAGCGGGACACCGGCCGGCCGGTGCGGGTCGGTTTCGAGCCGGAGCCCGGCTGCGTGGTGGAGAGCACCCCGCAGGCCGTCGCCGCGCTGTCCGGAATGGACACCGATCGCCTCGGGATCTGTCTGGATCTGGCCCACCTCGCCTGCGCCTGGGAGGAGCCCGCCGCCGCTCTGGAGCGGCTGGCCGTCGCCGGCCTGCCGGTGGTCAAGGTGCAGGTGTCCGCCGCGCTGGAGGCGGCCGACCCGACCGTTGACGCCGCCGCCCTGCGCCGCTGGGTCGAGCCGCGTTTCCTGCACCAGACCCGCACCGCCGGCTGCGCCGCCGCATCGGCCGGTGGGCTGCGGGCCGCCGATCCGGCGGATCCGAGCTGGGCGGCCGACGATCTCGACGTCGCTCTGGACGCCGGGCTGCCCGGGCCGTGGCGGGTGCACTACCACGTGCCTCTGCACGCCCCACCCGAACCACCGCTGGGCTCGACCCTGCCGGTGCTGCGCGCCGCGCTGGCCGCGCTCTTCACCGGTGCGGACGCCGGCTGCGACCACCTCGACGTCGAGACGTACACCTGGGGGGTGCTGCCGGCCGCGCGGCGCCCGCGCACCGACGCGGAGCTGGCCGCCGGGATCGCGGCCGAGCTGGCCTTCACCCGGGATGAGCTGGTCGCCCTCGGGCTGACCCCGCTAGCTGAGGCGGTGAGAGCATGAGCAGGCAGTTGGTGGTGCTCGATGTGGTGGGGTTGACCCCCCGGTTGCTGGCGCACATGCCCCGGCTCCGCGCGGTCGCCGACACCGGGTTCCGCGCCGAGTTGGGCACCGTGCTGCCGGCGGTGACCTGCTCGGTGCAGTCGACCTTCCTCACCGGCGCCCTTCCGGCGGAGCACGGCATCGTCGGAAACGGCTGGTACTTCCGGGACCTCGGCGAGGTGCTGCTCTGGCGGCAGCACAACGCGCTGGTCGGCGGGGAGAAGCTGTGGCAGGCCGCGCGCCGCGCCCGACCCGGCTACACGGTGGCGAACGTCTGCTGGTGGTACGCGATGGGCGCGGACGTGAACTGGACGGTCACCCCGCGCCCGGTCTACTACGCCGATGGTCGCAAGGAGCCGGACTGCTACACGGATCCGCCGCAACTGCACGACGCGCTCACCGGCCGGCTCGGCACGTTCCCGCTGTTCACCTACTGGGGGCCGGGCGCGGGCCTGCCGTCGTCGCGTTGGATCTGCCGGGCGGCCGAGCAGATCCTCACCGAGTCCTCGCCCGATCTGACCCTGGTCTACGTGCCGCACCTGGACTACGACCTGCAACGTTTCGGCCCGTCCTCGCCCCGGTCCGCCGCCGCGGCGGCGGAGCTGGACGGCGTGCTCGCGCCGCTGCTGGACGCCGCGCAGAGCCGGGACGCGACGGTGGTGGTGCTGTCGGAGTACGGCATCACCGAGGTGTCCCGGCCGGTGGACGTCAACCGGCTGCTGCGCGCCGAGGGACTGCTGCGGGTGCACACCCAGGCGGGCATGGAGTACCTGGACCCGTGGACCTCGCGCGCCTTCGCCGTCGCCGACCACCAGGTCGCCCACGTGTACGTGCGCGATCCGGCCGACGTGCCGGCGGTGGCGAAGCTCTGCGCCAGCCTGCCCGGGGTGGCCGAGGTGCTCGACGCCGACGGCAAGGCGGCCCACGGGCTGGACCATTCGCGCGCCGGTGAGCTGGTGCTGGTGGCCGAGCCGGACGCCTGGTTCACGTACTACTACTGGCTTGACGACGCGCGTGCGCCCGACTTCGCCCGGCTGGTGGAGATCCACCGTAAGCCCGGGTACGACCCGGCGGAGCTGTTCTTCGACCCGGCCGCGCCGGGTGCGGCGAAGCGCCGCGCCGGGGTCGCCTTGGCCCGCAAGAAACTCGGGATGCGGTACCTGATGAACGTGGTCGGGTTGGATGCCGGCGCACGGGCGGTCCGGGGCTCACACGGACGGCTGCCCGCCGATCCGGCCGACGGGCCGGTGCTGCTCTGCTCCGACTCGTCGGTGGCCCGGGACCGCGTAGCGGCCACGGAGGTGAAGGGGCTGCTGCTGGAACTGGCCGGGTTGGAGGGACGGTGACGGTCGCCGAGGCAGCTGTCGAATCCGCCGGGCTGCGGGCCCGCTTCGACGCCGAGCTGACCGCGTTCCTCGACCGGCAGGATCCGGACTGGCCGGACGGCGCGCCACGGGGCGTCTTCACCACATTGCACCGGTTCGTGCTGGCCGGCGGGAAGCGCCTGCGACCACTGTTCTGCTACTGGGGCTGGCGGGGCGCGGGCGGCCCGGACGGCACACCGATCGTGGTTGCCGCCGCCGCGCTGGAGCTGTTCCACGCCTTCGCGCTGATCCACGACGACATCCTGGACGGCAGCGACCGCCGCCGGGGGGAGCCCTCGGTGCACCGGATCTTCGCCGACCTGCACGCCCGCTCGTCCTGGCGGGGCGACCCCGAGGCGTACGGGCGCAACACCGCCCTGCTCTGTGGTGACCTCTGCGCCGCCTGGTCGGATCAGATGTTCCACGAGTGCGGGTTGAGCCCCGACCAGGTGCACCAGGGGTACGCCGTGTTCGCGCTGATGCGGACCGAGGTGATCGCGGGGGAGTATCTCGACCTGGTGTCCGGGGTGGGCGACGGCTCGGTGGCGAGCGCGCTCACGGTGATCCGGATGAAGGCGGCCCGCTACACGGTCACCCGGCCGTTGCAGATCGGCGCCGCGCTGGCGGGCGCCCCCGTCGAGCTGCTCGACGCGCTGGCCGAGTTCGGTGACCCGCTCGGGGACGCCTTCCAGTTGCGCGACGACGTGCTGGGGGTCTTCGGTGACCCGGCGGTCACCGGCAAGTCCGTCCTTGACGATCTGCGCGAGGGCAAGCCGACGGTGATGATGGCGCTGGCCCGCGATGCCGCCGACCGGGCGCAGGGCGCCCGGCTGCGCGAGCTGTTCGGCAATCCCGACCTGGACGCCGACGGCGCCGCCGAGCTGCGCGAGATCATCGAGAGCACCGGCGCTCGCCGGAAGATCGAGCAGATGATCCAGGTCCGCGCCGAGGCCGGGCTCGCGGCGCTGGAGCACACCGAGGTGACCGCGGAGAGCCGGACCGCCCTGATGGAGCTGGCCGGCCAGGCCATCGACCGACAACGCTGAATGCCATCGACCGGCGGCGCTGCGCCCTGTCGCGCCGGAGCCCTCCCGCACGGCTTTTGATCGAACTGACTAAAGTCGGCATCCGGCGGGCAAAAGATATAGACACATCAACGTATGACGTTTAGTGTCGTCGCTAGGACCAACACGTTTCGTCAAAGGTAAACCGGCGTCGCGGCACCCCTCCTCGGCACCCCCGCTACGGCATTCGGCGCGACGGCGCGCGCCCCGCCCTGGCAGAGGGCGGACGGTACGAAAATCCAGTTGTGGGCGTGCAACGGGGCGTCGCGCAGGTCTGAGGAGGGGCCCCTCGTCAACGCCTAGTGTTGGTAAGGGGCCCCTCCTGACACAACGATCGTTGGGAGAGCTAGATGCGAAAACTCCTCCGAACAACCGTCGGCCTGGCCACCGCCGCCCTCGCCGTACTCGCCTGCACCACACCGGCCACCCCGGCCAGCGCCGCCGACGCCCCGTACGACGTGCTGGTCTTCTCCAAGACGGCCGGCTTCCGGCACGACTCCATCGCGGTGGGCACCCAGACCATCCGGGACCTGGGCGCGGCGAACAGCTTCACCGTCACCGCAACCGAGGACGCCGCGGTCTTCACCACCGGCAACCTCGCCCAGTACGAGGCAGTGATCTTCCTCAACACCACCGGTGACGTGCTGAACAACAGCCAGCAGAGCGCCTTCGAGTCGTACATCAGCTCCGGCGGAGGCTACGTCGGCGTGCACTCCGCCGCCGACACCGAGTACGGCTGGTCCTTCTACGGCAACCTGGTCGGCGCGTACTTCCGCTCCCACCCGGCAATCCAGCAGGCCACCGTCCGGGTGGAGAACCGCGCCCACGCAGCCACCGCCCACCTGCCGCAGAACTGGGTCCGTACCGACGAGTGGTACGACTTCCAGAGCAACCCCCGCGCCAACGCGCGGGTGCTGGCGAACCTTAACGAGTCGACGTACTCCGGCGGTGTGATGGGCGCCGACCACCCGATCGCCTGGTGCAAGACGTACAACGGCGGCCGGTCCTTCTACACCGGCGGCGGCCACACCCAGGCGTCGTACGCCGAGCCAGCCTTCCGGGCGCACCTGCTCGGCGGCATCCGGTACGCAGCCGGCCGCACCAAGGCCGACTGCCGGCCGGAGACCGGCTACACCACCCTCTACAACGGCTCGACCAGCGGCTGGTCCCAGGCCGGGCCGGGCAGCTTCAGCAACTCGGACGCCACGCTGACCTCCGTCGGCGGGATGGGGTTGTTCTGGCACAGCGCCAAGCAGTTCACCAACTACTCGCTGAAGCTGGACTGGCGACTGGCCGGCGACGACAACTCCGGCGTCTTCATCGGCTTCCCACCGTCGAGCGACCCGAACTCCGCCATCAACAACGGCTACGAGGTGCAGATCGACCCCACCGACGCCGCTGACCGGACCACCGGCGCGGTCTACGGCTTCAAGTCCGCCGACCTCGCCGCCCGGGACGCCGCGCTGAACCCGGCGGGGGAGTGGAACACCTACGAGCTGCTGGTGGAGGGGGAGCGCCTCCAGGTCTTCCTGAACGGCTCGAAGATCAACGATTTCACCAACACCGACCCGGTCCGGTCGCTCGCCGGCCACATCGGCATCCAGAACCACGGCACCGGCGACGACGTCTCGTTCCGCAACATCCGGATCAGGGAACTCGGCGGCACGAACCCGCCGCCGGACGGTGACCGGACCGGTCGGATCACCGGACTGGCCGGCAAGTGTCTGGATGTGCGTAACGGCTCGTCGGCGAACGGCACGCAGATCCAGCTCTGGTCCTGCAACGGCGGCGCGGCGCAGACCTGGACGGTGACGCCGAACTCGACGATCCGGGCGTTGGGCAAGTGCCTGGACGTCAACGGTGCCGGGTCAGCCGACGGCACGAAGATCCAGCTCTGGACCTGCAACGGCGGTGGTGCGCAGGTCTGGTCGGCGCAGTCCAACGGCACCCTGCGGAACCCGAACTCGGGCAAGTGTCTGGACGTGTCGAACAACAGCTCCGCCGACGGGCAGGCCGTGCACCTGTGGACCTGCCACACCGGCGCCAACCAGCGCTGGGTCCTTCCGTAACCGAACCAGCGGTAGTGCCCCGGTGCGACGCTCACCCGTCGCGCCGGGGCACTTTCCTACCGCGCGCCGCCCGCCTAGAGTGGGAGACGGCGACCGCGAGGTGGCCGGTGAGTCGACGGGAGGCGCAACCCGTCGGCCCCAGACGCGACAAGCGTCCACCGGTGCACCGTCGGGGCCGCCGCATCCGGCCATCCTCGCCCCGGTCCCGCAGGTAACGGAATCCCCAACACGACAGGGGAAAAGGACACATGGCGCGACCGATCACGCTGTTCACCGGCCAGTGGGCCGACCTTCCGTTCGACGAGGTGTGCCGGCTCGCCGCCGAGTGGGGCTACGACGGCCTGGAGATCGCCTGCTGGGGCGACCACTTCGAGGTCGACAAGGCCCTGGCCGACGACTCGTACGTCGAACGCAAGCGGGAGACGCTCGCCAAGCACAACCTTCAGGTCTTCACGATCTCCAACCACCTGGTCGGCCAGGCGGTCTGCGACCACCCGATCGACGAGCGGCACCAGGGCATCCTGCCCGCCCGGATCTGGGGCGACGGCGAGCCCGAAGGAGTACGCCAGCGGGCCGCCGAGGAGATCAAGGACACCGCCCGCGCGGCGGCGAAGCTCGGCGTGAACACCGTCGTCGGCTTCACCGGCTCGTCGATCTGGCACACCCTGGCGATGTTCCCGCCGGTGCCGCCGGAGATGATCGAGCGCGGCTACCAGGACTTCGCCGACCGGTGGAATCCGATCCTCGACGTCTTCGACGAGGTCGGGGTGCGTTTCGCCCACGAGGTGCACCCCAGCGAGATCGCGTACGACTACTGGACGACGAAGCGGACCTTGGAGGCGATCGGTAACCGGCCCGCGTTCGGGCTGAACTGGGACCCGTCGCACTTCGTCTGGCAGGAACTCGACCCGGTGAACTTCATCTTCGACTTCGCCGACCGGATCTACCACGTCGACTGCAAGGACGCGAAGGTGCGTACCGGCGACGGCCGTCGCGGTCGGCTGGCCTCGCACCTGCCCTGGGCGGATCTGCGCCGCGGCTGGGACTTCGTCTCCACCGGCCACGGCGACGTGCCCTGGGAGGACTGCTTCCGGGCGCTGAACGCCATCGGCTACTCCGGGCCGATCTCCGTCGAATGGGAGGACGCCGGGATGGACCGGCTGGTCGGCGCCCCGGAGGCGCTCCAGTTCGTCCGCCGGCTCGCCTTCGACGCACCGTCCGCCGCCTTCGACGCGGCGTTCAGCAGCAAGGACTGAACCGTACGGACGCCCGGGAGCCGGCCCGCGCCGGCTTCCGGGGGTCGGCGTGGTCAGCCGGCGCTGAAGACGTGCTCGCTGGCCAGGTGGGCCGCGCCCACCACGGCGGCCCGGCCGGCCAGATCCGACAGGACGATCGGCATGGCGCCGGTGGCCAGTGGCGCCGAGCGTCGGTAGACCACGCCACGGATCTCGGAGAGCAGGAGGTGACCGAGCCCGTCGGGCGCCCCACCGATCACGACGATGCCGGGGTTGAAGAAGCTGACCAGGCCGACCAGCACCCGACCGAGCCGGCGGGCGGCATCACGGACCAGCAACTGGGTGGCCGCATCCCCGGCGGTGGCGGCCGCGGCCACGTCCTCGACGGTGAGCCCGCCCGCCTCGGCCAGCCGCGCGGCCAGCGCCGGGGAGCGACCCGTCCGGGTGACCGCCAACGCCGCCCGGACCAACCCCACGTCCCCGCAGTACGCCTCAAGACAACCGGCCTCCCCACAGGCGCAGGGCGGGCCCTCCTCGCCGAGCGGTAGATGCGCGATGTCGCCGGCGCTGCTGGTCGCACCCCGGTAGAGCGACCCGCCGAGCACCAGCCCGCAGCCGATCGCCGTACCGAGCTTCAGGTAGAGAAAATCCTCGACGGTACGGCCGATGCCGGCGTGCCGCTCGCCCAGGGCGAGCACGTTCGCATCGTTGTCGACCAACACCGGGCAGCCCAGTTCTGCGGCGAACGCGTCGCGGACCGGGAAGCGCTGCCATCGGGGCAGGACGGCCGGTGCAGTGGAGGTGCCGCCGTCGACCGGCCCGGGAAGGGCGACACCGACCCCGGTGAGCTCGGTGACACCCAGCTCGGCGCGGAGTTTGTCGACCAGCTCGACGGCCCGGCCGGTCACCGGCTCCGGTCCGTCGCGCACGTCCGCCACCTCGTCGGTCTCGGCCAGCACGTTCAACTCGCCGTCAGTGATCGCAACGGTGACCCGGTCGGTGGCGACCACCACGCTGGCGAAGCGCACGCCGCCGGAAAGGCGGAGCAACGACGACCGGCGCCCGCCCCGGGAGGCCGCCGGCCCGGCGGTCTCGACCAGCCCTCGGGCGGTGAGCCGGTCCAGTTCGGTGGTGAGGGCCGTCCGGGACAGACCCAGCAGGTCACCCAACTCCACCCGGGAGCGGGGACCCTCGTCCCGCAGTAGCCGGACCAACCGTGCCTGCTGCGGATTCTCCGGCCGGACCAGGGCCATCTCGACCACCTCCGTGCGGAGTGTTCCACGGCGGTGTTTCAGGCCAGTGGCCGGCCGGGAGCGGACCCGTCAACGCCTGTCGCCGCAGCGGCCCGGCGTGACCCGCCGCCGGCCGGGCACACGGACGGGCCCGGCCACCAACATCGGTGGCCGGGCCCGTCCGGGGGTGCTCAGAGGGTGCTGCCGTTGGCTCCAGAGCCGGACGGCTTGCTGCGGGGGGTGGCGGACGTCGAGCTGGAACCCGACGAGCCGGAACCCGACTTGGTGCCGGCCGTGGCCGGCGTACCGGCGAACGCGTCGTCGGCGGGGGTGATCCCCGCCTTGCCGTTGGCGTTCAGCTTCTCGCCCAGCTTGGAGTTGCCGAGCTTGTCCCTGCCCTCGTGGTAGAGACGGTTCGCCTGGGCCTGCGCGACCCCGGCCGCCTCCTGGACGGTCGGGTGGTCGAGCACCTTGCGGCCCCGGACCACCAACTCCTCGTACTTCTCCCGGCCGGCACGGGCGCCCAGGACGAACCCTGCAGCCAGCCCGCCAAGGAACATGATCTTTCCGCGCATGGCGGCTCCTTTCGTACCTGACGCGCCGCCGTCCCGCTCCCGGATACCCGGGTGGCGGGACTGACCGATTCGCGCCTGCGTCCTGTCGTCGGCAGCTAACTACCCATCCTGCTCTCCGCTCATACCTCCTTGTGCCAGGATGACGATTTGTCCGGTAAACCGCCCCCGGGCCGCTCGGTGGTGGCCGATGAACCCCCTGGACCAACACCCCCCGCCGTCCTGTACTCTTGTGCCCGGCGCGCGGTGCGGAGCGATCCGCTCCGGGCGTTGTTGCGGTCCCCCGTAGCTCAATTGGCAGAGCAGCCGGCTGTTAACCGGCAGGTTTTTGGTTCGAGTCCAAACGGGGGAGCTTCCCTCCTCACCGCGACGCCCACCGGCCAGATCCGGTGGGCGTCACTCGTGTCCCCACCAGATCCGGCCGACCGGCGCGACGCCGGGCTTCAGCGGGCGGCACCCGGCCAACGCGTCTACGCTGGTGCGCGTCGATCCTGCGACGACAGCCGGTGGGTGGGATGTCCGGAAACTGGAAGCTCCCCGCGGCCGTGCTGCGGCCGCCCATGGCGGCCGTGCGCCCTGCCGTGGCCACGCGGCACGCCCGCCGCCAGGCCGCACCGGCACGACCAGCGCAGGGCGTACCCCATGTCCGCTGACACCGACGTTGTGATCGTGGGCGGCGGCCTCGCCGGTCTCGCCGCGGCCCGCCGCCTGCATCGCGCCGGGGTGTCCTGGCGGTTGGTGGAGGCCGCCGACCGGCTCGGTGGCCGGGTCGCCACCGACACCGTCGACGGCTTCCTGCTCGATCGTGGATTCCAGGTCCTCAACACGGCGTACCCCCGGCTCGGCGCGCTGCTCGACGTGGACCGTCTCGACCTCGGCTTCTTCGTTTCCGGGGTGCTGGTACGCAAGGGCGACCGGCTGCTGCGACTGGTCAATCCGCTACGCGATCCCGCCGGTGGGCCGGGCACCGCCCTGGCCCCCGTCGGGTCGCTGCCCGACCGGCTGCGCTTCGCCGCCCTCGCCGCGAGCTACGCCACGTTGCCC
The DNA here is from genome assembly GCF_029581255.1 of Verrucosispora sp. WMMD1129. Taxonomy (NCBI): domain Bacteria; kingdom Bacillati; phylum Actinomycetota; class Actinomycetes; order Micromonosporales; family Micromonosporaceae; genus Micromonospora; species Verrucosispora sp. WMMD1129. The sequence continues at coordinate 4,929,102 of NZ_CP120741.1, forward strand.
GCGGAACGTCTGCTCGCCAGACCCGAAACCACCGCCGAGACGGCGCTGCGTCGCGCGAACCTCTCCCACGCCATCATCGAGGATCTGCTGCGCCCGTTCCTGTCCGGCGTGCTGCTCGACCGGGAACTGGCAACCTCCAGCCACGTCCTGGCCATGGTGCTGCGCTCGTTCGCCCGAGGCCGGGTCGGCCTGCCCGCCGACGGCATGGTGGCGTTGCCCCGGGCCGTCGCCGCCGCGCTGCCGGCCGGGCTGCTGGACCTGAACACCACCGTCGCCGCGGTGGCGCCGGGCCGGGTCAGCACCAGCGCCGGTGAGCTGCGCTGCCGGGCCGTCGTCGTCGCCGTCGACCCGCTCACCGCCACCCGGCTGCTGGACCTGCCGCCGGTGCGCATGCACAGCTACACCACCTACTACCACGCCACCGCCGAGCCACCGGTGGGCGAGCCGATCCTGCTCGTCGACGGCGACCGCCGTGAGATGGTCGCCAACACGGTAGTGGTCAGCCGGGCCGCGCCCAGCTACGCGCCACCCGACCGGCACCTGATCGCCACCTCCGTGGTCGGCCCGTCGGTACCGTCCGAGTCGGCCGTGCGGCTGGAACTGACCCGGCTGTACGGGCGGCCCACCGCCGACTGGGAGCACCTGACCACGGTCACCATCCCTGCGGCGCTGCCCGCCGCGCCGCCGCCACAGGGCCGGCTACGAAAGCCCGTGGCGCTGGGAAACGGGCTGTTCGTCGCCGGTGACCACCGCGACAGCCCGTCGATCCAAGGGGCACTCGCCAGCGGATGGCGCACCGCCGGAGCCACCCTGCGGCACCTGCGTCAGCACTGAAATTCGGGGTCACCAGGCCCGATGATGATCACCTATGATCCTCGCCATGCCCCGACCCCTCGCCCCGCCGGTGTTCGACGCCGCGGCGGCGTACCCCCAGGTGGCCGCCGCCCGTGACGCGCTGGCCGCGGGCGACTGGCCGGCGATGCGCACCCTCGTCGACGCCCAGGACGCCCACGGCAGGACGGTCCTCGTCGGCGAGGTCGGCGACACGGCGGACGCCGAGACGTTCCTCCGGAAGGCGCTCGCCGAACAACCGGACGACCCGGTGGCCGCTGCCATGCTGGGGGCGCACCTGATCCGCGCCGGGTGGCGGATCCGGACCGCCCAACGGGCGCAGGACGTCAGCCGCGAACAGTTCGCCCGGTTCTTCGATCATCTGCGCCGGGCCGAGCAGGTCCTCATCGAGGCCACCGCCCGCCACCCGGAGGACGCGGCAGCCTGGACCCAGCGGGTCACCAGCGCCCGCGGCCTGCAACTCGGCCAGGCCGAAGCCCGCCGCCGCTACGACCGCCTCGCCGCCCGGCACCCGCACCACCTGCCGGCCCAGAGCTCCCTGTTGCAGCAGTTCTGCCCGAAGTGGAGCGGCACCTGGGAGAAGGCGCACGACTTCACCCGGGAGTGCACCGCCGCCGCACCGGCCGGCGCACCCAACGCGGTCCTCATCGTCGAGGTGCACCTGGAGCAGGCCTTCGACCACGGCACCCTGTCCGCTGCGCGGGCATTCCTGCGCGGCCAACAGGTGCGCGCCGCGATCCACGATGCGGCCCAGCGCTCCATCTGGCACCGCGAGTTCCGCCACGGCTGGGGCTGGGTCCGGGTACGCAGCACCTTCGCCCTCGCCTTCTGCCTGATGGAGGAGTGGACGTCGGCGGCGCAGCAGTTCGCCGCCCTCGGTGACCTCGGCGACGAGTCGATGTTCGGCTACTTCGGCGACGCGGTCGCGCAGTTCCAGCGGTTCCGCGACAAGGCGTACGCGAAGGGCGGCCAGCCGTGATCCAACACCTGGAAACCGACGGGGTGCCGACCCTGCTCGCCCCGACCGGCGGGCCGATGCGCGCCGGGCTGACCTTCCGGGTCGGCACCGCCGACGAGACGCTGGCCCGCCACGGCATCACGCACCTGCTCGAACACCTCGTTCTCGCCCCGCTGGGCACCGCCGACTACCACTTCAACGGCGCCACCGGACCGACCTTCACCACCTTCCACATGCAGGGCTCAGCACCGGACATCGCCACCTTCCTCACCTCCGTCTGCGCCAACCTGACCGAGCTGCCGACCGGGCGGTTGGAGGTGGAGAAGGACATCCTGCGCACCGAGTGGAGCAGCCGGGGAAGCGCGGCCATCGACGACATCCCGCTGTGGCGCCACGGCGCCCGCGACCACGGGCTCAGCAGCTACCCGGAATGGGGACTGGGCAGGCTCACCGCCGAGGAACTGCGCCAGTGGGCCGCACGCTGGTTCACCCGGGAGAACGCGGTGCTCTGGATCGCCGGCGACCGGGTTCCCGAAGGGCTGCGGCTGGACCTGCCCGCCGGCAGCCGGCAGCCGGTACCGGCCGCCTCGTCGGCGCTGCCGACCACCCCGGCGTACTTCGTGCACGGCTCGCGGGCGGTGGTGCTCGACGCGGTCGTGCGGCGCCGCACCTCGGCGAACGTCTTCGCCGAGGTGCTGGAGCGCGAACTGTTCCGGGCGCTGCGCCAGGACGCCGGACTCTCCTACACCATCGGCAGCGGCTACGAACCGCGTGGCGACGGCCAGGCCCACCTGCGGGCCCTGGCCGACTCGCTGGCCGAGAAGCAGGACGCCGTGCTCGGTGGATTCATCGACGTGCTGGCCAAGCTGCGGGTGGGCCGGATCGAGCAGAGCGACCTCGACGCCGTGGTGGCCAAGCGGATCGACATGTACGCCACCGCCGAGGCCGACGCCACCCGGCTGCCCGCGTACGCCTTCAACCTGCTCACCGGCGAGCCGAACCGCACCATCGACGAGCAGCTCGCGCAGTTGAAGGCGGTCACCCTCGCAGACCTGCACGAGGTCGCCCAGGAGGCGTACGCCTCGGCGCTGCTGATGGTGCCGAACGGGACCAGCGCCGACTGGGCCGGCTTCACCGCCGCGCCCACCTCGTCGGAGTCGACCGTCGCGGGCACCACCTACCGCGCCCGCGACGACGACAGTCGACTGCTCATCGGCACCGAGGGGGTCAGCCACCTCAGTGCCGGCGGCACCCTCACCGTCACCTACGCCGACTGCGCCGCGATGCTCGCCTGGCCCGACGGCGCCCGGCAGCTCATCGGCCATGACGCGATCGTGCTGCACATCGAGCCGACCCTGTTCGACACGCGTCCGGCGGCGATGCAGGTAATCGACAGCGGAGTACCGATCGACCGGCAGATCACCATGCCGCCCCGCGATCCGGAGAGCATCCCGCAACCGCGTACCCTCCGCGAGGCCCGCGAGCGCCTGACCCGGCCGAAGCGGGCCGGGTGGGAGGTCCTGCTGATGGTGCTCAGTGGCCTGGCCACGCTGGTGGTGGGCGGGTTCACCCTGCTGCTCACCATCGGCATGCTGATCAGTCCTACCGCCGAGGAGGACGTCGCCGTACTGTGGGGTGCGGTCGTGATCGGCTGGCTGCTCACTGTTATCCTCGCGTTGCCCATCGTGCTGCTGACGCGGGGGCGACGCCGGTGAGGAGAGGCCGTGGCCGCCGAATCCCTCCCGACCTGCACCGCACGGCGCTCACATCGAGCGTCCGACCGTGCGGTCCGGCGGACCGCAGGGAGGTCGGGAAGGTTAGTTGGCCGGTGATCGACTGGGCGGGATAAGATCCGGCCCGGTGCCGGGGCGGTAGCTCAGCCGGTTAGAGCAGGGGACTCATAATCCCTCGGTCGCGGGTTCGAGTCCCGCCCGCCCCACGCAACTTTCTGACCTGCCGTTTTGTGGCGCCGTGTGTTCACCATGCGAACCATCGGCATGGTGTCTGGAGGAACGGTGGACGCCGCAGCAGATTTTGGTCATACTTATGACCATGACGACGCTGCCGTTGGGGGAAGTGAAGACTCGGCTCTCTGAACTGGTGGGGCGGGTGCACGACCACCATGAACGGGTGACCGTGACCGTGCATGGTCGGCCGTCGGCCGTGCTGGTGTCGGTGGAGGACTTGGAGCGTCTGGAGGAAACCGTCGCGGTTCTCGGGGATGCGGGCACCCTGCGGCGGCTGGCCGACTCCGACGCCGAACTGGCCCGAGGTGAAGAGGTGTCCGCCGACCAGCTTGCGGAGACCATTCGCGCCCGTCGCGCCTCGGCCGCGTGAGCCCTCGGCTGCCGGAAGATCCGCACACGCTGCGCACCACACCGACCGTCCGTCGAGCGCTCGCCGAACGGTTGCCGGAGGCCGTCGCTGTCGCCGCGTACGAGTTCATGACCGGGCCGTTGGTGCGAGAGCCGTACCGGGTCGGAAAGCGTTTGTTGCCGCCGTTGTCGGATCGGTTCAGCGCCCGGCGAGGTACCTACCGGATTATCTACCGCATCGACGACGACAACCGCACCGTGACTGTTGTGGACATTGATCATCGAAGGGATGTGTACCGCTCCTGACGCCCCTGGCTCTCCGCGCCCGATGGCGTCGAGGCATTCAGTACGGTAGGTGCCGTGTCGATGAGTGTGGCAGACGAGGCTGCGGCCCTTGAGGCTGAGGTGGAGCAGTATCCGGACGAGCGAGGTGAGATCCTGCTCGAGGCTGCCGACGCATGGCGCCGGTCGGGGCGGTTCGACCGAGCAGCCGACCTGCTGACCAGGCTGATCACTGACGCCGGTGGGGACGGCTGCTCCGCGATGGCGCAGCTCGCTGAGGTGCGATTCGAGCAGGGCGACGTCGATGAGGCGTACGTCTTGCTGGATGCCCTGGCTCACGACGCAGCGGTGGATGACGGTCACTGCACCTTGGTCGCCGAGCTGCTCGCCGAGCGAGGCGACCTGCATGGTGCGTTGCGCTGGTACGAAGGGGTCGCAGAAGCGCAGGCCGCAGCCGGTGTCGCCGGCCGCGCTGCCGTACGGCGGCCGGACCCCGCACCAGGGTGGTGGATTCGTGGGTCAGTTCTGGCCGGGGCTTGCTACGGGTAGTCCTGCTTCCTTGGCGCATTCGAGCAGCCGCCGATCGTAGGTGACGAAGGCGGTGAGTGCCGCGCCGGACTCGTTGGTCAGCACTTGGGCGGTGGCCAGGTGGATGGCGTCGAGGCTGCGGAGCGTCGGCTCGGCGAACGCAGCTGCGGTCGCACGGATCGTGCTGTCGATCTCCAGTCGGAACAGCCGTCCGACGGCAGCCGGTACTCCGATCAAAGCTTGCGGAGCTGATCGGCGCAGCGCTCTGGGTACTTCCACCTCGACGAGAGCGGAGGAAACCAGCGGCACGTCGTCGTGCTTGTTGAGCCAGGAGACAAGGTCGGCGCTGCACATCTCCTGCCGAACCAGCTTGACGACGGCAGCTGAATCGAGATAGATCACCAGCGCTCCTCGTCACGCATCGCAGCGAGTGAGGCGGCCGCGTCCACACTCTCGTCACCGAGCTTCGGCGGAAGTGGAACAGAGCCGCCGCCGGTGGGGGCGACGGCTCGCCCTGCCGCTACCAACTTGGCCAACACCGACCTGTCGTCGCCTACCGGAACAAGTCGGGCAATCGGGTGTCCGCGATCGGTAATCTCGACGGTCTCGCCGCCACTCACCCGAGCCAGCACCTGGCTCGTGTTCTGGTTCAGTTCCCGGACACCGATGCGTTCCATGGACACAAGTGTAGAACTAAATGTTCTACGGTTCTACCTCCTGGCGTCATCCGGGCTGCCTGTTCGCCGTCCAGAGAGGTTTACGGGTCTAGACCACGGCGACTGGCCGGCGGTTCGGTGGGTGGTGTCGGAATCATCGCGCACGACCCGAGGTCCGTGGGCCGGGCAAGTTCAGGGTTAGCGGATCGCCTGCGATCGTGGCGACACGGTTCGCATGGTGGCACCTCCGGCCCACCAGTTGTTTTCCCTGGTCAGCCAGGCTACCGATGACCCGGACGCCCCGCGTCAAGATCTGGACCGATCGCCGTCAGTCCGCAATGAGTCCGCAGCAGCACAATCCGCCGCTCGCGTCACCGTCCTCGAAGGCGTGGTGTCGGAGTGAGCAGGGCACGTGCATCGGGTTCGAGTCTTTCCTGGCCAACACGAGAGCTGCATGCATAATGAATGCATGGTTGCTCTCCAGATTCGGGACGTTCCGGAGGAAGTGCGAGACGCCCTGGCGGCCCAGGCCAAGGCGCGTGGGCAGTCACTGCAGGCGTACCTGCTGGAGTTGGTGGAGACGCAGGCTCGACGGCTGCGCAACACGGCGGCCCTTGATCGCTTCGCAGGTCGATCCGACGGTGCTCGCTCTCTGCCGGGGGAGAGCGCCGCCGAGTTGGACGACCAGCGGGAGCAGCGCGGACCGTGGGGAAGCGCCGCGTGATCGTGGTGGATGCGTCGGTTCTGGCCGACGCTCTGGTCGATGATGGGCCGGTCGGGGATGCGGCGCGGGCGGAATTGACCGGAGATTTGCACTGGGCCGCGCCGAGCCACCTTCTGGTCGAGGTCATGTCCGTGATCAGAGGCAAGGTCCTCGGGGGGAAGCTCGGCCTTGCTCGGGCGCAGGAGGCGATCGACACCCTGCCTTCGTTGGTCATCGACGAGGTTGGTGCCGCGACACTGCTTGATCGGATGTGGCAGTTGCGGGGCAATGTCACGGCGAATGACGCGGCTTACGTCGCGGCGGCGGAGTTGATGGCCTGCCCACTCGTGACCGGTGATGGTCGGCTCGCCACAGCCGGCGGCGTCCGCTGTGAGATCCGACTGCTCGTGGCCTCCTGACGTTGACCGCCCGATGATCATCGGCCTGACGCCCTTGGAGCGGTCAACCTGAGTGGAAGCGGCTCACCGACGATCGTCGCACTGTGGTCGCATGGTGGTACCTCCGGCCTACCTTGTTGATCTTTGATGCGAGCCAGTCCACCGCAGCGCGTCGTGACGCTCTGCTTGGCTGCTCGACGCGGACTGTGGCTGGCCATGGATCCCCCGCGGAGGGACGGCCGGTGGGCGAGTTGGGCCTGGGCCTCGTCCGGGCACTGTCAGGCGTGGGCCGAACTGTCCGATCACACCTTGAGGAGGTCCACGTCGTACAGCGCCATCGACGCGTCGCGGGAGGCGAGGGTCAGCCCTTCGGTGATTGCCTGTGCCACCAGCATGCGGTCGAAGGGATCGCGGTGATGCGATGGCAGGCGGCCTGCGGCGATGGCGTGGGTGTGGGTCACCGGGAGTTCCCGGAAGCCCATGTCTCTTACCCGCTCTGCAAGGTCAGTGGGGCCGGCGAGTTTCCCGGTGCTCTGTTTGATGGTGATCTCCCACAGGGTGACCGGGGAGAGGAAGATGTCCGGCTCGTGGCGTAGTCGGTCGAGCAACTCGGTGCCGAGGGTCGGGTCGCCGGTGATGGCCCAGAGCGCGACGTGAGTGTCCAGCAGCAGATTCATGCGCCGATGCCGAAGTCGTCGGCGATCTCGGCGTTGGTCTGTGGTGAGTCCCAGTCACCGGAGAGGTCTAGTTGGCCGGCGAGAGAGCCGACTGCGGTGCGGTTAGCCCGCCGGACCAGCGGTACGACCTTCGCCACCGGGGTGCCCGCCCGGTCGATAATGATCTCTTCGCCGCGTTCCACCCGCTCGATGATGCGCGACAGGTGGGTCTTGGCATCATGCATGTTGTAGTGCACGGCCTCGGCCGACATGGCGCAACCTCCTCGCTTAGCTAAGGGATTAGTTTAGCCTGCTCGGTCGCATGCGTCAGTTGATGGCGTGCCCACTCGTGACCGGTGATGGTCGGCTCGCCAAGGCCAGTGGTGTCGCTGCGAGATCCGACTACTCGCTGCGTCCTGACGGTGGCCGGGCGAGTGCGCTGACGTCTACTGGATTGGATCACCGTCTGTGGCGGGGTTCAGTTCGGCGCCGAGGCCATCCAAGCGAGGTAGCGGGCGGCGTGGTTCACGGTCGCCAGCCAGGTTGTCCGGTATCTGCTCAACGACGACCGCCATCGAGCCAAAGCGGCGCATCGTCGTCCCGGCTGGCGGTTGTTGGTCTGTGATGAGCCAGACGCCCGTCGAGGTCAGTTGACTCAGGGGCGGGCCGTCGGGATCACCGCTGGTCATCTTCACATGGTGATCCGTAGTGACCTGCCAGGCGGCCTCAACGGTCAGGCCGACAAGGTCAGGCACCGTCGTTTCCCGCTCGCTCGCCGGGCCGATCCAGACCACGCCAGCCTCCATGAGAGTCCACATCGCACAAGTCGTCGCGCGAGGAGTCCCGTTCCCCGTCCGGCCAACGTTAGTGGACGCCTCAGCAGCGGTCCTCCGCCACAAGGTCGGCGTTACCTCGCCAGCGACTGGCCACCTCGACGGCGATGGACAGCGCTTTTCGTGGTCAGCGACGCGACAGGCGCGCCGCGCGACGCTTCTCAAGAGTCCGGCGACGGCGATCGCGCTCGTCCGCCGAGAGGTCGGTGATCGGCCGCTCCGACCGCCCGGTCGATTCGCCGTGGAACCGGGCGCGCCAGTGCTTGCGCAGCAGCACAGCGGACCAGCCGACCAGGCCGACGGCCGCGGCGGCGAGCAGTACGCGTACGGACGTCGGCAGGTCCTCCATGGTGGCGAGGACGGCTGCCAACCAGCCGAACCCCGCGGGGATCGCGGCGGTCATCGCTCGCAGGCTGACGGCCCAGCCCGCCACGTAGAACCGCATGAGGGTGTCCGTCCAACGGGACCGGTGGACGGGCAGCAGCGACAGGGACACCTGCGTCAACGTGACACCCATGGTGCTCCCACGCGCCCCTCGCGTCGTGAAGGACAGCGCGTCGTCGGCGTAGGAGGGGCGTAGCGACCGGACCAGAAAGGTGAACGACAGCAGCATCGGGGGCAGCGCCGCGCACGGCAGCATCCACAGCACGCCGGCGCCCCAGAGCAGCGCGAGCAGCGGGAGCGAGATCACGATCGCGATCACCTCTGCCGGGTTGTGCAGCGACTCGGCGACGCCCCCGGTGATGAGCTCGACCTTGCCGAGGGCGCCGGTGACATCGGCCCAGACCAGAAAGGCCAGCATCCCCGGTCCGAGCGCGAGGATCACCGTCGAGAGCGCCGCCCACACGAGCCCGATCAACAGGTAGCCGAAGGGCCGGAGCGCGAGCGCCACCGGACCACGATGCCGGACTGGCGGGGCCGTCTCGGACCGTACCCGCGCACTGCTCACCCCGTCGCCCATCGCTGAGTTCCCCTCGCTCGTCCGGCCCGCAGCTCGTTCAGCGTCAGCTGCACGTCAGGTGCTCGCCTCGTTCGACCGCGCCAAACGGTAACGCCGCCTCCGACGGCGTCCGGCAGCGACGTCCTCAGGATGGAGCCCGCGTCGAAATCGCTTGGTATTCAGTGTTGCTATCTACCGGTACCTAGCGCTACTGTCTACCAGTAGTCAGCGTCGCTTGGTAGCGAGGGGATGAGGACATGGGCAACCAGATGACCGAGATGCTGAAGGGCACCCTCGAAGGCATCGTCCTGGCGATCCTGGCCCGCAGGTCCGCGTACGGCTACGAGATCACCGCGTGGCTGCGCGACCGCGGGTTCTCGGACATCGCGGAGGGCACCATCTACGCACTGCTCGTCCGCGTGGAGCAACGGGGGTTCGTGGACGTGGAGAAGGTGCCCTCCGAGAAGGGGCCCCCGCGGAAGGTGTATTCGCTGAACGCGAAGGGGCGGGACCAACTCGCCGAGTTCTGGAGGACGTGGAGCGTCCTCACGGATCGCATCGAGCAACTCCGTCACAACGGCAACCAACACGACCAGGGAGCATGAGCATGGCCGCGAAGTGGATCGAGACGCTCGTCGGATCGCTGGAGCAGAAGAAGCAGTACAAGCACCACATGGCCCGGATCGAGGCCCTGCCGGAGCCCTACCGCGGCTCGGCCAAGGCGCTGCACCGGTACTTCATGTACCACGGTGGCATCCTCGACGGCGACACGATCACCACGATGCTCGGCGACTTCGTCGACCTCTGGGAGCGTGCGGTCGCCGACGGAACGCCGGTCCGTGCCGTCGTCGGCGACGACCCGGTCGAGTTCGCCGAGACGTTCCTACAGGCGTACGCCGGCCGGCAGTGGATCGACAAGGAGCGCGAGCGTCTCCGGAAGGCGATCGACGCCGCCGACGACAACAGCGGGCAGGAGGACAGGCCGTGACCACCCAGACGCGTGAACCCGCGATCAGCGTGCGGGCCGTCACCAAGTCCTACCAGGACCTGCACGTGCTGCGGGGTGTCGACTTCGACGTGGCGGCCGGGAGCATCTTCGCGCTGCTCGGCTCGAACGGCGCCGGAAAGACCACGCTGGTGCGGATTCTGTCGACGTTGCTGAAGGCGGACAGCGGCAGCGCGAGCGTCCACGGCTTCGACGTCGCCGCTGCTCCGGGCGACGTACGCGGGTCGATCAGCCTGACCGGCCAGTTCGCCGCAGTCGACGAAACGCTCACCGGTCGGGAGAATCTGATCCTGATCGCGAAGCTCCGTCACCTGAAGAATCCCGGTGCGATCGCCGACGACCTGCTCGCCCGCTTCTCGCTCACTGAAGCCGGAAACCGCCGGGCGGCGACGTACTCGGGCGGCATGCGACGGCGGCTGGACATCGCGATGAGCCTGGTCGGCAACCCGCCGGTCGTGTTCCTCGACGAGCCGACCACCGGCCTCGACCCGCAGGCCCGCATCGAGGTCTGGCAGACGGTGAAGCAACTCGCCAAGGATGGCACCACCATCCTGCTGACCACGCAGTACCTCGACGAGGCCGAGCAACTCGCCGACCGAATCGCGATCCTGCACAAAGGCACCATCATCCAGCACGGCACCCTCGCCGAGCTGCGGCAGCTTCTCCCGTCCGCCAAGGTCGAGTACGTCGAGAAGCAGCCGACCCTTGAAGACGTCTTCCTTGCCCTCGTCGGCGGCAGCAGTGACACCACCGACGAGGCGGCCATTCCTGCGGGAGAGGAATCCCGATGACCGCCCACGTCCTCAGCGACACCGGAACCCTCACCGGTCGCTCCCTGCGCCACATCCTCCGCAGCCCGGACACCATCATCACCACAGCGATCACCCCGATCGCACTGCTGCTGCTCTTCGTGTACGTGCTGGGCGGGGCCATCAACACCGGCACCGGTGAGTCATACATCAACTACATGCTGCCGGGCATCCTGCTCATCACCATCGCCTCCGGCATCGCCTACACCGCGTACCGCCTGTTCCTGGACATGCAGGGTGGCATCTTCGAGCGCTTCCAGTCGATGCCGATCTCGCGGCCCTCCGTGCTCTGGGCACATGTCCTGACCTCGCTCATCGCCAACCTGGCCTCGCTCGTGATCGTCATCGGCGTCGCGCTGATCATGGGATTCCGCACCAGTGCGTCCGTGGTCGACTGGCTCGCCGCCGCCGGCATCCTGGTCCTGTTCACCCTCGCCCTCAGCTGGGTCGCCGTGATGCCGGGTCTGACCGCCAAGACCATCGACGGCGCGAGCGGCTTCAGCTACCCGCTGATCTTCCTGCCCTTCATCAGCTCGGCGTTCGTCCCCACCGACTCGATGCCCGGCCCGGTCGCCTGGTTCGCCGAGAACCAGCCGGTGACGTCCATCGTGAACACCCTCCGTAACCTCTTCGGGCAGCAACCCGTCGGCAACGACATCTGGATCGCCCTCGCCTGGTGTGTCGGCCTGCTCGTGGTGGCCTACGTCGCCGCGACCGCGATCTACCGCAAGAAGATCAGCTAGCCGATCGTACGAAACGGCGCCGCGTCCACCCGGACGCGGCGCTGTCCCCTGTGCAGGTCCGCCCCCTGCGAGATCAGCTATCGGACTGGTGACGGCCGCCGCAGGCGAGGCCGGCTCAGGGGTACAGGGCGCGTTCGAAGACCAGGCGGTTCGCGCGTACGTACTCCGCGTCGTTGAGGTACTGGATGTGGTGTCCGTCCGCGAGATGGCCGGCGAAGGCGGTGTTGCCGGCGGCTGCCTGGGCGTGCATGAAGTCGACGAGTGCGTGCAGCCGGGCGACGGTGACGTCGACCAGGTCTGATCGGGCGCTGTCGTCCAGCCCGTAGCGGTCGCAGAACGTCCGGAGCCGAGCGGCCTGTTCCTCGGCGGTCCCGAAGCCGTCCGTGTTCTCCGGAGCGGTCATCGGCACCCATCGGTAGGCCGCGTAGGCGACATCCCAGATCCGGGGCCCGAGCTGGGCGTGGTCGAAGTCGATGATGCCCACGACACGGTTGCCGTCGAGCACGCAGTTGTGTGGCGCGTAGTCACCGTGACAGATGACCTCGACCGGCTCGGTCGCCGGCACCTGCCAGCCGTCGCGGGGCGCCCGCCGCGCGTACTCGGCGGTCGCGTCGTGATACGCCCGCAGCAGCGCGGCGGCACTCTCCAACGCCTCGACCGAGGCCGCCGCGGGGGTGGGCGGATAGTTCGACACCTCGCCCGGCAGGAAATCGAGGATCTCGAAGCCGGGCTCGCTCGTGTCGCGTAGCCGGGGCGCCGCCGGGAAGCCCTGGGCGGCGAGATGCCGCAGCAGTTCGTGGACCCGGACGGACCAGGGGCCGGTAGGTCGACGCACCGTGTCGCCGATCCGGACGACCTCGTTGACGCCGCCGCCCGTCAGGATCTCCCGCTCGACCATCCGCCCCCACTCCGTCGCGTCGACGCCCGTCCGACCGGCTGAGCGCCGGCTGACCGAACCTGACCGTACGACGGTACGAGGCCGCTCTTGAGCGTCGGCCTGGAGGGTGCAGGTGCGGTGGTCGCCGGGTACGGACCGGAAGGCGAGTGCTACTGCCGGCAGCGAACGGCAAACTACCGCTTTCGCAAATGATTGTTTGTGTTAGCGTGGGGGCATGTCCATCTCGCTGGCACCCGCCCCGGAGCTCGACTCCGCCTTCGCCGCCCTCGGTGACCCTGTCCGGCGTGCCCTGGTGGCCCGTCTCGCGCGCGGTGACGCCACGGTGGGAGAGCTGGCTGCGCCCTTCGACCTGACCCCACAGGCGATCTCGCACCACGTCGGGGTGCTGCGCCGGTGCGGCCTCATCGAGCAGCGGCGCGAGGGCACGAGGCGTCCCTGCCGGTTGAGGGCCGATCAGCTGTCGTTGCTCGGCACCTGGATCGACGAGCAACGCCGGGTCTGGAACGACCGGCTCGACGCCCTGGAGCGGCACCTCGCCGACGAGGAGGCGGCCCGATGACCGCCAGGTCGCAGCTTCGCGGCGACGAACTGATCGCCAGCCGCCACCTTCCGGCCGAACCCGATCGCGTCTGGGTGGCCTTCACCTCACCGGCGGGGATCGCAGCATTCTGGGCCGGTTCGCACGCCGTCGTGCCGCCCGAGTCCGTGGTCGTGGACCTGCGTCCCGGCGGGGAGTTCGCGCTCGACACCCGCGCGCCGGACGGCGCCACCCGTCGGCTCCGCTTCGTCTACGTGCGCGTCACCGCACCGCACGAGCTCGTGTTCGACGAGCCGTTGACCGGGCTGCGGACCACCGTGAGTCTCCACCCCGCTGGCGGCGGCACCGAGCTGACCGTGCACCAACGTCGACTGCCCGCTGAGCTTCGCACGACCCAGGCGGCCGATGGGCTCGCCTCGATCCTCGACGCGTTGGCGGCGCACCTGCAACAACCCGACGCCCCCACAGGACGGAGCACATCATGACGCAGCAGACCCAGCGCGACCTCGTCGCGGATTACCTCGAAGGTTTCCGGACGAGCGACCACCGGCGAATCCTCGCCACCCTCACCGAAGACGTTGAATGGGTCATCCACGGCCACCGGACCACCCGAGGCAAGACCGAGTTCGACAGCGAGATCGAGAATCCAGCCTTCACCGGCAGCCCCGACCTGGACGTCCAGCGCGTGTACGAGGACGGCCCGGTGGTCGTCACCACCGGCGAGGGGCGTGGGACAAGCGTCGAGCACGGACCGTTCCGGTTCGCCTTCAACGACCTGTTCACCTTCCGCGACGGACTGATCGCCCGCGTCGACTCCTACGTCGTCCCACTGCCCTGAGCCGCTTGTCGGCCTTCAGCCGAGCTGTTGAGCCAGGCCGACGACGATGCCCTCGGGGCCGCGCACGTAGCAGAGCCGATAGCTGTCCTCGTACTGCGCCAGCTCGCCGACCAGGTCGGCCCCGTGGGCGCGTAGGCGGGCGACGACGTCCTCGATGTCGTCGACGGCGAACATGATGCGCCGGATGCCCAGGGTGTTGGCCGGTGCCTCCTGCGGCTCGGGGGTGATCGCCTTCGGCGTGTGGAACGTCGCCAGTTCGATGCGGCCGTGGCCGTCGGGGGTCCGGAGCATCGCGACCTCCTGCCGGACGTCGTCGATGCCGATGACGCGTTCCACCCAACGCCCCTCGATCGGCGCCCTGCCCTCCAGTTCCATGCCGAGTTCGACGAAGAACGAGATGACCCGGTCAAGGTCGTGGACCACGATGAGGACGTTGTCCAACCGCTGGATCGCCATGCTTGTCTCCTTGAAGATGATGCGGCCACAGCGACCGATCAACCGCGTAGCAACGCGTTGAGTCGGGCGGCCTGCCGGGTGAGATGGTCGATTTCGGGAAGGCTGGGCGCCGATCGGGCGGCCTTGGCGTAGAGCCGCGCTGCGGTCGCCAGGTCGCCGTCACGCTCATGCAGGTAGGCGGCGACAGCGGCGTACCGGGGCAGGGCCGGGTCGAGATCCGCCAGGGCTGCCAGGCCGGCCCGTGGCCCGTCGGCCTCGCCGACCGCGACGGCCCGGTTGAGGCGGGCCACCGGACTGTCGGTGAGGCGCACCAGTTCGTCGTACCATTCGACGATCTGCACCCAGTCGGTCTCCTCGGCGGTGCGGGCGTCAGCGTGCAGCGCGGCGATGGCGGCCTGTGCCTGGAACTCGCCCAGGCGGTCGCGGGCCAGCGCGTTCTGGAGCACCTGCACGCCCTCGGCGATCAGGCGGGTGTCCCAGCGACTGCGGTCCTGTTCGGCCAGCGGCACCAGCCGGCCACCGGCGGCGGTCCGCGCCGTGCGGCGGGCGTGATGGAGCAGCATGAGCGCGAGCAGGCCGGCCACCTCCTCGTGTCGGATCCTGGCCGCCAACTGGCGGGTGAGTCGGATCGCCTCCGCAGCGAGGTCGACATCGCCCGAGTAGCCCTCGTTGAAGACCAGGTAGAGCACGCGCAGCACGGTGCTGACGTCACCCGGCTGGTTGAACCGGACTCCGGTGACGGTCCGCTTGGCTCGGCTGATCCGCTGCGCCATGGTCGTCTCCGGCACCAGGTAGGCCCGGGCGATCTGCCGCGTGGTCAGTCCACCCACCGCCCGCAGCGTCAGCGCCACCGCCGAGGCCGGGGTCAACGACGGATGCGCGCACAGGAAGTAGAGGGCGAGCGTGTCGTCCACCAGTTCACCCGGGCCGGGCGCGGGCTCGACCTCCGCCAGCGCCTCGCGCCGTCGCCGCGAGGTGTCCGCGCGAGCCGCGTCCAGGAATTTCCGCCAGGACACGGCGACCAGCCAGCCCTTGGGATCGCGCGGCGGGTCGGTAGGCCATGCCCGGACGGCCTCGACCAGCGCGTCCTGCACGGCATCCTCGGCCGTCGCGAAGTCGACCCCGCGACGGACGAGGATGCCGATCACGGCGGGAGTAAGGGTCCGTAGGACGGCCTCATCCACCGTGCGTCACTCCGAGATGGTCGGCGGCTCGGTCAGGAACGGCCGCACCTCGAGCCACTCGTGCAGCGGCTTCCCGCCGGCACCTGGTGCCGCGGACAGCTCACCGGCCAGTTCCAGCGCCCGGTCGTAGGTCTCGACGTCGATCACCATCCAGCCGGCGATCAGATCCTTGGTCTCGGCGAACGGGCCGTCGGTGACCGGCGGTCGCCCCTCGCCGTCGTAGCGGACGAACGTTCCCTCCGGGGAGAGCGCCTGACCCTCGACGAACTCGCCGGTGTCTTCGAGCCGAGCCGCGAAGTCGCGCATGTACTGCACGTGGGCCGAGATCTCCTCGGGCGTCCACTGGTCCATCGGCACGTCGTGCAGCGGGGTCGGGCCGCCACGGTAGTGCTTGAGCAGCAGGTACTTGGCCATCGGATGCTCCTTGTCAGGTACGGGGCCATTGTGGCCGCGTTCGCAACGAGGACGGAGCCCGACCCGGCTTCTCGACATGCCGCCGGGAAATTTCTCGCTGAGATTCGCCGTACGTCCCTCACACCGGTACCGCCGGCACCCTGGCCAGGCAGGTCAGCGCCCGCGCGGTGGCGGTCGACGTGGCGGGCAGCAGCGGAGGACGGACGAGCGGCGTCGGGATCCGCCCCTGGGCGTGCAGCACCGCCTTGACCACGGCAGGGTTGGGCTCGGCGAACAGCGCGGCCGAGAGGGCGGCGAGCCGGTGGCCGAGCGGCCGGGCCCGGGCGACGTCGCCGGACCGCCAGGCCGAGACCAGCTCGGCGTAGTCGGCGGTGGCGAGATGCGCGGAGGCGAGGATGCCACCGGCCGCGCCGAGAGCGAGCAGCGGTGCGACGTACGCGTCCTCGCCGCACAGCACCGCGAAGTCGGACGGCGGGTCGGCCAGCAGGGCGATCGTGTCGGCGTCGATGCCGCCGACCGCGTGCTTGACGCCCACCAGGCCGGGTAGCCCGGCGAGGCGGCGCAGCGTGCCGACGCCGAGCTGCTGCCCGGTGCGGTACGGGACGTGGTAGGCGACAAGCGGCACGGGGGACTCCTCGGCCAACCGGGCGTAGTGCGCGAGTACCGCCTCCTCGCCGGGGCGGAGAAACGGCGGGACCAGGCAGAGCGCCGCCCCGACCTCGGGTCGCTCGGCGAGGGCCCGCAGTTCCGGCGCGGTGTGCGCGCCGACCAGGAGACCGGCCCGGTGCTCCCGGCAGGCCGCGGCGACCGCGTCGACCACCATCCGCTGCTCGACGGCGCTGAGGGCGTGCGGCTCGGCGGTGGTGCCGAGGGCGACCAGACCGACCGCACCGGCCGCCAGCACCTCGTGGGCGAGAGCGCTCAGCGCGTCGAGGGCGACGGCACCGTTCCCGTCGAACGGCGTGATCATGGGTACGTAGAGCCCGGCAGGTGTCATGCTGCCAGCCTCCGCAAGCGGAAGATGAAGCACCAGTTCCGATTGCTCACCGAATACGTAAGCTGAGCTGATGCTTGACGTTCGCCGGCTGCGCCTGCTGCGGGACCTGTCCCACCTCGGCACCATCGCCGCCGTGGCCGAGGCGCACACGTACACGCCGTCCGCCGTCTCCCAGCAGCTCGCCGCGCTGCAACGCGAGGCCGGTGTCGCGCTCCTGGAACGCGCCGGCCGGCGGGTCACCCTGACCCCGACCGGGGAGGCGCTGGTCCGGCACGCCGAGGTGGTCCTCGCCGCGCTGGAGGCGGCCGACGCGACCCTCGCCGCCGCCCGGGGCGGGCTCTCCGGCACGGTACGCATCGGCGCGTACCCCAGTGCCGTGCGTACGCTGCTGCTGCCCGCCCTGGTCGCGCTCGGCCGTGACCATCCCGCGCTGGACCTGATGGTCACCGAGTTGGACCCGGTCGCGGTGCCCGACGCGCTGCGCGACCGCCGCCTCGACGTGGCCCTCGTGCACGACTACGACATCGTGCCCGTCGAGCCGGATCCGGCCTTGGACTCGGTGCCACTGCTCGACGAGACGGTGTTCCTGGCCGTCGGGGCGGACCGCCACCCCACCGGTGACCCGATGCGCTCGGTACGCGACGCGGACTGGATCGTCGGCAGCCCGGGCACGCTCTGTCACGCGGTGACCCTGCACGCCGGTGAGCTGGCCGGCTTCCGCCCGACCGTGCGGCACCACGCCGACGACTTCGCCGCCGTGCTCGCCCTGGTCGCCGCCGGTCAGGGCGTTGGACTGGTGCCCCAACTGGCGGTTGATCGGCCGCCCAGCGGGGTGGTCCTCGTTCCGCTCACCATCCGACGGCGGACCCGGATCGCCTACCGACAGGGCGCGGGCGGCCATCCTGCGGTCGCCGCGAGCATCGTGGCGTTGCGCGCCGCCGCCAGCGACCTGCCAGGGGCGTAGCTGGCCGGATCGTGTCGTCCGGCCAGCTCCGCCGCCGGGCAGCGGGGAAGATGACGCCGCGTGCAACTGTCGCGCCGACCGAAAGCCCCGCCCAGGTGTGCCTGGGCGGGGACCGACGGGCTCAGACGCTCGACGAGAAGGTCGAGCTGAACGGGGCGTCCTGCGGACGGCCGGCGTTGCTGAAGCAGGCGACCGGCAACACCGCGTCGCTGCCGAACTGCGCCCACAGCTCCTGGATCGTGCAGTACGAGGGGTCGTCACCGATCGCGGTCACCTGCGCGGTGGTGCTCTTCTCGTGCAGGGCCGGGAACTTGACGACGAAGGTGCCGGGGCCGGTGGGACCGAAGCCGTTGGCGCCGACGCCGAGCGGGTACGAGTAGTTCGTCGGGCCGGCGAACGGTGTCGCAAGGTACCCGAAGTGCTTCGGCGGGCCGAACGACGCGTAGACCGAACGCTCCCGATGGAACGACACGGTGAAGTCGCTGTTCATCCGCGCGCCGGTGAACGGATCATGGCAGGCGACGTAGACCACCGCGTCCAGGCCGGCCGCACCCCAGCGGAGGATCTTGCATCGGCGCGGTTGTGCGTTCGGCTGCTGGGCGGTCACCTGGACGTTTCCGGACAGCACGCCGGGTGGCGCGCCGACCGCCCGGAAGCGCACGTCGTAGATGCCCACCGCGACGTTGGCGACGGTGACGGGCGCACCTGTCGAGTTGTACGACTGGGCGAGGACGTTTGACAACACCTGCGCCGAGGCGTACGCGCCGACGCCCGCCGGGAGGATGCCGGAGCTGACCGTCCACAACACCGTGAACGGGGTGTCGGCCGGGGTGCCCCCGGGCCGGAAGCACTGCACGTCGACGATCTCGTCGGCGCCCGAACTGCCCCACCGTACGAGTTCGCAGAAGCGGCCGTCCTTCGCCACGGCGGTGACGTGTGCGTTGCCGCGCGAACCCAGGCCGATGGCCGGGAACCTCACCAGGAACCGGCCGGGGGCGACCTTGCCGCCGGTGGCCGTGGGCCCCGGCGCCCAACTGCCGAACTGGTAGGCCGCGGGCAGCGGCGTCCAGACCGGCACCGTCGGATCGTCGACGTACGCGAATCCGAAGCGGTCGGCGGTGGCGGCCGTGGCCGGTGCGCCGGTGATCGACAGCGCCGCGGCCAGCACCACGGCTAGGACGGCGGCAAGGTGACGGAGACGGAGACGGAGAGACATGGGCCACTCCAATCGGTGGTAGTCGAAGCTTGCTGCCACTGTTCCGGGCACCGGTCAAGGTCACAGTCGGCTTGCCTACACCGGCGAGGCGGGTGCCCGGCACCAGCGCGGTCGCCCTGCCGACAACCGATGGCGGCGGGACGGACGTCGGTGGACAGTCGGCAATACGGTGTTGTCGATGCCGCGTTGGTGGAGAACGTCGAGGATCCTGCCCGCCGTCCTGGTGGGGCTGTTGGTCGCGACCCTGCTCGTCGGCGACCGGGGCAGGGGCGGCGCGGCGCGCCTGCGCCTGGACGTGACGCCGGCCGTGGCGCTCGTCGACCAGCCGTTGCGGGTACGCGTGAATGGCCTGGCCGCGAGGGAACGGGCGGTGATCGCCGCCGACGCGGAGGATCACGCGGGGCGCGTGTGGCGGGCGGAGGCGACGTTCGTGGCCGACGCCAACGGCGTGGTGGACGTGTCGCGGGACGCCCCGGTGCACGGCTCCTACTCGGGTGTCGACCCGATGGGTCTGTTCTGGTCGATGGATCCGCCCGACGGCGACGCCTCCTCCTTCGCGCCCATCTGGCCGCACCTACGGCGTGACTTCCCGGTCCGGCTGTCGGCCGTGGGTGGCGGGCGCGAGCCCGCCACCGTCACCGTGCGGCGGGACTGGACGGCGGGTCAGGTCTCCTTCACCGAACTGACCCCGGCGGCCGACGGGGTTCGCGGGTTGCTCGTCCTTCCGCCGCCGGACGTGCCCCGACGGCGCGGGGTGCTGTGGTTCGGTGGCTCGGAGGGCGGCGTCGGCGGGCTGTACGACGCACCGTTGCTCGCCTCCCGGGGGCACCCGGTGCTGTGCCTGGGCTACTTCGGCGCTTCCGGACTGCCGGACAGCCTGCACGACATACCGCTGGAGTACTTCGTCACCGCAGCCGAACTGCTCGCCCCGTACTCCGGTGGCGAGCCGGCGGTGATCAGCTACTCACGCGGCACCGAGGCCGCGCTGCTGCTGGCGCAACAGCGTCCCGACCTGGTACGCGCCGTCGTCGCGTACGCCCCGAGCAGCGTCGTCCACCCGGGATACCCGTACACCGGAGCGCCCGCCTGGACCTACCGTGGCCGACCCGTCCCGAGCGGCCCGATACCTGTCGACCGGATCGACGGACCGGTACTGGCCATCGCCGGGGCGGACGACCTGCTCTGGGACGCGCCGAGCTACGCCGCCGAGCTGCTGCTGGCCCTCGGTGGCCCACCCCACCGGGTGCTGCTCTACCCGGACGCGGGCCACGGCGTGGGCACCTTCCCGTACCTGCCGTCGAAGACGGTGCACCAGGGGCGCACCGGCGAGCAGACCCACGGCGGCACCCGGGCGGGCGACGCCGCCGCCCGCCGGGACGGGTGGTCCGAGGTGCTCGCCTTCCTCGCCGCCCTCTGACGGCATGCCCTACGGGGTGCCGGTGCCACGGCCGCGGTCGTCGAGGACCAGCGGGGCGCGGCCGCGCACCGTGTACCGGATGTGGGTGACCTGCGGGCTGGAGACCACCCGGTCGGCGCTGAGCTCGATCGCCTCGAAATCGTCGAGGCCCAGGTCGTCGAAGAGCCGTAGCCCGCCGCCGAGAACGACCGGCACCACGTGCAGCTCCAACTCGTCGAGCAGCCCGGCCCGCAGCACCTGCCGGACCAGGCTCCCACCGCCGGCCACCGCGACGTTCTTTTCACCGGCCGCGGCCCGCGCCTGTGCCACCGCGCTGGCCAGCCCGTCGGTGACGTAGGTGAAGCTGGTGCCACCCTGGCGGTGCAGGGTCGGGCGGGGCCGGTGGGTCACCACGAAGACCGGAGCGCGGAACGGTGGTTCGTCGCCCCACGGCACCTCGCCGCCGTCGGCCATCCGGCGACCCATCACGTACGCGCCGGCCGCGGCGAACGACTCGGCGATGATCTCGGAGTCGGCGTCGTGCCGGCCGCCGGCGAAGCCCTGCCGCTCGCGCCACGCCATCGCCTCGGTGGCCCACCGGGTCACCCGGAAGAACCCGTGGCTCTCCGCCGACCGCAGCCAGTCGCCGTCGCCGTCGTGCTGTGGGCCGGCGTAGTAGCCGTCCAGCGACACCGACAGTTGGGCGGTCACCTTCGTCATGTCCGTTCCTCCCGAATCCGTCGGCACCCGGCGTGGGTGCCGATCCACGTGTGGATCGGAGCCGGACGGCTCGCTTCTACCGGATCCGGTGGTGACCTGGCTCACACGGACGCTGGCTCGGATCGCTCGCGGCGGCGGCGCGGCGCAGCAGGTACCGCCGTTCGGGATCGCTGCCGGCACGGTCCGCCGCCGCCCGCCACTGCGCTGCGGCGGCGGCCCGGTCGTCGGCGAGTTCCAGCAGGTGGGCGCGGACGGCGTGCAGTCGGTGGTGCCCGGCCAGCGGCCCCGACTCCACCTCGGACAGCAGGGCCAGCCCGGCGGCCGGCCCGTGGACCATGCCCACCGCCACCGCCCGGTTCAGAGTGACCACCGGATTGGGTGCGATCCGCTCCAGCAACTCGTAGAGGGCGAGCACCTGGGGCCAGTCGGTGGCCTCGGTGCTCGGCGCTTCGGCGTGCACCGCCGCGATGGCGGCCTGGATCCGGTACGGCCCGGGTGGTGTGGCGGCCAGGCTGCGTTCGACGAGCGCGCGCCCTTCGTCGATCGCCGTCCGGTCCCACCGCCCGCGGTCCTGTTCCGCCAGCGGCACCAGCTCGCCGTCGGGGCCGACCCGGGCCGCCGCTCGGGCCTCGGTCAGCACCATCAACGCGAGCAGGCCGGCCGTCTCCCCGTCGCCGGGTAGTTGCTCGTGCAGCCGGCGAGTCAACCGCAGGGCCTGCCCGGTCAGGTCGGCGCGACGTAGCTGGGGGCCGCTGCTGGCGCTGTAGCCCTCGTTGAACATCAGGTACAGCACCTGGCGTACAACGGCCAGCCGGGCCTCCCGTTCCGCCGTCGGCGGCGGTGCGAACCGGGCGCCCGCCTCCCGCAGCCGCTGTTTGGCCCGGGAGATCCGCTGCCCCATGGTCCGCTCCGACACCAGGAAGGCCGCGGCGACCTCGGCGGTGGTGAGCCCACCCACCGCGCGCAGGGTCAGTGCCAGCTGCGCGGGTGCCGGCAGAGCCGGATGGCAGCAGAGCAGGAACAACTCCAGCAGGTCGTCCCGGGGCGCCTCGGCGTCGGGTGGCGGGGTGACCAACGCGTCGCGTGGGGTGAGGTCCAGCGCCGTGCGCTCGCGGCGGGCGCGGGCGGCCTCGCTGCGTACCAGGTCGACGTAGCGGCGGGCGGCGACGGTGTGCAGCCAGCCCGACGGCTGCTCGGGTACGCCGTCGAGTGGCCACCTCTCGACGGCGGCAGCCAGGGCCTCCTGCACGGCGTCCTCGGCCCGGCCGAAGTCGCCGTACCGGCGGACGAGCGCGGCCAGCAGTTGCGGCGCGAGCCGGCGCAACAGGTCGACGGTGGCCGCGTCGAGGCTCAGTGGTCCGCTCCGGTCATCAGCGGCCAGATCTCCAAGCCGCCGCCGGCGGTGCCGAACCGCAGGCCCGGATAGTCACGGGCGATCTCCAACGCCCGCTGTTCGTCGTCGACGTCGACCACGAGGTACGAGCCCACGTACTCCTTGGCCTCCAGGTACGGCCCGTCCGTGACCACCGGAACGTCGGCGCTGATCCGCACCGACCGGGGGCGGGACACCAGCCCCTGTACGTCGACCAACTCGCCCGAGGCCCGCAGCGCCTCGGTGAAGGCGTCGACCTTCCCGATCAGGGTGGCCAGGTCACCGTCCGGAAGGCTGCCCCAGATCTCCTCGTTGCCGTAAATCAACATCAGATACTTCACGTGTCGCCTCCATAATGGTCAATATGTCCGGAAACGGACAAGACGGCGGAGCGTACCCCGACGCACTGTTGTAGCAGGTAGCGAGGCTGCGGATGGCGGGCCACATCCGATCCTCCGGCCGGGGTGGGAACCGCGACGTCCCGCCGGCCGCCAGTACGGATCCCGCCGGGGCGCGCCGCTGCGCCACCCGGCTCCGGCCCGCCGCCGTAGACCAGCCGCACCGACGGTGTTGCACCCGCTGGGCACGGCGACCAAGCCAGGAAGGAGCCGCCATGGCCGCTCCCACCGCCAACGCCTCGATGAATCCCACCACCTACTCGCCGGGCGAGCAGATGCTGCTGACCGTCAACTACGGCGACCCGGACCACCAGCGGTTGACCGTGACGGTCACGGTGGCCGACGCGCAGGGCAACCGTAGCGCCCCCGTCTCGGTGACCGCGGTGATCGATCCGCTCACCGTCACCGTCGCCGACGACTCGGGGCGCACCTGGTCCCGGGTCTCCGACAACGGCGCGGTCGCCGTGTTCCGGGCGGTGGCGTGATGCCGAGGGTGACCGTCACGGTGCGCGACTCCGCCAGCCGGACCGCCAGCGCCAGCGTCGCCTACACCGTGCTGCCGCCGGTGCTGGGCGGGTACTACCTCTCCGGCGGCGCGGACCCGACGGCCGACATGGTCGGCGGCAACTTCCGGTCGCTGACCCAGTACCGCAGCTTCGCCGACGGCTACATCTTCCCCGGCTATCAACGCCCCTGGCTGATCACGCTGGGGCGGGCCGGGGTGCAGCTCAACATGGTGCTCGAACTGAAGCACTACGGCGCGCCCGACACCGGGCCGCAGACCTTCACGGTGGACGGGGTGCGATACACCGTGCCGGCACCGGCGATGACCATCCAGCAGCGGCCCGGCGCGGTCTGGCCGAAGGCGTACGGCTACGGCCAGGTCCTCGCCGGGCAGTGCGACGGGCTGTTCGCCCGGGCGCTGTCGCAGTACCTGACGATGGGCTTCGGGGTGAACATCCAACTCGCCTCGGAGCTGGACACCGATCACGAGTTCGGCACCACGGAGGCCGGAAAGGCGTACACCTGGGCCGAGTCCGACGCCCGGGCGGTGCAGGCCGTGACGTACATCGTCAACTGGTTCCGGGCCAAGGGGCTGCCCCAGGGCAGCACCTTCTCGGTCGGGGTCGGTGGCTTCAACCGGGACTGCTTCCGGCGCACCCACCCGGAGGCGTTGATGACCCGGCTGGACTACCTCCAGTGGAACGTCTACGCGACAAGTGCCAGCCACACCGCACTGGAACGGTTCCGGCGCACCAAGGACTGGGCGGTGGCCGATCTCGGCCCGGTGGCGTTGTCCCGTCCGGTGCTCATCGCCGAGTGGGGCGTACGGGTCATCGAGTTCCCCGACCAGGCGGCCTGGATCGCCACCGTGCCGCCGGCCATCGCCCGGCTCAACGCCGAGCGTGGCCCGCTGATCGCCCGGACGAACTACTTCAACTCCGGCTGGGGCACCCTCAGTCCGAAGGCGACCGGTCTGGCCGCGCTGCGGGCCGCGTACGCCCGCCCTCCGTACGGCTGAAGCTGAACCCCGTAGGGCGGCCCGGTCCGGGGTGACTTCCGGACCGGGCCGCTCTCCGTCCGTCCGCCCCTTGACAGGGGAACCACCCTGGTTGCATGGTTAGTTACATGAGTAATGAACCAGGCAACCAGGGTGGCGTCTGGGGATGGTGGACGTGATGGAGGACGGCCGGCCGATCTTCCTCCAGATCGCGGAGCTGCTGGAGAACTCGATCCTGGACGGGACCCTCGCGGAGGAGGGGCAGGTGCCGTCGACCAACGAGCTGGCCGCCTTCCACCGGATCAACCCCGCGACCGCCGCCAAGGGGGTCAACAAGCTGGTCGACGACGGAACTCTCTACAAGAAGCGAGGAATCGGCATGTTCGTCTCTCCCGGCGCCCGCGCGAAGCTCCGCGGCCGGCGCCGCGACGAGTTCGCCCGACAGTACGTCCGGCCGCTGCTCACCGAGGCGCGCAAGCTCGGCATCGAACCGGCCGAACTCAAGAACATGATCGACACCTGGGAGGAGGGCCGATGAGCGCGGTCGTCACCGTCACCGACCTGACCAAGCGGTACCAGGGAGTCACCGCCCTGGACGGGGTCAGCTTCTCGCTTGCCGAGCATCGGATCCACGGCCTGCTGGGGCGCAACGGTGCCGGCAAGACCACCCTGATGCAGATCCTCACCGCGCAGAACTTCGCCACCAGCGGTGAGATCAGCGTCTTCGGGCAGCACCCGTACGAGAACGAACAGGTGCTCTCCCGGATCTCCTTCATCAAGGAGAGCCAGACCTACCCGTCGCACCTGCGGGTCACGCACGTCCTGCGGGCGGCCCGCCTGGTGCATCCAGGCTGGGACGAGGAACTCGCCCAGCGACTGGTCGACGTGTTCCAGTTACCGCGCGGGCGCAACGTCCGCAAGCTCTCCCGCGGCATGCTCTCCGCGCTCGGCATCGTCGTCGGGCTCGCCTCACGTGCCCCGCTGACCTTCTTCGACGAGCCCTACCTCGGGCTGGACGCCGTCTCCCGGCAGCTCTTCTACGACCACCTGCTGGCCGACTACACCGAACATCCCCGCACCATCGTGCTGTCGACCCACCTCATCGACGAGGTCAGCGACCTGATCGAGCACATCCTGCTGATCGACCGGGGTCGGCTGCTGCTCGACGTCGAGGCGGAGGCGCTGCGCGGCCAGGTGGTCACGGTCTCCGGCCCGGTCGCGGCGGTGGACGAGTTCGCCCGTACCGGCACCGAACTGCACCGGGCGTCGCTCGGCGGCACGGCCCGGGCCACCGTACGTGGCGACTTCGGCCCGGCCGCGCCCGACCGCGCCCGGTCGCTGGGCCTCGACCTCGAAGCGTCCTCGCTCCAGGACATCGTCGTACGCCTGACCACCTCGAACAACGGGCACGCGGCCGGTAGCGCCGCCGCGGCAGACAAGGAGGCTGTCCGATGAACCGCGCCCTGACCGTGGCCCGGCTCCAGTTCGTCGGCTGGCGCAGCGTCGTCGGCTGGCCGTGGGGGATCCTCGCGCTCAGCTTCCTCATCAACCTGGCCCTGTTCAGCGCGATGAACGAAGCCGACGACTTCGAGCCGACCACCGGTGGGCTGATGAGCATCTACGTGGTGATGTTCATCGCCAGCATCAACGCGATCACCCAGGACTTTCCGTTCGCCATCGGGCTGGGCGTCTCCCGCCGCAGCTTCTACCTCGGCAACGTGCTCAACTACCTCGGGCAGGCGGTCAGCTACGCGGCGGTGCTCTATCTGCTGGCCGTGATCGAGGAGGCCACCGACGGGTGGGGCGTCAACCTGCGCTTCTTCGGTATTCCCTTCCTGATGGTGGACAACCCGGTGCTGCGGTTCCTCAGCTTCGCGATCCCGTTCCTGCTGCTCGGCTTCATCGGCATCGCCATCGCGCTGGTCTTCAAGCGCTGGGGCGTCAACGGCCTGCTGATACTGAGCACCGTCGCGTTGGCCGGGATCGGTGGGCTCGTCGTGCTCGCCACCTGGCGGGGCTGGTGGTCGGCGATCGGTGGCTGGTTCGCCGACCAGCCGGGCTGGGCCCTGCTGGTCGGCTGGCCGGCTCTACTCACCCTGCTGCTCGCCGGCCTCAGCTATCTGACCATCCGACGCGCGACGCCCTGACCGTCGACGTGCCGGCGTCCGGAGTGGGTGGACGCCGGCCGCTCGGCGCACCGTGGGACGGGGGCGGCCCCTCCCGGTCGGGGATCGGGAGGGGCCGCACGGTGCGGGCGGTGCCAGGTGCGGTCAGCGCCAGGTGTCGGTGAGCGTCGGCGAACCGGAGGCGGTGGCGGTACGGTTCGCGCCCGACTCCCACACCACCTGCCCGGAGTCGGTCCGCTTGACGTACTTGTAGGCGAGAGTGGTGCCGGCGGGCAGGCGCACCGCACCGGTCCAGACCGGATACTCCGTCGGTGACAGCCGGATCCCTCGGGCCGGATCCCAGCCCCCGAGGGCGGGCAGGTCCCCAACCAGATACACGTGCTGCCCGTACGTGGTGTCGGCGGTGACCCGTACGGAGACCGTGGCGTCGCCCGGTGGGTCGCTCGCGGGCTGGTTCCAGGTGGCGGTCACGGCGGTACCGCCGAGGCCGGTGCGGTTGGGATCGTTCTCCCACTGCGTCGTGCCGTTGCCGACCTTCACCAGCTTCCACTCGAACGCGGTGCCGGCCGGAATGTCCACCGACCCGGTCCAGGTCGGGTAGCTGCCCGACGTGGTGGACAGCTTCACCCCGTTGGCCGGGTTCCAGGAGCCGAGCTGCGGAACCGAACCGACCACGTACACCTCCTGGCCCGGGTCGGTGGAGACGGTCGCGGCGAACCGGGTCGACCCGGCCGGCGGGGACGGGCTCGCGGTCGGCGTCGGCGTGGTGGTCGGCGTCGCGGTAGGCGTCGGGCTCGGGGTGACGCCGTCCAGCCGGGCCTCGACGTGCAGGGCGACCGCCTGGTCGGCCGGGATGGCGGCGGTGAAGCTGCCACCGGTGACGGTCACCGCACCACCCGGGCAGGCCCCGGTCGACCGGTCGTACGCGCCCCGGCCCACGTTGCAGTAGCGGCCGTCCGGCAGCGAGGTGGCGAAACTGCGGCTCCAGGTGCTGCCGGTGGCGTTGAAGGCGGCGTACCCCCGGTCGCCCCGGGCGAACGCCAGCCGACCGTTGCCCTCGGTGGTGACCGACCCGATGCCGGTGCCGGCGACCGCGTTACGGAAGCCCGGCATGCCGGCCACCCCGGGGTCGCGGTGCTCGCAGATCCACGCGTCGCTGGCGCAGTCGGTGGCCAGGGTGGTGCCGTTGGAACTGCTGGGCGGCCCCTGCCCGTGCACCGAGCCGTACGCGTAGCTCGACATCAGCTGGGGCCGGCCGTACGGGTGGGCCATCATGAACGTGTCCGCCAGGTAGTAGCGGGCACCGCTCTTGTAGGTGAGCGTCGGGTTTTCCCGCTGCGTGTCGTGGTTGTCGATGAACACCACCGCCTGCTGCGCGGTCAGCCCGCCGTAGTTGGGCAGGTTGCCCAGCTGGGCGATGTTGCCGTCGCGGAACGCCGACGACACGGCCCGCTGGTAGTCGAAGTTGGTCACCCCGCCGTACGGGGCGTACGCGGTGTAGGGGATGGTGCCGTCGCCGTACACCTCGTGGAACAGGTCCGGCCGGCCGCCGAAGCCGGGCACGTCCCGCAGCCGGCTGATGATGTCGGCCAGGTGCGCCTCCTGTACGTGCTTGGCGGCGTCCACCCGGAACCCGGCCACCCCGAGGTCGATCACCGCGTTCATGTACTTGGCGACCTTTCGCCGTACCTCGGGGTCGGCGGTGTTGAGGTCGGCCAGGTCGAGCAGTTCGCAGTCCTGCACCTCCTGCTTGTTGCCCCAGTTGCTGATCCGCCGGTAGCAGGGCCCGAAGTCGGCGTAGCCGTAGCTGTCGCCCGAGCCGTCGTCGAACAGGTTCGGGTAGCTGTACTTGCTGTAGACGGTGCCCGCGCTGCCCGGGCCGCTGCCGGCCGAGCCGGTGCCGCTCATGTGGTTGAGCACCATGTCCACATAGATCTTGACGCCCTGGGCGCGACAGCGCTGGACCATGTCGACGAACTCGGCCTTCGTGCCCCGCCGGGTCTGATCGAGCCGGTACGACACCGGCTGGTAGTCCTGCCACCACGGGTAGGTGGCGCCCTCGGCGCTGGGCAGCACCACGTGCTCCTGCGGCGGGGAGACCTGTACGCCGCCCCAGCCGTTGGGGCCGAGGTTGCGCTCGCACTCGTCGGCGACGGAGTTCCACCGCCACTGGAACAAATGGACAATGGCGTCGCCGTTGACGCGTACGTCGGCGGCGCTGGCAGGCCCGGTGCCGGCGGCGACGGACGTGAGACCGACCGCGACAAGTATCGCGGCCAGGGCCGCGGGGATCGCGGCGCGGGGACGGGGGATACGCACGGTGCCCTCCTCGGGGGACGGTCAGGCAGACGTCGGCGAAAGTCCGTCTTCCTGCAAGGTGTGCAAGAAGTTGCGGTGGTTGCGTGACCGTAACAGTGGCATCGATGGTTGGGAACCTATCTTTCACAACACGATGCAAGGCGAGGCTGTCCCTTGCGGCCAACTGCAAGACCTGCAAGGATTTCCGGCTATCCTTCCGGAAGCGGCCGGCGAGCGTCCCCGAGCGCCACCGCCGGTGGCTTACCTATGCTCGACCCATGGAACTGCGGATCTTCACCGAACCCCAGCAGGGCGCCAGCTACGACGACCTGCTCGCCGTGGCCCGACGTGCCGAGGAGACCGGCTTCGGCGCCTTCTTCCGCTCGGACCACTACCTGAAGATGGGGTCGGTCAGCGGCGAGCCCGGCCCCACCGACGCCTGGACGACGCTGGCCGGGCTGGCCCGGGACACCCGGTCCATCCGGCTCGGCACGCTGATGAGCGCCGCGACGTTCCGGCTGCCCGGCCCGCTCGCGATCACCGTCGCCCAGGTCGACCAGATGAGTGGCGGCCGGGTCGAGCTGGGCATCGGCACCGGCTGGTACGACGCCGAGCATCAGGCGTACGGGATTCCGTTCCCGCCGCTGGGGGAGCGGTTCGACCGGCTGGACGAGCAGCTGGCGGTGATCACCGGTCTCTGGCGCACCCCGCCGGGCGAGACGTTCGACTTCACCGGCCGGCACTACCAGGTCAGCGACTCGCCCGCGCTGCCCAAGCCGGTCCAGCGCCCGCACCCGCCGATCCTGCTCGGTGGCAAGGGCGCGAAGCGTACGCCGCAGCTAGCCGCCCGCTACGCCGACGAGTTCAACCTGCCGTTCGTCTCGATCGACGAGACGGTGGCCCAGTTCGAGCGGGTCCGTGCCGCCTGCGCCGACATCGGCCGCGACCCGGCCCAGCTGACCTGGTCCAACGCGCTGGTGCTCTGCTGCGGCAAGGACGACGCCGAGGTGGCGCGGCGGGCCGCCGCGATCGGCCGCGAACCGGACGAGCTGCGCGTCAACGGCCTCGCCGGCACCCCCGCCGAGGTCATCGACACCATCGGCCGGTACGCGGAGATCGGCAGCCAGCGCCTCTACCTCCAGGTGCTCGACCTGAGCGACCTGGATCACCTGGACCTGGTCGCCACCGAGGTGATGCGGCAGCTCTGACCGGCCGACGCCTTGCGACTCCGATTGCGGCAAGTCGGGGTATCAGCGGCCCTGGAAACCCCGGCATGCCGCAATCGGAGTCGATCTCGCCCAGATGCCGCCCGCCTGACCGGTCGAGTCGGGCCGGGCGGGCCGGGGCGGCGCGTCAGACCCGGTGCTCCTCGCGCAGCACGGTGTCGAGCTGGCCGTCCCGGTCGCGGTCGAGGTAGGTGACGTCCGGTAGCCCGTCGCCGTCAAGGTCGAACTGCACCTGGTCCGCGACGCCGTCGCCGTCGAAATCGGTGACCACCTGCACCGAACCGTCCATGTGCCGGGTCACGATCGACCGGGCGCCGGTCTCGACCCGGGGCGGCGGGCCGGGGGCGGGCGGCGGTTCCGGCACCGGCTCCGGGGTGGGGCTGGGCTGCGGATCCGGCTGGCTCGCCCACGGCCCCGCATCGGACCAGGTGACCGGGGAGCCGTCGACGGTGCCGGTGAAACCGGTGGCGGGCTCCACGCCGTTGCCGGCCGGGTCGATCTCCTCCTCGGAGGGATACACGTCGCCGCGAGGGGCGGGATCACGGTAGCTGCTCATCGGCGTAGGGTTCCCCGACGGAGCCGGCGGTAACCGCCGGCGTGCAGAGGGGGTCGGGAGTGTCGACGCACCGCAACTGGGCCGGCAACGTCGAGTACGCAGCCCGGGCGTACCGCCGGCCGTCCTCGATCGACGAGCTGCGGGAACTGGTCGCCGGCAGCGACCGGATCCGGGCGGTGGGCAGCGGACACTCGTTCAACCGACTCGGCGACACCACCGGAGACCTGGTCACGCTGGCCGGACTGCCGGCCACCCCGCGACTCGACGAGCAGCGGCGGGTGGTGCACGTGCCGGCCGCGCTGCGCTACGGCGACCTGGCCACCTGGCTGCACGAGCGCGGGTACGCGCTGGCCAACCTCGCCTCGCTGCCGCACATCTCAGTGGCCGGCGCGGTCACCACCGGCACCCACGGCTCCGGCGAGACCGTCGGCAACCTGGCCACCGCCGTCGCCGGCCTGGAACTGGTCACCGCCGCCGGTGACCTGCTCACCGTGGACCGTACCGACCCTGATTTCACCGGCATGGTGGTCTCCCTCGGCGCGCTGGGCATCGTCACCCGGCTCACCCTGGACGTGGTGCCGACCTTCGAGGTACGCCAGTACGTCCGCCTCGACCTGCCCCGCGAGGCGCTGGACGAGGCGCTCGCCTCGGCGTACAGCGTCAGTGTCTTCACCGACTGGCGCTCCACCCGCGGCACCCAGGTCTGGCGCAAGCAGCTCGCGGACCAGCCCACGCCCCCGGCGGACTGGCTCGGCACCACGGCGGCCGACCGGCCCTGGCACCCGGTGCCCGGCATGCCGGTGGCCAACTGCACCGAGCAGCTCGGCGTGCCCGGCCCCTGGCACGAGCGGCTACCGCACTTCCGGCTCGGCTTCACGCCGAGCAACGGTGACGAGTTGCAGTCCGAGTACCATCTGCCCCGCGCGGTGGCCGCCGACGCGCTCGCCGCGCTGGACGAGGTGGCGCACCTGATCGCCCCGGTCGCGCAGACCAGCGAGCTGCGCACCATCGCCGCCGACGAGCTGTGGCTCAGCCCGCAGTACGACCGCGACAGCCTCGCGGTGCACTTCACCTGGATCGCCGACGCGGCGGCGGTACTGCCGGTCCTCGCCGAGGCCGAGCGGGCACTGGCCCCGTTCGCGCCCCGGCCACACTGGGGCAAGGTCTTCACGATGCCGACCGGGACGATCGCCGCGACCTACAGCCGCTGGACCGACTTCGCCGCGCTGGTCAACCGCCTCGACCCCAACGGAAAATTCCGCACCGAGGAACTCGACCAGCTGTTTCCCCGCTGACCACGACCGGCGTACCGACGCGGCGCGGCCCGGTGGACATGCCCGGACATCGAACTAGGATTAGCCCATGAGCGCTGAGGCTGTCGGCATGCACATGCCCGCCGTCGTGACGCTCGACGACGTGGCGGCGATGAACGCCGCCGATGCGAACGGTCATCGTTACGAGACCAGCCCCGAGGGGGTTCTGTCGGTCATGCCGCCGCCCGACTCGGAGCACGCGACGATCGCGAGCCGACTGTTCGCCTGGCTGATCATGGCGGGCTGGCCCGCGGAACAGGTGCTCCAGGCGGTCGGCGTACGCATCCCCGGGCCGGACGGAAACGGTGGTCGGATTCCGGACCTGAGCGTCTGGCGCAAACCTCCCCGGCGCGGCGTGTGGTCGGCGGTGGCCGACATCGCGCTCGTGATCGAGATCGTGTCGCCCGGCTCCGAGGCGATGGACTCGGTGACGAAGGTGCGCGAGTACGCCCGGGCCGGCATCCCCCGGTACTGGGTCGTGGACCGGGACGGCGCGCAGACTGTCACGTTGCACGAACTCGGCGGCGACGGTCGGTACGTCGAGCAGGCCCGCATGCCGTTGGCCTGGCTGTTGCAGACCGCCCCGGCCGACCACCTCGACTGAGTCAGCGCGGTCGGCGGTCAGCGGCCGGTGGTGAGCTGGTCGCGCATGCTGCTGCGCTGCACGGCGCGGCTGATGTCGCTGGGGGAGACGATGCCGACCAGGCGACCGTCGGTGACCACCAGGGCCCGGCCGTCGGCACAGTCGCTGAGCCGGGGCAGCAGGTCGGTAAGCGGCTCGTCGGGAGAGGCGAGCACCAGGTCGTCGGCGCGGCAGGCCACCGCCGCCAGGGTGGTGCTGCCCCGCTCGCCGGACGGCACGCCGCGTACCCGGTCGAGGGTGACTAGCCCGACCGGCCGGCCGTCCTCGGTCAGCGGCAGCGCCGTGTGCCGGTACGCGAAGAGGTAGTTGTCCACGAAGTCGGCCACCGTCAGCTCACCCGAGGCGGTCTGCGGCTGCGGGCTCATCACGTCGGCGACCCGGATGCCGCGCAGCGCGTCGCCCACCCGGGCCTGCCGCTCCTCCATGGTGGCCGCGCCGATCAGGAACCAGCCGATCAACGCCAGCCACAACCCGCCGACACCGGTGCCGGTGAGGAACCGCCACAGGCCGAAGCCGATAAGCGCCAGGCCGAGGATCCAGCCGGCTCGGGCCGCCACCACAGTGGCTCGGGTCCGGTCGCCGGTGGCTTTCCACACCGCCGCCCGCAGCAGCCGCCCGCCGTCCAGCGGTGCCGCCGGCAGAATGTTGAACACGGCCAGCAGCAGGTTGATGCCGCCGAGCCAGGCCATCACGCCCAGCAGCAACCCCTGGACCCCGGCCAGGGCGAGCAGCGTCGCGATGGCACCGAAGAAGACGCCGATGATCAGACTGACCAGTGGGCCGATCCCGGAGATGCGCAGCTCGGCACCGGGGGAGCGGGCCTCGCCGCGCAGCTCGGCGACCCCGCCGAACAGCCACAGGGTGATCCCCTGCACGCCCAGGCCGTTGCGCTTGGCCACCACCGCATGCGACACCTCGTGGGCGAGCAGCCCGAGAAAGAAGACCACCGCGGCGGTCAGCCCGGCCAGCAGGTACGCGACCACCGACCGGTCCGGATACGACTCCGGGAACAGGTTGGCCGACAGCCCCCACCAGATCAGCGCGAAGATGACCAGGACACTCCAGTTGACCCCGACCGGTACGCCCACGATCCTGCCGAGTCGGAAACTCGCCCTCATGTGTCGGTCATACCCCCGCAGCCCGTTCCCATGCCAGGGTCGAACGTCACCGAATCGCTGCCCTGACCAATTTGTGGTGCCGGACGAACATCCGGGTCAGCTCCGTACGGCCGCGCTGCACGACGTCAACAAGGGCGGTCAGGTCAGACCCCTCCGGTACGGGCAGGTCGGTGAACAGATCACGCACGCCGAACGGTTCGCTCAGCCAGCGCTGCAACGCCCGCCGATCATCGGTCGCAGCTAGCCGGTCCGCCATCGCCCACACGTCTTTCACGTACGGCGTGTCGTCGTCTCCGAGCGCGGTGAGCAGACCGGAGTGTCGTACCAGACAGGGGTAGCAGCATCCGCAGTGTGGGTCCGGCCGATCTCTGGGCGGGCGACCACAGCTGACAGTGGCGTTGGTAAGCGTCGCGCCCTCGAGCCCTGCCCGCAACGCCCGTTGACATACCTCGCCCTTGGTGAGGTGCAGGTAGGGGTTGATGACGGTTGCCGTACCTCCGACCGTCCCGATGATTTCGTTGAGGAGGCTCAGCGTGCCGGGATGCACTGAGCGGGTCGAGCAGGCAGCCGCCCGAGCGGGGGTCAGCGCCGGGTTCAGGGCCAGCTGACCATTCTCCGGTACGGCGATGTGGGGGACGTCGTGTACCGCCGCCAGGTAGACGGCGGTCGCCATGTACAACAGCCCCCGCGTGCGTGCCGACTTCTCCAGTTCGACATTAGGGGCGCGTACCTGTTGTGACGCCTTGAACTGCTGAATTCCCCGTGAAGCTGCCGTCCGGATCGTCGCCAGTGCGACGTCCTGCTGCCTTCCCCAATGAGGTTCGTAGTAGGAGACGAGCAGGAGGTCACCCGCACCTGCCGTGGAACGCTCAACCGCGTGCGCCGTGGAATCCAGGCCACCGGAGAACAGCGCGACCTCCTGCACCTGCTGGGCCGAAAGCATTCGGCCCTGATGCGGCCACCGAACGGCCCCAGGACGAACGTTGATGGCCCAGTGGTCCGAGGACAAGGCCTCCAGCAGCCGGGACAAGAGCACGAGTGTCCGTTCAGTCCATCGATCTGGCTCCACTACCTCTACCGAGAGCTCGATGTGTCGGGTCCAGCCGTCGTCGGAGAGTGCCCGCGAGGACAGCTTGTCCGCCAGGTAGACAGCACGCGCGATCTGGACCAGGTCCTGAGCCCAGCCTGGTCGGTCGCCCGGAACTTCGGCGAGCTGCTGTAGTCGACGATCAGCAGGTAACAGCAGTTGTGGGTCAAGTCCCGTTGGTCGACCTGGACCTGAGAACCTCGTCTTGCTCGGATACTGGTAAGCGAAACTGGCGGGGCTCATGCTGCCAGCTCCAGACCGGAGTCGCCCAAGCCCAGCGCCTCCGCGACGGTTTCTGCGAGCAGGTCCCGGGCGGTATCGACGAGGTGTGGCTGTTCGGAATCGTGTGCGTTCGCCACCGCACAGGGATCAGGCAGGATCTTGACGATCTGGTCGGCGACGAAGCCGGCCACCGTGTCGGTGGGGTCGAGCGCCAGCACCGGCAGGGCGAGTTTGACGTTCTCGGCGATCAGGATGTGCACGAACTGGCCGACCAGATCTCCGAAGAAGGACTGGTAGAGGGCGCAGAACAGCTCACCGCTGATACCCCCTGGTCGCAGCGGGTCGGCGAGCGGGCCGTCGTGGTCCACCAGCCGCTCGACCACGCGGCGCGCGGCCCGGCGGGTGGCTGCGTCGACAACCAGTCGGCCGTCGCCGCCGACCTCGGCGACGAACCGACGAACGAACTCGTCCGCCGGAGCGAGGTATGGGTGATCCGCGATGCCCCGGAGCAGGGCTGGGTCCGGCTGGCGCAGGTCGTCCAACACGGTGACGAGACGGTCTCCGCTCGCCCTGGCGGAACTCTGGATGCCGAATCGCTCCGGGTCCTCGCGGAGCGCATCACGCAGCGCGTCTCGGAACTTCTCCGCCGTTCGCTCAGCCTTTCGGCGGTCGTCCTCGACGAGCGACCCGGGTTGGCTCTGCGGGCGCGGGGTCCAGCTGCTGAGGCTGCGCTTCGCGCTGGTCCAGCCGCCACCGGTCGGGCCGGGTAGTCGAGTCGATGTGCCCAATGCGACCTCCCGGAGGGGGCGGGAAAGCGCGTAGGTGCGAGTCTATGAAGCAGAAAGTGTTCGTTCAAGTGCGGAACGTGTTGCCGCTCTGACGCTGACGCCTGTTGTGCGCTGCGCGGACGTGTGACCGGTGAGGGGCGAAGGCTGAGCCGAGTGGTTGCCGGACGGGGTGGAGGAGTCGGCGCGGATGCCGACCCGTACCACGTGTGGGCGAACGTCGAGTTCGTCGGCACCGATGGTTTCCATCAATGAGGTCGACGCACTCGTACTCACCGCCGGCCAGCCAGACGCTCTACCTCGCGGAGGCTGGAACGAGGCGACCGACGCCTCCCGCACCCGAGTCGGCTGATCAGTCCACAGCGCCGAACGGGTGGCGCCGATCAGCCGAGTCGCCATGTCGACAGCCGGCGGGTCGGGTGCCGACACGGATGTCGGCGATAGTTCGAGGGTGGCGATCTCGACCGACGACAGCGATGACCCGTACCTCTGGTTGGAGGACCTGGACGGCCCGGAGGCTGCGACGTGGGTCCGGGAGCGCAATGCCGAGACCGTCGCGGCCCTGACCGGCGGTCCGGCGTTCGCCGCCCGGCAGGCCGAGGTCCGGCAGGTGCTCGACGCGGACGACCGCATCCCGTACCCGGCCTGGCGCGGCGACGGCTACTACTACGACCTGTGGCGCGACGCGACCCATCCACGCGGGCTGTGGCGGCGTACCACGCTCGATCAGTACCGCCGGCCGGAACCGGAGTGGGATGTCCTGCTCGACCTTGACGCGCTTGCCGAACGGGAGGGCGAGAACTGGGTCTGGGGTGGGGTGGCGACCCTGCCGCCGCAGCACCGGCGCTGCCTGGTCAGCCTCTCCCGGGGCGGTGCGGATGCGGTGGTGGTGCGCGAGTACGACCTGGGTGATCGGGCCTTCGTGGCGGACGGGTTCACCGTGGCGGAGGCCAAGACCGACGTCGGCTGGATCGACGCCGACCACATCTGGATCGGCACCGACCTCGGGCCAGGATCGCTTACCGACTCCGGGTATCCCCGGGTGGTGCGCCGGTGGCGGCGCGACACCCCGCTGACCGAGGCCGAGATCGTCTTCGAGGCGTCCACCACCGACATCGGGGCGTACGGCTGGCATGACCTGACGCCCGGATTCGAGCGCGACTTCGTCACGCGCACCGTGGATTTCTACCGGTCGGAGAGCTACCTGCTGACCGGGGCGGGGGAGCGGATTCGGATCCCGGTGCCCGAGGACGCCGGCTGGGACGTACACCGGGAATGGTTGCTGGTCCGGCCGCGTACGCCGTGGCAGGTGGGTGACCGGAGCCATCCGGCGGGTGCGCTGCTGGCGATCCGGTTCGCCGCCTTTCTCGCCGGTGACCGGGATTTCAACGTGCTGTTCGAGCCGGACGACCGGACCTCCCTCGACGGGTACACGTGGACCCGCAACCACCTGATCCTGACCACCCTCACCGATGTCCGCAGCCGGTTGGAACTGCTCACCCCCGGTGAGAGTGGCTGGCGGCGCGAACCGCTACCCGGGGTGCCGGCGGACGAGGAGGGTTGCGTCGTGGAGACGGATCCGGACCGGGACGACGCGTACCTGATCGCCTCGGAGGGATTCCTCCAGCCGGCCACGCTGCGGCTCGGACGGGTCGGTGGCAGCGTCGAGACACTCAAGCGGGCACCGGCGTTCTTCGACCCCGACGGCCTGGCGGTACGCCAGTTCTTCGCCACCTCCGCCGACGGCACCCGGGTGCCGTACTTCGTGGTCGGGGATCCGGCCGCGCCCGCCGGGCCGACGCTGCTGCACGGGTACGGCGGCTTCGAGGTGTCCCTGACCCCCGGCTACGACGGCATCGTCGGCCGGGGCTGGCTGGCCCACGGCGGCACCTACGTGGTGGCGAACATCCGCGGCGGCGGCGAGTACGGCCCGCGCTGGCACCGGGCCGCGCTGCGAGCCCATCGAACCCGCGCCTTCGAGGACTTCGCGGCCGTGGCGACCGACCTGGTGAGCCGGGGCATCACCACGCCGGCCATGCTGGGCATCGAGGGTGGCAGCAACGGCGGCCTGCTGATGGGCGCGATGCTCACCCGCTATCCGTCGCTCATTGGCGCCGTCGTCGCGAACGTCCCGCTGCTGGACATGCGTCGCTACCACCGGCTGCTGGCCGGTGCCTCCTGGATGGCCGAGTACGGCGACCCGGACGTCGCGGAGGACTGGGCCTTCCTGCGGGACTACTCGCCGTACCACAACGTGCGCAGTCACGAGCGGTATCCGCCGGTCCTGTTCATCACCTCCACCCGCGACGACCGGGTGCACCCCGGGCACGCCCGGAAGATGGCCGCCCGGCTGCGCGAGCACGGCCACGACGTGTCGTACTACGAGAACGTCGAGGGTGGACACGGCGCGGCGGCCAACAACGAGCAGCGCGCCTTCATCGAGACGTTGTCACTGGAGTTCCTCTGGAGAAAACTGGCCCCTTCGGCCGAAGCCGTGCCCGCCCAGCGCATCCGGCCGGAGGAATGGACACCCGCCAGCGGCGAAGCTCGCGAGATCGCGTACTGATCCCAGGGAACCTGGAGCAGCCCACCGCGCCACGCTCGTACCGGCTGCCCAGCGTCACATCGCCTCGCAGCGTGACGGACGGTGTCTGCACCGCCCTGCCACCGGCGTCCGATCATCGGCTCAGGCGGTGGCGGGTGGGGCCGGCAGCTCGTCGACGACGACCACCGGCGTGCCCGGACGTAGCTTCTCCAGCAACAGGCGCTGGCCGCTGGCCGTCAACCGGATGCAGCCGTTTGTGGTCTGCTGGCCCAGCTCACCGTCGTGGTACCAGGTGTGGATGCCGATGTGGGCGCCGCGCAGCCCGGCGGGCACCGAGTCCAGGTCGTCGGGGATCGAGCCGAGGGCGTAGATGTCCACCCCGCCGTAGACCGACTCCGGCGGTGGGGTGCGGCCCAGCACGAAGGTCCGGCCGAGTGGGGTTTCCTGGCCGCGTTGGCCGAGACTGATCTGCCAGGAGCGTTGGGCGGTGCCGTCGCGGTACCAGGTGAGCCGGAACGGGGTACGTTCCACCACGATCTGGTCGCGCAGCGCGACGGTGCGGAAACCGCCGGGCGGCAGCCAGGCCAGTTTGCGGTTGGCCGAGGGGAGCAGCACCGCCGTCCAGCCGGACTCGCGGCGGGCGACCGGCACGGTCAGCTCCACCTCGCTGATCGTCGGCATCAGGAACGCCAACGGCCGGCCACCGGGCGCGTCGTACGCGGCGAGCTTGCGGGTCGGGTGCAGGCCCTGGGTCAGCGGTGTGGTGTCGAGGGCGTCCGGGTCGTCGGGGAAGCCGGCGGGGGCCGGGTCGTAATCGATCTCCGGCAGCCCGTCCGGCGCCGGTGCGGCGGGCAGCACCCGCTCGGCGTCGGCCGACGGCGGCACCTCCGCCGTCGGAGGCGCCTCACTGGTGGGCCCGGCGACGGGAGTCGCCCCGGGCGTCGGCGTCAGCGCCCATCCCGTGTACGCGGCCCCACCCATCAGCACCGCCACGCCCACCCCGAAAGCGACCCCCCGCCGCCCCCGAGACCCCAGAACTCCCAAAACCCCCACCCACCCACCCTACCCCCCAAAACCCCCAAACAACTCCAAAACCCCAACCCCCCCGCCCCCTGCCCCCGCCCCCCGCCCGTTGATCAAGAAGTTTGCGTCGGGGTTGAGCGGGCGGGGCGACCAAAACTTCTTGATCAACGCGGGCGGTCAAGGGGGGAGGGGGGAGGGGGTGGGTGGGGTGGGGGGTTAGGGGAGGCGGGCGTTTAGGTGGAGGGCTATGGCGTCGTGGGCGGGGACGTTGGCGGCGAACCAGCCGTTGGCGTCGACGGTGACGACCGGGCCGGAGCAGGTGCCGTTGGTGAAGGTGCCGTGGATGACGTCGCAGTAGCGGCCGGCCGGGAGGCCGGTGTAGTAGGAGCGGCCGTTGATCGCCGAGCCCTCGTCGTTGATGGTGATGAAGCCCCGGCCGGTGCGGCTGAAGGCGATGTGGTTGTTGCCGTTGTCGTACCAGTTGCTGACCCCGGCGCCCTCGGTGGCGTTGCGGAAGCCGACCATGTTCGCGATCACCGGCCAGCGGTGCTCGCACTCCCAGCCGGAGTAGCAGACCGTGTCGCGAGTCTTGTTGCTGCCGTCCGAGGGTGGGCCGGCGTCGCGGCTGCTGAAGGTGTAGCTCGACATCACCGTGGGGGAGCCGTACGGCCAGGCCAGCATGAACGCGTTGGCCAGCGCGTAGATGCCCCGGTCGCGGTAGGTGAGCACCCCGCCGTCGTCGCGCTGGGTGTCGTGGTTGTCCACGAAGACCGAAGACACGGCGCTGGGCAGGTGACCCCAGCCCTCGCCGAAGTTGCGCAGGTACGCCAGCCGCTCGGAGCGGAACACCCGGGCCAGGTCCTTGCCGTAGCGGAACTCGTGCACGTCACCGTTGCCGGTGTACTCGTTCGGCGTGATCGGCTCGCCCGCGCCGTAGATGACCTCCTGCACGATGTACGCCGACCGGTTGAGCCGGCTGCGGATGTTGGCGATGTCGGCCGCCGGCATGTGCTTGCTGGCGTCCAGGCGGAAACCGTCCACCCCGAGCGACAGCAGGTCGTTGAGGTACGCGGCCAGCCGGGAGCGGACGTAGTCGGACTCCGTCTTCAGGTCGGAGAGGTTGACCAGCTCGCAGTTCTGCACCTCGTAGCGGTCGTTGTAGTTGGCGATGTCGTTGTTGCCGTTGCGCCCGCAGTAGTGGAAGTCCTGCGACTGGTAGATGCCGGGGTAGACGTGGTGCTGGTAGGTCGAGCCGGCCCAGCCGGTCCCGCCGTTGTCCTGGCCGGACATGTGGTTGATGACCGCGTCGACGATCACCTTCACGCCGGCCGCGTGGCAGGTGTCGACCATGGACTTGAACTGCGCGCGGGTGCCCTTGCGGGACTCGATCCGGTAGCTGACCGGCTGGTAGGCAACCCACCACTGGTTGCCGCGTACGTGCTCCTGCGGTGGTGACACCTGGACGTAGCCGTAGCCCCTTCGGGCCGAGGGTGCTGCTGCACTCGCTGGCGACCGAGGGCCAGTTCCACTCGAAGAGGTTGGCGATGACCTTCTTGCCACCACTCGGGGCGGCGGCGGCCGGGGGTGCGGTGACCACGCCGGGGGCGAGGAGGCCGGCGATCACGGCGAGGGCGACGATCGCCGGGCGGAGTCGACGTCGATGCATCGGGTGCTCCAGGGGTGCCGGGGGACGGGGAGGTGGTGCGGTTGCCCGGATCTTGCAATCAGGGCTGAAAATTTCGGAAAGGTTACAAGCTGATTTCAACGCCTGTCAATGTGC
The DNA here is from genome assembly GCF_029581255.1 of Verrucosispora sp. WMMD1129. Classification (NCBI taxonomy): domain Bacteria; kingdom Bacillati; phylum Actinomycetota; class Actinomycetes; order Micromonosporales; family Micromonosporaceae; genus Micromonospora; species Verrucosispora sp. WMMD1129. The sequence continues at coordinate 4,970,395 of NZ_CP120741.1, forward strand.
TGGTGTGGACGGCCGGCGGCGGGGCCGTTATACGCGCCGGGTGGCGGGGCGGTTCGACAACTCGGCGAGATTTTTTCTTACGACACTGATCCGACCGGAGCCGCGCTGCGTACTGGAGTGGGGAACAGGGTCGGCCGGCGGTGCGCCGCCGCGAGACGATCGAGGAGCAGATGGTCCGGGCTACGCAGAACGAGAAGGCAGCTGCCGTACGTACCAGCAGCAGCAGTCGAGGGATCCGCGTCCGGTCCCGCGGCCAGATCATGGCGCTCTCCGCGTCCGGGCTCGCCGCCTTGTGGGCGTTGACGATGCTCACCGGCGCGGGCCAGCAGATGTACGCGATGGGCTTCTTCTTCACCGAGTTCTTCGCCGGCGTGATCGCGCTTGTCGCGCTGAGCCTCACGGTGATGATGGGGCTGCTCGCCACCGACCGGTTGGTGCTGCTCATCCGGCACCGGGTGCTGTTGCAGTCCGCGCACCGGGCCACCGGCATCCTCGGCGTGGCCGGGCTGGCCTTCCACGTCATCACGAAGATCGCCAGTGGTCGGGCGGGGGTGACCGACGCCGCCGTGCCGTTCGTCGGTGGCCGGGGCCTCTACATCGGGTTGGGCACCATCGCCGCGCTGCTCATGGTGGGTGTGCTCTGGACCGGAATCATCCGGGCGCGGTTCGCCGACGTCGGCCCGAAGTGGGTGTGGCGTGCGCTGCACTCCATGGCGTACGTCTCCTGGCCGTTCGCCATCTTCCACGGCCTGCTCGCCGGGCGTCCGCCCGCCACCTGGGTGGGCCTGAGCTACTTCGCCTGCGTGCTGCTGGTCGTGATCGCCCTGATGGTCCGGCTCTCGGTCACCCTGCAACGGCGCAGCCGCGAGCAACAGCAGGCCGCCGTTCTGAACGAGGTCATGAGCGGGGCCAAGTCCACCGAGGAGACCCGGGGCAAGTCCCTGCTCGGCACGCTGACCGGCCGCCGCGACGAAGCCGACGACGGTCGCGAGAAGCGGGTCCGTCGCGACACCAGCTGGGCCGACAGCACCTCCGGGACCTGGGCCAGCCCCACCATCCGGCGCAACGACCCGGAACGGTTCACCGTGCCGGTGGTTCCCGAGCCGGGCACGCTGCGCGAACCGGTGCGGTCCGGTCGGGACCGTCGCGACGAGGAGTTCGAGCCGGTCGTCCGGCGCGCCTCGCGCCGCGAGGAGGAGGAACTGGAGCGGGTGGTGCGCCGCGAAACCGAGGTGCTGGAGCCGGTGGCGCGCCGCCGCCGCGATGCCGAGCCCCGGCGGTCCTCCCGCCGCGACGAGGAGTTGGAGACCACCGGGCGGCGTGCGGCGCGGGTCGACGAGGACCTGGAGCCGGTCGCCCGCCGGTCGCGGCGCGACGAGGAACCGACCGGCCGCCGGTCGCGGCGCGAGGAGGAGCGCGAGCCGGTGGGCCGTCGGGCGTCCCGTCGCGACGAGGACCTGATGGAGTACGAGGAGCCGGTGCGTCGTCGCCGTCGTGACTCCGACGACGAGGAGGAGTACGGCCGTTCCCGCCGGTCCCGGACCGACAGCCGGTACTCGGCTCCCCCGCAGCGGATGGAGGACGAGCCGGAGGAGCCCTGGGACAGCCCTCGCCGGTGGGAGTCGGCCGCCCCGATCTCGGTCGACCCGATCTCCGGTGCGCCCATCTCCGGCTCGCCGATCTCCGCCGCGCCGCGCAGCGGCGGGGGGCGGCACAGCGCCGAGGACGACCTGCCGGCGGCGGAGACCGACTACTGGCGCCCGCCGGCCCGGTACGCCCCGGACGACGACGTGGCCGACGACGACACTCCGACCCTGGTCGACCTGGCCTCCCGACGTGCCCGCCGGGCCTCGTCGACGGAGAGCCGACGTCGCCGCCGGGCCGACCCGGACTCGGTGGACGGCGCCTACTGGGCCGGGCTGCGGGGTGAGGCCAAGTGACGATGCGGACCACCGTTCCCCCGGTGGCTGCCGTGGGTGAGCCGCGGCTCACTGCGGGGTTCGCCGAGTTCGGCCGGCTCGACCTGCGTGCCCACGAGCTGGTGCACGGGCCGATCAGCCCGATGGAGCCCTCCAACCTGCTGCGTCTGGCCGAGGGCATCCAGCTCAAGGGCAAGGGCGGGGCCGGCTTCCCGTTCGCCCGGAAGCTGCGGGCGGTGCTGGAGTCCTGTGAACGCCAGGATCTGCCGCCCGTGGTGGTGGTCAACGCCACCGAGGGTGAGCCGGCGAGTTGGAAGGACAAGGTCCTGCTCACCCGGGCACCGCACCTGATTCTCGACGGTGCCGCGCTGGCCGCGTTCGCGCTGGACGCCGAGGAGATCGTGCTCTGCGTGGCCGACGACCTGGTGGGCCGGGACTCCCTCATGGAGGCCCTGGACGAGCGCCGGATGCCGGCGCCGACAAGCGTCGTGACGGTGCCGCACCGGTTCATCAGTGGTGAGGGCGGCGCCCTGGTGAACGGGATCAACGGGCTGCCGCACATCCCGCCCGGCACCAAGAAGCGGTCCAGTGACTCCGGCGTGGGCGGGATGCCGACCCTGCTGTCGAACGCCGAGACGTACGCCCAGATGGCGATTGCCGCCCGACTCGGCCCGTACGAGTACGCGGCGCTCGGCACCGACGACGAACCCGGCACGGTGCTGCTCAGCATCACCGGCGCGGCGAAGCGCCACGCGGTGGTGGAGTGCGCGGCCGGTACCCCGCTGGCCGAGATCCTCGAACTGTGCGAGGTGCCGGACGGTCCCGGCATCCTCATGGGCGGCTACCACGGCAAGTGGATCACCCGGGAGGCGGCGGAGCGGGCCGAGGTCTCCCGCAAGGGGCTCGCCGCGGTCGGCGGCACGCTCGGCGCTGGCATCATCGTCCCGCTGGCCAACGACACCTGCCCGCTCGGCGAGGCGGCGCAGGTGGTCCGTTACCTGGCCGGCGAGTCGGCCGGGCAGTGCGGCCCGTGCAAGCGGGGTCTGCCCGACCTGGCCCGCGCCGTCGACCTGGCGGTTTCCGGCAGCGCGCCGGTGGAGGTCGTCCGGGCCGCCGCCGGCGACGTCAAGGGCCGCGGCGCGTGCAGCCACCCCGACGGTACGTCCCGCTTCGCGCTCTCGGCGATGGAGGTCTTCGCCGACGACCTGAAGAAGCACATCACAGGCGAGGGCTGCGGACGGCGGGTCAAGGGCATGATGGGTCTACCCGGCGCTCCCGACCCCGACCCACAGAAGCTGGTCCTGGACTGGTCCCGTTGCGACGGTCACGGCCTCTGCGCCCACGTGGTGCCGGACTTCATCCGGCTGGACCAGAACGGATACCCCGCCTTCCCGCCCACCCCCGTGCCGACCTGGTTGCGGGAGGGCGCGGTGAAGGCGGTCAAGGTCTGCCCGGCGCTGGCGCTGCGGTTGACCGAAGCCTGAGCCGGTCGACCGGGTGGCACGGCTGCCCGGGTCGACGGGCGAGCGAACCGAAGGAGACGCCGATGGGGTCGGTTCCACGAACCGGACGGGTCACCGGGGCGGTCACCGCCGCTCTGCTCGCCGCCGTGCTGGCCACCGCCGGATGCGGCACCGGTCCGGACGCCGAGGCGGCCCCGCAGGCCGGTGGTCCGGCGTCCGCCACCGCCTCGTCCCCGTCGACCGGGCCGGCCGGCCCGGTGCCGGACACCCTGCGGTTCACCGGCACCACCCTGGACGGCGCGGCCTTCGACGCCGCCACCCTGGCGGGCCGGCCGGTGGTGCTCTGGTTCTGGGCGCCCTGGTGCGCCACCTGCGCCAGCCAGGCGTGGACGATCGCCGAGATCGAGCCCGGCTTCCGGGAGACCGTGCCGATCATCGGCGTCGCGGGGCTCGGTGAACGCAAGGCGATGACCGACTTCGTCACCGAGTTCGAACTGGGCCCGATGCCGCAGATCGAGGATCGCGAAGGGGTGATCTGGCGGCGCTTCGAGGTTGTCGAGCAGAGCACCTTCGTCATCATCGACCGGGACGGCCGGGTGATCCACCAGGGTTGGCTGGACGGCGAGGACCTCACCCGCCGCGTCACCGCGCTGGCCACCTGACGCCCCTGCCCCCTCGCCGAGGCACTGGGGTGGGGGCGGTCAGTGCGGGGTTAGGCGGTCGGTGGCCAGGCGGGGGCGGAGGACTTCGGGGACCAGGACCGAGCCGTCGGGCTGCTGGAACTGCTCCAGGATGGCGGGGAGAAGGCGGCTGGTGGCCAGGGCCGAGCCGTTGAGGGTGTGCACGAAGCGGGTCTGCTTGCCGCCCGGCTCGCGGTAGCGGATCGCCGCCCGGCGGGCCTGGTAGTCACCGCCCCAGGAGACCGACGAGACCTCCTTGTACTTGCCGGTGCTGGGCATCCACACCTCGATGTCGAGGGTCTTCCGCATCGACGCGCTGGAGTCGCCGGCCGCGAGCAGGCTGCGCTGGTAGTGCAGACCCAGCCCCTCGACCAAGCTCTCCGCGTGGCTGACCATCTGTTCCAGCGCCGCGTCGGCCTGCTCGGGCAGGGTGAACTGGAAGATCTCCACCTTGTTGAACTGGTGCCCCCGCACCGTGCCCCGCTCGTCGGAGTGCGAGCCGGCCGCCTCGCGCCGGTAGCACGGGGTGTAGGCGAAGACCTTGAGCGGCAGCTTCGCGGTCTCCAGGATCTCGTCCTGGTACGCACCGAGGATCGCCGTCTCCGCCGTCGGCAGCAGGAACTGCCCACGCGGCGCGGACTGCTTGTCCAGGTGGTAGACGTCGTCGTAGAACTTGGGGAACTGACCGGCGGCGAAACCTGCGCTGTCCAGCAGCAGATGCGGCGGCAGGAGGAACTCGTACCCGGCCTCGATGTTCCGCTCGATCAGCCAGTTGATCAGCGCCCACTCCAGCCGGGCACCCAGCCCGGTGTACATCCAGAAGCCGGAGCCGCCGAGCTTGACGCCGCGTTCGTGGTCGACCAGACCCAGCATCCGGCTCAGCTCGACGTGGTCGCGGACCTTCTCGATGGCCGGTGGCGCACCGAAGGTCTTCACCACCCGGTTGGCCTCCTTGCCGCCGGGCACCACGTCCTCGGCGGGCAGGTTGGGCAGCTCGCTCATGGTGGTACGCAGCCGCGCCTGCACCTCGTCGAGCTCGGCCTCCAGCTCGGCGACCTGCTTCCGACCGTCGTCCGAGGTGACCTGCGGCTCGACACCGGCTCGCTTCGCCTGCGCGTACGCCCGGGCCTCGGCCTTGCGGCGCTGGCGTTCCCCGTCGATCTCACTGATCAGCCGGCGACGCTCCCGGTCGAGCTGCTGGATCTCCTCCAGCACTCGGTCGACCTCGGCGGCGTCCAGCCGCTTCGCCAGCGCGGCCGCCACCGCGTCGCGATCCTTCCGGATCAACTCCATGTCGAGCATGCTGCTCCGTACGCCTCCGTCCGGGCTCGGGTGGACCTCCAGATGCTACCGTCGCGCCCGAATCGCCCCGCCTCCCGCACCCGACCCACCACGGACCGGCGGTTTCCGACGTCCGGTCCGAGCCGGACAGGTCGCCGCAGTCAGAGCCGGATCGGCATCAGGATGGAGAAGGCGGCCGGATCGTCGGGCCGGCGAATGGCCAGCGGGGTGACCGGGCCGTCCAGTTCCAGCACCAGCCGCGGACCGCCCGCCGCGTGCAGCGCGTCGAGCAGGTACCCCCCGTTGACGCCGACCCGCAGCTCGGCGTCGGCCCGACCGGCCGGGTCGTCGGTCAGTTCGTCCGGGCCGAGCAGGCGTAGCGTCTCCCGGCCGCCCAGCCCCAGCACGGTCACCGGCAGCGGGCCGCCCAGATGTTCCCGGGTCACCGTCGGTGTTCCGGACCGTAGCGCGGCGACCAGCCACGGCGCGTCCACCGGCACCCGGCGGGCCGGCCCGCCGGTCGCCGCCGGCAGCAGGGCGTGATAGTCGGGGAAGTCGTACGGCAGGGTCGTCACCCGCAACCGACGCCCGGCGACGTCGGCAACGACCTGCCTCCCGACCAGGGTCAGCCGCACCTCGTCGGTGGCCGCGGCGCCGGACAGCCGGCGCAGTCGGTCGACCGCGGCCACGGGCAGCAGCGCACGCACCGCCGGACCGCGGACCGCCGCGCCGGCCGTCGCCACCGCCAGCCGGTGCCGGTCGGTCGCCACCAGCCGTATCCCCTCGTCGGTCACGTCGAGCAGCACGCCGGCCAGCCCCGGCAGCGCCGGATCGGTGCCGACCGCGAACCGGACGGCGTCCACGGCGGCGGCCAGCGCACGCCCGGTCAGGACGAGCCGGGTGGCCGGCGGGGGTTGGTCGTCGGCGAGCAGGCGACGGATCCGGGCGGCCTCGTGCCGCGCCTCGGCCAGTCCGTCGGCCAGCCGCCCCAGGTGCGCGTCGAGCAGCCGGTGCACCACCGGGGGTTCCGCGCGTACCGCCCGGGCGATCTCGGCGACCGGCAGGCCGATCCGGCGTAGCCCGGCCACCAGCCGGGCCGGTGCCACCTGGTCGTCGGCGTACCAGCGGTAGCCGGTGACCGGATCGACCCGGGCCGGGACCAGCACCCCGGCGGCGTCGTAGAAGCGCAGCGCGCTCACCGTAAGCCCACTGGCCCGAGCCAGCTCACCGATGCTGTGCAGGTCACCGTCCACGGTCCGATCCTGCCCCCTCGACCTGGTCGAGGGTCAAGCGGCCGACTCGTCCTTCAGCACCCGGAAGGTGATGCCGGCGGCGGTGAGACGGTGCAGCAGCGCGTCGCCCATCGCGGTGACCGGCGTGACCTGACCGGCGGTGGCCGGCAGGTCGTCGCAGGCGAGACAGAGTGCCGACTCGGCGAGCATCTTCGCGGTCTCGTCGTAGCCGGGGTCGCCGCCGGCCACCTCCGTCACCACGCGTCGCCCGCCGCCGACGCCGACGAAACGGACAGTGAACCACGACTTCGCCCGCTGCTCGGCGCTCGGTCCCTGCCCGGAGGCGAGCCGGCCGAGCAGCCACCGCCGGGTCGGCGGCAGCTTCACCAGCCCGACCACGGCACCGAGTCCCGCACCGGCGGCCAGCACCGTCGGCAGCCGCCGCACCGCCGCGAAGTGCCGGTAGCGGAAATCCGGACCGTACTCGGGGCGGGCCGCCGCCGAGCGGCGGACCACCTGCGGGTCGATGGTCGGCAGCGGTACCGCCCAGACCGGCAGGTCCCTGGAGCGGGCCAGTCGGCCCGACACGGCCCGCACCCGGCGGTCGGTCGGGCGTGGCTCGGCGGCGCGGCGTTCGCGGGCCGCCCGCGACGCCTCACCGGTACGCGAGAAGGCGGTCAGTACCGAGTGGTACGTGCCGGCGGAGAACCGTCCGCCCGCCCGCACGTACCCGTCCACGGTGACGGCGGTGTCGGCGGGCAGTTGTTTGACCGTGAACCAGACGCCGAGGTCGTGCGGGACCGAGTCGAAGCCGCAGGCGTGCACCAGCCGCGCGCCGGTGCGCACCGCCTCGGCGTGGTGGCGCAGATACATCCGGTCGACGAACTCCGGTTCGCCGGTGATGTCGAGGTAGTCGGTGCCGGCGGCGGCGCAGGCGGCCACCAGCGGTTCACCGTGATGGACGTACGGGCCGACGGTGCTGGCCACCACCCGGGCGTCGGCGGCCACCGCGCGCAACGAGGCCGGGTCGGTGACGTCGGCGGTGAGCAGCGGCAGTCCGGCCAGCGCCGGGTCGATCGCGGCCAACTGCTCCCGGACCGCGGCCAGCTTGTCGGGGTTGCGGCCGGCGATCGCCCAGCGCAACCCCGGCGGCGCGTGCCGGGCCAGGTAGCGGGCGGTGAGACCACCGGTGAACCCGGTCGCCCCGAACAGCACCACGTCGTACGACCGTTGGGCAGCCATCCCGCGATCATGCCACCGCCACCGCCGATCCGCCCGTTGCCGGTCAGTGCGGGGTGAACACGGCGCGTAGACACTCCTCGGGCCGGTCCCGGAACAGGGCGTACCCCTCGGCGGCCCGCTCCAGTGGGAAATGGTGCGAGGCCAGGTGCTCGGTACGCAGCTCGTCGCGAGCCATCCGATCCAGCAGCATCGGGATGTGCCGCTGGCCGTGCTGGCGTCCCCCGCGCACGGTCAGTCCCTTGTGCACGACGATGCCGGCCGGGAACGCGTCGACGTGGCGGACGCCGCCGTTGAGGACGAAGACGCTGCCGCCCTTGCGGCAGGCGTACACCGCCTCCCGGACCGCCTCCGGCACCCGGGCACGGCCGGTGAACCGGTCGGCGAGCGAGCGGTGTTCCCCCGCCGGACCACCGACCGCCTCGACGCACACGTCCGGCCCCCGCCCACCGCTGAACTCCCGCAGCTGCGCCGCGACGTCGGTGTCCCGCCGGTCGATGGTCTCGGCGCCGACGTGCTGCCGTGCCATCAGCAGCCGCCCGGGGTGCCGGTCGACGACGACCACCCGCTCGGCGCCGAGCAGCCAGGCTGCCCGGGCGGCCAGCTGACCGACCGCGCCGGCTCCCCACACCGCCACCACGTCACCGGGGCGCACCTCGCCACCCTCCGCACCCAGCCAGCCGGCCGGTGCGGCGTCCGAGGCGAACAGGGCCCGGTCGTCGCCGACGGACTCCGGCACCGGGAACGCCCCGACATCGGCGTACGGCACCCGGACGTACTCGGCGTGACTGCCGGCGAAACCACCTGCGGCCCGGGGTTGGCCGAAGCAGCCCGCCACCGGGTGACCCCACTCCGCCTCACTCGCGGTCGGGTCGCTGCTGCCGTTGTCGCAGCACGACGGTAGCCCTCGCCGGCAGTACCAGCAGGCACCGCAGGCCACCGACGCGCAGACCACCACCCGGTCGCCGATCCGGTGCCGGCGTACGCCGGGGCCGACCTCGACCACGTCGCCGAGGAACTCGTGGCCGAGCACGTCACCGGCGGCCAGGCCCGGCGCCTGCCCGGTGAGCAGCGGCAGGTCGGCACCGCAGGTGGCGCTACGCCGCACCCGGACGATCACGTCGTGGTCGTTACGCAGCTCCGGATCGGGCACCTGGCGGACGGCCAACTCGCCACCGGTGGTCCAGCACAGCGCTCTCACCGTGGCGGCCCGTCCGCTCGCGGCGGGAAGCTGTGGGTCGGCGCCACCGGCCCGCGCTCGCCGGGTGCCCGGTCGACGCGCAGCACCTCGCCGGTCTCGGCGAGCTGTTTGACCTGCCACAACGCCTGCCGTACCAGCAGGCCGGGATCGTCGCCGAGCAGGTGCGCGGCGAGCCCGGGCCAGGCCGCGTGCGGCCGTGGCCGGGCCGCCAGTTCGGTACCCCGGCCACCCGGCGCGCGCGCCACCGCGACCTCGACGGCACCGTCAAGGCGACGGAGCGGCATCGGCCAGGCCCCGGTGGGCAACACCTGCTCCAGCGGCCGGTCGACCGTCACCACCTGCCAACCTCCGGGGTGTCGGGCACGCCGGGTGCGCTGCCGGATGACGGCGGTACGCGCGGCCCGGGCCGCCGCCACGCCGAGGGCGCCGGCCACCGCGACAACAGTCCCGACCTGTCCCACTCGTACCTCCGATCCCGCTTCCGCACCGTGTGGTCCGTCCCAACGAACGGGTCGGCGGGTGACCCGGTGGGATCCGCGACGCGTCCGCCCAGCTCAGGGCCAGCGTTGCCGCTGGCGGGGTGAACCCGGTTCCCCCGGAAGGGGTGAACCGTCGCGGGTCGGGTAACCGCCCGCCGCAGGGCCGGGGGAGGAAGCACGCGTCCGTGGGGGTGGGCCGGATGCCGGATGATCGCAGCACCGTCCGGGCCGACGCAGGGGTCCGCCCACCGGGCGGCCCACCCCTGCTGGCCTCCCGGCTGGCACCCGCCGTGCCGGGAGAGACGATGGTGCTCCGGCCCCGGCTGGCCCGGTTGCTCGACGAGGCGGTGGCCCGCCCGGTCACCCTGCTCCGGGCACCCGCCGGCTGGGGTAAGACGACGCTGCTGGCCACCTGGCGACGAATGCGGCAGGAGGCTGAACCGGAGGCCCCGGTTCCGGCCTGGGTGTCGGTCGAGGCGGGGGACGACCCGGACCGCCTCTGGTCGTACCTCGGCGCCGCGTTGCGCTCCGTCGCGGATCCGGCGGAGACGCCGATGCCCGACCGGGCGCCACGTCCGGACGAGTTGGAGATCATGGCCGCCGCCCTCGCCGTCCGGGAACGGCCGGTGGTGCTGATCGTGGACGACCTGCACCTGATCACCGAACCGGCGGCGCTGGCCGGTCTGGAGTTCCTGCTCCGCCACAGCGAGCAGCGGCTACGGCTGGTGGCGGCCGGACGGACCGGTCCGCCGTTGGCGGTGCACCGGCTGCGGCTGGCCGGGGAGTTGACCGAGATCGGCCCGGACGACCTGGCTTTCACCGGCGACGAGATCGCCGACCTGCTCACCGCGCACGGGGTGGTGGTGCCGGCCGCCGCGGTGGCCCGGCTGCGGCAGCGGACCGGGGGGTGGGCGGCCGTGCTGCGAATCGCCGCCCTCGCCCTGCGGGACCAACCAGACCCGGAGCGCTGGATCAGCGAACTCGGCGCCGACCAGCCGGAGATCGCCGGCTACCTGCGGGCGGAGCCGCTGGCCGGGCTGGAGCCGACGGACCGTGAGCTGCTGCGCCGCGCGGCGATCGTCGACGCCGTCTGCGCCGGCCTCGCCGCCGCACTCAGCGGCGACGCGGACGCCGATGAACGCCTGCGCACGCTCGCCGACGACAGCGGTCTGCTCCACCATGACGGCAGCCGGCCGGTTTGGTACCGGTGCCATCCGCTGCTGACCGACCTGCTGCACCGCGAGCTGGTCCGGCTGCCCGCAGCGGAGCTGCGCGACCTGCACCTGCGGGCGGCCGGATGGTACGCCGGCAACGGCCGACCCGCCGACGCGTTGCGCCACGCGCTCGCCGCCGGTGACTGGACCGCCGCCACCGATCTGTTCGTGATCCGCTGGCCGGAACTGGTGCCCTACGAGCGGCCGGCCGGCGTCGGGCCGGTGCCCGCGCCACCCCCGCCGGAGGCGGTGGAACGTGACCCGGAACTCGCGCTGGCCTGCGCCGCCGAACGGGCCCTCGACGGCGACACCGGGGCGGCCGAGGCTTACCTGCGGCTGGCCGGCGGGCACCTCCGGCGGCTGCCGCAACCGCGCCGGGCCCGGTTCGGTCGGCTGGTCGCCGCGGTCGAACTCACCCTGGCCCGACTCGCCGGTGACCCGCCGCCCGTACGCGCCGCCGCCGCCCGCCTGCTCGCCACCGACGGTGGACACCCGACCGGCGACCCGCGAGCCGACCATGCCATCGAGGACGCCGACGTACGGGCCGTGGCCGGCACCGCGCTCGCCCTGCTCGCGTTGGACGACGGCGACCTGACCGGGGCGGCGACCGGCTTCGCCGAAGCGCTGGCGGCCGCCCGGGAGGCGGCACGTCCGCGCACCGAACTGGTCTGCGCCAGCCGATGGTCCCTGGTGGCGGCGCTGCGTGGACAGCTGCGCGCCGCCGAGGAACTGGCCCGGGCGGCGTTGGCCCTGCCGGCCTGCCAGGGCTGGGCGGCGTTGCTCGACTGCGGGTACGCGCACCTGGCGCTGGCCGTGGTGGCGCTGCACCGGAACCAGCCGGCGGAGGCCGAGGCGCACCTGGGGCTGGCCGCGCCGGCCGGCGCGGAACCGGTGCCCGGCGCGGTGGCCGGTTGGTGCCGCGCGTACCTGCGCCTCGACGAGGGCGAGCCGAGTGTCGGCCACCGGCTGCTGGTGGAGGCCCGCACCGGGTGGGGGGCGCGCGGCGGTGAGCTGGGCACGTTGCTGCGCGCCGCCGAACTGGACCTGCACAGCGCGCGGGGCGACGTACAGACGGCCCGGGAACTGGCCGGTGAGCCGCCGGCCGAGCCGATGACCGGTGCGGCGGCGGCGCTGGCCGTCGCGGCGGCCCGGACCGAACTGCGGGCCGGTGACCCCCGTGCCGCCGACCGTCTGCTACCGGACTGGACCGCCGCACCTGCGGCCGACTGGCCGCTGCCGGTACGCCTCGACGCCGCGCTGCTGGCCACGGTGCTGGCCGTCCGGTCCGGTGACGACCGTCGGGCGGGCCGGTTGCTGGAACAGGCGCTCGACCTGGCCGCGCCGGAGGATTACCGTCGCCCGTTCCGACAGGCCGAGCCGGGACTGCGGGAACTGCTCACCGCCCACCTCGACTCCGGTACCGCCCACTGGTCGCTGGTGAGTGACCTGGTACGCGCCGTCGACGCGCCGGCCGGACAGACGGGCGGCCCAGGTGCCGCCGACGCGGCGGTGCCGTCGCTGGACGAGCCGCTCACCGAGCGGGAGCTGACGATCCTGCGGTACCTGCAGAGCATCCTGTCCAACGTGGAGATCGCCGCCGAACTGTCGGTCTCCGTCAACACGGTCAAGACCCACGTCCGCAACATCTACCGCAAGCTCGATGCAACCCGCCGTCGCGACGCCGTCCGCCGCGCCCGCCAACTCCGCCTCATCTGACTTTGAGGCCGGCCTCGTGAAAGGTCAGGCGGCGGCGTCGACGACGGTCAGGAGGCTGGCTGGGGTGAAGTCGCCGTCGTGGCGGATGTCGTTGACGAAGAGGGTGGGGGTGGCGTCCACTCCACTGCGGATGGCGCCGACGAAATCGTGCCGGATCCGGTCGCCATGGGCGTGCCGTCCGATCTCCGCCTCCACCTCGTCGACCGGCAGGCCGAGCTGTTCGACACCGAGCGTCAGGTGCACCGGATCCAGCTGGTCCTGGTGCTCGTAGAGCCAGTCGTGCATCTCCCAGAACCGACCCCGCCGTCCAGCGGCCTCGGCGACCTCGGCGGCCCGCTCGGCGTACGGGTGCATGTTGGTGATCGGGAAGTGGCGGTAGACGTGGCGGACGGTGTCGGCGCGCTGCCGCAGCACCTCCGTGAGATTGGCGTGGGCGAGGGCGCAGAAGGGGCACTGGAAGTCGCCGTACTCGACGATCGTCACCGGTGCGTTCAGCGGACCACGGACGTGGTCGTGTTCGGTGACGGGTGTGCGGAGTCGCGCAGTGACCTGTAGGGGCGTGGTCAGCTGATCGGTCATACCCCCCAGCCTCGGGCCGGGCCGGGTGAGCGCGACTCACCCGACCCGGGTGGTTCCGGGCGACTCAGCGGAGCACCGGGGCGACCGCGATGTGGTTCTGCACCTCCCGGATGCCGGGGGCGGACCAGACGACCCGTTCCACCTCGGCGCGTTCGGGCACCGAGTGCACAAGTCCGCCGAGCAGCACCGTGTCGCCGTGTACGCGTACCGTCACCTGTTCCGCGTCGGTGGCGCGGTTGCGGGCCAGCGCGTCGACGATGCGCCGGGCCAGCAGGGCGCCGTCGGGGCGTACCGACGGCCGGACGCTCATGCCGTTGCTGACCCCGCGTACGCCCTTCAGTTGGCCGACGGCCTGCTCGGCGGCGCGGCGCTGGTACTCCCACTCGACCTCGCCGTGCAGGGTGACCCAGCCCTGGGAGACCGTCACGTCGAGCGCGTCGACCGGCACGAACGCCTGCCACTGGAGGGCGTGCTGGACCGCGGCGGCGATCTCCGGGTCGGTGCGTTCCGCGCCGGTCACCAGGCGCACCGCGAGGTCGTTGGCCACCGCCCGCACCTGAGTGACCCGGTGCGCGGCGCGCTCGGCCGCCCACTTCTTGGCGTAGCTGTCCACCCGCCCGGACAGCGTCACCACGCCCTCGGTGACGGCCACCCCGATCTCGTGCGGCCGGACCCGGGGCTCCCAGTCGAGTTCGTCCAGCACCGCGGACTGGATCTCCTGGTCGGTGCGGTTGATCGTCGAGATGCTGGCCATCGGTCGCTCCCTTCTCACCAGGATGGCGCGGACCGGCGGGCCGGCACGCCAGGTTCGCCGCGACCGAGCCTGGTGACCGTCCGGGTGAATCGGCCTCACCCGGATCGGACGAGGTCGGCCGTTCCCGACCTGGGCTGCTCAGAAGGTTCCGACGGGCGAAGGACTGATGCATGACAGCACGACGGGCCCCGCCCGACCGCCTCGGTCGGTGGGGCCCGTCGTCACACAGAACCGTCAGCTGACGGGATTTGTCGGGTCGGCGGGGGAGTCGGGTCGGTCCACGTCGACGAACTCGATGTCCTCCAGGGCCCGGTCCCGGCTCCCCGCGGCGCGTGCCGCGGTGCCGGCGGCCCAGCCGACCGCGGCACCGACCAGGGCGGCGCCGATCAGCAGCGTCCAGGGCAGCGCCGGGCGGCGTCCGGCGAGCGCGTCGAAGGCGCGGCTGGCGCGGTGACGGGCCTCCTCGGCGGCCGACTCGACCAGGTCACCGGCGTCGCCGGCGAAACCGGCGGAGCCTTGGCGGGCGGTGCGGGCGGTGTCGCGGAGGCTGTCGCCGGCGTTGTTCACCGCCGAGACGAGGTGTTGCCACGCCTGGTCCGCGACCCGCTCTGGCTTGCTGCGGCGCTCCAGCAGATGTGTTCCGAACATTGTGGTTCCCTCCTCGACAGTGCCGGAGCCGGTGCACGCATCAGCTGTCGGCGGCGTTGTCCGGCCGGTGACGGTTCGCATCGGAGGCTGTGCCCACCCGACCCGGACGCAAACCACCGAAACGCTCGTCTCGACCGGAAGGGCAGGTGCGCCCCCGGTGCGGTCCGGACCACACCGGGTTCGTCGCATTGGTCAGCGGACGGCGACCGCCACCGCCGCGGCGCGGGCGAAGTCGTCGTCATCGTCATCGTCGTCGTCACCATCGCCGCCGCCGAAACCGCAGGCCAGTACGAGGGCGAGCAGGGCACTGACACCGGCGAGCGCGGCGAGTCTGCGGAGCATGATGTGGTCCTCCCGTCATAGGGGTCACTCGTGATGCTAGGCACACCGTGCCACTCTCGCGCACCCAGCGCAGGTCAGGCCGGTTGTCCGTGGGGCACGCCGGAGTGCTGGAAAACGACGGGGATGGCGTCGGCCCGCTACCCTGGTTCGGCGGCGTCGGCAGAGGCCGAACGCTGAGTGATAAGGCCAATAAAGTTCGGATATGGGTGATTTGTTGTGCCCGCATCCGTGAATTGCTCATCCCGAGGGGTGGCGACCGAGGCGGTTGAAGGAATACTGTCGGTCGCGGCCCGCGTACTGATGAGGCGCCCGTCGTACGGGCGAGTGGAGGTGCTCGCGTGAGCCTGTCGATCCTGCAGACGGTTCGGCCCGGTGGTGTCATCGAGATCGCCCCTCGGGGTGAGATCGACGTCGACACCGCGTACGAGGTGAAAGAGGCCATCGCCGAGGTGCTGGCCAAGGGGCGGCCGGCCCGGATCGAGCTCAACATGCGGCTGGTCACCTTCATCGACTCGGTGGGCATCAGCGCGATGGTCGCCGGATTCCAGACCGCCGAGGTCAGCGGGGTGAAGCTGATCGTCACCGAGCCGAGCCGGTTCGTGCACCGGCAGCTCTGGGTGACCGGCCTGCTCGGCCTCTTCGGCGCGCCGGAGCCCTACTACGCCGGGGCGGCCACGGCTCCCGAGGTGCTCCCCGGGGCCTGACCGCACCGACTACCGCAGGGGCACCTGATCACTCCCGGTCGAGGCCGGACAGGTCCACGTCGGCCACCTCGGTGACTGCCCGGACCGCGGTCACCGACGCGTAGCCGTCGGCGAGCAGAGCCAGATCCGTGCCGGGCTGTACCGCCTGTCCCGGCTCCTCCAGCGAGGTACGCACGAAGCCGTGCCCGGATTCGGCGACGGTCATCTGCACCTGGCCGAAGGTCGCCAGGGTGGCCTGGCGTACCCCACGCAGTCGAGCCAGCGGTAGATCGGGCGCATTGATGTTGAGCACGCTCTCCGCCGGCGCGGCGGTCAGCCGGGGCAGCAGATCCAGGGCGACGCGGGCGGCGGTGGCCCAGTTCCGTTCGGCGTCGCGAACCCGGGCGGCAGCCGCCACCGCGGCACCTCCGCTGGCCGCCGTCGCCTCACCCGCCGAGAGCACGTCCAGCGACACCGCCATCGCCCGGCAGCCGTTGGCCGCAGCGGTGAAGGCGGCCCCGACGGTGCCGGAGTGCAGCACCGCGCGGCCGGCGTTGGCGCCGCGGTTGATGCCCGACAGCAGCACCGACGGCGGCGGTCCGAAGGCACCGTGTACGGCGATGAGCGCGATGAACCCGGGCGAGCCACCGACGCCGAACGCCGGCACGCCGTCGAGTTCCGGTAACGGATGGTCGTGGACCACCACGTGCCCGTCCTGCTCCATGGCGCTCATCGCGGCGCTGGTGCCGCTCGCCTCCTCCAGTGGGGCAGCCACCACCACGTCCAGGCCCCGGTCGACGGCCGCCCGAGCCAGCGCCTGGATGCCCGGCGCGGCGATCCCGTCGTCGTTGGTGATCAACACCCGCAGCGTCATCGGCCACCCGCCCGTTGTGCCAGTTCGTCGGGGGTGGTCCGCTCCTGGGGACGGCTGCCCGCCGGTTCCAACCGGACCCGGTCGACGAGGCCGTTGATCGAGTCGAGGCGGCCGGTGCCGAGGCCGTGTCGGGTGACGTTGAGCGCGCCGGCCGCCGCGCCGGTACGGATCGCCGTGCGGACGTCGCCGCCCCGGGCCACCACGGCGGCCACCCCGGCGGTCATCGAGTCGCCCGCCCCGCGCGGGTCGGCGGCCTCCAGCCGCGGCATCCGCACCTCGAACACCTCGCCGTCGACAAGCGCCAACGCGGGCTTGTCGGCCCGGCTGACCACCGCGTTCTCGGCGCCGGAGGCGTGCAGGTCGTACATCGCGCGGGTGAGCGCCTCCTCGTCGTCGCCGTCGGCCCGCCCGTCGGCGATCAGCTCCTCGTGGCTGACCTTGAGAAAGAAGACACCGCTTTCCAGGACGGCGGCGAGGTGCTCGCCGCAGAGATCCACCACCACCCGGCCACCGTTGGCACCGAGATCGGCCGCGAAGCGCCGGTAGAGGTCGGCGGGGACCAGGGACGGATGGTTGGGCCCGCTCAACACGCTCACCGGCGCGCGCAGGCCCTCGCCGAGTGCGAGGTTGTAGAGCTCGTCCAACTCGTGCCGGCTCAACGGCTGGCCGATGACGTCGACGATCTCCTGGCGGGTCCCCTCACGGCGGTCGTGCACATACCCGCCGGTGCCGCCGGAGTCGCGGGCCACCACCTTGAGGTCGACTCCCTCGCTTACCAGCAACGGTTGCAGTACCTGCCCGACCTCGCCGCCGAGCGCCGCGCAGAGCACCACGTCGACGCCGAGGGACAGCACCATCCTGGCCTGCCACACCCCCTGCCCGCCCGGGTGCAGGTGCAACTCCGGTGCGTCGCTCGGCTGGTCGATGGTCACGGTCAGCAGCGGTGTCGGTGCGAAGATCATGACGCGGCCGGTCATGACCGCTCCCCGTTGTCCGTACCGCCGCCGGGTCTGGCGATTCGCTCGTTCATGGCGTTCCTCCCGTTAGCGGACAAATAACGCTTCCTGGTACGACGGTAACCAAGGAGGCGCGTCGATGCGCGCCGAAGGGACGGTGCCCCGCCGGCCAACGGTGAAACGCAGCGCCGGGTGAACCGCTCGTGAAGAGCGGTTCACCCGGCGCGAAGAGGAAGTCAGTACACCGACAGGTGGACGTGGTTGGTGTGGTCGCTGGACGGGTCACCCCGGGCGCCGCTGTACGACTTCCAGCCGCTGCTGGGCAGCCAGATCTGCCTGTACCAGATCACGTAGAGCACCGCGAGCCGGTCGGCGTTCTTGACGAAGTACGCCGCCAGGTTGTTGCCGTAGGTCCGGTCGCCTCCGGTCGCGTCCCCGCCGAAGCCGTTCTTCTGGGCGGCGAAGTCGCAGGCCCGACCCTTCGGGTGCTCGCCCGAGCCGCCGGAGCGGTAGCAGGAGACGTACCGGGTGAAGCCAGCCGACTTGGCCTGCTTCAGCGCATGCAGGGTGCGTGGGGTGATGCAGCCGTTGGCCGGGGTGGGGTCGTTGACGCTGCACGACTCCGAGGGCCACGACCCGTCGGAGTTGCGGGGAGCGGGCTTGGCGGTGGGACTCGACCCGCTGCTCCGCGACGGTGACCGGGCGGCCCGCTCGGCGGCCCTGGCCCGTTCGGCCGCCTCGTCCCGCTCGATGGCCACGGTCAACGCCCGCTCGGCCTGGTCCTTGCGCTTGGCCATCACGGCCACCTGCTTGCGCTGCTCCTGGATCTCCACGTCCAGGGCCTGCTTGGTGGCGCTGACCTCGTCCCGGGCCACCTGGAGCTCACGCAGCGCGCGATCCTCGTTGGCAGCCACCGCGTCCAGCGCTGCCGCCCGGTCCATGAAGCCGGCCGGTGAACCGCTGTTGAGCAGAGCCGACGCGGCGCCCAGCCGCCCGGTGCGGTACGCCTGTGCGGCGATCTCGGCGACCTTGGTGCCCCGCTCGGCGACCTGACTCTCGGTCGTCTTGAGCTGCTCGGCAAGCTTCTTCTGGCGCTTGACCGAGCGGTCGAGTGCGGTCTTGGCGTCGAGGTAGCCCTTGCTGGCGGCCTCCAGTTGGGCCCGCAGCGCCGGGGTGCCACCCTCGTCGTCCACGTCGCCCGGGGCAGCCGCCCGCAATGGCGGCGATGCCGCGGCGGCGGGGGTGGAGGGGGCCAGCGCGACGCCGAGAGTGAGGGCGAGCGCGGCGGCGATCAGGGCCGCCGTACGGGCGGCCGGTCTTACCGTTGCCACTGCTGGCATGCACGTTTCCTTCCGTCAGCCGCCGACCGGGTTAGCTGACGGGTTCGGGACGGAAGATCCCTACCGCTGACGCGGATACACCCCAGGAACCTGGTTCCCCGGTTCGCCCTGGCGGGCGATTAGGCGGCGGCCGCCGCCGGCACCTGTGGGTGCCGCCTGGCGGAGGCCGGGTCCGAGCCTACCGGTGCCCATGTGACCGGTGCAGCTGCTGTTACTGCTGGTGTTCAGTTGTTGACTAGTAGAACAGACCAAAAGCGGACAATAACCCCTTTTCTCTGATTCTTCCGGTCACCACTGCGCCGCCCCGCAGTGCCCGGGATCCGACCGCGGCTCGATCTGGAGGGTCGCGTGCTCGATCTGGAAGTCCTCGTGCAGCGCCGAGCGGGCCGCCGCCAGCACGGCGCCGACGTCGGCGCCCGGTCTGACGGTGAGGTGCGCCGAGGCGACCTCCATGCCGGAGGTCAACGTCCAGACGTGCAGGTCGTGGACGCCGGCCACGCCCGGCACCGCGGCCAGCCGGTCATACACCGCGGTGACCTGAAGGTGTTCCGGAGCGGCCTGGACCAGGATGCGTACCGCGGCCCGGCCCAGGCGCCACGTCCGGGGCAGGATGAACGTGGCGATCGCGGTGGCCACCAGAGGGTCGGCCCACCACCAGTCGGTCACGGTGATCAGCAGGGCGGCCGCGATCACGCCAAGCGAACCGAGCAGGTCCGCCAGCACCTCCAGATACGCCCCGCGCAGGTTGATGCTCTCCCGCGCCCCCGGACGCAGGAGGGCGAACGCGGCGACGTTGGCGAGCAGGCCGAGTGCGGCCACCACCAGGACCGGGCCGGCGAGCACCTCGGGCGGATCGCCGATTCGGCGTACCGCCTCGACCAGCACGTACACCGCGACGCCGGAGAGCAGTACGGCGTTGGCCAGGGCCGCGAGCACCTCCAGTCGGTAGAGCCCGAAGGTGCGTTGCGGGTCCGTGTCGGCCCGACGGGTGGCAGCCACGGCCGCGAGGGCCATCCCGATGCCCAACACGTCGGTGAACATGTGCCCGGCGTCGGAGAGCAGGGCCAGCGAACCGGTCCGCAGAGCGGTGCCTGCCTCGATCACCATCAGCGCGCTGAGCAGGGCGAACGCTGCCCACAGCCGGCCGGAGTGGCGGTGGGCGGCGTTCGACACCGCAGCGTGGTGGTGGTCATGGCCGGCGCCCACCCAGACACCTTGCGTCGTCCGCCGGACCGGGGACGGAGCTATGCCAACATCGCTATGTGTGCAATCGTCGGGCGGGTCGCGGTGCTCGGGTTCACCCGGCCGGGTCGACGGTGGTCAACCGCTGGGTGGCCCGGGACAGGGCGACGTAGAGGGTACGGACACCGGAGCCCGGCTCCGCCCGGATCTCCGCCGGGGCGACCAGCACCACACCGTCGTACTCCATGCCCTTGGCCTCCAGGCTGGTCACCACCTGCAACCGCTGCCCGCCCAGCGCCCCCAGCCAGGCCGCGACCTGGTCCCGTCGGGGCACCGGAGTGATCACGCCGACGGTCCCCTCGACCTCGCCGAGCAGGGCGCTGGCGGCCGTCACGACTGTGGTCTCCAGCTCGGGCGCCGGCACCTCGAGCTGGAGTGGATCGATCCCGGTGGAACGGACCGCGGTGGGCAACGCGAGATCCGGGTACGCCCGCCGGATCTCGGCCGCCGCCACCGCGAAGATCTCCGCCGAGTTGCGGTAGTTCGTGGTGAGCGTGAACCGGTGCCGGCGGCGGCGCCCCAGCGCCTGGTCGCGGGCCCGGGCCAACTCCTGCGGATCTCCCGTCCACGCGGTCTGCGCCGGATCACCCACCACCGTCCAGGACGCCAGCCGCCCGCGCCGGCCCACCATCCGCCACTGCATCGGTGAGACGTCCTGGGACTCGTCGACCACCAGGTGGGCGTAGTCGCGGTAGTCCTCGGGGCGTTCCCGGGCGGCCTGCCGGGCAGCCCGCTGCCGGTCGGCAGCGGTGCTCAGCTCACGTACCCCGCCGGCCAGCTGGAACGGGTCCCGTTTCGGGCGGGCGGGACGCATCGGCTTGCCGAGCAGCGCGTCCAACTCGTCCAGCAGCGCGACGTCGGCCACGGTCGGCCCGTCCGTGGCCAGCTCCCGGTACGCCGCACCGAGCAGCCGGATCTCGGCACCGGAGAGCAGGCCCCCGCCGTACCGGCGCAGCCGCTGCGGTTCGGCCAACCAGGCGAGCACGTGCCGCGGATGCAGCCGGGGCCACCACGCCTTGAGGAACTCGCGGAAGTCCGTCCGGTCGATCAGCTCGTCCTCGAAGGCACGCTGTTCGGGCAACCCGGCGATGCCCAGCCGGCGAGCCTGCGCCCAGAGCGCGGCGAGCACGCCGTCGAAGCCGGCCCGACGCACCTCGTTGCGGCGGGCGCCGCGGGGCAGCGCGCGGTCCCGGATGGCGTCCAGCTCGGCCCGCTCCAACCGCAGCAACGTGCCCCGGTACAGCAGGCGCAGCTCGGTCGGGGAGCCGGGGACCGCGTCCCGGGCCGCCCGTTCCAGCACCCGGCGCATTCGCAGCGAGCCCTTGATCGCCGCCACCTCGGGCGGGTCGGTGCGGGTGGCCACCACCCCGGGAAACAGGGTGCCCAGCGAGCGCAGGGTGGCGGTGTCCTCGCCCAGCGACGGCAGCACCGAGGCGATGTACTCGACGAAGACCGAGGAGGGACCGATCACCAGGATGCCGCCTCCGGCGTACCGGCTGCGGTCGGCGTAGAGCAGGTACGCCGCGCGATGCAGCGCCACCGCCGTCTTGCCGGTGCCCGGGCCGCCGGAGACGAGGGTCACTCCCGAGCCGGGGGAGCGGATCGCCTCGTCCTGCTCGCGCTGGATGGTGGCCACGATGTCCCGCATGCCCCGGCCGGTGGTCCGGGACAGGGTGGCCAGCAGCGCGCCGTCGCCGACCACCGGCATGTCCGTCGGGGCCGCGTCCGGGTCCAGCAGGTCGTCCTCGATCCGGGTGACCCGCTCCCCGCTGGACTGGATCGTCCGACGCCGGACGACGCCCAGCGGCTCGGCCGGGGTCGCCCGGTAGAAGGCGGCGGCAGCCGGGGCCCGCCAGTCCACCACAAGCGTGGTGGCGTCCTCGTCGCGGATACCGAGTCGCCCGACATACAGGGTCTGCCCGTCACGCAGGTCGAGTCGGCCGAAGACCAACCCCTCGTACTCGGCGTCGAGCACATGGCGTCGCTGCGCGGCGTGGAAGACCATCGCGTCGCGTTCGACAAGCGCACCGAAGTTGCCGACCCGGGCCAGCCGGTAGCCTTCCCGTTCCGCGCGCACTGCCGATCGGCGCAGCTCGGCCAGTCGCGCGTACACCCGGTCGAGATGCCGTTGCTCGGCGGCGATCTCCTGATCCAGGGTGCTCTGATCCACCGCTCGCTCTCCTCGTGACGCCGCCTGGCCAACCGCACGAGATTACGCCCCGCCGCCGAGCTGGGCGGAACGGCATTGGGCGGGACGGTCAGGCGTGGACGCGCCGCTGGGTCGGTAGGTCGTCCAGGACCCGGCGCAACACGCCGGCCAGGGCGGCGTTGACCTCCTCGGGACGCTCCATCATCAACATGTGTCCGGCACCGGGGCAGACGGTCAGCTCGGTGGCGGGCAGCGCGGCGGCGATGGACTGCGCACACGGCGGCGGGGTGAGCCGGTCCCGGTCGCCGACCAGCGCCGCCGCCGGCAGGTGAGCCAGCGCGGTGAGCGTGGCCAGCCGGTGCTGGGTGCCGATGGAGGCGCGGAACCCGCCGATCGACCGCAGCGAGGCGCGGGCCACCGCCGAGGTGACCAGCCGGATGTCCGTGGCGTCGCAGCTGTCCCCGAACAGCATCCACCGGATGCTCGGTCGGAGCGCGCGCAACAGGGCCCGGGGCGGTCGCCAGGCGCCGCAGCGGGCGAGAACCCCGGCGCCGGTGGTCTCGGCCAGCCGGATGATCCGGGCGATCCGGGGAGAAAGGCCGTAGACGGTGTGGGTGTGCCCTTCGGCGGTGGTGGAGACGAAGACCAGACCGGCGGTGCGTCGGGAGAAGTGGTCCGGGTGGCGGTGCGCGTACTCCATGATCGTCATGCCGCCCATCGAGTGGCCGACCAGCACCACCGGGCCGGTGGGCGCCACCGCGTCCAGCACCGCGGCCAGGTCGTCGCCCAGTTGGGCCAGGGTCGCCGTGGGCAGCGCCATGCAGCTGGACCGACCGTGCCCACGCGCGTCGTAGGTGACCACCCGGACCGAGCCGAACGTCTCGCGGAGGGCGTCCAGTTGCCGGTGCCAACTGCGCCCGTCCAGGGTCCAGCCGTGCAGCAGCACGGCTGTCACCTCGGCGTCGACCGGCCCGGCAATCTCGACGTGCAGGCGTACGTCGTCGCCCAGCCGTACCTCGGTCGGCTCCGGCATCGCCACCTCCCCACGGCGCACGGATGCGTAACACCGGGGATACCCGGTGGTAACACCGGCTACCCGTCATGACAACACGCCAACCGGGCTGTTGAGAAGATCTCGTCGATCGGCTCCGCCCGGGCAACGGCCCGGCCAGGCTGAGGACATGGCAATCACGGGGGGAGTACCCGCCGGTTCCGCGCTGGCCGGCCAGGCCCGCGGGGGCACGCCGCGCGCGGCCCTGGCCGAACTGCTCGCCGGCAACCGGCGCTTCGTCAGCGGCCAACCGGTGCACGGCCACGACGTGACCGCGGCGGCCGCGACCGCCTCCGGCGACCAGCAGCCGTACGCCGTGGTGCTGGGCTGCATCGACTCGCGGGTGCCGTTGGAGGCGATCTTCGACCAGACCTTCGGCTCGATCTGTGTCATCCGCACCGGGGCGCACGTGCTGGACCGGGCGGTGCTGGGCTCGATCGAGTACGTGGTCGAGGTGTTGGGCGTAGCGCTGGTGATGGTGTTGGGCCACGAGCGGTGCGGCGCGGTGCAGGCGACCGCCGAGTCGCTGCGTGCCGACCGGCGTCCCGCCGGCGCGCTGGCCCATCTGGTCGACCGGATCACGCCGGCTGTCACCGAGGTGGGGTTGGACGAACCGAACCTGCTGCCCCTCGCGGTCCGCCGGCACGTGGTCCGTACCGTGGCCGCGCTGCGCGCCGACCCGAGGCTGGCGCCGCCGGTGGCCGCCGGCCGGGTCGCCGTCACCGGAGCCGTCTACGACCTCGCCACCGGTGAGGTCGCCCTGCTGGATCCGCCGGACCGGGCGTGAGACGGCGAACGCCCGCCGGGGGCGACCCGACGGGCGTTCACAGGTGGTACGCAGCGGGCGCGGCGCCCTCGGCCGATCAGGCCTCGAAGACGCCGGCCTCGACCAGGCGCTTCTCGGTGGCGTCCCAGCCGTCACCCGGGTGGGCGGCGTTGAGACCGTTGAGCTCGGCCCGGATCTTGGCGGCGTGGCCGGCGGCAGCCAGCACCCGGATCTCCTCGATGAAGGCCTCGGAGTCGGTGCGCAGGTGCGCCGTCCTGCCGTTGGTGAGGTTCCGCACGTAGGCGTGCTTGCCGCCGTTGAGCGGGATCACGTACTTGAACTCGCCCAGCACGCTGAGGGCGCCACCCTGGCCAGCCTGGCCGGCCCGGACTGACGCGCGCGCGGTCTTAGAGGTGTTGCTCGCCACGGAGGTACTCCTTGCAAGACGTACGGAGGACGGAACGTCCGGGGGCTGTTGCGGGGGCCGTCAGAGGCGAGACCCGCGGAGGCTTACGCGGCACAGGCCGCCGATGGAACTGTACACGACCCACGATGCCGGCTGGTCATCGCGGCGTCACGAGGTGGAACCGCGGTCACCTGTCCGGGTATTCCGAGCGGCGGATTTTCCGATTCCCTGGCGTACCATCCGTCACACCAGTCATCATGTGTTCCACAAGCCCGGATCGGGCGAGGTCGTAGGGGAAGACGCACCTCGCACTCCGGGAGGTCACCGTGCCAACGCGTGGCGTCGTATACGTCCACTCGACCCCGCTCGCCGTGTGCTCGCACGTCGAGTGGGCGATCGCGCGCGTCCTCGCCGCGCCGGTCAACCTGCAGTGGACGGCTCAGCCCGTCGATCCCGGCGCCCGCCGGGCCGAGTGCGGGTGGTCCGGTAGCCCGGGAACGGGCGCCGAGTTGGCCGCTGCCCTCCGGCAGTGGCCCATGATCCGTTTCGAGGTCACCGAGGAGCCCAGTCCCGGGGTCGACGGCGAGCGCTTCATGCACGTGCCGGGCCGGGGCCTGTTCCGGGCGACCGTGGGGGCGGCCGGTGACATCCAGCTCGGCGAGGACCGGCTGCGCAGCATCATGGCCGGCGCGCGGGCGCCGGAGGCCCTGGCACACGCCCTCGACAAGGCGCTCGGCACCGCGTGGGACGCCGAACTGGAGCCGTACCGCCACGCCGGGGACGGTGCGCCGGTGACCCTGCTCACCCGGGTCGGATAGGCAGGTCCGGCCGTCCACCCGGGCCCCGGTCGAGTTGCCCGGTACGCGGTGAACTGGTGGGATGGTCCGCGTGTCGACTACCCCTCGGCGCGTCGCCACCGCGCTCGTCCTGGTGACCGCGCTGCTCGTCGCCGGCTGTTCCGAGGCCGGCCAACGCCCCTCGGCGGGCCCCGCCTCGACCCCGGTCACGGAGCCCGCGCCGCCGTCGAGCGTGCCGCCCGAGGACCCGGCCACCCGGGCCGCCGCCCTCGTCGCCGAACTTGCCGACGAGGACCTGGTCGGCCAGGTGCTGATGCCGTACGCGTACGGCGACCACGCGACGAAGGTGTCTTCCGGTTCGGCGGCCGGTAACCGGGCGCTGGCCGGGGTGGACACGCCCGCCGAAATGGTCGAGAAGTACCGCCTGGGTGGGCTGATCCTGGTGGGCTTCAGCGCGGACGACCCCACCCAGGGCAACCAGGAGACGACAAACGTCGACAACCCGAAGCAGGTCCGCAGGCTCACCACCGGGCTGCGCGAGGCCGCCGGGCGGCTGCCCGCCGGCGCGGCGCCCTTCCTGATCGGCACCGACCAGGAGTACGGGGTGGTCACTCGGATCACCGATGGGGTCACCATGCTGCCCAGCGCGCTCGGTGCCGGTGCCGCCGGTGACCCGGATCTGACCGAGGCCGCCTGGCGTGCCGCCGGCACCGAACTGGCCGCCATGGGCATCAACGTCGACTTCGCGCCGGTGGCCGACGTGCTGGTGAAGCGCAGCACCGTCATCGGGTCCCGCTCGTTCGGCTCGGATCCGCAGCGGGCGGCCGACCAGGTCGGCGGCGCGGTACGCGGGTTGCAGACCGCCGGGGTGGCAGCCACTCTCAAACACTTCCCGGGGCACGGCCACAGCGCCGTCGACTCGCACAAGGACCTGCCCCGGCTCCCGCAGTCCCGGGCCAAGCTGGCGGCCGAGGCGTGGCCGCCGTTCTCCGCCGGTATCGAGGCCGGCGCGCTGGCCGTGATGTCCGCCCACCTCGACGTGCGCTCGGTCGACCCGGGCGTGGCCGCCACCTTCTCGTACAAGCTGCTCACCGAGGTGCTGCGCGGGGAACTCGGCTTCCAGGGCGTGGTGATCACCGACGGGATGAACATGCCGCCGGCCCGTCGTTTCCCGCCCGGTGAGGCGGCGGTGCGGGCGCTGAAGGCCGGCAACGACCTGATCCTCATGCCGCCGCACGTCGGCCAGGCGTACGAGGGGCTGCTGACCGCGTTGCGCGACGGCACACTGCCCCGCAGCCGGCTGGTCGAGGCGGCCACCCGCGTGCTGACCATGAAATTCACCCTGGGCGACGCACCCGCACCGGAGTTGTCCACGCTGGGCGCGACGGCACATCGCGAGGCGGCCGACGCGCTGGCGGCCGGCGCGGTGACCGTGCTGCGCGGCCGGTGCGACACCACCGGCGTCCGTGGTCCGGTGACCGTCACCTCGTCGGGCGGGCGGGCGCACACCCGGGCGGCGTTGACCGAGGCGCTGACCTCGGCCGGCGTGCAGGTGGTGCCCAGCGGTGGCACTGTCGTGCATCTGGTCGGCTACGGCGACGGCGCGAAGGACCTGCGGAGCGACGCGGCCGTCACCGTGGCCATGGACACCCCGTACGTGCTGGCCGAAGCGAAGTCGGCCACGCTGCTGGCCACCTACTCGTCAAGCCGGGCCTCGATGACCGCGCTGGCCGACGTGCTTGCCGGCGAGACCCGTCCGACGGGCCGTTCCCCGGTCAAGGTGCCCGGGCTGCCCGCCACCACCTGCGCGGACTGACCCCGCCGGGCCGGGGGCCGCGCCCCTTCGGGTCAGGGTGCCGCGACGAGGGTGTCGCGGGCCAGCCGGTACGCGGGCAGCACGTCGAGCGGCTCACCGAGGCTGGTGCTGCTCGCCTCGACCAGGACCGTCCGGTCGGCCACCGTCACGGCCAACGCCCACTCCCGCACGTCGGAGTCGGTCAGCGCCCGTCGGCTGAGCCAGGTTGCCTCCACCACGTCGAGGTCGCCGGCGCGGGTCTCGCGGTACTGCTGGCCGCTCGACTCCGGTTCGGCGGTGACGAACGCCTCCAACGCCTGCCGGGCCGGGGTGCCTGCGCCGTCGGCCGTCCAGACCCGCAGGAAGCCCGGTACCACCGCACGGCCGTCCACCTCGCAGCGCACGGTCGAACCGCCGCGTCGGGTCAGCGCCTCGGCGACCGCGTCACCCAGCTCGTCGGTGGGGTCCGGTGTCTCGATCGGCTCCGCCTCCCAGCCCTCGGCCAGCTCGAAGGTGACCGGCAGCGGGCAGGGCGCACCAGCGCCGACCGTGCCGGCGGGTGCGGCGGCGGCCACCTCGTCGTGCCACGGCTCTCCGGTCGCGCCGCCGGCACCCTCCCCGGTGCCGCCGCACCCGGCGAGCAGCCCGACGGTCAGCGCCGCCGCGATCGTCCGTCGTCCCACGTACCCAACCCCCGTCAGTGATCGACAAGGGAGCCAGCAAAGCGGTGTCCCGAGTGGAAGTCAAGTCGCCGGGGCGACCACTGCTCGCCGGTCCGGGAGTGCCGGGAAACACCGCGGTCGTGGCGGGTTTCCGACACCCGCGTCGGCTCAGGGCCGGGTGAAGACCAGCGCCACGTTGTGACCGCCGAAGCCGAACGAGTTGTTCAGCGCGGCGGGCACGTCCATGTGCCGGGCCTTGTTGGCCGCCACCTCCAGGGTGAGGCCGTCGTCCGGGTCGTCCAGGTTGATCGTCGGCGGCACCACGCTGTCGCGGATGGTCAGGATGGTGGCGATCGACTCCAGTGCGCCGGCCGCGCCGAGCAGGTGACCGGACATGGACTTGGTGGCGGTGAGCACCGGATGGTCGCCCAGCGCTGCCCGCAACGCGGTGATCTCCGCCAGGTCGCCCACCGGGGTCGAGGTGGCGTGCGCGTTGACGTGGACGATGTCGGACTTGGCCACGTCCGCGTCGGAGATCGCCTTGGCGATCGCCCGGATCGCGCCGGCACCCTCCGGGTGCGGCTGGACGATGTCGAAGCCGTCGGAGGTGATGCCCGCGCCGGCGAGCCTCGCGTACACCCGGGCATTTCGGGCGGCGGCGTGATCGGCGCGCTCCAGCACGATGACGCCGGCCCCCTCGCCGAGTACGAAGCCGTCGCGGCCCTTGTCCCACGGGCGGGAGGCCCGCTCCGGCTCGTCGTTGCGGGTCGACATCGCCCGCATCGAGGAGAAGCCGGCGATCGGCAGCGGGTGGATGACCGCCTCGGTGCCACCGGCCACCACCACGTCGGCGCGGCCGGCACGGATCATGTCCAGACCGAGCGCGATCGCCTCCGCGCCGGTGGCGCAGGCGCTGGCCACGGAGTGCACGCCCGCGCGGGCACCCAGCTCCAGGCCGACCCAGGCGGCCGGACCGTTCGGCATCAGCATCGGGATGGTGTGCGGGGAGACCCGCCGCGGACCGGACGCCTCCAGGACGTCGTCCTGGGCGAGCAGGGTCAGCGCCCCGCCGATGCCCGAGCCGACGCTCACGCCGAGCCGCTCCGGGTCGAGCCCGGAGTCGGCCAGGCCGGAATCCGACCAGGCCTGGTGGGCGGCGATGAGCGCGATCGCCTCGGAACGGTCCAACCGGCGCAGCTTCACCCGGTCCAGCAGGCCAGCCGGATCGACCGCGAGCTGGGCGGCGATCCGGACCGGCAGTTGCGCGGCCCACTCCTGGGCGAGCGAACTCACCCCGGAGCGGCCGGCGAGCATGGCGTCCCAGGTCGACGCGACGTCCCCGCCCAGCGGGGTGGTCGCGCCGAGCCCGGTGACGACGACGTCGATGCGACTCATGATCAGGACTGCGCCTCGATGTAGCTCACGGCGTCCCCGACGGTCTTGAGGTTCTGCACCTCGTTGTCAGGGATCTTGACGCCGAACTTCTCCTCGGCGGCGACCACGACCTCCACCATGGAGAGCGAGTCGACGTCCAGGTCGTCGGTGAAGGACTTCCCCTCGGCCACGTCGTCCGGGTTCACCCCGGCAACCTCTTCGAGGATCTCGGCGAGGCCGGCGGTGATCTCGTCACGGGTCATTGCGGTGGGTTCCTCTCATCGGGTTCTCTCGACGGGGCGGCGACGCCACCCGTCGCTCCTCGGCGCTGCGCGCCGTGGGGGTATCAGGGGCAGCGGACGACCTGACCGGCGTAGGTCAGGCCGCCGCCGAAGCCGAACAGCAGCACCGGGGCGCCGGAGGGCACCTCGCGACGCTCCACCAGCTTGGACAGGGCCAGCGGAATGCTGGCCGCGGAGGTGTTGCCGGACTCGACGATGTCCTTCGCGATGATCGCCTGTGGGATGTTCAACCGCTTCGCGATGCCGTCGATGATCCGGGCGTTGGCCTGGTGCGGGACGAAGGCGGCCAGCTCCGACGGGTCGACACCGGCGCGTTCGCACGCCTGTAGGGCGAGCGGCGCCAGCGCCGTGGTGGCCCAGCGGAACACCGTCTGACCCTCCTGGGCGACGTACGGCCGCCAACCCTCGATGCGTACCGCGTCGCCGCGCTCCGGCACCGAGCCCCAGACCACCGGACCGACGCCCGCCGGCTCGTCCTCGGCGGCAGCGGTGACCACGGCCGCGCCCGCGCCGTCACCGAAGATGATGCAGGTGGAGCGGTCGGTCCAGTCGGTGAAGTCGGACAGCTTCTCCGCGCCGATCACCAGGGCGTTGCGGGACGCGCCGGCGCGGATCGCGTGGTCGACCGTGCCCAGCGCGTACGCGAAGCCGGAGCAGGCGGTGTTCACGTCGAACGCCCCCGGGACGTTGATCCCCAGCTTGGCGGCCACCCGGCAGGCCACGTTCGGGCTGCGGTCGATCGAGGTGCAGGTGGCGACCACCACCAGGTCGATGTCGGCAGCGGTCAGGCCGGAGTTCGCCAGCGCCTTGTCGGCTGCGGCTGCGGCCATGTCGGCGACCGTCTCGTCACCGGCGATCCGGCGGGTCGCGATGCCTACCCGGTCGCGGATCCACTCGTCGCTGGTTTCCACCAGTTGAGCGATCTCGTCGTTGGTCACCACCCGGGACGGCTGGTAGTGCCCGAGGGACAGGATCCGGCTGCCCGTCATGACGAGGCCTCCCCAGCATGGTCGCGAGACGTGAGCGAAGTGTTTTCGTTTACCGGACCGCCGGCCGTCGTGCCGTGCCGGGCGATGAGCTCCCGGGCGGCGGGCAGGTCGTCCGGGGTCTTCAAGGTGACGATCTCCGGTGCACCGGCACCGGCAAGCTCGCGCTTGACCAGGCCGGCGAGCGTGCCGGCGGGCGGCAGCTCGATCACGCCGGTCACGCCGAGGGCGGCGAGGGTGGCCATGCAGAGGTCCCAGCGGACCGGGGCGGTGACCTGGCGGACCAGCCGTTCGAGCAACTCCCGGCCGTTGTCGACCGCCGTCCCGTCGAGGTTGGACAGCAGGATGCGGTCCGGATCGCTCGGGGTGATCCCGGCGGCGACGGTGGCCAGCGCCGCTTCCGCCGGAGCCATGTACGGGGTGTGGAACGCGCCGGCCACCTGCAACCGGACGACCCGGACCCGTTCCGGGGGCTCGGCGGCCAGCTTCTCCAGCCCGTCGAGCGCGCCGGCGGCGACGACCTGGCCCTTGCCGTTGCGGTTGGCGGCTGACAGTCCGTGCGCATTTATCGCGGCGGTCACCTCGTCCGGGTCGCCGCCGAGCATGGCGGCCATGCCGGTCGGTTCCAGCGCGCAGGCGGCGGCCATCTCCCGGCCGCGTACGCCGGCGAGGGTGATCGCGTCCGTCGCCGGGAGCGCCCCGGCCAGCGCCGCCGCGCCGAGTTCACCGACACTGTGCCCGGCGGTCACCGCTACCTGGCGCATCGGCAGCTGCTCGGCGGCGAGCAGCGCGGCGGCGACCAGCAGCGGCTGGGTGCGCGCGGTGTCCCGGATTTCGTCGGCGTCGGCGGTGGTGCCCAGGCGCACCAGGTCGACGCCGGCCAGCTCGGACCACGAGCGCAGTCGAGCCTCGGCGTCGGGGAGGTCGAGCCAGGGGGTCAGAAAGCCGGGTTTCTGGGAACCCTGGCCGGGGCAGAGTACGGCGAGCACGTCTATGACTCTCCTGGATACCCATGGGTTGCGCTGTGCCGGCTGGCACCAAACCGCACTAGGTCAGTTGGAGGGATCCTACAAAGACTGACGCTGGTCATCACCATGCTGTGATCTTTTACTGACTGGTGGGGCCAATGTCTGGGTAGGTACCACCGGATCCAGCCGGCCGACCGTCAGCGCGACCCGCAGCGCGAAGGCGTCCCGGGGCGCCAGGGGGCTGAAGCCGGTCACCTCGGAGATCCGCCGCAGCCGGTAACGCACCGTGTTCGGGTGCACGTACAGCGCCCGGGCGGCGCTCTCCAGCGTGCCACCGGCGGCGAAGAAGGCGTCCAACGTCTGCAGCAGCTCACCGCCCGCGCGGACCAGCACCGCGTACACGTCATGGCGCAGCCGCCGACGGGCCTCGGCGTCGCCCGCCAGGGCCCGCTCGGGCAGCAGGTCACCGGCGTGCACCGGACGTGGTGCCGCCGGCCACGCCGGGGCGGCCCGGTAACCGGCCAACGCCGCCCGGGCCGACTCGGTCGCCTCGTCCAGGCTCGGCACCGCCGGACCGACCACCACCGGTCCCTCGCCGAAGGCGGTGAGCAGCTTGCCGGTCGCCGCGACCGGGTCGGCCGCCCCGCCGAGCACGATCACCAGGCGGTCGCCGTGCACGCCGCCGATCACCTCGACCCCGATCCGTCGGGCCTGTCGGTAGACGGTGTGCAGGACCGCGGCGACCTCGCCGCCGGGGGAGGGGCCGACCGCCACCGCCACCGGTGGCGCGTCCGTCCAGCCGAGCGCGGCGGCGCGGCTGGCCAGCACGTCCGGTGAGTCGCCGCGCAGCAGCGCGTCCACCAGCAGGGCCTGCAACCGGGCATCCCAGGAACCGCGCGATTCGGCGGCCCGGGCGTAGACCCGGGCGGCGGCGAAGGCGATCTCCCGGGAGTACCGCAGCACCGCCTCCCGCAGCTGCGGCTCCTCACCGGGGGCGGCGAGGTCGCTGACCTGCTCCTCCACCACGTCGATGGTCACCTTGATCAGGGCGACGGTCTGCTGGAGGGTGATCGAGCGGGCCAGGGCCTGCGGCGCGGTGGCGAACACCTCGTCGGAAACCTCCTGGGTGCCCTCGGCGGCCCCGCCGCCGGAGCGCAACCACTGGACCAGGGAGCGGGCGCCGGCCTGGGCCACCAGCATCACCCAGGAGCGCTGGTCGGCCGGCAGTTCCCGGAACCAGGGCAGGGTCTCGTCCATCCGGACCACGCTCGCGGTGGCCAGCGCGCCGGCCGCCCGCTCGATCCGGCGCAGCGTGGCTGACAGGTCCGTGCTGCCCGACTCGCTCACCCGCCTAGCCTGACATGCGCTGACCTGGACCTTGACGGCAGGCGTCGACACCGGTGCCGCCGACGGCCGAACCGGTACGCGCTGCGCGGCGGGTCAGAACCGGCCAGTACGGTGACAGGGCACGTCGGGTGGGCGCCGGCGGGTGAGGGCGAGCGTGAGGAGACGCCGATGGCGTACGGGGAGGCCGACCACGGCTGTGCCCAGGGGGAGCCGTGCCGACCGGGCCCGCACGAGCAGCCGGCCCTCGCCAAGCCCCACCGCAGGCCGCCCGGTCTGGCGCATCCGGTCGAGCCGGGCGCCGGTCGGATGGCGGAGCGCCCTGAGGACGATCCCGCGTCCGCCCGGCAGCGCGGCGGCGAGCCACCGGTGCCCCGTCAGCGCACCGTCGAGCCGTCCACGGCCGGGCAGACCGACCCGACGGCCAGCGGGTGCCGCAGTGACCTGCCCGGCTGGGCCGGGGCGCACCGGCACGGTCCGGTCCGCCCGGCCCAACGCAGCCTGCGGCGGGAACGCCCGCCGGGTCGTTGGTGCTGAGCGGCGGTACAGCCCAGCCAGCCAGGCTGCTGCGGGGCGTGCGCGGGCCGGACGATCGAGCGCCGGAGATGGCGTCAGTGGGTACGGCGGCGGATCAGTAGCGCGATCCCGGCGAGCCCGAGGGTGATCACCAGCACCACCGCGACGTTCAGCAGGAGCAGGCGGCGCAACTCGCTGAACGCCTCGTTGATGTCCTGCGCGGGGTTGAGCGCGTCCTCCGGGATGATGCGTTCACCACCGCCGGCACCCCCGCTGACCGCCTCGTAGGTCCGTTCCAGCGGCACACCGGCGGTGCGCAGCGTCTCGGACATGCTGACCCGTCCGAGGTACCAGGCCGCGCTGACCTTGCGGTCGGGCTGCTTCGCCGGGCGGTAGACGCGCGGCCCGCCGACCGCCTTCGGGTAGAGGTCGTAGGTCTGCTTCGGAGCGTCACCGGCCAGCACCAGGACCGTGTACTTCGGACCGAGGTCGTCCTTCTTCGGACCGCCGGACTGGCGGACCAGGCCCTTGTGATTGACCTGCTCGATGACGGCGACGACATGCGTGGGGTGGGTGTCGGCGCGCAGGCGCAACGGCTCGGCCAGCCCGTGCCCGGTGATGTCCACGCCAGCCGGTGGCGTCTTCGGCGCCGCCCCAGCCACCTCGGCAGAGGTGAGTGACAGGAGCAACGCCGCCATCGCACCCGCCGTCGCCCCGGCCAGTCGCCTCATCCGTCGGACCATGCCGCCTCCTCGCCCCGTTCGATGGGTGGCCGTGCTGCAGAGGTCACACACGTTGGAAGGCCGACGGTGGTGACCGTGCCCACAGGACAGGTACCCACTCAAAGACTCCGCGGAACGCCGATCGGTTGCAGCTGATGGAACACTAATTGGAACTATCTGCGATTGCGACCCGACCAACGACCAGCCGCGAAGCAGCGGGCGGATTTTACCTTTGCGGAGGCCATGATGGGGGGCAGGATAGCGCGTCTGACGCGTTTCGGGGCAGCGGTGTTCGGCGTGGCGTTCGGCGTGTCGTTGCTGATGCCGGCGGTGCCGGCTGCCGCACACAACCAGTTGACCGGCAGCAGCCCTCGCGACGGTGCCCGGGTGGCCGAGGCGCCGGAGCGCGTCGAGCTGCGCTTTCTGGCCCGGCTCGACGAGGACACGACGAAGGTCACGGTCACCGGGCCGGACAATGTCGACGCGGCCGGTGGAGAGCCGCGTTTCTCCGGCAACCGGGTCAGCGTGCCGTTCACTCCCGGCGCGGCGGGGCTGTACGTCGTCGGCTACCGGCTGGTGTCCGGCGACGGTCACCCGATCACCGGCGAGGTGCGGTTCACGCTGACCACCGGCACGCCCGCCGACCCGACCCCGGAACCGACCGCCGCCGATCCGACGGCGACCGGTACGGCCGCGAGTACTCCGGCACCTGTCACTCCTGAGGCAGCCACGCCCATGCCCATGTCGGACGAGTCCTCCGGCGGCGGATGGTGGTGGGCGGCCGTCGCGGTGCTGCTGTTGCTGGCCGTCCTGGCCACTGCCCGGCTGATCCGCCGCCGCGCCGCCCGCCGTGGCTGAACGCTGACAGCCCGGCCGCTCGGCCAGGGCCGGTGCAGTCAGACCAGGCGGACCCGGGCCGCGCGCATCCGGGTCAGCGCGCGCTCGCGCCCGAGCACCTCCAACGACTCGAACAGCGGCAAGCCGACGGTCCGGCCGGTGACCGCGACGCGTACCGGTGCCTGGGCCTTGCCGAGCTTGAGGCCGCGCTCCGCGCCGACCGCCTCCAGCGTTGTCTTGAGCGTCTCCGCGTCCCACGAGTCGACAGCCTCGAAGGCGGCGATGGCGGCGTCGAGCAAATCCGCCGACCCCTCCTTCATCGCCTTCGTCCAGGCCGCTTCGTCGATCAGCGGGGAGTCGACGAAGAAGAAGTCGACGTTCGGCACGATCTCGCTGAGCACCGCGATCCGGGTCTGCGCCAACGGGGCGACCGCCGCGAACACGGCCGCGTCGAACTCGGCCGGCTGCCAGGGCGGCGGCGCGATGGTGCCGGTGCCGGTCAGCCAGGGCTGGCACGCCTCGATGAACTCGGCCACGGGCAGCGCCCGGATGTACTCGCCGTTGAACGCGCGCAGCTTCTTCTCGTCGAAGAACGCGGGGGACGGGTTGACCTCCGCCAGCCGGAACTCGTCCTCGATGACCGACCAGGGCACGATCTCCCGGTCTCCGGAGGGCGCCCAGCCGAGCAGCATCAGATAGTTGCGCATGGCCTCGGCGAGGTACCCCTCGTCGCGGTACGCCTCCAGGGCGACCTTGTCGCGGCGCTTGGAGAGCTTCTGCCGCTTCTCGTTGACCACCACCGGCACGTGCGCCCAGATCGGCGGCTTCACCCCGAGCGCGTCCCAGAGCAACTGCTGTTTCGGGGTGTTCGGCAGGTGTTCCTCGGCTCGGATCACATGCGTGATCCCCATGGTCATGTCGTCCACCACGTTGGCCAGCAGGAAGACCGGCGAGCCGTCCCCCCGGGCGATGACGAAGTCCTCGATGAGCTTGTTCTCGAAGGTCGGCTCGCCCCGGATCAGGTCGGTCACCATCGTGGCACCCTCGTCTGGGGTGCGGAAGCGCAGCGCCCGGCCATCACCGGGGGGCAGCGCCCGGTCGCGGCAGTAGCCGTCGTAACCGGTGTACTGGTTGCCGGTGCGGGCCTGCACCGCCTCCCGGGTGCAGTCGCAGTAGTACGCTCGGCCCGCCTCGTACAGCCGCCGCGCGGCGGCCCGGTGCTCACCGGCGTACGAGGACTGGAAGTAGGGCCCCTCGTAGCTGCCCCGCTCGATACCGATCCAGTCCAGCGCGGAGAGGATGCCCTCGGTCCACTCCGGCTTGTTGCGGGCCGCGTCGGTGTCCTCGATGCGCAGCACGAACACCCCGCCCTGCTGCCTGGCGTAGATCCAGTTCTGAAGTGCTGAGCGGGCACCGCCGACGTGGAACATACCGGTCGGGGAAGGGGCGAAGCGCACACGTACCGTCACGACCTCCAGCCTACGGCGACATGCGACCGCACTCGGCCAAGGGGTACGCCTCAGGGCACCGAGCGGATCTTCAGGACCAGGACGCTACCGAGCAGGGTCACCGCGGCGGTGGTCGCGTAGAGCGCCGGATATCCGCCCAGGTGCACCACGATCGGGGCGGAGACGGCCGGACCGAGCACCTGGGGCGCGGAGTTGGCAATGTTGATCACGCCGAGATCCTTGGCCCGGTCGGTGGCCCTCGGCAGCACCTGGGTGATCAGCGCGGCGTCCACCGACAGGTACACGCCGTAGCCGGCGCCGAGGACCAGCGCGGCGATCACCGCCACCGGCCAGGTGGCCGCGGCGGCCAACAGCAGCGCCGCCGCGGCCATCACCACGCCCGCGGCGATCACGAAGACCTTCCGCCGGCCGGAGCGGTCCGAGAGCCGACCGGCGATGACGGTGGTGGCCATCAGACCGGCGGTGTAGAGCAGGATCAGCACCAGCAACCCGCCCTCGGGGTCGGCGACCCGGACCTCGTCGGTGAGGAAGTAGAGCAGGTAGAGCGTGCCGAAGGCGTTGCCGAGCTGGACCAGGAACCGGGTGATCCACGCCCAGCCGAAGTCCGGGTGCCGGCGCGGTGAGACCCACATCCCGGCGAGCAGGCCGCGCAGCGCCGGCCGGTGCGTGCGGGGTAGCGGATCGTCGGTGGTGCGCAGGGCGAACGGCAGGGCGAGCAGCAGGACGGCGGCGGCGACGGCCAGGTAGCCGGCGGTGTTGCCGGTGACCAGGACGGTGACCAGCACGACGCCGAGGACCAGCCCCAGCGCCTGCGGGATGCCGACCCAGCCGGAGACGCCGCCCCGCTGGGCGACCGGAACCCGGTCCGGCACCGCGGCGGTCAGGCTGGCCAGCATCGCGTTGAAGCAGACCTGGGCGGCCACCCAGCCGACGGTCACCCCGAGCACGGTGCGGGCCTGAGCCAGCAAGGCCAGCGCCAGCGCGCCGAGCACCGCCCCGCCGAGGGTCCAGACGTGCCGACGGCCGAACTCCCACCGGCCCAGGCGCAGGCAGGTGCGGTCCGACAGGGCGCCGGCGAGCGGGTTGGCGAGCACCGCCGCGAGGGCGCCGAAGCCGGTGACCACGGCCAGCATGGTCTCCTTCTCCGTCGGTGCGATCTGCCCGATCTGCTGCGGTAGCAGCACCTGGATCGGGGTGAAGAAGGCCATCCAGACGCCGAGGTTGGCGGCGAACAGCAACGCGATCCATCCGCGCCGGACCGGCACGGTCGGCTCGGCGAGCGCGGCCGGCAGCGAGGCCGGCGTGGGGTCGACGGTGGTCACCGAGGTGCCCGCCGGGCGGTCGCGATGACCTCGCGCAGCCAGGCGTACGAGGACTTGGGCGTGCGCTGCCCGGTGCGGAAGTCCACGTGCACCAGGCCGAATCGCTTGGTGAAGCCCTCGGCCCACTCCCAGTTGTCCAGCAGCGACCAGACGAAGTAGCCGGTCACGTCGACCCCGTCGTCGATGGCGGCGCGGACGGCCCGCAGGTGACCGTCCAGGTAGGCGATCCGGTCCGGGTCGGGCACCTGTCCGTCGGCGTCGGGCGCGTCGTCGTAGGCGCAGCCACTCTCGGTGACCTGGATCGGCGGCAGCGCCCTGCCGTAGCGGTCACGCAGCCAGCCGAGCAGCTCACGCAGCCCCTCCGGGACCACCGGCCAGTCGAAGGCGGTACGCGGGTATCCGGTGAGCGGCACCAGCTCGAAGGGCAGCGGCGATCCCTCCTCCGGGGCGCGTACCGCGGTGGGGTTGTAGTAGTTGACGCCGAGCACGTCGATCGGCGCGGCGATCACGTCCAGGTCGCCGTCGCGGACCGCAGCGGTGTCGAAGTTCAGTTCCGCCGGGTACCCGCGACCGAGCAGCGGGTCGGTGAAGAGCTGGTTGTGCAGGGCGTCGTAGGCCGCCCCTGCGGCGGCGTCGGCCTGGCTGCCCCCGACGACGCGCACCGGCGAGTAGTTGTTGGCGATGGCCACCGGGCTGGTGCTGCGGGCACGCAACGCGGCGACCGCGAGCCCGTGACCGAGCAGCTGGTGATGGGCGACCGGGAAGGCGTCGAAGAGCAGCATCCGGCCGGGGGCGTGGACGCCGGTGGCGTGCCCGAGGCTCATGTGGATAAAGGGTTCGTTGAGGGTGATCCAGAGCCGGACCCGGTCGCCGAGGCGCGTGGCCACCACGTCCGCGTACTCGGCGAAGCGGTGCGCGGTGTCCCGGTTCAGCCAGCCCCCGGCGTCCTCCAACGGCTGGGGCAGGTCCCAGTGGAAGAGAGTGGCGACCGGATCGATGCCGTGCGCGAGCAGCTCGTCGACCAGCCGCTCGTAGAAGTCCAGCCCCGCGGGGTTGACCTGGCCGGTGCCGCTGGGCAGCACCCGGGGCCAGGCGATCGAGAAGCGGTACGCGCTCACCCCCAGCCCGGCCATCAGGGCGACGTCCTCGGCGTACCGGTGGTAGTGGTCGCAGGCCACGTCGCCACTGCTGCCGTCGATGATCCGGCCGGGGGTGTGGGCGAAGGTGTCCCAGATGGACGGTCCCCGTCCGTCGGTGTCGGCGGCGCCTTCGATCTGGTACGCGGAGGTGGAGACGCCCCAGCGGAAGCCGGTGGGGAACTCGGGCATCGGTGCGGTCGACATACGCCCTCCCGGTCGCTCGAACGCGAAACGTGCTCGGAACTCTAGGGGGCGGCGAGGCGGTGCGCCATAGGCTCCCGAGCGGCCGAGAGCAATACCTTTCGGCGTGTCTTTTACGAACCCGTCCATATACATCCGTTTTTGCGCATAGAGTGCCGAATATTGTGGGATGTCCTCACTGGAGGAAGACGGAAATGATCCTCGTGGAACGCAGCGCGCACGTGGCGGCGCCGGTGGAAGCGGTCTGGGACGTGGTGCAGCGGGCCGAGCAGTTGCCGGCCTGGCTGGCCGGGGTCCGTGCGGCCGAGGTCCTCTCGGGGGAGGGCTTCGGTCGGCGGCAGCTGGTCCAGGCCGGACGCGGCGCCGCGCATGAGGCCGAGGTGATCGCCTATCAGGAGCCGACCCTGATCGGCTGGCGCGAACGCGCCAAGGGCGCCGGTGCCCGAGCGGAGGCGCGCACCGAGATATACGTCCAGCTCACACCCGACGAACAGGAGGGCGGCACGGTCGTGCGGCTCATCGTCGTTCGCTGGCCGGCCGGCCCGGTCAAGGCCGCCCTGCTTCGGCTCGGCCTGCGTCGGGTCGGCGCCGACCTGGAGGACTCGCTGGCCCGGCTGACCGATCTGGCCGCCGTCGGCTGACGGGCCGCGTCCCGGCGTCACCCGCGAAGGTGGCGGCCCCGGTGTCCCCTCCAGGGGCACCCGGGCCGCCACCGCTCGTCGGTACCCGGCGCGACAGGTCACACGACCACGGTGAAGGCGGCGACGCGTACCTCGTCGAGGTGCCGGAACTCGAAGAACAGCCGGTAGGTGCCGGCCGACGGCACGGTGACGCCGAACGCCACCACCGAGCTGGGC
The DNA here is from genome assembly GCF_029581255.1 of Verrucosispora sp. WMMD1129. Lineage (NCBI taxonomy): Bacteria > Bacillati > Actinomycetota > Actinomycetes > Micromonosporales > Micromonosporaceae > Micromonospora > Verrucosispora sp. WMMD1129. The sequence goes on from NZ_CP120741.1 coordinate 5,009,900, forward strand.
TGGCTGGCCGCCGCCGGATGCACGTGCAGGTACGCCAGATCGCCCTGGCGCAACGCCACCAGGTGCCCGTACGCGCCCAGATGCCGTTGCAGGTCATTGACTGGCTGCCCGTCGTGCCCCAGCCACACGAGCACCTGGTTGGACTCGCCCGCCCGCAGCCCACCGTCGAGGGTGACCGTGTAGCCGTCCACCAGGATCGTCTCCTCGGGCGGAGCCAGCGGACCTGAGGCGTACCGGCCGGGAACCGGCACGTCGATGCCGAGCGTGACGCCCGCCGGTGCCCCTTGCGGCCAGAAGTCCGCGATGGCCCGGAGCGGGCCGGGCGCGGTAGGTGTGACAGTGACCCGCCAGGTGCCGTCGGCCGACATCTCCGGGTGCACGTGCTGATAGCCGGAGAGATCCCGACCGACCAGGATCAGGTGCATCCGGCGCTCATGGTTCTCCTGGAAGGTGGTGAGCGCCGCGCCGGCCGCGTCGGTGATCCGGAAGGCCAGTTCACCCGGCCGGCCGGCGGTCAGGCTCGGGGTGTCCAGGGCCAGGGTCCAGCCGTCGCGGGACACCTCCAGCCCGCCCGGGCCGTGACCGAGGTGCGCGGTGGACGCCGCCTGCGGTGTCGGACCGGAGGTCGGCGCACCCGCGCGACCGGCGAAGAAGCCGACGGTCAGGGTCAGGCCGAGCACAAGCGTGGCGGCGGCGTACCGCCACGCGGTGCCGCCCGGCGGCACCGGGTCGGGGCGGGGGCGCCCCGGCTGGGACGCCCCCTCGACCTGGCCGGCGGCCGTGCCCGGCCGATGGTCGGTGGCGGTCATGACAAGCGCGGCTGGAGTACGAACAGCCCCTGCTCGATGCCGCTGACCACCACGATGCCGCTCGGGTAGTACGGGTAGGTGCTCCACGCCCCGTTCATCGAGGCGCTGTTGCTCGACGGGTAGATGTCGAAGTACCCGGCCTCGGTGGCCTGCCCGCTGGCCACGTTACGCAGGTCCAGGATGCGCAACCCGGCCCGGTAGTTGGCCTGGTAGCTGTAGCTGCCCTTGACGTACTGGTTGTGATCGGTGGCCTGGACCCCGGACGGGGCGCTGTAGGTGCCGATGTGCCGGGGCGCGTCGAGGTCGGCCAGGTCCCAGATGTAGGTCTGGGTCCGCACCCCGCGCCGGGTCTCGTCCAACTCGTCGTCGAGCAGGAAGTAACGCTGGTTGTCGGTGAACCAGCCCTGGTGGGTGTACGCCCGCCCGCTGTAGCCGATGCGGGACAGCTGCCGAGGAGCCGACTTGGTGGTCACGTCGACCACGGTCACCGTGTCCTCGTTGGAGCTGACGCAGATCTCCCGCCCGGTGTAGGTGGTGTCCGGACCGCGGTAGACCACGCACTGGGTGTCGTGGGTGTAACCGTCGTTGCTGACACAGCCGGCGTACACCGGCGACTTCGGGGTGCGGATGTCGACCATGTGCAGGCCGCCGCTACAGGTGTTCGTGCCGACCGCGTACGCGTACCCGGTCTGCTCGTTGATGGCGATGTTGTGCGAGTTGCCGAACCGGCTGTAGTGCGTGTTGGCCGTCCAGGTCTGCGGCGTGGTGACGCCACGCAACCGGGTCAGGTCGAACACCTGCATGCCGTGCCCGGAGACGTCCGCCACCACGTACGCGTGGTCCCGGTAGACCTTGATGTCCCGCCAGATCGCGGTGCGGTTCTGGTACGCGGGCAGGTTGCCCAGGTAGACCGGGGCGGTCGGGTTGGACACGTCCACGAACGAGGTGCCGTTGCGGCGACCGACCAGGGCGTACTCCTTGCCGGTCTGCGGGTCGGTCCAGCCCCAGATGTCGTTGGCCTGGCTGCCGCCGATGCTGGACAGCGGCATGAACGACAGCAGGTCCACATTGCGGCAGGGATAGCCCGCCGCCTGGCCGTTGGTGCAGGTCGCGGCGGCGGCCGCGACGAGTTGCTGAGTGGGTTCGCGCTGGGCCATGAACTCCTGCGCCGACGCACGCCCGGCCGGGGTGGCCGGGTCGTGGGCCACCGAGGGCGAACTCGCCGGGAGCATCGACACCACCAGGGCGCCGACGGCCAGGGCCAGACCGATCCGAACAGGTCGCATGTGCACTCCCTCCCGTCGCGCGCCAATGCGGCGGTGACGTCCCGGCCGGCGGTGGACGGGCGCGACGGGGTGAGTTCACCGGCCGGCCTGGTGTCCCTGGGGCAAGCTGAAACACCTATCGGCAATTGTGGATGCGTTGTGTTACACGAAAAAGATGCTCGTCGATACCGGAAGGGTCATACCTGCGGACTGGCCCGGTGGGCCCCACCGAGCCACGGCGCGGGCACCGCACGCGAAAGGGCCCGGCGCGGTGTCACACCGCGCCGGGCCCTTCGGGATGGAACTGTCAGCTGTCGCCGCCGGTTTCGCCGACCGGAGCGGCGTTCACGTCGTCGATGGCGTACTTCTTGGCCGCCTCGGCCGGCACGTGGGCCGGCACCGCCCCACGCAGCGCGAGCTGCCGCAGCGTCGCGACCGCCACCGACTCGGCGTCGACGTGGAAGTGCCGCCGCAGCGCGTGCCGGGTGTCGGAGAGCCCGAAGCCGTCGGTGCCCAGCGAGGTCCAGTCGCCCGGTACCCAGCGGGAGATCAGGTCCGGCACCGCGCGCATCCAGTCGCTGACCGCGACCTTCGGGCCGTCGGCGTCGGCCAGCTTGCGCTGGATGTACGGCACCCGCTGCTCGGCGCCCGGGTGCAGGAGGTTGTACTCCTCGCACTCCACCGCGTCGCGGCGCAGCTCCGTCCACGAGGTGACCGACCAGACGTCGGCGGCCACCCCCCAGTCCTGCGCCAGCAGCTGCTGCGCCTTGAGCGCCCACTGCATACCGGTTCCGGAGGCCAGCAGGTTCGCCCGGGGGGCGTCCCCGTCCAGCGACGGCGCGGGGGAGTAGCGGTGGATGCCCTTGACGATGCCCTCGACGTCCACGCCGTCGGGCTCCGCCGGCTGGTGGATCGGCTCGTTGTAGACGGTGAGGTAGTAGAAGACGTTCTCCGGCTCCGCGCCGTACATCCGGTGCAGGCCGCTCTCCATGATGTGCGCGATCTCGAACGCGAACGCCGGGTCGTACGCGACCACCGCCGGGTTGGTGGCGGCCAGCAGCAGGGAATGCCCGTCCTCGTGCTGGAGGCCCTCACCGTTGAGCGTGGTGCGTCCGGCGGTGGCGCCGAGCACGAAGCCCCGGGTCATCTGGTCCGCGGCCGCCCAGAAGCCGTCGCCGGTGCGCTGGAACCCGAACATCGAGTAGAAGATGTACATCGGGATCATCGGCTCGTCGTGGGTGGCGTACGACGTGCCAGCCGCGGTGAACGAGGCCACCGAGCCGGCCTCGTTGATCCCCTCGTGCAGGATCTGCCCGGCGGTCGACTCCTTGTACGACAGGAACAGCTCCCGGTCGACCGAGGTGTACCGCTGGCCGTGCGGCGAGTAGATCTTGGCGGTCGGGAAGATGGAGTCCAGACCGAAGGTGCGCGCCTCGTCGGGGATGATCGGCACCCAACGCTTGCCGAACTCCTTGTCCTTCATCAGGTCCTTGAGCAACCGGACGAAGGCCATCGTGGTGGCCACCTTCTGCTTGCCCGAACCGCGCTTGACGTCGGCGAAGCGCTCCGCGGCGGGGATGGCCAGCTGCTTGGCGCTGGTCCGCCGGGTCGGCAGGTAACCGCCGAGCTGCTTGCGCCGCTCGTGCAGGTACTGCATCTCGTCGGACTTGTCGTCCGGCCGCAGGTACGGCGGCAGGTACGGGTTCTCCTCCAGCGCCGAGTCCGGGATGTCGAGGTAGAGCCGGTCGCGGAAGGTCTTCAGGTCCTCCAGCGTCAGCTTCTTCATCTGGTGCGTGGCGTTGCGGCCCTCGAAGTGCGAGCCGAGCGTCCAGCCCTTGATCGTCTTGGCCAGGATCACTGTCGGCTGGCCGGTGTGCTCGGTCGCCGCCTTGTAGGCCGCGTAGAGCTTGCGGTAGTCGTGCCCGCCCCGCTTGAGATTCCAGATCTCGTCGTCGGTAAGCCCCTCGACCATCTTGCGGGAGCGCGGGTCACGGCCGAAGAAGTGCTCCCGCACGTACGCCCCGGACTCCGCCTTGTAGGTCTGGTAGTCACCGTCGGGCGTGGTGTTCATCAGGTTGACCAGCGCGCCGTCGGTGTCGGCGGCGAGCAGCGGATCCCACTCCCGCCCCCAGACCACCTTGATGACGTTCCAGCCGGCACCCCGGAAGAACGCCTCCAGCTCCTGCATGACCTTGCCGTTGCCGCGCACCGGCCCGTCCAGGCGCTGGAGGTTGCAGTTGATCACGAAGGTGAGGTTGTCCAGCTCCTCGCGGGCGGCCACCCCGATCGCGCCAAGCGTCTCCGGCTCGTCCATCTCGCCGTCGCCGAGGAAGGCCCAGACGTGCTGGTCGGAGGTGTCCTTGATGCCCCGGTGCTGCAGGTAACGGTTGAACCGGGCCTGGTAGATGGCGTTCAGGCCGCCCAGACCCATGGAGACCGTGGGGAACTCCCAGAAGTCCGGCATCAGCCGGGGGTGCGGGTACGAGGGGAGACCGCCGCCGGGGTGGGACAGCTCCTGCCGGAAGCCGTCGAGCTGGTTCTCGCTGAGCCGGCCCTCCAGGTACGCCCGCGCGTACATGCCGGGGGAGGCGTGCCCCTGGTAGAAGATGTGGTCGCCGCCACCCGGGTGGTCCTTGCCCCGGAAGAAGTGGTTGAAGCCGACCTCGTAGAGCGACGCCGAGCTGGCGTAGGTCGAGATGTGGCCACCGACGCCGATCTCCGGCCGCTGCGCGCGGTGCACCAGCATCGCCGCGTTCCACCGCACGTACGCCCGAATCCGGCGCTCGACGTGCTCGTCACCGGGGAACCACGGTTCGCGCTCCGGCGGAATGGTGTTGATGTAGTCGGTGGTGGTCAGCGACGGCACGCCGACCTGACGCTCCCGGGCGCGCTCCAGCAGCCGCAGCATCACGTAGCGGGCTCGCTTGGTGCCACGGTCGTCGATGACACCGTCGAGCGACTCGACCCACTCGCTGGTTTCTTCGGGGTCGATGTCCGGAAGCTGGCTCGGCAGGCCGGCCGTGATCACCGGGCGCTTGCGTTCCGTAGCCACAGGCGTTCCCTCGGTTGTGTGTGGGATAGGTCTCTAGCGCCATCCTGCCCCGTCGTGGCACTCGGCGTCACGTCCACCCGGCCGAAGGGCGACGCTCGACACAGGTACCCACCAGTAACTTTGCCGGTCGGTGGCGTTCGCGGCGGGCGCACCGGTGGGTACCGGTGGGCCGTCGCCGGGTGGGGGAGAATGCGGGTGTGCGCAGTGAGCTGATCACCGTCCGGACCGGGTCCCGGCCGACCGTCCGGGACATCACGGCCGAGGCCGAACAGTTCGTCGCCGGCTCGGGCGACGGCCTGTTGCACGTCTTCGTGCCACACGCCACCGCCGGCGTGGCCATCATCGAGACCGGGGCAGGATCGGACGACGACCTGCTGACCGCGCTGGATGCCGTGCTGCCCACGGACGGGCGCTGGCGGCACCGGCACGGCTCGCCGGGGCACGGCCGCGATCACGTGCTGCCCGCCTTCGTCGCCCCGTACGCGACGCTGCCCGTGCTCGATGGGCGGCTGGCCCTGGGCACCTGGCAGTCGATCTGCCTGGTCGACACCAACGGCGACAATCCCACCCGGCAGGTCCGCTTCTCCTTCCTGTCCGGCTGATTCCGTCCTCGCTCACCCCGTCCGTCCGGTTCGCCCGCCCCCGCCACGTCGAAGTCGGCGGTGAGCTGCGCCCCGTCGCGACCCGAGGTGATCGAGGAGCAGACCAACTCGCTGCCGACGGTGCGTGAGGTCGGATCGGCGTAGTCGAGCTTCAGGTCGCTGGCCCAGGGCGCGTGCTCGTCCGCCGCTATCGCCCGAACAGGGCCGAGCGGAACTGACCCGACGAACCTCTCGGTTGCCCGACGCCGTCAGTCAGACGAGGTCGCAGGCCGCCGCCCTAGGATGTGACCATGTCACGGCCGATCATCGCCCCGGTCGGCCCGGAACCGGCCGACCGCGCCCGGCTGGCCGGTGACGCGGTACGCCGGATCATGCACGTCGCCGCCGCCCTGCGGCACCACCAGGATCTCGACATCGCCACGCTGGGCCTGACTCCGGCCGTGGCCCGCGCCCTGTACCAGCTCGACCCGGACCGTCCGCTGCCCGCCCGCGAGCTCGCCGACCAGCTGCGCTGCGACCGGTCCAACGTCACCGCGCTGGTCGACAAGCTGGAGCAGGCCGGGCTGGTCGAGCGCCGGGTCGACCCGACAGACCGGCGGCAGAAGACGTTGGTGGTGACCGATGCCGGCCGGCGGATGCGCGAGCGGGTCCATCTCGTGCTCTCCGACTCCCGGCTGCTGACCCGGCTCGACAACGAGGAACTCGCCACACTGCGTGATCTGGTGTGGAAGGTTTCCGACGGCGGCTGCCCGGAGGACTGCGTCCAGACCGGGCCGGTGTGAGAGGCACTCGACTGTGCGAGGCGTGCCCCGGTCGGTAATGCTGTCGGACGTGACCACCCCGCAGGATCTCGACGACCGGTTCCGGGAGTCCCTGGCCGCCCTCGCCGCGCCGTCGCACCGGAGCGACCCGGCACGGCCGGTGGCCGAGGGCAGCGCACTGACCGGTGCCCAACTGCTGGACCTTTTCGACGCCCAGGTCACCAGCCGGCAACTCGACCTGGCCGGCCGCTGGCTGCGTAGCTTCGGCGAGGGCTACTACACCATCGGCTCCGCCGGTCACGAGGGCAACGCCGCGGTGGCGGCGGCGCTGCGGCCCACGGACCCGGCCCTGTTGCACTACCGCTCCGGCGCCTTCTACTGCGTCCGCGCCGCCCAGGCGGACCCGTCCGCGCCGGCTGTGCCGTCGGGTGAGCCGGCCGCTGAGACCGCTCCGCCGGCTGCATCGCCGTCCGCGCCGGCTGCATCGCCGTCCGCGCCGGCTGCATCGCCGTCCGCGCCGGCCGTGCGGTTGGGTGAGCCGGCCGCCGAGACTGCTCCGGCGGCCCGGGCCAGCCAGCCGACGGACGCTGCGCAGGCCGGCCGTACCACCGAGGCCGGCCATACCAGCGAGGCCGGCCCTTCCGGTCGGTCCGGCGCGTCGCCCGTTCCGGATCTGCCGGAGAGCAGCGAACAGGGGGCCGCCCCGGGCGAGCCGGCCGGCGGTCCGGCCACGGACGGAACCGACTCGCCGAGCGGCGCGGGTTCGCCCGACGGCGCGGGCTCGTCCGACGGCGCGGGTTCGCACGGCGGCGTGGGTTCGCCCGACGCGGCGGCGATCGACCGGAGTGACGGTGACGCTGCCGACCTGACCCGGGCCGCCGACTCCGGCGTGAACCCGGAGGGGCAGGCGGCCGCCGTCGGGGACCAACCGGCGGCCGTGCCACTGGCCCACTCCCGACCGGCCACCGTGACCGTGCCGGCTCCCGGGCCGGGCGACGACGTCGGGCCCGACGGGATCCGGATGACGGGGGTCAAGCGGCCGTTGCCCCGGGCGTACGCCGACGCTGCCCGGGACGTCCTGCGCGGCATGGTGGCCTCCAGCCAGGAGCCGATCGCCGGTGGCCGGCACAAGGTGTTCGGCCGCGCCGACCTCGCGGTGGTCCCGACGACCTCGACCGTAGCCTCGCACCTGCCCCGCGCGGTCGGGATGGGTCTTGCCGTGGAGCGGCTGCGTCGGCTGGACGCCCGAGGCGAAGCCAACCGAGCCGGCCTGGAACCCGAACCGACGCCCTGGGCAGCCGACGCCATCGTGGTCTGTTCGTTCGGGGACGCCTCGATCAACCACGCCAGCGCCACGGCCGCATTCAACACCGCCGGCTGGTACGACCACACCGGCCTGCGCATCCCGGTGCTCTTCGTCTGCGAGGACAACGGGCTGGGCATCAGTGTCCGGTCGCCGCAGGGATGGGTGGCGACAGCCCTGCGGTCCAAGCCCGGCATCCGGTACTTCGCCGCCGACGGTGCCGACCTGGTCGGCACCTACGAGGTGGCGGTCGAGGCGGCGGCCTGGGTACGCCGGCACCGCCGCCCGGCCGTGCTGCACCTGACCACGGTCCGGCTGATGGGCCATGCCGGTGCGGACGCCGAGAGCGCGTACCGCCCCGCCTCGGAGATCACCGCCGACGTGGCCCGCGATCCGGTGGTCGCCACTGCCCGGCGGCTTGTCGAAGCGGGCCTGGCCGACGGCCCGGAACTGCTGGACCGCTACGACGAGATCGGCTGGCAGGTCCGCCGGATCGCCGAGGAGGTGCTCGACGAGCCGAAGCTGGCCGACGCCGCCGAGGTGATCGCTCCGCTGGCACCGCGCCGCCCGGTGCGGGTCGCCCTGGCGGTCGCCGACGCGGGCGCCCGCGCCGCCGGGCCTGACGCCGTGACCCGGGCCGAGGCGTTCGGCGGCAAGCCGCCGGAACTGGCCGGGCCGCTCACCCTCGCGCAGAGCATCAACGCGGCGCTCACCGACGGGCTGCTCAGCCATCCGCAGATGGCGGTCTTCGGTGAGGACGTCGCCGCCAAGGGCGGGGTCTACGGGGTGACCAAGGGACTGCGTGACCGGTTCGGTGTCGCCCGGGTGTTCGACACGCTGCTCGACGAGACCTCGATCCTCGGCCTCGGCCTCGGCGCGGGGTTGGCCGGAATGCTGCCGGTGCCGGAGATCCAGTACCTGGCGTACCTGCACAACGCCGAGGACCAGCTGCGCGGCGAGGCGGCGACGATGCGCTTCTTCTCGCAGGGAGCACTGCGCAATCCGATGGTGGTGCGGGTGGCCGGGCTGGCGTACCAGGAGGGCTTCGGCGGGCACTTCCACAACGACAACTCGGTGGCCGTACTGCGGGACGTGCCGGGCCTGGTGATCGCCGTGCCGGCACGGCCGGACGACGCGGCGGCGATGCTGCGGACCTGCCTGGCGAGCGCGACGGTGGACGGCAGCGTCTGCGTGTTCCTGGAGCCGATCGCGCTCTACCACACCCGCGACCTCTACGCCGACGGTGATGGTGAGTGGCTGGCCGATTACGCCGATCCCGGCGCCTGGGCCGGCGGCCACGTGCCGGTGGGACGGGCCCGCGTGTACGGAGTCGGTTCGGCCGAGGACGTAACCATCATCACCTTCGGTAACGGCGTACGAATGTCGTTGCGGGCGGCGTCGGCGCTGGCCGACGAGGGGATCGGCACCCGGGTCGTGGACCTGCGCTGGCTTGCGCCACTGCCGGTGGCCGACCTCATCCGGGAGGCCGCCGCGACCGGCCGGGTGCTGGTGGTGGACGAGACACGCCGGTCCGGTGGGGTCGGTGAGGGGGTGATCGCCGCGCTGGTGGACGCCGGATATGTCGGCGCGGCACGCCGGGTGGCCGCAGTTGACTCTTTTGTGCCGCTGGGTCCGGCCGCCCGACAGGTCCTGGTGTCCGAGGAGGCCATCACCCAGGGTGCCCGTACGCTGCTGGCACGGTAAATTTCGTTCCACCCGGTGCGCCACTTGCGCAGGAGGGCACAACTGTGTGGACTTTGCCTGACGGCGTCGAGCAGACGCCGGCTCGGACGAGATGAGGAGGCACGCGACAGTGAGCGCGACCGCTGGTCAGGCTGCTGACGGGGTACGCAGCCTGGCGGACCGGTTCGGCATCGAGCCGGGGATGGTCGTCATGGAGATGGGCTACGACGACGACGTCGACTCCGATCTCCGAGACGCCCTGACCGACCGTTGTGGAGATCTGGTAGACGAGGACACCGACGAGGTGGTCGACGCGGTGCTGGTCTGGTACCGGGACGGCGACGGTGATCTCTTCGAGCTGCTCGTCGACGCCCTCGGCCCACTGGCCGACAACGGGGTCGTGTGGCTGCTGACGCCCAAGGCCGGCCGCGACGGCCACGTCGAACCGAGTGAGATCGCCGAGTCGGCACCCACCGCTGGTCTTCAGCAGACTTCCACGGTCAACGCCGGCAAGGACTGGAGCGGTGCCCGACTCGTGCTACGTCGCGGCGCCAAGGGCAAGAAGTAACCCCACCCACGGCGAGTGACCGAGGCCGTCCCGAACCGATCCGAGGAGTTCGCATGCCTGTCGAGGTTGGCGTCGAGGCGCCCGACTTCGAGTTGAAGGACCAGAACAACCAGCAGGTCCGGCTCTCCGACTTCCGGGGCCGGCGCACCGTCCTGCTGGTCTTCTACCCGCTGGCGTTCACCGGGGTCTGCCAGGGTGAGCTGACCGAGGTGCGGGACAACCTCGACGAGTACGTCAACGACGAGGTCCAGGTGCTGACCGTCAGCGTCGATTCGGTGTACGCCCACAAGATCTGGGCGGAACGGGAGGGCTACCAATTCCCGCTGCTGTCCGACTTCTGGCCGCACGGCGCCGTCGCTCAGGCGTACGGCGTCTTCAACGAGGCCGCCGGCATCGCCAACCGGGGCACCTTCGTCATCGACCGGTCCGGCGTGGTCCGCTTCGCCGAGATGAACATGCCCGGTGAGGCCCGCGACCAGCAGGGTTGGCGCAAGGCCCTGGCGGAGGCCGCAGCCTGACCCGGCCGCCGGTCGCGAGGCGTCCGCCGGGGCCGGCGGGTGGCAGGGTAAGCTTGCCAACCGCCGGCCCGCCGTACGGCGTCCGGGCGCGTAGCTCAGCGGGAGAGCACTCGCCTTACAAGCGAGGGGTCGCAGGTTCGAAACCTGCCGCGCCCACCACGCACCACCAGCACCGACGACGGCCCGGAGATCAATTCCCCGGGCCGTGACAGCTACGGTGACAGCAACGGCGGTCACGACAGCCGGCCGTCGAGCTTGCCGAGCGCCTGGCGCATGGCGTCAAGGTTGGCGTGCGAATAGATCTTCAGAGTCAGCTTCACGTCCGCGTGGCGGGCGATGGCCTGGACGACGTGGGGCGCTACGCCCAACTCCATCAGCAGCGACACGACCGTGTGCCGCAGGTCATGCAGCCGCACATCGGGACAGCCGGCCTTCACCCGCAGTGCCGCGAAGTGGCGATTGAGGTTGCGCGGCTCGATCGGCGTGCCGACCTCGGAGGGGAAGACCAGGCCGTGATCCTGCCAGACCTCGGCTAGCCGCTCCCGTTCCTGCTGCTGGCGCTTCTGATGGTCGAGCAGCGCAACCCAGGTCCAGTCAGGCAGGGGAAGGATGCCGTCCGATTCCTCGGTCTTGGTGTCTTGCAGGTGCAACTTCCCGCCGGCCCGCTGAACGGTCTGATCGATGGCAACGGTGCCGTTGTCGAGATCGAGATCTGACCAGCGCAGCCCGAGCAGCTCACCGCGCCGAAGCCCGAGGGTTGCTGCCACCACGTAGAGCGCGTGCAGGCGGTGCCCTTCCGTAGCGGCGATGAGCTTGCGTACCTTGTCGACCGAAAGGCCCTTGCCGACCTTGTAGCGCGGCGAGGGGACGCGAACGAGCTTGGCGACGTTGCGGGACACCAACTCCTCCCGCATGGCATGTTGCAGCGCGTTGCGCAGCACCGCGTGTACGTACTGGATCTGTCGCGCGCTGGGGTAGTGCTGGCAGCACTTGCCAACCGAGCAGCACTGCCGGTCAGGCCGGCGGGTGGCGTCGAGCCCAGCCGTACAGCAGAGGCACTTACGGCGGAACTCATCCATGAACGCCTTGACGTGCTGCACCTGCAACGTGTCGAGGCGTTTGGTGCCGAGCGCGGGGATCAGGTGCAGCCGGACGGCGCTCTCATAGCCCCGAGCGGTGGTCGGCTTGAGATCGGTGACGTAGGCCCCCAGCCAGTACGGCAGGTAGTCAGCGAGCTTCCAGGCCCGATCGGGTACGGGTATGCCGCGCTGCGAACGAGATTTCAGCTCGACGAGCTTGGCGTGAGCCTCCTCCCAGGTCACGCCGTAGACGAACTTGCGTTTACGGGTGCCGTCGGTGGTGAGGACATACGCCTGCCCGACCCAGCGGCCGTCACTTGACCGCTGATAGATGGAACCCTCCCCGTTCGGGTTTCGGCGGGCGGCGGACTGGCGGGACTTCGGCTGTTTGGGCATCAGGCGGCTTCTTCCGTGAGCGTGGCAATCGTTTCGTCGATGGCGGCGGCAGGGATGAGGCGGCGGCTACCGACCTTGAAGGAGCGCAGCCGGCCGGAACGGATTAGGTCATAGACGAGCGAGCGGCCGATGCCGAGCGCTCGGGCGGCTTCCTCCACGCGCAGCACGCGAGGAGCGATCGGGGTAGGGGTGGTGTCCAACGGGGCCTTCCTCGTGCGGCGGGGTGGGATCAAGCAGCAGCCGGCGCGGTATCGGCCGGGGTGGTGCCGAGTTCGTGGGCGAGTTCTTCGCGCCCGGTGGTGCGTCGCTCGCGGGCCATGGCGGCGGCGGTGGCGGCGAGGAGGGCGTCTCCGGTGGTGTGCCAGCCGACGCCGGCGAAGGTGAGGGTGCCGACGATCAGGGTCGTGTCGTCGTCGAGGTGGTCGACGGCGCGGAGCGCGCCGGGGTGCTCGTCGGCCTGGTCGTGGTGCTCGTGCCGCCGGAAGCTCACGCGGGTGTCGCGCAGAAGTTGGAAGGTGACCGAGTAGCGGCGGCCTTTGGTGAGGAAGTGCCCGCCAAAGCCGAGCATGTGTGCCCATCGGCGTAGCCGGGCGTACGGGTTGCCGGTGGCGGGTTTCGTGGGTTCGGTGTCAAGGGCGGCTTGACGGTGGGCGACGCAGGTGGGGCAGGCGGCGTAGCGGGTGTGGGTGCCGCAGTCGGTGCACTCCCAGCGCGGGACGAAGCCGGGCCGGGGCCGGTCGTCACGAGCCCGCTCAGACAGGGGCACGGGGGTGCCGGTGGGTCGGCCGATTCGCCAGCAGGCGTCGATGAGGCGGGCGGTGTGGTCGCCGTCAGGGTCGGCGTAGTCCCCGATCGAATCGGCGGTGAGGCGGGTGGAGGTGTGCCCGGTGGCCTCGGTGCTTTTGGTGGCGTACTTGGCTAGGTAGCCGGCGACCATGCCGTCAGTGACCTCACCAGCGCCGTCGGCGGTGATCGGTCGTACGTCGACTTGCTCGCCCCATCCGATTTGCCATCCGTCGGGTCGGTCGGGGTGGGTCGGGGTGTGGAAGGCGATCTGTTCGGCGGCGTGGTGGAGGGCGTCGACCAGGTCGCCGACGCCGAAGCCTGCCGGGGGTGGGATGACGGCGGTCGGGTCGTCGGGGTGGACGCCGTCGAGGCGGGCGATGGCGTGGAAGTGCACCGCTCCTCGCGCCTGCAACTCCGCGACCTTGCCCGGCGAGAGCCGCACGGGAGCAATCTTGCGGATGTTGCCGGAGGCGGTGACGATCTCGACGCGGGGGATCCCCCGGCGTCGGGCGAGTTTGGCGAGCCAGCGTTCCGCGGCTTGCTTGGTGCGGTGCCACAGCTCCCCGGAGAACAGGTTCCACACGACCTGGTGGCCGTGGTCGTAGCAATCCAGGCACAACGGCCGACCGAGCACCGCGTCACCAGTCTCATGACGTGCCCAGCACACAGCCGGCCGACCGTGAGGACAGAGGCCGACATCGCGACGGGCGTGGCAGGGTTCGGCCCGGCAGTCGCAGCGTCGCCGGTTGCCGCAGGTGTGCTTGCGGACGACGCGGGTGTGGACGGTGCCGAACGAGGGGGCGGTGAAGGTGGCGAACACCGCCGGATGCTGCGCGACCGTCTCCGGGACGCCCTTGCCGCCGACGAGGCCGGCGCGTAGGAGTTGGAAGGCGTCGCGTTGGTAGGTGTGCGCGCAGGACGGGCACACCGTGGCGCGGCGGTTACCGCAGGCGGTGTAGATCGCCGCGTCGGGCATGGCGTCGGTGTGCCGCTGCTCCACCACCCGGCCCGTGGATTGCTCGACGGTGAGGAGCTGGCCGGCGAGGCGGATCGGGCGGGTGCAGCCGGCGGCGGCGCGGACGTGGTCCAGCCAGCCGAAGTAGTCCGGTCCGGTGGCGCGCAGGAGGGCGGAGCCGGCGGCGGTGTAGTCGTACACGGGCGTGGTGTCGGCGTTCGAGCCCACACCCCGGGCCGAAGCACGGGGTGTGAGGTCCAGCGTCGACGCCATCAAGCCGCAATCCCGGTGTGGGGGCGGGTGGTGATGGTGCGTTCGCGCACGATGACGCGGCAGGCGCCGCACTGGCGCTTGGCCGGCTCATGCCGGTGACAGGCAATTTGCGTGGTCACGTTGCCGCAGCGGATGGTGACCGGAGCCCGGCAGGGACCGCCGGGGGTGATGTGCACGAGCGTGCGGCGGGTGTCGAACGGATGCGGCTCCGGGTCGGCGGGGCAGATGTGGGTGACGTGCTCGACGTCGACGAGAACAATGGTCATCGGGCACCACCGGCCAGGGTGGTCAGCAGGTGGCCCGCAGTGGCGGGGGTGATGTCGAGTCGGTCGGCCAGCTCGTCGGCGGTGATGGGTCGTCCGGTGGCCTGCTCGTGCTGCACGGCCGAGAAGCGGGCCATCGGCAGCAGGTGAGTGGGGACGTCGACCGGCTCGACAGCCGGCACGGTGACAGGCTTCGGCGCACGAAGCGGCTCGACCGTAGGGACCGGGGTCGGTTGAGGGGTCGGTGCTGGTGTCGGGTCGGATGCGGTGATCGCGGCCGGCGGTTCGGTGGTGGCCTGTTCGGCGGCCTGGACGTGGATGGGTTCGGCCCGCTCGACCGGCTCGACCGGCGTCGACGGCGGGGTGGTGCTGCCCTTGGTGGGGGCGAGGACGAGTTTGACCAGGGCCATGAAGGCGAGGGCGGGTACGGCGGACAGGAGCCAGCCGGAGACGCCGGGCTTGGCGACCGCGAGTTGTGCGGCGAGCGAAAGACTGGCGGCAGCGATGAGTAGGAACAGCGGGTAGCCGATGGGTGCGCCGGTGCGGCGGCGTCGGCGGATGGTCAGTAAGCAGGCGATGGGGACGAGTTCGGAGATGACGGCGTTGGCCCAGCCGAACCACTCACCCGTGCCAGCGGGGGAGTTGGCGAGGGTCCAGTCTTTGACGTGGGTGAAGGAGGCGGCTCCGGCGAAGCCGGCGACGGTGAGCAGGATGAGGACCAGGACGACACCTTCGATGCGGGTGCCGGTGGTGGGTTGAGGGTTCATCGGACACCGCCCATGTAGGCCATGGCGGCACCGATGAGCAGGATGATGGCGAAGGTGATCAGGACGTCCATCAGGAGTCTCCTTCGTGGCAGTCGAGGCAGCAGCCGTAGCGGCGGGGGATGTAGTAGGGCTTGACCTGTCCGCAGTCCCGGCAGGTCCGACGGGCACGCAACGCCTTAGCGATGGCCTGCCGCTGGGCGGGCGTGGCAACGCGCTTGGGTGCGGCGAGGTCGAGGCGGTAGAGGTAGGCGATCCGCTTGCCGCGTCGCCAGAGGATCTGGGCGACCGGGTCGTGACCGCCGGGACGAAGGCCGGCGGCGCGGAGTTGACGGCGGGTGGCCAGTCCGGTCGGGGCCATCTGGTAGGGGAATGTGGGGAACCCGTGGCGGGTGCCGAGCGGGTCGTAGAAGCGGACCCGTAGGCCGATGTGGTCGGCGAAGTCGGTCACGGCCGATCACCCCAACGCTGCTGGGCGGCCTGTCGGGAGATGCCGAGTCGGGAGCCGATCTCGGCCCAGGAGTAGCCGAAGGCCCGCAGGCCGATGACGGCTTCGGTGATGGCCTGGTCGATGACCGCCGAGAGAGCGGTCAGGTCGCGGAGCGCTTCCACGTCTCCGGTGGCGACGCGGCGGCCGTGGGCGCGGATGATGCGCCGAGCGAACGCGGCGAACTCGTCGTTCTCGACGACGTCCCGCCGCTTCTGCGCGGGGACGCGGGGTGTCAAGGACTTCTTGACGGTGTTCATCGGTTCTCACCTCCGGTGGTGTGGAGGCGGTCCCACTCGTCAGCGGCCGTTTCAAGGGCGGTGATGACCTGCTCGGCGGTACGCGCCGGGTCGTCGTTCCACGAGTAGGGGGAGGTGTGTTCGTCGATGACGAAGCCGTCGTCGTCGACGAGGAACAGCGGTTCAGTGGTGTCGAGATAGTCGACGAACGCGGCGAGTGCGGCGAGGTAGTCGCCCAGGGCGTCCGGGGCGAGTTGGGAGAAGTGCTCCACTCGGTGGCCGGCGGTGGCGATGCCGATGGCTCCGGCGGCACATGCCGGCGGGGTGGGGGTGTCGGTGGTCAGGTGGTAGTAGGTGCCCTGGTGCCAGCCGTGCCGGCGCAGGTAGAGGGCAGCCATCCGCAGCAGGTCAGCGGGTGTGACCTGGACTGCGGTGGGTGGGTTTTGGGTAGCCTTCATGGCAGCCACGTCCTTTCGGGGCTGTTGGTGGAGGTCGGCAGGACCAGCTCTGCTGCCAGGCGATGACCTGGTCCTGTCGACTGCTATCGGTTGCGGAGCCGCAGGTAGCGGCGGTGTCGGGTGTCGTCGCCACCCATCAGGTGTGGGGCGGAGACGTAGACGAGCCGACCCGTGGCACTGGCGGCCTGGATCATTACGGCCAGGTCTTCCGGATTGCCGACGACCCAGATCTCCGTGTACTGGTTGGCCCGCTGGTTACTGGCCTTCGTGTAGGCGCGTTCGCGGGTGGTCATGCCGCCATTCCCCAATCAGCGGGAGTGCCGGCCGGGGTGATGGGGGTGCCGGGTCGGCGGATCCAGGCGGCGTAGTCGGCGATGCCGGCGATCTGGGCATCGGTGAGGTAGGCGACCTTGATGCGGCGGGGGATGCCGCCTTCGGCGATGAGGTAGGCCGCGCCCTGGTTGGTGGGGGCGATGTCGGTTGCCGTGTAGCCCTGCTCGGCCCATCCGTGGCCGAGGACGATGTTGGAGCTGTTGGGGGTGGTGCAGCGGAACGCGGCCCGGTAGCCGAACAGGTCCCGCAGCGAGGTGGGGATGATGTCGAACGACGGCCGCTGCGTCGCGGCGACAACGGGGATGCCGGCGGCACGTCCCCGAGCGACCAGGTCGCGCAGGAGGGCGACGAACTCTTCCTGTTCCTGCTTGCTGCCGACGGTGGCGCTGTAGAAGGCGATTTCGTCGACCAGGACGGTGATGACGGACAGGCGGTCGGCGGCGGTGAGCTTGCGACGGTTGTGGGCACGCAGCCACGCGTACCGGTTGTTCATCACCAGCTGGAGCCGGCGGAGAACGCCGAGGGCGGCGGGCATGTCGGGGCCGATGAACGCATCGGCGGAGTCCTCCCACTGCCCCAACTCGACAAGCTTCCCGTCGAGGAGGACAAGGCGGGAGTCGACGCTGAGGGCGGCGTGGGCGGCGATGCAGTTGAGGAGGCCGGATTTGCCTCCGCCGGGTTCGCCTCCGGCGAGGAGGTTGCGGTAGGCGAGGGTGATGTAGACGGGCTGGCCGAACTCGTCGATGCCGATGAAGATCGGGTCGAACATCGACAGGCCAGGCCCCACCGGCACCGGAGCCGGTTCCGTAACGACGGACATGAGGTGCCCTCCTTGGGCGTTTGGTGGGCGCGAGAAGCCGCACGAACGAGCCGAATGGCTCCTCGCGTCCGTTGGGTGAGTGGGTGGGTTAGATCCAGTCGGAGACGTCGTCGTCGGCATCCACCGACGCAGGCTTGGTGCCGTTGGCCGTCGTGGCGGCCGGCTTGGCCGGCTTCCGATCACCCTGTTTGGGGAGGGTGATGGTGGGTGCCTGCACGTCGGGCAGGTCCAGAGCGGTTGGCACCACCGGGGGTGCCTGCTCGACGGTGGGGGTGTCCGGGTCGATCACGTCGACCAGCGGTGAACCGACGTTCGCCGTGAGGACTTCGCGGCGTTTGATGTCGAACCGCACGTAGGCGGAGTTGCCGTCCGATGCCCGTTCGATGAGCACGGTGGAGGCGTGGCAAGTCACGGCGATCTTGTCCAACCGCGATTCCAGATCCTTGACCGACAGCCCGGGTCGCAGGTAGACCCAGACGCGTTCTCCGACCGGGGTCGGGACGGCCCACAGGATCAGCGGCAGCGAACCGGACTGGTTGGCGATGATGAACTGTGCGAAGCACACCCGCAGTCGATGCCGAACGATGAGGCACCATCCCCACGCCACCAGCCGGCGGCGGATCGGAGTCACGCCGGCCGGGATGCCGACGACCAGGGCGACGACGAGCAGGGTCACCAGGGTCGGGGTGTTCGCGGCGAGTTGGACCCAGCCGGTCAGGAGTAGGCCGGCGAGGATGATTTCCGGGGTCCACCACCACAGCAGCCGGATCACCGGCCAGATCCGGACCAGCACCCACACGATGCCGCCCAGGGGGACGCCGACAGCGACGGCGACGAACAGGGCCAGGATCGGGTGCATGTAGGACGAGGCGACCACGGCCGCCAAGATGCCGGCGATGACCGCCGTCAGGACGAACGCCATCCGGGCGTTCCGAGCCCAGGAACGATGGACACGGGCCTCGATGACCGTGACCGTTCCGGTTGACTTCCCGCCGAAGGGGCGGCGAGGGCTAGACTTGGACATGACACGTCCTCCCTGGTTGGGGTGGATGGGTTGGAGAGCCCGGGGTCGGCAGGTGTAGGAGCCAGTACCGGCCCCGCGCTCGATTTCCGAGACGCTGACCGACGGTCAGCCGTTGTTGCGCAGCTTGCGGGCGAGCAGCCCGAAGCGGATGCGCTCGTCCTCGTCGAGGACGGTCGGGGTGCGCCCGGCGGCGCGTTCCTCGCGGATCTGCTTGTCGAGGTGCTTCGGGTCGACCTTGACCTCACGAACGTTGCCGTTGCTGTCCTCGCTGAACAGGTAGGTCCTCCCCACGATGGGGCTCCCTTCGGTGGTGGGGTTCAGAGGCAGGCGATGAGTAGGGACGACACCCACAGGCACGCGGCGTGGAGGGACTGATCGGCCAGGTACATCCCGCAGATGGGGGCCTGACGGTCCGCGAAGTCACCGCTTCCGGTGTGGGTCAGCAGCCACCGCACCGGCCAGCGCCGGTCGAGGATCGCGTGACTGATCACGGAGAAGCCCAACCCGGCAGCAAGACCACCGGCGGTAACGGGCAAGTCCAGGGCAGCGATGGTGATGGCCAGCATGACCACCACCACGACGTGATAGGCCACGACGTGGCCCAGCAGATGACGCCAACCATGCCATCCCGGCGCGGCCTTGTGCGCGGCCTGCTTGTCGGACTGACCGAACACGTGATCGGCCACCTGGTGACCGGCGTAGAAGGTCGCCGCGACGACGGCGAACACGACAGCGGAAATGAGCACGACAACCACTCCCCACAATTGGAGGCGAACGGGTTGGAGGGCAGGCGGGGCCGGCAGGTGTAGGAGCCAGTACCGACCCCGCGCCACATTTCGAGAACGGCAACCACGGGTTGCCAGGGCCAGGAATGTAGGAGCCAGAAACATTCCCGGACCGAGGTGGATCAGGTCAGCGGACCGTAGGCCGCTTCAGGAGACACCGCAGGCTTCACACAGCACGCTGTGCGAAGGACTTACTTGGCCGAGGAACCAGCCTTCGGCTTCAGCGAGATCGCACGGAACGCGACGCCGTTACGCCCGTTGGTCGCCCACGGGATGGCCTCCAACTGCTCGACCTCGATGAGCTGCCCCACCATCACGCCCGGCTTCTCACCCGCCGTGGTGATGGTGATGACCTCACCGCCGTTCTCGTCGAGAACGAAGACCTGGGTGGACCACATGAGCCGGCCCGTTCCCTTCTCCGACCGCTGGTTGCCGTTCTGGTCGTTCTTCGGCTCCGGGTCCTTCGACACCGTCACCTGCTTCGCCTTGGTGTCCACGTACAGCTTCACTTACAGACCTCCTGTGTCTCGGGCCAGTTTGTTTGAGCTTGTCCCCGGTGGACTCTTGCTCGTGGCCTCTGGGAAAGAGAATCCTCGATTCCAGGAGACAACCCATCAGATGAGCTGGACGACTAAAGGACGTCTTCGATAGCATGAACTTGTCCCTAGTCGTCCCTTGAGGAGGGTTCGATGGCGAACGAACGGCTACGCGATGCCATCCTGCGAAACGGCCTCACCCCGGTCGCGGTGGCCGAGCGAATCGGCGTCGACCCGAAGACGGTGGAACGGTGGATCACGCAGGATCGCACGCCGTACCCTCGTCACCAGCACGCCATCGCGGCGATAGTGCGACAAGACGTGCCCTACCTGTGGCCGAAGGCAGTGACCCCGGAGAAGGCGTCGAGAATCGGCCAGAGCGAGATGGTCCGGCTCTACTCCCGGCGTTCATCGGTGCCGTACGACCTATGGCATCAACTGATCGAACGGGCCGAGCAGCGAATCGACGTCCTGGCCTACGCCGGCTTGTTCCTCGTGGAACAGGACCCGAGACTCATCGACACCTTGCGTCAGAAGGCTGTTGATGGGGTCGAGGTGACCATCATGCTCGGTGACCCGACCAGCGCCGCGATCGAACGAAGAAGCGTCGAGGAGGGCGGCCCCGGAGTCATGGCCGCAAAAATCCGCCAGGTTGAGCAGTATTACAACCAGCTCAAAGGCGTCGACAAGGTCAAGGTGCTCTACCACGACACGACGCTGTACAACTCGATCTATCGCTTCGATGAGGAGATGCTCGTAAACATGCACGTACTCGGGATCCCGGCACCACACGCACCCGTGATGCACCTACGCAAGCTCAACGGCGGAGACCTGTTCCGCACCTACTCCGACAGCTTCGACAGAGTGGTTCGCGCATCGAAGTTGCAGCCGGTCGGGGACGTGGCAGCCTAGATCCATGGCGAGGACCGAGCACTACCACGACCCGAACGCGCCGAAGGCCAACAGCATCGTCGTGGCCGTCTCCGTCTTCGTTCGAGACGAGCAAGGGCGGGTGCTGCTCATCCAGCGCACCGACAACGGGCTGTGGTCCCTACCTGGCGGTGGGCAGGAGATCGGCGAGTCAGTCACAGAGACAGCGGTCCGGGAAACCCACGAGGAGACCGGCATCACGGTGGAGGTGACCGGCATCGTCGGTGTCTACTCCGACCCTGGCCACGTGGTCGCCTACTCAGACGGCGAAGTACGGCAGCAGTTCTCGCTCTGCTTCCGCGCCCTACCCGTCAACGGGAGCCCGACACCGAGCGACGAGTCACGCGAAGTCCGGTGGGTCGCCCGCGACGAGCTGGCCGCGTACGACATCCACCCGTCAACCCTGCTCCGCATCACCCACGGCTACGAAAACGAGGCGCAGCCCTATATCGGCTGACGCTGAACGTTGCCGGCGAGCCGGCGCTGAGTCCGCTGCACGGCGGCGACCATCTCCGGCTCTGCTCGACTAATGAACCGGGTCACCAGGTGCTCCGGCCCGTACCGCGACCGGATCTCCGCCAGCCGTTCCAGAACCTCGAAGTCCTGTCCATCCGGCCCGGTCGTCATGTCCGAGAAGCAGAGAGCGTCGGTTACCGCGGTTTCCTCCCGAGGGAACTCGGCGGCCAGGACCTCGCCGAGCCCACGTTCCTCGGCTTCCAGCCAGGCACAGGAGTGGTGAGCCACCAGAGCGGCAATCCGCTCGTCGTACCTCTCACGCCGTAGCCAGCGGCCACCATCGAGGGAGTGGAAGCCAGTGTCGACCAGGTCGGGGCTGTAGCCCACGTCATGCAGCCACGCCGAGGCGACCAGCACGTCACGATCCTCGACCGGCACGGCCACACTGATTTGGTCCGCTTTGGCAGCGACCGCCTGGACGTGACTCCACCGGCGGGGCAACGGCGTCTCAAGCAGGTGTCGCGCAACTTCCCGTGCGGCATCGACGAGGGCAGCCATGCCGCCAGGGTACGGAGCGACGCCAGGCCGCACCATCCCGTGTCCGCTCGCCCACGACACGAGACGAGGCCGGCCGGCAGCCGGCGAAGTGGTTCAAAGTTTCTGTACGTCTTCAAGGCGGCCCGCAACGGGCCGCACGCGCCGCCGCCTGGGCGCGCGTCCGTCGCTCCGCTGGCGCTCCGACTCCGGCCACGCAACACGCCCGACGGCTGGCGCGGAAGCGGAAAGCCCAAGGGGCCGCCGCAGCACGACAGCGCGGTTAACCGGGTGGTGGTGGGCCGGCAGCCGGCCAGGCCGCGCGGCCACGAGCCCGCGCGGCGTAGGGAAGCGAACGCCGACCGCGTCGGCGAGCTGGCGGCGGTCGCGGGGTTGCGGTTACTGCGCCTCCGGCGGGGGCGCTCCGGCTCCAGGATGGCCGGGGCACCGTCGGCGGGTCGCGGTCCGTGGGTGGTTGCGGCAGGCCATCCCGCCTGCCGTCGACCCGGGCAAGCCGAGCAGACCACCGCCCGACCCGCCAGCGTCCGTACGTGCGTCAAGGTCGTCTTGACGTGGCGGGCCGGGCGGCGGCCGGCTCCCCAGGAGGGCGGGTCGACGGCAGACGGGACGGCACTCCCTAACAGGGAGAGCTGTTGATCTTCCTGACGCGGCTGTTGTCGACCAAATGAGCTCTAGCCGTTCGCGCCGCATAAGCATCCTCAATACAAGTGCGCAATGCCGAGTCGGAGGATGGGTACTTCCACCATCGAGCGTAGAGCTTATCTCCATCGACATTGTCGCTTAGGCGAGGCGGAAGGGTGACGCTCGTGCCCGCAACGGAGGGAAGGGTGATTCCCATAAGGCCACTGCGTCGGTCGTTCTTATTATTTCGGAGCGTGGAATAAATTTCCCAGTCAACATAGCGTCGTGCCCACGTGCATTTCCCAACTAGCACAATCGTCACCGTTGAATCTGTCAGGTAGCGCTCCCGGATGCAATCCATGACATAATCAGTGTCTTTGCTGTCGATGAAGTCATCCTCGTCGGAAACGCCAATAATGCGTGCGATGAAGAGGTGCCCAAATGATTCGACGAACTCCTCTACCTCGGCTTGGTCGGCGTGGTGGTATGAGATAAAGCACTTTCGCCGAGTTGGATCATTGCTTTTCCTGGCGGCGGCCTCGGCGATTCTCGTTAGTCTCATCTCGCCGTACGTTGCCATTTAGCATCCTCCACAACTTTCGGGCTCCCTCGGCCAGACCGCTTCCGGCTGAGTGGCTTAGGGTTCTCTCGTGGGCGATCTTGCGAAGCTCCTCAGTAAACTGAGACATACCTTCGCTAACCTTTACGAGATCTGTGACAAGAGCTTCATATTCAGGGAATAGGCGTTGAGCTTCTTGAGGCGACATCGAGGCTGAAGATGGATCTGAGATCTTTGCGTCATACCAGCGTCGGAATTTGGCCTGCCAGCAGGTTAGGTGTGGCCGTAAGCCGTCGTTCAACGCCTTGAGTAGGATCTCTGCGAGGAGTGGGGCGCTTTCTCCTGCTCGCATGGTGTCAGGGGGTACGGTCTTCGCTAACTCTCGAAGTGCGCGAAATAGATCGTACCAAGAGTTGTACATTTCGACTATGACGTCGTGGTCCGGATCGAACGGAATGGCGGCTTTCCGAGATCGCAACTCTACCCATGCAGTGTGGGCGATCTGAGCCACTTCGTTGTTGGGGCAAATCTCGATCTGACCGATGCCAGCGAAGCGAAAGTTGGCTTTAGTGAGGCGCCAGCTGGTGCCTCGTCTTCCAAGACTGATAAGAGTGATCGCGATGGCAAATGCAATGACGAGCGCGACGATGCCAACCTGAACATTCAAACCCCAGCCCTGAATCTTGACATAGAAGACGTCGCGCCAATTCATCCGCACCCCCTCCAGATCGGCTCGTCGCCTGCCGCTGCTGCCGATGGAACTATGCCGTGAGCGCACCCGCGACGGCGAACACCAAGGCAGCGCTAGCAGCGCATCCAATCTCGTTGCCGTAGGCAGCCCGAAGAGCTTCCTGGAGAGACAAACGTACTACACGAAGATCTCGCTCTGCTGATTCTGGCTTCGCCTTCCCGGGAGTAGCGTGCTGCACAAGCCATAGGTGAATATAGACCGGGCTAAGGCCGGGTAGTGGAGCCAGTCTTCCATAATTAGTCCACTTGCCATCCCGGTACCCAGTCTCTTGCTCCAGCTCTCGCTTAGCCGCATTTTCGGCAGTCTCGCCGTCCTCGATATTTCCTCCAGGAAGTTGAAGGGTGCGACCGATTAGGTAATGGTATTGCTCTACCAGCAACAATTGGTCTTCCGTAATTACGGCAACTCGAACTTGATCAGTAGTATGGATCCAGTCGTACTGCCCAGGAGTTCCATCCGGGCGAGTCACCTCGTCTCGGTGAACCTTGAAACGGGGCGTTGAATAGACTGTCCGACTTTGAGTGGTTGTCCAGGGCCCTCGCGGCATAGCATGCAACTCTAGCGGGGGCGCGGGGCGGCCTCGCTTGGGTTGGGCGATGAATCGAGTCAGATTCCCGTCAAGACCAGCAGTACCTCAGGTAACCAGCACGCATAGTGTGCGTCTCGCTACTCAAAGGTCAAGTTCGCCGGGCTCAACAGAGCGATGCCGGATCGTGCGATCCGGAACAGGCGCGGAACGATCAAGCTCTCGCTTCCCTCTGCCCGACCTTTTGTGCCTGGTAGAGCTACCGGTCCGCAGATTGCCGCTCAACCCTTCCTAAACCGTGTGCTCGGGGCTGGTGACAGCAGCGCCGACAGCAACGAGCCGGGACCACGACAACCGCCGACGGTGGCACGCAGACGAGCGCCCGAGGTGGCAGACGTCGGCATACGCCGCCGGACACAGCGCCCAGAACTTACAAGCGAGGGGTCGCAGGTTCGAAACCTGCCGCGCCCACCACGCACCACCTACTCGTCTCGTCCGTTCAGGTTGAGCATCGCCGGCAGCAGGGTCAGCCCGAACAGGATCAGCATCACGCCCGACCCGAGGTCGAGTACGCCGATCAGGCTGCCCACCGAGTTGTGGGTGGTGAAGGGTGACTCTCCCAGGAAGGACATGCTCGACGCGGTGTGCAGGCAGGCTGCGGCAACGGCACTGGGACCGTAGCCGACCTCGTTGCCGTCGAGGTAGCGGTAGGAGCCGAAGGAGACGGCCGCCGTCAGGCAGAGCATGGAGTTGGCCAACACCATCGACGCCGCGAGGTAGATGTAGACCCGCAGTTCCGCGAGGTTCTCTCCGGTCGAGTCGACCCGGGTCCGGTGGAAGCCCGTGGTGAGGAACCGGCGGGCGTAGCCGCGTACGGTCAGATACCAGGTCAGCGCCTCGAAGAAGATCGCGATGACGATGGCGGCGGCGACAAGTGCGGCGCCGAGAGTGAGCCAGCGGGAGCCGGGTGGCCGGGGTAGGAAGAAGGCGGGACCGGCTGTGCCGAAGACGGTAAGCGCGACCAGCCCGGGCGCGGTGAAACAGACCGTGGCCCAGATCCGCAACGCGACGGCTGCCGCCCGCCACCGCCGGGACCGTCGCTGCCAACGTAGGTATCGCCGCCGGATCCGGTGATCTTTCGCGCCGAACGGGAAGAAGGTGCCGCCGCACTCGACCAGCAGGCGTAGCTTGGCCGCGTCGTCGGCGGGTGGCATCCGGTCGTACGCGAGTCGGTAGTCCCGGCCCCGTTCGCTGATCCAGCGGGTCGCGTTCGTGATGGCGGTCAGCTTCAGCAGCCCATGCAGGATGATCGTGATGTTGAGCAGGTCGACGACAACGGCCACCGCACCTCACCTCACCCGGGGCGGGTACCTACTGCGGGCATCGAGACTCGCTGATCGTATCGGTGTCGTGCTCCCGGCACCGGCGGCTCGGCATCCGGCGGGCGGCAGCGGTCCCGCGTCGGAGCCGGGAAGGAACAGCATGAGCTACGCGCAGCTCGACGGCGTTCGATTCTGGTACGAGACGGAGGGCGAAGGTCGCCCGCTGGTGCTGCTGCATGGCGGGTTCGGCACGGCGGAGACCTTCGCCGCGATCCGACCGGCGTTCGCGCGGCGCCGCCTGGTGGTCAGCGTCGATCTGCCGGGCCATGGCCGCACCGCCGACCCCGGCCGCCCGCTGCGGTACGAGTCGATGGCCGACGACGTGGCTGCGCTGATCGTTCACCTTGGTCTGGCCGAGGCCGAGGTGCTCGGCTTCTCCCTCGGCGGTGGAGTCGCCCTGCGGTTGGCAGTGCAGCACCGGCAACTGCTCCGCCGCCTGGTGGTGGTCTCCGCGCCATGTCGGCGGCAGGGCTGGTTTCCCGAGGTACTCGCCGGCATGCCCGAGCCCGACGAGGCGGCCGCCGAGCGGATGCGCGGCACCCCGCCCGAGCAGCTCTACCGGCGCGTCGCGCCCCGCCCGCAGGACTGGCCACGACTCTGGGTCCGGACCGGTGAACTGCTGCGCCGCGACTACGACTGGTCATCGGAGGTCGCGGCGATCACCACGCCGACGATGCTGGTCTTCGCCGACGCCGACTCGGTTCGCCCGGCGCACATGGTGGAGTTCTTCGGCCTGCTCGGTGGCGGCCATCGGGACGCCGGGTGGGACGGCACCGGTCGTCCGGCCGCCCGGCTGGCCGTCCTCCCGGGGCTCACCCACTACGACATCGTCGACTCACCGGCCCTGCCCACGGTGGTCCTGCCCTTCCTCACCCACGTGTCCACCCCGCCCACCTGAAACCCGGCCCCGCCACCCCCAAGGAGGTCGCCGGAGGTTCGCGGGGCTCCTCCGCCGCTGGGAGGGGAGCAACGTCGGGATTGTCGCGGGGCCACCGCTGCTCCGGGGCAGCAGTTTCGGGGATGTTGCTGGGTCGCCGCGGCTGGAGGCAGCAGTTTCGGGGATCTTGCTGCCTCCAGCGATCAGGCGCGGCGGCGGTGCGGTGCGGCGGTGTGGTGCGGGGCGGCGGGCTGCGGCGCGGGCGGGGCGGGTCAGGTGGCGACGCGTTCGGCCAGCCAGGTGAGCAGGACTTCGGCCTGGGCCTGCTGGAACGCCCGGAGGGTGGGGATGCCCGGCGGCGCTGGCAGGCGCGCCCGGTCGGTGAAGAAGCCGGCTAGGCCGGCGTAGAGACCGGTCACCGCGTCCGGGTCGGCTGCGGCGGTGAGCGGAAGCCGACGGATCAGCGCCTCGGTGTCGTGCCCGCCCTGGAGGCGTACGTCGAGCAGCAGCATCGCGGTGTCCAGCCAGTTCGGGCCGCGCGCCGCCCAGGGCCAGTCGACCACTGTGACGCGGCCGGCCGGGTCGACGAGCAGGTTGTCCGCGCGGATATCCACGTGGCACAGGGTGTCGCCAGCCAGCGAGGCGAGGCCGTGGTCCGCCCAGGAGCAGAGGTCGTGGAGATGCGTCCGGGCCCAGGCGTTCAACTCCGGCGGCGGGTCGTCGACTATTCGCCGCCAGCCGGCGAATTCGTCGGCCAGCCGCTCGGCGATGGCCGGCACCTCCGCCACCGGGCTGGGCGTGAGCGCCGTCGACATCCGTTCCAGGGCGTCAAGCACCGCGTCGAGTTCCTCGGCGCGCCACGGGGTGACCGGGTGCCGCCCGTCGACGTCGGTGAGCACCAGTGCCACCCAGTGGCCGTCGTCGTGGCAGCCGAGCAACCGGGGCGTCGGGGCGTACGCGGGCAGAGCGGCAGTGATCCGCGCCTCGGCCCGGTGCATGTCCGGGGTGTCCGGGTTCTGGGCCGGGCTGGCCGCCTTGACAAAGGCGCGACGGCCGCTGGCGGTGCGTACCCGGTCGGCGGTGCCGGGCGAGTATCCGCCGGGCTGCGACACCGCTTCGATCACCCGGTCGCCGAGGATCTCCTCCACGGCGGATCGGACATCAGGGGGCAACTGGGCCCACCGTAGCCGATTTCGTGTCTGCGCCTGCATGTCGTGCACGCTGCCGGTCGGGCACCCGTACCGGCAACCCGTTTCCCGCCGGCCTGGCACCCGGCCCACCGGCGAGGACTGTTCACCAGCGCAGCGGGGAAACGTCCGAGCGGACGCACCTGGGGAGGAGCGACGGATGACGCGTGCCGGACTGACCATCGGCGTGCTCGGCTCGTACGGCGGGCGCAACCTGGGCGACGAGGCGATCCTCACCGGTCTGCTGACCGATCTGCGGCAGCAGGAGCCACACGCCCGGATCATCGTGTTCTCGCGGAATCCCGCACACACCGCGGTCGCCCATCCGGACGTGGAGGCGGTGCCGTGGGAGGGGGTCAGCCGGACCGACTCCGCTCTCGTACTGTCTCAACTCGACCTGCTCATCCTGGGCGGCGGCGGCATCCTCTACGACAAGGAGGCCCGCCGCTACCTGCGGGTGGTCCGGGTGGCGCAGGAGCGGGGTCTGCCCCTGCTGACGTACGCCGTCGGCGTCGGGCCGCTCAACGAGATGGTGGACACCGGCATGGTCCGGGAGACGTTGGCCGGTGCCGTCCAGGTGACCGTACGCGACCAGGAGTCGCGGATGGTGCTGGAGGAGGCCGGCCTGCTCAATCCGATCACCGTGACCGGCGATCCGGCGTTCCTGCTGGAACCGGAGGACTTTCCCGCGCAGTTCCTCCGGGAGGAGGGCGTGCCGGCCGGCAAACGGCTGGTCGGCATGAGCGTGCGGGAGCCGGGCCGGGCAGCGGAGCGGCTGGACGTGGACGGATACCACCGGCTGCTGGCACAGATCGGTGACTTCCTGGTGCACCGGATCGACGCGCACGTGCTGTTCGTGCCGATGGAACGCGACGACATCCGGCACTCGCACGGGGTGCTGTCGCACATGATCGCCGCAGAGCGGGGGCGGATCCTGCACGGCACCTACTCACCGCAGCAGATCCTCGGGTTGATGCGTCACTTCGACCTGGCGGTCGGTATGCGCCTGCACTTCCTGATCTTCGCCGCGATGATGGGTACGCCGTTTCTGCCCCTGCCGTACGCCGGCAAGGTCTTCGACCTCGCCCAGCGACTGGGGGTGCCGGCGTTGCGGGGTGTGGAGCGTGAGGTGGAGGGCCCCCTGTTGGCCGAGGTGGACCAGTTGTGGGATGAGCGCGAGCAGCGGGCCGAGGTCACCGCCCAGCGGGTGGCGCGGGTGTGTGACGAGGCCAGAGGCACCTCCCAGGTCACCCGGGCGGTGCTGGAGAGCCTGCGTAACCGGTCGCTGGTCGAGGTCGGCGCCTGACCGGTGGCGGGGCCGGGTCAGACCGCCGGCCCCCGCCAGCAGTAGCGCCACTGCTGGCGGTCGGTGTCGACGGACTCCAACTCGTAGATCTCCGCTGCCGCCAGCCCTTGTGGCCCCAGGTGGTGGTGGGTCAGTGGGGGCCGGCCGTTCGGGTCCAGTTCGACGGTGACGTGCTCGCCGTCGGCCGTGCCGCCCACCAGTGGGATCTCAACCGTGGATGCCATGCGCCCATCCTGCCCCGGCCGTCGGTGACCCGCAGGGCGAAGCGGGATGATCCTGCCGTCAGCCGGACGCGTCGCACAGGGCGGCGTAGCGGTCAAGGTAGAGCGGCCATCCTCCGTCGTCGGCGACGCCGTCCCGGACGGACTCCCAGCCGGGGCCGTGCCGGTCGAGGTTGCGGTGTTCCAGTTCCACCCGGGTGCGGTGCGGGGTTTCGGCGACGAACCGCACCTCGACCTCGCTGGTGTTGTCGGGCTCGGTCTCGACCTGCCACTTGGGGTTGATGTCCCAGCTGAACACGACCCGATCCGGTGGGTCGTAGGCGAGCACCCGAGCCCAGCGGCACTCGGTGCCGTCGACGCCACGGTCGTAGATGTGGCCACCGACTCTCGGCTCGAACACGGTCTCGGCGATCGCGACACCGAGCAGGTTGTGTTCCCGTGGCTTGAAGTCGCCGAAGCGTTCGGTGAACGTGGTGAACGCCCGTTCGATCGGCGCGTTCACGATGATCTGGCGGCGCACCACCACATCCGCTGCCTGGGTCATGAGTCCTCCTCGGTGGTCTGGTCGACGACGTCCTGGTAGCTGTCCAGCGCGCGGCGCCAGAACGTGTCGAGTTGGTCGCGTAGGGCGGCCACGCCGGCCGGGTTGAGCCGGTAGACCCGTCGGGTGCCGGCCTGCTGGTCGACGACCAGTCCGGCTTCCTTGAGCACCTTCAGGTGCTGGGAGACCGCGGGCCGGCTGATCGGTAGTTCCCGGGCGAGTTCGCCGACGGCACGTGGCTGTTCCGCCAGGCACGCGACGATGGCGCGACGGGTGGGGTCGCCGAGGGCGTCCCAGCCCTCGTCAGGTTGGTAAGTGGCCACGAACGGTAAGCTACGACTTACCAAAGCGCCTGTCAAGCACCACCCGGCAGCGGTACGCCCCGATCGGTCAGTCGCGGGGGAGCAGCCCCGGCGGGTACTCCATGCCGTCGTGGGTGCAGGCCGCGGCGGCGACCCGGGACGCGTACCCGGCCGCCTCCAGCCAGGTCGCGCCGCGGGACCGGGCCGCGATGATCCCTGCCGCGAAGGCGTCCCCGGCGCCGTTGGTGTCGATCACCGGACCGGGCGGGACGGCCGCCGGAACCCGATGGACGTCCCGGCCCAGGTGCAGATCGGCACCGTCCGCGCCCCGGGTCACCAGCACCGGGCGCGGTGCCAGCGCGCCGGCCACGGCCGCCGCCCGGTCGCCGAGCGCCGCACCGCTGACCAGCACCAGCTCGGCCACATCGGCGAAGCGGCGGTGGTACGGGTTGTGCCCGTCCCAGTCGTGCAGGTCGGTCGAGGCGCCCACCCCCTCGCTGAGCACGTCAGCGAGGTCGGGCAGCAACTCCCGCACCCATCCCATGATCGACAGATGCACGTGGGTGGCGTCCTCGATCAGCTCCGCCACCCGGGGCGCCGCGAACGGTGGCGGACCGTCCGAGGCCCGGGGGTCGTACAGCGACATCCGCCGCCCGCCGGGGTCGACCAGGTTCACCGACCGTCGGGTGCCGGCCGGGTCGTCGGCCAGGACCGCCCGCACGCCGGTACGGGCCAGCGCGGCTCGCACGACGGCACCGGCCGGATCCACGCCCACCGTGTCGACCACCGTCACCCGCAGCCCGAGCGCGTGCGCGGCGAGGACCACCCCGGCGCCGGTGTTGCCGACCCGCAACTCGATCGGATCGACGGTGACCGAGTCGACCACCGGCAACGGCAGCCGGGGCACCCGCACTCGCACATCGACGCCGAGGCCGCCGATCACTAGGAGGTCGCACATGGCGCCGACGCTAGCCGGTCGGCGCCGCCTATCCTGGCCCCGGGTCGCCGCCGGTGTGGCGCGAACCCGCCCGGTTCGAGGGGGAGTGCGTGCTGGTCGTCCATGGGATGTGGCTGCCCGGCCGGGGGCTGGCGGTCTGGGCCGAGGACAGCACCCTGCCACCGGCGGCCCCGCGCCGTCCCGGCCGGGCACCGCGAGCCCGCCCACACCCGTTCGCCGCCGGGCACGCCGAACTGGTCGCACTGCTGGCCGACGTCGCCGAACCGGACGACCTCGGCACCGCGCTGCTGCGCCTGCCCACCCGCGCCGGCTCGCCGCTGGATTCACCGGAACTGGTCCGCACCACCGTCGTGGCACCGGTCCGTGGTCCGGTCACCCTCGCCGGGTGGCAGGTTCCGGTGCTGGCGTACGCCCCGGACGCCGCGCTGTCGCTGCTGCGTACCGTCGAGAAGCTGGCCGCCGCACCCGGCGCGAGCCTGCGACACCTGGCCGAACTGGCCGATTTCGCCACCGACCTGGCCACCCGTGGCCGGGTCCTGCCCAGCCTCGCCGATCCGTTCGCGGCCACCGATCCGTTCTCGGCCACCGGGGCATCCGACGCCTGGGCGGTGTGGCGACCGCTGCTGACCGGCACGGACGCCGCCTGGGCCCGGTCGTTGGCGCTGGCCCTGCCCCCCGCCGCCCGGGCCGTGGTCGAGGCGGACCTGCCCGGGCTGGCGTCCGACGGCCGACCCGGGCCCGGCAGAGCGACCCGACCGGGTGCCGACCGTCGGCGAACGACGTCGACAGGTGGCCCTGCGGACGACCCGGGCCGGCCGTCCGCGACTCAGCTGTCCGGGCGGGGGTCCGCGACCCGGGCGTCGGGCCGCGCCGACGCGTCGGCCGAGGTGCCCGGGCTGCTGGTCGCCGACGCGCTCGACGCGCTCACCGACGCGGCCGTGCGCGCCGCGCTGCCGCCGATGACGCTGTCCCGGGGGGTGCGGCCGAACGGTGCCGTGGCGGCCTGGCTGGGCGCGTTGACCGGACCGCAGCGCGGGTTCACCGCCGAGGCAGCGGCGCTGCGCACGCTCCGCTCCGAGCTGGACCAGTGGCAGCGCGACGCCGCCGGTGGCACGGTGCGGGCCAGCTTCCGGCTGGTCGAGCCGTCGGCCGACGAGCTGACCGAACCGGTGACTGTGGTGCCGGCCGGCCCCGATGCCGTGGTCGCCACCACCGGCCGGTGGCGGGTCGAGTTCGGACTGCGCGCCAACGACGAGCCGGGCCTGCACGTCGACGCCGGACAGGTGTGGCGCGGCGACGGCGAGACCGTGGCCGGTGACCATCCGCAGGAGATCCTGCTGGCCGAACTCGGCCGGGCCAGCCGACTGTGGCCGGAACTGGACGTGGCTCTGCGTACGGCCCGGCCGGAGGCGCTGGAGCTGGACACCGAGGGCGCGCACCGGTTCCTGCGCGAGGGCGCTCCGACGCTGCACGCGGCGGGCTTCACGGTGCTGCTGCCGTCGTGGTGGCGACGGCCCGCATCGCGGCTCGGCGCCCGGCTGCGGGCCAGCTCCCGCAGCGCGCCCGGCACGGTCACCGGCCCGGCCGACCGGGTGGGACTGGACGCCCTGGTCGACTACCGCTGGGAGCTGGCTCTCGGCGACGAGCCGTTGACCTCCGACGAGTTGACCCGGCTGGCGGAACTGAAGACCCCGCTGGTACGGCTGCGGGGGCGCTGGGTCGAGCTGGACCCGAAGCGACTCGCCGCCGGCCTGCGCCTGCTGCGGGCCAGCGGTGAGCTGACCGTGGCCGACCTGCTGCGGCTCGGTCTGTCCGATGCCGAGCAACCGGACGCGTTGCCGGTGCTCGAGGTGAGCGCCGACGGCGCGCTCGGTGACCTGCTCGCCGGGGCCGTGGACCGCCGGCTCGCCCCGCTGGACGAGCCGCCGTCCTTCCACGGCACGTTGCGGCCGTACCAGCGGCGAGGGCTGGCCTGGCTGGCGTTTCTCCAGTCGCTGGGGCTCGGTGGGGTGCTCGCCGACGACATGGGGCTGGGCAAGACGGTGCAGCTGCTGGCGCTGCTGGCCGCCGACCCGCCGCAGGCCGGTCCGACTCTGCTGATCTGCCCGATGTCGCTGGTGGGCAACTGGCAGCGGGAGGCCGCCCGGTTCACCCCGGACAAGCGCGTACACGTGCATCACGGCGCGCAGCGGGCTCGCGGCGCGGAGTTCACCGCCACCGTGCACGCCGCGGACCTGGTCCTCACCACGTATTCGGTGGCTGCCCGGGATGCCGCGGAGTTGGCCGGCGTCGACTGGCACCGGGTGGTCGTCGACGAGGCGCAGGCCATCAAGAACGCCGCCACCCGGCAGGCCGAGGCGGTACGCGCACTGCCCGCCCGGCACCGCATCGCGGTCACCGGCACCCCGGTGGAAAACCGGCTGGCGGACCTCTGGTCCATCATGCAGTTCGCCAACCCGGGCCTGCTCGGCCCGGCGGCGACGTTCCGCAAGCGGTTCGCCGAACCGATCGAACGGCACGGGGACACCGAGGCCGCCGAACGGCTGCGCCGAATCACCGGTCCGTTCGTGTTGCGCCGGCTCAAGACCGACTCGTCGATCATCTCGGACCTGCCCGAGAAACTGGAGATGGAGGTCGTCTGCAACCTCACCGCCGAGCAGGCGGCGCTGTACCGGGTGGTCGTCGACGACATGCTCGCCCGGATCGAATCCAGCGACGGCATCGAGCGGCGCGGGCTGGTGCTGGCCACCATGACCCGGCTCAAGCAGGTCTGCAACCACCCCGCGCAGCTGCTCCGCGACGGCTCCTCCCTGGACGGACGGTCGGGCAAGCTGGCCCGGCTGGAGGAGATCCTCGACGAGGTCCTCGCGGCGGGGGAGAAGGCCCTGCTGTTCACCCAGTACGCGGAGTTCGGCGGGATGCTGCGCGGGCACCTGTCGGCCCGGTTCGGCCGGGAGGTGCTCTTCCTGCACGGCGGGGTCGGTAAGGCCGACCGGGATGCGATGGTGACCCGCTTCCAGTCCGACGGCGGACCGGCGCTGTTCGTCCTCTCGCTCAAGGCCGGCGGCACCGGACTGACGCTTACCGCCGCCAATCACGTGGTGCACGTCGACCGGTGGTGGAACCCGGCGGTCGAGGACCAGGCCACCGACCGGGCGTTCCGGATCGGACAGCGGCGCCGGGTGCAGGTCCGTAAGTTCGTCTGCGCCGGCACGGTGGAGGAGAAGGTCGCTGCGTTGATCGCCGACAAGCGTGGCCTGGCCGCCTCGGTGGTCGGCACCGGCGAGCAGTGGGTGACCGAGCTGTCCACCGCTCAGCTACGGGAGTTGTTCACGCTGGAGGCGGGGGCGGTGGTCGAGTGAGGGCCGACGACGGCGGCAGGTTCGCCGACTACGGCCCGCCGCGCCGGGTCGACGGCGGTCTGCGGGCCCGCAGCACCCGGGGCGCGATCGGCGTCTCCTGGTGGTCCCGCCGGTTCCTGGAGGTGCTGGAGTCGTTCGCGCTCGGCACCCGGCTGACCCGGGGCCGATCGTACGCCCGCGCCGGGCAGGTGCTCCGCCTCGACGTCGCGCCAGGCGTGGTTACCGCGGTGGTGCAGGGCTCCCGGGCCCGGCCGTACCAGGTAAGCGTCGCACTCCCGCCCTTTCCGGCCCGGCTGTGGGCCCGGATCGAGGCGGAACTCGCCGCCCAGGCGTTCTTCAGCGCCCGGCTGCTCGCCGGCGACCTGCCGGCCGAGATGGAGGAGCTGTTCGCCGCGGCCGAGGCGCCGCTGTTTCCGGCGGCGATCAGCGAACTGGACCAGCGGTGTTCGTGTCCGGACGTCGCAGTGCCCTGCAAACACCTCGCGGCGACCTTCTATCTGCTCGCCGAGGCGTTCGACGCGGACCCGTTCACCCTGCTGCACTGGCGCGGGCGTAGCCGGGCGGACCTGCTCGCCCGGCTACGGCAGCTGCGCGCAGGTGCATCGGCCACCGACGCCTCGACGAGCCGGCGGCCCGGCGGCGGCGAAGCGGCGGGGCGCGCCGACGAACCGGCGCGGCGGGACGTGCCGGCACCGACGAACCCGACCGGCCACAGTGCTACCTCGGCCCCGTCGGGCACCAGGGCGGCGGACACCGGCTGGCCCGGCGACCACGAGGTGACCATGCCCGCGGCCGGGGCCGTCCGGGCCCTGGCCGACC
The DNA here is from genome assembly GCF_029581255.1 of Verrucosispora sp. WMMD1129. Classification (NCBI taxonomy): domain Bacteria; kingdom Bacillati; phylum Actinomycetota; class Actinomycetes; order Micromonosporales; family Micromonosporaceae; genus Micromonospora; species Verrucosispora sp. WMMD1129. The sequence continues at coordinate 5,045,012 of NZ_CP120741.1, forward strand.
TGCCCGTCACGCCGCTGGCCGAGGCGGTCGACCGGTTCTGGTTGCCGCCCGTGCCGCTGCCGGACCGGCCGCCGAGCCTGACCGCCCGGCCGGACCTGTTGCTGCGCCAACTGGGCGCGCCCGCGCCGGCCATCGGCGGGCCCGGACTCGTCGAACGTCTGCGCCACGCCTACCGCCAGCTCGGCGAGCAGTGAGCCACCCCGACCGGCCCGGTCACAGCCAACGTTGACGGAACCGCCACATCAGCGCCGCGTTGGTCAACAGCACCACCGCGAAGATCGCCCCGGCCAGCCGGCCGGCGAGTACGGTGGTCGCCGGCAGCGCCGCCCAGAGCACGACGGTCAACAGCAGCAGCCAGCGGCCGTGACGGCCCCGGGCACGGTGGTCGAGCCGGGCGAAGAACGCCGGATCACTCTCCCGTAGGTGGCGGGTGATCTGCTCAAATCTGCGTTGATCCTCTTTGCTGAGCATGTGCCTTCCCCTCACGCGTTCAGCAACGGTGCGACGGAATACCCGCTGCGGAGAGGGCTCACGCGCTCTTCCTGTTGCTACTTTGGCGCCCACGGCTCGGGAGCGCCGCCGGGCGACAGCTGAGCGACCCCTTATCCGAGCCTTAAATTTCTCCTGCGCGGCGGGGCGGCGCGGCGAGGGTACCGGTTGGGGGATTGTCGCCCGCCGGGCAACGGCAGGCGAGCGAAGGCCCTGCTTGTGACGTGCGTACCCGATTGGCCGGTAACCGCCCGACGCCGGCTCGCGATGAGCGCCGCCTTAAGTGCCCCGGCCTGGGGCCGTCGACCGGCCTTGTCGGGTGTCGGCCCGGTGACTACCTTCCCGGGGCAAACCCTCAGCAGCAGGCGTCGCACCACGGCAGACCGGTCACGTCCAGGGTCGACGCCCGGCAGGAATCGGAAACGGTGCATGGCCGATCAGCTCGACGAGTGCGGCGGCCGGGCGTGACGACCTACCCCCGCCCGTACGTCAGTCCCCGGCCGGCCCGGCCGGGGTCGGGCGCGTCCGCCCCACCGGCGGCCGTGCCACGGCGCGGCGCCAATGGCCGGCGGCTGCTTGTCGTGCTGTTCCTGGGCGGTCTGGTGGCCAGCGTGCTGCCGTGGTGGCGGGACACCCCGGCCGGCTCGTTGACCGGTGCCACCGCGATCACCACCGCCGCCGGGCAGATCACCGGGCTGCTCGCCGGCTACCTGCTGCTGGTCCAGGTGCTGATGATGAGCCGCCTGCCGGTGCTCGAACGGTGGGCCGGCGAGCGGATCGCCCGCTGGCACCGCGACGTCGCTGCCACGCTGCTGGTCGCGGTGCTCGCCCACACGGCGCTGATCCTGGTCGGCTACGCCGGGCTGGAAGGTCGCTCGCTGCTCGGCCAGGCCGGCGTGATGCTGCGCGAGTACCAGGACATGGTCTCCGCGTTCGCTGCTGCCGGCCTGCTGGTGCTGGTCGGGTTGGTAAGCGTGCGGGCGGCACGCCGGGTGCTGCCGTACGAGCTGTGGCACGCCACCCACCTGGCCGCGTACGCCGTGCTGCTGCTCGGCTTCGCCCACCAGTTCAGCAACGGCAGCCAGCTGTTCCGGCCCGGCCCGGCGCGTACCGGATGGATCGCCCTGTACGTGCTGGTGGTCGCCGCGTGGCTGTGGGGTCGGGTGATCAACCCGCTGCGGTTCAACCTGCGGCACCGGCTACGGGTCAGTGACGTGGTCACCGAAAGCCCCGACGCCGTCTCGCTCTACCTGACCGGGTCGGGCCTCGACCGGCTGGAGCTGCTGGGTGGGCAGTTCTTCCGCTGGCGTTTCCTGACCCGGGGCTGCTGGTGGCAGTCGCACCCGTTCTCGGTCTCCGCCGCCGCGAACGACCGCTGGCTGCGACTGACCGTCAAGGTGGTCGGTCGGCACACCCAGGATCTGCGCAACCTCGACCCAGGCGTACGGGTCTGGGCGGTCGGCCCGTCAGGCACCTGCACGGCGGCCCACCGCACCCGCGAGCGCGCGCTGCTGATCGCCGCCGGCAGCGGCATCACCCCGCTGCGGGCGATGCTGGAGGAACTGCCGCCCGGTGCCGCGCTGATCTACCGGGCCCGTACCCCGGCCGACGTGTTGTTGCAGGAGGAGTTGGACTGGCTGGTCCGCAACCGCGGTCTGCGGGTCTGGTACGTCGTCGGCTCCCGCAACGACCCGGGCCCACGGCAGGTGATGACCCCGGACGGGCTGCGCCAGCTGGTGCCGGACGTGGCTCGTCGCGACGTCTACCTGTGTGGCCCACCCGGGCTGGTCGAGCAGTATCGCCAGGTGCTCCGCCAGGCCGGCGTCCGCCGCCGTCAGATCCACCTCGCCACCTTCGAACTCTGAGAGGGCCCACCGCATGCGTCGCGCGCTCCTCGCGATCACCGGCCTGGCCGCCAGCACCACCGCGCTGGTGGTGTTCAAGGCCGCACCCGGCACCGGTCAACCCGCCCAGGAGGCACCCACCGCCGCCGAGGGGCCGGCACCAGCAGCCGGCTCGGACGAGACGACGCCGCGGGTCAGCACCGCGCCCGAATCGACGCGCAGCGCCTCCGGCGCGAGCCGGTCCGGTTCGAGCGGCGCACCGGGTACGCCCGCCGCGTCCCGGACCGGCACCGCCGCCGCGCCACCCACCGCCAGCACGCTCGTCGGGCCGGTGGTGAGCAACGAGTTCGGCGACGTGCAGGTCCGCATCACGGTGGTCGACGACCGGATCGTCAACGCCGCGGCGCAGCGGCTGCCGCGCGGGACGGCCCAGTCCGACCGGCGCAGCGACCAGGTCGACAGCCGGTACAGCGGCGCGGTGGGGATGGTTGTGGAACGGCAGAGCGCCGACCTGGACACCATCTCGGGCGCGACCGCGACCAGCGACGCCTACCGGCGGTCCTTGCAGGCCGCGATCGACCAGAGGCGGTGAGGGTGGACACCTTGATCCGACCCGGGCTGCGTCGGGTCGAACACGTGATGGGTACCCCGGTCAGCCTCGACATCGCCGACGACCGGTCCACGACCGAGCTGACCGCGCTGGCCGACGGAGTGTTCGCCTGGCTGCGCGAGGTGGACGCGAGGTTCAGCACGTACCGGCCGGACAGCGAGGTGTGCCGCTTCGACCGGGGCGAGCTGCTGCTCTCCGAGGCGTCGGCCGACCTGCGCCGGGTGCTGGAACGCTGCGCCGACCTGTGGGGCGCCACCGACGGCTTCTTCGACGCGTACGCCACCGGGCGGCTGGACCCGTCCGGGTACGTCAAGGGCTGGGCGGTCCAGGTGGCCTCGGACCGGTTGCGCGCGGCGGGTGTCGACAACCACTGCCTGAACGCCGGTGGTGACGTCCGGGTGCGGGGCCGCTCCTCGACCGGGCTGCCGTGGCGGATCGGTGTGCGGCACCCGTGGAACCCGTCGGCGGTCTGTCTGGCGCTCACCGGGACAGACCTGGCGGTCGCCACCTCGGGTGTCTACGAACGTGGCCCGCACGTGCAGGATCCCCGGCGGGGCGCGCCGGCCAGGGGGCTGCGCTCGGTGACCGTGGTCGGGCACGACCTCGGACTGGCTGACGCGTACGCCACCGCGGCGGTGGCCATGGGCGTGGCCGGGATCGGATGGCTGGATCGGCTGCCCGCGCACCAGCACGTGGTGGTCACCGACGACGCGCGCTGCCTGCACTCCACCAACCTGCCCCTGTCGGCCTAGCCCGACCGACCTCCCCGCCCCGCAGCACCCGGGGGTGTAACCCGTTCCGGTCAGGGCCAGCGGGCTGGGCGGTGGGTGATAGCTGGGCGGGACCCGGTCGGCCGGGGACGGCCGGGCCGGGCGCCCGGGGGACGGGTGGCCGCCCATCGGCGGCCGGGTCGGTGTCGCCGGGGCGGCTCTGCTCCGCCCGGATGGTGTCTGGTGTCGCCGGTGGACATCGCATCCCCGCTCCCGGCGCAGGCGCGCCGTCGAAGGATCCAACGAGCGCCGGTCGGTTCGGGTCTCGCTGCCGGTGCCGGGGAGCGCGCCGAAGGTCGCGCCGGAGCCGGTCTGGCAAAGGCCAGCGACGCGTCGCACCGCGCGCCCGGTCAGCGGCTGCGGCGAGGCAGCGGCAGATGGCCGGGTACCAGTGCCGGGGTCAGCGTCACGCCGGTCGCACGCAGCGCCTCCACCAGCGTGTTCTGCACCAGGTAGGCATCCGGTAGCTGCCAGCGGGCCTGCTCCGGTGCGACTGCCCAGCGGACCTGGCCCTCGGGCAGCCGGGTCGGTGGCGCCGGAACCCAGGAGCCGCGACCGTGCAGCACCACGTCGAAACACTGCTCCAGTTCCGGTCGCAGTGGGTCGCCCGGCCGGACCAGGAACATCCAGCGCCCCGTCGGGGTGACCAGCACCGGTCCGCGTACCCCCGGACCGACCGGGTGGACGCGCACCGCATCCAGGACCAGCCGGCCCAGGTGGGCGGGAACCTCCAGCACGTCGAAGGAGCGGCCGGTGGGCAGCAGTACGCCGTGGGGCCGGGACCGCCACCAGGTGGCCACTCGCGCCGGATCGGTGCTTGCCGCGTGCTCCCAGTCCTCCAGGGCGGGATGGCAGCCGACGGTCGGGCAGCCGGCCCGGCCGCAGACGAAGCGGCTCCGCGCCAGGCAGGCGCCCGGGGTGATCGCCCAGCCGTGCAGGGCGTAGCGCACGGCGATCCGGCGCAGCCGTACCCGTTCCAACGGCGACAGACGCGCCACGTGCGGTGCGACATTCCCCCACATTGGTGCCATCTCCCCTCGCCGCGCCTGACCGGCGTCAGCTCCTACGTCGAGACCCGTCACTGCCGTAGCCCGTCATCGTTTGTTTGACAAAGTGGCCGATGCAACTTGCACGAAAGTTACGAGGCTCGGCCAGAAGGCTGACGCACCTCCTGTGCGACCAGCGGAAACCTGGGATCCGGACGGATCGCCGCGCCCACGGAACGGCCCCCGGCCCCCGGCCAGGGCTCCAGCAAAGGGGAGGACTGGGGAGATGGACGAGCTACCCATCGGGCGGCGGGTGGCCTACTGGCGCGGCCGGCGAAAGATGTCGCAGCAGGTTTTCGCCGACCGGTTGGGCAAGTCGAAGAGCTGGGTCGACAAGATCGAGCGGGGCGTGCGGCGGCTGGACAAGTTCTCCGTGCTCTACGAGATCGCCGACATCCTCCAGATGGACGTGCAGCTGCTGCTCGGCAAGGATCCGGAACGCCGCACCGACGCGCTCAACTGCATCGACCAGTTCGAGGTCGAGGAGATCCGGGCCGCGCTGGAGCGGTACGACTCGATCAGCGCGTACTTCGACGCGGCACCGAGCCCACCGCCGCTGGCCGACATGAGCAAGGCGGTCACTCACGCCTGGCTGACCTACCAGTACGGCCGCTACGGGATGCTCACCCGGGCCCTGCCGAAGCTGCTCCGCGACGCCCAGGCGGCCGACGCCGCGTACGGCGGCGACCAGGCCCAGCGTGCCGCCCACCTGCTCGGGCAGGTCTACCAGCTCGCCTCCTCGGTGCTGCGCAAACTCGGCGAGTGTGATCTCGCCTGGCTCGCCGCCGACCGTTCCATCGCCGTCGCGCAACGCGCCGACGACCAGCTGCTCGCCGGGGTCGCCACCACCCGGGTCTGCAACGCGCTGGTGGCGATGGGCCGGCCCCGGCCGGCGCTTGAGCTGAACGTGCGGATCGCCAACCAACTCGCCCCGGGCGGCGGCAACGACAGTCGTCCCGAGCGCCTCTCCGTCTACGGGATGCTGCTGCTCCAGGGTGCGATGGCCGCCTCCCGCATCGGTGACAGCGCCACCGTGGAGGATCTGCTCGACGGAGCCCACGCGGCGGCGGTCGAGCTCGGCGGCGACCACAACCACTACTGGACCTCGTTCGGGCCGACAAATGTCGAGCTGCACCGGGCGGCGGCCGCCGTCGAGCTGGGCGACGGCGGGCGGGCCGTCGAGGTGCACCGCCAGAAGATCCAGCCCGCGCCGTTCGACGCGATGCTGCCCGAACGCCGGGCGCATCACCTGCTCGACCTGGCCCGGGGCTTCGCGCTGATCGGCGACGTGGCCAACGCCGGGGAGATGCTGCTGCGCGGTGACCGCCTGGCACCCTCCGAGATCCGCTGCCGCCCGATCGCCCACGAGGTGATGTCGGACGTCCTTCGTCGCACACGTGGTGCGCCGCCTTCTCCGATCGCAGAGTTGGCTGAGCACATGGGAGTAGGAGTATGACCTCGGAGCCGGCATGACCGGTTCGCACCGCCACGACGGGCACCGCCAGGTGCTCTACATCATCGCCTGTGGCTCGCCACTGGCCCGAGACGTGGGCCGGCTCGTCGACCTGGCCCAGCAGGACGGCTGGGACGTCTGCGTGATCACCACGCCCGACGGTGCCAAGTTCGTCGATCGCACCGCGCTGGCCCGTCAGACCGGTCATCCGGTACGCACGCACTACAAGAACCCGGGCGACCCGGACGTGCTGCCCACCGCCGATGCCATGATCGTCTGCCCGGCCACGGTCAACACCGTGAACAAGTGGGTGGCCGGCATCGCGGACACCCTCGCCCTGGGGCTGCTGGTGGAGGCCCAGGGCCGGGGGATACCGCTGGTGGCCGTGCCGTACACCAACGCGGCGATGGCCGCCCACCCCGCCTTCCGGGCGGGCCTCGCCCGGCTCTCCGAATGGGGGGTGGGGGTGCTCTTCGGTGATGACGTCTACCCCCTGCATCCGCCGGGGACGGGGGAGCGGCACCAGCACGCCTTCCCGTGGGCGCTACCGCTGACCGCCGTGCGTGACCGCCTCTGCCGGACCGGTTGACCGGCAGCCCCACAGTTGACGACGCCGGTCGGGCCCGGGTGACAGCTCGCTACCGGCCACCACAGAGTTCACGGCCCGGCCGCGGCGAGGTCCGCGGCCGGGTGACGTCCGGTAGACGTGCTGACGCCGGTAAGCTCACCGGCCGTGAGCACAACCGCAGCCTTGCCGACCGTCGCCGACGTGGTGGCCGAGGTGGCGCGGCACTACCCACCGGCCTGGGCCGAGGAGTGGGATCGGGTCGGCCTGGTGCTCGGTGAGCCGTCCGCCCCCGTACGCCGGGTCCTCTGCGTCGTGGACGTGGTTCCCGAGACGGTCGCGGAGGCGCTCGACGCGGGCGTCGACATGATCATCGCCCATCATCCGCTGCTGCTGCGCGGGGTGTCGTCGGTGGCGCCGACGACCTACAAGGGCCGCATCGTCCACCAGCTGATCAAGGCCGATGTCGCGCTGTACGTCGCACACACAAACGCCGACGTGGCCGTGCCGGGCGTGTCCGACGCGCTCGCCGCCCGGTTCGGCCTGCTCGACCTGCGCCCGCTGAAACCGGCAGGCCCGGGCACCCCCGCCCAGGGGGAGGGGCGCGGCGCCGGCCGGATCGGCCGCCTGCCGCAGCCGCTGACCCTGGCCGAGCTGGCCCGCCGGGCCGCCGCCGTACTACCGGCCACCGCCGCCGGGGTACGCGCCGCGGGCGATCCGGAGCGCCTGGTGCGTACCCTGGCGGTCTGCGGTGGTGCCGGGGACAGCTTCCTGGCCGACGCCACCGCCGCCGGGGTGGATGCCTACCTCACCTCGGACCTGCGCCACCACCCGGCCGGCGAGCACCTCGCCACCGGAGGGCCGGCGTTGCTCGACGCCACCCACTGGGCCACCGAACGGCCGTGGTTGGACGACCTCGCGGCGCTGCTTCGGGCCGCGCCCGGCGTCGAGACCCTGGTGTCCGACCTGGACACCGACCCGTGGACCGTGCACGCCGCCTCACCGCACCCGGACGAACGCGCGCCGGACGAACCCGCAGCGGACGACAAGGAGCCCGACCGTGAAGGCTGACCCCCAGGTCCAGCGCCGCCTGCTCGATCTCCAGGCGATCGACACCGCCCTCGCCCAGCTCGCCCACCGGCGTCGGTCGTTGCCCGAACGGGCCGAGCTGGAGGCCCTCGCCCGGGAGTTGTCCGCCCTGGAGGACGAGCGGGTCCGCGCCCAGGTCGCCGTCGACGACCTGGACCGCGACATCGCCCGGCTGGAAAAGGACGTGGACCAGGTCCGGGCGCGCAAGACCAAGGACGAGGACCGGCTGGCCGCCGGCACCGGCCCGGCCCGTGAGTTGGAGGCGCTCCAGCACGAGCTGGCCTCCCTCAACCGCCGGCAGAGCGACCTGGAGGACGCCGAGCTGGAGCTGATGGAGCAGCGGGAGACCGCCCAGTCGGTGCTGGACGGGGTGGAACAGCGACTGACCGAGGTGCGGGAACGGCGGGCCGCCACCGAGCAGCGGCGCGACGACAGCCTCGCCGAGATCGGTCGCGAGGAGGAGTTCAAGCGCTCCGCCCGCCAGCCCCTCGCGAACGACCTGCCCGCCGACCTGGTGCAGCTCTACGACCGGATCCGCACCGACACCGGCCTCGGCGCCGCGCTGCTGACCGCCGGTCGCTGCGGCGGATGCCGGCTGGAGCTTTCCGGCGCCGACCTGGCCCGGATCCGCAAGGCCGACCCCGACGACGTGGTCCGCTGCGAGGAGTGCCGCCGGATCATGGTCCGCACCAACGAGTCCGGGCTGTAACCGTGGCCGCGCGTACGGTCCTCGTCGAGGCCGACGGCGGATCCCGGGGCAACCCCGGGCCGGCCGGGTACGGTGCGGTGCTCCGCGACCCGGCCACCGGCGAGGTGCTGGCCGAGCGGAGCGAGGCGATCGGCACCGCCACCAACAACGTCGCCGAGTACCGGGGACTGATCGCCGGCCTGGCCGCCGCCGCCGAACTCGGTGCCGACGAGGTCGAGGTCCGGATGGACTCCAAGCTGGTCGTCGAGCAGATGTGCGGCCGCTGGCAGATCAAGCACCCCGGTCTGCGCCCGTTGGCCGCCGAGGCCGCCCAACTGGTCGGCCGGTTCACCGCCGTACGGTTCAGTTGGATCCCCCGGGACCGCAACACCCACGCCGACGCCCTCGCCAACGCCGCGATGGACGCCGCAGCCCGGGCCGAGTCACCGGGTGCCGACCTGACCAGCGCGCCGGTGTCCTGGGAGCCCCGGCCCAGCTTCACCGCCACCCGGCTCGTCCTGGTCCGGCACGGCGAGACCGAGTACACCGAGCAGGGCCGCTACTCCGGTCGCGGTGACATCCCGCTCAGCAGCAAGGGCCAGGCCCAGGTGCGGGCCACGGCCGCGCGGGTGGCCGCGCTCGCGCCGAACGCCGTGGCCGTGGTCAGCTCACCGCTGTCTCGGTGCATCGCAACCGCCGAGGCGATCGCCGCCGCCGTCGGCGACCTGCCGGTACGCCGCGACGACGAACTCATCGAATGCGACTTCGGCGCCTGGGAGGGACGCACCTTCGCCGAGGTCCGCGAGGGCTGGGCCGGCGAACTCGACGCCTGGCTCGCCTCCACCCGGGTCGCCCCGCCGGACGGCGAGTCGTTCGCCGCGGTCGCTGAACGGTGCGACCGGGCGGTGCGACGGCTGCTCGACGCGTACCCCGGTCAGACCGTCGTGGTGGTCTCGCACGTCTCGCCGATCAAGCTGATGCTGCGCGACGCGCTCGCCGCCACCGACTCCTTCCTGCACCGCCTCTATCTCGACGCGGCCGGCGTCTCGGTGCTGGACCGCTGGCCCGACGGCGGCGTCGCCGTCCGCTCGGTGAACGAAACCGCCCACCTCGCTGACCTCTGACCCGCCACCCGGCCCCGTCTCGCCGCTCTCGCACTCTGGTCGCCTGACCTCCGATTCGCGGAGCCACCGTGGGCACCATCGGCGGTTCAGAAGAGGGCGCGCCAGAGCAGGTAGCCGCCGATGACGGTGCCGAAGCTGACGATGATCGTCTTCAGCACCACCGAGGGGAGCCGGCGGACCAGGCGGGCACCGAGGTACCCGCCGACAAGCGTGGCTGGGGCTACCACCGCGACCCCGGCCCAGTTCACCGGGCCGGCGATGGCGAAGACGACCACCGTGGTCAGGCCGATCACGGCGGACAGCAGATTCTTGATCGCGCTCACCCGGGCCAGCGTCGCATCCAGCACCAGGGCCAGCCCGGCGACCAGCATCACCCCGACGGCGGCACCGAAGTAACCCCCGTACACCGCGGCCAGCGCCACCACCACCTGAACCGTCACGGCCCGGCGGCGGGGCGTCAGGTCACGCGGGTGGCCGACCAGCCGGCGCAGCGGATCCTGGAACGCCAGCAGCGCGGTCGCCCCCAGCACCAGGAAGGGTACGACCAGCTCGAACGCCCGCGCGGGGGTGACCAGCAGCAGCCCGGCACCGGCCAACGCGCCGACCACCGTGGTGGGCACCAACGCGGCCAGCAACCGCGACCGAGGTAGATCCACCCGGCTGCCCGCCACAGCGGCGAGATATCCGGGAGCGACCGACAGCGAGTTGGTGACGTTCGCCGGCACCGGCGGCAACCCGATCGCGAGCAACGCCGGAAACGTGATAAGCGAACCACCGCCGGCCACCGCGTTGACCGTACCCGCGGCGAGTCCGGCGGCGAGCAGTAACGCGGCTTCGGCGAGTTCCATGATCCGCAGGCTAGCGGTCCGGAACCTGCGCCGGTTGCCCCTCCCCGGCTACTCGCCGACCGGGCCGCCGGCCAGCTCGCTCACGATGTCGAGGTGACCGAGGTGGCGCGCGTACTCCTGCACCAGGTGAAACATGATCCGCTCCAGCGACGCCGGATCCGCGCCCTCCCACCGCGGCCCCGGCACCCCGCGGGCGGCCAGGTCGGTGCCCTCGACCACCGCCCGGGTGTGAGCGCCCTGCGACCGCAGCGCGGCCGTCAGCTCCGCGAAGCTCTCCTCCGGCGCGACGTACCACCTGTCGTCTCGCTGGTCGCCCCACGGGTCCGCGACGTCGCGCCCCTGGAATCCCCACTCGATCCAGCGAAGCTCCACGTGGCGCAGGTGCTTGAGCAACTCCAGCGGGGTCCAGCCGGACGGCAGCCGGCTGCCCCGCCGCTCCTCCTCGGTCAGCCCGGCGGCCTTCGCCAGCACGCCCTCCCGGAAATAATCGAGGTAGCGCAGGAACACCTCGGCCCGCCCGTCGGCCGGCGCGGTCGGTTCAGGGAACGGCGGCATCGTCACCGCGCCATTATCCGCCCGCCTGCCCTACGCCCCCTGCCCCCACGGCGCTGCCGCCTCCGAGCCACCTCCGAGTGCCCCCGGTGATCGCGATCCGTGACAGCGAATGCGGTCGACACGCCGGCCCGGAACCACCTCCACTGCCACGGATCGCCACTTGTCCGCATGACCCGCGTGAGCCTCGTGCCCGCCGGCACCTGACACAGGGGCGCAATAGTCGCGGACCCGGTGTCGTTAGGATGGGTACGCGACGGACGAGTCGACCGGGCGGTCGCGTCGGTGGGCTGCGGCCCGCCGCCGAGGAACGTCCGGACTCCACAGGGCAGGGTGGTTGCTAACGGCAACCCGGGGTGACCCGCGGGACAGTGCCACAGAAAACAGACCGCCGGCCCCATCGGGGACGGTAAGGGTGAAACGGTGGGGTAAGAGCCCACCAGCATCCCGGGTGACCGGGATGGCTCGGTAAACCCCACCCGGAGCAAGGCCAAGAAAGGGCTGCCATCGCAGGATGACGCCCGCGCAGACGCTTGAGGGCGGCCCGCCCGATGTCTGCGGGTAGGCCGCACGAGCCTGTCGGCAACGGCAGGCCGAGATGGATGGCCGCCGCCGGCACGCACGCAGGTGCGCGCCGCGCACAGAATCCGGCGTACAGGTCGACTCGTCCGTCGCCCACCAGCTCAGAGCCGCGATCAAGGCTCTGAGCTGGTTCTATGTTCGGGTATCGATGGTCGTCCTTGGTCAACATTGGCCGGCGTTTGACGCCCTGAAGACGCCCTGACGCCCTGGAGACGCCCTGAGTACGGGCTCAGTTGACGCCTTCTCGGGTCGGGCTGGCTGTGCCGTCGTAGGGGCATCTCCGGGGCCGGCGCTTGGTGGTTCCGCACTCGGGCCGGCGGCAGTGGGTGAGGGCCGGGCACGTCCTGGCGGTGGAGCTGGCGCCGCGACCCGGTGACTCGGTGGCAAGCCAGTCCCGGGGTTGGACTGGCGCGGCAGCCGGAAGCCCCGACGCACGACCAGGCCGACCCGCTGGCTTCCGTAGCGGTCTTGGTGGTCCCATTCGTGGATGAGGTGGGACGAGTGCGTACCGGAGCTGCTGGAGCACCTGGGGGAGATGGGCCTGGTCGGGCTGGTCAAAATTGACGGGGAGCGGGAGCGCAAGCCCTGGACCGTGGTGATTTCGGGTCAGCGGCTTGACGGCGCGTCGATCAGGGTCGACGGCCACAGCCTCGACTACTGCCTGAAGCATGCCGTCGCCGCGCTTCACGAGCGCTTCCCGGACGAACTCGCGCTGAGCTGAGATCCCACCGTGGGGCGGTGCCCCGGCAGCTGTCGGTGGCTCACCGCCCCGGCGCCGTAGGCGGCCGGGGCGGCTTGCCGCCGGCCGGGCTTGCCGCCCCGCACCGCGCGGAGCGCGGTGCCTTGATCCGAACCAGAGCAAATCGGCAATGGGCCTTGCACGGCCTCGCGCCGACCAGGGGCTGGGCACGGGGACGTCATTCGGATGGGACTGGCATCCACGCGCCGCTGCAGGAGGCTTTAACGTTGACGCTAGCTGAGGCTGCTGTAGCGTTCGCTCTCAAACGCCCCTCAAGGTGGTGAGGTGTCATGAACGACCCCGTGCTCTGCATCTGGTCCTCGTCCTCCCCGAACGGCCGTCGTAACCTGCTCTTCGGCCTCGATACTCAGACCTGGGGGTTCAAGGACGACGAGCCGCACTACTCCAGCCCGATCCGGTGGGTGTTGTTCGGACACGACCACGACAACGGCAGCCCGCGGGCTGACGCAAAGGTCTGGCAGGCAGGCACGCTGAGCCTCGTGCTCTGCGAGCTGACCACACCCCGGTACGAAGGCCATGCTCCCCACTGGCCTGACGAGGTTGAGAGCGGTCAGGTCATCTACCCCTACCGTCTCGGGATCACCCCGGTGGGGACACTCGCTGACATCTCCGCGAGCCCAGGCGACATGCTGGGCCTAGCGGGAAGCGAGGGCCTACGTATGGCCGCCATCCGCAATCGCGGCGTGCTCGTTCAACTCGACGTCGCGCCGTTGCTGCAAAGGATGGGCGTGCCCACGGCACCTGGTAGCTCGGTGCCCGACCTCGGCCGCACAGCCGGCAGCCCTCGCCCCTCACTGCCGCCTGTTCGGGGCCGCCGTGGCGCCGGCCGCTCCAACGATCCTGAGTTCACCAGCACGGTCGAGAAACACGCCGTCAAGATGGCCATCGAGCACATGGAGAAGTTGGGTTGGCACGATGTCGAAGAGTTGGGCAAACCCTTCGACTTGGTCTTCCGCAAGCCGGGAGAGGAGAAGCACGTGGAGGTCAAAGGCACCAGTGGCGCGGGTGCCGAGGTCGAGTACACGGCGAACGAAGTGGCCCACTTCCGTTCCTGCCCGTACGGCGCTGACCTCATCGTCGTACGAGACATCGCCGTCGACCGAAGCGTTCGCCCCTACGCAGCCTCAGGCGGCAAGTTGCTACATGTACAGAACTACACGGCACCGGGAGAGGACCTGCAGGCCACTCGTTGGCTCGGACGAGTGCCGGGCTGGAAGTAACCGCCGGGGAATCTCCAGATCGGGTGGCCCCGACCGACCCTGCTGGAGAGGGCCGGACATACCTTGTTGGCGGTGTCGATCGTTGCTGGTCCGGGATGGCTAGACCAATTCCGTGAGACCGGGGCGAGGGTGTGGTTAGTGGCTAGCCGTGGCCCCGGAGCCTGAAGGACTTCGAAGCTCGGATGTTCGGCCTACGGCTCTGCGTCATCCGGTTCGCCGGCAGCCGGGGCGTAGTCGGTCCTGTGGCTATCACTGGCAGACAGTCGCGGCATTACGTCGACGCGTTCGACCGTGATCGAAATGCCCTTGGCTTGGCTTGCGCGCGACGCGATCCGATCAAGGTCTACCCATCGCTTGTTCATGGCCCGACTCGTCGAATTTCGAATTGCGAGATAGATCGCCCGATTGACCTGAAGGCCCTCGGCGTAAATCGGAGTCTGGCTTTCCAGGCCACCCCAGAATTCGCCGTGATTGAGCTTCTTCGCTTCCATTATTACGCGGATTCGGCGATCGCCTGTGAATACGAAGTCAACCGGGCCGCGTCCGGTTTCAACCTCTCGATCGAACGAAACCTGTGCCGCATTGCAGTAGGCTTTCACTAGCCCGTAGATAAGGATTTGCATATTTGGTTCGGGGATCGACTTCTCGCCCTTGATCTCCCAGAACAACTCCCAGCCCCTTGCCGACTCGCAGAAGTGGCGGACGTATTCCATCGCAGTCTTCACGAACTCGATCATCTGCTCATCCGAAGTGATAACTGCAGGTGCTATCGTGGAGTCAGCAACAGCCTCACGCACGATGCGCTGCCACTGAACATAAAGCTTCGGATCAACGTCAACGTCGTAGGGTTGCGGAGTCGACTCCTCTTTCCTGGAAATCCAAGCCCTGAAACTGTCGATGTGCTGACGTGCGGCAGCGAGAATGTCGGCCTTGTTCATTTCCCGAGAGACCTTGAGGTTCCAGTCATCCCTGAGGCTCGTATCGAGGCTGTCGTACCAATCTCCGGCGTCAAGCGTTGGAAGCTCGCGCAGGAAGCGCTTCGGAGCAAGAATGATGGGCTCGTTAGTTTGCGGATCCACCGGCAGCAGCCATTTAGCCTTCATCCAACGCATGCGATCGGAGTCGAAGACGCTGTGGTCGATTTCAACTTCCTGCATTTCGACCTGGTGGCTCTTACAAATAGCCTGGGTGTACTCGATGAAGGCTGGCTTAAGTAGATTGCATATAACATCGGAGATCCGGTCGCGGTTGAAGCGCTCCACGAAGATGCCCAGCTCTTCAAAATGTCGAATGTCGTCAACGCCACGTCGAATCGCCTGCACCATGGCAGACGTCACTTGATTAGCAAGACCTTTTCCCGACCCGGACCCTCTCGTGCCGCGCCGGGTGAATCCCAGCCGGAATTCTTCTGGTTCAGGGAACTCCATGAGGGTGAGGACGCGCCGATACTTTTGGTGACTCTTTTTGAGTCCACTCTCAGCCAGCATCACGAATGCATCGTTGAAGTAATCCATCACGCGATCATGGGCGCGATTCCACTCCGGTGCCTTGTCGGCAAACAGCAGAAACGGGTCAATGAAGAGCAGAGTGTCGACTTCGAGAATGGGATCGAACCACTCAAAACTTTTTTGGTAGTCGATTCCAAACTGCTCGCTGAAATACACCACGCTCCCCGCCTTTTCAAATCAACGCATGGAGAATCGCAGCTTAGCGCTCCGTGACATGCTTGTCACCCGACTGTCGGGGTCGGAAACCGGACCCTTGCGTCCCCCCGTTTAGAGCCGAATGGCGATGAGGGAAACCGCGAGTGGCGGACTACGGCCGTGGTGGGGATGTTGCCCATGTGCCCTGGCAGGCCCTCGGCCTGCTGGTAACGCCGGCCCGAGGGGCCTAGAGGCTCCGGGGTCGTGGGCGGCCCGCAGGCCGTCGCACAGCGCCCTTGATCTCGGAGGGTGGACCCGCACGCGCCGCGCTGCATCCCCACTGCGGGTCGGCGGCGACTCGCACTATGGCGCGGTCCGCCGCGCGCGGCCCGTCTACCGGCCCATTAGCTCGTACGAACGGTCGTCGTCCTGCGGCGGCCTGCCAGGCTCCCGCTCTCCGCGCCAGTGGCGGGCATCAGGTGTGACGCATGGGGTAAGGAAGCTATGCGCTCCGTTGTTATGGGCTGGCGTTACATACGTGGTAAGCCCTGACGACTGCTTCGACGTGCTCTCCCCGCCGGATGACCTTTTCCCGTTCGATCAGCGTTGTTCCGATCTCGACCTGAAACAGCTTTGCTAAACGCGCGTCTGCTGGTATCTCTCGCTGACTTGCCTCTGGCTTGTCCGGCGGATTTTGCATTTGCGGGCTCGCATATGTACCCCTGCCATGCTCGGTGGCCGCAAAGCCGTCGTCCCGCAGAACGGCGATCGCCTTGCGGACCGTGCCGCGTGCTACCCGAAACTCGGCGGTGAGGACGCTTTCGGCTGGCAGTAGGGCGCCCGGCGGGATCGCGCCGGTCTCGATTCGCTCTCGCAGTTCGTCGGCGATGACCCGGTAGCGGGGCTGTCCGTATTGCGGGGTGGGCACCTGGTCACCGTACCTGGCACTTGTCTTACCAAGTGCCAAGCGGAAGCATCGTTTTGATGTGTAGACAACTCATCCACTTGTAGGTACATTTCCGGATGCACGGCTGGGATGGCGGCGCGTATCAGCGGTGTTGCCGCGTCGGACCTGGTCGTGTGAGGCGCGGCGTCCTAGTGGGCCGGTTGCGGTAGCCGCACGTAAAGGTGGCTCGGTGATACCCGACCCGTCCGGTGTCGGAGGGTGCGCCGAGACCTCTGTCGGGCCGGCGGCCGGCTGATTCCCCCTGGTCGGCCACCGGCTCCCCAATGTCTGGAGGTGCGATGCCTGGCTCTCATCGTCGACGTCCCTGGTTCTCATTCTGGCGGTCCCGCCGACAGCCGGACCAGTCCGGGGCCGGCAGCCGCTCCGGCGGTTCCGCTCCTGCTCGCAACGCAGGTCCGCTGCGCTGGGCAATGGAACGGACCCGTGAGCGGCCGACGCTGCGTCATGCGCCGCTGCTGACCCGTGGCCAGGTCTTCCGGGGCAACGGTGGGCGGTGGCCGCGATGAGTCAGACGAGCAGGCGGCCTGCTGTGGCGAGTCATCCCGCGTGGTGTGCGCCGGATCGGTGCGGGCATTTGGTGGCGCCTGTGCTGGCGCACATGGCCCGTCGCCATCGGGGTGTGTTGCTGCGGGTGGGTGAGGTCCGGTCGTCCGGGCTGGTCGTGTCGTACCTGATCGGCTCCGAAGGCGAACCTCCTTCGGTCGTGGTGCATGCCTCGTGCCGGGCCGGTGCCGGCTGGGCCGAACTCACCCTCCCGCAAGCAGGGCAACTCGTCGACCAGCTCCGCTCGCTCCTCACGCAAGCCGCCAGACCAGGGGAGGGCGAGCATGGGCGACAGTGACGAGCCGACCAACATCCACAGGGTCAACACTGCCGGTGAGGCGTCGTGTCCTGACTGGTGTCGGGGCTGTGGGCCGAATGATCCGATGCATCGCCGGCTGCTGGCCACGATCGGCAGCGAGGGCGGCGGCTGGGTGAGCGTGCAACTGCTCCTGGACCGCTTCCGGCGCCGCGACCCGGTCTTGAAGGTCGACGCGACCCGCTCCGGCGCGTCGCAGTCGGTGCTGCTGTCGAGGGTGCAGCTCGATCGGCTGATCTACGAACTGACCTACGCCCGGTGGCGGGTGATGACCAAGGGACAACCGTTGGAGGGACACCATGACCGCCACTGACCGTAGCTCCCGCCGTACTCCGGTGCCCGCGCGTCGACCGGGACGGCCGGTGGTGGCGGTGGATCCAGTGCCGGAGCGGCCTGCGGGTGGGACCACCTGGCAGTCGTTGGAACGTCTAGGGGGTACGGTGACCGGTGTGCATGGCCGGGACTGGCGCCCTCGTTACCTGCAACTCGCTGAAGAGTTGCGGGTCAAGATCACGAGCGGGGAACTCGCTCCCGGCACGCTGATGCCGTCCGAGACGGAGTTGGCCGACACGTCGGGCCTGTCACGTACCAGTGTCCGCAACGCCATCCGTCAGCTCCGCGAGTGGGGCTTGGTCCGCGCGGAGCAGGGGCGCGGCACCTACGTACGGGCACCCCGACAGCGGGTACGGCGTCGAAACGCTGAGCGGTACCAGTGGGAGAAGGACCGGGTCCTGCTCGACCAGGACGAGCGGCTCAAGACCGGCGCGACCGAGCATGACACCGGCCTGACCGTCGATGACCTAAAGTTCCACGCCGAGTACACCCGCGTGGAAGCCGACGAGGACATGGCGGCGGCCTTGCACGTTGAGCCGGGTACGGCGCTGCTGCGCCGGGTCTACTGGACGTCGTCCCGGCACGAGAATGCGCCGCTGACCATGTCGTACTCGTACCTGCCCTATGACCTGGTAGCTGCGAACCCGGACCTGCTCGACGCCAGCAACGAGCCTTGGCCCGGCGGCTCGCAGCACCAGCTCTACACCATCGGCGTCGAGTTGGACCGCATCGACGAAGAGGTCCGGGCGCGTCCGCCGTCGCCGGATGAGGCCGAACTGCTCGACATCGACCCCGGCGTCTCGGTGCTGACCGTGCGCAAGACCTCCATCGACACCGCCGGCCGGGTCGTCGAGGTGGCCGACGTGGTGATGCCGGGGGACCGGACGGAACTGGTCTACTCCCACAAACTGCAACGGTGGAAAACGTGACGCAGCTCGTGTCGGTCATCACCCCGGTCCACGCCCCGAGTGTCGAGTACCTGGCCGGCGCGTACGACTCGTTGGTCAAGCAGGACATGCCCGACGGGTGGGACTGGCAGTGGCTCGTCCAGGAGGACGGGCAGACCGGGACGCTGGCCCAGGTGCTGCCGGACGACCCTCGCATCAGCATCGGCGGCGGTCGTCCCGGCGGCCCAGGCGTCGCCCGCACCCTCGCTCTCTCCCGCGTCACCGGCGACCTCGTGAAGGTGCTCGACGCGGACGACCAACTCACCGCAGGCGCGCTCGCCCGGGACATCGTCGCCTTCGACGCCCACCCGGAGATCGGCTGGACGACTTCGCGGGTCCTGGATCTGATGCCCGACGGCTCGACCGTCGGATGGGACAAGGACCCGGCCGACGGAACCATCGGCCGCGGTGCCGTCCTGGCGTTCTGGCAAGCCAACGGCTACCGCGCTCAGGTCCACCCCGCAACCCTCTGCATCCGCCGGGACCTGCTTCTGGCCCTCGGCGGCTGGATGGCCCTCCCCGCCTCCGAGGACACAGGCCTACTCCTGGCCGCCAGCGCGGTCAGCGAGGGCTACTTCACCCGCGAATACGGCCTGCTCTACCGCAAGTGGCCGGGCCAGGTCACCAGTCAGGCCGCCCACCGTGAACCCGTCGAGTACGAAGGCCGCATGAAGATCATCGAGGCCAGAGCCCAAGCCCTGGCCACGATGCTTCCGAACGGGTTGTCGCTCACTCCTGCGGCGTAGCCTCATGCCCCGGCATCCCATGGGTACGCCGACGCTCCTTCATCTCCGCCTCATAGATGTGCCGCCGACCACCGGCCAGAGTCTCCCGGGCGTACCGCTCGACCTCCTGGAACGCCGCGTAGTACCCATCGTCGAACTCCTCCATGATCTGGAAGGTCCAACGACCCGGTAGGACGTTCCGGCCCAATAACTCCCGCTCAACCCGGTCGGCAACTTCGTTGTGACCGGCCTGCCGTAGTAGCTCGACCACCCGATCAAGGGTCAGGTCCGCGCCGCCGACGAGCTGGTGCGCGGAGTACAGGTGACCGCGTACGCGGTGGATTGTCTCAAGTGCCTTACTCAGCTCACCTAGGGCTTCAATCGTTGTATTGTCCACGCCTTCCGGACGTGAATTCTCCTCATTCAAGGAGCTGCCTCCCTGTCGCCCATCGCTGTTACCGCGCCGAGCCAGTGTGCCCAACTGTGCCGATCCGATGACCGTCGCCTTTCATCGTGAAAGGGCTCCGCGCGTCTCTCGGTCTTCCTGTAACTTCCCGATACGATCGCGATGGCAAACCACCGGCCAGCCGTGGGGTAGGAGTCGCCTCCATGCCCCCCAGGAGGCGAAAATCGCCCCCACAATAGGGAAGGCTGGTGTGATGCCGAAGAAGGATCGCCGGGTCTGCGCGTGTCGCAGTGCTGGCAGGCGCCGGAAGGTCGGCAGGCTGCGTCTCAGCGATTTGGGGAGCCTCGTGGCGCTCCTGTTGAGACTGTTGGTGCTGCTTGCTGCTCATCTTGGTGCAGTCCTCAACGAGGATGAGCCCGCCTGAGACGGGCTCATCGCCGGGGTTGCCCTCGCTCTCGTATGCCAGCGTGCGCGGGGGCTTCCTCCATGCCTCCCCAGAGGGGCGGCAGCATCGGGTTGTTGGTTGGGGCTATGAGTTTCCCCGCTTCGTGTTGCGCTAAGCGCCTAGCGCAACCAACCGTACAGACTTAGCTTCGGTTCCTGCTCCAAGTTACACACTTGCCGTCAACGATACTGCGATACGCGCCGTTATTGCAGTTCCAAACATCAGCCAAGTGCTACCGATCTGGCATCACCAGACTCGGCCAGCATCCCTGTAGAAGCTACAGCCCCGCCGTCGCCGCCGGCACGAGTGCCGGCAGCCTGAGGATCCGGCGGTCCGAAGGAATGAGCCCGCCTGTGCTGCCTGCTCCCTGGGACTCCAGAGCGAGGACCGGCAGCGACGGATGGGGCTGGCCCATGCCTCAGGGTCGGTTCGCCGGCTAGGCATGTGGCGGAGCCCAGTCGTGCAGGCGTCGAGCGATGGGCAGCAAACTTGTTGACTTGTCTGCCAAGTGCCGTCTACCTTGGACTGCAGCTTGGCAGACAAGTCAACAAGTTGGAGGGTGGGCGATGGCTCTGCGTGGCGGTACGAGGTTCGCCGTGCGGTTCGAGGACGTGTTCCCGGCGGGGTGCGCGTTGGTGCCCGAGTCGCTGGGTGAGGTCGAGGACTACGACGAGAAGACGGGTCGGCGGTCTCCGGCGAAGGACAAGGTGACCGGTCAGCGGGTGTGGCAGGTCCGGGTGATGGACCTTGACCCTGAGCTGGGCAAGCGGTCCCGGGAGACGACGGTGAAGATCTCGGCCGACTACCAGCCGGTGCCGCCGTCGGGTGCGCCGTTCGAGGCGGTGGAGTTCGACGGGATGACGGTGACGCCGTACGTGGCAAACAACGGGCGGATGGCGTATTCGCTGCGGGCGACCGGGCTGCGGGCTCCGGTGGTCGGCGGCAAGAAGGCGGCGGCGTAGCCGCTGTTGGTGGGGGCGGGGCTGTCTGGTCTTGGCGGACGGCAGCCCCGCCCCCTGGTGTCTCTTCCCCTGCTCTGTCGAGAGAGGTCCTGACGTGTCCAAGGGTATGCCCGTCGGTGGGCGGGTGCTGGTAGCGGTCGTGCGGGGTGTTCGATGATCCGCCGGCCGCGTGGTGAGGTCGTGATGACCACGGCCGGGGATCTGATGGTGATCCGCCCGCGTCGGCTTGAGCTGCCGCTGTGGCTGATCGCGCTCGGGATGCTGCTGCGCTGGCTGTTCCGGGCTGCTGTCTGGTGTGTGCGGCATCCGGTGATCGTGGGCCTGGTCGTGGCCGGCGGGTGGCTGTATGCCGAGTTCGGCCGGGCCGGGCTGATCGTGCCGCTGGTCCTGGCCGGTCTGGTGTCGGCGGTGTGGCGGTGGAAGCACGAAACATCGTGGTGGACCTGGTGCGCGGGGCCGGTGCTGGGCTGGTTCCGTCAGGTGTTCGTCTACCGGCGAGCGTGGCGGGAGGCCATGACGCTGTGCGGGCTGACCCGCACCTACGACCACCGACCGGTCATGCCGCAGCTCCTGCGGGTGCGCTCGGATCAGGCGCTCGACGTGCTGACGGTTCGCATGGTGCGCGGTCAGACGCCGGAGGAGTTCCAGAAGGTCACGGCCAACCTCGCGTACGCCTTCGGTCGCCGCCACGCCCGGGTCTACTCGGAGCGTCCCGGCGATCCGCCGGTTCGGACTGGCTATTGGGCGTTGGTGCTGGGCTGGGTGGATCGGCTGCGGTACCGGGATCGGCCGTCGCTGGTGTACCTGGTCGTGGTCCGTACCGATGCGCTGCGCACGGTGGTCAAGCCATTCGACGTACCTGCGGTGCCGGACCTCACCGCGCTGCCCCTGGCCCGGCGGGAAGACCTGCGGCGCTGGTCGCTGCACCTGCTCGCCACCCACGTCCTGATTGGTGGGGCGACCCGCTCCGGGAAGGGCTCGGTGCTGTGGTCCCTGGTCCGCTCCCTGGCGGGTGGGATCAGCTCGGGGCTGGTGCGGCTGTGGGTGATCGACCCCAAGGGCGGCATGGAGTTCGCCATGGGCCGACCACTGTTCGCCCGGTTCGCCGGCAAGTCCTTCGAGGCCATGGCCGACCTCCTCGACGAGGCCGTCACCGTGCTACGCGAGCGGCAGACCCGCCTTGCCGGCACGGTCCGGGTACACACGCCGACCGAGGCTGACCCCCTGGTCGTGGTCGTCATCGACGAGATGGCCGCCCTCACCGCGTACCTTCAGGACGTCGAGCTGCGCAAGCGCATCGCCTCGTCGCTTGGGTTGCTGCTGTCCCAGGGGGCCGGCGTCGGCGTCCTCGTGGTGGCAGCGTTGCAGGACCCGCGCAAGGAGGTACTGCCGTTCCGGGACCTGTTCCCGACCCGCATCGCGCTCGGCCTGACCGAGGCCGCTCAGGTCGACCTCGTCCTTGGCGAGGGTGCCCGCAACCGGGGCGCGCTGGCCGACCAGATGCCCCGATGGGCCAAGGGCGTCGGCTACGTGATCCTCGACGGCACCCCCGAACCCGCCCGGGTCCGTTTCTCCCACATCACCGACGACGACATTCGCCAGCTCGCCGCAACCCATCCGGCTCCGGCTGACGCGGCGGACATCCTCGCCCAGGTCGGCCGGGAAACCGCCCCCGAACCCACCCACCGCCCGCCGGTGCCCCGCCCACGCGGGCCGCTGCTGCCGGACTCCCTGCTCAACATCCTCCGCGACACCGACGGGGGTGAGCCGCGGTGACCACCCCGACCTTCTACCGGCTGCGCGCCCCGCACCCCAATGGGCAGAGCAGCACCGCCGTGTCCGTCCGCGTCGACCCGCACCGGCCCGACCCGTACCCGGTCTATCTCGCCGTCGGCGGCGGCCGGCGTCGCATGCACCTCACCCCCGACGAGGCGTGGGCGCTGTGGCGCTGCCTGTCCGAAGCGGTCGCCTCCCTCGGTGAACCACCCGAGCACATCCGTACCCGCGTCGCCCCGGCCCGGAGGTAACCGATGTCCCTCAAACGCTTCTTTCTCGGCACCGGCCGGATCAAGCCGCTGCACATCGAACTGGACGGCAGCCCGGACCGGCTCGCCGCCGCCCTGCACGGACTGGCGCACATGGTCAACCGCCGCCGCGACCTCGACGGCCAAAGCATCCGCATCACCCTGACCGTCCGCGACACCGGGGGCCGCCGGTGACCCGCGACCGCATCGAATCCGCCGTACGCCTGCTCATCCTGCTCGCCATCGGCACCATGGCCGGCGCCGCCGCGTTCACCCACGTCCACGACCTGTCCGTCGCCCACGGCCAACCACACTGGATCGGCTGGGCCAACGCCGTAGCCGTCGAACTCATGGCCATCTACCTTGGCCTCGAAATCCGCGCCCGTCGCCGCAACGGTCGACCGGTCGGCTTCGTCGGCGTCCTCCTGGTCGCCTTCGCCCTGCTCTCCCTCGCTGCTCAGGTGGCGGAGGCTGAGCCGTCCATGTGGGGCTGGATCGTCGCCGCCGTTCCCTCGCTGGCCTTCCTCGCCCTGGTCAAGGTCGTGCTGTCCAGCGCGCCCGCCGAACCAGTCCAGACCCAAACCCACACCGAGCGGTACGAGGTGCCAGAACCGCCCGCCGCCGACATCGAACCGGTCCGCCCGACTGAGCCGGTGGCCGTCGTCCCGGCGGTGGTGCCTCCTCGTGTCGTTCAGCCGCACCGGCCGCACGTCGTCGGGATCATCCGATGAGCGCCGTCGACGCCGGTCGCCGGCTACCGGAACTCGTGGACGACCTCGATCTCACCGACGATGTGCGCGTTGAACTCCTCCAGCTCCTCGGCGGGCACCCACAGCTCAAGGATGGTGTCGCCGCCGACCTGACGGACGGGGTAGCGGCTGAGGAAGTCCGTCTCGACGTGGAAGCGGGTCACGTACCCCACACCGGAGGCAGGCACGTTCCAGTCCCGGGCGATCTTGACCGCGTAGTCCTCGTTCAGCACCGGGTAGAAGATCGGCTGATCGGGCAGACGAGGCGGCCACTTCCGCCACCCCGAGGCGCGGACAAGCTCCAGCTCCTTCGGCCCGGTCGGGCGCCACAACACCGTCGTACCCACGCCGCCGCTCATCTCGACCCCGCTACTCCCATCGATCGTGAGCCCGGACAGTACCGATCCACCCGCAACCGTCACCACCGCTTTCACTGTCCGTCCGAGGTGCGCCGATGACGGCTCCCACCCTGCCCGGCCTCGAACCCGCCCCGACCTCGGCTGCACCACCTCGGCCGGGGTCGCGGGCGGCCCGCATGGCACTACCCCGCTCGGTCGACGTGCTCAAGGAGATCGCGGCTGAATACGGCGTCTGCGTCCGTCCCCTCGCCATGCGCCGTACCGACCTGAACACCGGCCTGACCGAGGTCATCGACCTGCCTTGCGGCGCGACCCGCGAAGACAAGTGCGCGCCCTGTGCGAAGAAGAACCGCCGGCTGCGGCAGGCCCAGATCCGCGAGGGCTGGCACCGAGACGACGAGCCGCTACCGCCACCGGAGCCGGCGACCGAGGAACAGAAGGCGCTGATCCTGCTGCGCGGGCATCTGGAGTTCTCCCGCGATGAGGCATCCCGGGCCAGTCAGTGGGACCAGGTCGCCGACCTCGATGAGGCGATCCGCGAGGTGGAAGAGGCAATCGCGGCCGAAGGGCTCCGGGGACGGGTGGCGCCGCCGCACTCGACCGACGACGAGGACCAGGCGGACGACGACAACGGCCGGCGGCGCAAGCGTTCTACCCGCCGTCGCCAGGATGCCCCGGACCTGCCTCGGCGTAAGGTCGAGCGCCGTACGGTCGGCAAGACCTACACCGCCCCCGACGGCACCAGCTATCGGCCGTCGATGTGGCTCACGCTCACCCTCGACTCGTACGGCCCGGTCCGCCCCGACGGCACCCCGCTCAACCCCGACCGGTACGACTACCGCCGGGCGGCGTGGGACGCGGTGCACTTCCCTCGGCTGCTCGATCGGTTCTGGCAGAATCTGCGCCGCTGCGAGGGATGGAACGTCCAGTACGCCGGCTGCGTCGAGCCCCAACGCCGCCTCGCCCCACACGCGCACTTCGCCATCCGGGGCACCATCCCGCGCGACGTGCTCCGGACCGTGGCGGCGGCTACCTATCACCAGGTGTGGTGGCCCAGCGTCGATGTTCAGCGGTACACCCTCGACCGGCTGCCCGTCTGGGACGAGCAGGCTTCCGTGTGGGTCGACCAGGACACCCGCGCGCCGCTGACCACCTGGTCGGAAGCACTCGACGCCATCGACGACGACCTCGACGCGGAACCGGTGCACGTCGTGCGCTTCGGCTCCCAGGTCGACGCACGCGGCGTCATGCCCGGCACCGAAGATGCCGAGCGGACCATCCGCTACGTCACGAAGTACATCACCAAGCACACCGGCGACGTCCACAAGGCGACGACTGACCGGCAACGGGCGCACCTCGACCGGCTGTGGCAGGAACTCCAGGTCACCCCGTGCACCGACCGGTGCGCGAACTGGCTGCTCTACGGCGTCCAACCGAAGCGGGCGCACGCGAAGCTCAAGCCGGGCCGCTGCAAGGGCAAGGTTCACCAGCGGGACACCCTCGGCATTGGCGGTCGGCGCATCCTCATCTCCCGCGACTGGTCCGGCAAGACCCTCTCCGACCACAAGCACGACGTCCGGGCCTGGGTGCGTGCCCTGCTCGGCGTGAGTGTCGGCCTGGAGGGCGTCGACGACCAGGGCGCCACCGTCGAACCGGTCCGCTACGCCTGGGAACTCGCCCGACCCGACGATCCCGACGTCGGCCCGATGGCGCACCGGTTGCTGCGGGCTATCGGTGAACGTGCCCGCTGGCGCTCCGAACTCCTCGCCGCCAAGGACCGCGCCGCCCAGCTCCCCGGCACCGCCTCGACGACGGAAACGGACGGCACAACGGGGGAGGGGCAGTAATGGCGGCGAACGATGGGCTCTGGACGATCCGGGACGTGGCGGCGTACCTACGTGTACCGACCGAAACGCTCTACCGCTGGCGGAAGGTCAAGTACGGTCCGCCGGCGGCTCGGGTCGGCCGACACCTGCGGTACGAGCCGGAAGCGGTCCGATCCTGGGTACGTGAGCAGGCGGCGGCCTGATGGGACACGTAGAGGATCGTTGGTACAAGACGCTTCGCCACCCCGGCGGGCGACGGGAACGGGTCAAGACAGACCTGTTCGGCAAGGGCCTGCGCTACCGGGTGCGCTACATCGGCCCGGACGGCAGGGAACGCAAGAAGTCGTTTCCGGACCGGGCCAAGCGTGAGGCTGAGGCGTTCCTTGTCTCGACCGAGTCGGACAAGCTACGCGGCTCGTACGTCGACCCGGTCGCCGGCCGGATGACCTTCGCCGAGTACGCCGAAACGTGGCTACGGACGCGCTCGTTCGACGAGTCGACCCGCGAGAGCACGGAGTTTCGGGTACGCAAGCATCTGCTGCCGTTCTTCGGCTCGCAGAAGCTGGCCGAGATCAAGCCGGGTCACATCCGGGCATGGGACGCGAACATGGTCGGCAAGCTGGCCCCGGCGACCCGGGCCGTGGTCTTCGCGCACCTGCGCACCATCCTCGGCGCGGCAGTCGACGACGAGCGGATCGCCAAGAATCCGTGTTCGGCAAAGTCGGTCAAGCCAC
Organism: Verrucosispora sp. WMMD1129; assembly: GCF_029581255.1. Lineage (NCBI taxonomy): Bacteria > Bacillati > Actinomycetota > Actinomycetes > Micromonosporales > Micromonosporaceae > Micromonospora > Verrucosispora sp. WMMD1129. The sequence continues at coordinate 5,071,631 of NZ_CP120741.1, forward strand.
CGCGACCAGTGCAGCGTCGGGTGGTGCCATGGCGGTACGACCAGGTTTCGGCAATCCGCGGTGGCCTCGCCCAGCGCTACCGCCCCATGGTCGACCTGGGCGCTGGCTGCGGTCTGCGGCAGGGAGAGATTCTCGGCCTCGGGGTCGACGACATCGACCTTGACACCGGCTGGGTGCACGTCTGCCGTCAGGTCAAGCTCGTCCGCTCCCGGCTGGTCTTCGGGCTACCCAAGAACGACCGGGACCGCCGGATACCGCTGCCAGACTCCGTCGCCCAGGTGCTGAAGCAGCACGTCGACGACTTCGCCCCGGTGTCGCTCACCCTGCCGTGGGAGGACCCGGCCACCGACGAGCGGGTCACGGTCCCGCTGCTGTTCACCACCACCCGGCGCGGTGCGATCAACCGGCGCACCTTCGACAACAAGAGCTGGCGTCCCGCCGTCGTGGCGGCCGGCATCACGCCGACCCGCTCCACCGGGATGCACGCCCTACGCCACTTCTACGCCTCGTCGCTGCTCGACGCGGGGGAGAGCATCAAGGCTCTCGCCTCCTACCTCGGCCACACCGACCCCGGATTCACCCTCCGCGTCTACACGCACCTGATGCCGGCCAGCGAGGAACGCACCCGGCGCGCCATCGATGACATTCTTGGGCAAGATGTGACTTCTCCAGTGGAGTGAGGCGGTTCGAGAGCTACTAATGCTTGCCTTGCCCCGTCGATTAGACCGTTGTCGAAGGGGCATTCGACAATCACCGCTTGGCGGGCTAAGTTTGATGCTTGCGGTCGTAGGTCTCACCCACTTGCGATCAACGTCTTTCTGATGGTAATTCACGGCTTCGATCTCGTTGAAAGATGATTGATGGATTCTATCCTAGGTGCCACAGATCGCCGGGCAGTCGGGTTCATAATTCCGTGGGGTTGGCTGTCCGCCATACTGGCGATGATGACGTTTTGTTCCTTGGGGACCTTAGCGGTGGTGGTTGGCACCAAGGATGTCGACACGCTTAGTACCATCGCTCTGGGATTGGCCATTCTTGCGTTTGTGGCTCAACTCATCGTCTCGCTTGCGCAGGGGATGTCGGGTGCGCAGCAAGTGATGCAAGCAGAGCGCATCAACGCCGATACTCAATCCGCGCTAGCAGCCCTTAGGGCAACCAGTGACGCCCTCTTGGTGACGCAGCGTGAACACTTTAGTAAAGTGCTAACTGCTGCTCTTGCGCGTGCGGTCCCTGAAGCTGTTGACGAAACTCTGGCTGAGGTCTCTGGTGAGAGTGGTCAAGCGGAGGCCACGCCCGAGCAACTCGATCAACTTCAGGCTGCGATCCTGGCGAGGGTAGAAGACTTGCTGGATCGTTCGCCTCGATTTCATTCTAAGAACGTCGGATCCAGATTAGGCGCACCTGATCCTCTGTACTTTGAATTTGCAAGGAAGCCGGACCCGGGCAGAGTTAGGGATTTGATGGAAATTTACCAGTCGCTGAGTCCTCGGGCGCAAAGCGTTTTCCATTCTGCGGCAAACCGGGCTATTCGTGCTGCGCGCGAAGGTTCTCGAAATGCAGCTACTCATCTGAAACTTCTTTCTTCAGGAACCATCCCGGACGCCCATGCTGAACTGCAGGAGAAGGGGTTGATCTCGTTGGGGGAAGTGCGTCAACGTGACGGCGCGGCTTCGACTTCTTATCGTATTACCCCTCTTGGTGTCGAAGTTGCACGCCTCCAATCGGGTGGCTATGGCCACGAGCCTCGTTTGTTGCCGCATCCCTAGTTGACTCCTTTGTTAGGCCCGGCGCGCCCTGGCGACGCCCTGAGCGGGTGCCAGGCGAACAAAACGCCTGCTCAGGGCGCGTCTCGCGTTCATAATCCGGCGTACAGGTCGACTCGTCCGTCGTCCACCAGGTCGCAGTCTTGATCGAGGCGGCGACCTGGTTCTGTGTTCGGTCATCGATTGGCATTGCGCTCCGCAGGGGGTGTACGACCAGCGACGCGCTGCCAGGGAACGCCCTAGGCTGACATCATGTCGGCGGAGCGGGAAGTGATCGACCTGGATGAGCACGACCGGCAGTCGAAGACGACGGGCAGCGTAATTTCCGACGGCCTCCTGACCAGACGGAAGATGAGTGTCGGGCTCGCCGCTGCCTTCGTGGTCGGCGGGGTGCTTGGTGGCTTGGGTGTGAGCGAGCTGCGGGACTCGCGGGAGGAACGGGAGCGACGCGCTTCGGTCGCGCTCGTGGCGGTCCCCGTGTCGATCACTGGCGAGGGTTCGGACGTCTCGGGTGTTCTTCAGATGGATGGGCAGCTGGCGGTGACCAACGCTGGGCAGGCGCCGATCACTGTTCGTACGGCGGCCGGGCAGGGACCGGGTGCCCAGGTCCGTGACACCGGCGAGTCTCAGGTGCTGGGCCCGGGTGATACCGGCCTGATCGATGTCGAACTGCGCTTCGAATGCGCGATCGCGTTCGAAAGCAGCATCCTGCCGATGCGATTCTCGGTCGAGACCGATGATCGCCAGGTCAGAGAGATCGACTATCCCGTGGCCCTGGTGGGCAGTGTCTGGCACGCCAGGGCTGAGCAGCCGTGCGCGCGCACATCCGTGGGCTGAAGAGGGCGCGGCTGATCCGTAACGGCATCCCGCGACCCGGAGCCAACCGGGACGCTGCGGGCGGTGGGACCGGTGCCGGGCAACTCACGTGCCGGGTGGAAACCATTGTCGAGACGATGTGGGCAGCAGCAGCAAGCCGACAACGGCAGCGAAGGCCAGCATCCGCAACACCGACAGTGGGTGGATTTCGGGGAGTTCCACAAGGCCGTACGCGATATTGAAGGCGGCGAAGCCGGCTGTCAGGATCTGGGCACGCCCGACCTGGCGCCACAAGCCGTACGCGAAGGCCAAGGAGAGAAGGATCAGCCCCACGGCGAAGATGGTCGTCCTCGGCTCGGTGGCCCCGGGCGCGGTGCTCGTCTTGACCTGGGCGGCCTGGATTGCCATGCCCAGCAGAAAGTGATCGCGGCGGCGACGACCGGGACGGGAGCCCGCCGTCGATCCTGATCGATCATCGGCACATGGTAGGTGTGGTCTGCTCGGGTCGACCAGATGTGCTCGACGGATCGAGCGGCGCAGGCGACGGACGGGGCGCCGGTGGCGGGTCGCGGGGGCAGCGGGGACGGGTGGGCTGCCACTAGGGTCCGGGTATGGAGGCTCCGCCCGACCACGTGCTCACGGCGATGATGGCGAGCACCGGCGACGAACGCGTCGTGCTCGATGCGTTTCTCGATTTTCATCGCGCGGTGGTGCTGGGGAAGCTGCGGGGCATCTCCGACGCTGAGGCGGCCCGGCGACTGGTGCCGTCGGCGACCACCCTCGCCGGCCTGGTGAAGCACCTGACGCTTGTGGAGCGGAACTGGTTCCGCTGTCTGCTCGCGCCCGGCCCGGGGGACGTCTATCTCACCTCCGAGGAGGACGCGACGGCCAGCTTCGCGTTGGCCGAGGGTGACACCGTCGAGCGGTTGTCGGCGGCGTACGAGGCGGAGTGTGCCAGGTCGCGGGAGGTGGCGGCCCGCTTCGACCTCGACCATGTGGTGCCCCACCCGCAGCTCGGGGAGGTTTCGTTGCGCTGGATCATGGTGCACCTGATCGAGGAGACGGCCCGGCACGCCGGCCACGCCGACATTCTCCGCGAACTGACCGACGGCTCGACGGGCGCCACCTGACCGACGTTCACCGCGGCTCGCGGATCAGGCGGGTTCGAGGAGTTTGGCGAGACGTTCGGCCACCGGTGGGGCGTGCAGGTGCAGGCGAGCCACGTTTATCGCGTCGGCACCGACCACCGAGAGCAGCGCGTGTGAGCCGACGGCGTACACGGAGAAGTAGCCGGCCTGGTTGCGGACGGTGGACTGGCGGAATTCGCCCTGGCCGAGGCGGAGGCTGACCTGCCGGCCGAGGCCGAAGGTCGCCGCCGCCATCGCGGCCAGGTCGTCCGGGTCCAGAGTGTCGGGCACGTCGTGCGCGATGAGCAGGCCGTCGACTCCGCCGAGGACACTTCCCTGCACCCCGGGGATCTGGAGGCGCAGCTCGTGCAGTTCGGTGCCGATCGCCGGGTACGGCAACGACGGGTCACCGGCCAGCGACGGTGGAAGCCGCACCGGTGGCGGAAGGTCCGGCTGCTTGGCGGTACGACGGGGGAGGAGGGTGTCGCCGCTGCTCACAGTTCCAGCTGCTCCTCGATGGTGCGCAGCTGGTGCCGGGCGAGCGCCAGGTTGGACCGGGCCTTGCTGAGCATCAGGTAGAGGAACAACCCCTTGCCGTTGGGGCCGTTCAGCGGCCGGATGATGTGGTACTGGCCGCCGAGGGTGATGAGCATGTCCTCGATGTCGTCGTTGAGCTTGAGCATCTCGATGGTGCGCATCTTGGCGCGTACCACGTCGGTGTTGCCAGCGGCGGCGACGGTGAGGTCGATCTCCGGAGTACCACCGGCGACGCCGAGGGTCATCCCGCTGGTGTAGTCGACGAGCGCGGCGCCGATGGCCCCGTCGATCGTCATGGCGTCCTTCAGGGCGGTGTCGAGGTTTGCCACGTGCCTCTCCAGGTTCTGCTGACAAGCTGTAGGTGCGCACCGGTACGCGGTCGTGCCGGGGTGAACAAATCTCGGATGAGACTGGCACATGCCACCTCCCATCCGCATCTTGTGCAGCGCGAACGGGCTGAGCGGGCCACGTTGGGTGACCACCGGGACGGCCGAGAATCGCCGCAGCGGCTGATGCCACACGAACGAATTCGTCTGCTACCTGCGGGGATGCTTCCCGATCCAGTTGAGGAGCCGGGCCGCGCACTGCACGAGACGACGGTCCGTTCAGGCGGGTGCGTCGGCGAGGTCGGCGAGCACACGTCGCTGGAAGGCGCGAGCGGCCGCCCCGGTCGGTGGCGGACCGCCGTCGCGAGCGGCGATCGACCGCTCGACCAGTTCGGTGGTGTCGGCGTCGACAAGCGGTCCGGCCTCGTCCAACAGCCGCCGGCCGGCAGCCACCTTGGGCAGCCACATCCCGGTGCGCAGGCGTACCCAGGAACGGCAGGCGCCGAGCACGGCGTCCTCCGCTCCGGGGGCGGGCACCTCCTCGGCGGGCACCGATCGCGCCAACCACCAGCGCAGCGCGTCCAGGACCAGTCGACGCAGATCGTCGGGGGCCAGATCGGCGAAGGCATCGGCGGCGGGCGGACCGAGCAGCGCCCGCCCGCTCTGGTGCAGGATGCTGCGGTCCAGGCCGTACCAGAAAAGGCCGTCCGCGCTCGGGCGCTGCGCCGGGCCGTACGACACCCGGAAGTCCATCCGGGCGCCGGTGTTCAGCTCGACCTCGAAATCCGGCTCCGGTGTGCCGGACCGCGCCACCTTCTGCTGGTACACGACAAGTTCCAGGCCGCGCGCCGGGCAGGGCAGCGCCTCGTGCCGCAGCCGGGCCACCAACTCCCCGGCGACCCCGTGGTCGAGCGGTCCGGCGCAGATCAGCGCCACGTCCACGTCGCTGCGTCCGGGTTGGTACGCGGCCAGACCCACCGAGCCCGCCGCGTACGCCCCGCCCAACTCGGCACCGAGCACCTCGCCGGCGACCGCGACCAGGTCGGTCAGGTACCGCCGCAGCGGTTCAGGAGTACTCCAGCTCACCGGGCTCGCCCCACTGCGTTCCGGCGGGCAGGAAGAAGGCGGAGGTCTCCCCGCCGAGGGCGTGCCGGATGACCAGCCGCGCGTGCTCGTCGAGGTCGGGCAGCCGTCCCGGCGGGAACCACCGCACGTCCAGCGACTCGTCGTCGTTGACGCGTGCCTCGCCGCCCAGGAACCGGCAGTGGAAACCGAGATTCAGGTACTCGCAACGGTCGCCGTTGGGGTACGTGTGCGGGTGCGACACGGCACTGCTCAGTCGCAGCGGTTCGACCGCCAGGCCGGTCTCCTCCAGCACCTCGCGCACGACCGCGGTGGCGGGCTGCTCACCCGGCTCGACGAAGCCGCTCACCACCGACCAGCGACCGTCGTCGGCCCGTTGGGCGAGCAGTAGCTCACTCGCGTCGTTGCGGACGATCGCGCTTACGCTGGGTAGCCAGAGTAGGTCGTGGCCGACGTGCTTGCGCATCCGCAGGATGTAGTCCGGTACGCCCATCCGGTGACCTTAGCCAATCCGCGGATCCACCTCCGCACCCGGGCTGGCGGCGACGATTTTCGCAGTTCAGGCCCGCAGGCCAGGGAGCACGTCTACTGTGGAAGGGCCCGGTGACTTGCTGTGTTCCGGTGGCGGTCGGTCGTTTCCCGGTGCACAGTGATGCCATGAGCGACAGCGGACGCGGACGTTACTACTGGTGTACGCGACACCACCGGGTCGAGTCCGGTGCCGACGTGTGCCCCGCGCGGCACGTTCTCGGCCCGTACGACTCGGCCGCCGACGCGGAGAACGCCCTGCAACAGGTGCGGGAACGCAACGAGGCGTGGGAGGCCGAGGATGCTCGCTGGACCGGGGAGGACAGGTAGACGGCGCGGGACGCCTCCCGCGCCGAGGCTCTGCGTGCGTCGCGAGGGCGGCAGCACGTCCCCATGAAGGGAACCGAGATGGCCGAAGCGCAACAGGCCACCCGCCCGGCCGCGAAGCGTACGCCCGCGAGGAAGACCGCCGCGACGGAACGCACCGCGGGCCTCGCCCGTACCCCGTCGACCCGCCGCGCGTCCGGCACCGCGCCGGCTGCCCGTAAGGCGACCGGCGGCGCAGCGCCTGCCGGCAGGTCGGCCACGCTGGCGCGGAAGACCGCCGCAGCCAAGAAGGCGGCCCCCGCGAAGAAGACGGTGTCGGCGAAGGCCGCGCCGAGCAAGGCACCCGCCGCGAGGACCAGCTCGGCGTCGGCGCGGACGGCCACCGGCCCGCGCACGACCACATCCGCGGCGAAGCGGGCGGCCGCGAAGAAGGCGACCTCCACACGGAGCACGGCGGCCAAGGCACCCGCGAAGAAGGCGGCCCCGGCCCGCAAGACGGCACCCGCGAAGAAGGCCACGTCCGCGCGGGCCACGGCGACGAAGGCGCCCGCGAAGAAGGCCACCTCCGCGCGGAAAGCGGCCCCGACGCGCAAGACCGCGCCCGCGAAGAAAGCGACCTCCGCGCGGAAGGCGGCCCCGGCCCGCAAGACCGCGCCCGCGAAGAAGGCGACGGGTACGCGGAGCACGTCGGCCGCGCGCAAGGCACCGGCGAAGACCGCGACGTCGACGGTGAAGAAGGCGGCAGCGCGGAAGACGGCGGCGAAGGCTCCGGCGAGAAAGACCGCGGCGAAGAAGGCACCCGCGAAGACGGTGGCCGCCAAGAAGGCACCGGCTCGGAAGAGTACGACGGTGGCCACCCGGACAGCGGCGAAGAAGACGTCCGCGTCGAGGGCTCCCGCGTCGACGTCGGCAGCGAAGAAGGCCCCTGCGAAGACCGCCGCCGCCCGGAGCACCGGGCGTGCCGCGTCCGGCGGGCGGACCGGCGCCACGCGCAGGACGGCCCGCTGACCCGGCGTACGCTGACGACCCGTCGCTCGGCGGAGGGCGCGGTGCGTCCGGCGCTGTCAGGATGGGCGCATGGTCATCCGACGTGTGCTGGCACCGCGCATCGACTTCGGGGCGCTGCGCCGAGAACTGGGTCTGCCCGAGACCTACCCGGAGGCGGCGCAGCGGGAGGCCGACGAGGCAGCCGCCGCACCGCCCCGGCCGGCCGTCGACTGCACGGACGTCCCGCTGGTCACGATCGACCCGCCCGGCTCGCGGGATCTTAACCAGGCGATGCACCTCAGCCGCCGCGCCGACGGCGGCTACCGGGTGCGGTACGCGATAGCCGACGTCGCCGCCCATGTGCGTCCAGGCAGTGTGCTGGAGGACGAGACCTGGCGTCGAGGGCAGACGGTCTACCTTCCCGACGGCAACGTGCCGCTGCACCCGTACTCGCTCGGCGAAGGCGCGGCAAGCCTGCTGCCGGACGTCGACCGGGCAGCCGTGCTGTGGACCATCGACCTGGACGCCGACGGTGACACCAGCGCGGTGGTGGTGCAGCGCGCCCTGGTCCGCAGCCGGGCCCAGTTGGCGTACCCGCAGGTGCAGGCCGACGCCGACGCGGGTCGGCTCCCCGCACCGATCGCCCTGCTGCCCGAGATCGGTGCGCTGCTCACCGCCCGAGGACTGCGCCGGGGCGCGGTCAACCTGCCGATTCCCGAACAGGACGTGGAGGCCGACGGCGACGGTTGGCGACTCGTGCTGCGGGCGCCGGTACCGATGGAGGAGCACAACGCGCAGATCTCCCTGCTCACCGGGATGGCCGCCGCCGACCTGATGCTGGCTGGTGGGATCGGCCTGCTGCGGACGATGCCCGCGCCGAAGCCCGAGGCGGTGCAGCGGCTGCGGGCCGCCGCCGCCCCGCTGGGCGTGCACTGGCCGGACGACGTCGGCGTGGGTGAACTGCTGCTCCGGTTGGACCCGGCCCAGCCTCGGGCCGCCGCGTTCATCGACCAGGCCGCGGAGCTGATGCGTGCGGCCGCGTACACCCCGTTCGACGGCGAGCCGCCCGAGCAGCCGGCGCACGGCGGGGTCGCGGCCGCGTACGCCCATGTCACGGCGCCGCTGCGACGACTCGCCGATCGGTACGCCACGGAGATCTGCCTGGCGCTGCACGACGGCCGTGAGGTACCCGACTGGGCCCGCGCGGCGCTGCCCCGGCTGCCGTCGGTGATGGCGGCCACGGACCGCACCGCGTCCGCGGCGAGCCGAGGCGCGATCGACCTGGCCGAGGCGGTGCTGCTGGCCAACCGGGTCGGCGAGACCTTCGACGCCGCCGTGCTCGACGTCGACGCGCCGGCCAACGGCAAGGCCCGTGAGGGCCGCCCACCCGGCGGGACGGTAGCCCTCGACGACCCGCCGGTACGCGCCCGCTGTCTCGGCGAGCTGCCACTGGGCACCCGGGTCCGGGTCCGGCTGGTCGCCGCCGATCCGGCCACCCGTTCGGTCGCCTTCGAACTCGCCTGACGGGTCGGCGTCCGACCTGCGGTCGGTGCCGCATGGTCTTTTCGCGGCCGGTCCGGGGGCCGTCGCGCCCGCCGCAGCGGGCATTGTCACAGCGTGGGGCGCTGCTGCCGGGCCAGCTGATTTGCGAGGATGACGACCATGGCATACGACCCGAGCACCCTGCCCGACGTTTCCGGGCTCACCATCGGCATCATCGGTGGCACCGGCGACCAGGGCCGGGGGCTCGCCTACCGGTTCGCCCGGGCGGGCCTGACGGTGCTGATCGGTTCCCGCTCCGCGCAGCGGGCGGCCGAGTCGGCCGCTGAGATCGCCGCGTTGCCCGGCGTGCCGGCCGGTGGCAGCGTCACCGGTGCGGACAACGACGAGGTGGCCCGGTGCAGCGATGTCGTGATAATCGCGGTGCCGTGGGACGGGCACGCCGCCACGGTCGGCGCGCTCGCCGAACCGCTCGCCGGCAAGATCGTCGTGGACTGCGTCAACCCGCTCGGCTTCGACAAGCAGGGCCCGTACGCGCTGCCGGTGCCGGAGGGCAGCGCCGTCCAGCAGGCCGCCGCGCTGCTGCCCGACTCCCGGGTCTGCGCCGCGTTCAACCACGTCAGCGCTCCGCTGCTGGCCGACCCCGAGATCGACCGCATCGAGCTGGACGTGCTGATCTGCACCGAGGAGCGGGAACTGGTCGGCATCGTCGGCGCGCTCGCCGCCCACATCCCCGGCATGCGCGGCATCTACGCCGGACGGCTGCGCAACGCGCACCAGATCGAGGCGTTCACCGCCAACCTGATCGCCATCAACAAGCGCTACAAGGCGCACGCGGGCGTCCGCGTCACCGATCTCTGAACCCGTTTGCGGTCAACCGGGTCCTGGCCGCCCACCGCGCAGGTCACCAGGCGCAGCCGGATCCGTGGCAGTGAAGGCGTCAGCCGGTCGGCGTGTCCGCTACCGCAGCTGCCACGGATCCGGATCCTTCGTAAGGGCGTCCGGCGGTCAGAAGTTGACGCTGACGCCGGCCGACTTGCAGGCCGTGCTGAGGGCGGTGCCGGCCTTCTCGAAGCCCGGGTTGTCCGCAGCCGTCGCCGGGTCCGTGGCGTTGGCGGCCTTGCCGGCCTCCGCGCCGAACTCCTCCAACGCGGCAACCACCTTGCTGTCGGTGGCGCCGGTGCCGGCCACCCGCGTCACCTCGTTCTGCAACCCGGACAGGATCTTCTGGAACAGCGCCGGCGACGGCTCGCTACCGGAACTCACCGCGGCGACGAGATCCTCCTTCATCTTGTCGCTGGCCTGCTTCGCCGACTCACAGAGCTGTTTGTCGCTCACCACGTCCGCCGCGTCGGCGGTCGGCGGCGCCGGGGCGGAGGTGGCGGTGGCGGACGGCACGGTGGCCGACGACGAGGCTCCGCCCGTCGGGGCCGCCTCCTCGCCACCGCAGGCGGCCAACGCCAGCAGTGAGGCGCAGGCCAGGACAGAGACATAAGCACGAACTCGATTCACGAGCGTGAACCGTAGCGGCTTTCGATGGATTTCGCTGGCCCTACCCGGCGTCCAGACGCGGCACCCACCAATCGCCGAGAATCCGGCCGAGTACCAGCAACTGCTACGGCCATCCGTTGCGATACGCCGTCGCCTATGCATGCTCTGCTGTGACGCTTGTCGATGACCGGCAGCCGACGGACGATCCGGCCGCGCCGATGGGGTGCGGGTCGGTGGAAGGCAGCGGTCGGGCCGGGCGTGGCAGGGCGGTGGCAGCTCTGGCCGCTACCGGTGGGCGGCGGCCAGAGCTGCCACGTTCGTCGCCCCGGCCGGCCCCGCATCGTCGCCCGGCGACTCCGACCATCAACTCACCCGGCGACCCCGACCGTCGTCCGAGTGAGTTGATGGTCGTGGCCGGGTCTGCCACAGCCCAACGGAGGTCAGAAGGTGTGTTCGGCGGCGGGGAACTGGCCGGAGCGGACCTCGTCGGCGAAGCGGCGGGTGGCCTCGTCGAGCGTGTCGGCCAGGGCGGCGTAGCGCTTCACGAAGCGTGGCGCCTTGCCGGTACGCAGGCCGGCCATGTCCTGCCAGACGAGCACCTGGGCGTCGGTGTCCGGGCCGGCGCCGATGCCCACCGTCGGGATCGGCAGCTCGGCGGTGACCCGCTTGGCGACGTCGCCGGGCACCATTTCGAGCACCACCGCGAAGGCGCCCGCCGCAGCTACCGCCCGCGCGTCGGCCAGCACCTCGTCGGCGGTCTCGCCGCGGCCCTGCACCCGGTACCCGCCGATGGTGTGCTCACGCTGCGGGGTGAAGCCGATGTGCGCCATCACCGGAATGCCGGCCCCGACGATCGCCTCGATCTGCGCGGCGCAGCGCCGGCCGCCCTCCAGTTTCACCGCGTGGCAACCGCCCTCCTTCATGAACCGGACGGCCGTCCGCAGCGCCTGGGTCGGGCCCTCCTCGTACGAGCCGAAGGGCAGATCACCGACGACCAGGGTCTGCCGGGTGGCCCGGACAACCGCCCTTACCAGCGGCAGCAGCTCCTCGGCGGTCACCGGCAGGGTCGTCTCGTAGCCGAACACGTTGTTCGCCGCCGAGTCGCCCACCAGCAGCACCGGGATGCCGGCGGCATCGAAGATCGAGGCCGTGTACTGGTCGTACGAGGTGAGCATGGACCATTTCTCGCCGCGCTCCTTGGCGGCGAGCAGGTCGCGGGTACGGACGCGACGGGTGGCCGGGCCGCCGTAGAGAGCGGTCACCTCGGCCGGAGTGGACTCCACCACGATGTTCTCCTTCCTCGAGGCCGCGTACGCGGTCCCCGGGTTCTGCCGCGATCGTCCCACCGTGCGGGCGGTCGGCGGCAGGGCGCAGTGGAGGATGTCACTCCGGCCCGACGTCACGAGCCAGCCGCTCGTGACGCCCGGTCAGCCGTCCTCCCGCCACCGGTTGGTGATCGGCAGCCGCCGGTCCCGCCCGAACGCCTTCATCGAGATCTTCGTACCCGGCGCGGACTGGCGGCGCTTGTACTCGGCGGTATCCACCAACCGCAGCACCTTGTCCACCACGGCCGGATCGTGGCCGTCGGCGATCAGCCCCTCCCGGCCGAGGTCACCGTCGATGTAGCCGATCAGGATCGGGTCGAGCACGTCGTAGTCAGGCAGCGAGTCGCTGTCGAGCTGGCCCGGGCTCAGCTCGGCGCTCGGCGGCTTGCCGATCGAGTTCTCCGGGATCGGTGGCGTCAGGCCCAGCCGGGTCGCCTCCGTGTTGCGCCACTTGGCCAGCCGCCAGACCAAGGTCTTCCACACGTCCTTGATCGGGTTGAAGCCACCGACCGAGTCGCCGTACAGGGTCGAGTAGCCGACCGCCAGCTCGCTCTTGTTGCCGGTGGTAAGCACCAGGTGGCCCTCCTGGTTCGACAACGCCATCAGGATGACGCCGCGTACCCGCGCCTGGAGGTTCTCCACCGCGACCCCGGACAGCGACATGTTCGCCAGGAAGGTGTCCACCATCGGCTGGATCGGCTCCACCCGGTAGTCCAGGCCGGTCCGCTTGGCCAGGTCGGCCGCGTCGGAGCGGCTGTGCTCCGAGGAGTGCTGGCTGGGCAGGGAGACACCGACCACCCGGTCGCCGCCGAGGGCGTCCACCGCGATGGCCGCCACCACCGCCGAGTCGATGCCGCCGGAGAGCCCGAGCACCACCGAGGGGAAGCGGTTCTTCTCGACGTAGTCCCGCAGGCCGAGCACCAGCGCCTGCCACACCTCGGCCTCGTCGGCCACCGGTTCGATGAGGCCGCCGGTGGCCGCCGGGCCCGTCGGCGAGGGCGGGATCCCTTCGACGGTACGACGCACCACCCGCAGCCCTTCGGCCACCTGCTCGCCGTCGGCGCCCGCATCGCCGGCCGCCGGTAGGTCGACGTCGTGCACGAGCAGGTGGGTGACGAACTGCGGTGCCCGGGTCAGCACCGTGCCGTCCGCCGCGACGATCATCGAGTCGCCCTCGAAGACCAATTCGTCCTGACCACCGATCATGTTGACGTACGCGATGGTGGCCCCGGCCTCGGCGGCCCGCCGCCGGACCAGCGGCAGCCGCAGGTCGTCCTTGTTCAGCTCGTACGGTGAGCCGTTGATGTTGACCACCAGGCCCACCCCGGCCCGGCGGGCGGCGGCGAACGGCCCGCCGGCCTGCCACAGGTCCTCGCAGATGGTCAGCGCCACGTTCACCCCACCGAGCCGGACCACGGTGAGCATGTCGCCGGGCACGAAGTAGCGGTCCTCGTCGAAGACGCCGTAGTTGGGCAGGTGGTGCTTGAAGTAGGTGGCGACCACCTCGCCGCGGTGCAGCAGCGCGGCGGCGTTGCGCGCTCCCCGGCCCGGCTCGGCGTCCGCGCTGACCTGCGGCGGACCGTCCGCGTCCAGATAACCCACCACGACCGGCAGGTCGCCCAGGCCGTCGGCGGCCAGATCGGCGGCGAGCCGGCCCAGCGCCGCCTGGGAGGCGGCCACGAAGGACCGCCGGAAGACCAGGTCCTCCACCGGGTAGCCGGTCAGCATCATCTCCGGAAACAGGACCAGTTGGGCACCGGAGGCGGCGGCCCGGCGGGTCCAGGCGCGGACGAGACCGGCGTTGCCGGTGAGGTCACCGACACTGGGGTTGACCTGGCACAGGGCGAGACGCAGGGTGGGCATGTCCTCATCTTGCCCCAGCGCCATGGGCTCGACACGTCGGCGTGGGGCAGTACGACCGGGCCGGACCGCCGGTCGGGACGGGACGGGACGCAACGGCCGCGGTTCGGTTAACGTCTGCGTAATCGGGTCGGTGGAGACTGGTCGGTCAGGTCGGGCAGAGTCCGACCCAAGGCGGACATAGCGTGTCGCGGAAGGTTGGGGAAGTGGACCGTCAGCAGGAGTTCGTCCTCCGTACGCTGGAAGAGCGGGACATCCGTTTCGTCCGGCTGTGGTTCACCGACGTGCTCGGCACGCTCAAGAGCGTGTCGGTCGCCCCCGCCGAACTGGAGGCCGCCTTCGAGGAGGGCATCGGGTTCGACGGCTCGGCCATCGAGGGATTCGCCCGGGTCTTCGAGTCGGACATGGTCGCCATGCCGGACCCGACCACCTTCCAGGTCTTCCCGTTCGAGGGCGGGGTCAGCGGCGAGAGCGCCCGGATGTTCTGCGACATCCTGCTGCCCGACGGCGGCCCGTCCTGGGCCGACCCCCGCCACGTGCTGCGTCGGGCGTTGTCCCGGGCGGCGGAGAAGGGCTTCACCTTCTACACCCACCCCGAGATCGAGTTCTTCCTGCTGGAGAACGGGCCGATGGACGGCACCGTGCCGGTGCCGGTGGACACCGGCGGGTACTTCGAGCACACCACCCACGCCGTGGCGCGGGACTTCCGCCGTCAGGCGGTGCTGTCGCTGGAGCGGATCGGCATCTCGGTGGAGTTCAGCCACCACGAGGTCGCCCCCGGCCAGCAGGAGATCGACCTGCGCTACGCCGACGCGCTGACCACCGCCGACAACATCATGACGTTCCGGCACGTGGTCAAGGAGGTGGCGCTCTCCACAGGCGTGCAGGCCACCTTCATGCCCAAGCCGTTCACCGACCAGCCGGGCAGCGGGATGCACACGCACCTGTCGCTGTTCGAGGGGGAACGCAACGCGTTCCACGACGCCAGCGACCCGATGAAGCTTTCCAAGGTGGCCCGGGCGTTCATCGCCGGGCTGCTGGCCCACGCCCGGGAGTACACCGCGGTCACCAACCAGTGGGTGAACTCGTACAAGCGGCTGTTCCCGCAGGCGCTGCCGGACCGGGTCACCGAGAGCCCCGCGTACGTCTGCTGGGGGCACCTGAACCGTTCCGCGCTGGTCCGGGTGCCGGCGTACGGCAAGCCCAACTCGGCCCGGGTGGAGATCCGCTCGCCCGACTCGGCCGCCAATCCGTACCTCGCCTTCGCGGTGCTGCTCGGCGCCGGGATGAAGGGCATCGAGGAGGGGTACGAGCTGCCGCCGGGCGCCGAGGACGACGTGTGGGCGCTGACCAGCGCCGAGCGGCGGGCGATGGGGTACGAACCGCTGCCGGAGAACCTGTCCGAGGCGATCGACGTGATGGCGGGTTCGGAACTTGTCGCCGAGGTGCTCGGCGAGCACGTCTTCGACTTCTTCCTGCGCAACAAGCGGGCCGAGTGGGAGCAGTACCGCCGCGAGGTCACTCCGTACGAGCGCCAGCACTACCTGTCGCTGTAGCCGCCGTTGCGGCGGGCCGCCTGTCGTTGTAGTTGCTGCTCCGGACGGGCCCGTCGGCACGGGCCCGCCTCCGGGCTGTCGAGCGTTGCCCGGTGCCGCTATCGTCTCGATCACCGTGCCGGCGGCATTCGTCGGCCGGAGACTCGTGGGAGGCAGTCGGTGCTGGAGGATCTGCTCAGCGGAGCCTGGCAGAGCGTGGTGTTCGGGGTCGTCGGAGTTGGCCTGATGGCCGCCGGCTTCGTCCTGGTCGATCTGCTCACCCCGGGCAAACTGCGGGACCTGATCTGGGTACGTCGCAACGCCAACGCCGGACTGCTGCTCGCCGCGAACCAGCTCGGCGTCGCCGGCATCGTCTTCACCGCGATCCTGACCAGCTACAGCGACTTCGCCAAGGGGCTGGCCTCGACGGTGATCTTCGGGCTGATCGGTCTCGGCATCATGGCGCTGGCCTTCTTCGTGCTGGACCTGATCACGCCGGGCAAGCTCGGCGAGGTGGTCTGTTCCGACGAGCCGCACCCGGTGGCCCGGGTCAGCGCCGCCAGCCACTTCGGCGCCGCGCTGATCGTCTGCGCCTGCATCGCCTGACCGCAGCCCGCACCGGACCCGCCGCCGGTCGGTCTGTCGGTGCCGGTCGCGGGTTGCGGCATTTCGGGGCTTCCCGGGGCTCGGAAGCCGCGACTCGCCGCATGTCGTGAGTCGGGCAGCGAGGCGGGCAGCGAGGCGGGCGTGACGGGGAAGCGCCGGACGCATCCGGTGGGCGGCCCCGCAGGAGTGGAGCGGGGCCGCCTCTGACCTGGTGCGGTAGCTCAGCCGCTGCCGGCCGCGGTGTCACTTGCCGGCGGACTCGCCCTCGCCGCCCCGCGCGCCCGGGCCACCCCAGCCGCCGAAGACGCCGGCCTCGACGGCGGCGGTGATCGCGTCGGCCTGCTCCTGGGTCAGCTTGCCGTCCTCCACCGCCTGCGCGAGCCGTTCGGTCAGTGCCTCCTTGCGCTCCTCGGCCGACGGCGGCGTCCGCCGCTCGCCCTTACGGCCCTCGGCGGCACCGTCGCCGCCCATCCGTCCCTCACCACGCCCCGGGAATCCCCGGTGGCCCTCGCGGTCCGTCCGGCTCTCCGGCTGGTGCTGCTCGCGGAGCTTCTCCAGCGCCTCGGTCACCTTCTCGGTGGGCACGCCCAGCTCCTCGGCCAGCGCCTCGGCGAACTGCGCGTGCCGTGCGGCCCGCTGTTCCTGCCGGTCGCCCTGCGGCTCGCTGCTCGCGCTGGCGCTCGGGGTGGCCTTGTCGTCGGCGAGCGCCACGGTGGGAGCGGCGATCCCCACGCCGAGCACGCCTGCCGCGGCCAGGCCGGCCAGCAGGTGCTTCTTCGAAATCGTGCGGGACATCGTTCCTCCAACTCGTCGGTGATGCGATGACGTCACCGACAGTGACGAGCCCGGCTGGGCGCGAACCATGGCGAAGCTGTCAGCGAGCTGGCAATCCGGGCCAGAAATCCGGACGTGTCCGACAAAGAGTCAGCGGACGGCGGCGACCACGCTGAGGGTGCCGGCGTCGGCGTCGAGGGTCGCCCGGGTGCCGACCGGGACGGTGAGCTGCCCGGGGCCGTGACCGATCGGCAGACCCCCCAGCACCGGTACGCCCAGGTCGCCGAGGCGTTCGACGAGCACGTCGACCACCGTGGTGTCCCAGCCGTCGGCGCAGTCGGTGAACTGCCCCACCGCCACCCCGGCCAGCCCGTCCAGCGCGCCGGCCCGGCGGAGCTGGGTCAACATCCGGTCGACCTTGTACGGCGGTTCCTGCACGTCCTCCAACAACAGCACCGCGTCGGTCAGGTCGGGCATGTCCGGGGTGCCGAGCGAGGCCACGACCAGGCAGAGGTTGCCACCCAGCAGCCGGCCGGTGGCCCGGCCCGCGACGCGTACGCCGAAGGTCTCCTCGCCCTCGACGGCGCGTACGGTCACCGGCTCGGTGCTGGTCATCGCCGCGTGCAGGGACTCGGCCGAGGACAGCGAGGTGCGCTCGTCGCGCCAGGCCGCCCCGGGACCGTGCACCCCCGCCAACCGGGCACCCCGCCAGAGCGCCAGTTGCAGCGCGGTGATGTCGGAGAACCCGGCCACCACCTTCGGGTCACGGCGTACCGCCGCCATGTCGATCGCGTCCACCACCCGCTGCGCCCCGTACCCGCCCCGGGTGCAGATCACCCCGCGCACCTGCGGATCGGCGAACGCCGTGTTCAGGTCGGCCGTCCGCAGCGCGTCCGCCCCCGCCAGGTAGCCCTGCCGGGCGTAGGCGTTGGGCGCGAGCACCGGCCGTAGTCCCCAGCCGGTGAGCAGCTCCACGCCCCGGGCCACCCGTTCCGGGCGGGTCGGTCCGGACGGCGACACCAGCATCACCGTGTCGCCGGGGCGCAGGGCGGGTGGGCGTACGACGTCGTCGGGCGTGCTGCGGTCGGACACAGCGGCAGAGCCTACTGCGGTGGCCGGCGAAACCTTCGACGTTGCCGGACACGGCGCCGATCCCTCGCGCGGGCCGGGGCGGCCGGACCGGATAGCCTCGACGATGTGGCAACCGCGTTGGTGATCGAGAACGACCCGACCGACGACCCGCGCCGGCTGGGGGAGTGGCTGACCGAAGCCGGGCTGGAGCTGGCGGTGGTCCGCCCCCACGCGGGCGAGGCCCTCCCCACCGACCTGGACGGGTACGCCGCCCTGGTGGTGCTCGGCGGTGATCAGCAGGCCTACCCGCTGGTCGACGGGGTGCCGGCGGCCCCCTGGTTCCCGGCGGTGGAGAAGCTGCTCCGCAAGGCGGTGCGGCACCGGCTGCCGACGCTGGGTGTCTGCCTCGGTGCGCAGCTGCTCGCCACCGCCCACGCCGGCACGGTCGTGCGCAGCCCGTCCGGGCCGGAGGTCGGGCCTGCCGTGGTCGGCCGGCGTGACGCGGCCGAGTCCGACCCGCTCTTCCGGTACGTTCCGCTGATCCCCGACGTGTTGCAGTGGCACGCCGACGAGATCACCGAGCTGCCCGCCGGTGCCACCCTGCTGGCCGCCTCCACCCGCTATCCGCACCAGGCGTTCCGCCTCGGCGACCGGGCCTGGGGGTTGCAGTTCCACATCGAGTGCGACACCGCGATGATCGCCGAATGGGCCACCGACTCGGCGCTGCTGGCCGAGCTGGGCTACGACCCGCAGCTGGTGATCTCCGCCTGCGACGCGGTGATGGCCGACGTCGAGGAGGTCTGGCAGCCGTTCGCGGCGCGGTTCGCCGCGCTCGCCCTCGGCGAGCTGGACGAGGGGTCGCGACGCAGCCTGCCCCTGCTCGGGCACTGATGGGCCGGCCGACAAGCGCCACGGGCCGGCTCGCCCGCTACGGCTTCGGCGTCACCGACGACGACGCGGGCGCCCGCGCCGCCGACCTGCTCGGCCCGGACGGCCTCGACCTGTGGCGCGCGCAGACGCAGGAACCCACAGGCGAGCAGGCCCAGGAGCTGCTCACCGCGCTGTCCCGGGCCGCCGACCCGGATCTGGCGCTGCGTCAGCTGCACCGGCTGGTCGAGGCGGAACACCGCGTGACGGCTGGCCCGAACCGCACCGCCGGCCCGGGCGCGGCGGTGCGGCAGCGGGGTGCGGGGCCCGGCCGGGTCACGGCGACCCCCACCGGCCAGGGCGGCGCCACCGGGAGCGGGGATGCCGGTGGCGCCGCGGGCGAGGGTGCGACCGGCAACGGCGGCAGCGCCGGAGGTGACGGCACCGCCGGCAGTCAGGGCAGCACCGCGGCCGTCGGCGGCATCGGAGCAGGTTCGGCGCTGCTCGCCGCTCTGCACGACGACCCGGGTCTGCGTCGCCGGCTGCTCGCCGTGCTGGGTGCCTCCTCCGCGCTCGGTGACCATTTGGTGGCCAACCCCGACCAGTGGCCGGTGCTGCGTACCGAACCGGACGGCCTCGCACCGACCGCCGACGGCCGGCTCGACAGGTCCGGCGAGGGCAATCCCGTCGCGGTGCTGCGGCGGGCGTACCGGCTGGCGTTGCTGCGGGTCGCGGCGGCCGACCTGACCGGCGGGCGCGGCCTGGAACAGACCATGGCCGCGCTCTCGGCACTTGCCGACGCCACGCTGTCGGCCGCCTACCAGATCGCCGTGGCGGAGCTGCCCGAGGGCACCCGGGAACCGCGACTGAGCGTGGTCGCGATGGGCAAGTGCGGCGGCGGCGAGCTGAACTACGTCTCCGACGTCGATGTGATCTTCGTGGCGGCCGAGGACGACGACCTGACCGCCGCCACCACCGTGGCCACCCGACTGATCCACATCTGCGGGCTGGTCGCCTGGCCGGTAGACGCGGCCCTGCGCCCCGAAGGCAACCGGGGGCCGCTGGTGCGGACCCTCGCCAGCCACCTGGCCTACTACCGGCGTTGGGCCCGGACGTGGGAGTTCCAGGCGCTGCTCAAGGCCCGCCCGGCCGCCGGTGACCTGGCGCTCGGCCAGGAGTGGATCGACGCGCTGGCACCGCTGCTCTGGCAGGCGGCCGAACGCCCCGAGGCGGTCGAGGATGTCCGGGCCATGCGGCGCAAGATCATCGACCACATCCCGCCGAAGGAACTGGAACGCGAGATCAAACGCGGACCCGGCGGGCTGCGCGACATCGAGTTCGCGGTGCAGTTGCTGCAACTGGTGCACGGTCGGGGCGACGAGACGTTACGCGCGCCCGGCACCATCCCCGCCCTACGCGCGCTGGTCACCGGCGGTTACGTCGGCCGGGCCGACGGCGAGGCGTTGCTGCGCGGCTACCGATTCCTGCGCAGCGTCGAGCACCGGCTGCAACTCCAGGGCCTGCGGCGTACCCACACCGTGCCGACCGAGCCCGGCGCGTTGCGCTGGCTCGCCACCGCGCTCGGCTACACCGCCGGACCCGGGCGCAGCGCCGTCGAGGAGTTCCGCGCCGAGTGGGTCACCCACGCCTCGGAGGTACGCCGACTCCACGCCAAACTGCTCTACCGGCCGCTGCTGGAGTCGGTGGCCCGGGTACCGGCCGACGGGCTGCGGCTGACCCCGCAGGCGGCCCGCAACCGCCTGGAGATCCTCGGCTTCGCCGACCCGGCCGGGGCGCTGCGTCACCTCCAGGCCCTCACCGGCGGGGTGAGCCGTACGGCCGCCATCCAGCGCACCCTGCTGCCGGTGCTGCTCAGCGAGTTCGCCGACGCCCCCGAGCCGGACCGGGGCCTGCTCAACTACCGCCAGGTCTCCGACTCCCTCGGCAGCACCCCCTGGTACCTGCGGCTGCTGCGCGACTCCGGGCCGGTGGCCCGCCGGCTGGCCCGGGTGCTCTCCTCCTCCCGGTACGTCGCGGACCTGCTGACCCGCGAGCCGGAGGCGCTGCGCCTGCTGGCCGAGGAGAGCGAGCTGAGTCCGCGCCCACGGGAGGTGCTCTTCGACGGCCTCACCGCCGCCGCGGCCCGGCACAGCGACCCGGTCGAGGCGACCCGGGCGGTACGCGCGCTGCGCCGCCGCGAACTGCTCCGCCTCGCCTGCACCGACGTGCTCAGCCGGGCCGGTTCGCTGGCCCCGGCCCGTCCCGACGGCGGCCGGACCACGCCCGCCCTGTCCGACATCACGGCGGTCGGCACCGCGCTCTCCGACGTCACCGACGCCACCCTCGCCGCCGCGCTACGGACCGCCCGGGCCGCCCAGCCGGCCATGCCGGGACTCACCTTCGCGGTGATCGGGATGGGCCGGCTCGGCGGGTACGAGTCGAACTACCTCTCCGACGCCGACGTGCTCTTCGTCTACGACCCGCCGGAGGGAGTCAGCGAGAGCGCGGCCAGCGCCGCCGCGCACGCCATCGCCGAGGAGCTACGGCGGCTGCTCGGCATGCCCGCACCCGACCCGCCGCTCGGCGTCGACGCCGACCTGCGTCCCGAGGGCCGGCAGGGGCCGCTGGTCCGCAGTCTCGCCGCCTACCAGCAGTACTACGCCCGCTGGTCGCGGGTGTGGGAGGCGCAGGCGCTGCTGCGCGCCCGCTGCGTCTGCGGCGACGCCGAACTGGGTACCCGGTTCGAGCAGATGGTCGACCCGATCCGGTACCCGGCCGACGGGCTGACCCGGGAGCAGGTCATCGAGATCCGCCGGATCAAGGTGCGGGTGGAGACCGAGCGGCTGCCCCGTGGCGCCGACCCGGCCACCCACACCAAGCTGGGCCGGGGCGGCCTGGCCGACGTGGAGTGGGCGGTGCAGCTGCTCCAACTGCGCCACGCCGGTGCGTCCCCGCAGCTGCGCGGCACGCGTACCCTCGACGCGCTCGCCGCCGCTCGGGAGGCGGGCCTGGTCGATCCGGCGGACGCCGAGGCGATGACGGCCGGCTGGACGCTCGCCGCGCAGGTCCGCAACGCGCTGATGCTGGTCCGGGGCCGCGCCGGCGACCAGCTGCCCCGGCACGGCGTGGAACTGGCCGGCGTGGTCCGGCTGCTCGGCCGCGACGACCCGGGCGAATTCCTCGACGAGTACCTGCGCACCGGCCGCCGCTCCCGCGCCGCCACCGAGCGCGTCCTGGAGATGTGACGCCGGTGTCCGGGTGACCCGCCACCCGGGCCGGTCACTGATCGTGGTAGGACTGCTCGGTGCCGACCTCGACCCACGCTGCCGTCCCGGAGGGGCAGGCCGCCGAAGCTGCGCCGGGTGCCGGTGCACCCAGGGCGGCGTGCCCGGTCCTCGGCGCGCTTGTGGTGTCGCTGCTGCTGGCTGTGGCGTTTCTGCTGGCCCCGCCCATGGGCACCGACCTCTCTGCGCAGGTGGCCCGCGCGGGTTTCGCCGAGCGCAACGGTCTCGCCCCGCTGGACTTCTCCTGGTACGGCGGGGTCAACCAGTTCGGTTACAGCCTCTACACCCAGATGCTCGGCGCGCTGGTCGGGGTGCGCCCGGTCGGTGCGGTCGCGGCGGTCGTCTCCGCCGTGGCACTGGCCTGGCTGCTGGTGCTGACGGGTGCCCGCCGTCCGCTGCTCGGCGGCGTGCTGGGTGCGATCGTCCTGGTGGGGAACCTGGCCAGTGGCCGGATCACCTTCGCCGTCGGCCTGATGTGGGCGCTGCTCGCGCTCTGCCTGGTGGCGCTGCCCCGGGGGGCGCGTTGGTGGCGGCTGGCGGCGGCCGGTGCGGCGGCTGTGCTCGCGACAGCCGCCAGCCCGGTGGCCGGCCTCTTCCTCGGCCTGGCCGGCGGTGCCCTGCTGGTCCTCGACGTCTGGCGGGACCGGCGACCCGGAACCGCCGCCCTGGTCCTGTGCCTCGCGCCGCTGGTGACTGTGGCGCCGATGGCGGCGCTCTTCGGCAACGGTGGCCGGCAGCCGTTCAGCGCCGAATCACTGCGGATCAACCTCGCCCTGGCCGTGGTGGTGCTCGCGCTCGTACCGGTCCGGGCACTGCGGGTCGGTGCCGCGCTCACCGCGCTGCTCCTGGTCGCGGCCTATCACCTGCCCAGCCCGATCGGCTCGAACGCGCTGCGCCTGCCGATGCTCTTCGCCCTGCCGGTCGTCGCGGCGTACGTCGGACTGGGCCGGCGCTGGCTGGCCGCGCTGCTGATCGCGCTGTTCTGGTGGCAGTCCCCGGTGATGACCAACGACATCGCCCGCCGGGGGTCCGCACCGGCGTACGCCGCCTTCCATGAGCCGTTGCTGGACGACCTGGAGCGGCGGGCACCGGTGGGCCGGATCGAAGTGGTGCCGCTGCGGGACCACTGGGAGAGCGCCTTCGTAGCCGCCGCCATACCACTGGTCCGGGGCTGGGAGCGGCAGGTCGACGTGGGACGTAACCCGCTCTTCTACGACGGCAGTCTCGATGCCGGGCGGTACGGCGAATGGCTGCGCCTCAACGCCGTCAGCTACGTCGCCGTCGCGCCGGACGCGGCCCTCGACCGGTACGGCCGGGACGAGGCGACGCTCGTGCTGGCCGGCCAGCCGTACCTGCGGGAGGTCGGCCGCCCCGGGCAGTGGCGCCTGTACCAGGTGCTCGACCCGGCACCACTCGTCTCTGCTCCGGCCCGGCTCGTCACCTCCGACGACGCGGGGGTGCGATTCACCGTCGACGCCCCCACCGATGTGCTCGTCCGGGTCCGTTGGTCCCGTTGGCTGTCGCTGTCCTCAGCAGGCGGGTGCCTGAGCGCCGACCCGGACGAATGGGTCATCGTACGGGCCCGAACTGCGGGAACCTTCGAGATCACGAGCAGCCTGCGGCCCTCCGGCCACTGCCCGCCCGGCTGACGGTAAGCGCTCGACGGCTGGGCTGGGCGGCCGCCGGTGCGTTGGTTGCCGGTGGGCGCGGGCGGGGGCCGGGCAGGGGCGGCGCGCGTCCGCCGCGCGATGCCCACCTCCGCAGCGGGCACACGGTACTGGCAGCATGTCGGACGTGCCCCATCACCTCGTGCGCTGGACCGGACTGGCTGGATCGATCATGCTCGCCGTGGCGGCGTTCCTCGGCGGTGCGCTGCCCGACGGTGATCTGCGACCCAACCCGGTCAAGATCTGGTTGGGCCCGAACGGGCCGCTGATCATCGGGCTGTGGCTGTTCGGCACCGCAGCCATGGCGGTGGCCTGGTGGACGCTGCGGGACCGGGTGCCGTCGGCCCGGTGGGCCCTGGTCACCGCCGGGCTGTGGGCGCTGCCGTTCCTGTTCGCGCCGCCGCTGGGCAGCCGGGACGCCTACGCGTACGCCTGCCAGGGGGCGAGCTACGCCAATGGCATCAGCCCGTACGAGTACGGCGTGTCCACGCTGCCCTGTCCGTGGCTGGACACCATGTCGTACATCTGGCGGGACACCCCGGCGCCGTACGGGCCACTGTTCGTGGTGCTCTCCGGCGCGGTGGTCGCGGCGACCGGTTCCCTGATCGGCAGCATCGCGCTGTTCCGGGTGCTTGCGGTGGCCGGCGTCGTGCTCACGGCGGCCTGCCTGCCGGTGCTGGCCCGTCGGTGCGGCGTGCCGACCGGCCGGGCCCTCTGGCTCGCCCTGGCCAGTCCGCTGGTCGGGGTGCACCTGATCTCTGGCGTACACAACGACGCGCTGATGGTCGGGCTGATGGTGGCCGGGCTGGCCGTGGTGGTCAGTCGCCCCGGGCGGCCCTGGCCGCTGCTGGCCGGCGGCGTCGTCCTCGGCCTGGCCGCCGGAATCAAGGTGACCGCGCTGGTGGTGGTGCCGTTCGCGGCGCTCGCCGCGATCACCGGCGGCTTCTCGCTGCGCGCGCTGCTGCGCCACGGTACGCCGGTGGTCGGCGGTGCCGTGGCCACGCTGTTCGGCGTGACCCTCGCCGCCGGGCTGGACCTCGGTTGGATCACCGGGCTGTCGCACGGCAACGAGGTGGTCGCCTGGACCTCGCCGCCCACCGCCGTCGGGCAGACCGTCGGTTACCTGGTGCTGCCGTTCGGCCTGCACATCGACGCGTTGCCGGTGACCCGGAGCATCGCGGTACTGGTGCTGGCGGCGTTGCTGGTGTGGCTGTGGTTCCGGGCCCGCCACCGGGAACCGCTCTGGCACGCCGCGCTGGCGTTGACCGCGACGGTGGCGCTCGCCCCGCTGTTCCACCCCTGGTACTGGTTCTGGCCGCTGGCGCTGCTCGCCGCCACCGCGCAGCGCACCTGGTGGTTCAGCGCGGTGACGGTGTACGCCGCGTTCCTGGTGCTGGCCGACGGCACCGGCCTGCCCCGGTACACCAAGACGGTGGGTGCGCCGCTGATGACGCTGTTCGTGATCGTGGTGACGGTCCGCTTGGTACGGTCGGCGAAGGAGGCCCGGACGGCGGCCCGTCAACCGGTGCCTGCCGATTAGGGCGGGCCTTCCAGGAGGGGACCCACTGGGCCAGTTCCGGCGAGGCGTCCCTGGACCCCGCACCTGAGGAGAGGTACCGCCGGTGAACGATCCCGGCGCCCGTCCCCATCCCGAGCCCCGCTCCGCGTCCGGCGACCGTAGTGCTCCGGATCTCCGGCGCGATCCGGGTCCCGGGCGCGATCGGGGACTGGGGCGGGCTCCCGATGCCCGGGCGGTGGGCACGCGGGACCGGGTCGCCCGGTACACCGGACTGGTGGGGGCACTGCTGCTGGCGGTCGTCGGGTACCTCGGCGGTGCCCTGCCCGACGCCACCACCGCCCCCGACGGTGGACCGCTGACCGTCGCGTTGTGGTTGCTCGGCACGATCGCCATGGTGGGCGCCTGGTGGGCGCTGCGCGACGGTGCGCCGTCGACCAGGTGGGCGTACGTCACCGCTGGGTGGTGGACGCTGCCGCTGCTGGTCACCGCCCCGCTGGGCAGCCGGGACGTCTATTCGTACGCCTGCCAGGGCTGGATCTACGCCGACGGTGGTGATCCGTACGCCGTCGGCGTGGCTGCGGCCGGCTGCCCCTGGGCCGAGGCGGTCGCGCCGGTCTGGCGGGACACCCCGGCCCCGTACGGGCCGTTCTTCGTGCTGCTCGCCGCGCTGGCCGTGGTGCTCGGCGGTGGGCTGGTCGGCACGGTGCTGCTGCTGCGGACGCTGGCGCTCGCGGGCGTGCTGGCGGCAGCGGCCTGCCTGCCCGGCCTGGCCCGGGCAGCCGGCGTGCCACCTCGGCGGGCGACCTGGCTGCTGCTGGCCTGCCCACTTGTCGGCGTGCACCTGGTGGCCGGGGCGCACAACGACGCGGTGATGCTCGGCCTGCTCCTGCCCGCCCTGCTGGTCCTCGTCCACCGTCCGGGCCGGCTCGGGTCGCTACGGCGGGTCGGTGTGTTGCTGGTTGCCGGGGTGCTGCTCGGACTGGCGGTGTCGGTGAAGGCGACCGCCGTGGTGGTGCTGCCGTTCGCGGCGCTGGTAACCGTGCGGGGCCGGCCCGTCGTGCGGACGCTGCTGCGCGACGGTGGCGTGCTGGCCGTTGGGGCGGTCGGCGGGCTGCTGGCTCTCTCGCGGCTGACCGGTCTCGGGCTCGGCTGGCTCGGTGGGCTGGGCCGCAGCGGCGACACCGTGCAGTGGACCTCGCCGCCGACCGCCGTCGGCATGCTCGTCGACTACGTCGGTGAACTCTTCGGCCGTCACCCCGACGCGGTCCCGGTAACCCGCACAGCCGCCCTGCTTCTCCTGACCGCCCTGCTCCCCCTCCTCTGGCTCCGCACCCTCTCCACCCTCCACCCCCCACCCAAACCCCACCCCAAAGCGTTGATCAAGAAGTTTTCGCCGCAACAAGCGCTCATCGAGGGCAAAAACCTCTTGATCAACCCGGTCGGGGGTGCGGGGGTGGGGTTGGTGGCCACTGTGGTGCTCGCGCCGGTGTTTCATCCCTGGTACGCCACCTGGCCGCTGGCGTTGCTCGCGGTGGCGGCGACCCGGACCGCCTGGTTCGTGGCGCCGTGCGCGCTGGCCTCGTTCCTCGCTCTGCCGGACGGCACCAATGTGGCCCGGCTGACCAAGGCTCCGGGCGCGATTGCGATGACGGCACTGGTCCTCGCTACGGTCCTCTGGTCCCTGTCCCGCCGCCGACCCTGGCGATCAACCCCACCCTGATCGACGGCGCTCCGCCCGTCTGCCCCTGCTCAGGCGCGCGGTTGCGCGGTTGCGCGGCCGGAGCGTGGCAGCAAAAGCTGTTCGACACGCCGGTGTGAAAGCACCTGCACTGCCACAGCCGCCGGGCGCTCCGTGCGCGGTCAAGCGGTGGCGGCGGGGCCGGTCAGCGGCGGGCGCCACAGGTGGGACAGGGTTCCCCGGGGCTGCTCCCGATGCGACGGCGCAGGGCGACGGCGGCCGGCAGCACGGCCGGGCCGAGCAACCCGACGGTGAGCGCGGCCCCGACCAGGGTCGGATAGGTCGGACGCGGAGCGCCGCCGAGGCCGTCCACCGCCCCGGCCAGGATGTGCACGCTGAGTAGACCGACCGGGGTGAGCAGGGCGACCACCGCCCAGCCACCCCGCCAGTCCCGACGCATGGCCAACCCGACGGCGAGCAGCAACGCGACCCCCAGCAACACCGCCCCGGTCGCCGGTAGCAACTGTTCGGCGCTCCACCGATACGCGTCCCAGTAGTAGGCATGCCCGAACACGTAGCCACCCGTCGCTGCCACGGTCGGCAGGGCCCGAGCCGGCAGCGGCAGGTGGCTGTCGACGGCAAGCGCCAGCAGGCCGAGGGCGACCTGTGGCACCAGCACCAGCAGTGGGGGCCGAGGCAGGCCGGCGATCGGACTGATCGAGAGAACCGCCACGGTGGCCAGCAACCCCACCGTGATGGCCACCCGGGTCGGTCGGCCGGGTGCCACGAGGGCGAGGAACGTCGCCGTCAGCCACGCCAGCCACGCGACGACCCCGGTCGACGTGAACGGGCCGAACACCGGCACACCCGCCTCCGTGGGTGGCGGGCTCTGCTCGACGAGTGCCCAGAAGCCGGACAGGAAGGCGGCGGTGGTCAGCGCGAGCAGCGCCGCGAGGCGTACCCCGGGAATCAGGTCGGTGGCGCCGGCGGCCCGCAGCCGCTGGCGGAGGCCACCGCGCACGAGGTCGGCGGCGTCCGCGGGGGAGGGCCAGCGCCGTCGCGGGTCCGCCAGGTCGAGGTACGTCCCGACGATCTCGTCGCCGCGGTCGTGGCGGTAGTCCGTCGGGTACGCCCGCAGCAGGTGCCGGTATCGGCGTTCCAGAGTGCTCATGCCAGCCCTCCGCTTCGCTGCGGGCCGGCATGAGGCACCAGCGCACTGCGTTGATGATTCGCTCGCTGACGCTCGCTCATGCCGGCCCTCCGCTTCGCTGCGTGCCGGCCTGAGGCGCCAGCGCACTGCGTTGATGATTCGCTCGCTGACGCTCGCTCATGCCAGACCTCCGGCGGTACGCGGGGCGAGTGGACGCGCCGCCCGGGCGCGCAGTCGGGCGGTGGCGGCCTCGACGTTGCGGCGCAGCCGTTCGGTCTCGGCGGCGAGAGTGGCGTCACCGGTGGGGGAGAGGCGGTAGTAGCGGCGTAACCGTCCGTCGACGGTCTCCTCCCGGTCGAGTTCGACCAGGCCGGCGTCGGTGAGTCGGTCCAACGCGCCGTAGAGGGTGCCGGGGCGCAGCGACAGTCGCCCGTCGGAGAGGACTGCGACCTCGCCGATGATCGCGTAGCCGTGCATCGGCTCGCGGGCGAGCGCGGTCAGGATGAGGAAGGTGGGTTCGCGTAGCGGAGTGTCCACTCCCTCAATATATCGGACGCGAAGGTATTGGGTTTGCCGAAACGCCGCGGGCCGGCTCCGCGTGGTGCGGAGCCGGCCCGGATGGCGCTGAGTGAGATCAGCAGTCGAAGTACATCGCGAACTCGTGCGGGGTCGGGCGCAGACGCACCGGGTCGACCTCGTTGGCCCGCTTCCAGTCGATCCAGGTGGAGATCAGGTCGGGGGTGAAGACGCCACCGTCGAGCAGGTAGTCGTGGTCGGCCTCCAGCGAGTCCAGCACGGCCGGCAGGGAGCCCGGCACCTGCTTGACGTCGCCCCACTCCTCCGGCGGGAGGTCGTAGAGGTCCTTGTCGATCGGCGCCGGCGGCTCGATCTTGCTCTTGATGCCGTCCAGGCCGGCCATCAGCATCGCCGAGAAGGCGAGGTAGACGTTTGCCGACGGGTCCGGCACCCGGAACTCGACCCGCTTGGCCTTCGGGTTGCTGCCGGTGACCGGGATACGGGTGCAGGCGGAGCGGTTGCGCTGCGAGTAGACCAGGTTGACCGGCGCCTCGAAGCCCGGGACCAGACGACGGTACGAGTTGACCGTCGGGTTGGTGAAGGCCAGCAGCGACGGCGCGTGGTGCAGCAGACCGCCGATGTACCAGCGGGCGGTGTCGGACAGGCCGGCGTAGCCGGTCTCGTCGTAGAACAGCGGCTCGCCGCCCAGCCAGAGGCTCTGGTGGGTGTGCATGCCGGAGCCGTTGTCGCCGAAGAGTGGCTTCGGCATGAAGGTGGCGGTCTTGCCGGCGGCCCAGGCGGTGTTCTTCACGATGTACTTGAAGAGCTGGAGCTGGTCACCGGCGTGCAGCAGGGTGGAGAACTTGTAGTTGATCTCCGCCTGGCCGGCGGTGCCGACCTCGTGGTGCGAGCGCTCCACGGTGAAGCCGGTGTCGATCAGCCGGCGGACGATCTGGTCACGCAGGTCGGCGTAGTGGTCGACCGGCGGCACCGGGAAGTAACCACCCTTGTACGCGGTCTTGTAGCCGCGGTTGCCGCCCTCCTCCTCACGGCCGGTGTTCCAGGCGCCCTCGATCGAGTCGATGTAGTAGTACGCCTGGTGCGCGGAGGTCTCGTGGCGGATGGAGTCGAAGATGTAGAACTCCGCCTCCGGACCGAAGTAGGCGGTGTCGGCGATGCCGCTGGCGGCCAGGAATGCCTCGGCCTTCTTCGCCACGTTACGCGGGTCACGCGAGTACGCCTCGCGGGTGAACGGGTCGTGGATGAAGAAGTTCAGCGCGAGGGTCTTCTGCGCGCGGAACGGGTCGATGAAGGCGGTGGCGACGTCCGGGAGCAGGAGCATGTCCGACTCGTGGATCGCCTGGAAGCCGCGGATCGACGACCCGTCGAAAGCGAGACCGTTGGTGAAGAAGTCGTCGTCGACGGACTCCACCGGCAGGTTGAAGTGCTGCATGACGCCGGGCAGGTCACAGAAACGAACGTCGACGAACTTCACGTCCTCGTTCTTGAGGTAACGCAGGAGTTCCTCGGGATTGGCGAACACTCGTCCTCCTGGCACGTCCACGGATAGCTAGGCTCCTGGCGACGCTATGGCCGTGCGGTTGCCCGGCCATGTCTCCAGTGTTTCCGCCGTGTTACGTCCCTCGCGTTGGGTCACCCCGAGTGCCTGACCCGGACACCTCAACCCGAGGAACGGGTCCGGCTGTGCCAGTGTAGTGAAGCTTGATGAGATTGGTCCTTTTTGGCGCTCCGCGTCGGCGCGCCCGGTGCCGGTCCGGCTCCTGCCCGCGCCGGTCCGGCTCCCGCCTGGCGCCGGGCCTGCGCGGGGCCGGCTGCCGCGCTGGCTAGGCTCATGAAGGTGACCACCCAGCCGAGCCCCTCGCCACCCCCCGCCGCGGATCCCGACTTCGTCCCGGCCGACCTGGGCCGCCGGTTCGGGGCTCTGGTCATCGACTGGATTCTCTGCCTGCTCGCGTCGGGTCTGTTCGCCAGCCCCACCCGGGACGCCTGGGCGCCCGTGCTGGTGCTGATCCTGCTGTACGGCGTGTTCCTGGGCCTGTTCGCCCAGACCCCCGGCATGTACCTGACCCGGATCCGGTGCGTCGACTGGACCGACGGCGGCCGGATCGGCCTGCTCCGGGCACTGCTGCGGGGTGTGCTGCTGGCCCTGGTCGTCCCGGCCCTCCTGATGGATCAGCACCGGCGCGGCCTGCACGACCGCCTAACCGGCTCGGTCGTCACCCCCGTACCGCGCTGACCCGCCCTCCCGCGCGAGCCCAGGGGCCCGAGCCGTGCGCTGACCGGTCCCTCCGTGCTGGGCTCAGCGGCCGCGCATCTGGCGGGACGCGCCGCGCGGCGGGCGGAGATTCTTGGGGATGGCGCCCTTGGGCATCTGGGGGCGGGAGGTGAGCGCCTTGAGGCGCTTGTCCAGGGAGTTGACGTCCTTGCCGCTGAGGTTGCGGGGCAGCCGCATCAGCGTCATCCGTAGCTTGCGGATCGGCAGCTCGCCCTCGTCCTGCCCGATGACGTAGTCGTAGAGCGGGGCGTTGCCGATCACCTTGGCCAGCCGACGCTTCTCCTGGCCCAGCAGGCCCCGGACCCGCTGCGGGTTGCCCTCCGCCAGCAGGATCACGCCGGGCCGCCCGATGACCAGGTGCACCATGTCCATCTGGGTGGTCGAGCTGACCGCCGGGGAGACCCGCCAGTCACCGCGCATGTTTTCCATGATCTGCGCGGCGGCGCCCGGTTGCCCCTCGGCCGCGTTCATCATCGCCCGGTTCGACCGAAGGTTGAGCACGATCAGCAGGCAGAGCAGGGCGAACAGGATGCCCAGCGGCAGCCAGAGCCAGCCCCAGAGCGCGACCGCGACCACGGTCAGCGCAAGCGGGATCAGCACCGCACCGGTGGCCAAGGGGGCGAACCACTTGTCCTGCTTGGCGGTGAACCGGAACACCAACCCGATCTGCTTCAGCCGCTGGCCGAACGAGACCTTCTCCTGGGGCTTTGCCATGTCGTCGAGTCTAGTGGTCGCCCGCCGCACCGTTGATCCGCGGCCGGCTGAGTACCTTACGACGCCACTATGCCGCCAGCGACCCGGCGTAAGGAGGGCGAGTGGGCACAGATCAGGCGCGGTGCCCATGCCCCGGCGGCACCTTCGCGAGCAGAGTCAGAGTCACCAGTTGACGACGATCGCAGGGAGCGCGCCATGTTCGGTCACGACGCCAACCTCATGCTCACCCTCTACCGTACGCACGCCGCGGAGCTGCGGGCCGAGGCCGCCCAGGACCGGCTGGCCCGGTCGCTACCGCACCGCTCGGCCCGCGGCTGGCTGCACCGCCGGCACCATCGGACGCGTACCGACGAGGCACGCCACTGAGCGTCGACCCGGGAGCAGCCGACCGGGAGGACGGCGGCCGGCGGGCGGACGACGGCGGGCGTGGCATGCTCGGTGCCGTGAGCGTCCGCCCCACCAGCACCATCCTCGTCGGCCGTCAGCGGGAGATGGCGCGACTACGTGCGGCGGCTGGCCGCGCCCGCGCCGGGGAGCCGGTCACCGTTCTGGTCGGTGGCGAGGCCGGGGTCGGCAAGACCCGCCTGCTGGAGGAGTTCGGCCGCTCCCTCGGCGACGACGCCCGCCTGCTGGTCGGGCAGTGCCTCGAACTCGGCGAGGCCGGCCTGCCGTTCGCTCCGTTCGCCGCGGTGCTGCGGACGGTGCTGCGCCGCGACGGCCCCGGTGTCCTCGACGGGTACGACGCCGAGTTCGCCCGCCTGCTGCCGGAGCTGGCCCGGCCGGCCGGTGCCGCCGCGCCCGCCGCCGGACCGCCCTCGGACGCCCCCCGGGGTTACCTCTTCGAACTGGTCGCCCAACTGTTCGGCCGGCTTGCCGCCGCCCAGCCGCTGATCCTGGTGATCGAGGATCTGCACTGGGCGGACCGGTCCACCCGCGACCTGATCGCTTTTCTGGTGCGAGCGGCCCGCACCGGCCGGCTGCTGCTGGTCTGCACCTACCGGACCGACGAACTGCACCGGGGACATCCGCTGCGGCCCTTCCTGGCCGAGTTGGACCGGGCCCGGGGCGTCGAGCGGATCGAGCTGTCCCGGCTGGAGCGGGACGGCACCGGGGCGGTCCTCGCCGGGCTGCTCGGTGCCGAGCCGGCCGCGCGGGCGGTCGACGACATCCACGACCGTACGCAGGGCAACCCCCTGTTCATCGAGGAGCTTGCCGCCGCTGGCAGCCCGATCGGCTGCGCCGCGCTGCCGGAGACGCTGCGTGATCTGCTGCTGGCCCGGGTGGACCGGCTATCCGAGCCAGCCCAACGGGTGCTGCGCATCGCCGCCGCCGGCGGCAACCGCCTGGCCCACCAACTGCTCGCCGAGGTCGCTGGCCTGCCCGAGGCGGAGCTGGACGACGCCCTGCCGGCCGCCGTCGCCGCTCAACTGCTGGTGGCCGACCCGGACGGCGACTACGAATTCCGCCACGCGCTGGTCCGTGAGGCGGTCCACGACGAGTTGCTGCCCGGCGAACACGCCCGGCTGCACGCCCGATTCGCCGCCGCCATCGAGGCACACCCGCACCTGGTCGCCGCCGGCCGGGCGCCGGCCGAGATCGCCCACCACTGGTACGCCGCCCACGACCATCCCCGAGCCCTGGTGACCGCCCGGGTGGCCGCCTGCGCCGCCGCCGACCGGTACGCGTACGCCGAGCAGACCCGGCTGCTGGAACGGGTGCTGGAACTCTGGGAACTGGTGCCCGACGCCGCCGACCGGCTCGGCATGGACCACCTCGCGCTGCTTGAGGAGACGCTCGGTGCGGCGACCACCGCCGGTGACTACCAGCGGGCGTTGACCCTGACCCGGGCTGCGCTGGCCGAGGTGGACACCGGTGAGCAGCCGCTGCGCGCGGCGCGGCTGCTGGATCGGCGTGGCCGGATGCTGGCCATGCTCGGCAAGAGCGACGGCGCGACCGAACTGCGGGAGGCGTACCGACTGGTGTCAGGGGTGTCGGACGGGCCCGACCGCCTGCGGCTGCTCGCCGACCTCGCCGATCACCTGGCCCGCATCGACCATGCCGACGCGGCCCGGATCGCCGCCGAGGTGGTGACCGCGGCGCAGGCGGCCGACACCGACGCAGCCCTGCTGCTGGTGCAGCTGGCGGTGCTGAAACGACGGGAGGGCGCGGCCGATCTCGGGCTGGCCGAGCTGCGCCGTTGCGAGGCGCTGGCGCGTACCGCCGGGGAGACGCCGGCACTGGTCAGCGCGTTGGTACACATCTCCGACGTGCTGTTCGAGCTGGGCCGGTACGACGAGTCGGCGCAGGCCGCCGCGGACGGGGTGAGCGAGGCACGTCGGGTCGGCATCAGCCGCTCCACCGGGGCGTACCTGCTCTCGAACCGGGCGGAGGCGCTGCTGGCGCTGGGCCGTTGGACGGAGGCTGACCAGGTCTGCGCCGAGGCGGCCCGGCTCGACCCGCCGGGCGTCTCCGGCCTGCACTGGCTGCAACTGCGGGCCGCGTTGCGCCTGGCACAGGGGCATCCCCGCGCCGACGAAACCGTCGCCCGGGCGCTGAGCTTCCTCACCAAGCCGTACCTGCATCCGCACAACCGGCTTCCGCTGTACCTGCTGCGGCTGGAGACGGCGCTGGCGGCCGACGACCGGGTCGAAGCGCTGCGGGCGGCGCAGGCGTGCCTGACCGACCCGGCGATCGTCGACTATCCCCGGTACAGCTGGCCGGTGCTGGCCGCGGCGGCCCGGGCCGCCCGACACGTCGGCGATGAGGCGGTGGCGGGCGAGGTCGCCGCGCTGGCCGGCGGCGTCGCGGCCCGGTTTCCCGCCGAGCGGGCGTACGCCGCCGAGGTGGTCGCCTGCGGAGCGTCAGGTGCCGAGACGCTCGTCGCCTGGCGGACCGCCGGTCAGCCCGGGGAACTGGCGCGGGTGCTGCTGGGCTACGCCGAGGCGGCGGCGGGTGCGGGAAAGCGCGACGAGGTCGGCGCGGCGGTGAGTGAGGCGGCGGGGCTCGCCGACGGGCTCGGCGCGGTCCGGCTCGCCGAACGCGCGGCCACCCTGGCTCGCCGGGTGGGGCTGCGTGGTGCCGGCAATGGTCGACCGGGCGCGGATCTGCTCACCGAGCGGGAGCGTGAGGTGTTGCGCCTGGTCGCCGCGGGTCACAGCAACAGCCGTATCGCCGAGCAGTTGTTCATCTCGCCCAAGACGGCGAGCGTGCACGTCTCCCGGATCATCGCGAAACTCGACGTGACCAACCGCGTCGAGGCCGCCGCCCTCGCCCACCGCCTCAACCTGCTCACCGACCCCTGACGCGGCGGGCCCGGGGCGGGTGGGTCAGCGGGTGGCCAGGGTTGCCGGTTCGCGGGCCGCGAGGGCCTGCTGGTAGAGGCGGCCGGCGCGGTAGGAGGAACGGACCAGGGGGCCGCTCATCACGCCCGCGAAGCCGATCTCCTCGGCCTCCTCCCGCAGCTCGACGAACTCCTCCGGCTTGACCCACCGTTCCACCGGGTGGTGCCGGGGGGAAGGGCGCAGGTACTGGGTGATGGTGATCAGCTCACAGCCGGCGGCGTGCAGGTCGCGCAGGGCCTGGGAGATCTCGGAGCGCTCCTCGCCCATGCCCAGGATCAGGTTGCTCTTGGTGACCAGGCCGTCGGCGCGGGCCTGCGAGATGACGTCCAGGGACCGCTCGTAGCGGAAGGCCGGCCGGATCCGCTTGAAGATCCGGGGAACCGTCTCCACGTTGTGCGCGAGCACCTCCGGTTTGGCACCGAAGACCTCGGCGAGCTGCTCGGGTACCGCGTTGAAGTCGGGGATCAGCAGCTCGACACCGCAGCCGGGCTGCAAGGCGTGGATCTGCCGCACGGTCTCGGCGTACAGCCAGGCGCCGCCGTCGGGCAGGTCGTCACGGGCGACGCCGGTGATGGTGGCGTACCGCAGCCCCATCGACACCACCGACTCGGCGACGCGACGCGGCTCGTCGGCGTCGAACTCGGCCGGCTTGCCGGTGTCGATCTGGCAGAAGTCGCAGCGGCGGGTGCACTGGTCACCGCCGATGAGGAAGGTGGCCTCGCGGTCCTCCCAACATTCGTAGATGTTGGGGCAGCCGGCCTCCTGGCACACCGTGTGCAGCCCTTCGCGGGCGACCAGCCCACGCAGCTGGGTGTACTCGGGGCCCATCTTGGCCTTGACCTTGATCCACGGCGGTTTGCGCTCGATCGGCGTCTCGGCGTTGCGTGCCTCGATCCGCAGCAGTCGCCGCCCCTCAGGGGCGGGCGTCGCGGTACTCGCGGCCTGGCCGGTCGTCGGCGCGGAGTGCTCGATCGTCACAAAACGAGCCTACGCCGGACGGCGGCGGTCGATGAACGGCGGGCGACGGCCGTCACCCCGGAAATCCTGTGACGCCGGACACCGGGCTGCAAAAAAACACGTAACAGGACGACCCGACGGGGTGTTAGCGTGCGCGGCGAGTAGCGACGACGGAGCCGAGTAGCGCACCGATCCGCCAGTTGAAGAGAGCCGCCGGTGGCTGCGAGGCGGTCTGGCACCGGGGCCGCGAAGACCCTCCCGAGCTGCGGGAAGAACAGCGTTTGGTGCCTGGACGGTCCTGAGCAGGGCGGCTCCGGCATCCGCGCCCAGTAGAGCCCGCCCGGCTGGCCCCGGTGAAAAGGCGACGAACGAGGCTCCCGTCCCCGACGGGAGCGAAGGTGTGGTGGCACCGCGAGGTTCCCGCTCGCCCACACCTCCCGGGGCTGAGGCGACGCCTCGCCACCCGAGGTGGCCAGGGCGTTGCGATCGACCGAGGAGAGCCACTGTGCAACGCATCCTGTCCGACCAGCTCGCGCCGTACACCGGGCGTACCGTCCGGATCGCCGGCTGGATTCACCGCCGCCGCCTGCTCAAGTCGGTGGCCTTCCTGATCGTCCGGGACGCCGTCGGCCTCGCCCAGGTGGTCGTCACCGACCCCGCGGTGCGCGCCGAGGTCGAGGCGTTGCCGGAGGAGACCGTCGTCGAGGTGGTGGCCACCGTGGTCACCAACGCGGCGGCGCCCGGTGGGTTGGAGCTGACCGACCCGACGGTACGGCCGCTCGGGCCGCCCGCCGTGCCGCCCCCGTTCGACCTCTACCGACCCGAGCTCGCCGCCACCCTGCCGACGCAGCTCGACCACGCCCCGGTCGCCCTGCGCCACCCGACCCGATCGGCCGCGTTGCGGATCTCGGCGGCGGCGGTGGCCGGCTTCCGGGCCGCGCTGGACGCCCGCCGCTTCGTGGAGATCCACACGCCGAAGGTGGTCGCCTCGTCCACCGAGAGCGGGGCGAACGTCTTCGCGCTGGACTGGTTCGGCCGGCCCGCGTACCTGGCCCAGTCGCCACAGTTCTACAAGCAGCTCATGGTCGGGGTCTTCGAGCGGGTCTACGAGGTCGGGCCGGTTTTCCGCGCCGAGCCGCACGACACCGTGCGACACCTGGCGCAGTACACCTCGCTCGACGTGGAGCTGGGCTTCGTCACCGACCACCGCGACGTGATGACGGTACTGCGGGACACCCTCGCCGGGATGCTCGACGCGGTCGGTGACCGGGCCGCGGGTGCGCTGGACACCCTCGGCGTCACACCCCCGCCGGTGCCGGCGCAGATCCCGGCGGTGCACTTCACGGAGGCGCTGCGGATCGCCAACGCGCCCGCCGACGAACCGGACCTGGCACCGGCGCACGAACGGACGCTGGGGGAGTGGGCCCGGCGCGAGCACGGGTCGGAGTTCCTCTTCGTCACCGGGTACCCGATGGCGAAGCGGCCGTTCTACACCCATCCGGACCCGGCGCGGCCGGGCTACTCCAACGGCTTCGACCTGCTGTTCCGGGGCCTGGAACTGGTCACCGGTGGCCAGCGGCTGCACCGGCACGCCGACTATCTGGCCGCGCTCGCCGACCGGGGTGAGCCGGTGGAACCGTACGCCGGCTACGTCGACGCGTTCCGCCACGGCATGCCCCCGCACGGCGGCTTCGCCATCGGCCTGGAACGCCTGGTCGCCCGCCTCACCCACGCCCCCAACATCCGCCAGGTAACCCCCTTCCCCCGAGACCTCCACCGCCTAACCCCCTAACCCCCCGGCGGGGTTGATCAAGAAGTTTGCGTCGGGGATCCGCACCGGAACCGACGCAAACTTCTTGATCACCGCGGGACTGGGTGGGGTGGAGCTGGAGCTGGAGCTGGAGCTGGAGCTGGGGTGGGGGAGGGGTTAGGGGGTGGGGAGGAGGGTGGGGAGGTGGCGTTCGACTGCGGGGAGGACGTCGGCGATGGTGACGGGGCGGCCGAGCTCGGCGGTCAGCGAGGTGACGCCGGCGTCGCGGATGCCACAGGGCACGATCCGGTCGAAGTACGCCAGGTCGCAGTCGCAGTTGATGGCGAAGCCGTGCAGGGTCACGCCTCGGGCTACCCGGATGCCGATCGCCGCGACCTTGCGCTCCGGACCTTTGTCGTCGGCGGGCACCCACACCCCGCTGCGCCCGTCGACCCGGCCCGCGGCCAGCCCGAACTCGGCGCACACATCGATCAGCAACTGCTCGACCCGGCGTACGTACGCAACCACGTCGACCGGGTCGGGTAGGCGCACGATCGGGTAGCCCACCAACTGGCCCGGGCCGTGCCAGGTGATCTTGCCGCCGCGGTCCACGTCGATCACCGGGGTGCCGTCGACCGGGCGGTCCCACGGCTCGGTGCGCTTGCCGGCCGTGTAGACGCTCGGGTGCTCCAGCAGCAGCACGGTATCGCCCTGCCCGCCGGTGACCACCGCCTCGTGCAGGCGCCGCTGTTCGTCCCAGGCGGCGGAGTAGTCGAGGACACCGGCGCGTACGGCCGTCAGGCCGGAGGTCGTCACGGTCACGCGTCCAGCCTAGACCCGTACCCGCTGGTCACCAGTGGTGAGCCGGCTCACCGCCCGACCGGCTGGCTCACCGCCCGACCGGCTGGCTCACCGCCCGACCGGCTGGCTCACGGCCGGACCGGCTGGCTCACCGCTGGACCTGCCATACCCAGACGTCCTCGACCCGCTCCGGCTCACCGAAGAGCAGGACCAGGGTGCGGCGGACGGCCTCCTCGTCGACCGGCCACTTGGCGCCGTGCACCTGGTCGGCGAGCACCACGGTCTCGATTCGCCAGTGCTCCAGGTCGGCCCGGACCTCTTCGCGGGTGCCCTCGGTGACGATCGGCGGCAGACCGCTGCGGGCGGCCTGGTCCAGCAGCGCGCCGAACGGGCGCGGCACCGGACCGATGCGTCCCCGGTCGTCCGGACCGCCGGGGCCGAGGAAGAAACCGGACGGGATGGCGAATTCTCCCTGTCGGTTCGCCAGCGCGTACGCCTGCCAACGCTGGCCGTCGGGGTAGACGTCGAGGGTGAGCGGTGCGGGAGTCAGCACCCCTCCCGTGGAGACGTAGTCCCGCCAGGCGCCGGAGGTGATGAAGCGGGGAATCGGCTCACGTTCGCTGGTCAGCAGCGGAGTGGGGAGCAGTGGCACCAGGGCCACCGCGAAGCCGACCGTCCAGGCCACAGCCGTGGGGCGGGAGGGCGGACGTCGACGCAACTGGTCCACCGCGTACGCCAGCAGCAGGCCGATCACCGGCGTCACCACCAGCGCGAACCGGGCGGGCAGCGCGGCGTTCACCACCGGCAGGTGCCCGAGCAGGTCGAAGGGCATCGGCAGGTCGGTTCGCCGGCCGTCGACCTTGGCCACCGGCCCGAACGAGAGCGCGGTGAACACCACCGCGACGATCCCGAGGGCCCACAGGGTGGCCCGTCGACGGGCATCACCGCCCCGCCACAACAGCACGAAACAGCCGACGGCGAGCACCAGCAGCGGCAGCCCGAAGAAGGAGTTCTCCTCGGTGGGGTTCGGCGCCAGCGAGGTGCCGAACCCGGCCTCGCCGCCCAGGGAGCGGCGCGGATAGGCGGCGTACGCGGCGATGTCCTCGGAATGGATCACCGCGTCGAAGCCGGTGCCGTGGAATCGCTGCGGCCCGGCGAAGTGCAGCCACAGTGGGTAGGCCAGCAACACCCCGGCGACCACCGCGGTCACCGCCAGCCCGCGCAGGAACGAGGGCAGTACGGCGCGGGCCTCGGTCCGGTTGGCCGGGTGCAGCGCCCAGACGGCGACGAAGAGTCCGAGCGCCAGCGCGGTGAAGAAGAGTCCCTCGGCGGCGATCGAGAAGGCGACCGCGACGAGTACGCCGAGGACGGCGCCGTCACGCAGCCAGTGGCCTGGCCGGCGCAGCGCGAACAGCCGCCATGCCAGCAGTGGCACCAGCCAGCCGGCGGTCCAGTTCAGGTGGGCGTTGGCGTGCGAGACCATCCCGGGGGAGAAGCCGATGAACAGTCCACCGACGGCCGCGGCGAGCGGGCTGCGGACCAGGTGCCGGGAGAGCAACCAGTACCAGGCGACGGCGGTGGCGGCCAGATTGAGGGTGAGGATCACCAGGAAGGTGGCCGACGGGCCGATCAGGTACGTCAGCGGGGCGAAGACCGCCGCGTACACCGTGATCGAGGTGTTGACCGCGAGGTTCACCCCGTCCGGGACGTTGATGAGATAGGTGAAGAGGGGGTTGTCCCCGTGGGTCAGCGCGTGCCCGCCGAAGGCCAGCAACCATTCGAACAGCGCCTGGTCGCTGGAGTTGACGGTGATCGCCCGCCCGTTCGGGTCGATCCACAGCCCGCTGGTCACCCAGACGGCGAGCGCCAACGCGACAAGCACCACGATCAGATCGACGCGGCGGTCGCGGGCGACCCGCGACGGCGACGGTGAGGCGGGCGCGGGAGCCACGGACGGGGAGGTGGGCACCTAGCGGACGTTACCAACCGCACCGGGACACGCCGGTCAGACCCGGCAGGTAGGCGGCGGCCCGTGCTGCCACACCCGGACATCGACGAATATGTGCACGGCCGCCATGTCATCGGTGTGACACGAGTGCGTAACGTCGCGGCAATCATTGGTGACCCAGCTCACACCCCATGGAGGCTCTCGTGCGCCGCACCCGTACCCGGCTCGCCGGTGCGCTGGCCGGGCTGGCCCTGGCCGCCACCGCGCTGGTGGCCGTCGCCGCGCCCGCCCAGGCCGCAACCCTGACCCAGGTCACCGGC
The DNA here is from genome assembly GCF_029581255.1 of Verrucosispora sp. WMMD1129. Classification (NCBI taxonomy): domain Bacteria; kingdom Bacillati; phylum Actinomycetota; class Actinomycetes; order Micromonosporales; family Micromonosporaceae; genus Micromonospora; species Verrucosispora sp. WMMD1129. The sequence continues at coordinate 5,112,095 of NZ_CP120741.1, forward strand.
TTCGGCTCCAATCCCGGCAACCTCGCCATGTACGCGTACCGGCCGGACAACCTGCCCTCCGGCGCCCCGGCCGTGGTGCTGCTGCACGGCTGCGCCCAGAACGCCAGCGGCTACTTCGCCAACTCGGGCTGGCAGAAGTACGCCGACCAGTGGCGGTTCGCGCTGATCGTCCCCGAGCAGCGTTCGGCGAACAACTCCAGCTCCTGTTTCAACTGGTTCGAGACCGGTGACACGTCCCGGGGGCAGGGCGAGGCGCTCTCCATCAAGCAGATGGTCGACCACGCCAAGTCGACGTATGGCACGGCCGCCAACCGGGTCTACGTCAGCGGGCTGTCGGCCGGTGGGGCGATGAGCGCCACCATGCTGGCGACCTACCCGGACGTCTTCGCCGGCGGCTCGATCATCGCCGGGCTGCCGCACCGCTGCGCCACCAGCATGATCAACGCCTTCTCCTGCATGAGCCCGGGTGTGGACAAGAGCCCCGCGCAGTGGGGTGATCTCGTCCGCAACGCCTACCCCGGCTACTCCGGTGCCCGCCCGAAGGTGGCCATCTGGCACGGGACCAGTGACTACACGGTGGCGACGGCTAACGCCACCGAGTCCCGCGACCAGTGGACCAACGTGCTCGGTGTCTCGCAGACGCCCACCAGCACCCGGCAACTGCCGGCCGGCACCAGCGTCGAGGTCTACGGCAACGACGTGGTCCGCGTACACCGGGTCTCCGGCATGGGGCACGGCACCCCCGTCGACCCGGGCTCGGGCGCGGACCAGTGCGGTACCGCCGCCGCGTACTTCCTGGACACCATCTGTTCGACGTACCACGACGCGGTCTTCTTCGGCCTGAACGGCGGCGTCACCCCGACCCCGACGGCGACTCCGACCACGTCGCCGAGCCCGACCGCGTCACCCACCCCGACCGCGAGCCCGACCCCCACCGGTGCCCCGACATGCGTCACCGCCAGCAACTACGCCCACGTCTCCGCCGGCCGGGCGTACCACTCCGGCGGCTACGCCTACGCCAACGGCTCCAACCAGCGGATGGGCCTCTACAACACCTTCTACACCACCACCCTGCGCCAAACCGCACCCAACCACTGGCTCATCGGCTGCTAACCACCCCCGCGACGCCTGCGTTGATCATGAGGTTGGCGGCAGTTTCAGATCAACCCTGCCGCCAACCTCATGATCAACAGGCTGGAGGGGAGGGGTCAGTCGTGGAGGGCGGCGTGGAGGGCGGTGCGGAGGTCGGGGTGGCGGAAGGTGAACTGGGCGCGGTTGAGGACGCCGGGGAGGACGCGGGTGCTGGTCAGCGCCTCCTGGGCGAAGCCGCCCAGGGCGACCTTCAGGGCCAGCGCCGGGATCGGGATGACCGCGGGACGGTTCAGTTGGCGGGCCAGCTCGCGGGTGAACTCGGCGTTGGTGACCGGGGCCGGGCCGACCACGTTGACCGGCCCGGCGAGGTCCGCCCGGGCCAGCAGAAACGTGGTGGCGTTGAGCCAGTCGGTCATCGAGATCCACGGAATCCACTGCCGGCCGCTGCCGAGCCGGCCGGCGATACCCAGCTTGAACGGCAGCAGCTGCGGCTTGAGCAGCCCACCGTCGCGGTGCAGCGGTAGCCCGGTGCGCAGCCGCACCACCCGTACCCCGGCGTCCTCGGCCGGCCGGGTGGCCGCCTCCCACACCCGGGACACGTCGGCGAGGAAACCCTCGCCGGCCGGCGCGTCCTCCTCGACCACGCGGTCGCCGGTGTTGCCGTACCAGCCGATCGCCGAGGAGTTCAGCAGCACCTCCGGCCGATCGGCAGCCGGCAGCCCGGCGATCGTGGTGGCCAGGGTGGTGGTGGTGTCCACCCGGCTGGACCGGATGAGCTGCCGGTACCTGTCGTTCCAGCGCCGGTCGCCGACACCGGCGCCGGCCAGGTTGATCACCGCGTCGGCCTCGGCGACCACCGCCGGGTCCAACTGCGCCGCCGACGGCGACCATCGTCGCTCGTCGGCGGCGCGCGGCGGTCGTCGTACCAGCCGGGTCACCTGGTGCCCGTCGGCGACGAGCAGATCGACCAGCCGGGTGCCGAGGAAGCCGGACGCGCCGGCCATGAGGATCCGCATGCCCTCCATCTTCGGGTACGCGCGGCGACCCGGCCCGGTCGAGTCGGTCACGCCCGCGTGCCGGTCCCGTCCCGACGTAGCTCCGACAGGTGCCGCTCGACCTCGTCGTAGGCGTCGGCGGGCAGCGGCCCGAGGGTGAGCACCCGGCGTTCTCCTCGACCTGCGCCACCGTGCGGAAGCCGGGGATCGGCACCGTACGCGGGCTGCGGGTCAGCAGCCAGCCGAGCGCGCCCTGGGCGAGGGTGCGGCCGTCGGCGGTGAGTGCCGCGCGTACCCGAGCCACCCGCTGCGCCCACTGCGGCGCCGGCCTGCCGTCGGTGAACCAGGGCAACCACTCCGGTGCCCGCCCCCGCACGTCGTCGTCGCCAAGCGACCGGGTCGCGGCGGTCAGCAGCCCCATCGCCAGCGGCCCCCGGTTGATGCTGGCCAGGTCGTACTTCTCGCAGACCGCCAGCATGTCGGCGTTGTCCCGCAGCACGGACTGGTCGTGCTGGATCGCCGTGCAGTGCGGGGCGGCCGGTGCGAAGGCGGTGGCCGAGTCGGGGTGGTCGGTGCTCCACCCGTACGCCCGGATCTTGCCCTGGGTGACCAGGCCCTCGAGCGTGTCGACCAGGTCGAGCGCGAGCGCCGGCGCCAGGTCGTTCAGGTGCAGTTGCAACAGGTCGACGTGATCGGTGCCGAGCCGGCGCAGCGACGCCTCCAGACTCGCCACCGCGTACTCGGGACGGTGGTCCTCGCCGGTGGCCCGGCGGGTCGCCTCGTCGGAGGTGAAGCCGAACTTGGTGGCGATCACCACCCGGTCCCGCCGCCCGGCGAGCGCCCGGCCGAGCACCCGCTCGCTGTGCCCGGCCCCGTAGTTGCTGGCCGTGTCGAAGAAGGTCACCCCGTGCTCAAGCGCCGCGTGCACGGCCCGCACCGACTCCTCGTCGTCGACCTCGCCCCAGCCCAACGGCTGCCGGTCGTCACCCCACAGCGGGCCGCCGATCGCCCAGCACCCCATGCCGATGGCGCTGACCTCGATCCCGCTTCGACCCAGTTTCCGTGTCGTCGTCATGCCGCCAAGCGTCGCGCTTGGAGCACACTCGAAGTCAAGCGCGCTCACGCGACCTCGTGGGTGGGGGTGGCGGTGGCGCGTACGGAGGTCAGGTGCCTCGGTGGCGGCCTCGCGGTCCGGACCGACCAGCGACGGCTGAACAGCCCCAGCCGGTCGACCGGTCGCCGTGCACGCTATCGGAGCCGGTCGGCCGGTGCCGTCGGGCAGGATGACAGCTGCCGACGTCGTGGCCGGCATCATTTGATGCCGTGGAGGAAGCAGGCGGCCAGGTCCCGCAGCCGGTCGAGGCTCGCGACGTAGTAGCTCTCGGGTTCTGGCCGGGGGAAGCTGGGGTGCGCGGTATGCCCGGCAACCCAGCTCGGGATCGAGCGAAAGCCCTCCACCAGCCACTGGTCGGGCGCCTCGCGGCGGTCGTACCGCTCACAGACGACCCGCATCGCCGCCGCCAGGCGGGCGAAGGCAGCGCGATCCCATGTCAGGTCGATGCGTAGTTGCAGCAGGAAGGAGCCGTCATCGGCCCCGAACTCGCTCCGCAACTCGTCGAGCGCTTCTTCGACCGTCTGCTCGCGTTGTCCGCTCACCGGCGCAGCTTAGCCAGCCGAAGCTGCTCGCACCGATGACCGTCTGGCAATCTTGGCCGGATGGATCTGACGGAAGAGTTCGAGTGGCGCGGACGTACGGTCCGATGGGGTCGGACGGGTTCCGGGCCCGCCGTCGTGTTCTGCCACGGGACGCCGTGGTCGTCGCAGTTGTGGGGCCCCTACGCCGAGGCCCTGAGCGACCAGTTCACGGTCTACCTGTGGGACATGCCCGGTTACGGGCTCTCCTCGAAGCTGTCAGAGCACCGGGTGTCGCTGGACGTCCAGGGTGAGTTGCTGGCCGACCTCCTCTCGTACTGGGAGTTGCCGTCCCCACAGGTCGTGGCGCACGACTACGGCGGCGCCGTCGCGTTGCGGGCTCGTCTCCTGCACGGCTGTTCGTTCGCGTCGCTGGCGCTTGTCGACGTGGTGGCGCTGGCTCCCTGGGGGTCGGATTTCTTCCGGCTGGTACGCGAGAATGCCGACGTTTTCAGCGCCATGCCGCCCGCCGTGCACGAAGGAGCGCTCCGGGCCTACATCGCCGGAGCCAGCCTCCGGGGTCTCACACCCGACCAGATGCAGGCGCTCGTGTCTCCGTGGCTCGGTGCGACCGGGCAGGCCGCTTTCTACCGGCAGATCGCCCAGGCGGACCAGCGCTACACCGACGAGATCCAGGACCTTTACCCCCGTCTGGACCTGCCGGTCCTGGTGGTGTGGGGTACGGACGACACCTGGATCCCGGTCGACCGTGCCCACCGACTGGCCGACCTTGTCCCGGGCGCCCAGCTGAAGCTGATCGAGGATGCAGGTCACCTGATCCAGCTCGACCAGCCTGTACAACTGGCCATGGCGCTGCACCGTTGGCTCACCGCCCAGGCCCTGCTGGAGGCCGGTGATTCGTGATCGCTGGCCAGCGGTTGCATCCGAGCCACCTCCGGCAGGGTCGGTGCTGATCGTCAATCGTCGGCCGGGGACTGCCAGCAGCTCCAGCGGGCGCCCAGCCGGCAAGGAGATCGAACTTCGGGCGGTCGGCAGCCGCCCGGGCTTCTGTCAGGGGCGGCGTACGGGTTGGATGCTGACCAGGTCCGCAAGGCCGGTGAAGTCGCCCGGGTTGGTCGTGTAGAGCGGCAGTTGGTTGACGTGAGCCACCGAGGCGATCATCAAGTCGGCGATGCGGCGGCGAGTGGTGCGGCCGGTGACCAGGACCGCGCCAGTGATCAGGCCGAAGGCGCGCGCCGCCTCGGCATCGAAGGGTAGTGGGTCGAACGTGGCCTCGGTGTGTTGCAGGACGCTGGTTCGTCGCGCCCGCTCGGCGGGGTCGTCGGTGTGGTGTGGACCGGCGGACAGTTCGGCGAGCGTGACTGCGCTGATCACCATCTCTTCGGGCAGTTCCTGCGGGTCGAGGGCACCCAGGTGGATGACGATGTTCGTGTCGATCAGCCCACGGCCGGCAGACGAGTCACCACTCACGGTCGGACAGGTCCTGGTCGACTGCCGAGTCAAGGTCGCGGCGGAACCGCTCCACGTTGAGTACGGGCGCGGTGGCGAAGGCCGCCATCACCTCGGCGCGTGGCACGTAGGTGCGTCGCCGGAGCGGTATCAGCTTGCCGATCGGCGTGCCGTTGCGCGTGATGATGAAGGAATCACCCCGCTCTACGCCGCGCATGATCGACCCGGAGTCGTTGCGCAGCTCTCGCTGCGTGATTTCCCGGTGGGCGTGCTCTGCCATAGCTCCATGCTAGACGAAGGTGCTACAAAGTGCTACATCCTGGTCGTGTCAGGTTGTGCCGGGGGGGTGGCCGTGCCAGCGGGCGCGGTAGGCGGCCTCGTTGGTCTCGTGGGTGGTGCGCTCCTCGAAGACCACCGCGCGCAGCGTGTGCCGGGCCTCGGACATCAGCACCACTTCGGCGAGGACCAGGCCGACACAGATCGCGGTGAGCAGCCCGAGAGCGACCAGCCCGGGCATCGGCATGGCGACCGGGATTGCGGCGAGCAGCACGACCAGGGTGCCGACCCGGGTCCAGCTCAGCGTGTGCAGGGTGCGTAGCTGGAACGCCATGTTCCCGAGCAGGTAGAGGAACACCCCGCCGAACAGCATCGGCACGTTCGGCCCGCGCGCCGGCTCGGTCACCGGCACGCCGGGCTCGGCGACGTCGTGCACGATGCCCTCGGCGCCGAGGGCGAACAGGATGATCCCGGCGATCATCGGCAGGTAGAGGTACGCATAGGCGTCTCGGGCCATCAGTACCCGGGCGCGACCCAGGCTGGCGTGCAGGGCGATCCGGGCGGCCGGTCCGATCAGGTCGTAGTGCACCCACCAGAGGGCGGCGGTGAAGAAGATCCCGAAGACGGCGGCGGTCACCCCGGGCCAGGTCGGAGCCTGGCCGAGCAGGTTGCTGCCGACGCCGACGGAGATCACCGACTCCCCGAGCGCGATGATCAGGATCAGGTCGTACCGTTCGGTCCAGTGCTCCGCCGAGGTCACCTGCCAGCCCCAGGTGCGGGCCAGCAGCCCGGTGCCGTACTGGAGCAGCACCACGCTCACCCAGAGCGCGTCGCGGACGAGGGCGGCCGTCCCGGCATCGGGGATGTGCGGAGGCAGCAGCGCCGCGACGAGCAGCAGCATGGTGCTCAGCGCCAACTCCGGGGCGTACCGGAGCAGTTGCCGGCGTTCCGCCGGGTTGTCGCGCACGACGTGCAGGAACAGGATCAGGTGGATGGCCCGGATGACCACGTAGCTGACCGCGACCACGACCGGCCCGGCCTCTTCCTTGTGGTCCATGAACGCCTGCGGCAGGGCGAGGGCGAAGCAGAACAGCGCGGCCATCCCGATGACCATCAGCACCGGTACGAAACCCTCGCCGATGCGGATCCGGGTGGCCACCACCGTGTGCACCACCCAGCACCACCAGAGCACGGCCAGCACCAGCGCGGCGTGCAGCAGTTGGGTCCCGTTGATGTTGGCGGCGGTGGCGCGGGTGATGATGAAGAACGAGAAGACGAAGACCAGGTCGAAGAAGATCTCGAACTTGTCGACCCGGGCGCCGGGTGCGATGCCGACGGCCGGCCCGAGCCGCCCCCGCCAGCCCATGTCGCCCACGGGCTGAGTCTGGCAGCGCCGACCTGGGCGTACGCCCGTTTCCGATCAGTCAGGCCGGCGGTACCGCAGGCCGTCCATCAGCAGGTCGAGCAGGCGTCGGGCCTGGTCGCGCTGTTCCCGGCCGCCGGTGGCGAGCGACACCCCGCTGAGCCCGGCGAGGACGTCGGCGGGCTCCACGTCCGACCTGATGGTGCCGGCCGCCGCGCCCGCCGCCAGCAGTCGGGTCAGGGCTGAGAGCAGCCGGTCCCGGCTCTGCGCGAACGGGTTGGTGCCGGCTGCGATCACCAGGCGCAGCGCGTCGGCCATTTCCCGCTTGGTGGCGAGGTAGTCGATGAAGTGGTCCATCCAGGCCCGGGTGGCCGCCTCCGGTGGCAATCGGTCGAGCAGCTCGGCGGCGGAGTCGCAGAGGCGCTCCAACTCGTTGCGGTAGGCGGCCTCGACGAGTGCCTCACGGGTGGGGAAGTGCCGGTAGAGCGTGCCGATTCCGACTCCGGCGTCGCGGGCTATCTGCTCCAGGGTTACCTCCGCGCCGGACCGGGAAAACGCCCGGACGGCCGCCTCCAGCAACCGTTGGCGGTTGCGCAGCGCGTCGGCGCGCAACGGTCGGGATGGCTGCTCCGGCACGTACTCCTCCTGACAGTCGGCCTCCGACCGGTTGGCAAACGGAGGAACCTCCGGTTAGCCTGGCGGTAACGGAGGAGCCTCCGCTTCTCATCGTAGCGGCGGACCGACCCGCCGCACATCTGAGACAAGGATGGATCATGACCATCGGCACACCTGTCAGCACCCCGTTCACCGCGGCGTCCACCGCGCTGGAGGTCGTCGCCGGCATCGACCTCACCGGGCGCCGGGTCGTCGTCACCGGCGGCGGGTCGGGCATCGGCGTGGAGACCGCCCGGGCGCTCGCGTCCGCCGGAGCCGACGTCACCCTCGCCGTCCGCAAGCCCGAGCAGGGCGACCGGGCGGCAGCGGAAATCATCGGTACGACCGGCAACGACCGGGTCACCGTGGCCCCGCTCGACCTGGCCGACCCGGCCTCGGTGGCCGCCTTCGTGGCGAACTGGGACGGCCCGCTGCACATCCTGGTCAACAACGCCGGCATGATGGCCTCGCCGGAGATGCGTACCCCGCAGGGCTGGGAGATGCAGTTCGCCACCAACCACCTGGGGCACTTCGCGCTCGCCACCGGGCTCCACCCGGCCCTCGCCGCCGCGCAGGGCGCCCGGATCGTCTCGGTCAGTTCGGCGGCGCACCTGCGCTCACCTGTCGTCTTCGACGACATCAACTTCGAGCGCCGGGCCTACGAGCCGTGGGCCGCGTACGGGCAGTCCAAGACCGCCAACATCCTCTTCGCGGTCGAGGCGAGCCGGCGCTGGGCCGACGACGGCATCCTGGTCAACGCGCTGCACCCCGGCGCGATCCGTACCAACCTCCAGCGCTACGTGACCGAGGACGACCTGGCTCGGATGCGCGCCCAGAGCGGGCCGGCCACGCCATCCTGGAAGAACCCGGAGCAGGGGGCCGCCACCTCGGTCCTGGTGGCCACCTCACCGCTGCTCGACGGGGTCGGCGGCCGCTACTTCGAGGACTGCCAACAGGCCGGCCCCAACCAGCCCGGCACTCGCACCGGCGTGGCCGACTACGCCCTCGACCCCGAAGCCGCCCACCGCCTCTGGAACCTCAGCACCCAATCAACAACGCCGCTAACCTCCTGATCAACAGGGGGCGGGCGGGGTCGGGGTACGGGTAGGGAAGGGCAGACAGCAGGGCGCCCCGGTCCGGTGGACCGGGGCGCCCTGCTGGTGCGCTGGGGGTTACAGGCCCAGTTCGGCTTCGAAGTTGCCGGCCTCCAGGCGCTCCTTGACCGCGGTCAGGAACCGGGCCGCGTCGGCACCGTCGATCAGCCGGTGATCGTAGGACAGGGCCAGGTAGACCATCTGGCGTACCGCGATGACCTCGCCCAGATCCGGGTCGTTCACCACTACCGGACGCTTGACCACGGCACCCGTACCCAGCATCGCCGACTGCGGCGACGGCACGATCGGGGTGTCGAAGAGAGCGCCCCGGCTGCCGGTGTTGGTCAGCGTGAAGGTCGCACCGGCGATCTCGTCCGGGCTGATCTTGTTGGTCCGGGTCCGCTCGGCCAGGTCGGCGACCCGCTTGGCGATACCGCCCAGGTTGAGGTCACCGGCGTTGTGGATGACCGGCACCAGCAGGCCCCGCTCGGTGTCCACCGCGATGCCGAGGTTCTCGGCGTCCGGGTAGGTGATCGTCCCGCCGTCCAGGTCCATGCTGGCGTTGACGATCGGGTACGCCTGAAGCGCCTCGATGGCCGCGAGAGCGAAGAACGGCAGGAACGACAGCTTGACACCGTGCCGCTGCTGGAACGACTCCTTGGCCTGCGCCCGCAGCTTGGCGACCTTCGTGACGTCCACCTCGACCACCGTGGTGAGCTGCGCCATCTCGTGCAGCGACGAGAGCATCCGCTTGGCGATGGCAGCGCGAATGCGCGGCAGCTTCTCGGTGGTGCCCCGCTTGGCGCTCGGCTGCGGCTTGGCGGCCGGCTTGGCCGGTGCGCCCGCCGCCGGCTGTGCTGCCGCCGGTGCCGGCGCGGCCTTGGCCGCCTTGGCCTTCTCGGCCGCTTCCAGCACGTCCTGCTTGCGGATCCGACCGCCGACACCTGTGCCATTGACCGAGGCGAGGTCCACGTTGTGCTCGCTGGCCAGCTTGCGTACCAGCGGGGTCACGTAACCGGCTGCCTGCTCGCCGCCGTTGGACGGGGCCGCCGCGCGCTGCGGGGCCGCGGCCGGCGGTTGCGCCGCCTGCTCGGCCTTGACCGGCTCCTGCGCGGTCTCGGCCTCGGCGGCCGGCTCGTTGTACGACATGCCGGGCGTCGGCTCGGAGACCTGCGGCTCCGGCTTCGCCTCGGGCTCCGGCTCGGGCTTCGCCTCCGCCGCGGGCTTCGGCTCCGGCTTCGCCTCGGCCGGCGCGGCACCGGCGGCACCAACCACGGCCAGGGTCGCGCCGACCTCTGCGGTCTCGTCCTCGGCGACCTTGATCTCCAGGACGGTACCGGCGACCGGCGAGGGAATCTCCGTGTCGACCTTGTCGGTGGAGACCTCCAGCAGCGGCTCGTCGACCTCGACGGTCTCGCCGACCTGCTTGAGCCAGCGGGTGACCGTACCCTCGGTCACGCTCTCGCCCAGTGCCGGCATCTGCACCGGAGTGCCCTCGCCCGACGGCGCCGGGGCCGCCTGCGCCGGCTGCTCGGCCGGCTCCTCGACGGCGGGCTGCTCCGCCTCGGCCTCCGGCTCCGCCGCAGCCTCGGCGGCCTGCTCGGCGGGGGCCTCCTGCTGCTTCGGGGCGGCTCCGCCGCCGGCCGACTCGCCCTCGCCGGAGATCACCGCCAGCTCGCTGCCGACCTCGGCCGTCTCGTCCTCGCCCACCACGATCCGGGTCAGCACCCCGGCCGCCGGGGACGGGATCTCGGTGTCGACCTTGTCGGTGGAAACCTCGAGCAGCGGCTCGTCGACCTCGACGGTGTCGCCCTCCTGCTTGAGCCAGCGCGTGACGGTGCCCTCGGTGACGCTCTCGCCGAGCCGGGGCATGGTGACCGATACCGGCATGTTCTCCAGACTCCTTCATTTCCCTGGTGGGGGGAGCGTCGCCCGTCGCCGGACGCCGCGGGTACGTCGTGGTCAGGCGTGCGCGTGCAGCGGCTTGCCGGCGAGCGCGAGGTGCGCTTCGCCCAGGGCCTCGTTCTGCGTCGGGTGGGCGTGCACGAGCTGCGCCACCTCGCCCGGGTACGCCTCCCAGTTGTAGATCAGCTGCGCCTCGCCGACCAGCTCGCCGACCCGCGCGCCGACCATGTGCACGCCGACCACCGGACCGTCCTCGACCCGCACCAGCTTCACGAAGCCGGCCGTCTTGAGGATCTGGCTCTTGCCGTTGCCGCCGAGGTTGTAGTTGTAGGTCTTGACCTTGTCAGCGCCGTACTGCTCCTTGGCCTTCGCCTCGGTGAGCCCGACCGACGCCAGCTCCGGGTCGCTGTAGGTGACCCGGGGGATGCCCGCCTCGTCGATCACCGCCGGGTTCTGGCCGGCGATCTCCTCGGCGACGAAGATGCCCTGCTGGAAACCGCGATGGGCGAGCTGGAGACCGGGCACGATGTCGCCCACGGCGTAGACGTTCGGCACGTTCGTGCGCAGCCGCTCGTCGGTCAGCACGTAGCCCCGGTCCATCTTCACGCCCTGCTCCTCGTAGCCGAGGTCGGCGGTGTTCGGGCCCCGGCCGACCGCGACCAGCAGCAGCTCGGCCTCGACGGTGTCGCCGCCGGCGATTGTCACCTTCACGCCGTTGTCGGTCTTCTCGACCTTCTCGAACGGCTTGCCGACCTTAAAGTTGATCTTCCGCTTGCGGAAGGCCCGCTCCAGCGCCTTCGACGACTCCTCGTCCTCGGCGGCGACCAGCCGGGGCAGCGCCTCGACGATCGTCACGTCCACTCCGAAGGACTTCCACACGCTGGCGAACTCGACGCCGATCACGCCGCCGCCGAGCACGATCGCCGAGGCGGGGACCCGGTCCAGGGTCAGGGCGTGGTCGCTGGTGATGACCCGCTCGCCGTCGATCTCCAGGCCCGGCAGGCTCTTGGCGTACGACCCGGAGGCCAGCACCACGTTGCGGCCGGTGTACCGCTTGCCGTCCACCTCGACCGCGTTCGGGGCGACAAGCTTGCCGTGCCCCTCCACGATCGTGATCGACTTGTTGCCCTTGAGCATGCCCTGCAGGCCCTTGTAGAGCCGCGAGATCACGCCGTCCTTGTACGAGTTGACCCCCGCCATGTCGATGCCGACCAGCTCGGCCTTGATACCGAACTGCTCCGACTCGCGGGTCTGGTCGGCGATCTCGGCCGCGTGCAGCAGCGCCTTGGTCGGGATGCAGCCGTTGTGCAGGCAGGTGCCGCCGAGCTTGCCCTTCTCGACCAGTGCCACGGAAAGGCCCAACTGGGTGGCGCGCAGTGCGGTCGCGTAACCGCCGCTACCACCTCCGAGGATGACGATGTCGAAGGTTGCGTCGTTCGGCTCGCTCACGTCCAACTCCCAGGTCGCTTCGCTGCATCGGGGGTCACGGCGGGGTAACACGGACACACCCCACCTCGGCCATCTTGTCACCACCGCGTCGCACCCGCGTACCGAGGTGCCCAACGACACGTTGCCGCCACGTACCCTTGGCTCTGCCTTCGATACGCCACGACTGGGGAGACGGCTCGGTGGGACTGTTCCGGCGAAGCAAGCGACCACGCGCGGCTGACCCTGACCGTACGGCCAATCGTGCCGATCTGGAGCACCTTGAGAACTTCGTCCGTACCCGTAAGGGCGTCGAGGCGTACATCGAACCGCGTACCACAGTCACCGAAACCACGGTGATCCTCATCGCCGACGACGGCGAGTGGACCCGACGCCGGATCGACGGGCCGGACGGCGCGCGGCGGTTCGCGTACCGGCTGAGCATCCCGATCTACGACGTGGCGCTGATGGGCTACCCCCAACGCATGCGCGACTACAACGAGCGCCGCAAACGCCGCCCCGAGCAGTACTGACCCGCTCCCGCGCCCCGCGCCCGCGCCGGGGAGGCAGCAGTTTCGGGGAAGTTGCTGCCTCCCGGCGCGTGGACACAACAACTTCCCCGAAACTGATCGAAACCTGCGCAGCCCGCGCGGGGCTCAGCCGTTGGCGGCCACGTCGTCGATCAGGTGCAGCAGGGTGCGGACCGGGACGCCGGTGCCGCCCTTGGTCCAGTAGCCGGTCGCCTCGCCTGCGTGGTACGAGGGGCCGGCGATGTCGATGTGCGCCCAGGCGACGTCGTCGGTGACGAACTCACGCAGGAAGACCCCGCCCTGGAGCATGTGACCGGCCCGGTCCATGCCCGCGTTCACCTGCGAGATGTCGGCGACGTCGGAGTCCATGCCCTTGCGCACGTCGTCCGGCAGCGGCATCGGCCAGGCGGGCTCGCCGACCGCGTCACCGGCACCGCGGACCCGCTCGCACAGCTCGGCGGTACCCATCACGCCGGAGATCCGCTTGCCCAGCGAGACGACCTGACCGCCGGTCAGGGTGGAGGTCTCGAACAGGTAGTCGCAGCCGTCGGCGCAGGCCCGGGCCATCGCGTCACCGAGGATCATCCGGCCCTCGGCGTCGGTGTTGAGCACCTCCACCTTCTTGCCGTTGAACATGGTGACCACATCGCCGGGCCGGTACGAGGTCCCGGACGGCATGTTCTCCGCCATCGGCACGTAACCGGTCACCGCCACGGACGGCTTCAGCTCGGCCACCGCCAGCATGGTGGCCGCCACCGCCGCCGCCCCGGCCATGTCGGACTTCATCTCCCACATGCCCTGGGCCGGCTTGATCGAGATGCCACCGGTGTCGAAGGTGATGCCCTTGCCGACCAGGGCGACCCGCTTACCGGTGCCGCCACCGTCCGGGGTGTAGGTCAGCTTGACCAGTCGCGGTGGGGCCTCCGAGCCCTGACCGACGGCGATGATGCCGCCGTACCCGCCCTCGCGCAGAGCGACCTCGTCGAGCACCTCGACGTCGAGACCGGCCGCCCGACCCGCCTCGGCGACCGCGTCGGCGAAGGCCGGCGGGCGCAGCTCGTTCGGGGCGATGTTGACCCAGTCGCGGGTACGTCGGACCGCGCCGGCCACCGTCTGGGCCCGGACCACCTCGGCCTGTGCTGCCGCGTCCGCCGCGTCCGGTACGGCCACCAGCACCTCGGCGACCGGCTCGCGGCGGGTCGGCTGCGGACGGGTCTTGTACCCGGCGAAACGGTAACCGCCCAGCAGCGCGCCCTCGGCGACCGCGCGCAGCGCGTCGGCGGCGTCGGCGTCGTCCGGCAGCGGCAGCGTCATCGCCACGCGGGCCGCGCCGGCCAGGGCACGCACGGCGCCGCCCGCCGCCCGGCGCAGCGTCTCCGGGGCGGGTGCCGCACCACTGGGCTCCGGGCCGAGGCCGACGGCGGCGAGCACCGGCGCGCTGACGGTGCCCAGCGTCGCCAACTTGATCACCTCACCCGGGCCGCCGGTCGCGCCGAGCAGTGCCAGCGTCTCGGTCAGCTTGCCGTCGAAGGCGGCGGCGATGCTCTCGGCGCCGCTGGCGAGCAGCAGGGTGCCGGCGAGGCCGCTGGTGGCGTCCTGCTCGCCGGTCGTACTGTGCACGCCGATCACGATCGCGTCGACGGCGAGCTCGGCGGGGTCGGTGTCGACCAGGCTCAGGGTGGTGCTGGGCGATGTCACGGAGGCTGCTCCCGGGCGGGCCGGGCCGGTCGCGTGGTGGCGTACCGGCGATGGAGTTCCCCGACGGATGATTACCCGCCGGACGTCATTGCTGCCCCGCCGGGTCATCCGGCGGTCCCGCCGATGCTAACCAGCCCGGTGCGTCCCGGTAAGTTGCCACCCATGACCGAGGTGACCACCGACGCCGCCGCGACCCGGCTGCGTCGTTCTCCGCTGGCCGGCCGGCACACCGCGCTCGGCGCCAAGTTCGCTCCGTTCGGCGGCTGGGAGATGCCCCTGGAGTACGCCGGCGGCGGGGTGTTGCGCGAGCACACCGCGGTGCGTACCGATGTCGGCGTGTTCGACGTGTCACACCTGGGCAAGGTGCGGGTGACCGGGCCGGGGGCGGCGGAGTTCGTCAACACCTGCCTCAGCAACGACCTGGGCCGCATCGGGCCGGGCCGGGCGCAGTACACCCTCTGCTGCGACGAGGCGACCGGTGGGGTGGTGGACGACATCATCGCCTACCTGCACGCCGACGACCACGTCTTCCTCATCCCGAACGCGGCGAACAGCGCCGAGGTGGCACGCCGGCTGCGCGCCGCCGGGCCGCCGCAGGTCACCATCACCGACGAACACGAGGGGTACGCCGTACTGGCAGTGCAGGGGCCCCGGTCGGCGGAACTGCTGAGCGATCTGGGTCTCCCCACCGAGCACGGGTACATGAGTTTCACCCGGGCGACGCTCGGCCCCGTCGAGCTGACCGTGTGCCGTACCGGCTACACCGGCGAACTGGGCTACGAGTTGGTGGTCCCGGCCGGCGACGCGGTCGCGGTGTGGGACGCGTTGTTCGCCGCCGAGCCGGCGCCGCAGGCGTGCGGGCTGGCCGCCCGGGACACGCTGCGCACCGAGATGGGGTACCCACTGCACGGGCAGGATCTCTCGCTGGAGATCACGCCGGTGCAGGCCCGCTCCGGTTGGGCGGTCGGCTGGGACAAGCCGGCCTTCTGGGGCCGCGACGTGTTGGTCGCGGAGAAGGCCGCCGGTCCGGCGCGTACGCTGCGCGGCCTGGTCGCCGTCGAGCGCGGCATTCCCCGCCCCGGCATGCCCGTGTACGCGGGCGACACCCGGGTCGGCACCGTCACCAGCGGCACCTTCAGCCCCACGCTGAAGCAGGGCATCGCCCTCGCCCTGATCGACACCGCCCCCGCCCTGCCCGACGGCGCCGAGCTGCACGTGGACATCCGCAACCGCCGCACCCCCGCCCACCTAACCCGCCCCCCCTTCATCCACCCCTCCGTCAAATAACCCCCACCCACCCACCCACCCACCCCGGCAGAACCGCGTTGATCAAGAAGTTTGCGTCGCCGTGCAGCACGGAACCTGACGTAAACTTCTTGATCAACGCGAAGGTCAGGGGGTGGGGGGTTGGCCGGCGTCTAGGACGGCTTGGGTCCAGCCGCCCTCGATGACGCCGCTGGTGCCGAGGACGGCCCAGTCGACGATGTCGGCGACCTCCACCACGACGGGGGAGCCGATTCGTACGGTGGGGTCGGTGTTGGCGTCGCTGGCGCTGGCCCCGACGATCCGGTCCGGGGTGTCCCAGTCCGTCACGCCGGCCCAGACGTACTCGGGGCCGTCGTCGCCCGGCAGCCCGTACTTGACCACCAGCTGCGTCTCCGGTGGCAGCTGACCGTCGCGGAACCGGGCCCGGATGTCCGCCAGCCCGGCGCGGGCGGTGGCGATCGCCCGGCTCATCGCGTCACCGGTGCGGGCGTACCGCACGTCGGGTTGGATCCCGGAGAAGAGGATGGCGCAGGCGTTGGCGAAGTAGCGGCCGGCCGGACCGGGATGGCCGGCCGGCGGGCGCAGGCTGAGGAAGGAGTCGGCGTCCGGGTCGGTGGCCGGGTCCAGCTCCAGGCGCAGCAGCACCGGCGCGGTCGCCCCGTGCTGCTCCGGATTGCCGTACGCCACCGCGATGTCGTGCCCGGTCACCGTGGCCAGCACCGGTAGCTGGACGAACGCCGGGACGTCGTCGCCGGCCAGCCCGTCGGTCCAGTCCCGCAGCAGGCGTCGGGCGGCACCGGTCATCACCGCGCCCCAGGCCCGGGTGAGATGGTCGGGTACCCCCTGGGTCTGCAACTCCAGCAGGCCGAAGCGGCGCAGTCCCTTGGTGGTGAACCAGAGCCCCTCGGCGTCCGACGAGTAGGGCACCAGCACCCAGTCGACCAGCCGGACCCGACCCTGCGCGTCGGGCAGCGAGCGCAGCGCCGCGGCCGGGTCCAGGAACTGCAGGCCGAAGACGTCCACCACGTCGCCACCCACTGCCTCGGCGACCGCCGCGGCCACCGCCCGGGCGGCCCACTCGTGGGCGGGCGGCCAACCCGGCCGGTACTCCGCCTGCACCACCACCAGGTGGGTCGCCGCGGCGAGCCGGTCCAGCTGCGCCTCGCTGGCCCCGAAGGCGGTGAGCAGGTCCGGCGGCAGCTCGGGAAACTCGCCGACCGGCCGGATGTCGACGCTCATCAGCGGACTGTCCAGCATCTGCCGGGCCAGCCCGTACACCGGTTCGGCGAGGCGGCCGGCCAACTTCCCGACGGCCGTGCGGGCGGTCACCGACGGCAGCCCCACCGTCGGCACCAGGTAGGTCGCGCTGAGCGACTCCGGGACCGGAACGGGCAGGAAGTCGTCGGTGATGAGCATGTCGTCCCCCGGGTGGCCGCGCCGGTGCTGTCGTCGCAGGTACGCTACCCGGCGCCGGGCCATCGACTCAGGCGGACAGCACCAGACCCAGGTAGACGAGCGTGGTGACCAGCTCGACGACGGCACCGAGCACGTCTCCGGTGATCCCGCCGAGCCGGCGTACCACGTGTCGCAGCAGCCCGGCCGCGACGGCGAGCGCCGCCAGGACGGCCAGCGGGCCCTGCCACGGCCGGTGCGGCACCGCCGCGATCGCCAGCAGCGCGACGGCGGCGGTGGCGACGCCCAGCGCCATCGGTCCGACGCTGCCGGCGACCAGCGCACCCAGCCCTTCGGGACGCGCCGCCGGCACTCCACGGCGGCAGGCCAGCGTGACTCCGAGCCGCCCCGCGGCGGTGGCCGTCAGCACGGCCGCGAACACCGCCGGACGGGACCGACCGGCCAGCTCGGCCAGCGCCGCGGCCTGCACCAGCAGGACGAGGACCAGAGCGACCACGCCGAAGGGCCCCACGTCGGGCTTCTTCATGATCTCCAGAGCGGCCGGTCCGCTCCGGTACGACCCGAGCGCGTCCACGGTGTCGGCCAGCCCGTCCAGGTGCAGCCCCCGGGTGAGCAGGGCGGCCACCGCGACGGTCACCCCGGCGGCGACCAGCGGCGCGGTGCCGGCGTCCAGCAGCAGCAGTACGCCGGCCAGCGGCACCCCGAGCAGCAGGCCGACCGCCGGGGCGAGCGTCATCGCCGTACCGGCGGTGGCCCGGTCGATCCGGCCGACGCGCAGCGGCAGGATGGTGAGGGTGGTCAGTGCCAGCCGCGCCCCGTCGCCGAGCCGGGGCTCAGCCGGCACGTGCGGCGGAGGTCTCCGCCGGCTCGGCGGCCGGCGTGGTGGTGGTCGGGCCGGGCCCCTCGGGTTCCGGCTCGTGGAAGTCGGGCTCCGCCTCCTCGACGGGGTCCACCTCGCCGCCCTCGCTGTCGTCGCCCTCGGGGCGGGCCGGCAGCGCGGCGGACAGCGCCAGCGCCGAGCGCAGCAGCGGCAGCAGGGTGAGCGCGTTCGCCCCCTCGCCGAGGTCGAGCCGCAGCTGGGTCAACGGGTCCAGGCCGAGCACGTCGGCGGCCAGCCGGACGGCCGGATGCCCGCCGTCGTCGGCCAGCAGGCACCAGTGCCGGGCCTGCCCGGCCAGGTCCCGACTGATCAGCGCGGAGGCCACCCCGACCGGCCCGTCCAGCAGCACCGGCAGCCGGCGGGCGGTCGCACCCAGCAGGATGCCGGTGGCGACGGCGATGTCCCCGCCGCCCAGCTCGGCGAGCACGTTCGCGGCGTCCCGGGAGGAACGACGGGTGCGGTGCAGGGCGTCGCGGACCGCGGCGCAGCGGGCCATCCAGGCCACGTCGTCGATCTCGCCACCCGAGGTGACCACCCGGGCGAGCACTGCGGGCGGTTCGGCGCCGGCGGTCGCGGCCAGCACCGCCGCGGCCGTGGCCTCCGCGCCGGCCCCGCACGCGGCCAGCACCAGCAGCTGTACGCCGGCATCCGCCGCCTCCTCGGCCAGCCGCCAGCCGTAGCGCAGGGCCGAGTCCACCTGCTCGGGGTCGAGCGCCGGGCCGTGCTCGATGGGTGCGGCGGCGGGCGCGTCCACCACCTGGAGGCTCGCGCCGCTCTCGGCGGCCAGCCGGGCGAGCACACCCTGACCGGCCCGGGCCTGCTCGGCCCGCCGGTCCGATTCACCGGTCACCGTGCCGGCGGCGACCCCGCCGGCGTGGTCGCCGTGCACCACCAGCACCCGCACCGACCGCCACGGCGTGGGGGTGGGGGTGCCCTGGGTGGCGGCGGCGAACGAGATCACCTGCTCCAGCGCACCGAGCCCGGTGCCCGGCACGTCCAGGCCCGCCAGCCGCTCGACGGCCTGCGGTCCGGTGTACTCGTCGGGCATGGGCAGTTCCATGCCGGGCTGGATGACCAGGCCGGTCGCGGCCGCCGGGAGCGCCATGGTGGGCGCGGTCCAGCCGGTGCCGCCAACGTCGGAGTTGGTTTCGGCGGGCACCTGCGGGGTGGTCACTGGCGGTGAGCCGGGCAGCGGCGGACCATCGGGGCCGACGGGCGACTGGCCGGTCGGACCGGCCTGTGCGGGCACCGTGGCGGCGGTCGGGCCGTTCTGGGCGGACACCGTCGCAGCAATCGGGGCGGGAGTGGCCGTCGCCGAGTCGGCCTGGGTGGGGTGGCCGACGGCGGGCTGGACGACGGCGGGCTTCAACCAGCACGGCTGACCGGCGACCACCAGGACCACCGTGTCGCAGGCGTCGGCGACGGCGCGGTTGACCGCGCCGAGGGCGTCGGTGAAGGCCCGGCCCAGCGGTGTGGTGGGTACCAGGGAGAGCCCGACCTCGGGACTGACCAGCACCAGCCGGGCGGCGCAGGACCGCACGGCCGCGGCCAGCTCGTCGACGGTGGCGGTGTCGTCGGCCGGCTGGTGAGCCGGGTCGAGCAGCACGGTCACCCAGCCACCGAGGTCGTCGACGAGCAGCGTCTCCTCCGGCCGGGCGTTGGAGATCACGTCCGCGAGACGACGCGGGTCGGTCGCGGTCTCCTCCGTGCTCCAGGTCTCGGGCCGGCGGGCGCGGTGCGCGGCGAGTCGCGCGGCCCACTCAGGGTCGTCACCCGGGTCGGCGGCAGTGGCCAGGTAGCGGACCGTGGGCGCGTCGGCTACCAGGGACTCGGCGAACTCCGACTTGCCGGACCGGATGCCACCGAGGACCAGAAGCGTGTTCCACCCGTCTTGGGACATGCTGCGTACCTTACGTCCAGCGGGGTGACCGGGGCACCGCAGGTGCGCCACCGTACCGCCGCCCCGCGACGCGGTCAGTGTCGCTCGGGGGCCTGGTACCGGAAGTCGTTGGGGTTGACGTTCGCCGGCTTCGGATCCTCCTGCCAGGCACCCTCACCGGGGCGGGCCTGCAGGGCGTCGATCAGTTCGTTCCGGTCCATCTCCCGCGCCCCTTCGATTCCGCCGCGCACCGCGATGTCGCGCAGTTCCGCCGTGTCCATCTGCGGGATCGGTGTCGTCATTGTCGCCTCCTGTGCGTCGGGTTCCCGAAGCACATACCCGGCCACGGCAGGCTCAGTCGCAGTGCTCGAAGGGGCTGCTGTAGCTGGCGCCACCGGCGGAACCGCCCCACTTGACGCAGGTGCCGGCCGCCTCGGCCCGCACCGGGCCGGCGTAGTAGCGGAACGAGCCGTCGTCGGTGGACCGCCCGCGTCCGCGAACCTCCAGGAAGGCCGAGACCGCCGTCTGCGCGCCGACCGCGCTCTCCTTCAGCGTCACCACGCAGTTCGAGCCGGTGCCCGCGTGGTAGAGCAGGTGGACGGTGGCCTGCCGGCGACCGTCCGCGGTCAACGGCGCCGAGTTGATCAGCCGGTAGCCGCTGCCGCACGCCTGGGTGGCGGTGTAGGGGTTCGCCCGCTCGCCGCTGCTGGGTGTGGCGCTCGGCCGGGGCGAAGGCGAAGCGGAACGGGTCGGTTGCGGGGTGACCGCCCCGGCGTCGTCGCGCCCCGGTGCCGGCGACGAGCCCTTCGTCGCCGGTACGGAGGCTGTCGGTGACCGGCTCGCCGACCGCTCACCCGTGCCCTGCGCGCCGGTCTCGCCGGCGGTCACCAGTCCCGCCGCGTCCGGCGCGGACGCGGCAACCGGAGGGCCGGTGCCTTCGGCGTCCGGCTGCGACACCACTGCGAGCGCCACCCCCGCCGCGGCGACGATCACGACACCGGCCACCGCGGTCACCATGGCGGGTGCGCCGAACCGCCGGCCACCGTCCGGACGTGTCGGGGCGCTCGCCACGGTGACCGCCCCGGTACCGGATCCGGCCCCGACCGGCGCGGCCATGGCCAGGCCACCCTGCCCCGGATGCGCAGCCGGCGGCGGCACCGCGAAGCCGCTCGGCCCGGGAGGTGGGGCCTGCTCCGGCGCGCTGGAGCGGGCAGCGGCGGCCAGGTCCGCCGCGCTGGCGTGCCGGTCGCCGGGCTGCCTGGCCATGGCTCTGAACACCAGTTCGGCCACCGGCGGGGGAACGTCCGGCGGGAGCGGCGGTGGCTCTTCCCGCAGTCGCCGCAGGGCCACGTCGAGCGGGTTGTCCCCGACGAACGGAGGTCGGCCGGCGAGGCAGAGGTACGCCACGGCACCGAGCGCGTAGATGTCGCTCAGCCCGGAGATCGGCTGGCCGCCGGCCTGCTCGGGGGACATGAACGAGGCGGTGCCGAGCACCGTGTGGGCGGCGGTGATCCCGGCCGTGGTGCCGGAGCGGGCGATGCCGAAGTCCACAAGCACCACCTGGCCGTCCGCCTTGACCAGGAGGTTGCCGGGTTTCACGTCCCGGTGCACGATGCCGGCGAGGTGGGCGGTGTGCAGCGCCTCGGCGGTCTGGGCCACGACGGACATGGTGGTGGCCGGGTCCAGTCGGCCCAGCCGGCGCAACCGGGCGCTCAACGGCTCGCCCTCGACGTACTCCATCACCAGGTAGTCCACCCGGCTGCCGTCGGCGAGTGTGGCCTGGCCGACGTCGTGCACCGCGACCACCCCGGGGTGCCGCAGCGCGGCAAGCATCCGTGCCTCGGCCCGGAAGCGGGTGGTGAACTCGGGTTCGACGGTCAACGCCGGCAACAGCACCTTCACCGCCACCTCGCGGCCCAGCAGCAGGTCCGTCGCCCGCCAGACCGCGCCCATCCCACCGGTCGCCACCCGCTCGCCCAGCCGGTACCGTCCGCTGAGCACGCCCCCTTGAGTCAGCACCGGGCCACGGTACCGGCCGCCGATCGACGCCCGTGGCCCGGTCGTCGGCCGTGCGGTACGACTACGCTGGCGGAGGTCCGTCCCATGGGGGCAGCAGCGGCGAGGGGAGACGCGCACATGGCGTGGAGCTGGCGGTACGAGGGCGCGAACGGCGAGTCGGTCGACGGGCCGGCCGAGTCGTTCGGCAGCCAGGCGGATGCCGAGTCCTGGATCGGTCAGACCTGGCGGGAACTCGCGGCGTCCGGCGTCACCTCGGTCGCGCTCCTGGAAGACGATCGGGTGGAGTACCGGATGAGCCTGCAGCCCGTGGCCGAGTGATGACACCCAGGGACTCCGAGCCGTTGGTGCTCGGGGTGCCCCGGGCGGCCTTCCGACCCAGCCCGGTCTTCCTGGCGCTGGTCGCCCTGCTGGTGACCAGCGCCGTATTGACCTGGCACGGGATCGGCAACGTCCGGCTCACCGTGTTCGGCTTCGTCGTCTGCGGCTGGCTGGTCTCGTTGTGCCTGCACGAGTACGCCCACGCCGTGGTCGCGTACCGCAGCGGTGACCGGGGGGTGGCCCACCGCGGCTACCTGACGTTGAACCCGTTGAAGTACAGCCACCCGTTGCTGTCCATCGCGCTGCCGGTGGTGGTGGTACTCCTCGGCGGGATCGGCCTGCCCGGTGGTGCCGTCTGGGTCGACCGGCACGTCATTCCGGGGCGGTTACGGCACACCCTGGTCAGTCTCGCCGGGCCCGCCACCAACGTGCTGTTCGCGCTCGTGCTGGTGGTGGTGCTGCGGCTCGGTGCGGGCGGCGGTGGGCCGGTGGAGTTCTGGGCGGCGGTGGCCCTGCTGGCCTTCCTGCAGGTCACCGCCAGCCTGCTCAACCTGCTGCCGGTGCCCGGCCTGGACGGCGGCAACATGATCCAGCCGTGGCTGACGCCGCAGTACCGGCGGATGTACGACCTGTTCGCGCCGTACGGGTTCATCCTGCTCTTCGCGTTGCTGTGGAACCCGACGATCGGCGGCTGGTTCTTCACCGCCGTCTTCGCCGTCGGCGACGCGCTCGGCCTGCCGCCCTGGCTGTACGCGACCGGTCTGGACCTGATCCGCTTCTGGCAGGGCTGAGCAGGCTCGGGCGGCCCGTCCGCCCGGCCGACGTGCGGTACGCCGGCCGGGCCGGGTGGGGTCAGGGCCGTTCGGCCGGCGACTCGGTGCGCGCCGGGTCCCGCTCGGTGACCGGGTCGACGATCTCGTCGATCGCCTTGAGCAGGCCGGCGTCGAGCTTCACGCCGGCCGCCTTGACGTTGTCGTGCACCTGCTCGGGGCGCGACGCCCCGATGATGGCCGAGGACACGTTGGGGTTCTGCAGCACCCAGGCGATGGCCAGCTGGGGCATGGTCAGCCCGGCCTGGTCGGCCAGCGGCTTGAGCTGCTGCACCCGGGTCAGCACGTCGTCGGTCAGCCACTTCGCGATGAAGCCCGCGCCGGACTTCTCGTCGGTGGCCCGGGAACCGGACGGCGGCGGCTGGCCGGGAAGGTACTTGCCGGAGAGCACGCCCTGGGCCATCGGCGACCAGACGATCTGCCCGAGGCCCAGCTCTTCGCTGGTGGGGATGACCTCGCTCTCGATGACCCGCCAGAGCATCGAGTACTGCGGCTGGCTGGACACCAGCGGGATGCGCAGCTCCCGGGCGAGGCCGTGCGCCTCGCGGATCTGCGATGCCTTCCACTCGGAGACGCCGATGTAGTGCGCCTTGCCGGAGTGCACGACGTCGGCGAACGCCTCCATCGTCTCCTCCAGCGGGGTGCTGTAGTCGTACCGGTGGGCCTGGTAGAGGTCCACGTAGTCGGTACGCAGCCGGCGCAGCGATCCGTTGATCGACTCCATGATGTGCTTCCGGGACAGACCCCGGTCGTTGCGGCCCGGCCCGGTGGGCCAGTACACCTTGGTGAAGATCTCCAGACCCTCGCGCCGCTCCTGCTGAAGCGCCCGGCCGAGAACGTCCTCGGCGCGGGTGCCGGCGTACACGTCGGCGGTGTCGAAGGTGGTGATGCCGGCGTCGAGGGCGGCTCGCACGCAGGCGAACGCCGCTTCCTCCTCGACCTGCGAACCGTGGGTGATCCAGTTGCCGTACGAGATCTCACTGACCATGAGGCCGGAGCGGCCCAGGTGTCGGAATTCCATGCTCTGACCCTAGCCCGCCCTGATGCGCCCGGCAGGAGACGGTGATCAGTCGGGGTCCGACAGCAGCGCATGGCGCAGGCTGCGGCCGAGCCACTGCCGGAAGGTCTCCTCGTGCCAGCCACGCTCCAGCACCAGCGCGCCGTAGTGCGCCGGGTCGTTGTAGAACCACACCTCGTCGATGGCAGCCTCGACGTCGGCGCCCTGGCGCAGCGGCCCACCCAGGGCGCACACCCGCTCGACCACCATCGTGGCGCCGAGCCGCCGGTTGCGTAGCAGCGTCTGCCAGACCTCGGCCACCTCGGGGCTGCTGTCGGCGGCGCGGCGGACGGTCTCGAACACCCGGGCGGTCCGCCCGCCGATCATGGTGCAGACCCCGGCGTACGCGTCGAGCACCTCGCCCCCGGTGGTGGCCTCCCAGACCGGCTGGTACCAGGGGCGTTGCGCCACCGGCACCGGCTCGTCGTCGCCGGCGAGCGCCTCGTCGAGCACCTGACGCAGCAGCGCCGCCTTGGCGCCGAACGTGGCGAACACGGTGGGTCTGGCCACCCCCGCTGCGGCGGCCACGTCGGCCAGCGACGTGGCCGTGTAGCCCCGCGCGACGAAGAGGTCGGTCGCCGCCGCGACCACGGCCTGCCGGGTGCGGCGGGCGTTCTCCTCGCGGATCCGGGACCGGTACGGCCGGGTCGGTTTTCCGTCCTTGACTTCATCCATGGCGTCGTCATACTAGCAATGTATTCACTAGACTCCCAGCTATCGAATAGCTGGTCGGCTATTCGATAGCTGGTTGTCCAATGAAGTCCCTGGGAGGCGCCATGTCCGTCGATCCGTTCGTCCGCCGCCCCGACGAGGGGGAGGCGTACTGGTTCCTGGGCAATCTGGTCACCGTCAAGGCGACAGGTGCGCAGACCGGCGGCCGGCTCACCGCTGTCGAGTTCGTCAACCCGCCCGGATTCGCCCCGCCACTGCACCGGCACCAGGTCGAGGACGAGATGTTCTACCTGCTGTCCGGCACCGCCACGTTCTACTGCGGCGACACGGTGCTGGCCGCCGCACCTGGTGACTTCGTGCTGCTGCCGGCGGGTCTGCCGCACACCTTCGTGGTCGGGACGGACGAACCGCTGCGGGTGCTGCAACTGACCACCCCCGCCGGCTTCGAGGAGTACGTCGCCGACGTCGGGGTGCCGGCGCTCGAACGTCGGCTGCCGGACCCGGCGCCGATCGATCCGGCCACGCTCGGTCACGCCTCCGCGCGGCACGGGATCGAGCTGCTGGGACCGCCGCCCGGTCAACAGCCGACCGGCCAAGCCGACCAACCGACCCCCCGGCCAGTGCCGTGACCACCGTCGGCGCCCGCTGGGACGAGACGCGGGGCCCCAAGACCGGTCAGGCCCGGCCCCACCACGCCGGGTGGGAGACGTCGGCCTGATCCTGGCCGACAACAGTGGTGCCCGGACGGCCCGGACGGTCGTCGTCCGGGCCGGCGCAGTCGGGCACGGCCTCCTCGAACAGGCTTTTCAGAGCACCGGGTTGGCGTCGGCGAGCAGCCCGTCGATCTCGGCGACGACCGCGCTCGGGTGATGGAACATCGGGTCGATCAACGACTCGCCCCGCCGGTCCAACGCACCCCAGTTCCCGGCGCTGTTGGTGGCCAGGAAGGCGACCGGGTGGATCAACAAGGCTGGATGCGCCGGTGCGACGATAACCTGCCCGTTACGGTCCACCACACCCTTGCGACCAGCCAGATCCACCACGGCCAGCCCCTCCTCGGTGAAGCCGTCGACGTAGTGACCGTCGGCCAGTGTGGTGTGAAAGCCGTGGTAGCGGGTCGGCACCACGATTCTTCCGGTGCGGTCGACAGCCCCCCAGCCCTCTCGGCGTACCACCGCCACGCCCTTGTGGAAGGGCCGCACGTCGGCGAAACCCGGCGGTACCGCGACCTCACCCGTGGTGTCGACGGCGTGCCAGCCGCTTTCGTCCCGTACCACCCAGGCCAGGCCGTCGGAGAACGGCCGAGCCGCCAGGTAGGTCGGCCCGAGCACCGGGTCGCCAGCCAGGTTGATCAACGACCACCGGTCGCTCTGCGGTTCGCGTACCCAGGCCAGGCCCTCCCGGAACGGCTGTGCCTCCGCGTACCGGGCGGGCACCACCATGTCGCCGTCCGCGTCCGCGTAACCCCACAGGCCCTGGCCGCCGTCGCGTGCCGGCACCGGCGCCCGGTCCCGCTCCAACACCTCGTCCCAACTACGCGGGTACGGCCCGAAGCCGCTCTCCTCGGCGCGGGCGGCCACCGCGTCGAGGCCGGTCCGGACCCGGGCCAGCAACTCGGCGTCCTGCTCGCCACGCAGGTCGAGAGCTCGCTCGAAATGATGGCACGCCTCGATCAGCCGGCCCTGGTCGTAGCAGCAGCGGGCCGAGTGCTCGTGCAGTGCGGCGCGGAGCCGGTCGGGTAGTTCGATCGAGTTGGCCTCCGCGAACAGCCGGTCGGCCTCCGCGAACTCGCCGCGCCAGCGCAGCACATGGGCCAACCGGGCCTGGGCGAGCGCGGCCCGGCGCAACTCCCCGGTCGCCTCGGCGTAGGTAAGCGCCATCCGGGCGTCGTCCAGCGCGTCGTCCAGGTCGTCGAGGACCCGCGAGGCCACCGCGCGCAGACTCAGCAGCCGAGCCCGAGACCGGTTGTCCAGCGCCGAGGCGAGCTTCTCGGTGAGCCGCTCCCGGACCTCCCGCAGTTCCTCCGGGTCGTCCACGATCTCGCGCAGAGTTGCTGGATCGAGTCGCCAGCGGAAGTTCGCCAACACCTGTTCGGGATCGGCTGGCGGTTCGGGTGCGGGCTCGTCGTCCTCCGCGTCCTCGGTGCTCTGCTCGCCGTCGGCCGGTGGGCCGGCTTCGGCGGAGGTGGCGAGCGTCGCGTCGACCGGGCCAGGACCATCACCCGGCGATCTCCCGTCACCGATGTCACTGGGCGGGGTGTCGACCGGAGGCTCGATGGTGTCAACGGATGCCTCGGTGCTCTCGGTAGTACCCGGCTCGGTGGGCGCGACCTGAGGCTGGTCCTCCGACGACGCGGAGTCGTCCGGCGGTGCCGACACCGGCACGGCGGAAACCGGCGCGTCGAGGTCGGGCTCGCCGGGGAGCACGGAGACCGACGACCCGTACGCCGGCGGCGCGGAAACCGGCGGTGTCGGGGTCGGCGACTCCGGTACGGGAGGTGCCGGGACCGGGGACGCCGAGGTTGGCTGTGTGGAGGCCGGCAGGTCGGACGGGGGTGCGGGCGGTGCGGAGACGGGAGGCGCCGAGACCGGCGGCGCGGGGGCCTCGATGTCGTCGAGCGGCGCGATCTCCGGTGACGCGGGCCGGTCCGACGCGGGGAGGTTGGGCGGTGCCGGCACGGAGTCGGCGAGCGGATCGGTGCCAGGTGCGGCGCGCTGCTCCCGTGGCGGGGTGGTGGCCGGTGCCGCGGCTGCCGGCTCGGCGGCGGGCCCGAACCAGCTCTGCGGGCCGTCGGAGGCGGGACGGGCGGGCGGGGGCGCGGACGGCTCGGGTGCTGGTGGGACGTACCGGGTGGGCCGGCGGGCGGGCGGTGTGCTCGGCAGCCCGGCGTCACCGCCGGCCCGGTCGGGTCGACCTACCGGCGGCGGTCCGACCGGTGCCGGGCCGGTGACGGCACCGGACGCCGGCCCCGACGATGCGGGCCCGGCCGGCTCGCTGGGTGGCGCGGAGACCGGTTGGTGGGTCGGTGGTGCGGAGACGGGGCGGTGGCTGGGCGGCGCGGAGACCGGTCGGGCCGGCGGCGGGGTGACGGGTGGTGCGGAGACGGGTGGCGCGGCGGCAACCGAGGGGGCCGGGGCCGGTGGTGGTGAGGCGACGACTGGCTGGTCGTGCAGGGGCGCCGGACGGACCTGGTGCTCGTGCAACGGCGCGGGACGTACCTCGTGCTGGTGCAGGGGTGCCGGCCGGACCGCGTCCCCGGTCGGGGCCCGGTCGGCGCCGGAGGCGACGGCGGGCCGGTCCCGGTCCCGGCCGGGAGGGTCGACCCGGTTCCGGTCGGGTCGCCCGGTCGGACCACGGTCCTGACCCGGCAGGTGGGTGTCGCTCCGGTCCCTGGCAGTGGCGGCGGCGGGGCGGTTCCGTTGCGGGCGGTCGATCTCCGGCTGGGGGTGCTGCGGAGCCGGGGAGACGGGCCGGGCCCGGCCGGCTGCGGGGGAGACGGGACGATCCCGTTCCGGAGCGGGGGAGACAGGGTGGTCCGGCACCACCGACAGATGCCGGCGGCGTGGATCCTGGTCGGGTGCCGCGGAGATCGGCCGTTCGGGGTCGGGCAGCGCAGCGGCCGGCCGGTCGACGAACCGCTCCGGGCCGGGACCGTCAGGTGCGCCGGTCGGTCGCCGGTCGGCCTCCGGCTCCTGCGGTTTCGGCCGCTGGTACTCGCGATGGTCCCGTCCGCTGCTCGGCCGCAGCGGTCCGGGCGCGGGCCAGGGCAGGTCGCCACGCGACGGAGCGCCGTACGGCTGCTGATCCGGCGTCGGCGGTTCCGGGCGTCTCCGACGGGGATCCGGGCGGACCCATTCGTCGGGCGCGGCCGGGATCGGTTCGTCGTCGACAAAGCCGTCCGGGTACGGAGCGGCGTCCGGATCGCCGCCGCCGACGAAGTCGGTGCGATAGCCGTCCACCAGTGGGCCGTCGGTGCGGGTCGGCTGCCCGGGATGGTGACTCCACTGGTAGCGAGGGCGCGGGGAGGCGTCTTCAGGCGCCCGGCGGTCGGCACCTTCCACCGGGCGGTGTGCGGCGGCGGGCCGGCGCGTCTCCTCGTCCACCTCGGCAGCCCAGCCGGGTTCCGGACGGGGGGCCGGGGACACCGGCGCGCCGCGCCGGTAGTCGTCGCGGCCAGCCGGCTCGGAGCGTCGGCGCGGCCGTTCCGGGTACGGCTCGGGCTCGCGCTGGCCACGTCGCTCTGGTTCGGGTCGCGGGTATCGGTTGTCGCGACGGTCCGGGTCACGCCGTTCGGGCTCCTGCCGGGCGTGCCGCTCCGGGCCGCGTCGCGCGTACCGGTCCGGGTCGCGCTGGTCGCGGCGGCGATCCGGGTCGCGTGGGTCGGGAAACCGATCGGGTTCACGCTGGTCGCGTCGATCGACATACCGGTCCGGGTCACGCTGGTCGCGTCGTGGTGGTGCGCCGGTACCGGTGCCCTGCGGGCCGAAGTCCGACCAGACGACCCCGTCGCGACCCCGGGCGGGCTCACCGTACGGCGAGCGCCGTCTGTCGGGCCTCGCCCTTTCGGACCGGGAGTCGGGCGGCACCGACCGGTCGTACGGTGACGAACCGTTGGGGCCGTCGGCGGGCCGCCGTTCAGGTGCCTCGTGTCGGCCCGGCCAACCATCCGGCTCGTCGTCCCAGGACCGGCCGACGTACGTGCCGTCGGGTCGGGTCGGCGCGAGCGGCGGCACCTCGGCGCGCCCGACGGCGCTCGCTCGACCTCGGGCGGACGGTGGCTGGTGCTCGACGCCGATGTCACCCGGATAACGCTGGCCAGGGAACTGCGGCTGCCATTCGCTCGTCGGCTCGACGACCCAGGATGGCTCCGCGGGATCGTGCCACCGGTCGGCGTAGCCGCGACTCATCCGCCGGACCTGTCGCTGCGGCCGGGACGCCGCCGGGCGGCGGCGCCAGTCACGACAGAAGACGCTTGGGCGCGTGCGGCGTAACCCCAACGATCGAGCCCGCCGTCCCGGCACGTGCCAGAACTCAGGGCCGGCGCCCGCTCGCTCACGGTCGCGCCCCGGTGGTCGGCTCGCGTCCGCTCGCTCACGGCGATGTCACCTCGTCGGAAATGGTCGCGCTGGGCACCCCGGAGACCGGTGAAATCGCTCGTCCGGGCACCGAATGGCTGCGCAAGGAGGGTAGCGGCGCGGGCTCGGTCACCGCCACTGCGGCACCCTCGTCAACCCAAACGTTATCCTATTGATCCGGACATTTATCCCTATGCCGGTATCGGACTCCCGACGATGCTGCACCCACCGTCAGTCGCCCGTTGCGGCTGCCCGGGGGGCGGGTGACGCGACCCAGGATCGCTCCGGCGCCAGCCCGGCGGAAGGGCCCGATTCGAGGATCCGACAGTGCTCGGCGTGTCTGGGTGGCGATCAGATCTGGTCGCCGATGGCGACCCGCGGCTCCGGCGAACGCAGCTTGCGGAAAGTGATCGAGCGCATGATCGCGTAGAGGTACAGCGAACCCATCCGCTGGGTGGACTTCGGGAACCGCTCGCGGACCAGCTTCTTGATCCTGCTGGAGATGAGCACCGAGTCGATCACCACGCCCAGCGCCAGCGCGCCCCAGAGCAGGTTGGAGGCCAACCGGATCACCGGCGGCATCGCCTGGTTCGAGCCGATCAGCACCACCAGGGCGCCGCCGAAGAACCAGGTGCCGACGGTGCGTCGGGAGTCGACGACGTTACGGGCCAGCAGCCGCTCCGGACCCCGGTCACGGGGACCGCCCTCACGCCGGAACTCCGCGGCCGCCTCGGCACGTCGTTGCCGGCGCAGCGCTTTCGCCTCGTCCTTGCTCAGCGGCTTCGTCGCCCCGGCGGGTCGGCGGCCGGTGACGGGCCGCTTCGGCGTCTCCCGTCCCTTGGCCGGGGTGTAGGCACGGGACCGCGCCGCCTCGGCTGCCTCCTCCTGCGCCGGGGTCAGCGGCTCGGTGGGAGGATCGGCGAGGTCGGCGGACTTGCGACGAAACAGCGACGGCACGCGGCAAGGGTAGCCAACGCCGCGCGCCCGGTGCACATCGCGGTGCAGGCGAACGCGCGGCAGGCGGCGCGTCGAGTCGACTACGGCCGTTCCACCTGCGCGCCGAGATCGGCGAGCTTGGCCTCGAAGTCCTCGTAACCCCGGTTGATCAGGTCGACGCCGTAGACCCGCGACGTGCCCTCGGCAGCCAGCGCGGCGATCAGGTGGCTGAAGCCCGCCCGCAGGTCGGGAATGACCAGGTCGGCGGCGTGCAGCTTGCTCGGGCCGGCGATCACCGCGGAGTGCTTGAAGTTGCGCCGGCCGAAACGGCACGGGGTGCCGCCCAGGCAGTCCCGGTAGACCTGGATGTTGGCGCCCATCGAGTTCAGCGCCTCGGTGTAGCCGAGCCGCTGCTCGTAGACCGTCTCGTGGACGATGGACAGCCCGCGAGCCTGAGTCAGGGCCACCACCAGCGGTTGCTGCCAGTCGGTCATGAAGCCCGGGTGCACGTCGGTCTCCAGCGCGGTGGCCTGGAGTTCACCGCCGGGGTGCCAGAAACGGATGCCGCCCTCCTGACCCGGCTGTCCGGGCCGAGGCGGACGGGTGTCGGTCACCTCGTACTCGCCGCCGACCGACCGGAAGACGTTCAGGAAGGTCATCATGTCGGCCTGCTCCGCGCCGAGCACCTCGACGTGGCCACGGGTGGCCAACGCCGCCGCCGCCCAGCTCGCCGCCTCGATCCGGTCCGGGATCGGCCGGTGGGTGTAGCCGTGCAGCTTCGGCACGCCCTGGATCTCGATGACCCGGTCGGTGTGCACCTTGATGATCGCGCCCATCTTCTGCAGCACACAGATCAGGTCGACGATCTCCGGCTCCACGGCCGCGTTGCGCAGCTCGGTGACACCCTCGGCCATGACCGCGGTCAGCAGCACCTGCTCGGTCGCGCCGACACTCGGGTAGGGCAGCGCGAACTTGGTGCCGTGCAGCCCGTTCGGCGCGGACAGGTGCAGCCCTTCGGGGGTCTTGTCGACGGTCGCACCGAACTCCCGCAGCGCCTGCAGGTGGAAGTCGATCGGCCGGGGCCCGATGTGGCAGCCGCCGAGGTCCGGAATGAAGGCGTGCCCGAGGCGGTGCAGCAGCGGCCCGCAGAACAGGATCGGGATCCGGCTGGAGCCGGCGTGCACGTTGATCTGGTCGGTGCTGGCGCTCTCCACGTTGGCCGGGTCGAAGACCAGCTCACCGTCCTCGACGCCGTCGGTGACCTTGACGCCGTGCAGCCCCAGCAGGCCCCGGACGACCTCGACGTCGCGGATCTTCGGTACGTCGAACAGCCGGCTCGGGCTGTCGCCGAGCAACGCGGCGACCATCGCCTTGGAAACCAGGTTCTTCGCGCCGCGCACGCGGATCCGCCCTTGCAGCGGCGTGCCTCCGTGTACGACCAGGACGTCGTCGGTCAACGCAACCTCCAGCGCGTGCGTGCTGCCGTTTCGATGGATGGACACCACCCGGTTCGCTACCCGGGACGCGGTCGCGCCCAAACGCCCGCACCCGCGTATGTCGTCGCCCGGCAGCATAGCCCTCCGTGATGAGAATGGATCCGGTCACACCGCCTCGGAGGGCATTTATCGGTGATCCGGCACTTTCGCGTACACCGTCCCTCACTCAGCGTGAGGGACGGTCGAGGTTAGGCCCCGGGCAGTGCGAGCATCTGGTCCAGCGCCACCCGAGCGTGGTGCGCGGTGTCCGCGTCGACCGTGATTCGGTTGACCACCCGACCGGCGACCAGCTCCTCCAGCGCCCAGACCAGGTGCGGCAGATCGATTCGGTTCATCGTCGAGCAGTAGCAGACGGCCCGGTCCAGGAACATGATCTGCTTGTCCGGGTGGGCCAGCGCCAGCCGGCGGACCAGGTTCAACTCGGTGCCGACGGCCCACGCGGAGCCGGCCGGGGCCGCCTCGATGGTCCTGATGATGTACTCCGTCGACCCGACCAGGTCGGCGGCCTGCACCACCTCGTGCCGACACTCCGGGTGCACCAGCACGTTCACTCCCGGCACCCGCTGCCGAACGTCGTTGACGCTGTCCAGCGTGAACCGGCCGTGCACCGAGCAGTGCCCGCGCCAGAGGATCATCTTCGCCTCGCGCAGCTGCTCCGCGGTGAGCCCGCCGTTCGGCTTGTGCGGGTCGTACAGGACGCAGTCGTCCAGGGAGAAACCCATCTCCAGCACGGCGGTGTTGCGGCCCAGGTGCTGGTCGGGCAGGAAGAGCACCTTCTCACCCTGCTGGTACGCCCACTCCAGGGCCCGCTTCGCGTTCGACGAGGTGCAGACCACACCGCCGTTGCGGCCGACGAAGCCCTTGATGTCAGCCGAGGAGTTCATGTAGGTGACCGGGACGGTGCGCTCGGTCAGGCCCAGCTCGGAGAGGACCTCCCAGGCGTTCTCCACCTGCGGCAGCGCGGCCATGTCCGCCATCGAGCAGCCGGCGGCCAGGTCGGGCAGCACGACCTGCTGCGTGTCGGCGGTGAGGATGTCCGCGCTCTCGGCCATAAAGTGCACACCGCAGAAGACGATGTACTCGGCCTGCGGCCGGGCGGCGGCCTCGCGGGCCAGCTTGAACGAGTCGCCTGTCACGTCGGCGAACTGGATCACCTCGTCGCGCTGGTAGTGGTGACCCAGCACGAAGACTCGGTCGCCGAGGGCGGCCTTGGCCGCGGTCGCACGGGCCACCAGGTCGGGATCGCTCGGTGCCGGCAGGTCACCCGGACACTCCACGCCACGTTCGGTGGCGGGGTCGCTGCCGCGGCCGAGGAGCAGCAGCGCAGTGGCGGTGTTGGAGGGCTCAACCCAGGTCGACGTCACGCTCTCCATGGTCCCACAGCATGACCGCCGTGCCGCCCGTGCCGGTGTGGGCTGCCACACTGCCAGGCATGCGCGTACTGCTCTGCCCGGACAAGTTCGCCGGTACGCTGCCGGCCCCGCAGGTCGCCGCTGCCGTGGCCGACGGCTGGCGGGAGGTGGCACCCGGCGACGACCTGCTGGTCAGACCACTGGCCGACGGGGGACCGGGCTTCCTCGACGTGCTCGCCGAGGCGCTGCCCGGTCGGCGGGTACCGGTGCCGACGACCGATCCGTTGGGCCGCCCGGCCACCGGTGAGATGCTGCTCACCGAAGGGGGTGCGGTCGCCTGGCTGGAGAGCGCGCAGGCCTGCGGCCTGCACCTGCTCGACGCCGCCGAGCGTGACCCGTTGACCACCACGTCGTACGGCCTGGGTCTGCTGGTCGCCGCCGCGGTGGAGGCCGGTGCGCGCACGGTGGTGGTCGGGCTCGGTGGTTCCGCGACCAACGATGGTGGCGCGGGGATGCTCGCCGCCCTGGGCGCGGTGGGCCTCGACGGCACCGGCGCGGCCCTGCCGTACGGCGGTGCGGCCCTGGCCGCCGCGGCGAAGCTCGACGGGCTGCCCCGGTTGCGTGAGGCCCGGCTGATCGCGGCCACCGACATCGACAACCCGTTGCTCGGTCTGCACGGCGCGAGCAACGTCTTCGGCCCGCAGAAGGGTGCCGACCGGGCCGACGTGCTGCTGCTCGACGCGGGGCTCGGACGGTGGGCCGAGGTGCTGGAGCGGGACCTGCCCGGCTGCCCCAGCGGGTTGGGCGCGCTGCCGGGTGGCGGTGCTGCCGGCGGCATCGGTGCCGCGCTGCTCGCCCTCGGCGGGCGGTGCGAGTCCGGCATCGGCCTGGTCAGCCGGGCCGTCGGGCTGGAAACCGTGCTCGACGAGGTGGATCTGGTGGTCACCGGGGAAGGGCGTTTCGACCACCAGTCGCTGCGCGGCAAGGTGGTGGCCGGCGTGGCCGGTGCCGCCCGCGACCGGGGCGTACCCTGCGTCGTGCTCGCCGGGCAGGTGAGCACCGGGCGGCGGGAGGCGGCGTCGGTCGGGGTGACCGACACGTACAGCCTGGTGGAGCACTTCGGCGGCGAGGAGCACGGCGGGCTGACCGCCGCGCTGGAGCGTCCGGCGGAGGGGCTGCGGGCGCTCGGCGCCCGGCTGGCCCGGCAGTGGAGCCGCTGATCCCGGTTCCCACCGAGTGCCTGGTCACGCCGCCGGGCCAGGCCGCCACCGGCGGCCTACAATCAAGAACTGGACCACTGTGGGAATCGCTGA
Source organism: Verrucosispora sp. WMMD1129 (assembly GCF_029581255.1). Lineage (NCBI taxonomy): Bacteria > Bacillati > Actinomycetota > Actinomycetes > Micromonosporales > Micromonosporaceae > Micromonospora > Verrucosispora sp. WMMD1129. Next base: position 5,146,735 of record NZ_CP120741.1, read on the forward strand.
CCGGCGGCTGACGTTGGCCAGGGGAGGACCACACCGACGCGCCGCAGGGAGAATTCCACGTGACCACGCCAGCGCAGACCGAGTCGACCGAGGCCAAGGCCCCCACGTCCGTCGTCCTCACCGACGTCGCGGCGCAGAAGGTCAAGGCCCTGATCGAGCAGGAGGGCCGCGACGACCTGCGGCTCCGGGTCGCCGTGCAGCCGGGCGGCTGCTCCGGCCTGCGGTACCAGCTCTTCTTCGACGAGCGTTCGCTCGACGGTGACATCGTCACCGACTACGACGGTGTCGAGGTCGTCGTCGACCGGATGAGCGCCCCCTACCTGGCCGGCGCCACCATCGACTTCGCCGACCGGATCGACGCCCAGGGCTTCACGATCGACAACCCCAACGCGGGCAACTCCTGCGCCTGCGGAGACTCGTTCAGCTGAGTCCGGTTCTGCACGCGGACGGCGGTACGGCCCCAGCGGCCGTACCGCCGTCCGCGTCTCTGCACCCCGGCCGCCCGCGTCCACCCAGTTGACCAAGAAGTTCTGGTCGCGATATGGCCGGCGGCGCGGCCAAAACCTCTTGATCATCCGTGCAGGGCGGGTGGGTGGGGGGTGGGTGCGGGGGTGGGGGTGGGGTGGAGTCGGGTGGTCGCTCGGGGGGCGCGGTGCCGGTAGGCTGATCGGGCTCTGCTGCCGACCCCGAGGGTTGCCATGAAGATCGCCGTGACCGGCTCGATCGCCACCGACCACCTGATGAGCTTCCCTGGGCGGTTCGCCGACCAGCTCATCGCCGATCAGCTGCACAAGGTGTCGCTCTCCTTCCTGGTGGACGATCTGGTGCTGCGCCGGGGCGGGGTGGCGGCCAACATCGCGTTCGGCATGGGGCAGCTCGGTCTCCGGCCGGTGCTGCTCGGCGCGGTCGGCGCCGACTTCGCCGACTACCGCTCCTGGCTGGAGCGGCACGGGGTGGACTGCGACTCGGTGCACGTAAGCGAGATCGCCCACACTGCCCGCTTCGTCTGCACCACGGACACCGACATGTGCCAGATCGCCTCGTTCTACGCGGGCGCGATGAGCGAGGCCCGCAACATCGAGCTGCACCCGGTCGCCCAGCGTCTCGGTGGGCTCGACCTGGTGCTGGTCGGCGCCAACGACCCGGAGGCGATGCTGCGGCACTCGGCCGAGTGCCGCGAGCGTGGCTACCGGTTCGCCGCCGACCCGTCCCAGCAGCTCGCCCGGATGCCCGGCGAGGACGTCATCGCGCTGATCGACGGCGCCGACTACCTGATGACCAACGACTACGAGAAGTCGCTGCTGCAGAGCAAGGCCGGCCTCTCCGACGACCAACTGCTGGACCGGGTGAAGATCCGGGTCACCACGCTGGGCAAGCACGGGGTGGAGATCGCGGGGCGGGAGATCGAGACGATCCACGTGCCGATCGCCCGGGAGACCCAGGCGGTCGACCCCACAGGTGTCGGGGACGGCTTCCGCGCCGGCTTCTTCACCGCGCTGTCCTGGGGGGTCGGGCTGGAGCGGGCCGCCCAGGTCGGCTCCCTGCTCGCCACGCTGGTGCTGGAGACCGTCGGCACCCAGGAGTACCAGGTGCGCCGGGACGTGTTCGTCAAGCGCCTCGCCGAGTCCTACGGCGACCACGCCGCCAACGAACTCCGCCCGCACCTCCTCCCCTGACTCGAACCCCGAGCGGGCACCAGCATCCCGGCGTCGGGATCGGTGTTGATCATGAGGTTGGCGGCAGCGTTCGATCCCACGGTGCCGCCCACCTCGTGATCAATTGTTAGTGGGTTCGGCGGATGTGGTAGGTGGGGCCGGGGTGGGCGCCGAGGAACTCCTGGCCGCGCATCCGGCACCAGGCCGGGATGTCGACAGCTGCCGCCGGGTCGTCGGCGAGTACCCGGACCACCGCGCCCACCGGCAGCTCCGGTAGTCGGCGGGCCAGGGCGATCACCGGCAGCGGGCAGCGCTGGCCGAGACAGTCGAGCACCTCGTCAGGCAGCTGACCGGGCAGGTCGCTTGACGCGCCCCCCACGGGGCGGTCCGGTGTGTCACCGGTGGCGTCGGGGACGTTCACAGCCCTGTCACTCCCGCCTGTTCCCGCAGGTTGGCGACGATGCCGGGCAGTTCGGTGAGGAAGCGTTCCACATCGGCCTCGGTGTTGCCGGTGTGCAGCGAGACCCGGACGTTGCCGTGCGAGAGCACCCCCATCGCCTCCAACACGTGCGACGGGCGCAGGGTGGACGACGTGCAGGACGAGCCCGACGAGACGGCGAAACCCCGCCGGTCCAGCGCGTGCAGCAACGCCTCCCCGTCGACGTACAGGCAGGAGAAGGTGACCAGATGCGGTAGCCGGTGCTCGGGTTCACCGACCACCTCCACGTCCGGCACCTCGGCCGCCACCCGGGCCCGGATCCGGTCCACCAGCGCGGACAGCCGCGTCGCCTGGGCCGCCGCGTCGGCCGCCGCCGCGCGCAGGCTCGCCGCCGCCGCCACCACCGCCGGCAGGTTCAACGTGCCGGGCGTACGCCCCGACTCACGCTCGTCGGCCGGCCAGGGTGACTCCCAGCGGGTGCCTTTGCGGACCACGAGCAGTCCGACGCCGGGTGGACCGCCCCACTTGCGGGCACTCGCGGTCAACACCGACCAGCCGGACGGCACCGGTACCCGGCCCACCAGCTGCGCGGCGTCGACGTAGAGCGGCACGCCGACCCGGGCGCAGGCCGCCGCGGCGGCCTCGACCGGCTGGACGGTGCCCACCTCGTGACTGGCCGCGATCAGCGCGGCCGACGCCACCTCGGCACCGGTGACCGCCGCCGACCAGGCGTCCAGGTCCAGTCGGCCGAGGCGGTCGACCGGCACCTCGACCGCCGTGCCACCGCCGGCGACGTGCTGTTCGGCGGCGTGCAGCACGGCCGAGTGTTCGATCGCCGAGTGCACCAGGACTCGGCCGGCCCGTCGGCGCCCGCGCAGCCCACCGAGCACTGCGGTGTGCGCGGCGCTGGTGCCGCTGGCGGTGAAGGACAGCTCGTCGGGGCGTACCCCGAGGGTGTCGGCGGTGGCCTCGCGGGCGGCGTCGAGCAGGTGGCGGGCGCGCCGGGCCTGCGAGTAGAGCCGGTCGGGGTCGGCCCAACCGTCGTCGAGCGCGGCCAGCAGCGCCTGCCGGGCGACCGGATGCAGCGGCGCGGCGGTGGCCGCGTCCAGGTAGACGGGGGAGGAAGTCACGTCTGCCCACGCTATCGCCTCGGTCGGCACAAGATCCCCCGTCGGGTGCGGACAACGACCCCAACCGGGTCCAGCCCGTCATGGTCGAGTAATCTGCGACCGTCGGTGACGCCTTTGCCGCCGGTGCGGCGGCTCCGCTCGGCGGAGCCGGCCGAAACGAGGACACCGCGGCGCGCTAGGGAGGCAGGACCAGGTGGTCGCAAGGAGTTCGGAGGTACGGCCGACGGCCGTACGGCGCAGCGCAACCCCGCGAGCCGGTGGGCGGCGGGGGCGTCGTGCCGGGCGTCTCGCCGGGCTCGGATTCAGTGGGGCGGCGCTGCTGGTCCTGCTCACGGGCTGTGACGTCGGTGCGGCGTTCGGGGGCTTCGGGTGGCCGCAGGGCGGCATCACTCCCGAGGCCCGGCGGATGTACGACCTGTGGATCGCCTCATGTGTCGCGGCACTCGCGGTCGGCTTCTTCGTCTGGGGCCTGATCTTCTGGTGCATCGTGCGTTACCGCAAGCGCGGCAACGAGCTGCCGGTGCAGACCCGCTACAACCTGCCGATGGAGTTCCTCTACACCATCGCGCCGGTGCTGATCGTCTCGGTGCTCTTCTACTACACCGCGGTGGTGCAGACCGACGTGGTGAAGACCACCAACAACCCCGACGTCACCGTCGAGGTCGTGGCCTTCAAGTGGAACTGGCAGTTCAACTACCGCGACGGCCAGGGCGTCGACGCCGAGACCACCGCGTCGGTGCTCGGCACCAGCGAGGTCATCCCGATCCTGGTGCTGCCGACCGGCCGGTCCATCCGGTTCGAGGAGACCAGCCGCGACGTCATCCACTCGTTCTGGGTGCCGGAGATGCTGTTCAAGCGGGACGTCATGCCCGGCAGCATCCGTAACGTCTTCGAGGTCTCCTCGCTGGAGACCGAGGGAGCCTACGTGGGCCGCTGCGCCGAGCTGTGCGGCAGCTACCACGCCTTCATGAACTTCGAGCTACGGGTCGTCTCGCCGGAGAACTTCGACCGCTTCCTCGCCGCCAAGCAGGGCGGTGCCTCGACCCAGGACGCGTTGACGTCGATCGGCGAGGAGCCGTACGCGACCACCACGCGGCCGTTCGAGACGCGGCGCACCGAGAGCAACTTCAACCCGGACACCGCTCCGGCCGGCACGGGAAGCTGAGGCAACCGGCATGAAGACCGAGTGGCGTATCTTCCTGATCATCGCCGGGTTCCTGCTGTTCGCGACCGTCCTCTACGGCGGCTGGACGTGGGCCGAAGCGGACGGTCGGGTCGAGTGGATCGGCACCGTGGCCCTGCTGCTGTCGTTCCTGCTCTGCGCGATGTGCGGCGGCTTCTTCTGGTTCGTCTCCCGCCGCATCGACCTGCGTCCGGAGGACCGGCCGGACGCCGAGATCGCTGACGGCGCGGGCGAGATCGGCTTCTTCAGCCCGGGCAGCTACTGGCCGTTCGGGCTGGCCCTGGCCGCCGCGATCGCCGGCCTGGGCCTGGTGTTCTGGCAGTTCTGGCTGCTCGGCCTCGGTGCGCTGGCCGTGATCCTGGCCGCCTGCGGCCTGCTATTCGAGTACTACAGCGGGACTCGGCGCACCGCCGAGCACTGAGCCGCGGAAACGAAGCGAGAGCCCGCCCCAACCGGGGCGGGCTCTCGTCGTTGTCGGTGCCGAGTGGGCGGGCCGGTTCAGGCGGCGCGGTGTCGGACCGCCGTGCGGCGACGGGACGACCGGCGCGGCGGGCTGAGGACGAAGACGGTGATGATCGCCGCTCCGCAGCCGGTGCAGGCGCGCTCGGGGCAGTCGGCCCCGTGGCCGTCGACGCAGGGCGGTGCCTCGAACGGCTGGATGCTGCCGCAGGTTTCGCAGTGAAGCTCGCGCTCCGTCACGGACCTCTCCTTCCGCTCGGCGGCCGGTCGCTGGGCGTCGCCGGAACTACTCAGTTGTAGTTTCCCACGGCCCTCCGACATACCCCGCGTCGAGCACCGGGTGGGATCAGACGGTGCGGGCGACCTCGATCCAGCGGTCCAGGGTGCGGGCGGCCGCGCCGGAGTCGATCGACTCGGCGGCGCGGCCCAGGCCGGCGCGGAGCGCGTCGGTCAGGTCGCCGTCCAGGGGCCCCTGGGTGGCCAGGGCCGCCGCCGCGTTGACCAGGACGGCGTCGCGTACCGGTCCCGGCTCGCCGGCGAGCAGCCGCCGGGCCACTTCGGCGTTGTGGGCCGCGTCGCCGCCGCGCAGATCGGCCAGGGTGGCCCGGGGTACGCCGAGGTCGACCGCGTCCACCACGGCCTCCCTGACGGTCCCGTTCTGGGCGATCCAGAACCGGGTCGCCGCGGCGGTGGTGAACTCGTCCAGCCCGTCCTCGCCGCGCATCACCAGCACCGAGTCGCCCCGGGCCGCGAAGACGGCCGCCATCACCGGCGCCATCGTGGCGTCGAAGCAGCCGACGGCGCCCGAGCGGGGACGGCCCGGATTGGTCAGCGGGCCGAGGAAGTTGAACGCGGTCGGCACGCCCAGTTCCCGGCGGACCGGACCGGCGTGGCGCATGCCGGGGTGGAACCGGGCCGCGAAGCAGAAGCCGATCCCGGCCTCGGCCACGCAGCGGGCCACCTGATCGGGCCCGAGATCCAGTGGAATGCCGAGGAACTCCAGCAGGTCGGCGGTGCCGCAGGAGGACGAGGCGGCCCGGTTGCCGTGCTTGACCACGCGTACGCCGGCCCCGGCCACGACCAGCGCCGTCATCGTGGAGATGTTGACCGTGTGGGCGAGGTCGCCACCGGTGCCGACGACGTCGAGCGCCTCGGCGCGTACCTCCTCGGGCAGCTCGACCGGGACGGCCCGGCTGAGCATCGCCTCGACCAGCCCGGTCACCTCGGCCGGGGTCTCGCCCTTGGCCCGTAGCGCGACGGCGAAGCCGGCGATCTGGGCCGGCCCGGCCGACCCGGACATGATCTCGCCCATCGCCCAGGCGGTGTCGGCGGCGGATAGTTCCTCACCGCGCAGCAGCGCGGTGAGCAGGTGCGGCCAGGTCCGATCGCCCATGGTGGGCCTCCCGAGCAGACGGTTACGGGTGGGACGGGACCGGCGCCGGCTCGCCCGGCGCCGTGGCGGTGCCGGAGTGGGACGTCAGGCGGGCGCGCCCGCGCGCAGCAGCTCGGTCACGGTGGCGGCGGTGGTGACCGGGTCGAGCGGGTGCACCAGAGTGGCATCGACCTCGGCGAAGGACGCCAGCCAGCGGTCGGCGGCGCGGGCGATCACCACACAGGTGGGTGGGGCGTCGTCACGGTCGTCCTTGATCTGCCGGGCGATGCCGATGCCGCCGCCGGGGGTGGCCTCACCGTCGAGCAGCATCAGGTCGATCTCGTAGTCGTCGACCAGTCGGACGCACTCGGCGTAGGTGGACGCCTCGACGAACTCGACCCGCAGGTCGGCCGCGGGTCGGGTGCCGACGGCGAGCCGCATCCGGTCCCGCACCTGCGGGTCGTCGCTGTAGAGCAGGACGGTGCACAGACGGTCGCTCATGCCGACACTCCGCTTCGCTTCGGGCCGTCCTGAGACACCATCACACCGAGCTCGATCCGCTCGCTCATGGCTTTCACGGCTCCCACTTCGTAGCTGCGTGGCTGATCGTACCGGTCGGTGTGGTGCGCGTGACACGCCGCCCCGGCCCGTTGCCGGGCTGCCCTCAGGCGGTCGTTTCCGCCGCTCGGCGGCGGGCCTCCTGGCGGTCCAGTTCGCGGTCGATCCGGCGGGCCTCCCGCTCGGCCTGACGCATCCACTGCACCACCAGGACTGCGAGCATCGTCACGCTGACGAACTCGCCACCGGCCCACAGGATCCCGCCGGCGAGCACCTGGTCCTCCCACGGGTCGGTCCAGGTCAGCCCGAGCGAGGGGTACCAGTCGCCACCGAAGAGGGTGGTGCTCTGCATGATCGTCAGCCCGAGCACGGTGTGGAACGGCACCGACAACAGCATCAGCAGTGCCCGCCCGGGGTACGGCCAGCGTCCCGGCAGCGGATCCAGTCCGAGCAGCGGCCAGAAGAAGACGCAGCCGGTCATGATGAAATGCGCGTGCACCACCTCGTGCGCCCAGGCGTGCTCCAGCGTGTAGCGGTACAGGTCGGTGAAGTAGAGCGCGAACGGGTTCACCACGAAGATGGCGAACGCCACAAGCGGGAAGGTGTAGATCCGGGCGATCCGGCTGTGCACCACCGCGAGCAGCCGCTTGCGCGGACCGGTCGGCAGGGTACGCAGGGCCAGGGTCACCGGCGCGCCCAGCGCCAGGAAGATCGGCGAGACCATGGACAGCACCATGTGCTGCACCATGTGCACCGACAGCAGCGTGGTGTCGTACGTCTCCAGCCCACTGACCGTCACCGAGGCGATGCCGCCGAGGCCGGGACCGAGGAAGAAGATCGTCCGGGCGACCGGCCAGCGGTCGCCGCGCAGCCGCAGCCGGTACACCCCGTACAGATAGAGACCGGCGGCGAGGACCAGGCCGACGGCGAGCCAGCTGTCCAGCCGCGCCTCGGTCACCACGGTGGTGGTGGAGAACGGCGGTGGGGCGGCTTCGGCCGCCAACGCCCCGACGCCCGTCGTCATCCCGTTCGCGGCCGAGCCGGTCATGGCCGCCGTGAGCAGCGGAGCGGCCAGGGAGATCGGATCGACGTGCAGCACACCAATCAGCCTAGGTCAGGCGAACCGGACGGTACCGATCGGGCCACACCTGGCCCGGGTTTCACCCCCCGCTGATCGCCGGCCGTGGTGAACGGCAATAATGACCGCGTGACTGCGGCCCCAGCCATTGACAAGAGCCGGATCCACTCCCTGACGCGTCCCAACATGGTCAGCGTCGGGACGATCGTCTGGCTCTCCAGCGAACTCATGTTCTTCGCGGCGCTGTTCGCGATGTACTTCTCCATCCGCGCGGCGGCACCGGAGCAGTGGGCGGAGCACACCGAGGTCCTCAACATCCCGTACGCGACCACCTTCACGGTGATCCTGGTGTTGTCCTCGGTGACCTGCCAGCTCGGCGTGTTCGCCGCCGAGAAGGGTGACGTCCACGCGCTGCGGCGCTGGTTCACGATCACCTTCGTGATGGGTCTGATCTTCGTGCTCGGCCAGCTCAACGAGTACCGCGAGCTGGTGCACCACGGCGTCAAGATCAACAGCGACGGCTACGGGTCGATGTTCTACCTGACCACCGGCTTCCACGGCCTGCACGTCACCGGGGGTCTGATCGCCTTCGTGATCTTCATGATCCGTACCACCATGGGTCGGTTCACCCCGGCCCAGGCCACCGCCGCGATCGTGGTGTCGTACTACTGGCACTTCGTCGACGTCGTGTGGATCGCGCTCTACGCCATGATCTACTGGCTCCAGTGATCTTGGCGCGCGCCAGCCGCCTTGCCGCTGCTCCACCCCCCGCAACACAAGGTCCAACCGGTTAAGGACACAGGTCATGACTTCTGACAACGACCGCCGACGCGGTCTGCTCGCGCGGCTGCGCGGGCGGCCCGGGGCGCCCAGCAGGGGCCGCCGCCGGCTGGGTGCTGCGGTCCGGCTGGTCGCCGCGCTGATGCTGGCCGGCGGCGCCTACACCGTCCTCGCCCCCGGCGCTGCCGCCCAGGAGAACCCGCCGCTGAGCACCGCCGCCGCCGACGGCAAGGCGCTGTTCGACGTGAGCTGTGTGACCTGTCACGGTCGCAACGCGCAGGGGGTCGAGGGGCGCGGGCCGAGCCTCATCGGCGTCGGCGCCGCCTCCGTGGAGTTCCAGGTGGGCACCGGTCGGATGCCGATGGCCCGGCAGGAGGCCCAGGCGGCGCGCAAGCCCGAGGTGTTCACCCGCGACGAGATCGACCAGCTCGCGGCGTACATCCAGGAGCTCGGCGGGGGCCCGGTCGTGCCGGCCGGTGACAACCTGCACGCCGACGGCAACGTCGCGATCGGCGGCGAGCTGTACCGGATCAACTGCTCGCAGTGCCACGCGTTCAGCGGCGGTGGCGGCGCCCTCTCCTCGGGCAAGTACGCGCCGAGCCTCGCGCCGGCCACCGACCGGCAGATCTACGCGGCGATGCTCAGCGGTCCGCAGAACATGCCGGTCTTCGGCGACAACCAGATCACGCCGGAGCAGAAGGCGGACATCATCGCCTACATCCAGCAGACGCTGAAGGACGACGGCGACCCGGGCGGCCTGTTCAACCTTGGCCGGTACGGACCCTCCACCGAGGGAGTGGCGATCTTCCTCGTCGGTATCGTCGCGCTGGTCTTCGCCAGCCTGTGGATCGCGGGCAAGTCGTGAGCGGGGGGACCATGAGCAGCCAGACCGGGCAGCGTGCCCTGCCGGGCGGCGAGCCGCTCGACGTGAACGACCCCCGGCTGAGTCGGTTCGACATCGTCCGGGAGGGGGCCCGGCGGGACGACATCGAGATCGTCCACTACGAGCCGCAGGTGGCCCCCGGCACCAAGGCCGAACGGCGGCTGGTCCGCACGGTGGCAGGCTTCTTCCTGCTGACCGGGCTGGCGGCGACCGCCTTCCTGGCCATCTACATCTGGTGGCCCTGGGAGTACGAGCCGGGTCGCGGCGGCGACAAGCTCTACACCCCGCTGCTCGGGGTGACCCTCGGCGTCGCCCTGCTCGGCATCGGCTTCGGCATCCTCACCTGGGGCAAGAAGCTGCTGCCCAAGGAGGTGTCGATCCAGGATCGGCACGAGGGTGCCCCGCCTGCCGAGGACCAGCGGATCACCGGCGAGACCATGGCGTACATGGCCGACGAGCTGGGGGTCAAGCGTCGGCCGCTGCTCGGGGTGTCGCTGCTGGCCGGGTTGCTGCCGGTCGGCGCTGTCGCCGCGGCGCCCCTGGTCGGCGGGCTGATCTCCGACCCGCACAAGGACGACCAGATGATGACCACCGGGTTCGCCCCCCGGGACGGTCAGAAGATCCGGCTGGTCCGCGAGGACGGCCGGCCCATCCGACCGGCCGACATCAGCGCCGGTGGTCAGATCACCGTCTTCCCGGGCGTGGAGCACGGGGTCAGCAACCGGTACGCGGACTCGCCTACCCTGCTGATCCACCTGCGCGAGGACGACGCCGAGGCGTCGCGCCGCAACAACGAGCGCGAGGGCCACGGCGGCTACATGTGGGGCAACTACGCCGCGTACTCGAAGATCTGCACGCACGCCGGCTGCCCGGCGAGCCTGTACGAACAGCAGACCAACCGGCTGCTCTGCCCGTGCCACCAGTCGCAGTTCCTGATCACCGACAACGCCAAGCCCGTCTTCGGTCCGGCCAGCCGGCGGCTGCCGCAGCTGCCGATCGAGGTGGACGCCGAAGGTTACTTCGTGGCTATGTCCGACTACACTGAACCCGTCGGGCCCGACTTCTGGGAGCGGCCGTGAAGCGGCGAAAGTTTGACGTGGCAGCAGTGCCGGGCAACACCGCCCGAGCGGTCGACGACCGCTTCCAGGTGGCGACTCCGCTGCGCCGACTGCTCAACAAGGTCTTCCCCGACCACTGGTCCTTCCTGCTCGGCGAGATCGCGCTCTTCTCGTTCATCGTCCTGCTGCTGACCGGTGTCTTCCTGACCTTCTTCTTCGAGCCGGCGATGACCGAGGTCATCTACAACGGCAGCTACGCCCCGCTGCGGGGCACGCCGATGTCGGCCGCGTACGCCTCGACGCTGGACATCTCCTTCGACGTCCGTGGCGGCCTGATCATGCGCCAGATGCACCACTGGGCGGCGCTGCTGTTCATGGCCGCGATCGTGGTGCACATGCTGCGGGTCTTCTTCACCGGCGCGTTCCGCAAGCCGCGCGAGACCAACTGGATCATCGGCTCGCTGCTGTTCTGGGTCGGCTTCCTGGCCGGCTTCACCGGCTACTCGCTGCCGGACGACGGCCTGTCCGGCACCGGCCTGCGGATCGCTTCCGCGATCATGCTCTCCATCCCGGTGATCGGCTCCTGGGTGACCGCGGCGGTCTTCAACGGCGAGTTCCCCGGCACGATCATCATCAGCCGGTTCTTCATTGCCCACGTGCTGCTCATCCCCGGCCTACTGGTCGCGTTGATCACCGTGCACCTGGGCCTGGTGTTCAAGCAGAAGCACACCCAGTGGCCGGGACCGGGCCGGACGAACGGCAACGTGGTCGGCGAGCGGATGTTCCCGCGCTACGCGATCAAGCAGGGCGGCTTCTTCATGGTCGTCTTCGGCGTGATCGCGCTGATGGGCGGTCTGTTCCAGATCAACCCGGTCTGGCTGTTCGGCCCGTATGAGGCGTGGGTGGTCTCGGCGGCCAGCCAACCGGACTGGTACGTCATGTTCCTCGACGGCTCGACCCGCCTGATGCCGGACTGGGAGATCACCATACCCATCGGCGAGGGATACGTGATCCCGCCGCTGTTCTGGCCGACGGTGGTGCTACCCGGCATCCTGGTGGCGATATCCCTGCTCTACCCCTTCATGGAGGCCCGCCACCTGAAGGACTACCGCAGCCACAACCTGCTCCAGCGTCCCCGCGACGTCCCGTTCCGCACCGGTCTGGGCGTCATGGCCCTCACGTTCTACGTGATCCTGACGCTGTCGGGCGCGAACGACGTCATCGCCGACAAGTTCCACATCAGCCTGAACGCGATGACCTGGGCCGGTCGGGTCGGTCTGCTGCTCCTTCCGCCGCTGGCGTACTACGTCACCTACCGGATCTGTCTGGGCCTGCAGCAGCACGACCGGGAGGTTCTCGCGCACGGCGTGGAGACCGGCATCATCCGGCGGCTGCCGGACGGGCGGTTCGTCGAGGTGCACCAGCCGCTCAGTGCGGGCAACGGGCACGGCGAGCTGGATTACGCCGGCTGGGTGGTACCGAAGAAGATGAACCGGCTCGGTGCGCTCGGCCCGGCCATCCGCGGTTTCTTCTACCCGATCGAGCGCCCGGCCGAGGCTCCGGTCTCGCCGGGGCACCCGCCGGTCGAGCCGCGCCCGGAGCGGGAGGAGATCACCAGCGGGGAGTCCCGCTCCTGAGATCCGTCGCAACGTGACGTGGCGCCCGCCGGACCAGTTCCGGCGGGCGCCACGTTCGTTTCGCCTCTTCCGGACCCGTCGCCGCCGTCTCCCGTCGTCGCCGGATCGCAGGAATAACCCCGGCCAGCCGGGTATCCGTGCGGTCCAACGTCTCAACGGGGAGGAAGCATGTTGGGTATCAAACGCCTCGGCCTGCTGGCCGCGCTGGTGCTGGTGGGCGTCGCGCCCGCTGCGGCGGCACAGGCGGCGGCGCAGCCGTCGGAACAGGACACCCAGTACCTGCAGGCGGTCCACCAGGTGAACCTGTACGAGATCGCCGCCGGTGAGCTGGCCCAGGAGAAGGGCCAGAACCAGCAGGTCAAGGAGCTGGGGCAGCAGTTCGTCACGGACCACACCGAACTGGACCAGTCGGTGCAGGATCTGGCCGGACAGCTAAACGTCGAGCTGCCTAGCGAGCCGACCACCGATCAGCAGGACGGTCTCGACCAGCTCAATAACGCCAGCGGTGAGGAGTTCGACCGGCTCTGGGTGACCCAGGAACTGGCCGGCCACGTCCAGGCCATCCAGGCGACCCAGACGGAGATCTCGCAGGGTACCGAACCGCAGGTGGTCCAGCTGGCGCAGACCGCGCTGCCGGTCCTGCAGGCGCACTACGACGCCCTGGTGATGTTGGCCGAGGAACTCGGCATCCCGGTCCCGGAGACCAGCCCGAGCGGTACGCCCAGCCCGGGTGGCACCGTCCCGGCTCCGGGCGGCACCACGCCGACTCCGGGTGAGACCTTCACCGAGGAGGCCCCGGTTCCGGGTGGCACCGTCACCGAGACCCCGGTGCCGCAGCAGAGCTGACCCGGCGGTACGCGACGAGCCGGTCCACCCCGTGCGGGGTGGACCGGCTCAGTCGGTGCTGCCCAGCCCGATGGCGAAGGCTTCCTCCAGGTCGTGCCGCGAGTACGCCCGGAAGGCGATGTGCGACTCGGTGTTGAGCACGCCCGGCACCTTCGAGATGCTGCCCGCGATGATCTGGGCGATCTCGTCGAACTCGCGGACCCGGACCATGGCGATCAGGTCGACGTGCCCGGCCACCGAGTAGACCTCGCTCACCCCCGGCAGGTTCGCCAGTGCCTCGGCCACCTCGGGGATCGCGTCGGTGGCGCAGTCGATCAGCACGATCGCGGTGATCACTGGAGGGTTCTCCGTTCGTCGGCGTCGCAGCCCATGCTAGTCGTGCGGTGCCGATGCAGTGCGCTGTGGCGAGCCGTCGCTCCATCGGGGACGACAACTCTCGGTGATTAGCACGTAGAGTGACGGTTGGTCCTCTTCGCCGCCACCCGACCAGTCTCCTATGCCGACGCTTTGCTCTGCTTCAACCGACGCAACGGCCGTCTTCCAGCGGCGACGCCACCATGGCTTCGGCGCTGTCGCTGCCGCCGAACGACGGAGGGTAACTGTTGCGTCGGTTGAAGCAGAGCAAAGGATGTGTGGGGGTGTGGTGGCGGGCGACCTTCTGCTTACCCTGGGTGACGTCTGATTCGGGCTGGTGCACGGCGGGGGGAGCGATGCCGGTGGCCGGTGGCGCCGGTGGGGGTTACGGCATCGGATCGGAGCGCCGGATCAGGCCGCCCGGACGGTCAGGTCGGCACCGACGCGAATCACGTCGTGCAGGTCCTCGTCGGCGCCGACGAGGGCGTTCGGCCAGATCACGCTGCGGCTGACCGCACCCCGGACGGTGGCACCCGCCCCCACTACGGAGCGATGGCAGGGGCCGGTGACCGTGGCGGCCGGGTCGATCAGGCCGCCGTCACCAGCGGCGTGCAGGTTCGCGGCGAGGTAGTCGGTCGGGGTGCCGGTGTCGATGAAGGTGCCCTGGTAACCGACCACGGTCAGCCGGCCGGCCGCCTCGGCCGGGCGCCACACCGCGCGTACCAGGTCCCCGAAGGTGGCGGGCAGGTCGCGGACCAGCCGCCACGGCAACAGCGAGAAACCGGTGAAGACGTGCCCGTCGAAGGTGCCCGGTGCGCCCGGGTCGGCGGCCGGCTGGCCGAGCAGGCGTACCGACTCGCCGTCCCAACCGTCGAGCAGCGTGGCGATGTCGGGGCCGGGCGGTGCCGCCGGATCGGCCAGGTAGGCGTCGGCGTTGCCGACCAGCACGCCCCGGCCGTCGATCCAGTCCCGCAGCCGTCCCACCCCGCCCGCGGTGCCGAGCGGACTGCCCGGCTCCACCGAGAGGTACGCCCGGGCACCCACCCGCTGCACCACCTGTTCGCCCAGGTAGCAGGCGTTGACCGCGACCGCCGCCGGGCCGCTCAGGCCGAGACCGGTGAGCCGGGCGAGCGCCCGGTCAAGCAGGGGCACGTTGCCCACCGGGCAGAGCGCCTTGGGTAGCCGTTCGGTGAGCGGGCGCAGCCGGGTGCCCTCGCCGGCGGCGAGCACCACCGCGCAGATGCCGTCGGCGGGCAGGGTGGGCCGACGGTCGCTCTCGGCACCCCCGGGCCGGGTCATGGCGTCGTGTCGGGCAGCGGCGGTGGGAACTGCCCGGCCAGCGGACCGATGTCGTAGTACGCCAGCAGGCGGGCGGTCGGCCAGGTCAGCTTCGGCAGATCGTCCAGCGGATGCCAGGCGGCCTCGAAGACCTCGGCCCCGTCCACGGTCAACTCGGTGCTGGACGCGGGCACCTCGGCGGTGAACACCACATCCACCCAGCCCTTGGCGTGCACGATGGCGTTGGGCACCGCCGGGGTGAGTCGGGTGGGGGAGAGGCGGACACCGCTCTCCTCGTACAGCTCCCGGGCGGCGCCGACGGCCGGGTGCTCGGCGCGTTGCAGCAACCCCGCCGGCAGGGTCCACCCGCGGCCCGGTGGTTGCCGCAGCAGCAGCAGCCGTCCGGCACCCTCGGCCTCACTGTCCCGGAGCAGGGTGACCGCGCCGACGATGTATTTGGGTACGGCCATCCGGACCAGCCGACGTCGGACCGGCAGCGGCAGCCGGTAGAAGACCTGGTACGCGACGGCGCGCCCGGTGCGGCGGGTACGGGGGATCATGGCTCCAGGCTAGTGGCCGTGAGGCGTGCTCGCGCCACGAGGACCACGCCGAGTACCGCGTACGGCCTGGGCGGTCACTGACGGTGGTCGACCAGATCGATTAGTTGGCGTACCACGGCGTCCGGCTCGATGACCCGGTCGAAGACCGCGACCAGCAGGGTTTCCAGATCCGGGTAGCCGAGTTCCTCCGACAGCCGCAGCAGCGGCAGATCACTGGCCAGCCCGCGGTTGTGCTGACGCAGGGCCAGCCCGATGGTGGCACGGCCCAGGCGTACCTTGTCGCTGATCGAGATGCCCGGCTCGCTGTGCTCGGCGAACCACCTGTTGATCTGCATCTGTGCGTGCGGCGACTTGACGAACCCCAGCCACTCGCGACGCGGCCCCCGGGGAGCCACCTCGGCGTCGAGGCTGCTCTCCTCGTCGGTCTCGGTGAAGATCTCCACCACGTCACCCTCCTCAAGCTCGGAGGAAAGCGGGACCAGCCGACCGTTGACCCGCGCCGCCAGGCACCGTTCCCCCCGGTCCGTGCCCAGCTCGTACGCCAGGTCGACCGGGGTGGCACCGGCGGGCAGCACGATCTGCCGCCCCTCGGCGACCACCTGGATCTGCGCCTCGGACAGGTCGCAACGAAGCGAGTGGAGGAACTGGGCCGGGTCGGCCGCATCCTGCTCCCAGTCCAGCACCCGGCGCAGCCAGTCGAGCTGCCCCGGGCGGGCCGTCGTCCCGCCGGAGCGGGGGAAACGGAAGTCGGCGGCCACCCCGTACTCGGCCGCCCGGTGCATCTCCGTGGTGCGGATCAGCACCTCGACCGTGCGGTTCTTCGGCCCGCAGACGCTGGTGTGCAGGGATCGGTAGAGGTTGTTCTTCGGCGAGGCGATGAAGTCCTTGAACCGGCCCGGCACCGGCCGCCAGACGCCGTGCACGGCGCCGAGTGCGGCGTAACAGTCGGTCGCCGGGCCGTCCACCACGATGGTGATCCGGGGCAGGTCGAACGGGGCGGCGTGGTCGCCGGCCACGGTGTCCTTCCAGATCGAGTAGAGGTGCCGGGGTCGCGGAGCCACCTCGGCGTCGACCCGGCTGCGCCGCAGCGCCACCCTGGCCTGCGCGACCACCTCGGCGAGGTAGTTGTCCCAGCCGGGCCGGTCATGCACGTGCCGCGCGATGCGGGCGTGCTCGTCCGGTTCGAGGTGCAGCAGCACCACGTCGTCCAGTTCCCGCTTGAGGGTCTGGATACCCAGCCGGTCGCAGAGCGGTACCAGCACCTCCTGGGTCTTGCGGGCGATCCGCTCGCGGGAGGCGGCCGAGCGTACGCCGAGGGTGCGCATGTTGTGCAGTCGGTCGGCGAGTTTGATGATCAGCACCCGGACGTCCTTGCCGGCCGCGACGATCATCTTGCGGATGGTCTCCGCCTCGGCGGCCTGCCCGTAGAACGCCTTGTCGAACTTGGTCACCCCGTCGACCAGGTGGGCGACCTCGTGGCCGAAGTCCTCAGCGAGGGCCTGCAACGTGTAGCGGGTGTCCTCCACCGTGTCGTGCAGCAGGGCTGCGACCAGGGTGGTGGTGTCCATACCCAGCTCCGCGCAGATCTGGGCGACCGCCAGCGGATGGGTGATGAACGGTTCCCCGCTCTTGCGGAACTGGCCGCGGTGCATGTTGTCCGCGATGGTGTAGGCGCGGCGCAGCACCGCCGGGTCGGCACCGGCGTGAATGGCGCGGTGGGTGCGTACCAGCTGGCCGACCGGTTCGGTCTCGGCGCTCGGCCAGGTCAGCAGCGAACGGAGTCGTCTGGTCAGGGGCAGCTCGCCGGGCTGTGTCGGGAGCGCACCGCCCAGGGCGCCGCCGTGTCCGGCGTTGACGTCCACCTGGGACACCCCCTCACGCCTGCTGCACCACCACCGGAATCCGGCAAGCGGGAGCAGACCCTCGAAACGGGCAGGACTGCACTTCCTTAACAGAGTAAGTGAGTCGACGTAGTCCGATCGGACAGTTGCTCATGAGCGTTCGGACCAGAGTTGCCGGGACGCCGCGTTCTCGGCCTTGGTCAACAGGTCCCGGAACCGTGCCGCCCCGGCCACCGGGGAGGACCAACCGGCTGACATCTCGACCAGCCGGGTCTCCGGTCGCTCCAACCAGGACAGGATCCGCTCGGACTCCTCCGGACTGGCGGCCGGTACCGGACCGTGCCCGGGTGGCACCGTCTCGGCGGTGGCTCGGATGGTGGCCAATGTCGGTCGAGGGTGGACGCCGGGCGGGGACACCCCGGCCCCGGCGAGCCGCCCGTGCCGGATCAGCGCCAGCTCCCAGCCGCCGCCGGCCGCCGGGTGGGCGGCAGCCACCTCGGCGAGCCCACTCAACGCGGCGAGGCGCTGCATGCGTACGGCGGCCCGCAGCACCGCGGCGAGGCGGGAGCGCAGCACGGCCGCGTCCTCGTAGCGCTGGCCGGCCGAG
Source organism: Verrucosispora sp. WMMD1129 (assembly GCF_029581255.1). NCBI lineage: Bacteria > Bacillati > Actinomycetota > Actinomycetes > Micromonosporales > Micromonosporaceae > Micromonospora > Verrucosispora sp. WMMD1129. The sequence goes on from NZ_CP120741.1 coordinate 5,164,453, forward strand.
AGTGCCTCGATCCGGGCGAGCAGGGCGTCCACCACCGGCTGCGGGTCGCCGGTGGTGGCGGTGGCGAACGGCGTGACCGCCTGGGCGTCGTACTCCTCGGGAGAGATCCGATGCTCGCAGGGTGCCGGGCAGCGGCCCAGCTCGGCCAGCGCGCAGGCCGGCGTGACGGTGCGCAGCGACAGCCGGTGGGTGCACTGCCGCAGCGGGACCGCGTCGTGGAAGCCGGCGGCGGCCAGCTCGGCGGCGCGTCGCGAGGTGAACGGGCCGAGGTAGGCGCGGTCGCCCGGGGAGATCTCCCGAACCACCGACAACCGGGGGTACGGCCCGTCGGTCAGCTTCAGCCAGACCACCCGCTCCGGGTACTTCGACCGGCGGTTGTACGGTGGCGCGTGCGCCGCGATCAGCCGCAGCTCCCGCACCTCGGCCTCCAGCGAGTGTGCGCACTCCACCGCCTCGACCCGTTCGGCGGCGGCCAGCATCTCCGAGATCCGGGCGCGTTTCTCCGCGGCGGTGAAGTAGCTGCGCACCCGGGTGGCGATGTCCCGGGAGGTGCCGACGTAGAGCGGTCGGTCGTCGGCGGCGCGGAAGATGTAGACCCCGGGGGAGCGGGGCAGGCCGTCGGCCAGGTGCCGCTTGCGCCGCTGGGTCGGGGTGACCGCGCGGGCGAACTCGATGGCGTCGCCGATGGTGTCGACCCGGTGCCCGCCGAGGCGTCCGATGAGCCCGTGCAGCACGTCGACGGTGGCCCGGGCGTCGTCCAGGGCTCGGTGGGTCGGCTGCGTGGCGGCGCGGAAGTACGCGGCGAGGGTGCCGAGCTTGCGGTTGGGCACCTCGTCACGCAGCAGCACCCGCCGGGCCAGCGCCGCGGTGTCCAGCACCCGCGGGTTCGGCCAGCGGTAGCCGTGCTTCGCGCAGGCCGCCTTCAGGAAGCCGACGTCGTAGGGCGCGTTGTGGGCGACCAGCACGGCATCCGAGACGAACTCCAGGAAGCTCGGCAGCACCTGCTCGATCGGTGGTGCCGGCAGCAGCATCGCCTGGGTGATGCCGGTCAGCACGGTGATGAAGGGCGGAATCGGCACCCCGGGGTTGACCAGGGTGGCCAGCACCCCCAGCTCCTCACCGCCGCGCACCTTGACCGCGCCGATCTCGGTGATGCCGCCACCGTCGGGAGCTCCGCCGGTGGTCTCCAGGTCGACCACCACGAATGTCGTCGCGTACAGCGGCAGCGCCGGGTCGACACCGCCGACGGTCGGATCGAGCCCGGCCAGCGCCGGTTGCAGGAACTCCTGTGCTGCCATCCGCGGCACCGTAACGGTCCGGTCCGACACTCGCGCCCCATCCGTCCCACCGGCAACTCCCGGGTCTAGGATGAGAGATCGGCTCACTCACCGGGCGGTGGGCCCGGTCGCGGTGGGAGACTTGCCACATGCCCCTCACCGAGCCGCACGACGACAACCTCCCGCAGGAGGAGCAGGTCGTCGCGGTTCCTGCGAACGGTGAGGACGCCACCGACGCCCCGGCGGTGACGGATTCCGGGTCGGTGGAGCCGGGGCAGCCGGAGCCGGAGCCGAGCCTGCCCGAGCCGGTGCGACAGCGAATCATCTCGCTCACCGCCGCGGTGCTGCCCGGTCTGCCCGCCGACGAGGTGCCCGTGCCGCTGCGCCGGGTCGCCAAGTTCGCCCCGAACCGACGCGCCCGGCTCGGTGCGCCGATGATCGCCGCTCAACTCGCCGCCGATCCACTGTTCCGGCAGCGGGTCACCGCCCGGGTCCTGACCGATGCCGGTGACCTGGGTACGGCAGTGGTGGAGGGCACCGCCCCCGCCGCCGCCGACCCGGTCGAGGTGGCCGCCCTGGCCTACCTGGCCCGCCCGCGCGGCTGGCGGGAGCTGATCGACGCCAGTGGGGCGGCGGTCCGCGCCGAGGCGGACACCGCGGTGGTGGCCGAACTGGTTCGGCAGGCCGAGCAGCGGGCCACCCGGGCCGAGCATGACCGGGCGGTGGCCCGGGTGGAGGCGGACAAGCTCCGCGACGAGTTGGCCCGGGTGCGCGAGGAGTTGGGCCAGCTGCGTGAGGAGGCCCGGCAGTTGGCCCGTACGCTCCGGGAGAGCCAGGCCCGCGAGCGCCGGGCGAACGAGCTGCTGGCCACCGAGCGGGGCCGGGCCACGCGGGCCGCCGCCGACGCGGACGCCGAACTGCGTCGCGCCCGAGCCCGGCTGGCCGAGGCGGAGGCGGCGGCCGGAGCGGCCCGCAGCAGCGCCAAGGAGGCCCGCTCGGTCGACGACGCACGACTGTGGCTGCTGCTGGAGACGATCGGTCAGGCCGCCCTCGGGCTGCGTCGGGAGCTGGCCCTGGACCCGGTCGACCGGCTGCCCGCCGACTTCGTGGCCGACTCCTTCGCTGATTCTCCGGGCGCCACCGCTGCCGCGGCCCGAGCCCAGGACACCGACGACCCGGCCCGGCTGGATCAACTGCTGGCCCTGCCCCGGGCGCACCTCGTGGTCGACGGCTACAACGTGACCAAGCGTGGCTTCGGCGAGATGTCGCTGGAACAGCAGCGCAAGCGGCTGGTAACCGGCCTCGGCGGGATCGCCGCGCAGACCGGTGACGAGGTCACCGTGGTCTTCGACGGCGCCGAACGAGTGCACGGCCTGCCACCTGCCCCGCGCGGCGTACGGGTGCTGTTCTCCCGCAAGGGTGAGACCGCCGACGAGTTGATCCGCCGACTGGTCCGTGCCGAACCGCCCGGCCGCCCCGTGGTGGTGGTGTCCTCCGATCGTGAGGTCGCCGACGGGGTACGCCGGCACGGGGCGTACCCGCTGGGGGCGGACTCGCTGGTGCGTCGGCTGTCGCGGTCCTGAGCCCGGCTGCGCCGGTCCTGGGCCGGCCGTGCGGGTGGGTCGACGGGCGCGGGGCGGGCACCCGCCGGGACATAGGATGGGCGCCCATGGCGACAGGAGCGGCGGTATGAGGCGCACGGGGGGCGACGGGTCGGTTCGCGTTCGCTGCGGCGGGTCGCCGGTGCCGGACGGGGCGTCGCGGTGAGCCCGCGGGGGTGGGCAGTGCTGACCCTGGCCGGGCTGGGCGTCGCGCTGGTCGTGGCGGCACTGGTGCTGGTCCCGTGGCAGCGCCCACCGGCTCCCCGGGCAGACCAGCTCGCCGCCCTGCGTGACCTGCCGACCGGGCAGGTGGAGCACGCCCGGCAGTTCCGATCCGCGTTGCGTCCCGGCGGATGGGCGGCCCTCGGCGTCGGCCTGCTGGTGGCACTCGCGCTCGGGTTGACCCCGCTGGGCAGTCGCCTGGTCGAGTTGGCCGGGCGCCCCTTCGGCGGGCACTGGATCGCGCAGGCGATCCTCGGCGGTCTGGCCGTGGTGCTGGTCGCCGACCTGGTGACGCTGCCGTTCGCGGCCTGGCGACACAGCGTGCTCACCCGCTACGGGCTGGCCACCAACGGCTGGGGCGGCTGGGCGGTGGACCTGCTCAAGTCGTACGCGGTAAGTGCCGTCATCGGCGCGGTGGCCCTGCTCGGCTTCTACACAGTCATCCGACTCGCCCCGCGCTGGTGGTGGGCGTTCGGCGCGGCCGGCGCCGCCACCCTGGTGGTGCTGCTCTCCTTCGTGCTGCCGGTGCTGGTCGAGCCGGTCTTCAACAGGTTCAGCCCGATGGAACCCTCGCCGTTGCGCAGCCAGCTCATGGAGTTGGCCGAACGCGACGGAGTGCCGGTGCGCGACGTGCTGGTCGCCGACGCCTCCCGGCGCACCCGGGCGGTCAACGCGTACGTCTCCGGCTTGGGGCCGACCCGCCGGGTGGTGGTGTACGACAACCTGCTGCGCGAGGCGACGCCGGCCGAGGTGACCGCGGTGGTGGCGCACGAACTCGGCCACGCCCGGGACCGGGACGTATCGGTGGGCACCCTCACCGGCGCGCTCGGCGCCGCCGCCGCGGTGGTGGCGCTCTACCTGATCGGATCCTGGCCCCCACTGCTGCGCCTGGCCGGTGTCGACTCGGTGGCTCAACCCCGCGCGTTTCCGCTGCTGCTCGCCCTGGTGACGGTGGCCGGGCTGGTCTTCACCCCGGTGCAGTCGCTGATGTCGCGGCGGGTCGAGGCCCGCGCCGACGCGCACGCGCTGGCGTTGACCGGCGACCCGGTGGCATTCGAGTCGATGCAGCGGCGGCTGTCCGCGGTCAACCTCTCCGACCCCGACCCGCCCCGCTGGGAGTACCTCTACTCGGCGTCTCATCCGTCCACCGTGGAGCGGATCGCCGCTGCCCGCGCGTACGCCCGAAAGGTTGGCCGGTGAGCGAGCGTCAGCGAGCGAATCATCAACGCACGTTGCTGGTGACGAACGACTTTCCGCCCCGGCCGGGCGGTATCCAGTCGTTCGTGCACAACCTCGCGGTGCGTCAGCCGGCCGGTTCGGTGGTGGTGTACGCGTCACGCTGGGCCGGCGCGGAGAAGTTCGACGCCGACCAACCGTTCGAGGTGGTGCGGGAGCGCACCAAGGTGCTGCTGCCCACCCCGCTGGTGGCCCGCCGGGCCGCCCAGCTGGCCCGGTCGTACGAATGCGACACGGTCTGGTTCGGCGCGGCGGCTCCGCTCGGCCTGCTCGCCGCCGGGCTGCGCCGGCGGGCCGGGATCCGGCGGGTCGTCGCCCTGACCCACGGCCACGAGGTCGGCTGGGCGGCGCTGCCACTGGCCCGGACGGCGCTGCGACGCATCGGTCGGGACACCGACGTGGTCACCTACCTGGGGGAGTACACCCGCACCCGGCTGGCTCGGGCGCTGGACGGCCTGACCGAGCTGCGGCGGCTCGCGCCCGGCGTGGACACCGACGTCTACCATCCGTCGGTCGACGGCGGCGCGGTGCGGCACCGGCTCGGCCTGGCCGACCGGCCGGTGGTGGTCTGCGTGTCCCGGCTGGTGCCCCGCAAGGGCCAGGACATGCTGATCCGGGCGATGCCGCTGATCCGCCGCCGGGTGCCCGACGCCGCGCTGCTGGTGGTCGGCGGCGGGCCGTACCGGACCACGCTGGCCCGGCTGGCCCGTCAGTCGGGGGTGGAGCGGGAGGTGGTCTTCACCGGCTCGGTGCCCTCGGCCGAGCTGCCCGCCCACTACGCGGCCGGGGACGTTTACGCCATGCCGTGCCGCACCCGCAACCGGGGACTGGACGTCGAAGGTCTCGGCATCGTCTACCTGGAGGCGTCGGCGACCGGTCTGCCGGTGGTGGCCGGCAACTCCGGCGGTGCCCCGGACGCGGTACGCGAGGGCGAGACGGGCTACGTGGTGGACGGTCGGGATCTCGCCGAACTCGCCGACCGGGTGGCCACCCTGCTGGCCGACCGGGACCTGGCCCGGCAGTTCGGCGCCGCCGGCCGGGCCTGGGTGGAGCGGGAGTGGCGTTGGGAGACGCAGGCGCTACGCCTGTCCACGCTGCTCGCCGGCTGAGACCGGCCACCGGAGGCGGGCTCAGCGGATGCGGGCGAGAATGTGATCGGGGGAGGCGGGGCGGCCGAAGTGCCAGCCCTGACCGGCGTCGCAGCCGATCGCCCGCAACCGTTCGGCCTGTCCGCCCGTCTCCACCCCTTCCGCGGTGACCGTCAGGTCCAGCGCGTGCGCCAGCGACACCAGCGAGGCGAGGATCCGCTCGTCGGCGAGGGCCTCGGGAGTGCGTAGGCCGCGAACGAACTCACCGGCCACCTTCAACTCGGTCACCGGCAGATCCCGCAGGTAGGCCAGGTTGCTGTAGCCGGTACCGAAGTCGTCGATGGCGATCCGGATGCCCAGGTCGGCGAGGGCACGAAGGGCGCGTACCGGCTCCTCGGAGGTGGTCATCATCGTGCTTTCGGTGATCTCCAGCTGGAGCCGGTTCGGCGGCAGGCCGGTACGCCGCAGCAGGGACCGCACCTCCTGCACCAGACCGGGGCGGCGGACCTGACGGACCGCCAGGTTGACGCTGACGTACGGCGGCTGGCCCGAGGTGGACGTCCAACCGACCGCCTCACGGCATGCCTCGGCGAGCACCCACCCACCGAGCTGCACGATCAACCCGGTCTCTTCGGCCAGACCGATGAACTTGTCCGGCCGCAGCACCCCGAGCCGTGGGTGACGCCACCGGACCAGCGCCTCCACCCCCAGCAGCGAGCCGTCGTGCAACGAGGTCAACGGTTGGTAGTCGAGGAAGAACTCACCCCGTTCCAGGCCCGCCGGGATGGCCGCGCTCAGCTCCTGACGGGCCTGTTCCCGCCCGTCGCGCTCCGCGTCGTACAGCGCCCACCCCGCGCCGCCAGCCGACTTGGCCCAGTGCAGGGTGCTACCGGCGGCACGCATCAGGTCGTCCGGAGAGGTGCCCGCGACCCGGCGCTCCACGATGCCCACGCTCGCCGTGACCGTCACGTCATGCCCGTCGACCACCACCGGCTCGGAGAGCGCGGCCAGCGCCGCCTCGGCGACGGCGACCACGTCACCGGTGCCGGTGGAGCGTTCGACGAGGACGACGAAGGCGTCCCCGCCGAGCCTCGCGACCAGGTGCGGCTCGACCGCCCGCCGCAGGCGCTGCGCCGCCGCCACCAGGGCCCGGTCGCCGATCTGGTGCCCGAACGAGTCGTTGACCCGCTTGAACCGGTCCAGGTCGAGAAAGCAGAGCCCGACCCGGCGGCCGCTGCCGGCCGATCCGTCGACGGCGGCGGCGAGGCGTTCGGCGAAGAGCGTGCGATTCGGCAGGTCGGTCAATGGGTCGTGGGTGGCCTGGTGCCGGAAGCGGGCCTCGCTGGCCCGCAGGGCCTGCTCCGCCTCGACGCGGGCGGTCATCGCGGCCCGGCGGATGGACTCCTGCTCGTCCAGGGTCCGGTCACGCAGCGCCCGGGCGTATCCGGTGGCGACCGCGCCCAGCAGCCGGGCCATCCGGTCCTCGATGTCGTCGGAGACCAGGTCGAGGTCGCGGACCAGCCGAAGCTGGATCACCTCCACGGTCCGGCCGAGCGCCTCGGCGGAGACGATGTGCGCGGCTACCAACTCGTCGGCGACCTTGTGCCCCACCCGCAGGTCGAGCGGCTCCGCCCGCAGCGCCTCGGCCAGCAGGTCGGTGAGCCGTTGCAGCAGCAGCTCCAGTTGGGCGTGGGTCATCGGCAGATAGCTGGTGCCCGCTACCGCCTTCGCCCAGGCGCGGGCGAACACGCCGGCGCAGGGCTGGCCGTCCGGCGGCTCACCCACCGAGGCGCCCGACCCCGCCGAGAAACACCGCCCGTTCGGCGTCCTCGGCGCTCTCCGGGGTTTCCGGACGCCACTGCGGCACCCACACCACGCCGGGCTCGACCAGCTCGAAGCCGTCGAAGAACCCGGTCAGCTCGGCCCGGCTGCGTACCCACAGCGGGCTGTCGGTGCGCCGGTAGACCTCCTCGGCCTCGGCCCGCTCGGCTTCGTCCCGGCCGTCGTCGCTGGCCTGGGACAGGACCAGGTAGCTGCCGGGAGCCAGTGCCGCCCGCAGGGTCCGCAGCACCTCGGCCGGCCGGTCGTCGTCGGAGACGAAGTGCAGCACCGCCACCACCAGCACGGCCATCGGCTGGGAGAAATCGAGCATCGCGCGGACGTCGGGGTGGGCCAGGATCCGGTCGGGCTGGCGCAGATCCTCCTGGATGACCGCCGTGCGGTCGTTGCCGGCCAGGATCTCCCGACTGTGCGCCACGGCGACCGGGTCGACATCGACGTAGACCACCCGCGAGTCGGGGGCGTGCAGCTGCGCGATCTCGTGCACGTTGCCCACCGTGGGGATGCCGGAGCCGATGTCCAGGAACTGCCGGATGCCGGCGTCGGTGAGGAACTGCACGGCCCGGCGCAGGAAAGCACGGTTGGCCTGGGCCATCAGCGGCGCCTGCGGCACCGCCGCCACCATCGCGCGGGCGGTCGCCCGGTCCACGGCGAAATTGTGTGAGCCGCCGAGGTAGTAGTCGTACATGCGGGCGACGCTGGGACGTTCGACATCGATAGTCTCGGGTGCCCAGTCCGGCCGCTGCAATGCCCTCACCCCTTCGCACGCCCACGGAGGCGACGCCGCCCCGGCGGGTATTCTGCCCCGCTTTCGCAAGGGAGGCCATAGCCGTTCGTGTCAGAGGGCGATGAATGCGAAGATCCGTGCCCCGCCGTGGCGGGACACGGATCCCCGTCGGTGCCGCGCCGGTCAGAACTTCGGCGCGTCCGGTGCCTCAAGCAGACCGAGCCGCAGCGCGGTCATCAGCGCCTGCGCCCGGTTGGCCGCGCCGAGCTTCTCGTAGAGCTTCGAGATGTGGGTCTTGGCGGTCGACTCGCTGACGAACAGCTGCTTGGCGATGCCGGCGACGCTCATCCCGTCGGCGAGCAGCCGCAGCACCTGTCCCTCGCGGGGGGAGAGCTGCGGCCCGGACGGGGCGAGTCGACGCTTCATCGCCTCGGCCAGGTCGGCGGCGGTGAAGGCGCTGGGGGAGGAGGCGGCGTGCCGGGCGGCGGCGACCACCTCGTCGGCCGGCGCGGTCTTCGGCACGAACGCGCTGGCGCCGGCCTCCAGGGCACCGAAGAGCTGGTCGTCGCCGGCGTACATGGTGAGCACCACGATGCCCATCGACGCACTGGACTTGCGCAGCGCCCGGGTGGCCTCCAGGCCGCTGCCGTCGGGCAGCCGCAGATCCATGATCACCACGTCCGGCTGCAGGGCACCGGCCTGCCGGACGCCCTCCGCCGCCGTGGCCGCCTCGCCGACGACCTCGAACTGCCGGTCGCGCTCGAAGGCGTGCCGCAGGCCCTTGCGGATCAAATCGTGATCGTCGACAAGGAGGACCTTGGTACGGGTTGCCGGTGTCGGGCTTGTGGTCATCCTCGGCTTACTCCCCTTCTGCAGCGGCGGCGCTACCGCGAACGTTATCGCGCCGGGGCGGTGAACCGACCACCACCGCGACGGTCGTCCCGCTCGGCTGCCGCGGCCTGATCTCCAACCGGCCTCGGATACGTTCCGCTCTCTCGGCCATGATCGCAAGACCATAGTGCCCGTCCGAGCGCTGGTCACCTATGCCGTGACCGTCATCCGACACTTCGATCTGCGCGTAGGGCGGGTCCACCTCGCAGGTGACCCAGAGATTGGCCGCACCGGCGTGCTTGCGGGCGTTGGTGACCGCCTCCTGGGCGATGCGCAGCAACTCGGCCTCGGTCGCGGCGGGCAGCCGGGCGGTGGACTCGTCCAGGGACAGGTGCACCCGCAGCCCGCCGGAGGCGCCGACGGTGCGGGCGTACTCGGCGATCGCGGCGGCCAGGCCACCGTGCCGGTCAACCTCGCTGCGCAACTCGAACAGGCTCAGCCGCAGCTCGGTGATCACCCGGGTCACCTCGTGGCGCAGCAGGCGCAGCGACTCGGCGGTCTCCTCGGCGTCGTCGTGCACGGTGGCCAGGGCGTTGTCGATGCCGTAGCCCACCATCACCAGTTCCTGGGCCACCCCGTCGTGGATCTCCCGAGCCAGCCGCTGCCGTTCCTCGTTGGTGGCCAGCGAGCGCACCTCGTCGAAGAGCAGCGCGGCCTCCAGACGCAGCGCGGCCGGGCCGGTCAGCCCGGTCACCTGGGCCACCACCGGTGGCGGGTACGCGTGCGCCGTGTCGGTCTCCAGCACCACCAGACCCACCGTGCGCAACCCGGCCACCAGCGGCACGATCAGCGCCGAGACCTCCCCGCCCCGGTGCGAGCGGGACTGCGAACGGGCCGAGGTCTGCGACTGCTGGCTGGCCCAGGCGTCGGCGATGGCCGAGTCCGCGTCGATGGTGGTCTCCCAGTCGACCCGGTCCGCACCGAGTTGGGCGAGCACCACCAGCCGGCCACCACCGCTGGCGGAGAGCACCGCGCCCCGGTCGGTACGGGCCACCGTGCGCAGTTCCTCCAACAGGTGCTCGGAGATGCCGCCCGGGTCCAGCGTGGCGCCGGGCAGTTGGCGGGCCACCGTACGCAGCTGGGTCAGCAGCCGGGTCGCCTCGGCGTACGGCTGGGGTTTGCTGTCGTGGCGGACCTGCATGACCCGGTGCAGGGTGCCGGCGGCGTAGAGACCGAGGGCGGCCAGGATCAGCCACTGCGCGCAGACGGCGAGATACCCGGGCTGGCTGAGCTGGCGAACCCCGCCGACCTCGGTGACCGCGCCGGCGACCAGCAGACTGCCGGCGGTCACGGCGATCAGCGCCGCACCCTCACGGAATCGGCGACGCAGCGCCGTGACGGTCACCGGCACCGCGAGATACGGCAGCACCGCGGAGGCGCCCAGCCCGCCGATGTGGCCGCCGACGGTGGCCACCGCGGCGACCTGGCTGGCCGCCAGGCCGAGCACCACCACCTCCGCCACCCGGCTGAGTGGACCGACGAGCCGGTGCTGGGGGGCCAGCATCGCCGGGAGCCCGGCCAGCGCCAGCAGCACGATCCACCACAGCTGGGTGACGTCGCGGGTGGCGAACAGCGTCAGGACGGCGACCAGCGTGAGCACGACGACGCGCGCCGCCGCGGCGAGCGGGTGCGAGCGGGCCAGGGCGGATGTGGAGGCGGGCACGTGACGGATGGTAGTCAGCCGCGGTAGATATCGGCGATTTCCGCCGCGTACGTCTTGTGCACGACCTGGCGCTTGACCTTCAGCGACGGGGTCAACTCCCCGGTCGCCTCGGTGAAGTCGTGCGGCAGCACCCGGAATACCTTGATCGCCTCGGCCTTGGAGACCGACTCGTTGGCCCGGTCCACCGCAGCCTGGATCTCCGCGCGCAGACCGTCGTGCTGACGCAGCTCCTCGATCCCGGTGTCCGCCGGTAGACCGACCGACTCCAGCCAGCCCGGCAGAGCCTCCTCGTCCAGGGTGACCAGCGCGGCGATGAACGGCTGCCGGTCGCCCACCACGACGCACTGGCTGACCAGACGGTGCGACCGGACCTGGTCCTCAAGCACGGCCGGGGCGACGTTCTTGCCGCCGGCCGTCACGATGATCTCCTTCTTGCGGCCGGTGATGGTCAGGTATCCGTCACCGTCGAGCGAACCCAGGTCGCCGGTGCGGAACCAGCCGTCGGTGGTGAGCGCCTCGGCCGTGGCCGCGTCGTTGTGCCAGTACCCCTGGAAGATGAGATCACCGGCGATGAGGACCTCGCCGTCGTCGGCGATGCGGATGGTCACACCGGGCAGCGGCCGACCGACCGTGCCGATCCGGGTGGATCCGGGCAGATTGGCCGAGGCGGCGGGAGAGGTCTCGGTCAGGCCGTAGCCCTCGCAGACCGTCACGCCGATGCCCCGGAAGAAGTGGCCGAGCCGGGCGCCGAGTGGCGCGCCGCCGGAGATCGCGTCGCGGCAGCGCCCGCCGAGCGCGGCCCGCAGCTTGCCGTAGACCAGCCGGTCGAAGAGCGCGTGCTGGGCACGGAGCGCCAGGCCGGGCCCGCCGGGCGTCTCCAGCGCCTCGCTGTACGCGATGGCGACCGCCTCGGCCCGGGCGAAGATCTTGCCCTTGCCGCCCGCCTCGGCCTTCTGCTTGGCACCGTTGTAGACCTTCTCGAAGACGCGCGGCACCGAGAGCACGAAGGTCGGCTTGAAGTCCTGTAGCTCGGCGACCATGTTCTTGGTGTCCGAGCAGTGCGCCATGGTCGCCCGGGCCTGCACCACGCCGATCTGGATGAGCCGGGCGAAGGCGTGTGCGAGCGGCAGGAACAGCAGGGTCGAGGCGTTCGGCCCGAACAGGTTCGGCAGCACCGGGACGGCGTTGGCGATGTCGGCGTACATGTTGCGGTGGGTCAGCACGCAGCCTTTGGGCCGGCCGGTGGTGCCGCTGGTGTAGATGATGGTCGCCACGTCCGAGGAACGCAGGGCCGCGCGGCGGCGATCGATCTCGGTCGGTTCCACCTCCGCGCCGGCGGTCACCAGGTCGTCCACGCCACCCAGGTCGATCTGCCAGACATGGGCCAGGGCGGGCAACTGGTCACGGACGCCGGCCACCAGCGTGGCGTGCGCGGTGGTCTCCACCACGACGGCCACCGCGCCGGAGTCGCCCAGGATCCAGGCTGCCTGCTCGGCACTGGAGGTCTCGTAGATCGGCACGGTGACCGCACCTGCCGCCCAGATGGCGTAGTCGACGAGCGTCCACTCGTAACGGGTGCGGCTCATCAGCGCCACCCGGTCGCCCGGCTGCACACCGGCGGCGACCAGCCCGCGCGCGACCGCGGCCACCTCGTCGCGGAACTGCCGGCAGGTCACGTCGGCCCAGCCACCCGCAGCGTCGCGGCGGGCGAACTGCACCGCGTCGGGCGCGGTCTCGGCGTTGTCCCAGACCGGATCGGTGAGGTTGGCCGAATCGCCGACGGTGACGATCGGCGGAACGGTGAACTCGCGCACCTGCACTCCCTCGTGCTCACGGGACCGGGTCGGGACGCCACCTGCGCCGGTGGCTCTGTCGAAACCTACCCGCCCGGCCGACCGGGAGCACACCGCAGGTGGGCGGCGCGGCGCGCGGGGGGTCACCGGACGGTAGCCTCCCAGCATGGCGGACTCCTCCACCCAGTCGATCATCATCGGCGCGTCACCGGACCGGGTGGCCGCGGTCATCTGTGACTTCCCGAGCTACCCGGAGTGGACCGACGCGGTCCGCGAGGCGGAGGTGATCGAGGAGTACGAGGACGGTTACGCCAGCCAGGTCCGTTTCGTCCTCGACGCCACGGTGATGGCCGACGAGTACGTGCTGGCGTACGCCTACGCCGAAGACCTGTCCCGGATCGAGTGGCACCTGGTGGCCCCGTCGAAGATGCAGAAGGCACAGCGGGGCGCGTACGACCTGGAGGCCAACACCGACGGGAGCACCACCGTGACCTACACCCTGGAGGTGGAGCTCGCGGTCGGGATGCTCGGCATGTTCCGTCGCAAGGCCGAAAAAATGATCATGGACGCCGCGTTGAAGCAGCTCAAGCGCCGGGTAGAAGCATCCGGTGCGGCGCAGTGACGCAGCTGGCGACCCGGTCGCCGCGGTAGAGGAGCCCAGCATGGGTGCGACAGATCCGGGTACGGCCCGGGAAGAGGCGGAGCGGCTGGTCGCCACTCTGCTGGCCGCCGTACGGTTGGCCGCCGCCAACCCGGCGGCGGTGCCGCTGGGCCCGCTCGGCGGGATCGTGACCGGTGTCCTCGGTCACAACGACGTCCCTGGTGCGGCCCCCGCTGACACCGGAGCGGGTTTCGCCACCGGTGCGGCCGAATGCTGCGTCTGCCCGGTTTGCCGGGGCATCGCCGCGTTGCGTGATCCGAGCCCCGAGTTCGCCGAGCGACTGGCCACCGGTGCCGGGGATCTGGCCGCTGGCCTGGCGAGTTTCCTGCGTGCCTTCGCCCCGGCCGAGCCGCCGGCCGGACCGGGCGCGGCGCCGCCGCCGGGGCCCACCGCCGATGCCGCCGCCACCGCCGCCACCGATCCGTACGGCGACCACGTGTGGCGCGAGGCGACCCGGACCGGGCATGATTCTCAGCCGGCACCGGAGCGGGACGTCTGGTCCGCCGCGACCCGGGCGGAGGACGTCGCCGTCCCGGCCGCCGCGCCCGTCGATGCCGCCGGGCCGGTCGCACCGGCCGGACGCCGGACGCCGACCGAGCGTCGCGTGGTGCCCGCCTCCCGGGTACCCGACGGCGAGCCCGCGCCGGGCGACGAGCCCGCGCCGGACGGCCGTACCGTGCCCGGCGGGCGGCAGGGCGCACCAGGCGACGGGGCCTGATCACGGACGACCCGCAGCACCACCGGCGAGGGCAGGTGTGCGCGGGGTGGCACAGCAGAGGGGAGTGGCAGCGGTGACGCTGACCATCGGAGTCGACGTCGGTGGCACCAAGGTGGCCGGCGGTGTCGTCGACGACACCGGCACGGTCCTCGTGCAGACCCGACGGGACACCCCCGCCGACGACGTCGGCAAGACCCGCGACGTCATCATCGAACTCGTCGCCGAACTGAGCGCCGGTCATGACATCCAGGCGGTCGGCATCGGCGCGGCCGGCTGGATCGACGCCAGTCGTTCCACAGTGCTCTTCGCCCCCAACCTGGCCTGGCGCGACGAGCCGCTGCGGGCGTACGTCAGCGCGGCGGTCGGACTGCCGGTCATCGTGGAGAACGACGGCAACGTGGCGGCCTGGGCGGAGTTCCGCTACGGCGCCGCCCGCCACGCCGACGACTCGATGGTCATGTTCACCATCGGCACCGGCGTCGGCGGCGGCATCGTGCTCGGCGGTGAGTTGGTCCGCGGCGCCCACGGCATCGCCGCCGAACTGGGCCACATGCTCACCGTCCCCGACGGCCACCAGTGCGGCTGCGGCCGACTCGGCTGCATCGAGCAGTACGCCAGCGGCAGCGCCCTGGTCCGATTCGCCCGGGCCGCCGCCCGGCAGGAGCCGCACCGGGCCGCCGCCCTGCTGGAGTTGGCCGACGGTGAGGCCGAAGCGATCACCGGCCCGATGGTCACCGCCGCCGCCAAAGGGGGCGACCCGGTCTCGGCCGAGGCGTTCGCGCAGGTCGGCCGCTGGCTCGGCACCAGCCTGGCGGACATGGCGCAGATCCTCGACCCGCAGATCCTGGTCGTCGGTGGCGGCGTCATCGACGCCGGTGACCTGCTGATGGGCCCCACCCGTCGCTCGTTCACCGAGGCGCTGGCGCAGCGCAGCCGGCTGCCGGTGGCTGAGATCCGGCCAGCCGAGCTCGGCAACTCCGCCGGGGTCATCGGCGCCGCCGACCTGGCCCGGCGGATCTAGCGGTGTCGGTGTCCGCGACACCGCATCCGGTGGCGCAGCCCGGCGTGCCGCTGCGCGTGCTGTCGTACAACGTCCACGGCCAGCGCGACGACACCGCCGCGCTGGCCACGGTGGTGCGCGAGGCAGCACCGGACGTGGTCATCGTCCAGGAGGGACCGCGCCGGTTCCGGTGGCGGGAGAAGTCCGCCGCGCTGGCCGAGTCGTTCGGGCTGGTGGTCGCCGCCGGTGGGCTGCCGTCTCTGGGCAACCTGGTGTTGACCAGCCTCCGGGTGCGGGTGACCGCGCCCCGCTGCCGGCGCTTCCCGCTCACCCCGGGCCGGCACCTGCGCGGCGCCGCGTACGCCGACTGTCGGGTGGGCGCCTCGGCCCGGTTCACGGTGGCCGGGTCGCACCTGTCCACCGATCCGGCGGAGCGTCCCGGACAGGCCGAGCTGTTCAAGCGGGACCTGACCGGCGCACCTCATCCGGTGATCGCCGCCGCCGACCTCAACGAGGAGCCGGGCGGGCCGGCGTGGCGCACCGTCGCCGACGGGCTGACCGACGCGGCGGTGGCGGCGGACCGGACCGACCGGCTCACCTACTCGTGCGCGGACCCGCGCCGGCGCATCGACGCTCTGTTCGTCGACGCGCGGATCACCGTGGTCGACTACGACGTGGTGGACACCCCGCTGGCCCGGCGGGCCAGCGACCACTTCCCGGTCCTGGTCGACCTGCTGCTGCCCGCCACCGCCTGACATCGGCCGTTCGCCGGGCTGGACATCCCGCTCCGTTGTGGAGAGGATTTCGCGCGACCCGGCACTCGTGCCGAGACGAAGGAGATCCCCGGTGCCCACCTCCACCGAGCCCGGCCGGCCAGATCCGGAGACGACCACGCTCGCCCGCGGCCCCGACGGCCGTCCGGTCTCCGACCGGGGCGACACCGTCTGCGTCATCGGTGCCGGTGCCAGCGGCCTGACCGCCGTGAAGAACCTCGCCGAGCACGGCTTCGGGGTCGACTGCTACGAACGTGAGACCGGCGTCGGCGGCGCCTGGAACTGGCGGCACGACCGGAGCCCGGTGTACGCCAGCACCCACCTGATCTCGTCGCGGCCGTTCACCCAGTTTCCCGACTTCCCGATGCCCGACCACTGGCCGGACTACCCGCACCACGGCCAGTTGCTGTCCTACTTCGAGCGCTACGCCGACCACTTCGACCTGCGTCGGCACATCTGGTTCGGCACCGAGGTGGTGCGGGTCGAGCCGGTCGGTGACGACCGGTGGGACGTCACCACCCGCAGCACCGGTGGCTACGGCCCGGAGCGCACGTCCCGGTACGCGGCCGTGGTGATCGCCAACGGGCACAACTGGTCGCCGAAGCTGCCCCGCTACGAGGGGCTGGAGCAGTTCCGTGGCGAGGTCATGCACGCCTCGTCGTACAAGGACTCGGCGCAGCTGCGTGGCAAGCGGGTGCTGGTGGTGGGTGCCGGCAACACCGGCTGCGACATCGCCGTGGAGGCCGCCCAGCAGGCGTCGCGTTGCTGGCACTCCACCCGGCGCGGCTACTGGTACGCCCCGAAGTACGTCTTCGGTCGCCCTGCTGACCAGGTCAACGACCTGCTGCTGGCGCTGCGGGTACCGCTGCGGGTCCGGCAGTGGCTCTACCACCGGACGCTGCGACTGACCGTCGGTGACCTGACCCGCTTCGGCCTGCCGAAGCCGGACCACCGGGTGTACGAGACCCACCCGATCGCCAACAGCCTGCTCGTCTACCACGTGGGCCACGGAGCGATCACCCCGGTACCGGACATCGCGCGCTTCCACCCGCACTCGGTGGAGCTGACCGACGGCCGCCAGATCGACCCGGAACTTGTCGTCTTCGCCACCGGTTACCTGCCCCGCTTCGAGTTCCTCGACGGCAAGATCCTCGGTGACGACGAGGGGGTGGGTCGGCCCCGACTGTGGCTCAACGCCCTCGTACCGGACCATCCCACGCTCGCGGTGACCGGGCTGGTCCAACCCGACTCCGGCATCTTCCCGCTGGCCCACTGGCAGGCCGTGCTCTTCGCCCGGTTGCTGCGGGCCCGTGCCAGCCGTCCGGAGCGGGCCGCCGCCTTCGCCGCCCGGGTACGCGCCGGAGCCGGCGAACGCTACTCGGGACAGGTGAAGGACTCCACCCGGCACTGGTTCGAGGTCGGGCACGCCGACTACCTGCGCGCGCTGGAGCGCGCCCTACGCGAGCTGGAGAGCAAGTGACCGAGCGGGTGATGCGCAGCTGGGAGTGGGCGCGGCCGGTGCGTCCGGTCCGGCGTGAGGTGCTCAGCGCCGTCCCGGAGGTGGAGGAGGGGCGGCCGCCGCTGCTGTTCGTGCCCGGCTTCGGCCATGGTGCCTGGGCGTACGCGGAGAACTGGCTCGGACACGTCGCCGCCCGCGGCTTCGGCGGCTACGCGGTGAGCCTGCGCGGGCACGGCGCCAGCGAGCCGGCCCCGGAGGCGACCCTGCGGGCGTACGCCCACGACGTGGTCCAGGTGGCGGCGAGCCTGCCGCGCCGGGCGGTGCTGGTGGGGCACGGCGCCGGAGCCCTGGTGGTCGCGCATGCCATGGCCCGCTATCCGGCTCGGGCAGCGGTGCTGGTGGCGCCGGTGCTCGGCGGCTGGGCGACGTTCGGCACCGCGTTGCGCCGCAACCCGCTCGGTACCCTGCCGGCAGTGTTCGGCGCCGGGCTGCGGCTGAATCGCCGGCAGCTGTTCAGTGGTGAGCTGCCCGACGCCGACGCCCGGCGGTACACCGGGCGGCTGGGGCGGGCGGCCCGGCGGGCCCAGTGGCAGCTGTTGACCGGTGCCGATCCGGAGCCGGCGGTGGGTGATCCGCCCGTGCTGGTACTGGGTAGCCCGGACGACCGGGTGGTGCCGGCCGCCGCGCTGACCCGCGCAGCACGGCGATACGGTTCGGCTCCGCTGCTCTTTCCCGGCATGGGGCACGACCTGATGCTCGACGCCAGGTGGCGGGAGCCGATCGACGCGATTCTCGACTGGCTGGTCAAGGACCCGGCCCGCGACGACCTCGGCTGAGGCGTCGCGGGTGTGCCCGGCGACCGGTCTCAGCCGCCACCGAGGCGGGTGAGCATCGAACCGCTCTGGTCCAGTGTGGACAGGTAGGAGCGGGCCCAGGCCCGGATGTCGTGCTCGTGCAGGTACGCACGCATCGATCGCATCCGTTCCCCTACGTCGGCGGGATCGGCCCGCAACGCGGCGAGCAGACCCTGCTTGAGCCCTTCCAGGTCATGCGGATTGACCAGGTACGCCTGTGGCAGTTCGGCGGCGGCCCCGGCGAACTCGCTCAGCAGCAGCGCGCCGCTGTCGTCGACCCGGGCGGCGACGTACTCCTTGGCGACCAGGTTCATCCCGTCGCGCAACGGGGTCACCGCCATCACGTCGGCGACCCGGTAGAGCGCGGCCAACTCGGCGCGATCGAACGGCTGGGTGAGGTAGTGGATGGCGGGCTCACCCACCCGGCCGAACTCGCCGTTGATCCGCCCGACCTCGCGCTCCACCCGGTCCCGGAGGATCTGGTATTGGCTGACCCGCTCTCGGCTCGGCACCGCCACCTGCACCAGCACCGTGTCGCGGACCTTGACGTGCCCACCGGCCAGCAACTCGCTGTACGCCTTGAGCCGCTGCTCGATGCCCTTGGTGTAGTCCATCCGGTCGACGCTGAGGATCACCTGGTCGGGGCTGCCCAGGTCGTGACGCAGCCGGTGCGCCCGGTCGGCCACGTCCGGGCGGTCGGCCAACGCCGCCATCTCGACAGTGTCGATCGACACCGGGAACGCGCCGATGCGCACCACCCGGTCCTCGACGCCGACCCGTCGGTCGGTGGCCGGCAGCCCCAGAACCTTCGTCACCAACTGGGCGAAGTTGTGCGCGGCCTGGGCGCGCTGGAAGCCGACCAGGTCGGCGCCGAGCATTCCGCGTAGCAGTTCGGCCCGGCGGGGCAACTGCATGAACAACTCCGGCGGGGGGAAGGGCACATGCAGGAAGAAGCCGATGCGCAGGTCGGGCCGCAGGGTGCGGAGCACCCCCGGGACCAGTTGCAGGTGATAGTCCTGCACCCAGACCACCGCGCCGGGCTCGGCGACCTGTGCGGTGGCCTCGGCGAACCGCTGGTTGACCCGCTGGTAGGCGTCCCACCAGCGCCGGTGGTGCTGGGGCTGCTCGACCGCGTCGTGATAGATCGGCCAGAGGGTCGCGTTGGCGAAACCCTCGTAGTGGTCGCGCAGGTCTTCACCGCTGAGTGGCACGGAGTGCATCCGTACTCCGTCGATGTCGGGCAGGGCGGGCGCGGGACCGGTGCCGCCGGCCCAGCCGACCCAGGTGGCGGGAGTGTGGCGCAGCAGCGGGTGCAGCGCGCTGACCAGCCCACCAGGGCTGCGCCGCCACTCGCAGGCACCGTCGGGGGCCACGCTGTCGTCGATGGGTAGGCGGTTGGCCACCACCACGAGGGAACTCTGTCGCATCTCGGGCATTCCGATCAGCAGGGGAGTGACCGCCACGAGGAAGGAACAACCGGGCAGTCGGCGGGTGACGTGACGTACTGCGGTATTCCTACTGACAGTAAGTTACACCACTGTTACGCGCGTCGGCACGGGCGGTCGCCGTCCCGGTATCCGGACGGCTACCCTGCGCGGTGACTCAGACGACGGCGCCGTCGTCCGGGTCGCGGTCGTCGGCGTCGCCGGGCCGCAGCCGCCACACAAGCGTGACGAAACCGGCGAGAATGCCGGTGAAGCCGAGCAACGTCACGATGCCCTGGTCGACGGGGAGCAGATCGGGGAAGAGGAACAGCACGAAGCCGAGCAGCACGGCGAGGATGCCGGCCAGCGCGAACTTCGACACCCGGGGCAGCGGTGGTGGCGGCGGCGGTACGTAGCGCTCGTCGTCGTCCGGGTCGTCGGGCAGCTCCGCGCCGAAGGTGTCCAGGCCGTCCAGCAGCGACGGCCCCTCCCCGTCGCGGGGGCCACGTCCCACCGAGACGCCGGAGATGTCGGCGGCGTACGGCAGTCGGCGTACGTCGGTGGCGGTGGGGCCGGGCTCCTCGGTGCCGGGTCGGGTGGCGGTGGCCGTGCCACCGCCCCGTCCGGCCGGGTCGTCCACATTCTCTGCGGCGGGCCACGGATGGTCGCCGGAGCCGGGCGGGGCGTGGAAGCCGGCGATGATCCGCTCCCACTCGGCGTCGATGTCCGGCTCCTCGCTGGCGCGGGCGTCGCCGGTCTCGTCGGCGAGTTGGCTGAGGTAGTCCCGGGCGGTGCTCAGGTGCGAGCGGTCCACGTAGAGCCGGTCCACCGGCCGGGGCGGCACGGTGGTGGTACGGGTGACCGGGTTCAGGTCGGCCGATGGTTGCAGGTAGGCGGCGATCCCGCCGGCGGCCAGCACGTCGAGCAGGTGCTCGCCGACGCGCGGATCGACGTCGCCGGCGATGGCGTACTCGCTCGCGTCGAGACCGTTGTCCCGCCGTCCCCGGCGGGCCCCACCCGCTGACACCGACCATCCTCCTCATCGCGCCACCGGCGCGCCCCGCAGCCCCTCGGCGCGCCCCCGCACGCCCCGTGCCCTGAATCGTGACACGTCGAGGGTGGGTTCGGGGAGTGCCTTGTGGCGCGGCGTACGGTCACCGGGCCCGGCCGATGGCCACAGCCGTCACTGTCGCACCGCCTGTCTGCCGGGCGACTCGGCCAGGCGACGACCCTCGGTGATGGCGACTCAGCGTGACGAAGCCCCCTCGGCCCCCGCCTACCCACCGCCCCCTTTGCTCTGCTTCAACCCACGCACAGCCGCCTGACCAGGTGGGATGGTGCCAGCGGAAGCCAAGTTCCGGCGAACAACCGCCACGGAAAGTGACTGTTGCGTGGGTTGAAGCAGAGCAAAGGGCGGAGATGGGAGGTGCGGAAGGGGAGCGGCCAACACCGAACGTGACGGGTGATTTCGGGCCGAGCGTCCGTTGCCGCGGCTGGCCGGTGGTTCGTAGGCTCGTGCCACGATCACCCGACCCGGCGCGGTCCGCGGTGAGCAACACCTGGGGAGAGGATGCCGGTGCTCTACTGGCTGCTGAAGTACGTGCTGCTCGGCCCGCTGCTGCGGCTCATCTTCCGGCCGCAGGTGGAGGGCCTGCACCACGTACCGGCGACCGGTCCGGTCATCCTGGCCAGCAACCATCTCTCCTTCTCGGACTCGATCTTCACACCGCTTATCGTGCCGCGGAAGGTCACCTTCGTGGCCAAGGCGGAGTACTTCACCGGCAGGGGGATCAAGGGCTGGCTGACCAAGATGTTCTTCACCGGCACCGGCACCATCCCGGTGGACCGCTCCGGCGGCCGGGCCGCCCGCGCCGCGCTGGACACCCAGCTGAAGGTGCTGCGGGCCGGCGGCATCGCCGGCATCTACCCGGAGGGCACCCGCTCGCCCGACGGCCGGCTCTATCGAGGCAAGACCGGAGTGGCCCGGCTGGCGCTGGAGAGCGGTGCGCCGGTCGTGCCGGTGGTGATGCTCAACCTGGACGAGATCCAGCCGCCCGGTCAGCTCATCCCGAACCTGGCACGGGTCCGGATCCGCTTCGGCCCACCGCTGGACTTCTCCCGTTACGCCGGGCTGGCCGGCGACCGGTTCGTCGAGCGCGCGGTCACCGACGAGATCATGTACGAGTTGATGGAGCTCTCCGGCCGCGAGTACGTCGACGTCTACGCCCAGCAGCTAAAGGCCCAGCCCACGGCGACGACCCCGCCCGCCACACCTGTCGCGGCCTGAGGGGCCCACCGGAGACGGCAGGCCGGACGTGGGAGGCGAGTGGGCCGGCGACGGTCAGGAGGCGAGGATCTGTGCGGTGTCGGCGGGCGGCTGGGCCAGAGCGAGCAGGCCCGGTGCGCCGTTGCGGTGGGCGAAGGCGCGCAGCTCGGCCAGGGGCGCGTCGGCCGCCGCGAGGTCACCGGCGCAGGTCAGTTCGCGTACCGTGAAGGTCAGTGCCAACATCCGGTCGGTGACGTCGGGGATGCCGGCGTAGGTCTCGGCGGCGGCCAGGTGCAGCTCGGCGGCGTGCCGGTGGTTGTCGTCGGCCCCGGCCAGCGCGCCGGTCACCGTCCGCAGCGCCGCCTCGGACCAGGGCGTACGGTGACCGACCTGGTCGAGCATGGCGCGTATCCGGGCGGCGGGCTTGCGTCCGGTGAGGCACGCCGCCCAGCTGGCCGCGGCGATCCACTCGCCGCTGGCCAGCGCCGGTACCGCGGTCCACGACTCGGCCAGCTCGTCGACAAGCGCGGCGGCCTCGTCGAGGCGACCCTGTACCGCCCGGCACAACGCCCCCATCGCGAGCATCGTCCAGTGCAGCCGGTGGAAGCCGCTGCGCCGCGCGATGTCCAACGCGGCGGCCACGTCGTCACGCGGCGGTGTCCCGGTCGGCGCCCCGTCGGCGGGTGGGCCCGGCGGCACCGGCCGGCCACGCAGCACCAGCAGGCACGACCGCAGGCCGCGTACCTGCATGTCCCAGCTGCCGGTCGGGGTGTCCACGAACGCCTCGGCGGCGGCGAGCAGCCGGCCGAAGTCCCCCTCGAACCAGGCCCGCATCGCCTCGCCCGAGTAGCTGGTGGTCAGGGTCTGCCCGCTCGCGGTGCGGGCCGGCGCCGCCGACAGCAGGGCGTCGGAGCGTAGCCAGTCGCCCTCCTCGCGAACCGCGTAGGCGAGGTTCTGGGTGGCCCGGGGCAGGGCGAGCAGTTGGCCCGCCCGGCTGAACTCCACGATGGCGTACAGCTCGTCGAGCCCGGCGCGGTCGCCGGCCTGGTAACGGGCGGTGGCCGCGGTGATCCGGGCGTTGGTGCGGGTCTCGGTCAGCCCGAGTCGTTCGCCGATCTCGGCTGCCGTGTCCGCCGCCGCCACGGCCGGGTCACGCTCGTAGTTGAGCATGTGCAGCCGCCCCAACTCGGCGAAGGCGTCGGCCTTCTGCGGGCTGTCCGGCAGCGGCTCGAACAGCCGTACCGCCCGGTCCAGGCAGGCCAGCGCCGCCGGCCGGTCGGCCCGCAGCCACGCGGCCTGGCCGAGCAGTGTCCAGGCCCGCGCCGCGCACGCCTCGTCGCCGTACGCGAGCAGTCGCTCGGCGAGCGCCTGCACCTGCTCCGGCCCGCCGCTGGAGAGGAAGGCGTTGCCGTCGCGGTGGAACGAGATCTCGGTGCTGAGCAGCTCCAACTGGAGCCGGCCCACCGGATCGGAGTCGTCGGCCAGGCCGAGCGCCCGGGCGGCATGGCTGGCGGCGGCGTCCAGCCCGTGCAGCGCGTACGCCCGGCGCGCCGCCCGGTGCAGCGCGGCCCGGGCCGGCGCGGCGTAGCGGATGGTCTCCATGCCCAGCGAACGGGCGATCTCGTGCGCCGCCCAGCGGTGGTGGGCCAGCACCTCGGCCAGGTCGGTGTCCCGGCTCTGCGACAGCGTGTCCAGCCAGTCGGCGGTGCGTTCGTGCCGGGCCACCCGCTCGGTACGGGGCAGCCGCTGGTAGCACACGTCGCGGACCAGGACGTGCCGGAAGCGGTACTCCGGCTGACCGGCCATCGTGGAGGCGGCCTGCTCGTGGACGAAGTCCCGCTGCTCCAGCCGGCGCAGGGCACGCTCGACGGACTCGACCGGCTGCCCGACGGCGGCGGCCACCGCACCCGGCCAGAACTGCACCCCGACGACTGCGGCGGCCAGCAGCACCGCCCGGTCCTTCGCGTCGAGCAGGTCGACCCGGTTGGCGATGACCGCGTGCACGCTCTCCGGCATCGGCAGGTCCAGGTGCTTCTCCAGCGACCAGCCACGCCCGGACTGCCGCAGCGCCCCCTGCTCGATCAGCATCCGGACGTACTCGTGGGCGTAGAGCGGATTGCCGCCGGCCACCTCGATCAGCGGGGTCAGCAGGTCGGCGGAGAAAGCGGCCTGGCCGAACATGTGCGCGTACAACGTGGCGATGCCGGTGTCCCGCAACGGCGGCAGGGCGATGGTGACCGAGCCGGTGATCGTCCCGGCCCAGCTCGGATCCCGGTCGACAAGTTCGGGACGGGCGGTGCACAGCAGCAGCAGCGGTACGTCCCGGGCCGCCGCACCCAGCAGTTCCACGAAGCGCAGCATCGCGTCGTCGGCCCAGTGCAGGTCCTCGAAGACCAGCACGGTGGGGCGGCGGGCGGCGAGCGCCAGCAGGAACCGTCGCCACGCCGACTCCGCCTCCTCGGCCGGCAGCGGGGTGCCGGCCAGCCCGACCAGCGGTCGCAGCGCGTCGGCCACCCGGTCCCGCTCGGCGACGCCGACCAGTTCGCCCACGGCGGTGGCCAGCCGTTGGGCGGCGCTGGCCGCGGGATCGGTGTCGAGGATGCCCGCCTCGGCCTTGACGATGTCGGCCAGCGCGGCGAACGTGACGTTCTCGCCGAACGGCGGGCACCGGCCGATCCGCCAGGTCAGTGGCTCGTCCACCAGCCGGCCGGTGTGCCGGTGCAGCTCACGGACCAGTCGGCTCTTGCCGATGCCGGCCCGGCCGAAGACGGTCACCACCTGGGGCCGACGGTCACGCAGGCTGCGGTGCAGGGCGTTGACCAGCATGCCCAGCTCGTGTTCCCGGTCGATCAGCGGGGTGGTGTCCGGCTCCCGGTCGGTGGGCTGCTGGCGTACCGCGGACCGGGCCAGCCACACCTCGGTCGGTGCGGACCGGCCGCGCAGGGTGACCGGTGGCTGCTCGTCGTACCGGATGGTGTCGCGGGTCAGCGCGTGCGTGGCACCGTCGACGAGCACCCCGCCGGGCGGCGCCGCCGACTGCAACCGGGAGGCGGTGTTGACCACGTCACCGGCCACGATCGCCTGCCCGCCGTCGCGGGCGGCGGCCACGTCGACAAGTGCCTCCCCGGTCGCCACCCCGACCCGGAAGCGCAGCCCGTCGGTGCCGGTGGGGGTGAACCGGGTCAGCACCCGCTGCAACTCCAGCCCGGCCCGGACACACCGCAACGCGTCGGTCTCGGTGGCAATCGGCGCACCGAACAGCGCCATCACCGCGTCACCTATGTACTTCTCCACCACCCCGCCGTACTGGCCGACCACTCGGCGGGCGGCGGAGAAGAAGCCGGTCTGCATGCCGCGCACCAGCTCCGGGTCGGCCCGTTCGACGTACGGGGTGAAGTCGATCAGGTCGACGAAGAGCACACTGACCCGGCGGCGATCCTCCTGGTTGATGGTCGCCGGTCGGTCCGTGCCGGCGCGGGGTGACCCGCAGGAGGTGCAGAAGGCCACGTCCGGCGCGAGGGGGCGCAGGCAGTGTGGGCAGACGGCACCGAGTTCCGCGCCGCAGCCACCGCAGAAGCGGTCGCCCTCGGCGGCGGTACGTCCACAGCGGTCACACTGTGCGGCGATGACACCCTCCATTGGCAGGCCCCCGACGCGCCGGGGCGCAGTATCGAGTATCGCCGCCCGCCGCACTGTCGGGTACCGGGCTGTTGGTTTGTGGACACTCAGCCGGGCAGCTCACGGCGTTCCGGAACGGCTAGATTCAGGCAGCCGATTTGTCGACAGCTGATCAGGGGGACAGCTCCATGGTGTACGTGATGCTGAAGAGCGACTGGACCGACGGTAACGGGGTCGCCCATTCCGCGGGTGACTCGTTGGACGTGGACGCCGCTACCCTCGCGCAGTTGCAGGCGCAGGGGATCGTCGGCGAGGTGCCCGGCGGTGGCAAGGACGGCACGGACTGGGCCGGACCGGGTGGCACAGACTGGGCCGGGCCGGGCAGCACCAAGCCCTGACCGAACAACGACGGGCGGGGCCGGGACGTTCGTCCCGGCCCCGCCCGCATTGTCATCTGCGCGGGGGCCGCTCAGCGCTCGTTCATGCCGGCGCGGCGGCGCAGCGCGGGCACGTCGGTGACCACGATCCGGCGACCCTCGGTACGCAGCCATCCCCGGTTGGCGAACGAGCCGATCGCCTGGTTGACGCTCTGCCGGGAGCCGCCGGCCATCTCGGCGAGCTGGCTCTGGTTCAGCTCGATGGTGATCATCGGAGCCTGGCTCTCGCCGGCGAGCCGGACCAGCGTCTTGGCCACCCGGCCGGGCAGGTCGAGGAAGACGTGGTCGGCGTTCTGCTCGGTCAGCCGACGGATCAACGCACCGAGGGAGCGCATCACCGCGTCGAGGATGCGCGCGTTCGAGTGCACCAGCTCCATGAACGCCGGCCGGGACAACGCCAGCGCGGCAGTGTCCTCGATCGCCTCGGCCGAGGTCGACCGGGTCGAGGCGTCCAGCAGGGAGACCTCACCGAGCACGTCCGGCGGACGCATCACGGTCAGGATCGCCCGTTCACCGGTGGGCGCGGTCCGGAACACGGCCACCGCTCCCCGCCGCAGGATGATCAGCGACTCGCCCGGGTCGTTCTCCACGAACAGCAGCTGACCCTTGCGGTACGTCCGGGGCACCGCTGCGGCGACCACCCGCTGGCGTACCTCCGGCTCCAGCCCGGCGAACATGTCGACGCCGGTGAGCGCGTCGCCCGGCTCCGGCAGGCGCATCTCCACGGCCCCACCCCTCCCCGGTCAAGGACCCCAACTCGCTCACCGGGTGAGCCTGGCGGCCCTGACGAGGTGATCCGACACCCGTGCGGCGTCCGGCAGCGGTAACACATCAGATCATGACGGTCCCGTCGCGTGCTGTACACCCCTCAAATCACTTCCGTGACCGGTTCGAGCTGGGGCGTGACCTCCCGGCGGACCGTGGAAGCGCTCCCGGTGTCGCCGACCCGATGAACGGGCCGCGGTGACCGTCCGCGAGGATGGTCACGATGGCCTACCGCTACTTCTACGACTGCGAGTTCATCGAGGACGGCCGGACCGTCGAACTGGTCTCGATCGGCGTCGTCGACGAGCATGGCCGCGAGTTCTACGCGGTCTCCACCGAGTTCGACGCGTCCCGGGCGGTGCCCTGGGTACGTCGCAACGTTCTGGACAAGCTGCCCTCCCCGGCAGACCGGGCGTGGCGGTCCCGCGAGCGCATCCGCGATGACCTGTACGAGTTCCTCGTCGAGCCGATCCGGGGCCGCCCCGGCGAGGAGGTGGAACTGTGGGCCTGGTACGCGGCGTACGACCATGTGGCCCTGGCGCAGCTGTGGGGTGCGATGCCGGCGCTGCCCCGGGAGATCCCCCGGTACACCAAGGAGCTGCGGCAGCTGTGGGACGAGCGGGGTCGGCCTCCGCTGCCGAACGCCGCGGCGGCCCGGCACGACGCGCTTGTCGACGCCCGGCACAACCTGGCCCGGTGGCGGGCGATGACCGGTTCGTGAGATTCGGTATTTCGGTGGTTTGACCGGTGCTGTCCCGGGCACCGGGTTCGCCGACGGGCCGAGGCGAGGGAGTGCCGGCGTGGGCAGGTGCAGGGGAGTGTCGACGTGAGCGGCGGGGTGATCGGCGGCCGGCAGGCCCGGAGACGGATCACCGAGCTGATCCGGGCCGCGCGGATCTGCACCCTGACCACCATCTCCCTCGATGGTCGGCTGGTGGGCCGGCCGATGACGCTGCAACGGGCGGAATTCGACGGGCAACTGTGGTTCTTCGCGTACGCGGGCTCGGCGACCGCCCGGCAGGCGCGGGTCAACCCGGAGGTCGAGCTGAGCCTGCACGACCCGCAGGCGCAGGTCTGGGCCTCGATCACCGGCAGCGCCCGGGACGACCCTGACCAGGCACGCGCCGAGCGGCTGTGGCACCCCGGACTGGCCCCGTGGTTTCCGGACGGTCCGGCCACGGCGGGGCTCACGCTGATCGCCGTGCACCCCACGGCCGTGCGGTGCTGGGACGCCCGGGGCGGTCAGGTCGAGCTGATCGGCCCGGTCGGCGCAGCGTCCAGCGGTGGGTCTTCGGCCGATCACCGGGAGGACGGCTACTGACCGGTAGCGGGGCGCGGTGTGGGCCGTACCGAGCGGCGACTACAGTTCGTAGGGACGGCCCGCCCCGGGCCGGCAACGGTGCCGAGGGTCCGCGCTGACACATATCCTGGGGCTTGATCGGGCTTGACCAGATGCTCCCCAGGAGGATGAGCAGATCATGCGTATCGGCGTGCTCACCGGCGGCGGCGACTGCCCGGGTCTCAACGCGGTCATCCGGGCGGTGGTCCGTAAGGGCGTCGCCAGCTACGGCCACGAGTTCGTAGGCTTCCAGGACGGTTGGAAGGGTCCGCTCGAGGGGCTGTCCCGCCCGCTCGGCATCGCGGAGGTCCGCGGCATCCTGCCCCGTGGCGGCACGATCCTCGGCTCCTCCCGGACCAACCCCTTCAAGATCGAGAACGGCGTCGAGCGGATCAAGGACAACCTGGCGGCGCAGGGTGTCGACGCCCTGATCGCCATCGGCGGTGAGGACACCCTCGGTGTCGCCACCAAGCTCCACGAACTGGGCGTCAACGTCATCGGCGTGCCGAAGACCATCGACAACGACCTCGGCGCGACCGACTACACGTTCGGCTTCGACACCGCCGTCAACATCGCCATGGAGGCGATCGACAGGCTGCACACCACCGCCGAGAGCCACCACCGCACCCTGGTGGTCGAGGTGATGGGCCGGCACGCCGGCTGGATCGCCCTGCACGCCGGCCTGGCCGGCGGCGCCAACGTGATTTTGCTCCCCGAGCGGAACTTCGACGTCGAGCAGGTCGCCGGCTACGTCGAGAAGCGCTTCCAGCACCAGTACGCCCCGATCGTCGTGGTCGCCGAGGGCGCCCAGCCGCTGGAGGGCCAGATGGTCCTGCAGAACCAGGAGCTGGACGCGTTCGGTCACGTGCGGCTCGGCGGCATCGGCCAGTGGCTGGCCGAGCAGCTGGAGGCCAAGACCGGCAAGGAGGCCCGCACGGTCGTGCTCGGCCACATCCAGCGCGGCGGCACCCCCACCGCGTTCGACCGGGTGCTCGCCACCCGGCTGGGCCTGCAGGCCATCGACGCCGCCCACGAGGGCGACTGGGGCAAGATGGTCGCGATGCAGAGCACCAACATCGTCCGCGTCCCGCTCGCCGACGCGACCGCCGAGCTGAAGACCGTTCCGCTGGAGCGGTACGCCGAGGCCGAGGTCTTCTTCGGTAGCTGATCGTCGTTCCGGCGTCGCGGTCGGCCCGTCGGGCCCGCCGCGACGTCGGCCCACGAAGGGGGTACGCCAGGTGTCAGCCGGGGTGCACACGGTCGCGGTGATCGGGGCGGGCAAGATCGGCGAGCTGATGCTCTCCGGGCTGCTGCGGTCCGGCTGGCCGGTGGACCGGCTGCTGGCCACCGCCCGCCGCCCGGCCCGCGCCGAGGAACTGGCCGACCGCTACGGCGTACGGGTGGTGGACAACCTCACCGCCGTGGACGAGGCCGAGGTGCTGGCCGTCTCGGTGAAACCGCAGGACGCCGCCGCGCTGCTGGACGAGATCGGGCCCAAGGTGCCGCCCGGCAAACTGCTGATCTCGCTCTGCGCCGGCCTGCCCAGCAGCTTCTTCAGCCGCCGGCTGCCCGAGGGCACCCCCGTGGTGCGGGTGATGACCAACACCCCCGCCCTGGTGGACCAGGCGATGACCGCGATCTCGGCCGGCGCGTACGCCACCGGCGAGCACCTGGCACTGGCCGAGGAGATGTTCAAGCCGCTCGGCGCGACGATCCGGGTGCCCGAGACGCAGCAGGACGCGGTGACGGCGCTGTCCGGCTCCGGCCCGGCCTACTTCTACCTGCTGGTCGAGGCGATGACCGACGCCGGCATCCTGCTCGGCCTGCCCCGTCAGGTGGCGCACGACCTGATCGTGCAGACCGCGATCGGCTCGGCGGTGATGCTGCGCGACTCCGGCGAGCATCCGGTGAAGCTGCGCGAGGCGGTCACCTCGCCCGCCGGCACCACCATCTCCGCCGTCCGCGAGTTGGAGAACCACGGCGTACGCGCCGCCCTGCTGGCCGCCCTGGAGGCCGCCCGCGACCGCGCCCGCGAACTAGCCGCCCAAGCCGAGTAGCACCCACCCCACCCGCCCCCCCGCCCGGGCCTCGCCCCCGCCCCCGCCCTGCCAGCCCCGCCCGCCCCGGGCCGGGCCGCGCTGGCGGCGCGGGTTGCGGTAAGTGGCGGTATCCCGGTCGAGTTGAGGGCGCGAAATGCGGCGTCTCGTGCGGTGACGGGTAATCGGCCGGCTCGGGACGGTAGCGGGCGCGGACACAACGGCGGTCAGTTCAGCGGTGCCGGGTCGTTCCGGTGATCGGGGTGGCGCATACTGGCGCGGTGTTCACTCTCGCCCAGGCCCGGCATCTGGTAGCCACCCTGCATCCCCGGATCGACGAGCTGATCCGGGTCCGGGCCGACCTGGCCGAGTTGCAGGCCGACCTGGCCGGCCACGGGCTTAGCGCGCTCGGTGGTCGGGCCGAGGTCAAGGGCCTGGAGGCCCGGCTGTACGCGGTCCTCGACGAGATCCAGCAGCACGGCATCGAGGTCAAGAGCGTGGCACCGGTGCTGCTCGACTTTCCCGGCGAACGCGAGGGCCGGCAGGTGCTCTGGTGCTGGCTGGAGGGCGACTCGGACGTGCGCTGGTACCACCGTGCCGACTGCGGCTTCGCCGGCCGCCGCCCGATCTGAGACCGGGCCCGACAGGTGACCGCCCCCGGAAGGCCCGCACCGGTCGGGGTCCAGGCGGAGATGTGAATACGGCTAGTCTCTGCTGGTGAGTGACGTGCGGCGGGCGACTGTGGACGACGCCCGGGAACTGGTCCGGTTGCGGTCGGTCATGTTGGGCGCGATGAGTGGCACGCCGCCCGAGCCCGGCGAATGGCAGCACATCGCGCTTCGTACGCTCCGACGACAGTTGCCGGACCCGGAGGCCGACCTCGCTGCCTACGTGGTGGACGCGCCGGGCCGACCCGGGACGCTTGCCGCCTGCGCGGTCGGGGTGGTCGACCTGCGGCTCGGCGGGCCGGCGGATCCGAGCGGCCGGTCGGGGTACGTGTTCAACGTGGCGACCGATCCGGCGTACCGTCGTCGGGGTTTCTCGCGGGCCTGCCTGGGCGCGCTGCTCGACTGGTTCGTCGAGCGCGGCGTGCGCACGGTGGATCTGAAGGCCAGTGCGGAGGGCGAGCCGCTCTACCGGGAGCTCGGCTTCCGGCCCACGTCGATGGCCGCGATGCGGCGGGGTGAAGGGTGCTGATGTTCGCCACAGCGTTGGCTGCGGACGCCGAGCTGCGACCGCTGAACCCGTGGCACGCCGAGGAGTTCCTGGGCAACCTGGACCGGGCGCGGGAGCACATCGCGCCGTGGGTGTCGCCGTCCTTCGTGGCCACCGACCTGGCCGGGGCGCGGCACGTGCTCCAGCGTTATGCCGACCGGTGGGCCCGCGACGACGGCGGCATCTGGGGGATCTGGTCGGGCGGCAAACTGGTCGGTGGGGTGCTGCTGGTGTCGCTGAACGCGGCGTCCGGGGTGTGCGAGGCGGGTTGCTGGCTGGAACCGGCGGCCGAGGGCCGGGGCCTGGTGACCCGGGCGGTCGAACGGCTCATCGACTGGGTGCTGGTCGAGCGCGGACTGCATCGGGTCGAGTGGCGGACCAACGCCGGCAACGCGCGCAGCATCGCGGTTGCCCGCCGGCTCGGCATGCGGCGTGACGGCGTGCTGCGCGAGGTGCTTGCCGGCCCGGACGGCCGGATCGACCTGGAGGTCTGGTCGGTGCTGGCCCCCGAGTGGCGGGCCTGGCGTGCCGGCGTCCCGTCGATCCGGGACTCCGGCGGCGTCGCTCCTGACAAGTAGTTGAGCCGCCGGCGGCGGGGCCAACTGCCCCGCCACCGACGGCTGATCGCTCAGGCCCGGTCAGGAGTTGGCGACGTCCACCGTGCCGGCGTAGTCCGGGTTGGCCTTCAGCCACTCCTCGACGGCCTTCTCCTCGTCGTCCTTGTGCACGTTGAACATCAGGTCCTCGAGCGAGCCGAGCTGCTGGTCGTCCATCTTGAACTTCTTCAGCATCTCGGTGACCTCGGGGAAGTCCGCGCCGAAGCCCTCACGAGCCAGCGTGTTGATCTCCTCGGCCCCGCCGAGCGTGCCCTTCGGGTCCGCCAGGTCCTTCAGCGGGTAGTTCGCGTAGGCCCAGTGCGGGTGCCAGAGGGTCACCACGATCGGCTTCTGGTCCTTGATCGCGCCGTCCAGCGCGGCCAGCATCGCTGGCGTCGACGACGTCTTCAGGGTGAGCTTGCCGGTCAGGTCGTACTCCGGGATGACCTTGTCCTGGGTGGCGGCGGTCAGGCCGGCACCGGGCTCGATCCCGATGATCTCACCGCCGAAGGCGTCGGCGTTGGCAGCCAGGTCCTCAAGCGAGTTGACGTCGCTGACGTACTCCGGCACGGCGATGCTCAGGCTGGCGTTGTCGTACCAGACGCCGACCTTCTCGATCTTGTCGCCGTACTCCTTCATGTAGTCGGCGTGGGTCTGCGGCAGCCAGCTGTCGAGGAAGAGGTCGATGTCCCCCGTCGCCAGGCCCTGGTAGACGATCCCCGCCTCGACGTTCTTGAGTTCGACCTCGTAGCCCTTCTCCTCCAGCAGATTCTTCCAGAGGTAGGAGGCGGCGATGGCTTCGTCCCAGGCCATGTAGCCGATGGTGAGCTGCTTGTTGTCGCCGGCCGAGCTGCCGGAGTCGCCGTCGTCGCCGCAGGCGGCGACGCCGGTCAGCGCCAGGGCGGCGGTGGCCGCCAGCGCGACCCGGCGCACCAATTTACTGCTCCACATGTGGAGTTTCCTTCCCTTGTTGCGGTGAACCGGCGGAACTCGCGGTAGCGAGGCAGGGCGCCGGCAACCGGTGACTTCCCCGCGTGGGTCAGGACGTGGGGTCAGGCCTGTTGCATGGCGCGTTGCGCCTTCGCGGAGGCGGTACGCGCGCCTATCGAATCGGTGAGGCGGTCGAGCACCACCGCCAGGATCACCACGGCGATGCCGCCCTCGAAGCCCGCGCCGACCTGGACCCGGGCGAGCGCCGTCATGATCACCTCACCGAGCCCGCCGGCGCCGACCATTCCGGCGATGACGACCATCGACAGGGCCAGCATGATGACCTGGTTGACGCCGGTCATGATGGTCGGCAGGGCCAGTGGCAGTTTGGTCCGCAGCAGGATCTTCCACGGCGATGCGCCGAACGCCTCGCCGGCCTCGATGACCTCGCGGTCGACCTGGCGCAGGCCCAACTCGGTCAGGCGTACCCCGGGCGGCATGCTGAACACCACGGTGGCCAGCACGCCGGGCACGGCGCCGACGCCGAAGTAGAAGATGGCCGGGATCAGGTAGACGAACGCGGGCATCGTCTGCATCAGGTCCAGCACCGGCCGGACGACCGCCGAGACACGGCGGCTCTCCGCGACGAGAATGCCCAGCGGTACGGCGAGCAACAGGGCGATTCCGCTGGCCACCAGGACCAGCGCCAGCGTACTCATCGTCTGTTCCCAGATCGGCAACCCGGCCACCAGGCCGAGCCCGAGCGTGGTGCCGAGACCGAACTTCCAGCCCCGCAGCCACCAGCCGAGGCCAGCGAAGATCAGTACCATGACGATCGCCGGGGGCGCGGTCAGCAGGCCCACCAGCGGCTCGACAAGCGAATCGACGGCGGAGGCGATGCCGTCGAAGACGGCGGACAGATGATCCCTGGACCAGTCGACGCCGACCTTGAACGCGTCGCCGATCCGCACGTACGGCAGCAGGTCATCGATACTGTCGGCGCTGTTCATGCGGGCTCTCCCGTCAGCCGGGCCGATGGTTCGGCAACCACCTGGGCCGGCACCTCCGCTGTCGGGTCGCCGCTTCCGGTCGGTGCCGCCGTGCCGGCCGCTCCGACGGCCCGGGTCGGGTCAGTGGTCGGCGACGTGCCCACCTCGTCCGCAGGCCCCGGGGTGGCGGTGGCCCCGGCGGTGTCGGTGCTGAGGTTGCCCAGGGCGCTCAGCAGGGTGACCCGCGGAATCACGCCGACGAGCCGCCCGGCGCTGTCGACCACGGCGACCGGTGCCGGGCTCTGGGCAGAGGCGGCGAAGATGTCGGCCACCGGCGTCGTGTCCTCGACCGTGTGGGCGTACTCGGTCGACACGATCTCCTGGAGGTTCTTCCGGGCGTCCCGGACCGCCTGGGTGGCGGCGTCGGCGGTCACGGTGCCCAGGTACCGCTTGTCCCGGCCAGTGACGTAGACGGCCGACGTCTGGGTCTCGCGCAGCACCCGGGCGGCCACGCGTGGGCCGGAGTTGACGTCCACGACGCCGAGCGGTCGCTCCATGACCGCCGATGCGGTGAGGATCCTGGTCCGGTCGACGTCGGCGACGAACTGGGCGACGTAGTCGTTTGACGGGTCGGTGAGGATCTCCTCGGCGGTGCCGATCTGAACGATCCGACCAGCACGCATGACCGCGATGCGATCGCCGAGGCGCATCGCCTCGTTGAGGTCGTGCGTGATGAACACGATCGTCTTGCCGAGTTCGGCCTGTAGCCCGAGCAACTGGTCCTGCACCTCGCGGCGGATCAGCGGATCGAGCGCGGAGAACGCCTCGTCCATGAGCATGATGTCGGTGCCGGCGGCGAGCGCGCGGGCCAGGCCGACGCGCTGGCGCATGCCGCCGGAGAGTTCCTGCGGCAGCTTGTCCGCTGAGCCGTCGAGTCCGACCATCCGGAGCGCCTGCAGCGCCTTCTCCCGGCGCTCGGCGCGCGGCAGGCCCGCGATCTCCAGCGCGTAGCCGGCGTTGTCCAACACCGACCGGTGTGGCTGGAGCGCGAAGTGCTGGAAGACCATGCTGATCTTCTCGCGGCGCAGCTTCCGTAGCGCGGCGGGCTTGAGCTTGGTGATGTCGACCCCGTCGATCTCGACCGTGCCGTGCGTGGGGGAGAGCAGCCCGTTGAGCATCCGGATCAGGGTGGACTTCCCCGAGCCGGACAGGCCCATGACCACGAAGATCTCGCCGCGTCTGACCTCGAAGTTCGCGTCGACGACCGCGGCCGTGACCGGTAGTCCTGCCAGCTTGTCGTCCCGGCCTGCGCTGTTGCGGAGAATCTCCGCCGCCTTGTCGGCGCGGCTCCCGTAGACCTTGTAGAGGGATTTCACTCTGAGTGCGGACACGGTCTCCATTCCAATGGGCATGCGGTACGCGGGCAGCTTTCTTGGGCATCGCACGAAGGCGCGCTGCTATCGACACCAGGTGTTGCCGTGGGCCTGCCGAAGTCACGACAGCCCAGGTAAGCGAGGCTCGACCCTACCCGAGATTCTTCTGTGCACGGCTACCCCGATGCCCGGCCCGGTGTCGCCTCGTGGCAACGATGTGCAGTGATGGATGTCGATGCAATTTTGGTTGTTCATTGGCAACCGACGCGCAATTCTGGTAATGAGGATCGGGGTGCCGACCAGACCTCCGACCCTGCGACACTCCGGACGTAAGCGCATATACCGACGCCGACCTGATCTTGTTGTGCCGCCGTTACCGTCCGAATGAGTCATCTGCCCGGGTTGGCGCCAGGCGTCCGCCGAGGCTGTTGGTGCCGGGTTCGTCGCTGACAGCGCAGCATTTTTACGGTGTGGTCTGCGCCTCGGTCCGCCGGTTCATCTCGTGCCCGTCATATCTGGCCGGCGTGGACATTTGCGAGATCTACATGGAATCTCCATGGGACCGAGACGGAATCTCCATGACATCTACACGGGTCCGCCGGGCTGATTCCGCCGATGGCGGAACCGGAAATCGATGAATCTCGACCAGCGTCGGAATGGTGGCTCCGGCACGCCCCGGGGTGACGTCGGTGTCGGACCGCGGCCGGGTCAGCCGGCGTCGGCGAGGGCAGCGCGCAGCACGCCCGCGCCGGCCGGCGTCTCCTGTTCCCGGTTCGCCGGATCGGCGGAGTAGATGACCCCGTAGGCGGGGGTGTCCGGCTGGAAGCGCCAGCTGTCGGCGAGCGGGCCCGCGTCCACCGTGTCGTAGCCGATCCGATCCAGGAACTCGGTCACGGTTGCCTTGGCCGCCGGGTCGTCGCCGGCGATTGGCAGCGCGCTGCGGTCGGCGGCGTCGCCGGGCCGGGCCAAGGTGAGCAGGTGCTTGAAGAAGATGTTGTTGAACGCCTTCACCACGTGGGCCTGCGGCAGGTGGCGTTGCAGCAGTTCGCTGCTGGTGGCGCTGCCCTCGTCCAGTTCGGGGATCTGGCCGTCCCGCTGCGGGTAGTAGTTGTTGGTGTCGATGACGACCTTGCCGGCCAACGGCTCGGCCGGTACGGACCGGTACGACTTGAGCGGAATGGTGACCACCACCAGGTCACCGGCGCGAGCCGCGGCGTCGACGGTGCCGGCGCTCGCCTGCGGCCCCAGCTCGTCGACCAGGTCGGTCAGGGTCTCCGGTCCGCGTGAGTTGCTCAACACCACGTCGTAGCCGGCGTTCACGGCCAGCCGTGCCAGGGTTCCTCCGATGTGCCCGCTGCCGATCAACCCCACCGTCGCCATACCTCACCCCTCCACCGCGCTGGCCTGCCCCGAACCTGCCTCGCTTCGCCGTTCCACCCACCCGGCTCGTCGATCATGCAGTTCTTGTCGGTCCAAAAGGTGCGAAAGCCGGAAAAAGCCGACCACAACTGCAAGATCGACGAGCTGGGGGTGGGGTGGGGGTGGGCTGGGGGTGGGGTGGGTTACGCGGGGAGGTTCTTGTCGATGGTGGCGCGGAGGGTGGGGTCGTCGGGGGTGACGGTGGGGGCGAAGCGGGCGGCGACGGAGCCGTCGGGAGCGACGAGGAACTTCTCGAAGTTCCACCGGACGTCGCCGGTGTGACCGTCGGCGTCGGCGGTGTCCACCAGGGCCGCGTACAGGGGGTGGCGTTCGGGGCCGTTCACGTCGACCTTCTCCGTGATCGGGAAGGTCACCCCGTAGTTGACCTGGCAGAACTCGCTGATCTCCGCCGCGCTGCCGGGCTCCTGGCCGGCGAACTGGTTGCACGGCACGCCGAGCACGGTGAGTCCACGGTCGGCGTACTCGTCCTGGAGGGTCTGTAGGCCCGCGTACTGCGGGGTGAGGCCGCAGCGCGAGGCGACGTTGACGATCAACAGGGCGCGTCCGCGGTACTGCGCGAGGTCGGCCGGGCCACCGGCGAGGGCACCGATCGGAATGTCGAAGACGGTCATGCCCGGAGGCTACCGCCGCAACGGTGGGCGCGGGCGATGCGGGTGGTGGTGAAGTTACCGATCGGTACCCGACCCCTGACCGGCGGTGACGCCGGGAGAAGTCCAATCTGGCCTCCTCGCCCAATCGATACATGGACATCTTGACGAAGTGGTGGCGTGTGAGTAGCGTCTCCTCATCCTTTTGGAAAGTTTCCTAACTGTTTGGAGACGCCACATGAAGAGATCGCTTCGCCGAGCCCTCTGGGTCGGCGCCGTGGTCGCGGTGACCGTCGCCACGGTCCCGATGGCCTCGGCGTTCGGCGCCGGAAGCGTGACCGCCTCGTTCACCCGGGTGTCGGACTGGGGTACGGGTCACGAAACGCGGGTCACCATCACCAACGGGTCGGACGCCAGCGTCAGCACCTGGCGCATCGAGTTCGAGCTGCCCTCAGGCACCAGCATCGGCAGCTACTGGGACGCCGACGTCACCCGCAACGGCAACCGCTATGTGGCGGTCAAGAAGAGCTGGGCCGGTGCGCTGGCCCCGGGCGCCTCCTTCAGCTGGGGCTACAACGGAACCGGCGCGTACCGGGCACCGCTGAACTGCACCATCAACGGCGCGTCGTGCGGCGGCGGCACCACGCCGCCGACCACCACCGCGCCGCCCACCACGACCCCACCCACGACCACGCCACCCACGACCACCCCGCCGACCACCACGCCCCCGACCACCACGCCGCCGAACCCGGGCGCACAGAAGGTGGTCGGCTACTTCGCCCAGTGGGGCGTCTACGCCCGCAACTATCACGTGCGGAACATCCACACCAGCGGCTCAGCCGCGAAGCTGACCCACATCCTGTACGCCTTCGGCAACACCACGGGCGGCCGGTGCACCATCGGGGACAGCTACGCCGACTACGAGAAGGCGTACACCGCGGCGGAGAGTGTCGACGGCGTCGCCGACACCTGGGACCAGCCGCTGCGTGGCAGCTTCAACCAGCTGCGCAAGCTCAAGAAGATGTACCCGCACCTCAAGGTGATCTGGTCGTTCGGTGGCTGGACCTGGTCCGGCGGCTTCACCCAGGCCGCGCAGAACCCGACCGCCTTCGCCGAGAGCTGCTACAACCTGGTCGAGGACCCGCGTTGGGCCGACGTCTTCGACGGCATCGACATCGACTGGGAGTACCCCAACGCCTGTGGCCTGACCTGTGACGCCAGCGGCCCGAACGCGTTCAAGAACGTGGCCAGCGCGCTGCGCGCCCGGTTCGGCGCGAACAACCTGGTCACCGCCGCGATCACCGCCGACGGCAGCAACGGCGGCAAGATCGACGCCACCGACTACGCCGGTGCCGCCACGCACCTCAACTGGATCATGCCGATGACGTACGACTACTTCGGCGCCTTCAACGCGCAGGGCCCCACCGCCCCGCATTCGCCGCTGTACTCGTACTCGGGCATCCCGCAGCAGGGCTTCTGGTCCGATGCGGCGATCCAGAAGCTCAAGAGCAAGGGCATCCCGGCCAACAAGCTGCTGCTCGGCGTCGGCTTCTACGGCCGTGGCTGGACCGGGGTCACCCAGTCCACGCCGGGCGGCACCGCGACCGGGCCGGCACCGGGCACCTACGAGCAGGGCATCGAGGACTACAAGGTGCTCAAGAACACCTGCCCGGCCACCGGCACTGTCGCCGGCACGGCGTACGCGAAGTGCGGCAGCAACTGGTGGAGCTACGACACCCCGTCGACCATCGGCGGCAAGATGACGTACGCCAAGAACCAGGGCCTCGGTGGCGCCTTCTTCTGGGAGCTCTCCGGTGACACCAGCAACGGTGAGCTGATCAGCGCCATCAAGGGCGGCCTCGGCTGAGCCGACGGTCGACGCACCACCCACACGACGGGGAGGGGCCCCGCACCGGCCCCTCCCCGTCCGCTGTGCCCGGGGTCGATCTCGATGCCCGGACGGTGGTGTGACAGACTCGCCGCTCGACCGTGTCTCGATGTCCGGCGTCGAGGGAGGTGACGATGCGGGTCAGGAACCGGCGTCCGCCGAGCGTCATCGCGCTGCTCGCCACCGTGCCTCTCGCGCTCGTCGGCTGCGGGCTCGTCGGCGGTGAGCCCGAGGCGGAGCAACCGGGACGGGCACCGGCCGAGGAGGCCACCCTGAAGTCCCGCGAGCGGGTCCAGGCATATCTCGACGCGATGACCGCCAAGGACGTGGCGGCCGGGCGCAGCCAACTCTGCGCGGTGCTGCACGAGGCGTTCGACGCCGCCGCCACCGAGGCGAACGGAGACTTCGCCGACCACTTCGAGGTGTCCAAGTCCGAGATCACCGACATCCGGCCCGGTCCGTCCGG
The DNA here is from genome assembly GCF_029581255.1 of Verrucosispora sp. WMMD1129. NCBI lineage: Bacteria > Bacillati > Actinomycetota > Actinomycetes > Micromonosporales > Micromonosporaceae > Micromonospora > Verrucosispora sp. WMMD1129. The sequence goes on from NZ_CP120741.1 coordinate 5,203,624, forward strand.
GCAGGAGGTCAGCACCGCGATCACGGTGACCGTCGGCAAGAAGAAGGCGACCCGCCCGCTGCTGTTCACCGTCACTCGCGACGGGCTCGACTGGTGCATCTCCGACGAGCGGCCGGGCGCACACAGTCCGGCGCCGGCACCGACGCCCTGACCTGCGTCGCCGTCGAGGGTCGTCCATCTGCCGGAACCCGGCCCCTCGCCGATGGCCCGTCCGGCTGGTCGCCGTACGCTGAATACCATGCGCCATGAGTGGCATCAGTTGAGTCATCCGGCAGTGGGCAGCCCGGTGCTGCAGACCAGCCGCCCGACCGTCGACTCCGCCGAGGACGAGGCTCTCGGCCTGGACCGCTGGCGACAGCTGCCGCGTGCCCAGACTCCGCCCTGGCCCGATGCGGCCCAGGTCGCCGAGGTCTGCAAGGTGCTCGACACCGTGCCGTCGGTGGTCGCTCCGTACGAGGTCGATCAGTTGCGTCAGCGTCTGGCGTTGGTCTGCGAGGGCAAGGCGTTCCTGCTCCAGGGCGGTGACTGCGCGGAGACCTTCGCCGACAACACCGAGAGCCACCTGCTGGCCAACGCCCGCACGCTGCTGCAGATGGCCATCGTGCTGACCTATGGCGCGTCGTTGCCGGTGGTGAAGGTGGCCCGGGTGGCCGGGCAGTACACCAAGCCCCGGTCGCTGCCGACCGACGCGCGGGGCCTGCCGGCCTACCGCGGCGACATGATCAACTCGCTGGAGGCCACGCCGGAGGCGCGGGTCGCCGACCCGCAGCGCATGATCAGGGCGTACGCGAACTCGGCCGCCGCCATGAACATGTTGCGGGCGTACCTGGCCGGTGGGCTGGCCGATCTGCACGCGGTGCACGACTGGAACAAGGGCTTCGTGCGCAACTCGCCGGCCGGTGAGCGGTACGAGGCGATCGCCCGGGAGATCGACCGGGCCCTGGCGTTCATCCGCGCCTGCGGGATGACCGAGGACGACGCGTTGCGTACGGTCACCCTGTACTGCTCGCACGAGGCTCTCGCGCTGGAGTACGACCGGGCGTTGACCCGGGTTTCCGGTGGCCGGCCGTACGGGCTCTCCGGGCACTTCCTCTGGATCGGTGAGCGCACCCGGCAGATCAACGGCGCGCACATCGACTTCATCTCCCGCATCGCCAACCCGATCGGGGTCAAGCTCGGCCCGACCACCACCCCGGACGAGGCGATCGAGCTGTGCGAGAAGCTGAACCCGGACAACATCCCCGGCCGGCTCACCCTGATCAGCCGGATGGGCAACCACAAGGTTCGCGACGCGTTGCCGCCGATCGTGGCCAAAGTGACCGCCGCGGGAGCCAAGGTGGTGTGGCAGTGCGACCCGATGCACGGCAACACCCACGAGTCGTCAAACGGCTACAAGACGCGCCACTTCGATCGGATCGTCGATGAGGTGCTGGGCTACTTCGAGGTGCACCGTGGCCTGGAGACCCACCCCGGCGGTCTGCATGTCGAGTTGACCGGCGAGGACGTCACCGAGTGCCTCGGCGGCGCTCAGGGAATCGCCGACCTTGACCTGCCCGACCGTTACGAGACCGCCTGCGACCCCCGGCTGAACACCCAGCAGTCGCTGGAGCTGGCCTTCCTCGTCGCGGAGATGCTGCGTGGCTGACGCGAGGAGTGACTGTGGCTGACCTGATCGACCTGCGGTCGGACACGGTGACCCGTCCCACGGCCGCGATGCGGCAGGCCATGGCCAGCGCCGAGGTGGGTGACGACGTCTACGGCGAGGACCCCACGGTGCAGGCCCTGGAGGTCGAGGTCGCCGCGATGTTCGGGCACGAGGCGGCGTTGTTCTGCCCGAGCGGGTCGATGGCCAACCAGATCGCCCTGCAACTGCTGGTGCCGCCCGGCTCCGAGCTGCTCTGCGATGCCGACGCGCACGTGGTCACGTACGAGATGGGGGCTGCCGCCGCGTACGGCGGGGTCACCTCACGGACCTGGCCTGCGGTGGGTGCCCAGCTCGACCCCGACGTGATCGCCGGCATGGTGCGTCCCGACGGCTACTGGGCGGTGCCCACCCGGGCGATCGCGGTGGAGCAGACCCACAACCGTGGCGGCGGCGGGGCGATTCCCCTCGATTCGCTGCGCGAGCTGCGCCGGGTCGCGGACGCCGGGCGGTTGGCGCTGCACTGCGACGGTGCTCGGATCTGGCACGCGCACGTCGCCGACGGGGTGCCCCTGGCCACCTACGGCGCGTTGTTCGACACCCTGTCGGTCTGCCTGTCCAAGGGGCTCGGTGCGCCGGTCGGCTCACTGGTCGTCGGCGCTGCCGACCGGATCGAACGGGGTCGGGTGATCCGCAAGCGGATGGGTGGTGGGATGCGTCAGGCGGGCATCCTGGCCGCCGCCGGTCGGCACGCCCTGGCTCACCACATCGGCCGGCTGGCGGCCGATCATGCGAAGGCGGCCCGACTGGCGGAGGCGGTCGCCCCGTTCGGGGTGCTGGCCACCACGGTACGCACCAACATCGTTCCACTGGATCTGACCAAGGCCCCGCTGGATGCGCCGACCCTGGCCGCCGCCGCCCGCGCCGAGGGCGTACTGATCTCGGTGCTCGGTCCCCGCACGGCCCGCCTGGTCACCCACCTGGACGTCACCGACAGCCAGGTCGCCCGAGCCGCCGCCGCCCTCACCCACATCTTCCGCCGCTGACCCCCGCCCGCCCCGACCCGCCACCTCCGTTGATTCGGCGGCGATCTCGATCTCGGTGAGGGCTGCCAACCTCACGATCAACGGGGCGAAGAAGCCAGGCGTGGGGACGTTAGGGGCGGGGGAGGAGCCGGCGGAGGGTGGTGATGTCGGCGGCGTGGCCCTCGTGACGTTCGGTGGGGGTTTCCACCAGGATCGGGACACCGGCGGTGGCGGGGTGACGCATCAACTCGGCGAAGGCGGGCTCGCCGATCATGCCCTTGCCGATGTTCTCGTGCCGGTCCCGGGTGGAACCGCACAGGTCCTTCGAGTCGTTCGCGTGCACCAGCCGCAGCCGGTCCGCACCGACCGTGGTCACCAGAGCGTCAAGCGTCGCGGTCATCCCGCCCTCGGCGGCCAGGTCGTGCCCGGCCGCCCAGGCGTGGCAGGTGTCGAAGCAGACCCCGAGCTGCGGATGCCGGTCGACCGCGTCGAGGTACGGGCCGAGCTGCTCCACCCGGCAGGCCAGTGACCGGCCGCCGCCGGCGCTCGGCTCGACCAGCAGCATCGGGCCGCCCGTGTCGGCGGCCGAGTCGAGCAGCGGCAGCAGCGACTCGCGTACCTGCCGCATGGCCGCGTCGGCGTGCCCGGCGTCCACCGCACTGCCGGCGTGGAAGACCACCCCGCGCGCGCCGATCGCGGTACCTCGGCGCAGCGCGTGCGCCAGGCTCTGGGCCGACCGCTCGACCGTTGCCTCGGTCGGTGAACCGAGGTTTACCAGTAGCGACGCGTGGATGTAGACGGCGACCCCGCGTTCGGCGCAGCCGTCCCGGAACAGCGCGTCCTGCACCGGATCGCCGGCCGGCATCGCCCAGCCCCGGGAGTTGCCGACGTAGACCTGCGCCACCTCGGAGCCGGCCGCGTCGACGTACGGCAGCGCCGCCTTGGCCAGCCCTCCCGAGGCGGGCGTGTGCGATCCGATCGGCCGGTGCCCGGCGTCCGGCGCCGGCATCAGAAGCACCCGATGGTGATCTGAGTCCCCGGCGCGACCTGGGCGTTCTCGTTCGGGTTCTGGAAGCGGGTGACGGCGTTCGGGTTGAACTGCACCGCCACCGGGAAGCCCTGGCTCTCCAGCACCTGCTTGGCCTGCTGACAGGGCAGGTCGACGACGCGCGGCACGGTCACCAGCGGCGGGCCCTCGCTGACCTCCAGCCGGATCTGGGCACCCTTTTCCACGCCGCCGCCAGCGGCCGGGCTCTGCCCGATCACCTCGTCACGCGGCTTGTCGGACTCCTTGCGCGTCGGCTCCACCAGCACCAGTCCGAGCTGCGCGATCTGGTTACGGGCGTCGTTGAGGTTCTTGCCGACCAGGTTCGGCACGGTGATCGGGGCCCGGCCCTTGCTGAGGATGACGGTGATCTCGTCGCCCGGCTTGACCTCTTCGCCCGCCTTCGGGTTGGTGGCCACCACGATGCCCTCCGGCAGGCTGTCGTCGTACCGGGCGGTGCCCTTAACCACCTCTAGCTGGGCGCTGAGCAGGTCGGCCTCGGCCAGCGCGAACTCCTTGCCGACCACGTCCGGCAGCTCGAAGCGCTCCGGCCCGAGCGACAGGGTGAGGGTGATGGTGCCGCCCTTGACGATCCGGGCGGACGAGGCGGGATCCTGGTCCAGCACGCCGTCGCGGGGGATCTGGTCGTCGTACCGAGGGTCGGCGTAGACCACCTCGAAGCCGGCCTGGGATGCCTGTGCCTCCGCCTCGGCCTTGGTCATGCTCACCAGCTGCGGCGCGGTGGTGTACCGACCGACGCCGAACCACCAGCCACCGAGCGCGGCCACCAACCCGAGCACCACGACCACGGCCGCGACGGCGAGACGTCCGCCGCCCTGGCCGGTCAGCCGGGCGCCCAGCCCGGCCAGTCGGGCACGCAGATCGTCACCGCCGCTCGGCGTCGCCCGACGCCGACCGCGAGCGGGCGGGCCATCTTCCGGCAGCCGGGCCCAGGTCGGTCGCTCGGCCGGACGTACGGGCGCGACCATCATCGTCGGTTGCGACACGGCCGGGCCGTCGGTCACCGGAGCGATCAGAGCGGTGTGGCTGTTCGGGCTGCCCAGCCCGTCCCGGGCCACCTGCACCTCGGCCAGCAGCGTGCCGGCATCGGCGGGACGGGCCGCCGGATCGCGACGGGTGGCGCGGGCGACCAGGTCGTCGAGCACCCTCGGCAGGCCCGGCACCAGCGTCGATGGTGCGGGGACGTCCCGGTCGACGTGCTGCCAGGCGATGTCGATCGGCCGGTCACCGTCGTACGGAACCCGGCCGGTGAGCATCTCGAACAGCACGATGCCCGTCGAGTAGACGTCGGTGCGGGCATCGGCCCGGCCGTCGGTCACCAGCTCCGGGGCGACGTACGCCACGGTGGCCATCAACTGGTTTCCGCTGTCGTGGTCGGTGCTCGCCTCGACGGCACGGGCCAGCCCGAAGTCGGTCACCTTGACCACGCTGTCGACGAGGTTGGCCGGACCGCCGCTGGGTGCCTCCGCGACCAGCACGTTCTCCGGTTTCACATCGCGGTGCACCAGGCCGGCCCGGTGGGCGGCGCCGATGGCCGCGAGCATCTGCTCGGTGATGGCCAGTGCCTCGTCCGGGTTGAGCCGCCGCCGCTCGGCCAGCACCTCGCGCAGGGTGCGGCCGCGGACGTACTCCATGACCAGGTAGGGCCGCCCGGTGTGGGTGCCCTGGTCGTAGACCGCCACCACGTTGGGGTGGGTGAGGCGGGCGATGGTCTTGGCCTCGTCGGTGAACCGGTCGACGAAGCTGGGCCGGCCGGCCTGGCCGGGCGTTCCCTGTGCGGAATGGATGATCTTGACAGCGACGGTGCGTTCGAGTCGCTCGTCGGTGGCGGTGTACACGGTCGCCATGCCGCCACGGGCCACGCGACCGCGAATGCGGTAGCGCCCGTCGATCAGCGAGCCCAGCAACGTGTCGGCGACCTGTGTGTCCATCAGCAGGCAGTCTATGTGTCGGGGGGACGAAGGTTGAACAGGATGCTACCGACAGGCTTCCCAGCTTGGGTCCGGCGCGCGCGCAGGGTGACGGTCGCCCCTGCTCAGGGTGGTTGTCGGGAGGCCGTTGACCGGGCCTGGGGGTGGCGTGGCAGGGTGTTGCGCGTGACCGATTCCGTACCCGCCGAGGGCGGTGCGCCCCTGGCCGGTCCCGCCGACCCGGCGGGCTGGCTGACCCTGCCGGACGTCGCCGAGCGGCTCGACCTGCCGATCAGCAAGGTCCACCAGATGATTCGGGACCGGGAACTGGTCGCGGTCCGCCGCGACGGTGTCCGCCGGATCCCGGCCGACCTGGTGGCCAACCGGACCGTGCTCAAACACCTGCCGGGCGTGCTCACCCTGCTGGCCGACGCCGGCTACGACGACGAGGCCGCACTGCGCTGGCTCTACGAGCCCGACGACACGTTGGCCGGTGGCACCCCCGCGTCCGCCCTCGGCGGCGATCAGGCCCGTGAGGTCAAGCGTCGCGCCCAGGCCCTGGGCTTCTGAGGGGAGTCAGTCGGCGCGGCGGGTGGCGGCGATGGCCAGGTCCACCAGCGCCTGCCGGGCCTCGGTGTCGAGGTCGACGGCGGTGAGCGCGGCGAGCGCCGCGTCGGTCAGGGTGACGATGCGCTGCTCGGTACGGGCCAGCGCGCCGGTGTCGACGATCACTTCCCGTAGCCGAGCCACCCCGGCGGCGTCCAGCTCGCCATCGCCGAGGCCACCGAGCAGCAGCGCGCGACCGGTGTCGTCGGCCACCTCCAGGGCCGCCGCCACCAGGTAGGTCCGCTTGCCCTCGCGCAGGTCGTCGCCGGCCGGCTTGCCGGTCTGCGCCGGGTCGCCGAAGACACCCAGCACATCGTCACGCAACTGGAAAGCCTCACCCAACGGCAGGCCGTACGCCGAGTAGGCGATGCGTACGTCGGCGGGGGCGTCGGCCAGCGCCGCGCCGATCAGCAGTGGCCGCTCCACGGTGTACTTGGCCGACTTGTACCGGGCGACCTTGCCGGCCCGTTCCAGCGAGGTGTCGCCGGTGGCCTGGGTCAGCACGTCGAGGTACTGCCCGATGGTGACCTCGGTGCGCATCTCGTCGAAGTCCGGTCGGGCGCGGGCCACCGTCCGGGGGTCGAGTCCGGCGGAGTGCAGCAGCTCGTCGGACCAGACCAGGCACAGGTCACCCAGCAGGATCGCCGCGGCGTCACCGAAGCCGTCCGGGTCGCCACCCCAGCCGGCGCCGCGGTGCCGGTTGGCGAACCGCCGGTGCACCGCGGGCTCACCCCGTCGGGTGTCCGAGCGGTCCATCAGGTCGTCGTGGATCAGGGCGCTGGCCTGCACGAACTCGAGCGCGGCGAGGGCGGTCACCACCGGGTCGGTGTCCACCCCGCCGGCACCCCGGTAGCCCCAGTAGGCGAAGGCCGGCCGCAGCCGCTTGCCGCCACCCAGCACGAACGCCTCGATCGCCTCGGCGACCGGCACCAGGGCGTCGTCGACGTCGGTCATCCAGGCGCGGCGGCCGGCGAGGAATTCCGACAGCGCTTTGTCGACCCGCTGGCGCAGGCTGGCACGGTCGACGGGGGAGACGGGAGCAGCATGGGTCACGTCCCGACGCTAATGGGTCGGGGTGCGCCGGCACGACCCACCCGCCCTCCGGCGCGTCGGGGCCAACTGCTGGTCGCGGCCGGATCGGTGCCCTGCCGGAGGGGCGGGTCGACGATCGAGGCCCTCGGGGCGACGGTCGACGAGCCTGACCCCTGGCGCTCCACCAGCCACCTTGAGCCCTTCGATCAGGACGAAGACTGTCCGCCGTGCTGCGGTTATTCGCTTGTCGTCGATCTGATACCCCGCCAACCAGATCCACCCGTCGTACCTGGTCCAGTCAAGCGTCTTGATCACTCGGAGCGTGATCGGCCGGTAGAACTGTGGGCTCGCGTCCCGGGAGATCCGCAGGAGATCGCCCGACCGAGGTGCGCCGGGTCGAGCGGCGGTTGGCCGGGCGAGGGCTGTGACACCGGGGCCGGCGGGCACGCCCGGCGGGCCGGGCCGCCGTACCGACGGTTGTGGCGGCTGGGCGGGTCGGCCTGGCCGCCGGGCCGGTGGATCTGCCGGCCGGATCAGTGGGTGTGCCGGATTCGATCGACAGGGCGTCCGGCCCGGTGGCCAGCGGGCTCGCCGGCGCCGCGAGCACCAGGGCCAGCCAGCCACGCCAGAACCGGCCCGGCACCCGCACCTGCCGCTCCCACCGAGAAACCTCGTGCCGGCTCAGCGTGGACACTCCGGCGGCGGCGCAGAGTTCTGCCGCGAGGCGGGACTGGCTCCAGCCCTTGGCGAGTCGTAACCGGGCCACCATCGGGCCGAGCGGCGGTCGGCTGGGCGGGGGCTGTGACATCGTGGCCTCCGGGGCGGGTCGGCGTGGCGGTGGCCCGACCCACCCGTACGGGAGATGCCGGTGCGCACCGATCTGCTGCTGACCCCCGCGCGGCCCCCAGGTGCGGACTCGGCCGCATCCGCGCCAGGCGTGCACGTTAGCCGGCAGGTGCGACAGTTCCTGAACGCGGCACGCGTCCCCACCGCTGGGAAGCCGGTGGGGGTGTCCGGCCCGGCCCGCTAGAGTCGGTGCGTGGCGCTCGGTCTTCCCTCGGTCCTCCCGAATCCGCAACCGGCGATCGGAGAGCTGGTCCGCGACTGCCAGCCGACCTTCTCCTTCGAGTTCATGCCCCCGAAGACGGAGCAGGGCGAGCGGCAGTTGTGGCAGGCCATCCGCGAGCTGGAGCCCCTGCGTCCGTCCTTCGTCTCGATCACCTACGGTGCCGGCGGCTCGACCCGGGACACCACGGTCGCGGTCACCGAGCGCATCGCCACCGAGACCACCCTGCTGCCGATGGCCCACCTGACGGCGGTCAACCATTCCGTCGCCGAGTTGCGGCACGTGATCGGCCGGCTGGCCGGCGTCGGGGTGCGCAACGTGCTTGTGGTGCGCGGCGACCCGCCGGGCGATCCCACCGGCGAGTGGATCCCGCACCCCGACGGCGTGCACTACGCCGAGGATCTGGTCCGGCTGGTCCGTCACTCCGGCGACTTCAGCGTCGGTGTCGCCGCCTTCCCCTACCGGCATCCGCGCTCGCCGGATGTCGACACCGACACCGAGTACTTCATCCGCAAGTGCCGGGCCGGCGCGGATTTCGCGATCACTCAGATGTTCTTCGACGCTGACGAATATCTTCGGCTACGGGACCGGGTGGCCGCCGCCGGCTGCGACACCCCGATCCTGGCCGGGGTGATGCCGGTGACCCGGATCGGCACCATCGAGCGCTCCGTGCAGCTGTCCGGGGCACCCTTCCCGCCCGCGCTGGCCGCGCGGTTCGAGCGGGTCGCCGACGATCCGGAGGCGGTCCGCCGGCTCGGCATCGAGCAGACCAGCGAGATGTGTCTCCGGTTGCTCGACGAGGGGGTCCCGGGGATCCACTTCATCACCTTCAACCGGTCCACCGCGACCCGGGAGATATGGCAGAACCTGCGGGTGGGCGCCGAGACGTGACACCCGGCGCGCGACACCTCGGCGCTGTCGCGACGGTTGAACCGTGGTGGGCAGACAGCTGAACTGGAACGATTACGCCACGGCGTGGGCCCGGCTGCACGGCGGGTTCGATCCCCGGGCCGCCACTCCCGTGGTGCGTGGCTGGCTGCGCTTCTCCTACCACATCGGATTCCTGCTGGGCCGGTTACGGGTCGGCCCGACCGCGGTGACGGTGGTCGGGGTGTTGCTCTGTCTCTGCGTACCGCTGCTCGCGGTCCGACCGGGCGACGGGCCGTTCCTGGGCGCGTTGTTCGTGCTGCTCGCCTCGGTGGCCGACAGCGTCGACGGTGCGGTGGCCGTGGCCACCGGCCGCACCACCCGGCTCGGCTACGTCTACGACTCGTTGGCCGACCGGATCGGCGAGGCTGCCTGGCTGGTGGCGTTCTGGCTGGTCGGCGCGCCGGGGGCGCTGGTCGCCGCGGGTGGTGCGCTCTCCTGGCTGCACGAGTACGTCCGGGCCCGGGCGGTCGCCGCCGGGATGCGGGAGATCGGCGCGGTCACCGTGGGGGAGCGGCCCACCCGGGTCTGTGTGGCCGTGGCGGGGCTGCTGTTGGCCGGCCTGAGTGGACTGATCGAGGTGGACCTGGCCGCCGGCACCATCACCATGGCGACCGCGGTCTGGGTGCTGCTCGCCGCCTTCGGGCTGGGACAGCTGCTCTCCGCGGTGCGCCGGGCCCTGATCGACGCCGGCTGAGCTACCAGGCCGGGCCGATCGCCTCGGCGACGATCTGCGCGGAGAGGGTCACCATCGGCAGACCACCGCCGGGATGGCTGGAGCCGCCGACCAGCCAGAGTCCCCGGGCCGGTCCCCGGTTGGCCGGCCGGAGCAGGCCACCGGCCGTACCGTAGATGGTGCCGCCCGGTGCGCCGGTGGCGGCGGCCAGATCGGCCGGGGAGCGCACGTCGCGGAACACCAGCCGGTCGCGTACGTCCACGCCGCGTTCGGCAAGCACGTCGAGGATCCGATCGGCGTACGCCGGGGCCAGCCCCGGCCGACGCCAGTCGATCGCGCCCGGGGCGGTGCCCTGGCGGGCGGCGTTGACCAGCACGAACCACGCCTCGTGCCCGGCCGGGCGGACCGCCGGATCGTTCGCCACGGTGACGAAGACCGTCGGGTCGGCGGCCGGGCGGGCCCGCACCCCCCGTCCCGGGTCACCGAAGACCGCGTCGAACTCGGCGTCGTAGTGGCGCGGGAAGAAGACGTTGTGGTGGGCCAGCCCGGAGTCGCCGCGGACGCCGAGCAGCAGCACGAACCCGGCCAGGCTGCGGTCGGTGAGCCCGGCCAGCCGACGCGCGTCGGGCAGCAGGTCACGGTAGACGCTCAGCGCGTCGACGTTCGCCACCACCACGTCGGCCGGGACCGGAGTGGTCGAGTCGGCGACGCGTACCCCGTGCACCCGCCCGCCCACCGCGTCGATCCGGGTGACCGCGGTGCCGGTGCGCACCACCACCCCCAGGTCCAGACAGCGGGACAGCAACGCGTCGGCGAGGGTGCCCAGCCCGCCGCGCAGATACCAGCCGCCGAAGGCCAGCTCGGCGTAGGGGACCGCGACAAGCGCGGCGGGCGCCCGGCGCGGGTCGGCGCCGGTGTAGGTGGCGTACCGGTCCAGCAGCATCCGCAGTCGCGGATCGGAGATCAAACTGCGACCCAGCCCGCGCAGGCTCTGGCCGGGTCGGATCGCGGCCAGGTCGCCCAGCCGCCAGGCGAGCCGGGCCAGGTCGCGGGGGGAGTCGACGCGGCGGCGCAGGATGTCGCGTTCCGAGGCCCGCCACACCCGGGCGGCGCGCCGCCACAACCGCTGCCAGTCGCCGGCGGCCCGGTCACCGAGGGCCACGCCGATCCGGTCGGTGAACTCGGCCGGGTCGGCGCAGGAGTCGAGCACCGGACCGCCGCCGGGGAAGACGTGCCGCACGATCGGGTCCAGCGGCACCAGGTCGAGGTACTCGTCGAGCTTCGCCCCGGTCGCCTCGAACAGCTCGTGGAAGACCTGGGGCAGGGTGAGCAGGCTGGGGCCGGTGTCGAAGTGGAACGCGCCCTCGGGAGTGTCCCGGCGGTGCCGGCCGAGTTTGCCGCCGACCTCATCGGCACGTTCGAGGACTGTCACCTGGTGTCCGGTGACGGCCAGCCGGGCGGCGGCGGCCAGCCCACCCACGCCGGCGCCGATGACCACGATCCGCGCCATGCCGCGTCCTCCCAGGCTCTAACCCACCGGACGGCCACGCCAGGACAGGCGTCGCCGCTTGCGCAGATGGTACGACCGCAGGGTCAGCCAACCGAGGACCGCGACCGACACGGGATGGCCCAGCGCGTCGGGCCAGGCCCGGCCACCGGTGGCCCGGGCACTGACCATCCGCCCGGCCACCCCCGCCAGGTAGGCGCCCACTGCGACCCCGGCCACCGTCGGCGCACCGGCGAGCAGCGCCGCGACGGCCACCAGCGGCGGCGCGGTGTAGAGCGCCAGCAGCACGGTCAGCACCACGGCTGCGGCGCTCGGGTGCCCGAACGAGGCCCACAACGACTTGGTGTAGCCGTCACGCAGTTGCGGCCAGTCCTCGTACATCCGGCAACTGGCCAGCCGGGAGCCGTCGGCGAGGGCGATCCGGCCGCCGGCCCGCTTCACCGCCCGGCCCAGCTCGATGTCCTCCAGCACCTTGTCGGCGACCGCCGCGTGCCCGCCGGCCCGCAGGTAACCGGTTCGGTCGACGACCAGGAACTGCCCGCCGGCCGCGGCCAGCGACGGTCGCGGCGAACGCTCCATCGCCCGCAGCGGCAGGAAGGTCAGCCACAGCCACTGCAACAGCGGCTGCACCAGCCGGTCGGCCGCCGTCCGCACCACGATCCGTGGGTACGGCGACAGCAGTGTCGCCCCGGCGGCGCGCAGTTCGGTGACCGCCGCCGCCACGGCGTACGGTTCGAGCACCACGTCGGCGTCGACGAAGACCAGTGCGTCGGTCGGGTCCTCGACCCGGGTGGCCAGCTGCCAGCAGGCGTGCGGTTTGCCCAGCCAGCCCGGCGGGGGGTTCACCCCGGTGAGCAGGGTGACCCGGGGGTCGTCGGCGACCACCGCGCGGACCACCTCGGCGGTGCCGTCGACCGAGCCGTCGTCGAGCACCACGACGCGCAGCCGGGGCACTCCCCGCTGGGCGAGCAGGGCGCGCAGGCACGGGGTGACCCGGTCGGCCTCGTCGCGCAGCGGCAGCAGCACCGCCACCGTCTCGTTGATCTCCACCGGCCGGTCGGTCGGCCGGCGCAGCCAGCGGCCCGCGTTGACCACGGTGTGCGCGGTCAGCACGGTGACACCGAGCAGCAGAACCAGCGCGGCGATCATGCCGCCACGTCGACCGGGGAGCGTGGCGAACCGGTGGCCCGGTCGCGGGTCCGCCGGGCCCGCAGCAGGGTGACGGCCAGCGGTACGGCGACCACCGCCATGCCGGCCGCGCCCCACACCGCCGAGGCGGGCAGGTCGAGGAAGACGGCGTGGGCGAGCACGCTGGAGCCGTACGTCCACAGGTAGAGCGCGTACATCGGCTGGTCGCCGGTGCCGGTGGTGGCCACGCTGGGCCCGGCGAGCGGGCGCAGCGCGGTCATCATCAGCACCGCGAACAGCAGCCAGCCCAGGTAGTTGCTGACCGGGATGCCGGGCAACCCGGGCAGGGCCGGCGTGGCATCCCGCCACACCCAGTGCCCCTCGGTCACCATCTGCGGGTCGAGGAAGAGATCCCAGGCGGCCAACCCGACGGTGGCCAGCGCGATGCGGCCGGGCCAGCGCCACCGACCGGACGACCCGCCGGTGAGCCGGGTGGCCGCCAACCAGGCCGGCCAGGCCATCCAGGTCCAGGCCAGCGGGATGATCAGCGGTACGCCGGCCAGTTTCGGGCCGAGTTGGCCGGAGTAGTCGTAGCTGCCGAACGGGAAGCCGGTGGCCACGCCGAGCGCCTCGATGGCGAACCCGCCGCCGGTGGCCACCGCGACAAGCGCCGTCGCCGCCCGTGGCCCCCGGGTGACCAGGGCGTGACCGACCGAGAGCAGGTAGCCGAGCACGACGGTGGCCACGGTCAGCCGGGCCCGGGTGACTCCGCCGGTCAGCGGGTAGCAGATCTGCGCCAGTACCAGCAGGGCCAGCAACGTCCAGGCGTAGCCGCGGGCGGGTGCGCGTGCGGTCATGACCGGGTGGGCGGTGGGGTCGGCATCGACGGTGGTGGCGTCGGTCCCGGCGCGGGCAGCGGCAGATCCCGGCCGAGCACCCCGAACGGGCGTTCGTCGCCGGGGAAACGGAAGTCGCGCAGCACGTCGACGAAGCCGAACCGGCGGTACAGCCGCCAGGCGCGCGAGGTCTGCTCGTCGGCCTCCGGAGTGGACAGCAGGGTGGTGGCGTTCTCGGCCATGGTGAGCAGGGCCCGCAGTTGCCCGGCGCCCAGCCCGTGCCCCTGGGCCGGTGGCCGCACGTGCAACTCGACCACCTCGAAGCAGTCGGTCAGCCAGCGCCGCCGGGTGGGCTGGTCCAGTGCCCGCCAGACCTGGTCGTGCCACCACTGTCCGGCGGCGCCGACGTAGCCGTACCCGAACCCGGCCAGGTGGCCGGAGCTGGTGAGGCTGGCCACGGCGCGGAAGCCGGGCCGACGTACGTGGGTGGCGATGTAGCCGCGGCGGGCCTCCAGCAGGTCGGCGCGGTAACCCATCGCCTCGCCGTAGACGGCCACCACGTCGTCCAGTCGCCGGAGGAGATCGTCAGGTGTCCACCGCACCAACCTCATGCCCGTTCACCCTTCGCCGGGTCACCGTCGTCGGTGACCCACCCCAGTACCGTCCGGTCGCCGACCACGTCCCGCACCTCGAATCGGGCGAAGAGTTCCTCCGCGTACCACCGCTGGGTCTCCGTCCGGGTGATCGCGGCCCGGTGCTGCGGGTGACGGTACGCGAACGCCACGAGATCCGCCGGATCACGCCACACGCTCACCGTGCCCTGCCAGCCCAGGGGCGCCTCGCCGACGCCGAAGCGGGCCAGCAGCCCCGGTGCGGCGTGCAGGGCCGCGGCCACCGGCGGGACCGCCCGCCAGAAGGTGAGCGCCCGGGTCGGACGTAGCCGCGCCCGGGTCAGCGCCAGCACCGGACCGGTGACCCGGCCACCGGCGGGCGCACCGAACGGCCGCCGGCCGGACCACTCACCCCGGCTGGTCAACGGTCGCAGGTCGAGCCGGACGCCCGCGCGGGCGAGACCGGACCAGGCCCGCGCCACCGGCGAGTCGGCGAACCGGGCGGCCGCGGCGGGGGAGTCCCAGACCGTCAGCGCCGCCCACCGGGTCAGGTCCGCGTCGCCCGGCCCGAAGCCGGTGCCGGTCCCGGTGCCGAGCAGCTTGCCGAACCGTACGCCGGGCAGGGCACGCAGCCGGCGCGGGTCGACCGCCATCCGGGGCAGCGCCCGGCCCACGGCGGCCGGCGCGATCCGCCACACGTGCAGGGTGACCAGCTCGGGGACGCTCTCCGGGTGCCTCACGCCGCCACCTCGCTGCGCTCGCCGCCGGCACGGGGCACCACTGTGCTGTGCCTGATGGTTCGCTCGCTTCGCTCGTTCACGCCACGTCGGTCGGGGTCCCGCCGGTGACCCGGAGCAGTTCGGCGTACGTGGTGGGGAAGACCGCCTGCGGTACGCCGCCGGCGGCCCAGATCTCGTCGTACTTGTCCAGGGCGGTGTCGACGAGCGTGCGCAGCGGCTGCGGGTGGCCCACCGGGGCGACCCCGCCGATCACCTGCCCGGTGTGTTCCTTGACGAACTGCGGGGTGGCCCGGCGCAGCCGGGTGACGGCGAGCCGGGTGGCCAGCGCGGTGGTGTCCACCCGGTGCGCGCCGGAGGTGAGCACCAGCAGCGGGGCCCCGTCGGCGTCGAAGACGAGCGAGTTGGCGATGGCGCCGACGTCGACGCCGAGCGCCTCGGCAGCCGCGGCGGCGGTGTGTACGGCGTCGGGCAGCAGGCGGACCGTGGCGGGCGCGTCGGAGCCGTTCCGGGCGTTCGCGGCATCGAGCGCGTCCTGCACCGCCCGGACGTTCGGGTGTGACTGCATGCCGCCATTCTTCCCGGTACGCGGACCGCCCGCGCCACCGGCCACGTCACCCCGGGAGTCGGCGCGCAGCGATCACCAGATCGTCCCCGGGTTGCCGCATCTCGCGGTATCCGGTGCCGGTGAAGCCGCGAGTCGCGGCGTCCTGCGCGACGCTGCCGATCCGAGCGATGTTGTTGGCGCGTCACACGTTGCGTTTTCGTCGGTGGGAGGGTGTACTGTCAGCAGCAGTTAGAACGAGTGTTCGATTGCCTCGAACGTTCGTTCCAACCCCTCTCGGGGGCGGGTGTTTCGCGGCACCGGCTTCCGACAGGTGCGGTGCCGCGGACCGCACCTGGGCTCCGGGCAGTCGCGAGTCCGGGCCCGTCAGGCAGGCCGTCGTCCGCCGCCCAACGACCCCCGGGCGGCGGACGACGGACCCGCCGGTACGCCGGCCGGGTGTGGTGTGGGGAAGCTCCGCACCCGGCCGGCCACCCACCTGGTGCGTCTTCCTCCGCACCGACCGTCGCGGGTTGCCGCGTCGACGGCTCCACTCCGTCGCGCGCCTGCCCGCCCCGGCTCATCTGGAGGAGACCATGCCGACCAGTCCGGCTCAGGCGCCGACGGTGCCCGCGAACGTGCTGCCGCACCGTACTCCCGTCCAGTTGCTCGCGGTGGCCCGGCAGGGGCTCGCCGAGGCGGCCCGGACCGGCCCCGATGGCCTCCGGTATGCCGCCGCACATCTCGCAGCCCTGCGTGCCGCCGCGGCGGTGCTCGCCGCCCGCGCCCGTCCCGCGCCCACCCGACGCCACCGGATCACCAGCGTCTGGGTCCTGCTCGCCAGTGTCGCCCCCGAGCTCGACGAGTGGGCCGGCTACTTCGCCCTCGGCGCCGGCAAACGAGCCGCCGCCGAGGCCGGTATTCCCCGGGTGGTGACCGCCCGGGAGGCCGATGACCTGCTCCGCGCCGCCGAGGAGTTCGTGACGGTGGTGGAGGCGGCACTCGGCCTGGCGCACCAGCCGGCGATCGACGGTCTCGCCGCCTGAGCCGCGGCGTCCGGCCACCGTTGGCGGGACCCTAGGGTGGCCGGACGCCGCCCCGCCACACACACGTTCTTCTGATCCACGACAGCACCATCCACGGGCCGGATGTCCGTGGCGATGACGGGGGAGGTCCGATGGCGGGCCGCATGGTGGTCGGTTCCGCCGCGCTGGCCGGGCTGGTCCGCCCGGCCAGCGCACCCGACCCGGCGGGTGGGCACCGGGTACTGCCCGTGCGGCCCGAGTTGACCGGGTTGCTGCCCAACCGGGGGCTGCGGCGCGGCAGCACCATCGCGGTCGGTGGCGGGCAGACCCGATCCAGCGGCACCACCTCGTTGTTGCTCGCGCTGCTCGCCGAGGCGTCCCGCGCCGGATCCTGGTGCGCCGTGGTCGGGATGCCGACCTTCGGGGCCGGGGCGGCAGCCGAGGCCGGCCTCGTCCTGGACCGGCTCGCCCTGGTGCCGCAGCCCGGTCCGGAGTGGCCCACCGTCGTCGCCGCGCTCATCGACGGGGTCGACGTGGTGGTCACCGCGGTCCCGTCCACCGTCTCCGCCTCCGTCGCCGACCGGTTGGCCGCACGGGCCCGGCAACGCGGCAGCGTGCTGGTGCCGTACGGCCGGTGGGACGGCGCGGACGTGACGCTCCAGGTGGTCCGTGGGATCTGGCAGGGGCTCGGGTCGGGGCGGGGGCGGTTGCGTCGCCGGGAGGTGACCATCTCGGCTCGCGGGCGGGGCGCCGCCGCCCGACCCCGGGAGGCCAAGGTCTGGTTGCCCGGTGACGAGCTGGCCCGGGTCGTCCCCGGCCCGGCCGCCGCCGCTCGGTCGGGTGCCACGCGTCTGCGGGTGGTGGCGGGCCGTGGATGAACCGGTCCGGACACTGCTGCTGTGGTGCCCGGACTGGCCGGTACTCGCCGCCGAGATCGTCGACGGGGTGCCCGCCACCGGGTCGGTCGCGGTGCTGCACGCCAACCGGGTGATCGCCTGTTCCGAGCGAGCCCGCGCCGAGGGGGTACGCCGAGGGTTGCGTCGGCGGGAGGCACAGGGACGCTGCCCCGGGCTCACCGTCGTCGACCACGATCCGGGGCGGGACGCCCGGGCGTTCGAGCCGGTGGTGGCCGCTGTCGAGGAGGTGGCGGTCGGGGTCGAGGTGATCCGCCCGGGGGCCTGCGCGTTGGCCGCCCGGGGGCCGAGCCGCTATCTGGGTGGTGAGGAGGCGGCCGCCGAGCGAATCGTCGAGCACGTCGCCCTCAGCTGCGCGGTGGAGAGCCAGGTCGGTGTCGCCGCCGGGGTCTTCGCCGCCGGCCTGGCCGCCCGTGAGGGGCGGATCGTGCCGCCCGGCGGGACACCGGAATTCCTGGCCGGTCAGCCCGTCGAGGCGCTCGGCCGCCCCGCCCTGGCCGACCTGCTGCGCCGTCTGGGGGTGCGTACGCTCGGCGACTTCGCCGCGCTGCCCGCTGGTGACGTGCTGGCCCGGTTCGGCTTCGACGGGGCGCTGGCCCATCGGCTGGCCGCCGGACGGGACGACCGGCCGCTCGCGGCGCGGCGCCCACCGGTCGACCTGACGGTCACCGCCGACCTGGACGAGCCGATCGACCGGGTCGACGTGGCGGCCTTCGCGGCCCGGACACTGGCCGAGCAGCTGCACGAACGGCTCGCCGGACACGGACTGGCCTGCACCCGCCTGGGCATCGAGGCGGTAACCGCGCACGGCCAGGAACTGCACCGGGTCTGGCGGCACGACGGGCTGCTCACCGCGGCGGCGATCGCCGACCGGGTCCGCTGGCAACTGGACGGCTGGCTCTCCGGTGCCCGTCGCGGCGGTGACCGGCCGGCCCGTCCCACTGCCGGGATCGTCCGGCTGCGGCTGCTGCCGGACGGGGTGCTGGCCCAGGCCGGCCTGCAACCCGGGCTGTGGGGGGAGACCGGCGCGGAACGCGAGCGGGCACACCGTGCGCTGAGCCGGGTGCAGGGCCTGCTCGGTCCCGAGGCGGTGGTCACCGCGGTGCTCGGTGGCGGGCGGTCCCCGGCCGACCAGACCCGGCTGGTGCCCTGGGGCGACGAACGACTCCCGGCCCGTCCCGGTGGACGGCGGGTGGGTTCCGGGCCGGCGGTACCGCCCTGGCCGGGGCGACTACCGCCGCCCTCGCCGGCCGTGGTGCTGCCCAGCCCGCTCGCCGCCAGCGTGCTCGACGCCACCGGCGCGCCGGTCGTGGTGAGCGCCCGGCTGGCGGTGAGCGCCCCACCGGCCCGACTGAGCATCGGCACGATGCCGCCGCAGCTCGCCGGCCCCACTCCCGCCCCGGGTTCCGCCCCTTCGGCCACCCCCTCTTCGGCCGCTGCCCTCCGTGGTGGCACGGTCGGGTGGGTCGAGATCGTCGGTTGGGCCGGTCCGTGGCCGGTCGACGAGCGGTGGTGGGCCCCGGCCGAGGCCCGCCGTCGAGCCCGGTTCCAGGTCCGCCTCGCCGACGGCACCGCCCTGCTGCTCGCCGTCGAGTCCGGCCGGTGGCTCGTGGAGGCGATCTATGACTGACGGGGCACCCGGACCGGCGGGCTTCACCAGTTGCGGTATGCCGGGGCATCCGGGCCGGTCGAGGGCACGAGATGCGGCGTCCTGCGCGACGGCGAGGTGGCGGCGGTGAGTTTCCACAACCCCCGGTTGCCGTGGTCGGAGTTGGAGCGGGTGCTCTCCGGGCGGCCGGGCGGCGGCGGGCAGGGCAGCGGCGGCGGAAAGGGCAGCGGCGGGGGCGGGAAGGGCGACGGTGCGGGGCGGCACCTGCACGTGGTGGATCCGCTGGCGGTCGACGCCGACGGGGGCGACTCGCCGGCCTGGAGCCGACGGCGGGAGCACTACCGGCCGCCGGAGCTGACCCGGCCCGACGACGTGCCGCCGTACGCCGAACTGCACGCGCACACCAACTTCAGCTTCCTCGACGGTGCCAGCCACCCCGAGGAACTGGCCGAGGAGGCCGTCCGGTTGGGGCTCACCGCGCTCGCCGTCACCGACCACGACGGTTTCTACGGTGTGGTGCGGTTCGCCGAGGCGGCCCGCGCGCTGGGTCTGCCGACGATCTTCGGAGCGGAGCTGTCCCTCGGCCTGCCCGGCCCGCAGAACGGCGTACCCGATCCGCACGGCCACCACCTGCTGCTGCTGGCCCACGGCCACGAGGGGTACGCCCGGCTGGCCGCGACCATCGCCCGCGCCCAGCTACGCGGCGGTGAGAAGGGCCGCCCGGTCTACGGCGAGCTGGAGGAGATCGCCGCCGACCTGCGCGACCACGTGCTGGTGCTCACCGGCTGCCGCAAGGGGCACGTGCCGGCCGCCCTGCTCACCGAGGGAGTCGACGCGGCGGCCCGCGAGCTGGACCGGCTCACCGCGCTGTTCGGCGCGGAGACGGTGGCGGTGGAGTTGACCGACCACGGGCATCCGATCGACGGCGACCGCAACGACGCCCTGGCCGAGCTGGCGGCCGCCGCCGGCCTGCCCACGGTGGCCACGAACAACGTGCACTACGCGACTCCGGGGCGGCGTCGACTGGCCACCACCCTCGCGGCCGTCCGGGCCCGGCGCAGCCTGGACGAGATCGACGGCTGGCTGCCCGCGGCAGGCACCGCCCATCTGCGCGACGGCGCCGAGATGGCGGCCCGGTTCGCCGCGTACCCGGGTGCGGTGGCCCGGGCTGCCGAGTTCGGCGCCGAGCTGGCCTTCGATCTCCAGCTCGTCGCACCGCAGCTGCCGGCGTACCCGGTGCCGCCGGGGCACAACGAGATGAGTTGGCTGCGCCACCTCAC
Organism: Verrucosispora sp. WMMD1129; assembly: GCF_029581255.1. NCBI lineage: Bacteria > Bacillati > Actinomycetota > Actinomycetes > Micromonosporales > Micromonosporaceae > Micromonospora > Verrucosispora sp. WMMD1129. Next base: position 5,223,765 of record NZ_CP120741.1, read on the forward strand.
CGAGCAGGGCGCGCGGGAGCGCTACGGCCCGCGCGCGGCACACCCGCAGGCGTACGCGCAACTCGACCACGAGCTGAACATGATCGAAGAGTTGGGCTTCCCCGGCTACTTCCTGGTGGTGTACGACATCGTCGACTTCTGCCGGCGGGCGGACATCTACTGCCAGGGTCGGGGTTCGGCGGCGAACTCGGCGGTCTGCTACGCGCTGCGGATCACAAACGTGGACGCGGTCCGGCATCGGCTGCTGTTCGAACGCTTCCTGGCACCCGAGCGCGACGGGCCGCCCGACATCGACGTGGACATCGAGTCAGACCGCCGGGAGGAGGTCATCCAGCACGTCTACGCCCGCTACGGCCGGGAGCACACCGCCCAGGTGGCCAACGTGATCTCCTACCGGCCCCGCTCGGCGGTGCGGGACGTGGCCAAGGCGTTCGGCTTCCCACCCGGCCAGCAGGACGCGTGGAGCAAGCAGATCGACCGCTGGGGCGACGTGGCCACGGTGGACGTGCCGGAGATCCCCGAGCAGGTGGTCGCGTACGCCAACGAGCTCCAGACGTTCCCCCGGCACCTGGGCATCCACTCCGGCGGCATGGTGATCTGCGACCGGCCGGTGATCGAGGTCTGCCCGGTGGAGTGGGGGCGGATGCCCGGCCGCAGCGTGCTCCAGTGGGACAAGGACGACTGCGCCGCCGTCGGCCTGGTCAAGTTCGACCTGCTCGGCCTCGGCATGCTGTCGGCGTTGCACTACGGCTACGACATGATCGGGATGAGCCTGGATCTCGGCGACATGACGCTTGACGACCCCGAGGTCTACGACATGCTCTGCCGCGCTGACTCGGTAGGGGTGTTCCAGGTGGAGAGCCGGGCCCAGATGGCCACCCTGCCCCGGCTGCGGCCCCGCGAGTTCTACGACCTGGTGGTCGAGGTGGCGCTGATCCGGCCCGGGCCGATCCAGGGCGGCTCGGTGCACCCGTACATCCGGCGCAAGAACGGCCAGGAGCCGGTGACCTTCGCGCATCCGCTGATGCGCAACGCGCTGGAGAAGACCCTCGGCGTGCCGTTGTTCCAGGAGCAGCTGATGCAGCTCGCCATCGACCTGGCCGGCTTCGACGCGGCCGAGGCCGACCAGTTGCGCCGGGCGATGGGCGCCAAACGGTCGGTGCAGCGGATGGAGCAGATCGCCGACCGGCTCTACCGGGGCATGGCGGAGCGCGGCATCACCGGCGAACTGGCCGACGACGTCTACCGCAAGCTCACCGCGTTCGCCAGCTACGGCTTCCCGGAGAGCCACGCGATGAGCTTCGCCTACCTGGTCTACGCCAGCTCCTGGCTGAAGCGCTATCACCCCGGTCCGTTCCTGGCCGCGCTGCTGAGCGCCCAGCCGATGGGCTTCTACTCGCCGCAGACCCTGGTCGACGACGCCCGCCGGCACGGCGTGGAGGTACGCCGACCGGACGTCAACGCCAGCGACGCGAAGCCGGTACTGGAATCCACCCCGGACACCCGCTGGGGCAGCCGGGCGGGGGAACCGCCGCACGCCTGGGGGCTGGGCGGCCCGGCGGTCCGGCTCGGGCTGTCCAGCGTGCGTACCCTCGGCGACGGGGTGGCCGAGCGGATCGAGGCCGAGCGGGCGGCGAACGGCCCGTACCGCGACATGCCGGAGCTGGCCCGGCGGGTGGGTCTGACCGCCGCGCAGTTGGAGGCGCTGGCCACCGCGGACGCCTTCGCCTGTTTCGGCCTGACCCGGCGGCAGGCGCTCTGGGCGGCCGGCGCGGCGGCCCAGGAGCGGCCCGGTCGGCTGCCCGGCACGGTGACCGGTACGGCGGCGCCCGTGCTGCCCGGGATGGAGGAGGTGGACCGGCTGGTCGCCGACGTCTGGGCCACCGGGTTGTCGCCGGAGAACCATCCGGCCCGGTTCATCCGGCCGCAGCTGGACGCCGTGGGCGCGGTGCCGATCGACAGGTTGGGCCGGGTGGAGCCGGGACGGCGGATCCGGGTCGGCGGGATCGTCACCCACCGGCAGCGGCCGGCGACCGCCGGTGGGGTCACCTTCCTCAACCTGGAGGACGAGACCGGCATGCTCAACGTCACCTGCTCGCCCGGCCTGTGGCAGCGGCATCGACGGGTGGCCCGCACCAGCACGGCGTTGGTGGTGCGGGGCCGGCTACAGCGGCACGAGGGGGTGGTCAACCTGGTCGCCGACCGGCTGGACCCGATCGAAGCACCGGTCCGCCCCACCTCCCGTGACTTCCGTTGACAGCCGCAGGTGCCCCCCTGGCGATCTGTTCCCGGCTGACTAGGCTCGACCGGGTGGAACAGACCCCAGGCCCGGCTGGGCCGCCGCTCACCCCCCGTACCGCCGTGGTCTGGTCGGTGCTGCGCGCCGAGCTGGACCGCCGGCCGGCCGCCGAGCTGACCGTGCTGGACGTGGGCGGTGGCACCGGCGGCTTCGCGGTGCCGCTGGCCCGGGCCGGCCACCGGGTGACAGTGGTCGACGCCAGTCCCGACGCGCTCGCCGCGCTCAGCCGCCGCGCCGCGGAGGCCGGGGTCGCCGGGCGGGTACGCGCGGTGCAGGGCGACGCTGACGCGTTGGCCGGCCTGATCGAGCCGGCAAGCGTGGACCTGGTGCTCTGCCACGCCGTGTTGGAGGTCGTCGACGACCCGGCGCCCGTGGTGTCCGCGCTGGTCGGCGTGCTGCGACCGGGCGGCGCGGCGAGCGTGCTGGTCGCCGGGCGGGCCGCCGCGGTGCTCGGCCGGGCGATGAACGGGCACCTCGACGTGGCCGCGATCCTGGCCGCCGATCCGACCGGCGCGGCCGGCGCCCGGGACACCCTGCGCCGCCGCTTCGACGTCGAGAGCGCCGCCGCGCTGCTGGCCGCCGCCGGGCTCACCGTCGAGGAGATCCACGGCGTACGCGTCCTGGCCGACCTGCTGCCCGCGGCGGTGGCGGACGGTCAGGCCGCTGCCCTGGTCGAGTTGGAGCGGACGCTGGCCGCGCAACCACCCTGGCGGGACGTCGCGGCCCAGCTGCACCTGTTCGCCCGCCGCCCGGCATGACCGGCCTGATCGGTCGGGCCCGACCGCTGGAGGTCGTCGCGCCGGGATACGGCGGTGGGAGCCTCGCAGACGTGCTGCCCAGCGCGCTGGCCGTGCTCGGTGTCCCCGGCGCCACGGACCCGCTCGGCCTCGCCGCCGAACTGCCGGAGGTACGCCGGATCGCGGTGCTGCTTGTCGACGGCCTCGGCTGGTACCAGATCCCGACCGCCGCGCCGTACGCGCCGACGCTCACCGGGCTGACCGCCGCGGCCGGCCGACCGCTCACCTCCGGTTTTCCCTCCACCACCCCGACCAGCCTGGTCACCCTGGGCACCGGTGTGGCGCCCGGTGCGCACGGGGTGCTCGGCTTCACCGTGTGCGTTCCGGGCACCGAGCGCGTGCTCAACCACATCGAGTGGCGCGACGGCGATCCCGACCCGCTGCGCTGGCAACCGGTCCCCACCCAGTTGGAACGGGCGCGGGCGGCGGGTGTGGCGGTGACCGTGGTGAGCCGGCCGGAGTTCGGCGGTACCGGCCTGACCCTGGCCGCGAACCGGGGCGGTGACTACCGGGGCGCGGCCGGGGTCGACGCGGTGGCCGCCACCACGCTGGCGGCGCTGACCGCCGGACCCGGTCCGACTCTCGTCTCCGCCTACCACCCGGACGTCGACCGCCACGGTCACCTCAGCGGCGTCGACTCGTTGCCGTGGCGGGTGGCGGTGACCGAGTTGGACGGGTTGCTGGCCCGGTTGCTGGACGGGTTGCCGCCCGACGCGGCGCTGCTGGTCACCGCCGATCACGGGCAGCTCGACATTCCCGCCGGGGACCGGTTCGACCTGGACACCGATCCCCGGTTGACCGACGGGGTGCGGGTGGTGGCGGGCGAGCCCCGGGTGCGCTACCTGCATGTCACGCCGGGGGCCACCGCCGACGTGGTGGCGGCCTGGTCGGCCGTGCTCGGCACCGCCGCCCGGGTGCTGACCCGCGAGGAGGCGGTGGCCAGTGGCCGGTTCGGGCCGGTGGCCACCGACCACCTGGACCGGATCGGCGATGTGGTGGTGGTCTGCAACGACACGTACGCCGTGCTGGCCAGTCGGTCGGAGCCGCCGATGGTGTCCCGGTTGGTGGCCTTCCACGGCGCGGACACCGCAGCCGAGATGACCATTCCGCTGCTGGTGGTGCGGGGCTGACCGGCCGGAATGTCACTCCCGCGGGCTAACCTGCGCGGGTGGGCCGCAGCCAGTCGCTACCCCGGGGCGGTGATCCCCGGTTCGGGCCCGGCGCCGACGACGCCGGGTGCCCGATCCTGCACGTCGACATGGACGCCTTCTACGCCTCGGTGGAGGTCCGTCACCGCCCCGAGCTGCGCGGCCGGGCCGTCGTGGTCGGCGGGGTCGGTCCCCGCGGCGTGGTCAGTTCGGCCAGCTACGAGGCCCGACGGTACGGCGTTCGCAGCGCCATGCCCACGATGCGGGCCCGTGCCCTCTGCCCGCACGCGGTCTTTCTCGCCCCCGACTTCGCCAGCTACTCGGCGGCATCGCGGGCGGTCATGCAGATCTTCCGTGACGTCACGCCGCTGGTCGAGCCGCTCTCGCTGGACGAGGCCTTCCTCGACGTCGCAGGTGCCCGGCGACTGTTCGGTAGGCCGGCGACGATCGCCCGTCGCATCCGCGAGCGGGTCGCCGAGGAGCAGGGGCTGACCTGCTCGGTCGGGGTCGCGCCGAGCAAGTTCGTGGCCAAGCTCGGCTCGACCCGGGCGAAGCCCGACGGTCTGCTCGTGGTGCCGGCCGACCGGGTGCTCGAGTTCCTCCACCCGCTACCGGTCGCCGCGCTGTGGGGGGTGGGGGAGCGTTCCGAGCAGGCCCTGCTGCGACTCGGTCTGCGTACCGTCGGCGACCTCGCGCAGGCGCCGCTGGGCATGCTGCGGACCGCGCTCGGCGAGGCGGCCGCCGCGCACCTGCACGAGCTGTCCTGGGGCCGTGACCCGCGCCGGGTCAGCCCGGAGCAGGCCGAGAAGTCGATCGGCGCGGAGGTCACCTTCGACGTGGATGTCGACGATCCGGCCGAGATCCGTCGTACGCTGCTGGCCCTGGCCGAGAAGGTCGGCGCCCGGTTACGAGCCAGCGGGCAGGTGGGGCGGACGGTCTCGCTCAAGGTGCGGACCGCCGACTTCCGCACGGTGAGCCGGGCACGCACCCTGGACGTGCCCACCGACGTGGCTCGGGAGATGTTCGACACGTCCTGGGCGCTCTACACCGCGCTGGATCCAGGTGAGCGGATTCGCCTGCTCGGTGTCCGGGCGGAAGGATTGACCGCGGCGGACCAGACGCCGCAGCAACTCGCCCTCGGCCAGCCGGAGCGGGGCTGGCGGGAGGCGGAGGTGGCGGCCGACGCGGCGGCTGCCCGTTTCGGGCGGTCCGTCATAGGACCGGCCAGTCTTCTCACCGGGCGCTATCCCCGACGAAATGAAAATCCGACCCGGCCGTAGGTCGTCCCGCTTTCCGACGCGCGAGGGCCCTCGTAGACTTGCGGGTAAGCAGCCGGTTGGCTGCCACGGTCTGTCGGTCCGACCGGACCGACCAACGTGACCGGGGAGGAGTGCCGTGCCGCTCTCGGAGCACGAGCAGCGGCTGTTCGAGCAGATCGAGCGGTCGCTTGCCGAGGACCCCAAGTTCGCCTCGGCGGTGCGCGCCAGCGATCCGCGCTTCCACGCGCGGCGTCGCCTGCTCGTCGCTGCCGGCCTGATCATCGCTGGCCTGGCGTTGCTGGTCTATGGCGCGGTGATCAAGACTCCGCCGCTGGCAGTGGCGGGATTCGTTGTCATGTTGGCCTCGGCCGCGTTCGCGGTGCAGTCGCACCGTCGGGCGCAGTCACCCGACCTGCACGTCGTCGGGGGCACGGCGAGTCGTCGCCGGCCCCGAGGCCGTGCCGGCCGGAGGTCGGGTTTCCTCGACCGGATGGAGGACCGGTGGCGGCAGCGCCCGGAGGGGCACCGCTGACCCCGTTCCACCGTAGACGAGGAAGCACGTCACCCCGGGCCGACCGCCCGGGGTGAGTGGCGCGCAAACGGCCAGGGCGCCGGGTGGGGCTTCGCGTTGCCCTCCTGCCGCTGATGGCTGTCACCCGGCCGGTTGCCGGTAGAGGCGCGTCTGCCGGCGACCCACGAGGGTGTCGCCGGCAGACGGTGAGGATGGTGGGGCGGGTCGCGTTCAGCGCCCCGCGCGGCTGGCGATCAGCCGACGTGGACTGAACCGCAGCAGCCTCCGGCGCACCTGCCCGGCCGAGTTGACCAGTCGTGACGAGTTATCCGCGATCGCGGTGCGCCACCGGGACAACACCGACGGCGGCAGCATGGTCGCCACCAGCCGGGTCCGCCGGTCGGCCTGCCCGGCCAGCGCGTCGCGCACCGTCCGTAGGGCCGCCGGCAACGGTTCGCCGGTCAACGGGTCCCGGGCGTAACGAGCCCGCTCCTCCGCACGTCCGAGCAGACGTACCGCCGAGCCGGCGTCGGTCTGCGCGGCCAGGCGCTCCCGGGCCACCCGCTCCGCCGTGGCGCGGGGGGTTTCCGTCCGATCCACCCCGACCCGGTAGTCGACAAGCGTGTCGATCAGCTCGTCCCAGGCGGCGTGCGCGTCGGCCCGTGCCCGGTCCGGATCGGTGGCGACCACCACGACCGGTTGACCGGTCGCCGACGGGTCCGCGTCCGGCGCGTCGACCGCCCGCACCGCCGGTGCCGGCCGGCCCCGACGGCGGCGCAGCGCGAGTCGGCGCAGTGCGGGCACGGCGAGCAGGACCAGCAGCGTCAGGACGCTGGCGGCGACCAGCCACGGCCAGACTGGCGTCTGCGCGGCGGGAGTGTCGGATCCGACCGCCGCACCCGGGTCCTCGCCCTCCTCGAACTGGTTCGGTCCCTGCTCCGCCTCGGCCGAAGGATCCGTCTCCTCGGGCGTGTCCGCGCTGCCGCCCTGCGGCGTGCTCTCCTCCGGGGCGTCCACGTCCGGCGCCCACGCCGAGCGGGTCGAGCCCGGCACGCCGTAGGCCGGGGTGGCGTCGAACGGCACCCAGCCGATCTGGTCGAAGTAGACCTCGGTCCAGGCGTGCAGATTGCGGTTGGTCAGGGTGAGGGTGTCGTCGCTGCGACGGCTGCCGTTGGTGAACCCGAAGGCGACCCGGGCCGGGATGCCCGCGTCGCGGACCATCCAGGCCAGCGCTGCGGCGTACTGCTGGCAGTAGCCGACCTTGTTCTCCAGGAAGTCGAGAATCGCCTCGCCGCTGCTGCCCTGCTCGGTGCTGAGCCGGTAGCTGAAGCCGTTGTCCTCGGAGAAGTAGTTGTAGATGGCTCGCACCTTGTCGTACTCGGTGCGCGCGCCCCGGATCAGGTCCTCCACCAGGGCCCGGACCTCCGGCACGTCCGGCGTCACGGTCTGCTGCCGGCGCAGCGGCAGGTCCGCCGGCAGCGGCTGAGCCCGCCGCAGCGCCTGCGGACTGTACGACGAGCGCACGTAGTCGAAGGAGTACTCCTTGCCCCGGGAGTTCTCCCGGTTGGAGAAGACGACCTGCAGGTTCGGGTCGTAGAACCAGTTGTTGCCCAGCTCGGCGAAGCTGACCGGCTCGGCGTAGACCGGCAACAGCGGCATGTTCAGCTCGCGGCTCACCTGCACGGTGGCCCGTTGCCGGGTGCGCTGGATGCCCGGCGCCGAACGCCCGGAGGGATCGGGCAGGTCGCCGGTGACCCGCCTACCGTTGGGCCCGCGCACCCGGAAGCCGTCGGTACGCAGGTCGTCGGCGACCCCGAAGCGCAGATAGAACGGCTCCTCCTCGGTGGTGGTGACCGTCACCAGGTCGGTCACCTGGGACTGGTTGAGCTGGCCACTGAGCGCGGCGAAGAGGTCGACCCGGCCCGGGGAGCCACCGAACCCGGGACCGATGCCGGAGCCGGGGCCGGAGTTGAGCGTGGTCATCAAGCCGGCGGTCATTCCCGGCACGGCCAACGGAACCAGTACGGCGAGTGCGAGGCCCACCACCGCGAGTCGCCGGCCGGCGGCGGCCAGCGGGGACGACTCCCAGACATCGACGTCGCGGCCGTCTCCGGTGAACCGCCGGCCGAACCGACGGACCCGGTCCACGTTGTCGGTGACCAGCAGCCACAGGAAACCGGCGGCGCCGATCGCGAACGGCACCGGCGGGACGCTGTCCACGTAGACCGCGACCGGCACCGAGTAGATGGCAAGCATGGGCAGCCCGGCCAGAGCGGGGCGGCGCAGCCCGACGCAGAGCACGTCCACCAGCACCGCCACTCCGCCGATGCCGAGCACGGTGATGAACAGCAGCGGGTCGGTGTCCGGAACCTTCACGCCGTGGGAGCGCATGTCCTCGACCGAGTTGCCGAGCAACTCGGCGAAGTGCCCGAAGGTGGCCGGGGTGGGCAGCACCGCGAGCAGTTCGGAGCCGCTGGGGAACAGCCAGGTCAGGGCCAGGGTGAGACCGCCGACCATGGCCAGGATCTGCACCCACAGCGGGGTCCGGCCGAGCCGGGCCAGCGACGCCGCGGCCGCCACCGCGGCCACCGCGATGACCGCCTGGACCAGCCACGTCCAGCGATCGAAGATGGCCGACAGTGGCGCTGCCGCGAGCAAGGTCGCGCCGGCGGCCACCAGGCCCAGATTCCGATGGGCGATCATGAGGGGGACCTTCCGTTCATCGCACGCCACCGGCCACGGTCTCGGCCATCGCCGCGCGCAGCGCGAACCCCTGCGAGCCCCGCCCCGCCTGTGGCCAGAGCGCCGCCAGCCGGCCGCCGTGATCGACGCCGATCACCCGCCAGCCGGAATGCAGCAGCGCCAGCGCCGCGGTGTCGTGTGCCTGATCGGCCTCGGCCCGCGCGGGCGTCGGCAGGTTCAACCAGGCGGAGCTGTCCAACAGGAAGCAGACACAGGTGGCGCCGTTGGCGCGCAACCCGGCCAACAGCTCCGCCTCGGCGGTGCTCAGCGACCCGAACAGCCCGATGATCAGCCCGCCGTCGGCGCGTTGCCGTACGTGCTGCACCAGAGTGGTGATCTCGACCCGCTGATCGAGCCGGACCTCCGCGAGCTGGTCGAGCAGCAGGCCGTCGCCGGCGCCCTCGGTGGCGTCGACGTCCGCGCCCGAGCCGGTGACCAGGCGCAGCTTGTACCCGGCCTGCCGCAGGTGCACCGCGATGCTGGCGGCGGCCGAGACCGCCCACTCGAAGCTCGCGGTCGGACCGTCGCCCTGATGTCCGTAAGCGCGGGTGTCCAGCAGCACCGTCGCCCGGCTCTCCCAGGGCTGCTCCTCCCGGCGCACCATCAGCTCGCCGGTGCGCGCGGTCGACTTCCAGTGCACCCGGCGCAGGTCGTCGCCGCGCCGGTACTCCCGGGTGGCCGCATCGTCCTCGCCGTGCACCGCCACCGAGCGGGCCCGACTCTCACCGCTGCCGGCGTACTCGCCGGGCAGCCGCACCGACGGCAGTGGGACCACCTGCGGAACGACGGTGAGCCGGTCGGTACCGGGGAAGGCGCGGCTGAGTTCGCAGAGGCCGAAGGGGTCGGTCATCCGGACCACCAGCGGCCCCACCTCGTACCGGCCGCGCACGTCGGCGCGCACCGTGTAGGCCACGGAGCTGGCCTGGTGCGCGCCGAGACGTTCCAGCACCACCCGGGGGCGGCTGCCGAGGGCGTACGGAAGCCGGTCCTCCAGCAGCAGGGTGCCGGTGGGCAGCCGGGACATGTTCTGCAGGCGCAGCACCACCCGGGCGGTCGCGCCGACCGGCACCCGGTGCGGCTCCAGCGACCGGTGGCAGGCGAGCTTGTAACGGCTGCGGCCGACGTACAGCGCGGCGAGCAGCGGCAGGACGGCCAGCAGCACGGCCACCCGCAGCAGGTCCTTCTCGCCGAGGATGCCGGCGGAGATGGCCGCCGCCACCGCCGCGGCCAGGAAGGAGCGGCCGCGGGTGGTCAGCCCGCGCAGCCCGTCACGCACGTCACGGCCTCCGCGGCTCGAAGGGGGCCCGGCCGTTACCGCTCGGTGGCCGGGTGTCGTAGGGCGAGCGCTTGCGGTCGTGCGGCAGCGGCAGCCGGTGCACCAGGTCGGCGACGATCGCGTCGGTGGTACGCCGGGCGAGCTGGGCGTCGGCCGTGGGGATGATCCGGTGCGCCAGCACCGGCACGGCGAGCACCTGGAGGTCGTCGGGCAGGACGTAGTCCCGCCCGTCGAGGGCGGCCACCGCGCGGGCGGTGCGCAGCAGTTGCAGGGTGCACCGGGGGGAGGCGCCCAGCCGCAGGTCGGGTGACTCGCGGGTGGCGGTGACCAGGTCGACCGCGTACTGCTTGACCGCGTCGGCGACGTGCACCTGCCGGACGTGACCGATCAGCCGGCGTACGGTGTCGGCGTCGGAGACCGGCCGCAGCCCGGACAGCGGGTCGACCGCACCGTGTCCGTCGAGCATGGCCAGCTCGGCGGTCGGGTCCGGGTACCCCATCGCGATGCGGGCGGTGAACCGGTCGCGCTGCGCCTCCGGCAGCGGGTAGGTGCCCTCCATCTCGATCGGGTTCTGGGTGGCGATCACCATGAACGGCGTCTGCAACTGGTAGGTCACCCCGTCGACGGTGACCTGCCGTTCCTCCATGCACTCCAGCAGCGCGGACTGGGTCTTCGGCGAAGCCCGGTTGATCTCGTCGCCGACGACCAGGTTCGCGAAGACGGCACCCGGCCGGAACTCGAAGTCGTGGGTCTCCTGGTTGTAGACGCTGACCCCGGTGACGTCGCTGGGCAGCAGGTCGGGCGTGAACTGGATGCGGCGTACCGAACAGTCGATCGACCGGGCCAGGGCCTTGGCCAGTTTGGTCTTGCCGACGCCGGGCACGTCCTCGATGAGCAGGTGACCCTCGGCGAGCAGGACGGCCAGCGCGAGCCGCACGGTCGCGGTCTTGCCCTCGATGACCTGTTCGATGTTGGTAACGATCGCGTCACTGGCGGCGCGGAACTCGTCGTACGGCAGCAGACCGCCAACGTCGTCCCAGGTCTGTTGTGTCACGGGCCTCCTCCTCGTCGCCGTCACGGCAGCTCTCTACAAGAGCACCTGGCCCCGCCGTTTCGTTCGCGACGTGTGAGCCTCATGTGCCGCGGCAATCTCACTGGCCTCTCAGGCTAACCATGTTTGTCGTCAACGCCGACCGCCGCAGGTGTTTGAGCGCTTACGCAGTGATTTGTCATTCACACAGCGCATGTCATCGGTTCTGCCGGGTAAGCGGGCCCGAATCCGCCTGCCGGACAGGAGGACATGACGAGGTGATCCTCGCCGCCACGCTCGCCTGGCAGGTCGGCCTGGCGGTCTGCGTACCGCTGCTGGTGCGGCGCTTCGGCCGTGACGCCGGCTATCCGCTGGCCGCCGGCTATCTCGTCGCGGCGGCGCTGCTGCTCACCCGGTTGCCGGTGATCCTCGACGACCGGGAAGTCACCGTGGCCTGGCGGTGGCTGCCCGGGCTGGCGGTCCACGCCGCGTTGCGGATGGACGCGCTGGGTTTGGTCTTCGCGCTGCTGGCGCTCGGCGTGGGCGCGCTCATCATGGCCTACTGCCCCCGCTACCTCGACGGCAGCGAGGCCGAGCAGCAGCGGGTGTACGTGACGATGACCCTCTTCGCCGCCGCGATGCTGGGCCTGGTCCTCGCCGACGACCTGCTGGTGCTCTTCGTCTTCTGGGAACTCACCTCGATCCTGTCGTTCGTCCTGATCGGGCAGGGCGGTCGGCCGGCGGCCACCGGACCGGCCGTGCAGGCGCTGCTGGTCACCGTCGCCGGCGGTCTCGCGCTGCTGACCGCGATCGTGCTGCTGGCGGTCCACCTCGGCACCACCAGCCTGGACACCATCGTGGCCGAGCCGGAGCGACTGAGCGGCGTACCGGCCTGGGTGGTGGGGACGCTGATCATCGTTGCGGCGTTCACCAAGTCCGCGCAGCTGCCGTTCCATTTCTGGCTGCCCGGCGCGATGGTGGCGATCACGCCGGTGAGCGCGTACCTGCACGCGGCGACGATGGTGAAGGCCGGCATCTACCTGCTGATGCGCTTCTCGGCGGTGTTCGGCGGCTCCTGGGCGTGGAACGGCACCCTGATCGCCGTCGGCCTGCTCACCGCGATCCTCGGCGCGCTGCTCGCGCTGCGCCAGTACGACCTGAAGGCGCTGCTGGCGTACTCCACGGTCAGTCAGCTCGGCCTGCTGGTCGGGGTGATCGGCGTCGGCACCCCGGACGCCGACGCGGCGGCGATCCTCTACACCGTCGCCCACGCGCTGTTCAAGGCGACCCTGTTCATGCTGGTCGGCATCATCGACCACCAGGCGGGCAGCCGCGACGTGCGGGAACTGGCGGGGCTGCACCGGGTGATGCCGGCGACGGTGTGGCTCACCGCGCTGGCGGCGATGTCGATGGCCGGCCTGCCGCCGACCATCGGCTTCGTCGGGAAGGAGGCGATCTTCGAGGCCCTCGGCGGGGCCTACGGGGGAGGGTGGTTGGGCTGGTGCGCGGCCGGGCTCGGGGTGCTCGCCTCGGTGCTCACCTTCGCGTACGCGGCCCGCCTGGTGCACGGGATGGTGGAGGGACCGACCCGGCAGCGCCAGCTGCGCGAGCCGTCCTGGGCGTTTCTCGCCCCGGCCGCGGTGGCCGCGGTGGCGGCGACCGTGCTCGGCCCGACGGTGGCCGTGCTGAGCCCGCTCGTGGAGCGGGCCGCGGACGATGCCCGCCCGGAAGGTACGCCGCCCTATCTGGCCTTCTGGCACGGCCTCACCCCGGCGTTGGGGCTGAGCGTGCTCACCGTGCTGCTGGGCGTGCTGATGTTTCTCGGCCGGGTCCGGGTGGACCGGTGGCTTCGGTCCGTACCCACCATCCCGCCGTTCGCCGAGTTGTTCGAGCGCGCCCGGCAGACGCTGCTGCATGCGGGCTCGTTCGTCGCCCGGACCGCGCACGCGCCGGGGCCGGCACCGTACCTGGCCCGGCCGTTGCTGGCGACGGTGGCCCTGGCCACGGTCGCGGCGGTGACGTTGACCGACGTCCCGGCCGGTCTGGGTGATGGCGACCCGGCCCGGCCCGGTGACTGGCTGCTGCTGGGGATGCTCGTGACGGCGCTCGCCGGGCTGCTGGTGGCGCGCTCCGCGCTGGCGGCGATCGGCCTCACCGGAGTGGTGGGGCTGCTGCTGTCGGCGTGGTTCCTGACCGTCGGCGCACCGGATGTGGCGTTGACCCTGATGCTGGTGGAGGTGCTGACCGCGGTGGTCGTCATGCTGGCTCTGCGGCAGCAGCCGCCTCGGCTCGCGCCCGTCGGACGACGCTTGCCGGTCGTGGGCGCGGCCCTGCTCGCGGCCGCCACCGGGGTCGCGGCCGCCGCCGGTACGGCCGTGCTGACCGGCCGCGACCGGGTGTCCGGCCCTGGCCTGTGGTACCTCGACCGGGCGGAGGCGTTGACCGGCGGCGCCAACGTCGTCAACACCATCCTGGTGGACTTCCGGGCCCTGGACACCCTCGGCGAGGCGGTGGTGCTCGCGGTGGTGGCACTCGGGCTGGTCCGGCTCGCCGCCGGTCGCCCGGTCGAGCCGGCCAGCACCGGGCCGGCCGGCGACGACCTCGTGCTCGGCCTCGCCTACCGGGTGCTCGCACCGGTGATGCTGCTCGCCTCGGCGGTGCTGTTCCTACGCGGACACGAGGAGACCGGCGGCGGCTTCATCGGGGCGCTGCTGGCGGGCACCGCCGTCGGGCTCGGCCAGTTGGCGCACCCCGGCGGCGCACCACTGCTGAGTCGGCTCAGGTCGGCGCCGCTGGTGGCGGCCGGGCTGCTGACCGCGACGGTCGCCGCGCTGGTGCCGCTCGCCGCAGGTCGGTCGCTGCTCGCGCCGCTCGCTCTGGGCACACCGGATCCGTTGCCGTCGCTGTCCACGTCGCTGCTGTTCGACCTCGGGATCTACCTGATGGTCCTGGCGCTGGTGGTGGCCGCGGTGCGCCGCCTCGGCGTACCGCCGGCTACTCCGACCGACCTGCCGACCGGCCAGCCGGAGACCGGAGGTGCCCGGTGAGCGCCGCGTTCGTGGTCGGCGTCCTGGTGGCCGCGGGGGTGTTCCTGCTGCTGCGGCCGGGCCTGCTGCGCGTGGTGCTGGGCTTCGTGCTGCTCGGCCACGCCGTCAACGTGGTGCTGCTCGCCGCCGGTGGGCTGGCCCGGCGGACCGCGGCGCTGGAGGAGGTCGGTCCCGACACCGCCGATCCGTTGCCGCAGGCGTTCGTGCTGACCGCCATCGTGATCAGCTTCGGAATCACCATCCATCTGCTCGGCCTGCTGCGACGCGGTGCCGGTGGGCCCGCCGCAGATCCGACCGGTGGCGACGCCGACGCCGATTCCGAAGGTGACGGCGGAGAGGGCGGGCACGGCACGGGGCGGCGCCGGTGAGCGGTCTGCTGCTGATCCCGGTGGTCGGGCCGCTGCTCGTCGCCGGGGTGCTGCTCGCCCTGCCGGGCCGCACCAGGCTGCATCGGGTCGGCGCGTTCACGACCATGACTGTGGTGCTGGCGACCGGGCTGGTGCTGCTGGCGTGGACCGGTGGGGGCGCGTTGGCCGTGCTGCGCGTCGGTGGCTGGCCCGGTCCGATCGCCATCAGCCTGGCGGCAGACGTGTTCAGCGCCCTGCTGGTCACGGTGACGGCGCTGGTGGTGCTCTGCTGTCTCGTCGCCGCCGTCGGCTCCGGAGACGACAGTCGCCCGTACTTCCTGCCGCTGGTGCTGGTGCTCGCGGCCGGGTCCGGCGGCGCGTTCCTCACCACCGATCTGTTCAACCTCTTCGTGCTCATCGAGGTGATGCTGGTGCCCTCGTACGTGCTGCTGAGCCTGGCCGGCGGGGCCGGGCGCGGCGGCGCGGGACGGGTGTACGTGGCCACCAACCTGCTCGGGTCCACCCTGCTGCTGGCCGGGGTGGGTCTGGTCTACGGCACCACCGGAGTGGTCGGGCTGGGCGACCTGGCCGGCGCGGCACGCGACCAACCGACCGTCGCGGTCGCCGGCGGCGTGGTGCTGCTCGCCCTCGGCGTCAAGAGTGCGCTGGTGCCGCTGCACGACTGGCTGCCCCGCACCTATCCGGTGGCCTCGCCGGTGGTGGTGGCGCTCTTCTCCGGGCTGCTGACCAAGGTCGGTCTCTACGCGGTGATCCGGATCTACGCGGTGGTGTACGGCGGCGATCCTGGATACCGCTGGCTGCTCGGCGCGGTGGCGCTCGTGTCGATGGTGGTCGGCGTGTTCGGGGCCGTGGGTGAGAACTCGATGCGGCGGATCCTGACGTTCCACATGGTCAGCCAGCTCGGCTACGTACTGCTCGGCCTGGCCCTGTTCACCGCCGCCGCGCTTGCTGCGGCGGTGTACTACCTGGCCCAGTACATCGTGGTCAAGGCGGCGTTGTTCCTGTGCGCCGCAGCGATACGCGCCGGGCGCGGCACCGACCGGCTCGACGGTTCCGGCGGTCTTGCCGGGCAACGTCCGGCGCTCGCCCTGGCCTACGCCGGGGCGGCGCTGTCGCTGGCCGGCCTGCCGCCGTTCTCCGGGTTCCTGGCGAAGTTTCTGCTGCTGCGGGCCACCGCGGAGGCCGGCGCCTGGCTGGCCATGACGGTCGCGGTGCTGGTAAGTCTGGTCACCCTGCTGTCCATGCTGAAGGTCTGGAGCGCGCTGTTCACCGGGGACCCGCCGGCCTCGTCGAGCGTGGCGAAGCGGATCGGCCCGACCCTGGTCGGCCCGCCCCTGGTGCTGGCCGGCCTCTCCCTGGCAGCCGGGCTGGCGGCGGCACCGCTGCTGATGCTCGCCGACACGGCGGCGGCCGGGCTGCGTGACCCGGCGGGCTACGTACGGGCGGTGACCGGCCGATGAGCACCGGCGCTATGCCGGTCCCGCGCCGCACGGTGGTGCGGGCTCGACGACTCCTGCGGTTCGCCGGCTATTTCGCGGTCCGGCTGGTCCAGGCGAACCTCGCCGTGGCCTGGGAGATTCTGACGCCGGGTTCCCGGCTGGCGCCGGCGGTGGTGCGGGTGCCGCTGCGGGCGACCACCGACACCGAGGTGGCCGCGGTGGCGCTGGCGGTGAGCCTGACTCCGGGCACGCTGACCCTGGGCGTGCACCGCGAACCAACCGCCGCGCTGTGGGTGCACGGCATGTACGCCGCCGACCCGGTGGCGTTCCGGCGGGCGGTGACCGAACTGGAGTGGCGGTTGCTGGCCGCCCTGCGCCCGGCCGCCCACCCGGACGGCCCGGACGCCGGCCAGTCGGAGGTGACCCGGAGGTGACGATGATCCTGCTCGACTCGGTACTCGTGGTCCTCGCCGGCTCGATGGCGGTGGTGATCGTCCGGCTGGTGGTCGGTCCGACCGACGCCGACCGGGCAGCCGCCCTGGATCTCGGCTTCTTCGTCTTCCTGGCGGCCCTGGCGGTGCTCGCCGCCCGGCTGCATGCCCCCGATCTGCTCGACCTGGTGCTGACCGGCACGCTTGTGAGTTTCCTGGCGACGGTGGCGATGGCCCGGCTGGTGCACCGGCGGCAGCGATGATCCGCACCGTGGCGGCGTCGACGTTGTTGCTGCTCGGCACCGCGCTGATCGCGACCAGCGCGGTCGGCCTGATCCGCCTGCCGGACGTCTATCACCGGATGAACTCCGTGGCCAAGGCGGCCAGCCTGGGGGTGAGTTGCGTGCTGCTCGGCGTGCTGCTGCTGATCCCTGGCTGGCGTACCGCCGTGGTGGTCCTGGCCGCCGTCGGGCTGCAACTGTTCACCGCACCGATCGGCGGCTACACCCTGGCGCGGGCCGCCTACCGGTCCGGGGCGCCGCTGGCACCGATCACCCGCTACGACGAACTCGGTGGCCGGGCCGGCGAGGGCGGAGACGAGCCGGCCCGGGACCAGATCTGAGGGGTGGTGGGCGGCGGCGACACACCACGCGCGGTACACTGCCGGTCATGGCCGGAGTCTTCCTGCTTCTTACCGGGCCGTGCTGATGCGCTGAACGCGCGACAGCACGGCGGCCCCTCCTGCGTGAGGGGCTTTTTCGTGCCCGCTGCCGGCCCGCGACGGGCCGGTGTGGCAGACCCGAGACCAGCCAGCACTCCGACAGACTCCGCCGAGCGACGCGAGGAGAAGGCCATGACCGAGGCAGACGTCCCACCGTTCCGGTACACCGCAGCGCTGGCCGACGAGATCGAAAGCCGCTGGCAGGACCGGTGGGAGCGGGAGGGTGCCTTCCACGCGCCGAACCCGTCCGGTCCGCTGGCCGACCCGGCCCACCCGCGATCAGGTGCGGAGAAGCTGTACGTGCTGGACATGTTTCCGTACCCGTCCGGGGCCGGGCTGCACGTCGGGCATCCGCTGGGCTACATCGGCACCGACTGTTTCGCCAGGTACCAGCGGATGGCCGGCCGCAACGTGCTGCACGCGATGGGTTTCGACGCGTTCGGGTTGCCCGCCGAGCAGTACGCGGTGCAGACCGGTACCCACCCCCGGACCACCACCGAGGCCAACATCGAGCGCTACCGGGCGCAGCTGCGCCGGCTGGGCCTGGCCCACGACCAGCGACGTTCGGTGGCCACCATCGACACCGACTTCTACCGCTGGACCCAGTGGATCTTCCTGCAGATCTTCAATTCCTGGTACGACCGTGAGGCCGGCCGGGCCCGGCCGATCAGCGAGCTGATCGCCGAGTTCGCCGGGGGCGTGCGGCGCACCCCGGACGGCCGGCCGTGGGCCGAGCTGTCGGCCGTCGAGCGGAGCGCCATCGTCGACGACCACCGCCTGGCGTACGTGTCGCAGGCGCCGGTGAACTGGTGCCCGGGCCTGGGCACGGTGCTGGCCAACGAGGAGGTCACCGCCGACGGTCGCTCCGAGCGGGGCAACTTCCCGGTCTTCAAGCGCAACCTGAAGCAGTGGATGATGCGGATCACCGCGTACGGTGACCGGCTGCTGGACGACCTGGACAAGCTGGACTGGCCCGAGCCGATCAAGCTGATGCAGCGCAACTGGATCGGCCGCTCCACCGGCGCCCACATCGACTTCCCGACGGCCACCGCCCCGATCCGGGTGTTCACGACCCGGCCGGACACCGTCTTCGGGGCCACCTACATGGTGCTGGCGCCCGAGCACGAGCTGGTCGACGCGCTGGTGCCGGGCGCCTGGCCGGAGGGGACCCGGGACGCGTGGACCGGCGGGCACGCCAGCCCCCGGGCCGCCGTCGAGGCGTACCGCAAGGCGGCGGCGGCCAAGACCGACGTCGAGCGGCAGGCCGACACCAAGGAGAAGACCGGCGTCTTCACCGGGGCGTACGCCACCAACCCGGTCACCGGCGGACAGGTCCCGATCTTCATCGCCGACTACGTGCTGGCCGGCTACGGCACCGGCGCGATCATGGCGGTGCCCGCCCAGGACGAGCGGGACTGGGACTTCGCCGAGGTCTTCGAGCTGCCGATCGTGCGTACCGTGCAGCCGCCGGAGGGCTTCGACGGCAAGGCGTACACCGGGGACGGCCCGGCGATCAACAGCGCCGCACCCGAGCGCGGCCTGGACCTGAACGGCCTGGGTGTGGCCGACGCCAAGGCCCGGATCATCGCCTGGCTGGAGGAGACCGGCCACGGTCAGGGCGCGGTGACCTACCGGCTGCGCGACTGGCTGTTCAGCCGGCAGCGCTACTGGGGCGAGCCGTTCCCGATCGTGTACGACGCCGACGGCGCCGCCATCGCCCTGCCGGAGGAGATGCTGCCGGTCGAGCTGCCCGAGGTGGACGACTTCTCCCCGCGCACCTTCGACCCGCAGGACGCGGCGAGCGACCCGGAGACGCCGCTGTCGCGCCGCCGCGACTGGGTCGAGGTCGAGCTGGACCTGGGTGACGGCCCGAAGCGCTACACCCGGGAGACCAACGTGATGCCGCAGTGGGCCGGCTCCTGCTGGTACGAGCTGCGCTACCTGGACCCGACGAACGGTGACCGGTTCGTCGACGCGGACAACGAGCGGTACTGGATGGGTCCGCGTGGCGAGGGCGACTGCGGCGGGGTCGACCTGTACGTGGGCGGCGCCGAACACGCCGTGCTGCACCTGCTGTACGCCCGGTTCTGGCACAAGGTGCTGTACGACCTGGGCCACGTGTCGTCGTTCGAGCCGTTCCGCAAGCTGTTCAACCAGGGCTACATCCAGGCGTACGCGTACACCGACGCCCGGGGCGCGTACGTGCCGGCGGAGGAGGTCGCCGAGCGCGACGGCGGCTACTTCCTGGGCGACGTCCAGGTCAACCGCGAGTACGGCAAGATGGGCAAGTCCCTGAAGAACGTGGTCACCCCGGACGAGATGTGTGCCGCCTACGGCGCGGACACGTTCCGGGTCTACGAGATGTCGATGGGGCCGCTGGAGGTGTCCCGCCCGTGGGAGACCCGGGCGGTGGTCGGCTCGTACCGGTTCCTGCAACGGGTCTGGCGGGCCATCGTCGACGAGCGGACCGGCGAGTCCCGGGTCACCGACGACCCGGCCGACGAGCAGACCCGGCGGCTGCTGCACAAGGTCATCGACGGTGTCCGGGGCGACATGGAGCAGATCCGGTTCAACACCGCGATCGCCAAGCTGATCGAGCTGACCAACGGGGTGACCCGCCTGTCGCGTACCCCGCGCGAGGTGGCCGAGCCGCTGGTGCTGATGGTCGCGCCGTTCGCCCCGCACATCGCCGAGGAGCTGTGGCAGCGGCTGGGCCACTCCACCTCGCTGACGTACGCGGACTTCCCGGTCGCCGACCCGGCCCTGCTGGTCGCCGAGACGGTCACCTACCCGGTGCAGGTCAACGGCAAGGTCCGGGCCCGGGTCGAGGTCCCCGCCGACGCCACCGAGGCCGACGTACGGCAGGCGGCCCTGGAAGCCGTCGCCACCACCCTGGCCGGCACCCAACCCCGCAAGGTCATCGTCATCCCCACCCGCATGGTCTCCATCGTCCTGTAACCCCACCCACCCCACCCTGGCCGATTCCATCCGCGTTGATCATGAGGTGGCGGCAGTTTGAAGATCGACTACCGCCGTCAACCTCATGATCAACGTTGGGTGGGGTGGGTGTTTCAGGGGGTGCGGTGGGTCAGGGCCAGCGCGGTGATCAGGGCGGTCAGGGCGGCCCAGGCGGTGTAGGTGGTCCAGGCGCCGGAGACGGTGGCGGGGTGGATGTCGGTCAGCCACGGCGGGGGGCCGTTCGGGTCCCTGAGCCGCTGCCACGCGGGCACCAGCATGGCGTGCCGGAGCAGTGCGCTCCAGCGTTCGTCCTCGTCGACGGCGGTGGGCAGCAGGAGCAGCACGGTCGCGGCGGTGACGATCGCGGGTGCGGTGTGCCGGATCAGCGCGGCGAGGGCCATACCGACGAGCGCGCAGAGCGGCACCAGCAGGGCGGAGGCGGCGATGCCGCGCAGCGCGCCGGGATCGCCGATGGACATGTTCGCGTCGACGTCGGCGAGGATCGCCTGCGACACCACGAACGCCGCCGCCGTGCCCAGCGCCCCCAGCACGGTCAGCACGCCGGTCAGCACGGTCAACTTGGCGGCGGCCACCGCGTAGCGTCGGGGGACGGCCGCGAACGTGGTGCGCATCAGCCCGGAGGCGTACTCACCGCCGATTGCGACCGCGCCGACACCACTGGCCGCGAGGACGACGAACATCTGCGCCTCGGTGGGAAAGGCGTCCCAGAGCGGGGAACGCAGCGCCCGCTGCTCGGCCGACCAGTCCGGCCAGCCCGCGTGGGTGGCCAGCGCGGCGTGGCCGGCGAGGCCGACCATGGCGAGCAGGATCAGGGCGAACGCCGCCCAGGTGGAGCGGAGCGACCAGAGTTTGATCCACTCGGCGGCGAGCAGGTCGCGGTAGCGGGCCGGGTGGGTCGGGCTGGTGCGCGTGGCGGGTCGGGTCGCGGTGGTCATCGGGTCTCCCCGGCGGCGTACTCGACGTCGGCGGCGGTGAGTGCCATGAAGGCCTCCTCCAATGAGGCGGTGCGGGTGGTCAACTGGTGCAGCGGGATCCGCAGGCCGAGGGCCAGGTCGCCGATCCGTTCCGCGTCCACCCCGCTGACGGCGAGCGCGCCATCCGCAGCCGGCCGCACGTCCGCGCCGACGTCCACCAGAGCCGAGGTCAGGGCGGCCGGTTCGGGGGTACGCAGGACGACCTCGGCCCGGCCGGCGCGGGCGGCGAAGTCGTTCAGGGACTCGTCGGCGATCAACCGGCCCCGGCCGATGACGACGAGATGGTCGGCGCAGTGCTCGACCTCGCCCATCAGGTGACTGGAGACGAAGACGGTACGACCCTCGGCGGCGAGCCGTCGGAACAGTTCGCGCACCCAGCGCACCCCTTCCGGGTCGAGGCCGTTGAACGGCTCGTCGAACATCAGCACGGGCGGGTCGCCCAGCAACGCGGCGGCGATACCGAGGCGTTGCCGCATGCCGAGCGAGAATCGGCCGACCCGGCGGTTGGCGGCATCGTCGAGGCCGACCCGTCCCAGGACCTCGTCGGCCCGCCGGGAGCCGATGCCGTTGCCGCGGGCGAGGGCCGTCAGGTGCGCCCGTGCGCTGCGCCCGGCGTGCACGTCCCCGGCGTCGAGCAGCGCGCCGGCGTGCCGTAGCCCCCGGGCAAGGTCCCGGAACCGGACGCCAGCCACCGTGACGGTGCCGCTGGTCGGCGTGGTCAGCCCGAGCACCATGCGCAGGGTGGTGGACTTGCCGGCGCCGTTCGGGCCGAGGAAGCCGGTCACCCGGCCGGGTCGGACGGTCAGGGTCAGACCGTCGACGGCGGTGGTGCGGCCGTACCGCCGGGTCAGGCCATCAAGTTCGATCATGCCGTGCACGATGCCGGGCGCCGGGCACTGCCGCGTCGACCCGCCGGCCGTACCGGGCGCCTGGATGGTGGCCTGCGGGCGTACGCCCCCGGGCCGATGCCGGCGCGGCGCGGCGCTGGATACCGTGTGCCGGTGGACGTCACCGCCCTGATCCGGCCGCGTGCCACCGTGCCGGTGGTGCGGGCGGTTTTGGTGTGGGCCGGGGTCGCCCTGCTGCCGGTGCTCTGGGCGCTGGCGCCGGCCGTGGCGAACAGCGGCGACGGGGTCGGCGTGGTGGGCTGGTGGCTGCCGGTGCGCTACCTGGTGCCGGTGCTCATCGTGGCGCTGCCGGCGGGCCTGCTGCGGTGCCGCCCGCTGACCGCGCTCGGCCTGATGCTCGCCGGAGCGACGCTGTGCGCCGCGACCGTGCACGGCTGGGATCCCGGGTACCTCGGCGACATCTTCAACCTCCAGTTCCTCGCCGTCGACGCGGCGCTCGCCGTCGTTGCCGCGAACCGCTCCCGTCGGGTGTCGGTGCCGGCCGCCGGGGCGGTGCTGGTGACACAGGTGCTCGCCGCCTTCGTGAACCTCGGAGTCGAGCCGGTGGACCAGGCAGCGCTGACCGTGCTGGCGGTCGCGACAGCCTGGATCGCCGGCAACTCGGTGCGGGCACGGCGGAGCTACGCGGCCGCGATGCGCGGGCACGCCGCCGCCGAGGCGGTCACCGCCGAGCGGCTGCGCATCGCCCGGGAACTGCACGACATGGTCGCGCACAGCATCGGCGTCATCGCCATCCAGGCCGGGGTCGGGGCACGGGTGATCGACACCCAACCGGCCCAGGCCCGCGCCGCGCTCGCCACCATCGAGGCGGCCAGCCGGGACACCCTGGCCGGGCTGCGGCGTACCCTCGGCACGCTGCGCCGCGGCGACGGGGATCCGGCGCCGCTGGAGCCGGCGCCCGGACTGGTGGACCTGGAGCGGCTGATTGCCGCGACGGGTGATGCCGGAGTCCGGGTCGAGTTATGCACAACCGGCGACGGGCCGGTCCCGGCCGAGATCGACCTCGCCGCGTTCCGCATCGTCCAGGAGGCGCTCACCAACGTGGTCCGCCACGCCGGGGTGGACGCGTGCCGGGTCGTCGTCGAGCGCGGCGACCACGCGGTCATGGTGGAAATCGTCGACGACGGCCGGGGCGGTCCGATCGGCGTCGAGGGGCACGGCTTGATCGGCATGCGCGAGCGGGTCATGGCCGTCGGCGGTCGGTTCCGGGCCGGACCACGGTCCGAGGGAGGCTTCCGGGTGACAGCCTGGCTGCCGGTGTCGCCGCAGAGCGCAGTCCCGGCCGGTGGCTGTCCGGGTGGTGCTGGTGCCGTCGGTGGCCGTCCGGCTGGTGGCGGCCGGGTCGGCGACGGTCCGGATGGTGCCAGTTCCGACGGTCGTCGTCCGGATGGTGGTGGCGGGGCCGGCGGTCGTCCTGAGGAGGTGGCGGAGCGGTGACCATCCGGGTGCTGCTCGTCGACGACCAGCCGCTGGTGCGGGCCGGGCTGCGCGTGCTGATCGCCGACGTGCCGGACATGGCAGTGGTCGGCGAGGCTGGCACCGGCGCCGAAGCCGTACGCCTGACTCGTGAGGTGTTGCCCGACGTGGTGCTGATGGACCTGCGGATGCCGGGGACCGACGGCATCCAGGCGACGCGGACGATCACCGACTCCGGCGGTCCTGCCCGGGTGCTGGTGCTCACCACGTTCGACGACGACGAACACGTGCACGCCGCGCTGCGGGCCGGCGCGAGCGGCTTTCTCGTCAAGGACATGGCGTTGGAGGACATCCTCGGCGCGATCCGGGTGGTAGCGGCGGGGGACGCGCTCATCGCACCAGGTGTGACCCGGCGACTGATCGCCGAGTTCAGTCGCCGGCCGGCGGCTGCGACGCCACGGTCGCTGGCCGGGGTGACCGATCGGGAGCGCGAGGTGCTCACCCTCGTGGGACGGGGCCTGTCCAACGCCGAGATCGCCGCCGAGCTGGTGATCAGTACGGCCACCGCAAAGGCGCACGTGGCCCGACTCTTCAGCAAGCTCGGCGCCCGCGACCGGGTGCACCTGGTCATCGCCGCCTACGAAGCCGGCCTGGTCACCGTATCCCCCTGACCCACCCCACCACCCCCACCCACCGCGCGCCCGCATGCCCCGCATGTGCAACTTCGGGGGAAGTGCTGCCTCGACCGCCTCGGAACCAGCACTTTCCCCGAAGTTGCGCGGTCTCGCTGGGTTCGGGCGGGTGGGGAAGTCGGTCAGCGGCGGAGGCGGCGTTCGGCGCGCCACCAGCGGGCGAGCAGTACGGCGCTGGCGATGAAGCCCAGCGAGGCCGGGGCGGCGGCGAACCAGTTGATCTCGCCGGGGCTGGTCACGGCTGCGCCGACCGCCGCGTAGCCGAACGCGGTCGGCGCGGAGGCGATCACGCTGCCGACGAGGAACGGCAGCACCCGCGCGCCGGTGGTGCCGTAGCCGTAGCTGACCAGACCGAAACCGGAGATCGGCAGCAGCCGTACGGTGACCACGCCGAGGACGCTCTGCCGGGCGAACCAGCGGTCGAGGCGGGCCAGCCGGCCCCGGACGCGTTCGGCGACGAACTCCCGGCCCAGCACCCGCCCCACGGTGAAGCCGATCGCCGCCGCCAGCAGCGCGGCGCCGAGCGCGTACGCGGCACCTTCCAGGGCACCGAAGATGGCACCTGCGGCGAGGGTGATGAACGTGCGGGGGACCAGCGCCACCAGCAGCAGTGCCCCGCCGAGCACACCGGCCACCGGGGCGAGCCGTCCCATCCGGTCGGCCAGGTCCGGCAGCGCCGTCGGCTCGGGGTGCGGCACCAGCAACAGCGTCGCCCCGAAGACAGCGAGCAGGAGCAGCAGCAGCGCGAACCGGGTGACCGACGGCGTCGCGGCGACCAGCAGACGGCGCCACCCGACGGGCGGAGGGCCGACCAGTGGGCTGTCGGGCTGCGGAGGGCCGGCCGCAGGGGCACCCGACCGGCTCGCCCGCAGGAGTCGTCTCCGCAGCTTGCGGATCATGCCCGGGCGGTGGCCACCGCGGTCCGGCGTTCGGCCCGCAGCCGGTCGGCCCAGGTGTCGTCGAGCGGGGGCAGGTGCTGCGCGCCGGTCGCCCAGCGCAGCAGCAGGTCGGCCAGGGCCGGATTGCGGGCCAGCGCGGGGCCGTGCGAGTACGTGCCGAGCAGCTTGCCCCGCCAGGCACCCTCGGTGGCGCCGTCGTTGCCGACCCCGGCGGTGACCCGGGCCAGCGGGGAGACCCCGGGGCCGAGGTGGGTGCGACCGCCGTGGTTCTCGAACCCGGTCAGCGGCGGCAGGCCGAGGCGGGCGTCGATGTCGCCGGCCAACTCGCCGACGGCCCGGCTGGGACCCCGGTCCGAGGATAGGTCGAGCAGTTCAAGGCCCTGGTACTGGGTGCCCTTGGCAAAGAACGAGGTGCCCAGCAACTGGTAGCCGGCGCAGACACCGAAGACCACCGAGCCCTGGGCCACCGCCCGGTGCAGGCCACCGTCGGCGAGCAGTCGTTGCGCGCCGAGCGCCTGGGGGCCGTCCTCACCGCCACCGATGAGGTAGATGTCGGCCGTGGTGGGCAGCCGCTGGTCGGAGCGGACCTCCAGCACCTCGACCGGGAACCCGCGCTGCTGGGCCCGGCGGGCCAGGATCAGAGCGTTGCCCCGGTCGCCGTAGGTGGACAGCAGGTCCGGATAGATCCAGACGATGCGCAGGGTCTCAGTTGACACGGTCCAACTCCGCTCGGATGTCCTGGAACGCGGTGTAGTTCGCGATGACCTCCAGCCGACCCGGAGGTACCGCCCGGACGGCTTCGTCGAAGGTGCGTACGTACTGGAAGGGCACGTCGTTGATCTCCAGCCGCACGGCCAGGTCGTACGCCCGGTCGCCGGTGATGAGCACCAGGCGTCCGCGCAGCGGAGCGAAGTCGACGTCGAAGAGCCAGGAGGTGTCCAGCCCGTCGGGGTCCCGCGCGTTGATGGACAGCAGCGTCGGCGCCTCGTCCGCCATGTCGAACGCCTCCAGCCAGCTGGCCGGGTTCTTGGCCAGCAGCAGTCGCACGGTGCGACCCTCCCGGACCACCTGGGCGTAGCGTCCGGCCACCGAGGTCACGTCACCGAGGCGGGGCACCGCGTCGAAGGGGCGTACGCCGAATTCGGCGGCGACCGCGAGGGCGGTGGCCGCGTTGCCGACGTTGACCTTGCCGGGTAGCTGGAGCTTGACCTTGTACCAGGCGCCGGTCGGGTCGACGACGCCCTCGTCGTCCACGGTCCACTGCGGCTCCGGCCGGCGTAGCGGGCAGCCGGTGCACCACCACTGCTCGCCGGAGCGCTGGATGGTGGAGCCGCACTCGGGGCAGACCCAGGAGTCGTCGTGCCAGCGCTGCCCGGCGGAGAACCAGGTGACGTGCGGCGGGGTGATCCGCTGGTCGTGGGAGGCCGGCGGGGTGGCCGCCCAGACCACCATCGGGTCGTCGGCGTTGGCGACCA
The DNA here is from genome assembly GCF_029581255.1 of Verrucosispora sp. WMMD1129. NCBI lineage: Bacteria > Bacillati > Actinomycetota > Actinomycetes > Micromonosporales > Micromonosporaceae > Micromonospora > Verrucosispora sp. WMMD1129. The sequence goes on from NZ_CP120741.1 coordinate 5,250,176, forward strand.
CGCGGATGTCCGGATGCCGGGCCAGCGCCGCGCGCCAGAGCTGCGCCATCATGGCGACCTCCTTGGCCCGGTCCAGCTGGTCACGGGAGAGGTTGAGCAGCGCCACCACGTGCGGGTCGGTTGCCTCGATCACCTGGGCGAGGTAGTGCTCGTCGACCTCCAGCACCGCGTACGGCGTGCTGCCGGCCTTGGCCAGCGCGGAGGTGTGTCCGGTGGGCATGTTGGCGCCGAACGAGTTGGTGGCGACCCGACCGAGCACCCCGACGGCCGCGGCGGCGAGCCGCGTGGTGGTGGTCTTCCCGTTGGTCCCGGAGATCAGCGCGATGGCCCGGCCGGCGGAGAGGTGGGCGAGCAGTTCGGGGTCGATCTTCAGGCCGAGCCAACCACCGATCACCGAGCCGTCGCCCCGGCCCGCCGCCCGGGACAACGCCGCGGCGGTCCGTGACACGGAGCTGGCCACCTTCGCCCGCAGGGGCATCTTCGCGTCCGTCACCCGAGCGAGGTTACCGGACCAGCGGACCCGCGAGATCGGCACCGACGGCGATCCGTTCGGCTCGGCTCTGCCGGCGGCCGGTCGGATGACCCTCGGCCGGACGGAGTCGATCTATGTCGGAAAGCGGACCCGCCCTGCGGGGCCGCCGGGCCCTCCACTCCGCTCCACCCCGCCTGACGTGCGCTTTTGTGGCGACGCGCGGCGCGCCACGCGGTCGAATCTGGTTGCGAGTGGAGGGAAGTGGAGTAGAGTGGGGCGCATTGGTGGGGCCGGGAGGGGCCCACCGGCCCGGGGGGTCAGCGGCGCGCGAACGCCGCTCAAAGGGCGAGGGGGTTGGGCCGATGTTTCTCGGCACCCACACTCCGCGCCTGGACGACAAAGGCCGGTTGATCCTTCCGGCCAAGTTCCGGGATGAGCTGGCGGGGGGTGTCGTGATCACCAAAGGGCAGGAGCGCTGCCTCTACGTCTTCCCGACGCCGGAGTTCCAGCAGATCGCGGAGCAGTTGCGTGCGCAGCCGATGACACACAAGGCGGCCCGGGCCTACAGCCGTGTGTTCTTCGCCAGCGCGCACGACGAGGTGCCGGACAAGCAGGGTCGGGTGACCATTCCGCCGCACCTACGTACATACGCGGGGCTCGACCGGGACCTGGTGGTCATCGGTGCGAGCACCCGGGTGGAGATCTGGGACAGGGTCGCCTGGGAGACCTACCTCGCCGAGAGCGAAGACGACTTCGCCGACATCGAGGAAGGGGTGCTGCCCGGCGGTCTGTAGGGCGTGGCGACGCCCGACGTACTGCGAGATCTCCAGCCGCTTTCGAGTTCCTGGCATCCCTTCCCCGGTGCCAGGCGCACGATCCGACCCTCCGGGCCTGCGGCCCGACGGGCGGGCGGAGAGCGGATGGGGATCTGGCGGTACGACGGCACGGCGTCGTCCGACGAACAGGGCGCGGATACACAACCGGTTCAACCAGTGGGGGTCGACATGGGGGAGCTACGCGGCACGCACGTGCCGGTGCTGCTCGAGCGGTGTCTCGAGCTGCTGGCCCCCGCGCTGGGCCGGGGTGGCCGCACCGTGCACGTCGACGCGACGTTGGGTCTGGCCGGCCACGCCGAGGCGGTGCTTCAGGCCCATCCGGAGACGGTGCTGGTGGGCCTGGACCGGGACACCGAGGCGCTGGCCCACGCCAGGGTCCGGCTGGCCCGGTTCGCCGACCGCGTCCATCTGGAGCACGCCGTCTACGACGAACTGCCCGAGGTACTCGACCGGCTGGGATATCCGTCCGTGGACGGGGTCCTGTTCGATCTCGGTGTCTCGTCGTTGCAGCTCGACGCGCCCGACCGCGGGTTCGCGTACGCGCAGGACGCGCCGTTGGACATGCGGATGGACCAGACCCGGGGGGTGACCGCCGAGGAGGTGGTCAACACCTACCCGCACCCGGACCTGGCCCGGGTGCTGCGGGTGTACGGCGAGGAGAAGTTCGCCGGCCGGATCGCCTCGGCGATCATCCGGGAGCGGGAACGCGGCCGGATCACCTCGTCGGCGCGGCTGGCCGAGCTGGTCCGGGAGTCGATTCCGGCACCAGCCCGACGGACCGGGGGACACCCGGCAAAGAGAACGTTTCAGGCTTTACGGATCGAGGTAAACAGAGAACTGGCAGCGCTGGAGACAGCGCTCCCGGCCGCTCTGGACCGGCTCGCCGTCGGCGGTCGCCTGGTGGTGCTGTCCTACCACTCGCTGGAGGACAGGCTCACCAAGCAGGCGCTCGCCGATCGGGTCCGCAGCACGGGCCCGATCGACCTCCCGGTCGAACTGCCCGGGTCAGAGCCGACGTTCCGGCTGCTCAGCCGGGGCGCGGAACTGCCTGGGGAGGTGGAGGTCACCGCGAATCCGCGGGCCGCTTCGGTGCGCCTGCGGGCCGCGGAGCGGATCGACCCGCAGGCACGGCAACGGGGGCGTACCGACCGCGAACGGTACCGCCGCCGGGTCAAGGCGATGCACCAACCGGGGACGGGGTCCACCACGGAATCCGGTCCGGATCCGCGGCGGGCGCCGGGGGACACCACGGACGAAGAGGGGGAGGGGACATGAACGTAGACAAGCGTCGGGACATCGCCGGCGCCGGGCAGCGCGCACCGCGGTCGGGGGGCCGGATCGCGGCGGAGCGGACCCGGGGAGCGGGCGACGGTGCTCGGCGGACGGACCGGGTGAACCGGTCGGCGGAGACTCGCGCCCGGGGGGCGCGCGAGTTCCCGACCCAGGGCAGCGCGGCGCTGCGTCCGGTGGAGCGGGTCGCCGTCGCGGCCGAGCGGTCGGAGTCGCCGCGGCTGCGGGTCGCCCCGCCGCCGCCGGTGCGGGTGCCGCGGGCACCGTTCGCCGCGCTGGTGGTGGTGCTGGTCGTCGGCGGGGTGCTGGGCATCCTGGCGGTCAACACGAAGATCAACGAGAACGCCTTCCGGCTGGACGAGTTGCAGCAGCAGCAGGCCAAGCTCGACGTGGAGCAGCAGCAGCTGAAGAAGCAGATCGCCGAGTCCGAGTCGCCGGGCAACCTCGCCGCCCAGGCCCGCAAGCTGGGGCTGGTCGAGTCGGGTGAGCCGGCGTACATCCGGCTGCCGGACGGCAAGGTGATCGGGGTGCCGCAGCCGGCCGGTGGGAAGCTCTCCATCGCCAGCCAGCAGGGCGGGCAGGGGTAGGCCGTGCCACCGAGGTCGGAGGAACCGCGCCGGGACGCCGAAGGCTCCCGGCGCGGTTCGTCGCGTGGCGGCGGGCAGCGGGGTACGCCGCCCCGCGCGACGGCGGAGCGGGACGCGGATCCGGGCCTCGGCGGCATCTCCGACGCCCGCGCCTACACGCCCCGGGGCCGCACCGTGCGCGAGGGCGGCGCGGCTGCCGGCACCGGACGCGCGGAGCAGCGGCGTACCCCGCGCAGCAACCGGTCGCAGGACCCGTTCCGCCCGGCGCTACAGGTGCTCGACGGTGGCCGGGGCGCCGCCGGCCGGGCGGCCGGCCGCCCGGGCCGCCGGGACGGTGGCGCCGCACGTGCCACGGTGACCCGTACGGTCACCGACCGCACCCCGCGCGACGAGCCCCCGGTCACCGCCCCTCGGCGGCGGGTGGCCACCCGGGAGCCGCGTCACGGGGACCGCACGCCGCCGCGCCGGCCGGCACGCAAGCGGCCCCGACCGCCCCGGCTGGCCGACCCGGGACGTCGGCTGCGACTGGGTACCGCGCTGACCCTGGCCCTCTTCGTCGCCGTCGGGGTGCGGCTGGTCGTGCTCCAGACCGTCGACACACCGGCGTACGCCGACGGCGGGCTCGCCGACCGCACCCGGACCGTGCAACTGCCCGCGCCGCGGGGCGCCATCTTCGACCGCTCCGGCGAGGCCGCCCTGGCGCACAGCGTCGAGGCCCGGTACGTCTACGCCGACCCGACCCGGATCGTCGACATCGCGGCGACCGCCCGGGCGCTCTCCCCGCTGCTGGGCATCCCGGCCTCCGAACTGGCCGAGAAGATGAAGCCCCGCAAGCGGATCAACGGCGTCGACTCGCAGTTCGAGTACCTCGCCCGGGGGGTGGACATCGACCGCGCCAAGGAGATCATGGCGCTCAAGCTGCCCGGCATCGCCACGCACCGCGACGAGCGGCGCGAGGTGCCCGGCGGGGATCTCGCGGCCAACCTGATCGGCTTCACCAGCCCCGACATGGTCGGGCTGGAGGGTCTGGAGGCGCGCTTCGACGACCTGCTGCACGGCGAGGACGGCCAGCGGGTCTTCGAGGTCGGCCTCGGCGACCTGGCCGCTCCCATCCCCGGCGGCTACAGCAGCACCACGAAGGCCAAGCCGGGCAGTTCGGTGGTGCTCACCATCGACCGCGACCTGCAGTACATGGTGCAGCGCATCCTCAGCGACCGGATGCAACAGGTGCAGGGCAGCACCGGCGCCGCCGTGGTGCTGGACGCGCGTACCGGTGAGGTGCTGGCCCAGGCCAGCCACCCCACCTACAACGCGGCGAAGCCCTTCCCGAGTGAGCCGACCGACCGGGAGGACGCGGCCACCAGCTTCATCGTCGACCCCGGCTCGGTGCACAAGCCGATCACGTTCGGCGCCGCCCTTCAGGAAGGCGTCATCACCCCGGACACCTCGTTCCCGGTGGCCAACGCCATCCGCAAGGGCGACACCTGGTTCCGCGACACCCACCAGGCGAACGGGCGGCGGATGAGCGTCGCCGGCATGATGGCGTACTCCTCGAACGTCGGCACCATCCAGATCGCCGACAAGCTCGGCGCGGAACGCCTGCTCGACTACCAGCGGCGGTTCGGCCTGGGCAAGCCGACCGAGGTCGGGATGCCCGGCGAGGCGAGCGGGCGGCTGCTGCCCGTGGAGGAGTGGAGCGACTCGTCGTACGGGTCGGTGCCGATCGGGCACAGCGTGGACGCCACCCCGTTGCAGATGGCCGCCGCCTACGCCGCCATCGCCAACGACGGCACGTACATCCAGCCGCACCTGCTGAAGGAGACCATCGCGCCGAACGGGAAACGGACCCCCGCGCCGGCGCCGGAGACCCGGCAGGTGCTCAGTCCGGACAACGCCGCCGCCCTGCGTACGATCATGGAAGCGGTCACCACTGTCGACGACGCCACCGGGCTGGCCGCCGCCGTCCCCGGTTACCGGGTCGCCGGCAAGACCGGCACCGGCTGGCGACTGGTCGACGGCAAGAAGCAGCCCGGCGAGGTCGCCTCGTTCATCGGGATGGCCCCGGCGGAGAATCCGCGCTACGTGATCGCGGTCTTCGTGCACAGCCCGAGCGGTGGTGGTGGCCAGATCTCGGCACCGGCCTTCCAGGACATGATGACCTTCACCCTGCGTCATCACCGGGTACCGCCGTCGACCGAGCCGGCGCCGACGTTCACCGTCTTCCCGTAGCCACCACCTGCGGTTCGACTTCATCAGACGGAGATTCAGGCGCGCCGTGCGGCCCGGACCGAGCGACCGGGTAGGGTCTGACGCCGTGCGCGGCAATCCTCGTCCCCGTTCCGTGACCGGGATCCGGCTCGGTGACCTGGCCGCCCGGCTCGCCGTGGCGTCCCCGACAAGTGCCGACCCGGTGGTGACCGGGGTGACCCACGCCAGCGGCGAGGTCCGTCCCGGTGATCTGTACGCGGCCCTGCCCGGCGCCCGACGGCACGGCGCGGAGTTCGCCGCCGCAGCGGCGAGCGCCGGCGCGGTCGCGATGCTCACCGATCCGGCCGGCGTCGAGCGGGCCGCCGACAGCGGGTTGCCGACCCTGGTGGCGGCCGACCCCCGCGCGGTGCTCGGCACGCTCGCCTCGGCCGTCTACGGCGATCCCACGGCCGGGCTGACCGTGATCGGGGTGACCGGTACCGCCGGCAAGACCTCCACCGCTTACCTGGTCGAGTCGGGGTTGCGCGCCGCCGGGCACACCACCGGCCTGATCGGCACCGTGGAGACCCGCCTCGGTGATCTGGTGATCGACAGCGTGCGGACCACGCCCGAGGCCACCGACCTGCACGCCATGCTGGCCGCCGCTCGCGAGCGTGGCGTGACCGCGGTGGTCATGGAGGTCTCCAGCCACGCCCTGGCGATGGGCCGGGTCGGCGGGGTGCGGTTCGCCGTCGGCGGCTGGACCAACTTCGGCTCCGACCACCTGGACTTCCACGCCGACGCCGAGGACTACTTCGCGGCAAAGGCCCGGCTGTTCGACGGCCGGTGCGCGGTCGAGGTGCTCAACCACGACGACCCGGCGCTGAAGGCGCTGTTCAAGCCGGCCACGGTCAGCTTCTCCGCGCTCGGGGACCGGGCCGCCACCTGGTGGGCCGACGAGCAGACCGGCGAGGGGTACGCGCAGCGGTTCACCGCGCACGGCCCGAACGGACTGACCCTGCCCGCCCGGGTGGCGTTGCCCGGCCGGCACAACGTGTCCAACGCCCTGCTCGCCATCGCCAGCCTGGTGGCTGCCGGGATCGACCCGGTTACCGCCGCCGAGGGCGTGGCCGCCTGCGGCGGCGTACCCGGGCGGCTGGAGTCGGTGGGCGTGGCCGGCGGGGTCCGCGGGGTGGTCGACTACGCGCACAAGACCGACGCCGTGGTGGCCGCGCTGGCGGCGCTGCGGGAACTCAGCACCGGCCGGCTGATCTGCGTCATCGGGGCCGGTGGTGACCGGGACCGGGCCAAGCGGCCGGCGATGGGTGCCGCCGCCGCGGCCGGCGCCGACGTGGTGGTGGTGACCGACGACAACCCCCGCACCGAGGATCCGGCGGTGATCCGCGCCGAGGTGCTCGCCGGTGCGCGCCGGGCCGGCGTGTCGGCCCAGGTGATCGAGGTCGGTGGTCGCCGGGCGGCGATCGACGAGGCGGTGCGGCTGGCGACGCCGGGTGACGTGGTGGCCCTGCTCGGCAAGGGGCACGAGCGGGGCCAGGAGATCGCCGGCGAGGTGTACCCGTTCGACGACCGGACCGAGCTTGCCGACGCGCTGCGGGGCCGCTTCGGGGATCTGGAGGGCCAGTGATCACGCTCAGCCTGGCGGAGGTGGCCTCGGCGGTCGACGGTCGGCTGGTCGCCGCCGATCCCGCCGCGCAGGTCACCGGCAGCGTGGAGTTCGACTCCCGCAAGGTCACCCCCGGTGGGCTGTTTGTCGCCTTCGACGGGGAGAAGGTGGACGGCCACGACTTCGCCGCTGCGGCGGTGGCGTCCGGCGCGGTGGCTGTCTTGGGTACCCGCGAGGTGCCCGGGGTGCCGATGATCGTTGTCGCCGACCCGTTGGCGGCGATGGGCCGGCTCGCCCGTGCGGTGGTGGACCGGCTGCCCGGGCTCACCGTGATCGGGCTGACCGGCTCGTCGGGCAAGACCACCACCAAGGACCTGATCGCCCAGTTGACCGCCCGGCTCGGTGAGACGGTGGCGCCGCCCGGATCGTTCAACAACGAGCTGGGGCACCCGTACACGGCGTTGCAGGCCGGCCCGACCACCCGCTACCTGGTGATGGAGAAGGGCGCCCGGGGCATCGGCCATGTGCGGTACCTCTGTGAGGTCGCGCCGCCGCGCATCTCCGTGGTGCTCAACGTCGGGGTGTCGCACATCGGCGAGTTCGGGTCGCAGGAGAACATCGCCCTGGCCAAGGGTGAGCTGGTCGAGGCGCTGCCGGCCGACGGCCTGGCGGTGTTGAACGCCGACGATCCGCTTGTCGACGCCATGGCGGCCCGTACGGTGGCCCGGGTGATCCGCTACGGCGAGTCGGCGCACGCCGACGTGCGGGCCGTGGACGTGACGCTTGACGAGCGGGGACGGCCCGCGTACACCCTCGTCACGCCGGAGGGCAGTGCGCCGGTGCGGCTCGGGCTCACCGGCCGCCACCAGGTCTGGAACAGCCTGGCCGCGGCGGCCGTGGCGCGGGAGCTGGGAATGCCGCTGGCCGAGCTGGCCACCGCGCTGGGCGCGCTCGGGCTGGTTTCCACCCGTCGGATGGACGTCTTCGAGCGCACCGACGGGATCACCGTGATCGACGACTCGTACAACGCCAACCCGGCGTCGACGGCGGTGGCGCTGCGGGCGCTGGGCGGCATCGGCGCGGGACGGCGTACCGTCGCGGTGCTCGGCTACATGGCCGAGCTGGGCGAGTTCGAGGCGCAGGGACATGCCGAGGTGGGCCGGCTCGCGGCCGAGCTGGGTGTGGACCGGTTGCTCGTGGTCGGCGAGGCGGCGGCGCCGATTCATCACGGGGCGACATCGGTAGGTGACTGGGGAGGAGAGTCGGTGCTGCTCACCGATCAGGCGGCGGCCGTCGAGGTGCTGCGCAGCGAGCTACGGCCGGGCGACGTCGTCCTGGTGAAGGGCTCCCGGTACCGGACCTGGGAGGTGGCCGACGCGCTGCGCGTCGAGGCCGCCGGGGGCGGTACGGGTACGTCGGCGTCGGCCGGGGGTGGCGCCGCGTGAGGGCGGTAATCGTGGCCATCGGGGTGGCCTTCCTCGTCTCGCTGTTCTGCACCCCGATCGCGATCCGGGTCTTCACCCGGCTCAAGGCCGGCCAGCCCATCCGGGCCGAGGGCCCGCAGATGCACCAGGGCAAGAAGGGCACGCCGACGATGGGCGGCGTAGTGTTCATCCTGGCCACGGTCATCGCGTACGTGGCCGGCCACCTCGCCCTGACCACGTTGCCCGACGCGCAGATCGCCCAGGTCGAGCCGACCATCACGGCGCTGGTGCTGCTGGGGCTGATGGTCTTCTGCGGGGCGGTCGGCTTCATCGACGACTTCCTGAAGGTGCGCAAGCGGCACAGTGGCGGCCTGAGCGCGCGCGGGAAGCTGCTCGGGCAGATCCTGGTCGGTGCGGTGTTCGGGGTGGTCGCGCTCTGGTTCCCGTCCACCATGACCGACGCCACCGGCGCGGTGACCAACACCGAGACGGTCGGCAGCACCACGCTCAGCTTCATCCGGGACATCCCGGCGCTGGACGTCACCAAAATCGGCGCGGTGGTCATCTTCATCTTCGTGGTGATGGCGGCGACGAACGGCGTCAACCTCACCGACGGTCTCGACGGGCTGGCCACCGGTGCCTCGGTGATGGTGCTCGGCGCGTACGCGGTCATCGCGTTCTGGCAGTACCGCCACTGGTGCGCCGACCCGGCGTACACCGCGAATCCGGACAACTACTGCTACACCGTCCGCGACCCCTTGGAGATCGCGCTGATCGCCGGAGCAGCGGCCGGCGCCTGCGTCGGCTTCCTGTGGTGGAACACCTCGCCAGCCCGGATCTTCATGGGCGACACCGGAGCGCTCGGCCTCGGTGGCCTGATCGCCGGCATGGCGATGTCGACCCGTACGATCCTGCTCCTGCTGATCATCGGTGGTCTGTTCGTGATCATCACGATGTCGGTGGTGATCCAGATCATCTCCTTCAAGACCACCGGCAAGCGCGTCTTCCGGATGTCGCCGCTGCAGCACCACTTCGAGTTGGCCGGCTGGAGCGAGGTCAACATCGTGGTCCGGTTCTGGATCATCGCCGGCATCGGCGTGGCCATCGCCCTCGGCCTCTTCTACAGCGACTTCCTGGCCAACATGGGCTGACCCACCGCGCTGGGCAGCGTTGATCAAGAGGTTTGGGTCGGGATCCGTAACGGATCCCGACCCAAACCTCTTGATCAACGCCTTGGGGTGGCGTGTTGGAGGGACAGCGGAGGGTGGTTGGCGCAAGTGCGACACGCCGACCGGGCCGTACCGCCCCGGTCGGGTGCCGGTAGCGGCGATGATGACGCTGTGGGGGAGGCGCGAGCAGACGACGTGGCAGTGGACCGCAGCCCGGCGCGTCCGGAGGTGTCGGTGACCGCGGTGACCGGACGCGGCGACGCCGAGGGGGCGTGGCGTGGGTTGGACGCGGTGGGGTCGTTGGCCGCGCTGCGGGGCCTGCTGTCCCGGCCGCTGGCCTCGTACCACCTGCTGCTGGCCAGCGCCGGGTTGCTGCTGCTGATCGGGCTGACCATGGTCTTCTCGGCCACCAGCGTGCGGGACTACGCCCTGGGTGGCAACGCCTCGGCGTCGCTGACCAAGCAGGCGATCTTCGCGGTGATCGGCATCGTGGCGTTCTGGGCCTGCCAGCGCCTGCCGGCGCGCACCTACCGGGCCCTGGGCCGGCCGACCCTGGCCGTCGCGGTGGGGCTGCTGGTGGTGCTGAACCTGCTGGTGGCGTACGGGCGGCTGACCGACGGCGACGCGAAGATCGGCCCGCTGGAGGCCCAGCTGCTCTGGCTGTACGTCGGCGAGGTCAGCCTGCAACCGTCGGAGCTGGCGAAGTTCGCGCTGGTGCTGTGGGGTGCGCACGTGCTCGCCCGCAAGGGCGCGGCGCTGGGTTGGTGGCGGGAGTTGGCCACGCCGTTGTTCCCGGTGGTGGGGCTGCTCTTCGTGCTGGTCGGCTACAACGACCTGGGCAGCATGCTCTGCCTGCTGGCCCTGGTGGTGGGGCTGCTCTGGGCGGCCGGGGTGCGGCTGCGGGTCTTCGCCGCGCTCAGCGCGATCGGGCTGCTCGGCATCGGCCTGCTGGTGGCGGTGGCCTCCCTCGGCGCCGGTTCGGGCGTACGGGGTGAGGAGAACTACCGGCTGGCCCGGCTCACCGTCTTCTTCAACCCGCCGCCGCTGGACGGATGCAAGGAGCAACTCTGCTACCAGATGGTCCAGGCCCGCTACGCCATCGCCAACGGCGGCTGGTTCGGCACCGGGCTGGGCCAGGGGCGGACCAAGTGGGCCTGGCTGCCGGCCGCGGAGAACGACTTCATCTTCGCGGTGATCGCCGAGGAGCTGGGGGTGGTCGGCTGCGCCGTGATCGTCACCCTGTTCGCCGTGCTCGGCTACACCGGCCTGCGCATCGCCCGTCGGGTCGACGACCCGTTCCGGCGACTGGCCGCCGCGGGCGCCACCGCCTGGCTCGTCGGGCAGGCGTTCATCAACATCGGCGGCGTCATCGGGCTGTTGCCGCTGACCGGCGTACCGCTGCCGTTCATCTCCGACGGCGGCAGCGCCCTGGTGGTCACCCTCGCGGCGGTCGGCATGCTGGCCTCGTTCGCCCGCGCGGAACCCGATGCGGCCCGGGCCCTGCATGCCCGTCCACCGGCCCGGTGGGTCCGACTAGTGTGGGCACCGTTGCCGCCGCTTCCCGGCCGGCGGCGCCGCTCGGCGCCGCCGTCGACGGCCCGGGGCTCCGTGCCCCAGGCACGCAAGCGGCGTAGGGACGACCAGGCCGCGTCGCGTGGCGCCCGGGACAGCCGGGGTCGCAGCGGGTCGGCGAGCGAGAGGAGACGTTGATGGGTCCGCTGCGTTCGGTGGTGCTCGCAGGAGGTGGCACCGGGGGGCACATCTACCCGTTGCTCGCCTTCGCCGACTGCCTGCGCCGGCACGACCCCGGCGTCCGGATAACCTGCCTCGGCACACCGAAGGGCCTGGAGAACGAGCTGATCCCGCCGGCCGGCTACGACCTGCGGAACATCCCTGCCTACCAACTGCCCCGGTCGATCAACATGAACCTGGTCCGTACCCCGGGCCGGATGTGGACCGCGGCCCGCGCGGCCGGCAAGGTCATCGACGAGGTACGCGCCGACGTGGTGGTCGGCTTCGGCGGGTACGTCTCGGTGCCGGCCTATCTGGCCGCCTGGCGGCGGGAACTGCCCATCGTGATCCACGAGGTGAACGTGCCGCCGGGGGTGGCGAACCGGTTGGGCATGAAGTTCACCAAGCACGTCGCCGTCGGTTTCCCGCACCAGCCGGCGCAGGCGGAGTCGCTGCGCGACGCCCGGGTGGTCGGCGTGCCGCTGCGCCGCAGCATCGCCGGGCTGGACCGGGCGGCGATGCGTAACGCCGCGCGGGCCCACTTCGGGCTCCGCCCCGACCTGCCGGTGCTCTTCGTCGCCGGCGGCTCGCAGGGCGCCCGGTCGATCAACCTCGCGGTCTCCGGGGCGGCGAAGGAACTGGCCCGCAACGGCGTCCAGGTGCTGCACGTGATCGGCGCCCGCAACGAGCCGGTGTCGGTCCCGACGGACCTGCCGGTGCCGTACGTGACGCTGCCGTACCTGTCCGACATGGACGCCGGGTACGCGGCGGCGGACCTGATGCTCGGCCGGGGCGGGGCGATGACCTGCGCCGAGGTCGCCGCGATCGGGCTGCCGACGATCTACGTGCCCTACCCGCACAGCAACCAGGAGCAGAAGCGTAACGCACTGCCGGTGGTCGAGGCCGGTGGCGGCCTGCTCGTCGACGACGCCGAGGTGACTCCGGACTGGCTCGAACGTACGGTCATTCCGCTGATCCGCGATCCGCAGCGGCTGCACGCGATGGGTACCGCCGCCGCGGCCTACGGGCGGCGCGACGGCGACGAGGCGCTGCTCAACTTCGTCTACGAGGCGGTTACCCGGTGACCCCGCAGTCGCGAACGAAAGGCTGGTCCCGATGACCACGTTCAGCCCGGCGGGCACGCTTACCGCCGAGGATCTCGGCCATATCCACCTGATCGGCGTGGGCGGGGTCGGCATGAGCGGGCTGGCCCGGCTCTTCCTCACCCGGGGCCTGCCGGTCTCCGGCAGCGAGCTGCGCGAGTGGCCGTCGCTGGCCGGCCTGCGGGCGCTCGGCGGGACGATCCACATGACCCACGAGACGGCCAACCTCGACGGGGTCGACACTGTCGTGTACTCCTCGGCGATCCCCGCCGATCATCTGGAGATGGTCGAGGCACGCCGCCGCGGGCTGCGGGTGCTGCACCGCTCGGAGGCCCTGGCAGCCGCGATGACCGGTCGCCGTACCGTGGCCGTCGCCGGCACCCACGGCAAGACCACCACCACCTCGATGGTCACCATGGTGCTGCAACAGGCCGGGGCCGATCCGTCCTTCGTGATCGGTGGGGAGATCTCCGAGGTCGGCTCGGGGGCACACCACGGCACCGGCGAGTACTTCGTGGTCGAGGCCGACGAGAGCGACCGTTCGTTCCTCATCTACCGTCCGTACGTCTCGATCGTCACGAATGTCGAGGCGGATCACCTGAACACCTACGGCGACCTGGCCAACCTGGAGGCCACCTTCGCCGAGTTCGCCCGGCTCACCGACCCGGAGGGGTTCGTCATCACCTGCGCCGACGACGCGGGTGGCCGGCGGCTGGCGGCGACGCTGCGCGCCGAGGGGCGTCGGGTGTACACCTACGGGGAGGCCGAGGACGCTGACCTGCGACTGACCGACATCGCCTCCTCGGCGCGGGGGGTGCGCTACCTCGCCCACATCGACGGTCGCTCGCTGGGCGAGTTCCGACTGCCGGTGCCGGGCCGGCACATGGGGCTCAACAGTGCCTCGGCGGTGCTGGCCGCGTACCTGCTGGAGCTGCCACTGCCGGCGGCGGAGGCCGCGCTCGCGGCCTTCCCGGGGGTGCGCCGACGTTTCGAGCGCAAGGGCGACGTCGACGGGGTGCTCGTCTACGACGAGTACGCCTACCACCCGACCTCGATGACGTTGGCCCTGCGGACGTTGCGCGAGGTGGCCGGGGAGGGCCGGCTGATCGTGGTCTTCCAGCCCTACCGGCTCTACCGCACCCGGGAGTTGCAGGCGGAGATCGCCGAGGCGCTGGCGATCGCCGACGAGCTGGTGCTGCTGGAGGTCTTCGGGCCGGGCGAGGAACGTGCCCCCGGCGAGGGCTCGACGGCGCTGGTTGAGGCGGTGTCGCTGCCGGCGGAGCGGAAGGTCTTCGTCGACACGTGGGAGGCGGCGCCGGCCGAGGTGGCCCGCCGGGCCCGGCCGGGCGACGTGGTGGTGACGATGGGGGCTCCGCCGATCTCGCTGATGGGTGACGAGTTGTTGGCCGCGTTGACGGCGCGTACCGCCGGTGCGTCGGCGCTGACCGGCACCGTCGCCGGCGGGGCGGCTGGCGGGTCGACGAGCATCGGGGGCAGCGTTCCCGGAGCCGTCGGCGTGGACGGCGCGGCGCCCGTCGCGGAATGAGTCCCGGTCCGGCCCGGGGGCGCGGCACCGGTGTGGACGGTGGCGCGGGGCGTCGCCCCGTGCGCCGGTGGCAGTTGGTACGTGCCGGCAGCGACGCGGTACCCGCCTCGACCCGGCGGTTCATGGCCCGGGCCCGGCGTCGGCGGATGCGCGCGGCGTTGCCCTGGGCGGTGGCCGCTGGTGTGGTCGCGGTGGCCGGGCTGGTGGCGTGGACGCTGCTGGGCACCGGCCTGTTCGGGGTACGCGAGGTTCGGGTGGAGGGTGCCGAACTGGTGACGGCGGTGCAGGTGCGGGACGCAGCGGGCGTGCCGGACGGTGCTCCGTTGGCCCGGGTGGACCTGGCCGCGCTGGCCGGCCGGATCGGTGCCCTGCCGCCGGTGGAGCGGGTCACCGTCACTCGGGACTGGCCGGACGCGTTGGTGGTACGACTGACCGAGCGTACGGGTGTGGCGGTGGTGCCGCGCGGGGAGCAGTTCGCGGTGGTCGACGCCGCCGGGGTGGTGTTCCGGACGGTGCCGCAGCGGCCGGACGGCCTGCCGCTGGTACGGCTGGCCACGCCCGGTCCGGACGACCCGGACACCCGGGCCGGTCTGGAGGTGCTCGGTGTGCTCACCCCGGAGCTGCTCGACCAGCTGGTCGAGATCAGTGTCGAGGGGCTGGCCCGGATCAGCCTGAGGTTGCATGACGACCGTACGGTGTTCTGGGGCGACGCGACCCGTGGTGCGGACAAGGCGCGGGTGGCCACCGCGCTGCTCGACCAGGATGCGGCCCGGATCGACGTGAGCGCGCCGGATGTGGTCACCTTCCGGTGAGCGACCGGTCAGTGGTGAGCCGTCTCGCTACACCGGCGACACGCCGGAGAGGTCCTTGGCTCATCGCTCGGCTGCGCTTACGTTGCCCCGAAGAGGATCAGTGGTTGACATAACTCTAACCCTCTAGTAGAGGGTGAGGGTTTACCTCTCGACCTCGGTGGTGGTAACTGCGTCGACCGTCGGTCCGGCCAGGCCGTAGCTCGGTCGGGGAGTAGCCGATCTCGAAGGAAAGGACCGGAGATGACACCTCCGCACAACTACCTGGCGGTCATCAAGGTCGTCGGCATCGGGGGTGGCGGCGTCAACGCCGTCAACCGGATGATCGAGGTTGGGCTCAAGGGCGTCGAGTTCATCGCGATCAACACGGACGCGCAGGCGCTGCTGATGAGCGACGCCGACGTCAAGCTCGACGTCGGCCGCGAGTTGACCCGGGGGCTGGGCGCCGGCGCCAACCCGGACGTCGGCAAGAACGCCGCCGAGGATCACCGCGACGAGATCGAGGAGGTCCTCAAGGGGGCCGACATGGTCTTCGTGACCTGCGGTGAGGGTGGTGGCACCGGCACCGGCGGCGCGCCTGTGGTGGCGAACATCGCCCGGAAGCTCGGCGCGCTGACCATCGGTGTGGTCACCCGCCCGTTCTCCTTCGAGGGCAAGCGCCGCCAGGTGCAGGCTGAGGCCGGCATCGACGAGCTGCGTAACCAGTGCGACACCCTGATCGTCATTCCCAACGACCGGCTGCTGGCGCTCGGCGACCGCAACATCAGCATGATGGACGCGTTCCGGACGGCCGACCAGGTGCTGCTCTCCGGTGTGCAGGGCATCACCGACCTGATCACCACGCCAGGTCTGATCAACCTCGACTTCGCCGACGTCAAGAGCGTGATGAGCGGCGCGGGCAGCGCGCTGATGGGCATCGGTAGCGCCCGGGGCGAGAACCGCGCGGTCGAGGCCGCCGAGGCCGCCATCTCCAGCCCGCTGCTTGAGCAGAGCATGGACGGTGCCCGTGGCGTGCTGCTCTCCATCGCCGGTGGCTCCGATCTCGGCCTGTTCGAGATCAACGACGCGGCCCAGCTGGTCACCGACGCGGCACACCCGGACGCGAACATCATCTTCGGTGCGGTCATCGACGACGCGCTCGGCGACGAGGTGCGGGTCACCGTGATCGCGGCGGGCTTCGACGGTGGCACACCGGCGTACAAGGCGGCCGAGCCGGCCCGCAAGACCAACCAGAACCAGCCGGCACAGCCGAGCACACCGATCCTGCCGTCGCCGGCCGCGCCGGCCGCGCCGCAGTCGCCGCGTCGGGTGCTCTTCGACGACGTGGATGTGCCCGACTTCCTGAAGAACGGGTCCTGAACACCGCCGATGACCGACAGCCAAGCCCCGGCGAGAGCCGACCGGCGCGCGGAGATCGCCGCCGGGCTCGCCCGCGTACGCTCCCGGATCGCTGACGCCTGCGCGGCTGCGGGCCGGGACCGGGCGGAAGTGACCATGATCGCGGTTACCAAGACCTACCCGGCATCCGATGTGGTGACTCTGGTGGGCCTCGGCGTGACCGACGTGGGGGAGAACCGTGACCAGGAGGCGGCGACCAAGGCGCCGCAGGTCGCCGCCGCCGGGGTCGCCCCGCGCTGGCATTTCGTCGGCCGCTTGCAGCGCAACAAGGTCAAGTCGGTGCTGCGGTACGCGGACGTGGTCCAGTCCGTCGACAGCGTCCGCCTGGCGTCCGCGTTGGACGCCGGTGTCACCGCCATTGGCCGGGACCGGCCGTTGGACGTCCTGGTGCAGGTCAGCATCGACGGAGACGCGGCCCGGGGCGGTGCCGTGCCGGACTCGGCCGATCCGGACGCCGGCCTCGGCGCGGTCACCGAGGCGGTCGCCGCCGCCGGTGGGCTGCGGCTGGCCGGCCTGATGGCGGTGGCGCCGCTGGGCTGGGAGCCGGAGCGCGCCTTCGCCCGGCTGGCGACCATCGCGGCGCTGGTGCGGGCGGACCATCCGCAGGCGACGGAGCTGTCCGCCGGCATGAGCGGCGACCTGGAGGCAGCGATCGGTCACGGCGCGACACATGTCCGCGTCGGCAGCGCGTTGCTCGGAATGCGTCCCACGCTGCGGTAGCCTGGCCGCGAGGGAAGCAAATTACATCAGTGTTGTTTGTGGGAACGGCCTTCCCGGCGACGGGGGGCGTGACGTGCAACGCGAATTGCGCGTCGGGGGATTGCCGTTCCAGTCCGGTGGGCAGGGATGGTCCACTCGCGACAGGCGACACGGCGGGGGCGTGTGCCGCACGGCGGACGGGAAGGGCGCGGGGATGGGTGCACTGCGCAAGGCGGGGGTCTGGCTCGGACTGGTCGAAGAGGACGACGAGCGGGCCTACGACGACGGTGGCTACGACAAGGGTGGCTACCGGGAGTCGCGCTACCGGCAGAGCCGGTACGCCGAGGAGTTCGCCGACGAGGAGGAGGAGCCGGAGGAGCCGCCGGCGCCGCGTCCACGGTTGGGTGACCGTGGGCGGCTGAGTGAGCGGTCGGGCCGGCTGGGTGAGGCCGAGCGGCTGGAGTCCGAGCGCCCGGAGCGGTCTGAGCGGTCCGAGCGGTCCGAGCGGTCCAGTGTCCGGTCGATCACCAGGTCGACCGGCGAGCCGTCCGGCGCGCTGACCTATCACACCCGGGACAATCTCGCCCTGGCGCCGCAGGTGCAGCCGCGCGAGCGCCCGCTGGTGCCGGAGGAGGAGCAGCGGTACCAGATCACCACGTTGCACCCGACTACCTATCGCGAGGCGCGGACGATCGGCGAGCACTTCCGCGACGGGGTGCCGGTGATCATCAACCTCACCGAGATGGATGAGGCGGATGCCCGCCGTCTGGTGGACTTCGCCGCCGGGCTGGCCTTCGGGCTGCGCGGTACGATCGAGCGCGTGACCAACCGGGTGTTCCTGCTCTCACCGGCCAATGTCCAGGTCACCGCGGAGGACAAGGCCAAGATCGCTGAGGGCGGGTTCTTCAGCCTGAGTTGACCCGCCCGACCCGAGGGACGTCGCCTGCCGTGTTGTCGATCTTGTTACAGGTCCTCTACCTGACCACGTATGTCTTTCTGATCGTTCTTCTGGCCCGTTTCGTGCTGAGCGCGGTGTTGCAGTACGGCCGACGCTGGCAGCCCGGTCGGGGAGCGTCAGCCGGACTGGAATCCGTGTGGAGCGTCACTGATCCCCCGCTCCGGGCGTTGAGGCGTGTGATCCCTCCGCTGCGAATTGGTACCGTGAGCATCGACCTGGCCTCCCTTGTGCTCCTGGTTATCCTGTTCGTGCTGATGAGGTTTGTGTTAGAGCCGGCGATCATCAGGACCGCCTGATGACCGACGCGCTATCGCGGCCGCAACTGACCCGAGGAGTTTCGATGCCGCTGACCCCGGCCGACGTCCACAACGTCGCCTTCAAGAAGCCGCCGATCGGCAAGCGGGGCTACGACGAGGAGGAGGTCGACGCCTTCCTGGACGAGGTCGAGCGCGAACTCGCCCGTCTGATCGAGGAGAACAACGAACTGCGCGCCCAGGTGGAGCGCGGTGGACGGGGCGGTGCCCCGGCCGGCCCCGGCGGCGACGCCCGCCTGGCCGCCGAGCTGAACGACGTCAAGGCCCAGCTCGACCGGGTGCAGCGCGACAAGGCCGCCGCCGAGCAGGCCGCCCGCGCCATGCAGGCCGAGCTGGAGCAGGTCCGCTCCGTCGGTGTCGGTGGCGCCGTGGCCGGCCCGGACGGCGAGCAGCAGGCGCTGCGCGTGCTCATGATGGCCCAGCGCACCGCCGACGACCACGTCTCCGACGCTCGCCGCGAGGCCGACCAGCTGCTCTCCGAGGCCCGTTCCAAGGCCGAGGAGGTCACCCGCGAGGCCCGTGCCAAGGCGGACGCGCTGGAGCGCGACGCCCGGCAGCGGCACCAGGAGGCCATGGGTGGCCTGGACGCCAAGCGCACCGCGTTGCAGAAGCACATCGAGGAGCTCAAGCAGTTCGAGCGCGAGTACCGCACCCGGCTCAAGGCGTACCTGGAGAGCCAGCTGCGGGACCTCGACGGCCGCGGTCAGGGCCTGGAGGCCGAGATGACCCGCGGCGAGGGCGCCCGGGCTGCCGGCAACGGGCTCGCTGCGGCGGGTCTCGCCGGTTCCTACGGCGGGGGCCGCTCCGGCGCGCTTGAGGCCGGTCGCTGAACCGGGTCGGTGACTGCCGCCAGCGCGGCGATCACCCGCCCAGCCTCATCGGTACGACACGGCGAGGGTGAGCCATGATAGTCATCAGTCTCGGGCTCATCCTCGTCGCTGTGGTGCTGCTGGTCTTCGGCCTGGCTGGTGGCTCCAGCCCGCTGCTGGTCGTCTCGATCGGGGCCAGCCTGCTGGCCGCCGTGGCACTTGTCGCAGGCGCCCGCCAGGCGGCTGGCCGGGCCTCGGCTCCCAGCGGCGATCCGGCGGGCCAGACCCGTCGCGACGGCGACGGGCGTGGGTGGGGCATTCCGAACCAGCAGACCTCGGCAACCGTGGACACCGGCGATGTCGGGTGGCGGCAACCACCCGGCTCGCCGGTTACCGAGCCGCGCGAGCGGTCGGGTGTTGCCGACGAGTACGACGACGAGCCTGCCGCCGAGGAGACCACGGCGGAGCAGGCCGCCCGGGTGGCCCGCCTCGCGGACGAGGTGCGGGTCGTCGACGGCCGGCCGCGGTACCACCTCGACGGGTGCCCGCACCTGGTCGGCCGGGAGCACGAGCCGCTGCCCGTCGCCGAGGCGGTCGAACTCGGTTTCACCCCCTGCGCGCACTGCACGCCGGACACCGTGTTGCTGGCGGAGACCGAGCGCCGCTGACGTGGCCCCGATGGACGATGCGCTGGTTGTCGCCGTACGGGTGAAGCCGGGCGCCTCCCGGGCCCGCGTGGGTGGCCGGTTCGACGGCCCGCACGGGCCCGCTCTCGTCATCGCGGTGCACCCACCGGCGGCGGACGGTCGGGCCACCGAGGCCGCCCGTCGCGCGTTGGCTGCCGCGCTCGGCGTCCGGCCGGCCGCCGTGTCGCTCCGCACCGGTGCGGCGAGCAGAGACAAACTCTTCCTGGTCACGCCCTCCGGGCCGGATCTGATCGGCCGGCTGAGCCAGCTGCGGGACGGCGCGGAACCGACCGGCTGAGTGTCGGACATCTGCTAGCGTTCCCTTTGCCCTGAAATGGCGGTAACCGGGGTGGAACGGGCGTCGCGGTGCGGCACGTTGTCGGACGCCTTTACGTTCCGTATCCTTGCCAACCTCCGGAGTGCGCGGCCCCGTGGCCGCGCGCCCGTTTTGTACCTGGGGCGGCCGATGCGGCGGCCCCTGTCGAGGCGTCGCGGGCAACCGCGGCTCCGTGGCCGAGGGAGCGACGATGGCCAAGCCAGCCGACACCAGGACCGCAGGCCGCAAAACTGCGGCGAAGTCCACCCGCAGCGCCGCGGAGACCGAGAAGATCCGAGCCGCGTTGGCGGCCCGGCACGAGGAACTGCGAGCCGAGTACGATCAGACGCTGAGCGAGATCACCGAGCTGCAGCGCGACCGCCTCACCGACTCGGCCGGGGACGACCAGGCCGACACCGGCACCAAGACGTTCGAGCGGGAGCAGGAGATCTCCCTCGCCAACAGCATCCTGGAACGGATCACGCAGGTCGAGCGCGCCCTGGAGCGTCTCGATGAGGGTGGCTACGGCTGGTGCGAGCGATGCGGCAACCCCATCCCGGTGGAGCGGCTGGCCGCGTTCCCGTCGGCCACTCTCTGCGTGACCTGCAAGCAGCTGGAGGAGCGGCGCTGACGGCACGTTCCCCGGCGTGAGTGCGCAGCGGTGCGACCGTACCGCCGCGATAGTCGATGGGGAGCAGATGAGCGCAGCACCGCCCGTTGGATCCGGCACCACCGGGTCGGGCACCGCCACGAGATCGCGACGCCGAGCCGTCACGATCCTCCTCTCGCTTGCGGTGTTCGCGTTGGCCGTCGACCTGTTGACCAAGCACCTGTCCCTCCAGGAACTCAGCGACCGCGAGCCGGTGCGACTGCTGGGTGGGGCGCTCTACCTGTCGCTGACCCGCAACAGCGGGGCCGCGTGGAGTCTGGGCAAGGACTACACCTTCATCTTCCCGATCATCGCGATCGGGGTGCTGGGCTGGATCGCCTGGATGGCGCGGACGTTGCGCTCGGCGTCGTGGGCGGTCGCGCTGGGCCTGGTGGTCGGTGGCGTCACCGGCAATCTGCTCGACCGGATCTTCCGGGCACCGGGCTGGTTCGTCGGGCACGTGGTCGACATGTTCAGCGTCTTCGACCCGTACGGTCGGGTCTTCCCGATCTTCAACGTCGCCGACAGTGCCCTGGTCTGCGGCGTGCTGCTCGCCGTTGCGCTGGAGTTCACCGGACGCCAGCGCGACGGCACCCGGGCGCTGCCCGACGGCCGGCGCAGTGACACCGACCGGGAAGACCCACC
Source organism: Verrucosispora sp. WMMD1129 (assembly GCF_029581255.1). NCBI lineage: Bacteria > Bacillati > Actinomycetota > Actinomycetes > Micromonosporales > Micromonosporaceae > Micromonospora > Verrucosispora sp. WMMD1129. The sequence goes on from NZ_CP120741.1 coordinate 5,271,428, forward strand.
GGCCGGGGGCGGCACCGCCGACCGGCAGCCCGCCGGGGCCGGCGACCCGGGCGACACCGACAGCGGACGGCGGGAGCGGGCGTGACGGCCACCTTCGCCGCCGGCGGCGACCAGCGGAGCCTGCCGGTGCCCGACGGACTCGACGGGATGCGACTGGACCAGGCCGTCGCCCGGCTGTTCGGCCTGTCCCGTACCGCCGCCGCCGCGCTCGTCGATGCCGGGGAAGCGCTGGTGGACGGTGCGGTACGACCCAACTCGCACAAGGTGCGGGCGGGCTCCTGGCTGGAGGTGACGTTGCCCGCGCCGGCCACGGCGCCGGTGGTGGTGCCCCAGGCGGTGCCCGGCCTGCGGGTGGTGTACGCCGACGACGACATCGTGGTGGTGGACAAGCCGGTCGGCGTGGCCGCGCATCCCAGTCCCGGCTGGACCGGCCCGACCGTGATCGGCGGGCTCGCCGCGATCGGGCACACCATCGCCACCAGCGGCGCCGCCGAGCGCCAGGGCGTCGTGCACCGCCTCGACGTCGGCACCACAGGCGTCATGGTGGTGGCCAAGAGCGAGCAGGCGTACAGCGTGCTGAAGCGGGCCTTCAAGTATCGGGAGGTGGAGAAGCGCTACCACGCGGTGGTGCAGGGCCACCTGGACCCGTTGCGGGGCACCATCGACGCCCCGATCGACAGGCATCCGCACCACGACTACCGCTGGGCGGTGGTCTCCGGCGGTAAGCCGAGCATCACCCACTACGACACCATCGAGGCGTTTCCGTCCGCGAGCCTGGTCGACGTGCGGCTGGAAACCGGCCGTACGCACCAGATCCGGGTGCACTTCTCGACGCTGCGGCATCCGTGCGTGGGTGACCTCACGTACGGCGCCGATCCGACACTCGCCGCCCGGCTCGGACTGGACCGGCAGTGGTTGCACGCCAGAGAGTTGAGCTTCGAGCACCCCCGTACGGGGGACGAGGTCCGCTTCGTCAGCGACTACCCTGACGATCTGGGACGCACGTTGGAGATCCTCCGCGACTGACGCGTCCCACCCGTTCCGACCGACCGACGAGGGGACCGCCCGTGCGCGCCGGCGATCTGCTGCGGAAGTTGGACCAGCGACTGCTGCCCCGCCTCGCGGCCACGGTGACCCGGCTCGGCCATGGCCCGAGCCGCACTCCGCTGCTCGGCTGGGTGGCGATGCTGTCGTGCACCACGGTGCTGGCCACGGCCGTGCTCGCCACCGGTGGCCCGCCCGTGCCGGACCGCACGGTCGGCGAGGTGACCCGGGTGGGCGTGGTCGAGGGCGACTCCATCCCCCGTTACGAGGCGACCGCGGCGGCCGACCTGGCCGCGCTGGCCGGCTCGCTCGGCGACGGCACGTACGCCCTCGTCTCGCTCACCGAGTACCTCACCCCGGCCCGACTCGCCGCGGTGGTCGGTGACGTGGGGGTCGCGGTGGTGTTCGGACGGGTGCCGCTGCCGGAGCGGCAGACCGAGATCGTCCGTATTCCGACCCAGCGGGTGCCGGAGGACGTGACGGCCGGAATGATCAAACTCGCCGAGCGCAAGGAGCGGGAGGCCGCCGACTACCGGGCCCGGGCCACCGCGCTGGGCGGTGGTGGCCCGGAGGAACGCGAACTGCGCGGCCTGTACCTCAGCGGCGCCCAGGTCGCGGCGGCGGAGGCGGCCGCGTTCCGGGCCGAGTGCGCCTGCCTCTACGCCCTGGTGGTACGTGCCGAGCCGGCGAAGCTACGCGGCGTTGCGGCCCGCTCCGGGGTGCGGGTGGTGGATCCGGCTCCTGAGGTTCGGCGGTTGGAGCGGACCGTCTTCACTCCGCCGCTGCCGGAGCAGCGAGATGTCGTCCGGCCGCCGGTGGACCGGACGGCCACACCGGAACCGACGGCGAGCGCCACCGTCTCCGCCACCGCAAGTGCCACCACAGCCGCCACCGAGGGCCCGCCCGCGCCGGAGCCGACAGTGGCGGACCGCTCGCTGACACCGCCGGAGGTGACGGATCCGTCACCGTCACCGTCACCGTCGCCGCCCGCACCCGCGCCTTCGGCTTCGACATGGACGCCCTCGACCTCGGCAGACACCGACGACGAGGATGATCCAGAGTCGGCACCTTGACGGTTGTCGACACATCCGGTTGTCGCCCGGTGTGGCCTCAGTAGGCTTTCGTTCGTAGCCTGTCAGACGGAGACCGAAGCGCTGGGGAGGCGATCCGTGGAGGGCAGCGAGACCGGTTGGGAACGGCCCGCCGAACCCGCACCGCGGTGGCGGGCGCTGCTCGACCGAGCCCGCCTCGGCGGACGCAGCGCAGAGCCGGCCGCCACCGAGCGGCGGGCCGAGGAGCCACCGCCGTCTCCGTCACCTGAGCCGTTGCCGCGGCGGGGGCCCGGCACCGGCTACGCGGGGCGGGCGCCGGCCGTCGGCCAGCCGGCGGACCGGTCGTACGGGGAGGAGCCGGCCTACCGCGCCGAACCTGCCTACCGCGCCGAACCTGCCTACCGGGTCGACCCGGCGCATCCGGTCCAGCCCTACCGCGGACAGCCGGCGCAGCCGCCGTACCCGCCGGTGCCGGAGCCGCGCCGGCCGGAGCCGATGGAGTCCCGGTACAACCTGCTGGACAACGGCTACCGGCACGCCGCGCCGCCGGTGGAGTCCCGGTACGCCCTGCTGGACAACGGCTATCAGCCGCCCTCGGCGGCGATGGCGCCCCCTGCCGTGGCGCCGCCGGTGGCACCGTTGCCGGCCGTGGCCCCGCCGACCCCGCCGCCGGCTGTGCTGCCACCGGCCACCGTGGCCGGCCGCCCCGGGCGCATCGAGTGGCGTGCGCAGAGCGCCGGCAGCGACCTCGAACGGGCCGCCGCCGTGCTCCGGCGCGACCTGGGCACCCCCCGGGTGATCGCCTTCGCCAACCCGAAGGGCGGGGTGCACAAGACCACGGCCACCGTGCTGGCCGCGGCGACCGTCGGCAGCGTACGCGGCCGAGGCGTGCTGGCCTGGGACGACAACGAGCTACGTGGCACCCTCGGGCTGCGCGCCGGCAGCGCCCGGCATGCCCGAACGATCCGGCACCTGGTCGCCGATCTCGTGCAAATCGAGATCCGGGAGGGGGCGGAGCTGCTGGAGATCCTGGACGACTACCTGCGGCACGCCTCCGACGGGTCGTACGACGTGCTCGCCGGTGAGGAGAGCCCCCGGTTCGCCCAACGGCTGGACCAGTTCACCGTCAAGCGGGTGCTGGAGCTGCTGCGTCGCACCCACGACGTGATCTGTGTGGACACCGGCAACAACGTGGAGAGCCCGAACTGGCGTACCGTCATGCAGGCCGCCGATCAGCTGGTGGTCACCACGGTGCCCCGCGAGGACGCCGCGTTCAGCGCAGACTGGATGCTCGACCTGCTGCACGAGGAGGGGATGGGTCAGCTGGCCGACAACGCCGTCACGCTGATCTCCTGCCCCACCCCGGGCCGGTTGCCGTTGCAGGGCGACCTGGAGAAGCACTTCGCCACCCGGACCCGCGCGGTGACCGTGGTGCCGTACGACCCGGCGCTGGAGACCGGCTCGTCGATCGAGTACCACCAGCTCCAGGGCGAGACCCGACAGGCCTGGCTGCGGGCCGCCTCGGCGATGCTGGAGCCGTTCGGCCGCTGACCGACACGCGGGATACCGGCCGGCCGGGCGGCTCGCGGCACCTGCTGCCGCGACACGGTGTACGACCGACGACGGTAGCTGCGAGGATCATCGGGTGAGCCCGACCACCCCCGCCGCCGAACCGCCCGCCCGGCCGTCGGCTGCCCTGCCTAATTCGTCGACCGAGCCGACGACCAGATCGACAAGCCAGCCGGCGACGGACGCCGCCGTGGCGGCTACCCAGTCGGCGAGCCAGCCGGCCGCCGAGGCCGCTGCGCCGGGTACCGAGACCACCGAGCCGGGTGGCAAGGTCGCCGGGCTGGCCGCCGAGATCGACGGGCCGGCGGCTGCGGCCACCGGGCCGAGCAGCGACCCGGCTGCGGGGGCCGCGGTGCTCTCCGCCGAGACCGTCGATTCGACCGCCGGGGGGCCGGGTGGGCGTGGCCGAGTGGCGGCGTTCGGGGCGGCGACGGTGTTGGTCCTGGGCCTGCTGGGGGCGCCGCTGGGGTGGCTCTGGGCGGCGGTCGCGCCGGCCACGCCGGTCGTCAAGAGTGGCGACGGCGCGGTGTACGGCCAGGCGCAACCGGAACAGCCGATCGCCGCGGACGGATGGTTCAGCCTGCTCGGGCTGGCGTTCGGGGTGCTCACCGCGCTCGCCGTGTGGTTCCTGCTGCGTCGCCACCGGGGGCCGGTCGGGCTGGTCGTCGCGGCGGCCGGTGGGCTCGCCGCCGGACTGGTCGCCTGGCAGGTGGGGCGTCGGGTCGGCCTGGCCAGCTACCAGCGGCTGCTGGACAGCGCCCCGGACGGCACGCGCTTCAGCAAGCCGGCGGACCTGCGGGCCGGCGGGATCGAGCTGTTCCTCGGGGTGCTGCCGGTGCCCTACGGCAACCTGCTGCTGCCGGCCTTCGCCGCCGCGGTCACGTACACCCTGCTCGCCGGCTGGTCACGATGGCCGTCGCTGCGGCCCGAGCCCGAGCCGGACGCGGCCTGGCTCGCCGCGCATCCGCCAGCGGCGCCGAAGCCAGCGGGGCCGGAGCCGGACGCGGCCTGGCTCGCCGCGCATCCGCCGCTGCCCGCCGGGCCGGCGGGAGCAGCCGGTTCCGGGCCGGCGGGCGAGGTCAGTTCGGGGCCGGCGGGGGCGAGGCCAACTCCGCCAACGGCACCGGAACCGCCCGCACCTGGCGAAGCAGCGCCGCCTCGCGGTTGAGCAGGTGCAGTTCGGCGCGCAGCCGGGCCGCCGTGCCGTCGATGGCGAGTAGGCGCTGGCGGTCGGTCAACGTCAGCGCCGCGGTCGCGGCGACCAGGTGGGACAGCACCGTCGGGTCCTCGGGCAGCTGCTCGGTGAGCTGACCGGCCTCGGCCCGGATCAGGCCCAGGTACTGCCGGAAGACAGCGATCACCCGGGCCGACAGCAGATCGGCGGTTTCGTCCGGGCCGTCCGGCTCGGGCAACCACTGCACCTCGGCGGTCAGGTACGGCGCGGAGGTCCGGTCGACGTCGCCCATCCGGAAGCGACGCCGCCCCACGGTGACGATGTCGAAGCCTCCGTCATCCAACTCGGTGACCTGCCGCAGCTCGGCGGTGCAGCCCACCTCGTGCAGGGTGACCTCGCCGGTGCCGGACATGTCCTGGCCGGCAGCGGAGGCGACCTCCCAGCCACTGCGGATGGCCACCACCCCGAACTCGCGTGGGGCGCCCTCGGGCAGCGCGACGAGGTGTCGGACCAGCGCGCGGTAACGCTCCTCGAAGATGTGCAGCGGCAGTACCAGCCCCGGGAAGAGCACCGTGGCGAGCGGGAACACCGGCAGCCGTGCGGTCACGTGATCAAGCGTAGCCCGATCGGCGGGCGGCGGCGTGTCCCGGCTCACCGTCCCGGACAGCGGACGGCGCGGTCGGCCCGACGGAGGGCCGCCTAGACTCGCAGGCGTGTTGAACCGGATCGACCTGCGCGGTGGCGCGCGTGACCCGCGCCACCTGCTGCCTCGTGCCCAGCTCGACGTCTCGGTGGCGGTCGAGCGCATCCGCCCGATCGTCACGGCGGTGCGTGAGCATGGATATCCGGCGGTCCGCGAGGCCAGCGAGCGGTTCGACGGGATCGCCCCCGAGGTGCTGCGGGTGCCGGCGGAGGCCATCGCGGCGGCGGAGGGCACGCTGGACGACCAGGTCCGTGCGGCGCTGCTGGAGTCGATCGCCCGGGCCCGGCGGGTGCACGCCGATCAGCGACGGGTCGACCACACCACCCAGGTGGTGCCCGGCGGCACGGTCACCGAGCGGTGGACCCCGGTCGACCGAGTCGGTCTCTACGTCCCCGGTGGGCTGGCGATGTACCCGTCGACCGTGGTGATGAACGTGGTGCCCGCCCAGGCGGCCGGCGTCCGGTCGCTGGTGGTGGCCAGCCCGCCGCAGAAGGACAACGGCGGCCTGCCCGATCCGCGGGTGCTCGCCGCCTGCGCGCTGCTCGGCGTCGACGAGGTGTACGCCGTCGGCGGCGCCCAGGCCGTGGCGATGCTGGCGTACGGCTGTGCCGTCGACGCCGCCGGCAGCGCGCACTGCGCACCGGTCGACATGATCACCGGCCCGGGAAACATCTGGGTCACCGCCGCGAAGCGGCTGCTGCGCGGGGTGGTCGGCATCGACGCGGAGGCTGGCCCGACCGAGATCGCGATCCTGGCCGACGACACCGCCGACCCGGTGCACGTCGCCGCCGATCTGATCAGTCAGGCCGAGCACGACCCTCTCGCGGCCAGTGTGCTGGTCACCCCGTCGGTCGCCCTGGCCGACGCGGTGGATCGGGAACTGGCCCGACTGGTGCCGGCCACCAAGCACGCCGAGCGGGTCGGCACCGCGCTGGGCGGCGAGCAGAGCGGCGTGGTGCTCGTCGACGACCTGACGGCGGGCCTGCGGGTGGTCGACGCGTACGCGGCCGAGCACCTGGAGATCCAGACCGCCGACGCCCGTCAGTGGGCGATGCGGGTACGCAATGCCGGCGCGGTCTTCGTGGGCGCGTACTCGCCGGTGTCGCTTGGCGACTACTGCGCCGGCTCCAACCACGTGCTGCCCACCGGGGGATGCGCCCGGCACTCGTCCGGGCTGTCGGTGCAGTCGTTCCTGCGCGGCGTGCACGTGGTGGAGTACACCGAGGAGGCGCTGCGGGAGGTCGCCGGCCACGTGGTGACCCTGGCGAACGTGGAGGATCTGCCGGCGCACGGCGAGGCCGTCATTGCCCGGGTTCCCGGTGCTTCCCGACCCCCGGCGCCGCAGTCGCCGACCGGGGCGACCACATGACCGGGTTGGCCGACCTGCCGATCCGTGACGATCTGCGGGGGCTGTCGCCGTACGGTGCGCCGCAGCTCGACGTGCCGGTGCGGCTGAACACCAACGAGAACTCCCACCCGCTGCCGGAGGCGGTGACCGAGGCGATCGGCAAGGCCCTCGCGGCGGAACTGCGCGACCTCAACCGCTACCCCGACCGGGACGCGCTGGCGTTGCGGGCCGACCTGGCCGGGTACCTCGGCCACGGGCTCACCGCCGACGGGGTGTGGGCGGCCAACGGTTCCAACGAGGTCCAGCAGCAGCTGCTCCAGGCGTTCGCCGGGCCGGGACGCAGCGCGCTCGGGTTCACCCCGGCGTACTCGATGCATCCGCTGTTGGCGCTCGGCACGGGCACCCGGTGGGTGCCGGCCCGCCGGGGCGCCGACTTCGCGCTCACCGCCGACGAGGCGGTCGAGCAGGTCCGCGAGCACCGGCCGGACGTGGTCTTCCTCTGCTCGCCGAACAATCCCACCGGCACCGCGCTCGACCCGGCGGTGATCGGCGCGGTGCTGGACGTCGCTCCGGGGATGGTGGTCGTCGACGAGGCGTACGCGGAGTTCGCCCGGCCGGGCACGGTCAGCGCCCTGTCGATGCTGCCCGGGCACCCACGGCTGGTGGTCACCCGGACGATGAGCAAGGCGTTCGGGTTCGCCGGGGGTCGGCTGGGCTACCTGGCCGCCGATCCGGCGGTGGTGGCGGCGGTGCAACTGGTCCGCCTGCCGTACCACCTCTCCGCACTCACCCAGGCCGCCGCCCGGGCCGCGCTGGCGCACTGCGAGGCCCTGCTCGGCACGGTCGCCGAGATCGCCGAGCAGCGCGACCGCATCGTCAGTGAACTGCGCCGCCGTGGCCTGCGGGTCGCCGACAGCGACGCCAACTTCGTGTTGTACGAGGTGGGCGGCGACCAGTCGGTGGCCTGGCGGGCGCTGCTGGCGCACGGCGTGCTGGTACGTGACGTCGGCCTGCCCGGCTGGCTGCGGGTCACCGCCGGTACCCGGGCCGAGACCGACGCCTTCCTGGCCGCCGTGGACAGTATTCAGCGCGAGGGTTCCATCGCCCCGCAGCCGCGACCGACGAAAGGCACATCATGAGCCGGACCGCCCGGGTGGAGCGGATCACCAAGGAGACCAAGGTCCTGGTCGAGGTCGACCTCGACGGCACCGGAGTGGCCGAGATCAGCACCGGGGTCGGGTTCTACGACCACATGCTGCACCAGATCGCCCGGCACGGTGGCTTCGACCTGACCGTGCGCACCGTGGGCGACCTGGAGATCGACGCGCACCACACGATGGAGGACACCGCGCTGGCCCTCGGTGCCGCGTTCGACCAGGCGCTGGGCGACAAGGCCGGCATCCGCCGGTACGGTTCGGCCACCGTGCCGATGGACGAGGTGCTGGTCCGGGCGGCCGTGGACCTCTCCGGCCGGCCGTACGTGGTGCACGACGAGCCGCCCCTGGCGCCGTACATCGGTCCGGTCTATCCGACAAGCATGACCCGGCACATCTGGGAGTCCTTCGGCCAGGCGGCCCGGATCACGCTGCACGTGGACGTGTTGCGGGCGGCCCGGCCCGGCGGGCATCCGGACGCCCACCACGTGGTCGAGGCGCAGTTCAAGGCGGTGTCCCGGGCGCTGCGGGAGGCCACCGCGGTGGACCCGACGGCGGGCGGGGCGATTCCCAGCACCAAGGGGGCGTTGTGACGGGTACGGCGCGGCGGAGGTGTCGCCGGTGAGCGGCATCCTGCCCACGTTGCTGTTGATCCTGGCCGGCGTGCTTGTCGGCGGGGCGTTGTCCCTGCATCGGCAGGGTGCGCCCCGCGGCGCGGTGGTCGTCACCGCGCTGCTGGCCGTGCTGGCCACCGCCGCGGGGGTGCTCTGGCTGCTACCGGGGGACGGGTCGTGACCGGCCGACCCGACGGCGGGGCGGCCCCCCGTGGACGGCGTCGAATCGTGGTGCTCGACTACGGCTCGGGTAACCTGCGCTCCGCCGAGCGGGCGCTGGCCGCAGCCGGCGCCGACGTGGTGGTCACCGGTGACCTCGCCGCCGCGGCCGACGCGGACGGTCTGGTGGTTCCCGGAGTGGGCGCCTTCGCCGCCTGCGTGGCCGGCATCGAGGCGATCGGTGCCGGGCCGGTGATCGCCGGACGGGTCGCCGCCGGCCGCCCGGTGCTGGGCATCTGCGTCGGCATGCAGATCCTCTTCGAGTCCGGCGACGAGCACGGGGTGGTGACCAAGGGGCTGGGACTGCTGCCGGGCTCGGTCACCCGGCTCGCCGCCGCCCGGCTGCCGCACATGGGCTGGAACACCGTGCAGGCGCCGGTCGGCTCGGTGCTCTTCGCCGGCCTGCCCGCCGACAGCCGGTTCTACTTCGTCCACTCGTACGCTGTCGGCGACGCCGCCGCGTTGACGGCGTCCGGGGCCCGGGTGACCACGGCCCACCACGACTGTGACTTCGTCGCGGCGGTGGAACGCGGCGCGCTGTCGGCCGCCCAGTTCCACCCCGAGAAGTCCGCCGAGACCGGTGCCGCGTTGCTGCGCAACTGGCTGGCCACCGTGCCGGCCGGTGACTGAGCCGGTGGGGCGCACCCGCCGGGAGGCACAATGAGCAAGGAACGGGCCCAGCGCCGGGCGGCCCGCGAGGCGGAGGCGGCCCGGCAGCGGGTGCTGCGCGAGCGGGCCACCGCCCGTCGGGCCCGCCGTCGGGCGTTGGTCCGCCGGGTGGTGCCGACGGTGCGTCGTGGCCGCACCGGCCGGTTGCCGCGATACTCCCGGGGAGAGCGGGCCACGATCGTGGCGCTCACCCTGGCGGCGATCACCCTCATCTGGGTGCTCGTGCCCGACCTGGCGCTGCGGGTCGGGCTGATCCTGCTACTGCTGCTCGTCCTGCCGGTGATCGTGGTGATCGCCCTGGACCGCCGTTGACCATGCGAGAGGGACACGACACATGAGCCTCACCCTGTTGCCCGCCGTGGACGTCGCCGACGGCCAGGCCGTCCGGCTCGTGCAGGGCGCCGCGGGCAGCGAGACCACCTACGGCGACCCGCTGGAGGCCGCGCTGGCGTGGCAGCGCGACGGTGCCGAGTGGATCCACCTGGTCGATCTGGATGCCGCCTTCGGCCGGGGCAGCAACGCCGAGCTGCTCGCCGAGGTGGTGCGCCGTCTCGACGTGCGGGTGGAGCTGTCCGGTGGCATCCGGGACGACGCCTCGTTGCGGGCCGCGTTGGCCACCGGTGCCGAGCGGGTGAACATCGGCACCGCCGCGCTGGAGGACCCGCAGTGGTGCGACCGGGTCTGCGCGGAGTACGGCGACCGGGTCGCGATCGGGCTGGATGTACGCGGCCGGACCCTGGCGGCCCGGGGCTGGACCCGCGACGGCGGCGACCTGTACGAGGTGCTGGAGCGGCTCGACAAGGCCGGCGCCTCTCGGTACGTGGTCACCGACATCACCAAGGACGGCACCATGCGGGGGCCGAACCTGGACCTGCTGCGCGAGGTGTGCGCCCGTACCGACGCCCCGGTGATCGCCTCCGGCGGCGTCTCCACCCTGGACGACCTGCGGGCGCTCGCCACCCTGGAGCCGGTCGGCGTGGAGGGCGTCATCGCCGGCAAGGCGCTCTACGCGGAGGCGTTCACCGTGGCTGAGGCGCTGGCGGTCCTGGCCAACCCGTGATCGGGCCGAGGCCCGGTCGCGCCATCGCCCCGACGGCAGAGAAAGGACACTCCCGTGCCCACCAACCGTGAGATCCAGCTGGCCTCGCGCCCGCAGGGCTGGCCCACCGAGGACAATTTCCGGCTCGTCACCGCCGAGGTGCCCACGCCCGGCCCGGGGCAGCTGCTGGTCCGCAACCGGTACATGTCGGTGGATCCGTACATGCGCGGGCGGATGAACGACGTTCGGTCCTACGTGCCGCCGTTCGCCCTGGACGCGCCGCTGGACGGCGGGGCGGTCGGTGAGGTGGTCGGCGGCGAGGCCGACGGGTTCGCCCCGGGTGACACCGTGCTGCACGGTCTCGGCTGGCGGGACTACGCGCTGGTCGAGGCGAAGGCGGCCCGCAAGGTCGAGCCGGGTCTCGCGCCGGTGACCGCGTACCTCGGTGTGCTCGGGATGACCGGGCTGACCGCGTACGCCGGGCTGCTTGAGGTGGCGGCGATGCGTCCGGGCGAGACGGTCTTCGTCTCCGGGGCGGCCGGCGCGGTCGGCAGCATGGTCGGCCAGATCGCCCGGCTCCGCGGTGCGGGCCGGGTGGTCGGCAGCGCCGGATCGGCGGCGAAGGTCGAGCGACTGCGAGCGCTCGGCTTCGACGACGCGTTCGACTACCACGACGGCCCGGTACGCGACCTGCTGCGGGCCGCCGCCCCCGACGGCGTCGACGTCTACTTCGACAACGTCGGCGGCGAGCACCTGGAGGCGGCCATCTCGTCGATGAACCTGCACGGTCGGGCGGCGATCTGCGGCATGATCGCGCAGTACAACGACACCGAGGCGCCGGCCGCCCCGCGCAACCTGGCCCAGGTGATCGGCAAGCGGCTGACCCTGCGCGGCTTCCTGGTCAACGATCACGGCCACCTGCGGGAGCAGTTCGTGCGGGAGGTCTCCGGGTGGCTGCGCGACGGCACGCTGGCGTACGACGAGACGGTCGTCGACGGCCTGGAGAACGCCCCGGCGGCCTTCCTCGGCCTGCTGCGGGGGGAGAACCTCGGCAAGATGCTGGTGCGGCTGTGACCGGCGGCGCACCCCGTCGCCCTGGTCGGGCCGGCGCAGGTCGTCCGGGCGGCGATAGGCTCGTCGCATGACGGTGGCGGTGCGGGTGATCCCCTGTCTCGACGTGGACGCGGGACGGGTGGTCAAGGGCGTCAACTTCCTCGACCTGCGGGACGCGGGCGACCCCGTGGAGTTGGCTGCCGCGTACGACCGCGCGGGTGCCGACGAGTTGACCTTCCTCGACGTCACCGCCTCGTCGAGCGACCGGGGGACGATGCTCGACGTGGTCCGGCGTACGGCGGAGTCGGTCTTCATCCCGCTGACCGTCGGCGGCGGGGTGCGGACGGTGGCGGACGTGGACACCCTGCTGCGCGCCGGAGCCGACAAGATCGGGGTCAACACGGCGGCGATCGCCCGGCCGGAGCTGCTCGCGGAGATCGCGGAGCGGTTCGGTCGGCAGGTGCTGGTGCTCTCGCTCGACGTGCGGCGAGCATCGGCGGGCACCACTGCCAGTGGCTTCGAGGTGACCACCCACGGCGGGCGGCGCGGCACCGGGCTGGACGCCGTGGAATGGGCGCGGCGCGGCGCGGAGCTGGGCGCGGGTGAGATCCTGCTCAACTCGATGGACGCCGACGGCACGAAGGCCGGGTTCGATCTGGAGCTCATCGGCGCGGTGCGCCGGGTCGTCGACGTCCCGGTGGTGGCGAGCGGCGGTGCCGGTGCGGCGGCCCATTTTCCTCCGGCGATCGGTGCCGGCGCCGACGCGGTGCTGGCCGCCAGTGTGTTCCACTTCGGGGAGCTGACCGTGGCGGAGGTCAAGGACGTGCTGCGCGGCGCCGGTCACCCCGTGCGCTGACGCCGATCACTGCGCTGCGGCCGTCAGGGCGCATCCTGGCAGCCGCAGCGGACGACGGCGCGGAGGTCAACCGCGTCCGGAGTGTCCCTCGGGGGAGCGTCGGGGCATCGGGATGGATCGCACCAGGTACTCCTGCACGGCGGCGGCGTGCTCCTGCTCGTCGAGGTGCCAGTCCGCGGTGCCGGGCGCGTGCCGGCGGCTGAGCACCCCCTGCACGGTGTCGACTGTGGTGGCCAGCCCGGCGCTCGGCCGTGAGCGCCACAGGTGCTCGCCGTCGGGCGTGATCCGGAACCAGCCGTCGGAGACGTCGACCAGCCCGGCGCCGAGCAACCGGCGGATCGCCTCCTCGATGTCGTGCCGATCGGGGATGCTGCGGTCGAGATGGTCGGCCGTGGAGAGCACGTCGGCGAGGCGTACCCCCTCGGGGCGGCGAGTGGTCGTGGACCGTCGGTGGCGTCCGGCGCCGCTGGCGATCACCAGCGAGACGAAGATCCATGCGTCGGTACGACGCCAGGCGTTGTCCCCCATGCGGAGATTCTGCCGGGCGACCCGGCTCCAGGAAAACACCGACCGTCGCACTGCGACCGTGAGTGGCATCATGATTGCCGACAGTCGATGTGGGTGGACGGAAGCGGCCCGATCCGGTATGTGGCGGTGGCGCTGGGTGGTCGTCAGGTCGCCGGAGCCGGCTCGATCCGGGCCGGTGGGTTCGGTTCGGCGACGTCGAACAGCGGCAGGAACAGTTGGGCCAGTGGTCCGATGGTCAGCGCGTAGGCGATGGTGCCGATGCCGACCGTGCCGCCGAGCAGCGCTCCCACGGCCAGCACGCCGACCTCGATGACGGTGCGGACCAGGCGTAGCGACCGGCCGGGGCGGCGGGCGACCAGGCCGGTCATCAACCCGTCGCGGGGGCCCGGGCCGAGTCGAGCGCCGAGGTAGAGCGCGGTGGCCGCGCCGTTGCCGACGATCCCGACGACCAGCAGGACGATTCGCAGCGCAAGTGGCCCTCCGGGTGGCAGCAGGGCCAGGGTCGCGTCGACCGCCAGGCCGATCACCACCACGTTGGCGACGGTGCCGAGGCCGGGGCGTTGGCGCAGCGGGATCCAGGCCAGCAGCACCAGCGCGCCCACCGCGATGACCACGGTGCCCATGCTCAGGCCGGTCAGTCGGGACAGCCCCTGATGGAAGACGTCCCACGGGTTCAGCCCGAGCCCGGAGCGGATCATCAGCGCCATGCTGAAGCCGTAGAGGAGGAGCCCGACGAACAGGTGGGTGAGCCGTCGCGTCGGCCGGTGCCGGAGGTTGCCAATCATTGCCACGCATGCCACTCTAGGTGCCAATTGGCCTCGCGACAGAGCCAATATTGGGAGAGTGGCCATGGTCAGTCAAGTGCGTGGGGTCCAATTGGCCCGGCTGCTCGGGCAGTGGCACGCCCTGCCCGGCCGGCGACGCAGCCCTGACTACGCCGCGCTGGCCGGGGCGGTACGCGGTCTGCTCGCCGACGGGCGGCTACCTCTCGGCGTGCGCCTGCCGGCCGAACGCGACCTGGCCGAAGCGCTGCGGATCAGCCGTACCACCGTCACGGCCGCGTACCGCGAGCTGCGCGACAGCGGGCACCTGGCCAGCCGGCGGGGTGCCGGAAGCTGGACGATGCTGCCGGGAACGCACCGGGTGGCGCCCAACGGGCTCTGGATCCCGCTGGACGACCGGGACATGCTCGACCTCGGGGTGGCGGCGCTGGCCGCCCCGCCCGAGCTGCTGCCGGCGGCCCGCGCGGCGGCGGAGGACCTGCCCCGCTACCTGAGCGGCGCCGGGTACCACCCGATCGGGATCATCGAGCTGCGGGAGGCGGTCGCCCAGCGCTACACCGAGCGGGGCCTGCCCACCTCGCCCGACCAGATCATGGTCACCAACGGTACTCAGCACGCCCTGGACCTGGTACTACGGTTGGCGCTCGCGCCGGGCGGCGGGGTGCTTGTCGAGTCGCCGAGCTACCCCAACGCGCTCGCCGCGCTCGCCGCCCGGCGAGCCCGGATCACCACGTACGGCCTGGCCGCCGATGCCGACGGTTGGGACGCGGACCTGCTGCTGGGCACGCTGCGGCAGGTGCGGCCCCGGGTCGGCTACCTGATCCCTGACTTCCAGAACCCGACCGGGCACCTGATGCCGGCCGAGCTGCGGGAACGGGTGGTGGCCACCGCGCACGCGGTCGGCACCGACCTCGTGATCGACGAGTCGTTCGTGGACCTGCCGCTGGACGGGACGGACCTGCCGCCGCCGACGGCGAGCTTCGACCGGCACTCCCGGGTGGTGAGCATCGGCGGCATGAGCAAGCCGTTCTGGGGCGGGCTGCGGATCGGCTGGATCCGCACCTCGGCGCCACAGGTGCAGCGGCTGGCCGCGGCCCGGGTGGGGGTGGACATGTCCAGCCCGGTGCTGGACCAGTTGGTCGCGGTGCACCTGCTGGACGTCGCGCCGGCCATCGTGGCCGCCCGGCGGGCGCAACTGGCCGTGCAGCGTGACGCGTTGCTCGGCGCGCTGGCCGCCCGGCTGCCGGAGTGGCGGGTCACCGTGCCGCGTGGCGGAGTGACCCTCTGGGCCGAGTTGGACGGGCCGATCTCCAGCGCTCTGGCGCGGGCCGCCGAGGAGGTCGGCGTACGCCTGGCGCCCGGACCCCGCTTCGGCCTCGACGGGACGCTGGAGCGTTTCCTGCGGCTGCCGTTCACCCTGCCGGCCACCGACCTGGTCGAGGCGGTCGGACGGATCGCGGCGGTCCGGTACGACCTGGACCGGGCGGGGCAGCCCCGCTGGCGGGAGCCCGCCGTCATCGCCTGAGCGGCGCAGCGGCACGGGTCGTCACCGGCTTGGCCGGTCGGGAGGCGGGCTCGATGCGGCCGTGTCGCGGCGGCCGGCCACCGGTGCCGGGGGTTCGTGGAACCTGCCCGGGCCCGTCGTCGTCCTTGGCACACTGCCCGGGTGGGCACTGGCGGGAGACTCGAACTGGTCAGCTGGGGACGGCCCGGCACCCGGGTGACCCGCCTTGAGCTCTTCTACGACGTGGTCTTCGTCTTCGCCTTCCTCAACGTCACCACCTTGACCTCCGAGAATCTAACCGGGGTGGCCCTGTTCGAGATGTTCCTCGTGCTGGCGCTGCTGTGGTCGTGCTGGAGCGGCTTCGCCGCACTCGGCAATTTCGTCCGTGCCGACCAGGCGATCATGCCCGCGATCGGCTTCGGCATCATGGCGTCGATCTTCGTGCTGGCCCTCACCACCGACGTGGCGTTCTTCGACGAGCCGGGCGGTCTGGACGGTCCGCTGGTGTTCGCCACGGCCTACCTGCTCACCTGGCTGATCAAGATCGTGACCTTCTGGGTGGGTGTGCGGGTGTTGTCACGTCGCCGGGCGCTGCTACTGACGCTGCCGACGACGGGCGGCGCGGTGCTCATCCTGATCGCCGCTGTGCTGCCCGACATGTTCTTCGACGGCACGGTGGCGCTGGGCGTGCGGCTCGGGCTGTGGGTGGTGGCACTGTCGTTCGAGTACGCCACCGCCCTGATGCTGATCCGTACCGAGTGGCAGGTGCGCTCGGCCGGGCATCTGGCTGAGCGGCACGGACTGATCGTGCTCGTCGCGCTGGGTGAATCGGTGATCGCCCTGGGCCTGGGTGCGGCGGAACGCACCGGACGGCCGATCACCTGGTGGGCCATCTACGCGGCCGGCGTCACCCTCGGCATCATCTTCGCGCTGTGGTGGCTCTACTTCGACACCCTCGCCCTCGCCATGGAGCAGCACCTGCACGGTGTGCGAGGGGCGGAGCGGATCCCCCTGATCCGCGACGTCTACACCTACCTGCACCTGGCGTTGATCGTCGGGATCATCTTCTTCGCCCTCGGGATCAAGCGCATGCTCGCCCGCCTCACCGACCCCGACGTGCTGGCCAGCCGGAACATCTTCGGCGGGCTGGAACTGCTCTCGCTCTACGGCGGGTTGGTGGTCTACCTGCTGGCGTTGGTCGCCATGCAGTGGCGCATGTTCCATCGGTTGGCCCGCCGGCCGCTGGTGGCTGCCGGCCTGCTGACCGTCTCGGCGCCGGTGCTGTTGTCGTTGCCGACCCTGGTCGACCTGACCCTGATCGGTGTGGTCTTCGTCGTCCTGGCGCTGATGCAGATCGGGCGGGACCGCCAGGTGCGCCGACGGGTGCGGAGCCTGGCCCTGGAGGAGCAGGTCGCCCTGGAGGACGAGGCGAACGTGTTCCGCGGCCGCCGCCTGTGAGCCGAGCGTCATCGCCTGAGCGGCTGACTCGCCGCTGTCCGTGGCGCGGCACGGATCGGCCCCGCACCCCGGGGAGGGACGGGTGCGGGGCCGAGGCCGTGGGCCGTCAGATCTCGGCGACGGTGCCGGCGTACATCTTGTCGATCTCGTCGGCGAAGTTGTTCTCCACGCCACGGCGCTTGATCTTCAGCGAGGGGGTGATCTCGCCGTCCTCGATGGTGAGGTCGCGCCGCAGGATGGTGACCTTCTTGATGGTCTCCCAGCGGTTCAGCTTCTGGTTGAGCTGGGCGACGTACTCCTCCACCATGGCCTGGGCCTCCGGAGAGGCGACGATCTCGGCGTACGGGCGACCCTCCAGCGGGGTGCCGGCCGCCCAGCCGGCGATGGCGTCCGGGTCCAGCGTGACGAGCATGGTGCAGTAGTTGCGGGCCTGGCCGATCACCACGGCCTGCGAGGTGTACGGGCAGGTGGCCTTGAACATGCCCTCGATGTGCGACGGTGCGACGTACTTGCCGCCGGAGGTCTTGACCAGGTCCTTCTTGCGGTCGGTGATGCGCAGGTAGCCGTCGTCGTCGAGGCTGCCGATGTCGCCGGTACGGAAGAAGCCGTCCTCGGTGAACGCGGCGGCGCTCTCCTCGGGCAGGTTGTGGTAGCCCCGCATCACCGGCCGGCCCTTGAGCAGGATCTCGCCGTCGGTGTCGATGCGGCACTCGAGGTCGCCCATGGCCCGCCCGACGGTGCCGATCCGCAGCCCGTCGGGCGGGTTGACGAAGTTGCCGGCGCTGGTTTCGGTAAGCCCGTAGCCCTCGGAGATCGGCAGGTTCGCCGCGGCGAAGAAGGTGGCGATCTCCGGGCTGAGCGGGGCGGCGCCGGAGACCAGCACCCGGATCCGGCCACCGAGCCGGGCCTGGAGCTTGCTGAAGACCAGCTTCTCCGCCAACGTGTACTTGAGCTTCAGCCCGCCCGGCACCGGTTTGCCGGCCTGCTCCAGGGCGACCTTCTCCTTGCCGACGCCGACCGCCCAGGCGAAGATCTTGGCTTTCGCCCCACCGGCGTCCTGTGCGGTGGTGACCGACTTGTTGTAGACCTTCTCGAAGACCCGGGGTGCGCCGCACATCAGCGTCGGGCGGACCACCGAGAGCAGTTCGACGAGCTTGTCGACCCGGCCGTCCACGTACGTGGGCAGGCCGACGTGCGTGGCGCCGCAGAGCAGCGTCTTGCCGAACGAGTGGGACAGCGGCAGCCAGAGGTACTGGAGGTCGTCCTCGCGGAGCAGCCCGACCGCCTCCTGCGCCACGCCCTCCCAGCACCAGCCGCCGTGCAGCAGCTCGACGCCCTTGGGACGGCCGGTGGTGCCGGAGGTGTAGATCAGGGTGGCCAGATGATCCGGGCCGATGCCGGCGACCAGGCGCTCGATCAGTTCCGGATCCTCGGCGAGCCGCTGGGCGCCCTGCTCCTCCAACTCGGCGAGGGTCAGTTGCGGCACGGCCGCGGACGGGTCGGGGGCACCGTCGAAGAGGACCACGTGGGTCAGCGCGGGCAACTGCGCTCCGGCGATCTTGGCCGCCTGGTCCGGGTTCTCCGCGAACAGCACCTTGGAGCCGGAGTCGGAAATGATGTAGGTGGCGTCCTCCGGCTCGGTGGTCGGGTAGACGGTGGTGGTGGCGCCGCTGGCGCACATGATGCCGAAGTCGGCGATCACCCACTCGATCCGGGTGTTCGCCAGGATCGCGACCCGGTCCTCCTGACCGACGCCCAGGCCGTGCAGGCCGGCGGCGATCGCCGTGGCCCGCTGGGAGACCTGCGCCCAGGTCAGCCAGACCGGGCCGTCGGGGCCGGGGTGGGCGAAAGCGTGGCGGTCGGGGGAAGCCGCGACGCGCTTGAGGAACATGTCAGGAATGGAGCTGTACGGTACATCGAGAGCCATCGCTGTAGCCGCCTTCGGGGGTGGAGGCGTGACGGTCGTCACGGTCGGTGTTCGTTACCGAAGGGTATTGCCTGTCCCCGGGCATCGGCTAGCCCTGACGATCATCCACCAGCCTCTTCCCACGAAAGGCACCTTCGTCTCACTCGTAGCGGGCCGCCGCCCGTGACCAGTCGTAGGTGGCCCGGATCCAGTTCCGCCGGGTGTCCAACGCCGGGCGTACCGCGTCGCCGTGGCTGGCCAACAGGTCGGTCTCGGCCGCCAGATACGCCCCGAGTCGATCGTTGAACCGGTCGGCAGCGGCCCGCAGCGCCACCGACTCGTCGCCGGTCTCCCTGGCCAGTACCGTGATCAGATTGTGCGCGTCCGGCCCACCCTGGTGCTCCTTGCGGTAGGAGAAGACGTCGTTGCACCAGCAGATGAGATCGGCGGCCAGCGCCTCCAGGGTGGCCCACCCGGGATCGGCTCGGCGTACGGCCGGCGGAAAGCCGTCCAACGCCAGGTCGGTAAGGGTGAGGCTGGGGTACACGGCGCCGGTGTGCCGGCGCATCTGGACGTACTCGTCGATCGGCGGGACCCGCTCGTGTTCCCGGTTCGCCGCCTCCCACAGCAGCGCGAGCAGGTACTCGCGCATCCCGGCGACGAATCGCAGCAGCACCGCCGGACGCCGGTGGCCACGCACCCGTTGGCACAGGTCGGCCAGGCCGAGCGCCAGCGTCCCGGCCGCTCCGGGCGGCACCGGACCCGGCGCGCCCTGGCGGTCCAGCACGTCCAGCAGCGCTGCCACGGTCGGCGCGAGTCGGGTGGGTTCGGCGCCCAGCCCGTCCTCGTCGCAGGCGTCGTCCATCACGAACAGCCAGGAGATCAGATCGGTCAGTAGGCGCAGACGTTCCCGCGGAGCCTGCGGACAGGCCCGCCCAGCGAGCCCGGCGGCATCTGCCCGGTGCAGCCGCTGCCCGTTACTGATCAGGCCCAGGTCCTGCGCCCAGTCCGCGCTCTCCCGCGCCACGTGCTCGGTGTCCTCGTGCCGCACGTGGGCGAACGGAGGCTCGCGCAGGGCCGAGACCACAAAGCTTCGCATCGCGCTCCCTGTCGCCGCCCCCCCACGAGGCGGCGCGGTCAGCGTACGGGAGCACCGATCGTGGTCGACCGATGAGCTGAGTAACGTTTCGGATTTTGCCGTGACCGGTTCCGCACAGAGGGTTAGAAGCCCAGGCTGGCGGTGCGGAGCCGATCGGCCAGGGCCGGCGCGCCGTCGAGTTGCACCCGCGCCGCGCGTTGCCGGCCGGACAGGAACAGGGCCAGCTCACCGGGGGTGCCGACCAGCCGCAGCGGTTCGCCGCCACGGCCGGTGGCCACCTCGCCGTGGCCGGGCGCCTGCACCAGCACCTGGGCCGGAAAGCGGCGCAGCGCCATCCGCCCCAGCGTCGACACCCGTCGCCACAGTCCCCGCTCCAACCCCACCGGCAACTCCCGGGGCTGCCAGCCGGCCCGGGCGCGGCGTACGTCCTCGTGGTGGATGAAGAACTCCAGCGTGTTTGTCAGCTCGTCGGTCAGCGGGTTGCTCACCGGGCTCCACAGCGGAGGACGTCGCACCTGAGCGAGCAGTTCGGTCCAGTCGAGGGCGGCGACCTGACGCCGCACCCGCTCGGCGTGCCCGCTCAGTGGTGGGAGGACGATGCCCGCGGCGGCGTCCGGACGACGCTCCCGGACCACCAGGTGGGCGGCGAGGTCACGGGTCGTCCAGCCCTCGTTGAGGGTCGGGGCGTCCGGGCCCAGGGTGGACATCAGTTCGGTGAGCGCCTCGCGCTCCGATCGGGCGTACCGCGGCATGGCAGTGATCGTAGGCCGGTGCGGGGCAGCTCGCGTCCTGAGCCGGGCGCGCGGGCGACCCGGGTCCCGGGGTGACGTCGGACATATCGCCGCGGGTCGGCGTACCGGGTCGGTAGCGGTAAGGATGAGAGAGGATTATGGCGGCTTACGGCGGGGGAGAATGTGGCGAGCGGGACTAGTCGGGACGTGCTCGGTCGCGGGCTGACCGTTCTCGGGCGGGCCATCCGGGAACAACCGAGGATCTTCGCGGTCGCGGTGGCCGGCAGCGTGCTGTTCGGGCTGATGGTGGTCGCCAGCGCGTTCGTGGTCGGCGCGGTCGTCGGTGATGTGGTGGTGCCGGCCGTCGAGAGCGGTTCGGTGGCGGTGGGCGCGTTGGGGCTGGCCGCCGCGGCACTGCTCGGGCTGAGTGTGCTGCGGGTGGTCGGCATCTTCGGTCGCCGGCTCGGCGCCGGCTACATGCAGTTCCGCCTCCAGGCCGCCTACCGTCGCCGGGTCACCCGGCGGTACCTGGAACTGCCGCTGTCCTGGCACCACCGCAACGCCACAGGCACGCTGCTGTCCAACGCCAACTCCGACGTCGAGGCCGCCTGGCAGCCGATCGCGCCGCTGCCCTTCGCGGTGGGCACGCTGGTGATGCTGATCGGCGCGGTGACGTCGCTGTTCGCCGTCGACTGGGCGCTGGCGCTGGTCGGGCTGGCCGTCTTCCCGGCCCTGTTCGCGCTCAACGTGGCGTACTCCCGCCGGATGGCGCCCCGGCAGGCGCGGGCGCAGCGGCTGCGCGCCGAGGTCAGCGGCATCGCGCACGAGAGCTTCGACGGCGCGCTGGTGGTCAAGACGATGGGTCGGGAGGCCCAGGAGACCGCCCGGTTCGCGGCCCGGGCCGCCCAGTTGCGCGACGCGCTGATCTCGGTCGGTCGGCTGCGGGGCATCTTCGACCCGATGCTGGAGACGCTGCCCAGTCTCGGCACCCTCGCGGTGCTGGTGGTCGGCGCGTACCGGCTGCGGCAGGGTGCCATCGAGGTGTCCGAGCTGGTCAGCGTGGCCTTCCTCTTCACCGTGCTGGCGTTCCCAGTGCGGGCCATCGGCTGGGTGCTGGCCGAACTGCCGCGCAGCGTCGCCGGCTGGGACCGGATCCGCCGGGTGCTCGACGCCACCGGCGAGATGCCGTACGGCGACACCCGGCCGGACCCGGCCGTGGCGACGCCGGCCACGCTCACCTTCACCGACGTCGGCTTCGCCTACGAACCGGCGGAGGCGCACCTGCCCGGCGCCGAGGTGTTGGGCGAGGTCACCTTCACCGTGCCGGCGGGCAAGACCGTCGCCCTGGTCGGACCGACCGGCGCCGGCAAGTCGACGATCACCGCGCTGGCGGTCCGGCTGGTCGATCCATTGTCGGGCACGGTCAGCATCGACGGCGTGGATGTTCGCGACCTGGCCGCTGACGTGCTTGCCGGCACCGCCGCGCTGGTCGCCCAGGTGCCGTTCGTCTTCGACGACACGGTCCGGGCCAACGTCTCGCTGGACCGTCCGGGCGTCGACGACGAGGCCGTCTGGGCCGCGCTGCGCCTGGCCGAGGCCGACGGGTTCGTCGCCGCCCTGCCCGACGGGCTGGACACCATGGTCGGTGAGCGGGGTACCTCCCTCTCCGGCGGCCAGCGGCAGCGACTCACCCTCGCCCGGGCGTTGGCGGGTCGTCCCCGCCTGTTGGTGCTCGACGACGCGACAAGCGCGGTCGACCCCCGGGTGGAGGCCGCCATCCTGGCCGGGCTGCGCTCGTCGTCCGGCGGCGGCCCGGGCGCGTCGATCCTGGTGGTGGCCTACCGGCGGGCGACCATCGCGCTCGCCGACGAGGTCATCTACCTGGAACAGGGGCGGGTCGTGGCGCGGGGCACCCACAGCAGGCTGCTGGCCACCGTGCCGGGGTACGCCGATCTGGTCACCGCCTATGAGCAGGCCGAGGTCGACCACGACCGGCAGCGCACGTACGACGAGGTCACCCCGATGACCTCCGGACTGGAGGTGGACCGGTGAGCGTGGGAGCGGGGACGGTCGGCGAAGCGCCTGAGCAGGCCGAGTCGACGTGGCGGACGCTGCGGCGAGGGCTGGCGCTCTCCCCGGAACTGCGGGTCGGGCTGGCCGGCACCCTCGGTCTGGCGCTCGTGTACATGGTCGGCCGGGTGGCCGTGCCGGTGGCGGTGCAGCAGGGCATCGACCGGGGCATCGCCGGCGGGTTGGACCTGGACGCGCTGTTCGTGGTGGTGTCGGTCACCGCGGCGGTGCTGGTGGTGACCACGACGTGTGGCTACCTGATGATGCGCCGGCTGTTCACGGTGAGCGAGACGGCGCTGGCGGGGGTACGCGTACGTGCCTTCCGGCACGTGCACGACCTGTCGATGCTGCACCAGCAGTCGGAGCGGCGCGGTTCGCTGGTCTCCCGGGTCACCAGCGACGTCGACCAGATCACCCAGTTCCTCCAGTGGGGCGGGGTGATCCTCCTGGTCAACCTGGGGCAGTTGGCGGTCACCACGGCCGTGATGCTGGCGTACTCGTGGCAGTTGACCCTCGTGGTCTTCGCCGCCTTCGGGCCGGCGGTGCTGGTGATCCGGCTGCTCCAACGCCGGCTCGCCGCGGCGTACGGGGTGGTCCGGCAGCGCACCGGCGCCCTGCTGGGCGCGGTCGGGGAGAGCGTGGTCGGCGCGCCGGTGATCCGGGCGTACGGCATTGCGGGGCGCACTGCCCGGCGGCTGGACGAGGCGATCGACGGTCAGCGGCGGGCACAGCAGAAGGCGATCCGGATCAGCATTCTCGGCAGCTCGGTCGGTGAGCTGGCGGCCGGCCTGGCGTTGGCCGGTGTGGTGGTGCTGGGGGTGTTCCTCGGCGCCGACCAGACGCTGAGCATCGGTGAGATCACCGCGTTCCTGTTCCTGGTGACGCTCTTCATCCAGCCGGTACAGATCGCCACCGAGGTGCTCAACGAGGCGCAGAACGCGATCGCCGGCTGGCGTCGGGTGCTCGACGTGCTGGACGTCGAACCGGATGTGGCGGATCCCGGGTCGCAGGGGCGTGAGCTGCCCACCGGGCCGCTGGACATCCGCTTCGGCGGCGTACGTTTCGCCTATCCGGGCGGCCCGACGGTGCTGCATGACATCAGCCTGGAGATTCCGGCGAAGAGTCGGGTGGCGGTGGTCGGTGAGACCGGCAGCGGCAAGACAACCTTCGCCAAGCTGGTGACCCGGCTGATGGACCCGACGGCGGGGGCGGTGCTGCTGTCCGGGGTGCCGCTGACCGACGTGCGCTTCGACTCGCTGCGCTCCCGGGTGGTGATGGTGCCGCAGGACGGGTTCCTGTTCGACGCCACGGTGGCCGACAACGTCCGCTTCGCCCGCCCGGAGCTTACCGATGGGCAGCTGACCGCCGCGTTCACCGAGCTGGGTCTGGCTGACTGGCTGGACGGGTTGCCCGCCGGGCTGGCGACCGGGGTGGGTGAGCGGGGCGAGGCGTTGAGCGTGGGGGAGCGTCAGTTGGTGGCGTTGGCCCGGGCGTACGTGGCCGATCCGGACCTGCTGGTGCTGGACGAGGCGACAAGCGCGGTGGATCCGGCCACCGAGGTGCGGTTGCAGCGGACGTTGGACGCGGTGACCCGGGGTCGGACCACCCTGGCGATCGCGCACCGGTTGTCGACCGCGCAGAACGCCGACGAGGTGATCGTGGTGGATCAGGGGCGGGTCGTGCAGCGTGGTTCGCACGACGAGCTGATCCGCGACCCGGATTCGGTGTACGGGCTGCTCTACGCCTCGTGGCTTGAGCAGACCCGGTAGACGCCGCCGGGCCGATGCCATACCCTCCGAGTTAGGTAAGCCTAACCTCAAAGGAGGTCGTGTCATGCGGCCCAGCCCCGCTGAGATCGTCCGGACCCTGGTTGCGGGTCGGTTGCCTGGCCTCGTTCACCTGGCCTGCCGGCCCGGCCTGCACCATGCGCGCCACGCCACCGACCCCGAGGGGCGGGTGCTGCTGCTGGTGCCGGTGGTCAGCGATCTCGCGGCAGCGCTGGGTGCCGGTGCCGAGGAGCGCGCCGTCGCGGTGGTGCTCGACGTGCTGGACCTGCCGCCCGCCGCCGGGGCGCCGTCACTCGGCCGGGCCCTGGTCTCCGGTTGGGCGCGCCGGTTGGCCGGCGACGAGGCACGGGGCGCCGCGCTGGACTTTGCCGCGGTGGAGCCCACCGGCGACCTGCTCGACGTCGGCACCCGCTTCCGGCTGTTCCGCTTCGAGGTGGCGGAGGCGCGTTGGCACCGGGCCGGCGAGTTGCGCCGGATCGACCCTGCGGCGTACGCGGAGGCCGAGCCGGATCCGCTGCACCCGGTCGAGGCGGGGCTGCTCGCCCACCTCGGCGAGGACCACGCCCAGCGGATGACGGACTACCTGCGCCGGCAGCTTGGCCTGGCCGCCGGTCCGGCCGGGCACGCGCCACGGGTCGAGCGGATCGACAGGTACGGAATGCTGGTGACCTTCGGTCGGCCGGGTGCCCGGCGACGTGCCCGGCTCTCCTTCGGCCGCCGGTTGACCGACCAGGCCGACCTGACCCGGCTGCTGGAGCCGGTGCTCAGCGCGGGCTGATCCTGGGCGACTCAGCCGCCGAGTTCGCCGGTCAGATAGCGGTGCACGGTCGGGCCGACCGTGGCGATCAGGGTCTCCGGCGCGGCGGAGGCGACCGGCTCCAGCCGGATCACGTAGCGCATCAGCGCCAGCCCGACGAGTTGGCTGGCCACCAGCGACCCGCGCAGCGGCACCTCGGCCGGATCGACGTCGAGCTGGTCGAGGACCCGGCGCAGCACCTGGGTGGTGAGAAACTCGCGCAGGAGCCGGGCGGTCCATTCGCTGCTGACCGCGGAGCGCAGCAGGGCCACCCCGGCGGCACCGGCGGGCGAGTCCCAGACCGTGACGAACATGCGGACCAGCCGTTCGCCGAGGGCTGCACGGTCACCGGCGAGCACCTTGGGCAGCAGTTCCCCCGGGTTCACCGGAAAGCGCATGGCGGCCAGGAAGAGCTGTTCCTTGGTGCCGAAGTAGTGGTGCACCAGCGCCGGATCGACCCCGGCGGAGGTGGCGATGGCTCGGATGGTGCTGGTGTCGTAGCCGCGTTCGGCGAAGACGGCCCGGGCGGCGTCGAGAATCGTGTCCCGGGTGCCGGGTTTGCCGGGTCGCCGTCCGCTGCGCCGTACCATCGCCCTCCCTCGCTCCTGTCCGCGCCGGTGCCTGCCCGGCGCGCGCGGTCCACCCGCGCCGGGCAGGCATGGTGCCGTCAGCCGCTGCGTCGGCGCAGGGTGGCCGCGGCGAGCACCAGCGCCAGCACCGCCGCGCCGGCGACGATCGCCACGTCGCGCCACATCGTCCCGGTCGGTTCGGCGTGCCTGCCGACCTCTTGCAGGGCCTCGACGGCGTACGACAGGGGCAGCACGTCACTTATCGCCTGCAACCAGCCGGCCATCTCGTCGCGGGGTACGAACAGCCCGCAGAGCAGCAGTTGTGGTGCGACCACGACCGGCATGAACTGTACGGCCTGGAATTCGGTGCGGGCGAAGGCACTGCAGAGCAGCCCGAGCGCGACGGCGAGCACGGCGTTCAGTGCGGCGATCATGATGACCAGCGCGCTGCTGCCAGCGGTCTGGAGACCGAAGACCCAGTACGCGACGGCGGAGGCGATGCCGGCCTGCACCGCGCCGGCCAGCCCGAAGGCGATCCCGTACCCGAAGAGCAGGTCGGTCTTGGCCAGTGGAGTGGTGAGCAGTCGTTCCAGCGTGCCGGTGGTGCGCTCGCGCAGCATCGCGATGCTGGTCACCAGGAACATGATGATGAACGGGAAGAAGCCGAGCATCACCAGCGCGATCCGGTCGAACGTCGACGGCTGCCCGGGCGGCGCGGGCTGGTCGGCGTACATGTAGTAGATCAGGGTGAGCAGGACGGTGGGCACGGCCACCAGCAGCGCGACGGTTCGTTTGTCGTGGCGCAGCTGCCGCAGGATGCGGGCGACGGTGGCGGCCAGGATGCGCGGGCTCATCGCGCCTCCCCGGACTGGTCGGGCTGACTGGCTCTGATCAGCCGCAGGAACGCCTCGTCGAGGTCGTCGACCCCGGCGGCGGCCCGGACGCCCGCCGGGGTGTCGTCGGCGATGAGCCGTCCCTCCCGGATGAGCAGCAACCGGTCGCACCGGGCGGCCTCGTCCATCACATGACTCGACACCAGCAGAGTCGTCCCGGTCGCGGCCAGCGCATGGAACCGGGCCCAGAGGTCGGCCCGCAGCACCGGATCCTGACCCACTGTGGGCTCGTCGAGCACGATCAACTCGGGCTCGCCGACCAGTGCGCAGGCCAGCGACGCCCGGCTGCGCTGCCCGCCGGAGAGGGTGCCCACAAGTTGGCCGGCCGCCGAGGCGAGGCCGACGTCGGCTACCGCGCGGTCGGCCTCGGACCGGTCGCGGCCGTGCAGCGCGGCGAAGTAGCGGGCGTTCTCCCGCACCGTCAGGTCGGCGTAGACGCTCGGCGACTGGGTCAGGTAACCGACCCGGTGGCGCAGCGGCGGTGAGCCGGCCGGGGCCCCGAGCACCGTCACCTTGCCGGCGCTGATCAGCTGCACGCCGACGATCGCGCGCATGAGCGTGGTCTTGCCGCTGCCGCTGGGCCCGAGCAGCCCGGTGACCGAGCCGCGCGGCACCGTGGCGTCGATGCCGTGCAGCACCCGCCGTCGGCCCCGGTCCACGACCAGGCCCCGAACGGCGATCGCGTCGTCCATCGCCCACCTCCCCAAATTCATTGTCTGTTGAAATCAACGGTAGGTGAAATACGGCCGGTTCGGCAAGCGCGGGTCACGGGGTCGCGCCGGGCCGTCCGGTGCTGGGACCCTCGAACGATGGACATCGGTACGCGGGAGCCGACCTACACCGTCAGCGAGGCAGCCCAGCGGGTCGGCCTGACCACCCACACGTTGCGCTGGTACGAGCAGGAGGGGCTGGTGGCCCCGGTGGGCCGGGATTCCGCCGGTCGGCGTCGCTACACCGCGGACGACGTCAACTGGCTGCTGCTGCTGACCCGGCTGCGCCGTACCGGCATGCCCGTCCGCGACATGCGCCGCTACGTCGAGCTGGCCCGACAGGGCGACGGCACGCTCGGCGCCCGCCGGGCGCTGTTCGAGGAGCACCGGGTACGGGTGCTGCACCGGATGGCCGAGCTGGAGGAGGACCTGAAGGTCCTCGACTTCAAGATCGACCATTACCGGCGGGCGGAGCTGGGTGAATTCGACTGAGCCGCAGAATTGGGCGAAACGCCCTCTGGGTTAGGAAGGCTAATAGCACGGTCAGCTGCCGTCAGATCGGACGCCAGGTCCGTCACCGGTCATTGCGCCCGGATCGGACGTGCGGCACGATTGCTCAGTGGATCACGCTCCGTCACCGGACAGTGGGTTCTTCGACGACTGGGCCGCCCGGCTGCGGGCGAGCGCCGACCGGCCCGTGGTTGGCATCCTGCTGCGTGGCAGCCACGCGCGCCGGGCCGCCACCGCGCACAGTGACGTCGATGTCGACGTGCTGCTCGGTGGCGCTCCGTACGCGGCCCGTCGGGCGTACCTCGCGGAGCACTCCGGCCGGCTGACCCATGTGTCGGTGGCGGCCCGGGACATCCGCTCCTGGGTGACCCGCCTCGGTGAGCCGGCCGACTGGGCGTTCGGCCTGCCGGTGACGGCCCCTACCCGGCTGCTCTGGGCCGACCCGTACTGGCGGCACCGCATCGACCTGCCGGTGCTCTGCCAGCCGGCCGACGAGCCCCGGCTGGAGGAGTTGATCGCCACGCTCGGCAAGGTGGCCGCGGCCCGGGACGACGAGGATCCGCTCGGTGCCCGGCTGGCCGCTGCCGACCTGGCCCGGCTCTGCCCCTCGGTGCTGCGGCTGGCGAACCCGTCGGTACGGGTGGTCTCCCGCCGGTCCGCCTTCGCCGCCGCGCTCGACCTGCCGGTGGCGCCGGCCGGCTACCGCGAGGACATGCTGCGCTGTCTCGGCCTGCGTCCCGGCTCGACCGGCCAGGTGTGGGCGGCAGCGGCTCGCCTGGTGACCGGCACCCTGCCGTTGATCCGTCCGTACGCGGCCGAGGTGGGCCAGGTAGCCGGTCCGGATCTCGCCGACGCCCTGCTGGACGGGCGCCTGGACCGCTACGTGGCCCAGTTGGGCCGAACCGGCGGCGGTGCCCCGTCCGCCAGCCGGGAGCCCGCTGGGGTGCCCGCGCCGCGTGCGGGACAATGGGTCACTGTGCCCGTACCTGACGCGCCGGTGACCGGCGCCCACCCTGACCAGCCGGAGCCGTTGGGCGGTTCGCAGCGACCGTCACGGCTCGATCCGGCTATCGCCGGCCGCCTGCGGCGGACCCCTGACGGCCTGGTGGCCGCCGTGGTCCGCCAACACGACAGCGGTGAGGTGCTGATGATGGCCTGGATGGACGACGAGGCCCTGCACCGCACACTTACCACCGGTCGGGCCACCTACTGGTCGCGCAGCCGGCGCGAGTACTGGGTCAAGGGCGCCACCTCGGGCCACCACCAGTACGTCCGCTCCGTCGCGCTCGACTGCGACGGTGACGCGGTGCTGGTGAGCGTCGACCAGGTCGGTGCCGCCTGCCACACCGGGCAGCGCACCTGCTTCTCCACCGAGCTCCCCGTCACCGGCGAGGTGGCCTCATGAGCGAGCGGAGCGAGCGAATCATCAGGCTCGGCGCGGTGGTGCCTCATGGCGGCGCGGAGCGAAGCGGAGTGCCGGCATGAGCGAGCGGAGCGAGCGAATCATCAGGCTCGGCGCGGTGGTGCCTCATGGCGGCGCGGAGCGAAGCGGAGTGCCGGCATGAGCGAGCGGAGCGATGGTCGGGTCAGCCCGGACGCGGCCACCTTCACCGAACTGGCCGCCCGGTGGCGGGTGGTGCCGGTCACCCGTCGGCTGCTTGCCGACGCGGAGACGCCGGTCGGCGTCTATCGCAAGCTCGCCGGTGGCCCGGGGACGTTCCTGTTGGAGTCGGCCGAGCAGGGGGTCGGCTCGTCCGGGCTGGCCTGGGCCCGGTACTCGTTCGTCGGGGTGCGCAGCAGCGCCACCCTGGTCGAGCGGGACGGCTCCGCGGCCTGGCTCGGCGTGCCCCCGGCCGGGCTGCCGACCTCCGGGGATCCGGTCGAGGCGCTACGCGCGACGGTGACGGCGCTGGCCGGCCCGCCCGGCACCGCGGGTGACGGGATGCCACCGCTGACCGGCGGCATGGTCGGTTATCTCGGCTACGACCTGATCCGCCGCTTCGAGCGGCTGCCCGCGTTCACCGAGGACGATCTGCGCCTGCCGGAGTTGGGCATGATGCTCGCCACCGATCTGGTGGTGCTCGACCACTTCGACGGTTCGGCGATCCTGGTCGCCAACGCGATCCTGCCGCCGTTGGATGAACCGGGGCGCGACGAGCGGGTCGTCGCCGCCTACCACCACGCGGTGGGCCGTCTGGACGCGATGACCACGGCGCTGTCGCGGCCCATCCCGCCGATGGTCGCCACGGTCGCCCGCCCGCCGGCCGGCGAGGTGCGCAGCCGCACCCCGGAGGGCGGATACCCGAAGGCGGTGGAGGCGGCCAAGGAGGCGATCCGGGCCGGTGAGTGCTTCCAGATCGTGCTCGCCCAGCGGTTCGAGCGGGAGACCGACGCCGACCCGTTGGACGTCTACCGGGTGTTGCGCACCACCAACCCCAGCCCCTACATGTACCTGCTGCGCTTCGACGACTTCGACATCGTCGGCTCGTCACCGGAGGCGCACCTGAAGGTGACCGGTGAGGTGGACGGCGAGCGGCGGGCACTGCTGCACCCGATCGCCGGGACCCGGCCCCGTGGCGCGACCCCGGAGGCCGACGCCCGGCTCGCCGCCGAACTGCTCGCCGACCCGAAGGAACGCGCCGAGCACGTGATGCTCGTCGACCTGGGCCGTAACGATCTCGGCCGGGTCTGCCGTCCCGGCACGGTCGAGGTGCCGGAGTTCGCCACCATCGAGCGGTACAGCCACGTGATGCACATCGTCTCCACGGTGGTCGGCACGCTGCGGGTGGACCGCACCGCCTTCGACGCGCTCGCGGCGACCTTCCCGGCGGGCACGCTCTCCGGCGCGCCGAAGGTACGCGCAATGGAGATCATCGAGGAGCTGGAGCCGGTCCGCCGGGGCCTCTACGGCGGGACGGTCGGCTACTTCGGTTTCGCCGGTGATCTCGACATGGCCATTGCGATCCGGACCGCGCTCATCCGGGGCGGCCGGGCGTACGTGCAGGCCGGGGCAGGCGTGGTGGCCGACTCCGACCCGGCCGCCGAGGACCAGGAGACCAGGAACAAGGCCGCCGCGGTGCTGGCGGCCATCGCCGCCGCGGAAACCCTCAGGCCGGCCCGGTGAGCGCGAGGAACGTAGCGCAGCGGAGTCCCGCAGTCGCGAACGGAAGGTGGGCTCGGTGAGCGCGAGGAATGTAGCGCAGCGGAGTCCCGCAGTCGCGAACGGAAGGCTTACCCGGTGAGCGTGCCGGTGGGGCCCGGGACGGGCGACGCACGGGCCGTGCCGGGCCGGCGTGAGCTGGCGTACGCCGTGCTGCTCTGTTTGGCCGGCGCGGGGCTGGCGCTGTGGGCGGCGACCCGCACCTGGGCGGACGGGGCGGTCGACCGGACGGAACCGATGTTGCGGGTGGCGGAAGGCCGCACGGGTGGGCAGCTGCTGCCGTGGCTGCCGGCGTTGGCCCTCGTCGGGCTGGCCGGTGGCGGCGCGGTGCTGGCCACCCGGGGCCGGCTGCGTCGGGTGCTCGGCGGGCTGCTGACCCTGCTCGGCCTGGCCCTCGCGGCGGGTGGAGGCTACGGGCTGCTTGGTGATCTCGGGGACCCGGTCACCTGGCAGTGGCCGGCGCTCACCCTGCTCGGCGGGATCCTCGCCGCCGTCGGTGGCGCGCTGACCATGCTGCGTGGTCACCGCTGGCCGGCGATGGGTGCGCGCTACGAACGTCGGACCACCCGGCCGACCGGCACCGGCGGTGCGATCGGCGGGGCGGGCACCGTCGAGGCGTGGGAGGCGTTGGACCGCGGCGAGGACCCGACGATCCGCTGACCGGCCGGCGTCGGTGCGGTCAGCCGACCGGTTGCCGGGCGCGCCCCCGGGCGGCGCTGAGTTCCGCGACGAGGCGGTCCAGTTCGGCCCGCTGGTCGGCTCGGGCCCGGTCGGCGCAGATGGCCTCCCAGGCGTTGCCGGACGCGGTCCGCATCCGGTCCGGTCCGATCACTGCCCGCTCCAACGTGTGGACGACACCGACGGCGAGCGACGCGACGGTGCGCGAGATGGTGGTGAGTCCGATGGTCTGGTGCGGCGCGGAGGTACTCATGATCACCCCGGGGAGAGATCGTCGTGGCGATGGGGCAGGCGCGTCATTGAGTGTGCCCGAGCCTGATGCTGCTCGGCCCGGGTTTCGTGGTGATGACTGCACCGTCAACTCTGCGGTAGCGGGCCTGACCGGCACAGGGACCTTGGTCCTTGAGCTTGGTCACAGCATCGACATGGCCGGATCCCCCGGCCGTCGCGCGACCTCCCGGCCGCTCTCACATGGGTGATCGTCGATGATGCCGTGACGTAGAGTCACGGTCCGTGCGCACAAGTGGGCCATTATGCCGCAGCCCATTTCGTGAGGAGCGCCATACCCCCGGCGGTCGGGTCCAGGTGGGGCCCCCTAGCATCGGCCCATGACACCCGGAGAGGGGAGTCCGTTGGTGACTGCTGAACATGCCCACGCGGAGGGGGACGAGGCCGGCTCGGCGACGCCCGTCAGCGTGCTCGACGAGATCCTGGCCGGCGTCCGGGAGGACGTGGCCCGGCGGCAGGAACAGGTTCCGCTGGAGCGGATCCGTGAACTGGCCGCCGCCGCGCCGCCGCCACTGGACGCGTACGCGGCCCTGCGCCGGCCCGGCGTCGCGGTCATCGCCGAGGTGAAGCGTGCCTCGCCGTCCAAGGGCAAGCTGGCCGAGATCGCCGACCCGGCGGACCTGGCCGGCGAGTACGCGGCCGGTGGTGCCCGCGCGATAAGCGTGCTCACCGAGGGGCGCTGGTTCGGCGGGTCACTTGACGACCTCGCCGCCGTGCGGGCCGCGGTGAACATCCCGGTGCTGCGCAAGGACTTCGTGGTCTCCAGCTACCAGGTGCACGAGGCTCGCGCCCACGGCGCGGACCTGGTGCTGCTGATCGTCGCCGCGCTGGAGCAGAACGTGCTGGTCGGCCTGCTGGAGCGGATCGAGTCGCTGGGCATGACCGCGCTGGTCGAGGTGCACGACGAGGAGGAGGCCGACCGGGCCATGGAGGCCGGCGCTCAGGTCATCGGGGTCAACGCCCGTGACCTGCGTACCCTTCAGGTCGACAGGTCGGTGTTCGAGCGGATCGCGCCCGGCCTGCCGAGCAACGTCGTCAAGATCGCCGAGTCGGGCGTACGCGGCCCGCACGACCTGATCCGGTACGCCTCGGCCGGCGCCGACGCCGTCCTCGTGGGGGAGGGTCTGGTCACCCAGAAGAGTCCCCGGGAGGCGGTGGCCGAGCTGGTCAACGCCGGCAACCACCCGGCGACGCCCCGCCCGGTGCGCTGAACCGAGCCGGGCGACCGTTTGTGAGCGAGAGGACCCGCGATGAGTGCTGACGCCACGAACACCGAGGTGCCGGCGCAGTTCCCCGACGCCGCCGGCCACTTCGGCACGTTCGGCGGCCGGTTCGTGCCGGAGGCACTTGTCGCCGCGCTCGACGAACTGGCCCTGGCGCACCAGGCGGCGATGGCCGACGAGACGTTCCGGGCCGAGTTCGCCGGATTGTTGCGCGACTACGCGGGGACGCCGTCGCTGCTCTACGAGGCCCGGCGGTTCTCCGCCCGGGCCGGTGCCCGGGTGCTGCTCAAGCGGGAGGACCTCAATCACACCGGCGCGCACAAGGTGCGCAACGTGCTCGGTCAGGCGCTGCTGACCCGGCGGATGGGCAAGCGGCGGGTGATCGCCGAGACCGGTGCCGGTCAGCACGGTGTCGCCACCGCCACCGCCGCAGCCCTGTTCGACCTGGAGTGCGTGGTCTACATGGGGCAGGTCGACACCGGGCGGCAGGCGTTGAACGTGGCCCGGATGCGGATGCTCGGGGCGACTGTCGTGCCGGTGACGACCGGCTCGCGCACCCTCAAGGACGCGATGAACGAGGCGATGCGGGACTGGGTCGCCAACGTCGACGAGACCCACTACCTGATCGGCACCGCCGCCGGACCGCACCCCTTCCCGGCGCTGGTCCGCGACTTCGTCCGGGGCATCGGCGAGGAGGCCCGGGCGCAGTGCCTGGACCTGACCGGTGCGCTGCCGGACGCGGTGACCGCCTGTGTCGGTGGCGGCTCCAACGCGCTGGGCATCTTCCACGCCTTCACCGACGACCCGCAGGTGCGGCTGTACGGCTTCGAGGCCGGCGGCGACGGGGTGAACACCGGCCGGCACGCCGCGAGCATCACCGGCGGCTCCACCGGCGTCCTGCACGGCACCCGGACCTTCGTACTCCAGGACGCCGACGGCCAGACGCAGGAGTCGCACTCGATCTCCGCCGGCCTGGACTACCCGGGCGTGGGCCCGGAGCACGCCTGGCTGCACGACACCGGCCGGGCCACGTACCAGCCGGTCACCGACGACGAGGCGATGGCCGCCTTCGAGCTGCTCTGTCGGACCGAGGGGATCATCCCCGCGATCGAGAGCGCGCACGCCCTCGCGGGCACCCTGGCCATCGCGCCGAAGCTCGCCGCCGAGCTCGGCCGGCAGCCCACCATCGTGGTCAACCTCTCCGGCCGGGGCGACAAGGACGTGCACACCGCCGGCGAGTACTTCGGCATCCTCGACAAGGAGTGAGGCCATGAGCGAGCGGACCAGCCGGATCGGGGTGGCCTTCGACAAGGCCCGGGCGGACGGCCGGGCGTTGCTGGTGGGCTGCATGCCGGCCGGCTTCCCGACCGTCGAGGGCAGCATCGCCGCGATGAAGGCGATGGTCGCCGCGGGCGTCGACGTGATCGAGGTGGAGATCCCGTACTCCGACCCGGTGATGGACGGCCCGGTGATCCAGCGTGCCAGCGACATCGCCCTGGCCGGCGGCGTACGCACCCGGGACACGCTGCGCATCATCGAGGCGGTGGCCGCCACCGGCGCGCCGGTGGTGACGATGACCTACTGGAACCCGATCGAGCGGTACGGGGTGGACGCGTTCGCCCGGGATCTCGCCGCAGCCGGCGGGACCGGGCTGATCACCCCCGACCTGATCCCCGAGGAGGCCGGCGAGTGGCTGGCCGCCTCGGACGCGCACGGGCTGGACCGGACGTTCCTGGTCGCGCCGTCCTCCACCGATGAGCGGCTGGCGATGACGGCCGCGCACTGCCGGGGCTTCGTCTACGCCACCGCGATCATGGGCGTCACCGGTGCCCGGTCGCAGACCTCCCAGGCGGCGCCGGTGCTGGTGTCCCGGGTGCGGGAGGTCACCGACCTGCCGGTCGGCGTCGGGCTGGGTGTGGGCACCGGTGCCCAGGCCGCCACGGTCGCCGGGTACGCCGACGCGGTGATCGTCGGCAGCGCGCTGATCCGCTGCCTGCTCGACGCCCCCGACGAGGCGGAGGCCCTGGCCGCCCTGCGCACGCTGAGCGCCGAACTGTCCGACGGCGTCCGCCACCCCGACCGCTGATCTTCCACGCCACCCCTCAACGTCGATCTTGCAGTTTGGTCGCTGTTTAGTCCTTGATGCCGGCTTTGCGGTGACAGGAAGTGCAAGATCGCGAGCGTTGGTGTGGGGAGGGTGCGACAGACCGGGGTGACGGTACGGGGGTCCGCAGCGGTAGCGTGTGCACCCGTGAGTCTCGCCTCGCCGACGTCCCTGGCCGCCATCCCCAGCCCGAGCAACGCCGTGTGGCAGCTCGGCCCGATCCCCATCCGGGCGTACGCGCTGTGCATCATCGCCGGCATCGTGGTGGCCTGCTGGGTCACCGAGCGGCGGCTGCGCCAGCGCGGCGCGGCTCCGGGTGCGGTGCTCGACATCGCCGTCTGGGCGGTGCCGGCGGGCATCATCGGCGCCCGGATCTACCACGTGATCACCTCGCCGGAGCAGTACTTCGGCACCGGCGGGGAACCGATCAAGGTGTTCTTCATCCACGAGGGCGGGCTGGGCATCTGGGGCGCGGTCGCCGGTGGCGCGGTCGGCGCCTGGATCGCGGCCCGGCAACTGGGCATCCCGCTGACCGTGGTCGCCGACGCGCTGGCGCCGGGCCTGCCGCTGGCCCAGGCGATCGGCCGGCTCGGCAACTGGTTCAACAACGAGCTCTACGGCGGTCGGACCGACCTGCCCTGGGGGCTGGAGATCCACCGGATGGACGGCGGGCAGGCGCTGCGCGACGAGGCCGGCCAGCCGATCCTGGAGGAAGGGCTCTACCACCCGACCTTCGCGTACGAGTTGCTGTGGAACGTCGGCGTCGCCGCGATGGTGTACTTCCTCGACCGTAAGCTGCGGCTCGGCCGTGGCCGCGCCTTCGCCCTCTACGTGATGGGCTACACCGCCGGCCGGTTCTGGATCGAGATGATGCGTACCGACGAGGCCAACACGATCCTCGGCGTACGGGTCAACGTCTGGACCGCGGCGCTGGTGTTCCTCGGCGCCCTCATCTACTTCCTGCGGGTACGCGGGCCACGGGAGTACCTGATCCCGGTCGGCCTGCCGAGCGTCGCCGCCCCGCCCGCCGGCTCCGACGTCTCGCAGGTGGACCTGTCGGCCAAGGGCGCCACCACCGAGCCGGCGGTACCCGAGGGCTACCGGGTGGTCGGCGAGGAGCAGTTCGCGCACTGGCGACGGACCGGGGAGGCGCCACCCGAAGCGGCGGCCCCGGTCGACGCGGGCTCCGAGTCCGCCCCGGACCGGCCGGCCGGCGAGGCGTCCGCCCCGGACCAGTCGGACATGGACGACGTGGTGACCCCCTCGAAGCGGGCCGACGAGGCGTCCGTCCTGGACCGGCCGGCCGGCGAGGCGGCGACCGCCGCCCGGCCGCAGGGTGAGCCGTCCGGAGGGTCGGCTGGCGGGCCCGCCGGGTTGGCTGGTGAGCGCCCCGGGTCGGTTGGTGGGCCCACCGACGGCGAGGAGACCGGGTCGGCGTCGGATTCACCGGCCGAGAGCACGGCGGGCGAGTCCGCCGCTGCGCGGCCCGCCGACCGCGACAGCTGAGGCCGGGTACGGTCATGCGTACCGCGGTGGTGGTCGGCGGCGGGCTCGGCGGCCTGGCGGTCTCCGGTGCCCTCGCCCGTTCGGGCTGGCAGGTCACTCTCCTGGAGCGGGCCGACCGGATCCGTCCCGAGCCGGCTGCCGTGGTGCTCTGGCCCAACGGGGTCCGGGCGTTGCGCGCCCTGGGGCTCGGCGCCGGTCTGGACGCCATCGCCACCACCCTGTCCGACGGCGGGGTACGCCGTCCGGACGGGCACTGGCTGGTGCAGCCCCGACCGACGCCGGCCGAGCGTCTCCCGGTGGTGGTGCACCGGGAGGACCTGCACGACGCGCTGATCGCGGGCCTGGGCGAGCGGGTCGAGCTGCGTACCGGGGTGACGGTGCGGACGGTGCGCGCCGCCGCCGGTGAACGGCCCGCTGTCGGCGACGGCCGGCACACGTACGAGGCGGATCTGGTCGTCGCCGCCGACGGCACGGACAGCGTGATCCGGCGTCAGCTCGCCCCCGCCTCGGGGGTGGTCAGCTCCGGCTGCGCCGCCTGGCGGGCGGTGATCCCCTGGTACCGCGCGCCGAGCCTGCCCGATGCGGTCGGCGGTGAGATCCTCGGTGCCGGTTACCGTTTCGTGTCCGCCTCGCTGGGCGAGCGCGGCTCCTCCGGTGCCTCCAGCCGTGGCGGCATCTACTGGATGGCCACCGCGGCGGGCGCGGCCCGTCCCGAGCCGCCGGAGACCCAGTTGGCGCTGCTGCGCCGCTGGTACGCCGGCTGGCCCGCGCCGGTCGACGAACTGCTGGCCGCGACCGAGCCGGGCGACCTGGTGCAGCGGGAGATCCGGGAGCTGCGTCCGCTGCCCCGGACGTTCGGCTTCCCGGCCGGGCCGGGCGGGGTGGTGCTGCTCGGCGATGCCGCGCACGCCATGCCGCCGCACCTCGGGCAGGGTGCCTGCCTGGCCTTCGAGGACGCCGCGACCCTCGCCGTGCTGCTACGTGAGTCCACCCTGCCCGACGCGGTGTTGGCGTACGACCGGGCGCGGCGACCCCGCGCGGCTGCCGTGGTCCGGCAGACCCGACGGATGTCCGCCGTGCTGCGCACCCGGGGGCGCCTGGCCCTGCGCGCCCGCGACGCCGCCCTGGGCACCATCACCCCCCGCCTACTCGGCACCGCCGCCACCATCGCCGCCCAATGGCGCCCCCCAACCTGACCCGCCCCCGCCCCCGCGCCTGTCAGAGTTGATCAAGAGGTTTTGGTCACCGTAAGCGCGGATCCCGACCAAAACTTCTTGATCA
The DNA here is from genome assembly GCF_029581255.1 of Verrucosispora sp. WMMD1129. NCBI lineage: Bacteria > Bacillati > Actinomycetota > Actinomycetes > Micromonosporales > Micromonosporaceae > Micromonospora > Verrucosispora sp. WMMD1129. The sequence continues at coordinate 5,309,505 of NZ_CP120741.1, forward strand.
ACCGGGTGGGTGCGTGATCAACCCGGGTGGGTGCGCGGTCAACCGGGTGGGCGTGCGGTCAACCGGGTGGGTGCGCGGGGGTGGGGGAGGCGATGCAGGCGGTGCCGATGCGGCGGAAGCCGACGCGCAGGTAGACGCGGGCGATCTCCTCGCTACCGGCGGAGAGGAACACCAGGTCGGTGCCGGTGTCCAGCAGGGCGCGGGCCAGGGTGGCGGTGACTGCCGCGCCGAGCCCTCGACGGCGGGCGGTGGGCAGCGTGGCCACTCCGGCGATCTCGGCGACGTCGCCGACCCGCAGGGCCATCCCGCTGGCCAAGGGGCCCTCCGTCGGGGTGCCGGCCAGCGCGGACAGCCGGCTGCCGTCGGCGATACGGGACCGTTCCTCGTCGACCGCCGCCGCGTCCAGCCCGATCATGGCAGCGTCGCGGTCGGCCGGTCCGGCCTCGCCTCGTCCGGTGCCGGGGGCGGCGAATCCGACCGCCGCCACGGCCCGCCGGGCGGCCACCGCCGAGTCGAAGTCCTCGTCCGCCGGGTCGAGCAACCGCACCGGTGCGCCCAGGTCCGCCGGGTTCGGCAGGGCTGCCGGATCGAGCACCATCAGCGGAGCTTCGAGGACGCACAGGCCGCCCGAGCGGGCCACCGCCAGCAGCGCGGGGGTGGTGTCGTGCACCCATTCGAGGGCCTCGGGTAGACCGAGTTCGCGCTGGCGCGTCCGCACCGCCGACACGTCGGCGAGAGTCGGTGACCCGGTGCCGTCCCGCCGTGGCCGGGCGTAGAACGGCCATCCCGGGCCTTCCCGGACGAACAGCACCAGACCGCCGTGATCTTCCACACGGGCCGCGTCCCGGGGCACCGCGTCGTAGAACCGTTCCAACCGGTCGAGGAGGTCGGTACGCTCGGAATCCACGGCGCGAGACTACATGTCCCAGACTCTGGACGGTGTGATCAATCTGCACTGGCCTTGCGTGCCGGGCCCTAACGTAGACTCAATAGTCCGATACAGGGCCGACGTCGTCCCGACCATGATCCAGCCTGAGCGACGACAGGAGGCCCGGTGGCCCTTGCGTACCCACACCGCCCCCAGCCGGCGCCGCGAGAAGGCCAGGTAGCGTCCCCTGCCGGCCTCCATGACCCCGCGTACGAGCATGATGCGTGCGGCGTGGCCTTCGTGGCGGACCTGCACGGCCGGCGCTCGCACACGGTGGTCGCCAACGGCCTCGGCGCGCTGTGCCGGCTGGACCATCGTGGTGCCCGGGGCGCCGAACCGAACACCGGTGACGGCGCCGGCATCATGATCCAGGTGCCGGACGAGTTCCTGCGCGCGGTGGTCGAGTTTCCGCTGCCTCCGGCCGGCGAGTACGCCACCGGTCTGGTCTTCCTGCCCGACGACGCCACCGCCGAGGCCCGTGCCCGGCAGGTGGTCGAGAAGTACGCCCTGGTCGAGGGGGCTGAGGTGCTGGGTTGGCGGGACGTCCCGATCGACCCGAGCGACCTCGGTGAGACGGCGCTGGCGGCGATGCCCCGCATCCGTCAGGTCTTCCTCGCCGCGAAGCGGCTCACCGACACCCCCGCCGGTCCGGCCGGTGCCCCGCTGGCCGGTGTCGAGCTGGAGCGGGTCGCCTTCTGCGTACGCAAGCAGGCCGAACGGGAGACCGCCGAGCGGGGCGTGCCGGCGTACTTCCCGTCGCTGTCCGGCCGGACCATGGTCTACAAGGGGATGCTCACCCCGGACCAGCTGCCCGCGTACTACCCGGATCTCACCGACGAGCGGGTGGCCAGCGCCATCGCCCTGGTGCACTCCCGGTTCTCCACCAACACCTTCCCGTCCTGGCCGCTGGCGCACCCGTACCGCTTCATCGCCCACAACGGCGAGATCAACACCATCCGGGGCAACCGGAACTGGATGCAGGCCCGCGAGGCGCTGCTGCGTACGCCGGACCTGCCCGGCAACATCCGGCGGGTCTTCCCGGTCTGTACCCCGGCCGCCTCCGACTCGGCCAACTTCGACGAGGTCCTCGAACTGCTGCACCTGGCCGGGCGCAGCCTGCCGCACGCGGTGCTGATGATGATTCCGGAGGCGTGGGAGAACGACCCCGACATGCGCGCCGACAAGCGCGCCTTCTACCGGTTCCACGCCAGCCTGATGGAGCCGTGGGACGGCCCGGCCTCGGTCGCCTTCACCGACGGCGAGATCGTCGGCGCGGTGCTCGACCGCAACGGTCTGCGTCCGGGCCGCTGGTGGCAGACTGCTGACGGCCTGGTGGTGCTGGGCAGCGAGGCGGGCGTCCTCGACCTCGACCCGGCTGCCGTGGTGGCCAAGGGTCGGCTCCAGCCGGGCAAGATGTTCCTGGTCGACACCGTCGCCGGCCGGATCGTGCACGACGACGAGATCAAGACCGAGTTGGCCGCCGCCCAGCCGTACGCCGACTGGCTGCACGCCGGGCTGATCGAGATGGACGACCTGCCCGCCCGCGAGCACGTCGTCTACACCCACGACTCGGTACGCCGCCGTCAGCAGACCTTCGGCTACACCGAGGAGGAGCTGAAGATCCTGCTCGCGCCGATGGCGCGGACCGGCGCGGAACCGATCGGCTCGATGGGCACCGACACCCCGATCTCCCCGTTGTCCACCCGGCCACGGCTGCTCTACGACTACTTCCATCAGTTGTTCGCCCAGGTCACCAACCCTCCGCTGGACGCCATCCGGGAGGAGTTGGTGACCAGCCTGGCCACCACCATCGGCCCGGAGGGCAACCTGCTCGATCCCGGCCCGGCGAGCTGCCGGCAGATCGTGCTGCCCTACCCGGTGATCGACAACGACGAGCTGGCGAAGATCCTCTGTATCGACGAGGACGGTGACCTGCCCGGCTTCAAGGCGGTACGGGTCTCCGGGCTCTACCGCATCCGCGACGGTGGGGCCGGGATCCGAGCCCGGCTGACCGAGATCTGCCGGCACGTCTCCGAGGCGATCGAGGACGGCGTACGGATCCTGGTGCTCTCCGACCGGGACTCCAACGCCGACCTGGCTCCGATCCCGTCGCTGCTGCTCACCGCGGCGGTGCACCAGCACCTGGTGCGGGAGCAGACCCGGACCCAGGTCGCGCTGATCGTCGAGTCGGGCGACTGCCGCGAGGTGCACCACGCGGCGGTGCTGATCGGCTACGGGGCGGCGGCGGTCAACCCGTACCTGGCCTTCGAGTCGGTGGAGGACATGATCTCCACGGGCGCGCTGGCCGGGGTCGAGCCGCGGGCCGCGATCCGCAACTACGTCAAGGCGCTCGGCAAGGGCGTCCTGAAGATCATGTCCAAGATGGGCATCTCGACGGTGTCGTCGTACTGCGGCGCACAGGTCTTCGAGGCGGTCGGGCTGGACACCCGACTGGTCGAGCGGTATTTCCGGGGCACACCGAGCACGATCAGCGGGGTCGGCCTCGACGGCATCCACGCCGAGGTGGCCGCCCGGCACGCGCTGGCCTGGCCGGCGGCCGGCGCCGAGGCGGTCGACCTGCTGCCGGTGGGCGGCGAGTACCAGTGGCGCCGCGAGGGTGAACTGCACCTGTTCAACCCGGAGACGGTCTTCCTGCTCCAGCACGCCACCCGCAGCCGCCAGTACGACGTCTTCCGCGACTACACCGCCAAGGTCGACGAGCTGGCCGCGCGGGCTGGTTCGCTGCGCGGGCTGTTCCGGCTACGCAGCGGCGTGCTGCCGCCGGTGCCGATCGAGGAGGTGGAGCCGGCCAGCGAGATCGTCAAGCGGTTCGCCACCGGCGCCATGTCGTACGGGTCGATCTCGGCCGAGTCGCACGAGACCCTCGCCATCGCGATGAACCGGCTCGGCGGCAAGTCCAACACCGGCGAGGGCGGGGAGGACGTCGAGCGGTTGCACGACCCCGCCCGCCGTTCCGCCGTCAAGCAGATCGCCAGCGGTCGGTTCGGGGTCACGAGCGAATATCTGGTAAACGCCGACGATCTCCAGATCAAGATGGCGCAGGGGGCCAAGCCCGGCGAGGGTGGTCAGCTGCCCGGCAACAAGGTCTGGCCGTGGATCGCCCGTACCCGGCACGCCACCCCCGGCGTCGGCCTGATCTCGCCCCCGCCGCACCACGACATCTACTCCATCGAGGACCTCGCCCAGCTGGTGCACGACCTCAAGTGCGTCAACCCGGCCGCCCGGGTGCACGTCAAGCTGGTCAGCGAGGTCGGTGTCGGCACCGTCGCCGCCGGGGTGGCCAAGCTCAAGGCCGACGTCATCCTGATCTCCGGCCACGACGGCGGCACCGGCGCGTCTCCGCTGAACTCGCTCAAGCACGCCGGTACGCCGTGGGAGCTGGGCCTGGCCGAGGCGCAGCAGACGCTGCTGCTCAACAAGCTGCGTGACCGGGTGACCGTCCAGGTCGACGGGCAGCTCAAGACCGGCCGGGACGTGATCGTGGCGGCGCTGCTCGGGGCCGAGGAGTTCGGCTTCGCCACCGCCCCGCTTATCGTCTCCGGCTGCATCATGATGCGCGTCTGCCACCTGGACACCTGCCCGGTGGGCATCGCCACCCAGAACCCGGTGCTGCGCGAGCGCTACACCGGCAAGCCCGAGTTCGTGGAGAACTTCTTCCTGTTCCTCGCCGAGGAGATCCGCGGCTACCTGGCCGAGCTGGGTCTGCGCAGCATCGACGAGGCGATCGGGCGTACCGAGCTGCTCGACGTCGCACCGGCGGTCGAGCACTGGAAGGCCGGTGGGCTCGACCTCGGTCGGGTGCTGCACCTTCCGGAGCTGCCCGAGGGCGCGGCCCGACGCGGCGTACGCGCTCAGGACCACGGCCTTGAGCTGGCCCTGGACAACGAGCTGATCGCCCTCGCCGAGCCGGCGCTTGGCGCCACCGGTGCCGACGAGTCGGTGCCGTTGGTGCGGGCCGAGGTGGCGATCCGCAACGAGCACCGCAGTGTCGGCGCGATGCTCGGCGGTGCGGTCACCCGCCGCCACGGCGGTGCCGGCCTGCCGGCCGACACCATCGAGTTCACCCTGCGCGGCACCGCCGGGCAGTCCTTCGGCGCGTTCCTGCCGCGCGGGGTGACCCTGCGCCTGCACGGCGACGCCAACGACTACGTCGGCAAGGGACTCTCCGGTGGCCGGCTGATCGTCCGGCCGGACGCGGCGGCACCGTTCGTCTCGGCCGACGCCGAGGCGGGCGGCCGGGCCGAGGATCAGATCATCGCCGGCAACACCATCCTGTACGGCGCCACCGCCGGTGAGGTCTACCTGCGGGGGCGGGTGGGGGAGCGGTTCGCGGTCCGCAACTCGGGCGCGGTGACTGTCGTTGAGGGTGTCGGCGACCACGGCTGCGAGTACATGACCGGCGGCACCGTGGTGGTGCTCGGTCCGACCGGCCGCAACTTCGCCGCCGGCATGTCCGGCGGGACGGCGTTCGTCTGGAACCTCGACCGACGCCGGGTCAACACCGAGCTGGTCGACCTGTCCGCGCCGAGCGAGGCGGAACGGACCCGCCTGCACGAGCTGGTGCAGCGGCACTTCGCCGAGACCGACTCGGCGATCGCCGAACAGCTGCTCAAGCGTTGGCCGGAGGCGGTGGAGGAGTTCACCGCCGTGGTTCCCCGGGACTACCGCCGGGTGATGGAGATCATGCGGGCCGCCGAAGCCGCCGGCCAGGACGTCGACGACGCGGTGATGAGCGCACTGGCGGCACCGGGGCAGCCGGCCGCCGGCTCGGCCGCGCCGGTAGCCCCCGCCCCGCGGGCGGTCGCCCAGGAGGTGGCTCGTGCCTGACCCGAACGGTTTCCTGCGTTACGGCCGGCGGCTGCCGGCCCGCCGGCCGGTGCCGGTGCGCATCAGCGACTGGCGGGAGGTCTACCCGCCGGCCGGCGAGGGACTGATCCGCGAGCAGGCCACCCGCTGCATGGACTGCGGCATCCCGTTCTGCCACGACGGCTGCCCGCTGGGCAACCGCATCCCGGACTGGAACGACCTGGTCCGCACCGGCAACTGGGACGCGGCCGTGGAGTCGCTGCACGCCACCAACAACTTCCCCGAGTTCACCGGCCGGCTCTGCCCGGCGCCCTGCGAGGCCGCGTGTGTGCTCGGCATCGCCGGTGGCGCGCCGGTCACCATCAAGCAGGTCGAGGTGGAGATCGCCGACGCGGCCGCGGCCCGGGGACTGCCCCCGCGTCCGGCGCCGGCACCCTCCGGTCGGTCGGTCGCCGTGGTCGGCTCCGGGCCGGCCGGGCTCGCCGCCGCGCAGCAGCTGGCCCGCGCCGGTCACGCCGTGACCGTGTACGAGCGCGACGACGCGATCGGTGGCCTGCTGCGGTACGGCATCCCCGACTTCAAGCTGGAGAAGCGGCACATCGACCTCCGGATGACGCAACTGCGCGCCGAGGGGGTCGACTTCCGGACCGGGGTGAACGTCGGGGTCGACGTCACCGCCGAACAGCTGCGCGCCCGGCACGACGCGGTGCTGCTGGCCTGTGGCGCGTTGCAGGGCCGGGACACCGACACACCGGGACGGCAGCTGCGTGGCGTACACCAGGCGATGGCGCATCTGGTGGCGGCCAACCGGGTGGTCGCGGCGGCCGGCGAGGGCCAGCCGGCGCTGGCCACCCTGCCGGACGGTACGCCGATCGACGCGGCCGGCAAGCACGTGGTCATCATCGGCGGTGGCGACACCGCGGCGGACTGCCTGGGTGTGGCGCACCGGCAGGGCGCGGCCGGCGTGCACCAGCTCGACCTGTATCCGCAGCCGCCGCGCGCCCGGGACGAGGGCCGCGACCCGTGGCCGACGTGGCCCTGGATCCTGCGGGAGTACCCGGCCCACGAGGAGGGCGGCGAGCGGGTCTTCGCGGTGGCGGTGCAGGAGTTCGTCGACGACGGCACCGGTGCGGTGCGGGCGGTGCGGATCGCCGAGGTGACCGTCGAGAAGCGCGACGGCCGGCGGATCGTCACGGCGGTGCCGGGCACCGAGCGGGAACTGCCGGCCGACCTGGTGCTGCTGGCGATCGGCTTCGAGGGCACCGAGGAGCAGCCGTTGCTGGCGCAGCTCGGGGTGGCCCGGAACGCGCGGGGCGCGGTCGACTCCCGGGCGGACTGGCAGACCGAGGCCGACGGGGTCTTCGTCGCCGGTGACATGCACCGGGGTGCGTCGCTGATCGTCTGGGCGATCGCCGAGGGGCGGGCCGCCGCCGCGGCGATCCACACGTACCTCGACGGCGTCGGCGCCCTGCCGGCCCCGGTCCACCCGGCCAGCCAGCCCCTGGCGGCCCGCTGACGGCCAGCTGCCGGAGAGGTCTCGACGAGGCCGCGTCCACGCGGGACGACCGCGCGGACGCGGCCTCTCCTTAACGGCTATTCACTTTATCCAGATGTTTCGATAGCATTACCGACCAGTAACAACCCTTGGCCACGCGCGCGGCTCTCGGGCTCCACCACCACCCCCGTGGAGGTCCGTCATGCCCCACCGTCCGTTGGCCCGCGCCCTGACCGCGCTGGTCGCCCTCCTCACCGCCGCCGTCGGCGCGCTGGCCGTCCCCGGCGTCGCCCAGGCCGCCGCCCCGATCCACTACGTCGCCCTGGGCGACTCGTACTCCTCCGGCGTCGGCGCCGGACCGTACGACCTGTCCACCTGCCTGCGCAGCCAGAAGTCGTACGCCCCGCTCTGGGCCGCCGCCAACAACGTGGCCAGTTTCCGCTTCCCGGCCTGCGGCGGCGCCGTCACCGCCGACGTGCTCGACAACCAACTGGGCGCGCTCTCCGCCACCACCACCATGGTCACCATCACCATCGGCGGCAACGACGCCGGTTTCGCCGACGTGATGACCGACTGCCGGTTCGGCAGCACCTCCACCTGCACAAACGCCGTCAACGCCGCGAAGGCGTTCGCCACCGGCACGCTGCCGGCCCGGCTGGACCGCACCTACGCCGCCATCCGGGAACGGGCCCCCAACGCCCGACTGATCGTGCTCGGCTATCCACGGCTGTTCGAGACCCGCTACTGCGGACTGCTGGCCATGAGCACCTACAAGCGCACCATCCTCAACGAGGCGGCCGACGTCCTCGCCACCGTGACCGCCGACCGGGCCGCCGCGGCCGGCGCCACCTTCGCCGACACCCGACCCACCTTCGCCGGTCACGGCGTCTGCGGCGCCCAGCCGTGGATCCGGGACGTCACCGGGGTCATCGAGGCGTACCACCCGAACGCCGACGGCTACCGCTACGGCTACCTGCCGGCGCTCAACGCGGTCACCGGCTGACCGTACGCCGCGGCCGACGGTCCGGTTCGGGCCGTCGGCCGCAGCGCGTCAGCACCCGGCCGAGGCGGCGGTCCGACACGTCCGGTTCGGACACGTGCCGGTGTCGCCGCCGTCCGTTAGGGTTTCTGCGACCAGGCGGCGCTCGGCGGCGAAGGGCAGGGGTGTGGGCAGGCTCGCGTCGGCGTACGAGCAGGCGGTCGCCGCTCACCGGGCGGCCCGCGCCCACCTCGAATCCGCCCGTACCGCGCTGAGCGCCACCCCACCATCGGCCACAGTGGTCGACACCGACCTGCTGGCCCGGCTGGCCCGGGTCGGTGCCGCGCTGGCCACCCCGACGCCGGGCACCCCACTGGCCCGCCGACCCGTCCCGGTACGTGTCGGGGAGGCGGTCACCGCCGGCGGCGGCTTCCCGGTGCTGCTGCCCCTGGGCGCCGGGCACCACCTGGCGATCGACGGCGACGCCCGCCAGCCGACGGTCGCCGGCCTGCTCCGCGCCCTGGTGCTGCGGCTGTTGGCCACCGCCGCGCCCGGTGGTGTCCGGGTCGCCGCGCTGGACACCGCCGCCCTCGGCGCCACCTTCGGTCCGCTGCGACCGCTGCTCGACGCCGGAGTCGTCGACCCGCCGGCCACCACCGAGGCGGAGGTCACCACGCTGCTCGACGCCGCCGAACGGCACGCGCGGGCCGCGCGGCAGGCCGACCGACCGGACCAGGACCTGCTGGTGCTGGTCGCCGCCTCCATCCCCGCGCCCCGCGAGGCCGCCCGACTGGCCGCGCTCACCCACGCCGGCCCCGCCGCCGCCGTCTGCGTGCTGCTCGCCGGCTGGCCGCCGGCCGGGCCGGGCGAGTCCGCCCCACCGCTGGGCGCCACCACACTGCTCCGACTGACCGACGGGTACGCCCGGGTCGGCGACCCGCCCGGCACGCCGTTCAGCGCCGACGGCAGCGGACTGGCCGCGCCGGTGGTCCTCGACGGCGACCCCCCGCCGGCCTCCGTCGCCGCGCTCGCCACCCACCTGGGCGAGGCGGCCCGACGCGGCGAGGCGGTCGGCTTCGCCGACCTGCTGCCCGGGCAGCGGTGGGGGCTCTCCGGCCGGGCGGGCCTGCGCACCGTGGTGGGCCGCGCCGGACGCGACCCGTTCCCGATGGCCTTCGACGACGCCACCCCGCACTGGCTGGTCGGCGGGCGTACGGGCGCCGGCAAGACCGTCTTCCTGCTCGACGTCCTGTACGGCCTGGCGGTCCGCTACTCGCCCGCCGAGTTGCAGCTCTACCTCCTGGACTTCAAGGAGGGGGTCAGCTTCACCGAGTTCGTGCCCACCGAACGCGACCCTTCGTGGTTGCCGCACGCCCGCGCCGTCGGTATCGAGAGCGACCGGGAGTACGGCGTGGCGGTGCTGCGCGAGCTGCGCCGCGAACTGCACCGGCGGGCCACCGCACTCAAGCGGCACGGCGTCACAAAGCTCGCCGACCTGCCCGCCGACACCCCGGTGCCCCGGATCGTCGCGGTGATCGACGAGTTCCACGTGCTGCTCGCCGGCAACGATCCGCTGGCCCGCGAGTCGGCGGACCTGCTGGAGGAGTTGGCCCGCAAGGGCCGCTCGTACGGCGTACACCTGGTGCTGGCCAGCCAGAGCACCACCGGGATCGAGGCGCTCTACGGCCGCGCCGAGGCGGTCTTCGGGCAGTTCGCCCTGCGGGTGGCGCTGCCCGGCGGCGGAGGAGTCCTCGACCACCTCAACGACGCCGCAGCGACGCTGCCGGTCGGCTCGGCCGTGGTGAACACCGCCGCCGGCGCACCCGGCGCGAACACCGTGATCCGCTTCCCCGACGCGCACGCCGCAGCCGACGAGTTGACCCGGCTGCGTCACGAGCTGTGGCAGGCCCGCCCGGCGGGGGCCCGCCCACCGTCGGTGTTCCGCGGCTACGACACCGCCCGCGTCGAGGAGGACGCCACCTTCACCGGGTTGCGCCCCGGCGGCCGGCGTCCCCTGGCGTTGGTCGGCCGGACGGTCGACGTGGACGGCACCACCGCCCTGTTCATCATGGACACCGCCCCCGGCCGGCACCTGGCCGTGGTCGGCACCTCGTCCGCCGGGGCCGAGGTGCTGCGGGCAGCCACCCTGAGCCTGGCCCGACAGCATGCCCCCGGCGAGGCGGTGTTCGTGCTTGCTCCGCTGGTCGCCGCCGCCGACCCGGCGGCCGACGACACGGCCGCCACGTTGGCCGCCGCCGGGCACCGGGTCCAGCGGCTCGACGCCGCTGCCCTACGCGACCGGATCAGCACCCTCGCCGCCGACGGAAGCGGTGACCGGCCCGCGCGCAGCTATCTGGTGGTGTTCGGGATGGACGCCGCCGCCGGCCTGCTCGGCGAGAGCGACCCGACCACGTTCCGCTCCGGCCACGACGACCTGCGGGTGCTGCTGCGCCAGGGGCCCGGCCACGGGGTGCACCTGCTCGGTTGGTGGCGCGGCCTGCGCCGGCTCGCCGACGACCTCGGCGGTACGCAGAACCGCGACGACGTCGCCTGCCTGGTCGCGCTGAACGTGCCCGGCTCTGATCTCGGCCTGCACCTCGGCGTGCACGACCTCGCATACACCCCCCGCGCGGATCGGGCGCTGCTGGTGGACCGGCATGACCAGCGGGTCCGGTTGATCGTGCCGTTCGCCCGCGACGGTCACCCCTCCGACGGGCAGGAGTGAGGCGTGTCCACCTTCGACGAGTACGCGGCGCTGGCCCGTCACCTCGCCGTGCAGCAGCGCGCCGGGGAGCAGGGCGCCGCCGCCGAGGCCGAACGGCAGCGGGATCTCGGCGCCGCCGTGGAGTACCTCGACCGGCGGCTGACCGCGCAGGGGCAGCGCCTTGACCACCTCGGCCGCACCATTGGCATCGCACCGGGCGGCCCGAGCGGCACCGCACCGACCGGTGCCACGCCGGGCGGAGTCGTGCCCGGTGGTCCGCCTCCCGGTCCGCCCCCGCCCGGCGCGCCGATGTCCGGCCCGCCGGCCCCACCCGGCGCACCGGTGTCCGGCGCACCGGTGTCCGGCCCAGCCGGGCCGTCGCCGACCGGCGCACCTGTGTCGGGCGCACCGGCCCCGCCCGACCAGTCGTGGCGCGGGGCAGCGGTGTCGGGCCCGCCGGGTCGGCCGCCGGGTCTGCCCGGGTACCCGGGCGGCGGGTGGGGACCGGGGACGGGGTCGGACGGCGGCGCAGCCGCCGCCCCGGGGCGGCCGGATGTCGGGGCGTACTCTCCGGTTGGGGTGGGACAGACGGGCCCGGCGCTGCCGGTGGCCGTGAGCGCGACGGCGGCTGGGGTGCCGGCCCCGCGCGCCGGAGCGGTCGACCCGGCGACGGAGCTGGAGCTGGCTCGGCGGTGGGCCGACGAGGCCGACCGGCACGGGCAGCAAGCCGAACTGCTCGCCCAGCAACCGGCGCTGTTACCTGGCTGGTCGTCGCGGGCCCGAGCGGTCGCGGTCTACGCCGGTGCCGCCGGCATCGCCGCGCTGCTGTTGCTGGTCCTGACGTTCGGCTGGAGCCTCGGCGTGGTCGGGTTGGGCACCCTGCTCGCCTGGATGCTCGCCGGCCTGCCCGCCATGGCGCTGATCGGCGGCTGGCTGGTGCTCGGCCGCTGGGGGCGGCCGGCCGTCGGCGCCGCCACCCCGCCGCGCCATCCGGTCATGGGTTTCCTGATCTGCTTCCTCGCGGTACCCCTCGCCTACTGCGGCTACCTGCTGCTCTTCCGCGTGCTGCGCTGACCCCGGAGCCGGTCCACCGAATCGTCGGCACGGCGGCTGGCGGGACGAGGCGAAACGGGGGGTGGGTGCAGTTGTTGTCGCCATGACAGCGACAGATGTACCCACCCTTGGCGGTGTGGCGCGTTCGGGTGGTCGCGATGCGTGTGTGGATCTCGTACGCTCCTGTGTGGTCGCTGCTCGTGGGCAGGCGGCGACGCCGGGGTGGTGCGATCGTGGGGAGGGCGTGTGAGCGCAGCGGAGATGATCGCCAGGCTGGCGGCGGCGGCGCAGAAGCTGGACGAGGCGAAGGCGAAGACAGCGGCGGCGGCGCAGGACGCGGCCGAGGCCCGCCAACTCGTCGCCGGGGCCCTTCAGGGTGTCGCCGCCGGGCCACTGATCAACATGATCGACTCGTACCGGCAGGCGCTCACGCAGGCGGCGCAGGGGCACGAGCCCGCCCGGCAGCACGTCCAGGAGACGATCGCCAAGGTACGGGCGCTTGGTAACTGAGTCGGAAACCGATCGAGGCGGTGGGATGAGCAGCGGCGAGAGGCGGGACGGCGGGCTGCTTGACGGTTTCCACATCGGGCAGGTGCCGGCCGGTGTCGGCGACGAGGTGTCCGACTTCGCCACCGAGTGGGGCGACGTACGCTTCGCCAGCCGGGTCTGGGAGCGGCAGACGCCCGAGGGGCATCGCGTGGATCTGCGGGTCCACGTGCTGCGCGGGGACCGGCTGGTCGACGTGACCGCGCTACGGGACTTCCTCTGCGAGTATCACGAGCGCGACCCCGCCGAGTGGCACCTGAGCGAGTTCCCGCAGGGTGACAGCGCCGGTCTGCACGACGGTGTCCAGGCGTTCTGGCTGGTCGAGCCCGGCGTCGCGGTAAACGTGCTGACGCTCCCGGAATTCAGCGATGCGCTGCTGCCGACCGCCCGGTCCATCCAGGCCGGTGACAGCGGGCCGCAGGAGTGACGAGGCTGGCCGCTCAGCGCAGCCACCGTACGCGTTTCTCGACGTTCCGGATCACCCTGCGCCACGCGATGCTCGCAGGCCCCGAATTCATGGCGTCGAGCCGACGCCGTGCGCCCCATCCGGCGAGTGGTCGGTCGGCGACCCGCATCAGATCGTCGAGAGTGTCGATCGCCGATCCGACGCGCAACACCTCCAACGCCTCGGTGATCCCGAACGCCTCCGCTATGTCCACCAGGAGATCGCGGTTGGTGATGAAGAGTCGGGGAACCCAGTCGGTCACCGGGCGCCTGATGCTGTAGAGAATCAACCCGAAGTCGTACGACCGATCGTCGCCGACGCTGATTCCGGCCTTGAGGATCGAGTTCATGAACTCGTCCCAACCGCCAACGGCGGCCAGCTCGTGGGAGCTGGTCTCGGTCAGGTACCGGTGCAGCGTCTCCTTGGCGCGGAACAGGAGCAGCTCGCCGTCGGCGCCGGGAAAGAAGACCACAGACTCCTGGTCTTCGGATCGAGCCAACAGCGTGTAACCCTCGGCGCCATCCGACAACGAGATGGTTATCGGTTCGATGGTCAGCGGTTCCGGTAGCTGCGCCGGCTGGTACCGGGGATGCGTCCACCGGGCGCGGGGATGCTGGTGCTCGCGTGCCTCCCGCTCGCGTATCCGCGCCAGCCGCTCGGCCTCCGCCCGCTCGCGCACCTCGCGCTCGCGGGCTTCCTGCGCGCGTGCCTCGCGTGCCGCCCGCTCCCGGGCCCGTCGTTCGTCTGCCGCCCGCTCCCGGGCCTCCTGTTCACGCGCCTCGCGTTGCTGTGCTGCCCAGTCGCTGGCCCGCTGCCCACTGCCCGCCCGCTGGTGCGTCGCGCGTTGCTGTTCCTCGGCCTGGCGGGCCTGGCGCTCGCGGGTCTCGCGTTCCCGAACGTCGGTGAGCAGTTTGTACGCGTGGTTGATCTGCTGCATCTGCCGGGTGGCTTCGGCGCGCACGTTCTCCGGGCTCGACTGATGCTTGTCCGGGTGCCAGACCTGCACCAGGATCAGGTAGCGCTCACGAATCTGCGCCAGCGACGCATCCCGGCTGACGCCGAGAAGCACGTACGGATCCTGCTCGTTCCGAGACATCGATTCGCCGGATCCTCATGAGTGCTGACCGCGTCCGCCGGTGATGCTAACAGCACCCGTCGATACGGAGGATCCGGCCGCCGCCGCAAGAATGGAGCGCTCTATCATGGACCAAAGCCAAAGATCACAGAGGCTGACGTCTGTGCAAACACCGGTTGATGAGGCGTCCAGATCAACGCTGTAGTGCGGCGACAAGCTCACCAACTGAGGTGGAGGGATTTCCAGCGGGTGGTGGATCGAGTCGCGCTGCCCGCCGGCATGCGTCGGGGACGCCGCTGCGGAAGCTGTCGAAGTCGAGCAGCGTCTTGTCCCAGTGGGGGAGGTGCTTACGGAGCAGGTCCCGGGCCTTCTTGGCGTTCTCGACATAGCCGGCGTGGTGACACAGATGGAGTAGCAGCCACACCTCGAAGCAGGGGTTGGACCAGGCAAGCCGTACCCCCGACCGCTGTGCCTCGGCTGAGGCTTCCTCGGGTGGGTAGTGGTCGACGTCGCACACGGCCCATGCCTCGTCGTAGTCGTTGTCCCGCTGCCGGCGGCCCGTGCCGCGTACCAGGTCGGTGGGGGAGCCGCGTTCCACTGCGACTGCCACTTTGGCGCTGATCCACGGTTCGCGCTTCAGCGCGTCGAAGTACGTCCGCTCGGTCGATTCACCGTTCGTGGTGATCAGCACGGTTCGCCGTTGTTCCCGAGAAGCCGGCTGCCTGCGTAGGTCGGTTTCCCGCCGGCCGGTGTCGACCGTGCGGCCTGTCCGGTGTTCAACGCGTCGAGGCGTCATCCACGTCTCCACGGGTGGCGAGTGCCTGCTCGAACAAGTGGCTGGACAGGTCGGGGACCGCCCCGTAGTTGCCGTTGAGGTAGCGGCGTTGACGGTTCTCACCCTCTTTGCGGGGTTTGAAGTCGGTCAGCGGATAGAGCGAGGACGTTCCCTGGCCATCCTTTTCCACAAACCAGATCTCATCGCGGCGCAGGATCTCCTCAGCGTCGATGGTGCCGAGCAGCGCCGCGTCGTGGCTGGTAAAGATGAGTTGGCTGCCCAGGGGGTTGGCCTGCGGGCTGCGGAACAGGCTGATGAGCTTGGCGGTCAGGATCGGATGCAGGCTGGCGTCGATCTCATCGATCAACATCGTGGCGCCGGTGCGGAGCATCGCAGCGGCGTGCAGCCCCAGGGTGAGCAACTGCCGGGTGCCGCTGGACTGGTCGTGAAGATCGAGCAGCGCGGTGCCGTTGGGACCTTGGTGCGCGAACTGGATCCGGGGGAGGCGCATCGAGGCAACCGCTGTTATCAGCCACTTACTGAGCGCATTCTGCGCGGGTTGCTCCTCGGGGTCTGCGTCAGTTCGGACCACGATGTCGACGATGCCCACGTCAGCGGCCTGCAACAGGTCGACGACGAGTTGGCGTACCTTCTCCGCGTCCGAACTGCCGGCACGCATCAGGGCGGAGAGCCCGGAGGCAGGATCGGTGCGCTGGCTCATCAGGTAGAACCATCGGTAGGTGTCGTGCAGCGGCTGCGGGTTTGCCGGATCCGGCTCCGGGCGGCTGTGGCCGAAACGGGCGACGGTGCTGAGGAAGAGCGCGGTCGGGGCGGTGATCTCGGCGATCTGCTCCAAGGGACGGCGGCCCGACTCTTCGCCCCAGGAGAATTCGCTTCCATCTCGTTCGAAGATGCGCCGCCTGCGACCCAGCGGATAGTGGTAGAGCCATTCGTCGAGCACCCGGTCGTCATCGATCGTGAACCCGTAAGTGTGCCGAACCCCGCCGAGCATGAGGTCCACGACGTACTGCGAGGGCTGCGTGGCGATGTCGGGATCCAGCCGGAATTGCTCCCGAGACAGTCCCACCCCGGGCTCGACCGCCCGGTCTGACTCCACGACCATCTGTCGCATGAAACCCAGGGCACTCAGACAGTTGGACTTGCCGGATGCGTTGGCTCCGAAAATGCCAACGACCTGGACCGCCTGCGGAGCTAGCTCGTCCGCCTCGGCGCCGTCGCCGTAGACGGGCATGAGGTTGAGCTGATGCTCGTCGCGAAATGAACGATGGTTGGCGAAGCGGAAACTTAGCAACATCGGCGGTGTGCCCCTACCCTGTAGGCGGTTACGAGCCCATCCTTGCGAGTAAACCACGGGAACGACACCCAAGCCCTTGAATGGGTCGCCCTGCTTCCGTGTCGGAGCTGACCGCATCATCCGCAGGACCCGCCCCCGGACGCGGCAGGGGATTACCGCGCTCCAGGGCGGGTGGCCTTCAGCGGGAGCGGGCCGGTATCCAGTCGGTGAAGCGTCGGTGCAGGTCCGGCAGGCGGGTGCCGGGATCCCGTTCGGCGAGTTGGGCGATGGCCTCTTCGCGTAACGTCACGAGGTAGATCATGAGTCCGGGGAGGTTGCCCCGGTACTCGGCGAGCAGACGCAGCTTCGCGGCAGAGCAGGGCCAGGCGATGCCGCAGGCCCGGCAGCGCCACGTCGGGCGGGACGGTGTGTGCTCACGGGCGGGCGTGCTCATCCGGCGGCCCTTGTCTGAGTACGCCGGGCCGGTGGGCTGTGTGGGTGCGGCGGCGCGGGGCGCATCCCGTCGGGGCGTACGTACAACTCGCGGCGGTCGGTCGCCTCGCCACGGGAATCGAGCTGATACACCTCGATCCACGCCCAACCGTCGTAGGTGCTCCGGCCGGTCCGTTCACGGATCACCCGTACCGTGATCGGCCTGACGAACTGCGGGGATGCGTCGCGGGTCAGCAGGTAGACGCCGGGTGTGACCCGGGGCGTCCCATCCTCGCGGCTGCCGCCCGGCGCGACGGCGGGGTGGGCGGCTCGGCGGGTCGGCCAGCGCGCTGTCGGAACGGCACTGGCTTGCCTCGTCGCGGCCACGACACACCTCCTTGGTCGGTGGCGGGGATCGGGGGTCGCCGCGGATGCTCGCCCAGCGGCGACCCCCGGCACGTACGCGCCAACCGGTCCGGGGGATAGACCGTCCCCAGGTGCGCCGTGCTCCTTCCACCCTGGACGCACGCCCCCTACGCTCGGAACAGTCATTGCTCGATCGCGGAACGTGACGACCGGTTTCGAGGTGGCACGGAACGGCGTGGACCGTCATGGAAGGGCGTGGAAGTCGTGGGAATCTCGCCGTCGGAGTACCTGCTTCGCGAGCTGAGGCGACGTCGGGCGACCGCCGGGCTGACCCAGGCTCAGCTCGGCGAGCGGGTCTTCTGCTCGGACTCCCAGGTGAGCGCGATCGAGACCGGCACCAAGCCGCCGACGCTGCCGTACCTGACCGCCGTCGACAAGGCGCTTGACACGGGTGGCTACTTCGCGACGCTCTGGGACGAGCTGGTCAAGGGCGAGGCCGCGCCGGTCTGGCTGCGCGAGTGGATCCAGATCGAGCGGGAGGCGACGGCGCTGCGCTGGTATGAGCACTCCTTCGTGCCGGGGCTGCTCCAGACGGAGGCGTATGCCCGCGCGGTCTTCCGGGCGGCCGGGACGCCGCTTGCCGAGCTGGACCAGCGGGTCGCGGCGCGGCTGGAGCGGCAGGCCGTGCTCGCGCGTGACCCGGCCCCGCAGCTCTTCGTGGTGCTTGACGAGATGGTCCTGCGCCGGGCGTGCGGTGGCCCCGATGTGATGGGTGAGCAGGTCGAGCACCTGTTGAGCTGCGCCGAGCAGCCGCATATCCGGTTGCAGGTCGTGCCGCTCTCCGCTGGCATCTACTCAGGACTGGCCGGGACGTTCATCCTGGCCGACCTGCCCGACGGATCACGAGCCGCCTGCGTAGATCATCAGTTGGAGTCGCAAACCACCGGGCAGTCGGATTCGATTGCTCGTCTTGCACTGGCATGGGACGTGGTTCGGGACGAAGCCCTTCCATTGGGGCAGACCCTCGACGTACTCAAGGAGGCGGCGAAGACATGGACCACCTGACCGGCGCGCGGTGGCGAACGTCGTCCCGCTCGTCCACGAACGGCGGCGTCTGTGTGGAGGTCGCCGACAACCTGCCCGGTGTCGTTGGCGTGCGGGACTCGAAGGACCCGACCGGCCCGGTGCTTACCTTCCCCCCGACCGCCTGGCAGGCGTTCCTCACTCGACTCGCCGACCGGCCCTGAGCCGGCGAGCCGTCGGAACGATGGTCATCGACGGGCGCACCTGACTCGGCCGGATGCCACGGCGGTCGCGGGATGCGGCATGACGGCGTCACCGGGGCACGTGATGCCGCGACATGCCGCACGTCGCTTCCGTGCCGTCCCCGTAATCCTGCGGGGGCGGCGTGTCCGTTCCTGCTGGGGCTCGCGGGATGCGGCATGTCGGCCGTTCCGGAGCGCGTGATACCGCGACATGCCGCAATCCGTGCCGGCATCGGGTCGACAGCAGGTCGTGTCGGCGTCGGGCCGACAGCAGGTCGTGTCGGCGTCGGGCCGACACCGCAGGTCGTGGCGGCGTGGGCGGGGGCTACGGGTCGGTGAGCAGGAGCCAGTCGGTGTCCAGGGGTTCGACGTGCGTACCGTCGGGCCAGGTGTGGTGTGCCGACGTGGTCGCTCGGGCCTGATCGAACAGGGGTCGGTGGGCCGTGGTGACGCCCTCGAAGGTGACCGGGCCGTGGAAGCGGGCGCGGCCGAAGCTCGCCGACCCGGCGAAGCGGGCGTCGGCGAACGAGACTTCGCCCCCGAACTCGGTCCAGCGGAACAGGGCCAGGTCGGCGAAGTGGGCCCGCCGGAAGCTCGCGTCCCCGCCGAACGTGGTGTGCTCCAGGGACAGGCCGCCCTGGAACGCAGCGTCGCGGAAGCTGGCGCTGCCGCCGAAGCTGGTGTGATCGAAGGTGACCGTCCGGCGGAACGTGGTGCCGCGCCAGGACGTCTCGCCGATGGTGGCCCGCTGGCAGGACAGCTGGCCGCCGATCTCGGCACCGTCCGCGCTGAACCCACCGGTCACCCGGGCGTCGTCCAGAACGATCGTGGCGTCGCCGCCGACACCGTCGAGCACCAGCGCGTCGAAGCTCGCCCCGAGGGCCAGCCGCCCGGTCAGCGTCGCACCGGTGAACCGGGTGGTGCCGGTGCAGGTGGCACCGGTGAGGTCGGCGTCGTCGAGGGAACAGCCGGTGGCGTCGAAGTCGTCCAGCCGCGCACCGGTGAGGTCCAGGCGCATGCCGGGCCAGAAGACGTCACCGTCCGCGCGCAGGTGCCGGGTCAGCATCCGCTGCGCGCTGCGGCGTACCTCCGTCTCTCGCGCGTCGTCCGGCGACGGCATCCGCAGGTACGCGCAGAGCACCCCCACGATCGTCGTACGCTGCGCCGGGTTGTCCTGAGCGAGCCGTTCCAGGGCGTGCAGGCCGCCGAGGCGTACGGCCGCGTTGTCGTTGCCGAGCAGTTCGACGGCCCGGGTGTACAGCTCGGTCAGCCGGCGTTCGGCGGCGTCGTGCGTGGCGGTCTCGGCCTGGTGTTCCTGGTGTCGCTGCCCGGCCTCGGCGACCGCCTCGACGTGCGCCTGCACCCGGTCACGGTGCGACTGGTCGGCGGCGGCGACGACCTCCTGGTGTCGCTGCGCCCGTTCGCTGATCCACTGTCGCCGGGCGGCGAGCAGCAGCGCCAACCCGCCGCCGGTGCCGGCGACCACTGTCAACCCGGTGCGAATGGCGTCGATGCGCAGCGTGGCCCGGGTGTCCGGCGCGGCGGCGCGGTCGGCCTCGCCGAGCAGCCAGTACAGCACCCACCAGCCGAGCAGGGCGGCCAGCAGCAGCCCGATGAGTACCAGCCACCACGGCATGACCCGCAGTCGTTCGTCGGGAGGTGAGGTGCCGGGCACGGCCACAGCATGCCATCGATCCGTCAGTGGCGTAGGGCCCCGGGCCCGCCCGTCCGAAGAGCTGTCGGTGCCGCCGCCGTGGCGCGCGACCGAGACCGACCGGGACCTGTCGGGACGTCTGTCGTGGGTTGCGGTATGTCGGGGCTTCCCGTCGCCGGGAAGGGCCGACATACCGCAAGTCGTGCGACCGGTCCCAGAAGTGGCCGGGGGTGCTGTGGGGCGGGCGGGGTTGCGAAGCGGTTGGCGGCCCGGTAGGTCATCATGATGCAGATCAGCCGATGGTCCGGGTGCCGACCCGGCGGCCGGTCGTGAGAGTCGAGGATGGCATGGAGTTCCTGACCAGTCCCGAGCTGTGGATCGCGTTCGCGACCCTGCTCCTGCTGGAGATCGTGCTGGGCATCGACAACGTCGTGTTCATCTCGATCCTGTCCGGGCGGTTGCCCGAGCACCAGCAGGCCCGGGCGCGGACGATCGGCATCTCGCTCGCCCTGATCACCCGACTGCTGTTGCTGGCGTCGTTGTCCTGGATCATCGGTCTGACCGCGCCGCTGTTCACCGTGCTCGGGCAGGAGATATCCGGGCGCGATCTGATCCTGCTACTCGGCGGAATATTCCTGGTGGGCAAGGCGACGTACGAGATCCACGAGCATCTGGAAGGTTCCGACCATGGCCGCGAGGGCGGCAAAGTGGTCTCGTTCGGCGCGGTCATCGCGCAGATCCTGGTGCTGGACGTGGTCTTCTCGCTCGACTCGGTGATCACCGCGGTCGGCATGGTCGACGAACTCGCCATCATGGTCGCCGCCGTGATCATCGCGATGATCATCATGCTGGTCTCGGCCGGTGCGGTCAGCAGGTTCGTCAACCAGCACCCGACGGTCAAGATGCTGGCTCTGTCGTTCCTGCTGCTCATCGGGGCGAGCCTCATCGCGGAGAGTTTCGACCAGCACATCCCGAAGGGCTACGTGTACGGCCCGATCGCCTTCTCGATCTTCGTGGAGTTCCTCAACCTGCGGGTCCGGGCGCGGCAGCGTCGCCAGCAGGAGAGCCGGCCGGTGCAGCTGCACCCGACGTACGTGAAGCAGGGGCAGGCCCGTCCTGAGTCAGAGCCGGAGACGACGCCAGCCAGCTGACCCACGCCGAACTCGACGCCGCACGCACCCATCCGGTGCGTGCGGCGTTCGTCGTACGTGGACGGTTTTGTCGGCTCCACTCGCGGAACGCCCGGTGGGCATTCGCTACCCGCGCGTAACTTTTCATTGACGTTTCTGGATCGTGACCCGCATCATCAGTGCACGGTCGATCGGACATCCCACCGCCTCCACCCGGTAACCCCGGGATCCCCTTGGGAGGTGCAGCGATGCTGCTCCGAAAGGCTGTCCCCGTCCTGACGCTCACGGTCGCCGCCGTCCTCACGGCTCCCGCCGCCACCGCCGCTCCGCCCGATCCGGCAGCACCCACCGCCGCCGCAGCACCCACCGCCACCACCGCCGGCACCGTGACCGCCGACACCACTGCCACCGCCACCACCGCTGCTGCCACCACTGCCGGCACCGTGACCGCCGGCACCACCGGGCCTGCTGGCACCACCATCACCGGCATCCCCACCACGAACGGTGCGACCGCAGCGGCCGGCGTGCTCGCTGCGCCCGGCACCGCCGCCGGGTCTGCCCGCGAGGTCGGGTCGGTTCGCGAGGTCGGGTCTGCCCGCGAGGCTGGAACTGCCGACACGGCCGGGTCTGCCGGCGTCGCGTCCACCGGTGCGGCTGTCGCCGACGCCGGCTTGCGGGCGCTGGCCGACGCCAATCCGGTCATCGTGGTAGGTGGGCTCAGCGGTATCGCCGCCGTCTACGAGCCACTCGCCGCCCGGCTGCGCGCCGACGGCTACCGGGTCTGGATCTACCAACTGCCCAACCTCGGACTTGGTGACATCACCGCGTCCGCCGCCGGGCTGCGCGGGTACGTCGGGCAGGTCCGCGCCGCCGCCGGAGGCGCCAAGGTCGACCTGGTCGCACACTCCGAAGGCGGCCTGGTCAGCCGCTACTACATCAAGAACCTCGGTGGCAGCGATTCCGTCGAGCGCTACGTCAGCCTGGGCACCCCGCAGTACGGCACATACGTGGCAAACATCGTGTCGTTCCTCGGTCTGGGCAGCTGCGCCGGCGTGGTGGCCTGCCAGCAGATGACCATCGGGTCGTCGTTCCTCACCGCCCTCAACGCGGGCGACGACACGCCGGCCCCGGTGCGTTGGACTGCGGTGCGGACCTGGCAGGACGAACTGGTCCGACCGGTCGACAACGCGAAGCTGGCGGACGGCGCGACAAACGTACTGATCCAGTCCCGGTGCCCGTTGCGCGTGGTCGGCCACCTCGGCCTGGTACTCGACGGCACCACCTACACCGTCATCCGGCAGGTTCTCCGCGATGCCGCGATCAAACCCAACTGCCTCGCCCTGTGACCCACCCGGCCCGGCGGCTTCACCGAGTCGCCGGGCCACAGCCATCGATACCCCACCCAGACAACACCCCCGATGCCAGGCGGGCCGCGCAGGCAGCATTTTTCCCGAAGTTGTCGGGTCCAGGCGGGCGCAGGCAGCAGTTTCCCCGAAGTTGCAGGCGCACGGCGCACGGCGCACGGCGCACGGCGCACGGCGCACGGCGCACGGCGCGCGGCGGGCACGGCGCACGACACGCAGGCGCAGGGTATGGCGCGGGGGCGACGCGGCGTGGGCGGGGGGTGAAGTGTCGCGTGGGGGGTCAGGCGGTGGCGGCGGAGAGCCTTTCGTACTCGGCGTCGGTCAGCTTCACCTGGGCCGCGGCCACGTTCTCCTCCAGGTGCGCCACCGACGACGTACCGGGGATCGGCAGCATGACCGGCGACCGGCGCAACAGCCAGGCGAGGGCCAGTTGCGCGGGCGTCGCATCGTGCTCGGCGGCGACGGCGTCCAGCGGGCCGCCCGGCCGGGCCAGGTCACCGGTCGCGATCGGGAACCACGGGATGAACGCGAGATCGTGCCGTTCGCAGTGGTCGAGCACGTCCTCCGCGTCGCGGTTGGCCAGGTTGTACAGGTTCTGCACGGACACGATCGGCACGATGCGGCGGGCCGCCTCGATCTGGTCGACGGTCACCTCGGAGAGCCCGATGTGCCGGATCTTGCCCTCCTCCCGCAACAGTGCCAGCTCACCGAGCTGGTCGGCCAGTGGCACCGCCGGATCGATGCGGTGCAGCTGATAGAGGCCGATGGTTTCCAGCCCCAGGTGGCGCAGGCTCAACTCGCACTGCTGACGCAGGTACTCCGGTCGGCCCACCGGCCGCCAGTCACCCGGGCCGCTGCGGGTCAGCCCGGCCTTCGTCGCGATGAGCAGGTCGTCGGCGTACGGGTGCAGCGCCTCGCGGATCAGCAGCTCGGAGACGAACGGACCGTACGAGTCGGCGGTGTCGATGAACGTCACCCCCAGCTCGTACGCGCGACGCAGCACCCGGACCGCCTCGGCCGGATCCTTCGGGTCGCCCCAGACCCCGGGGCCGGTGATCTGCATCGCGCCGTAGCCGAGCCGGTCGATGCGAAGATCGCCCCCGATGCGGTAGGTGCCGGACTCCTTGGCAGGCCGGGTGCCGGCTTCGAGTGCCATGGGGATCACCTTTCCGATCGTTGCCTGTCGGAGCCCCAAGTTACCCGGTCGGTTTTGGGACAGCGGCCGTTCACCGCAGCTGCTACCCCTGGGCGGACGGTGCCTGCGACGGGAGGGCTGGCATGTGGCAGCGATTCAGGTCCGACCCGGTGCGGCGGCTGCGGAAGCGGCTCGACGACTTCGGCACCACCATGGAGCCCAGGTGGGTGCTGGAGCCCGCAGCCCTCCAGGAGGCCCGACCGGTGTACGAACTGCTCGACGGGGTGGCCGGGCGCGATTCACTCGCCGAGCACGAGGCTGAGGCCCTGTTCCTGCTGGCCTGCCTGCACTGGTACCGGTACCAGAGCCTGCCGGCCGGGCAGAACGCTGCGGATCTCGTGCAGGCGGTCGGGTTGACCGAGATGCTGCTGTACCTGGCACCGCAGCGGGTACCGCCGTCGCTGCTGGCCCTGCTCCACGCCCACACGCCCACCAGCGCTGGTTCCGCCCAGACCGGTGGCCGGAGCCCGGCCGCCCGCCCCGCGTCCGCCCGGACCGGTGGCCGGATCCCGGCAGCCCGCTCAGCGCCCGGCCGGTCCGGCGGCGACGCGCCGGCCGAGCTGTTCCGCCAGGCGGTCGCGCTGATGGGCGGGGCCGAACGTTCCGGGGACTACCGGGTGGCCGGCCAGGCGCAGGCCCTGCTGGAACGGGCGCTGGCCGAAACACCGTCGGGCGTACCCGAGCGCCTGCACTACCTTTCCGCGCTCGGACGGGTGCACCGGGACCAGTACCTGCACCTGGGCCGGCAGCTGTCGCTTCCGGCGGCGATCGACGCGCACCGGGAGAGTCTGGAGTCGACTCCGGCCGGTGACCCGGAGCGCCCCACCCGGCTGTTCAACCTCGGCAACGTTCTCGGCGACCGGTTCGAGCAGGCAGGTGACGTGGCGGCGCTGGACGAGGCGATCCGCCTGCTCGGCGACGCGGCCCGGGCCGCGTCCGCCGACTCGCCGGTCTGGATGATCGCCCGCGTCAACCTCGGCGATCGGCTGCGCGAACGCTGGCAGCGACGAGGTGAGCCGGCCGACCTCGACCGGGCGGTCGACGCGCTGGCGCAGGCGGCGTCGGCCCGGGCCGATCCGCTGGTGGTCTTCACGTACGCGACGCTGGCCAGTAGGCGGTTCGTCGCCAGCGGCACCGACGGCGACCTGGACACGGCGATCGACGCCAACCGTGCCGCGCTGGCGGCCGGGCTCAGCGAGCAACGGGAAGGTCTGGCCCGGGCCACCCTGGCCGGGCTGGTCGGCGAGCGTCACCAGCGGCGACAGACCTCGGCCGACCTGGACGCGGCGATCGAGGCGTATCGGGCGGCGGCGGCCGGACCTCGACTCGACGGGCTCGACATTGGCGGGCTGTGGCAGGCCGAGGGCAAGCTGCGGGAGGCGCGCTATGCGCGGCACCGCCGGGCTGAGGATCTCCACGAGGCGGAGCGACTGCTGCGGGCGGCGGCCGACGGAACGAGCGACCCGGTGGAGCGGGCCCGACGGCTCGGCGACCTCGGTCACGCGCTGGGCCGCTGGTACGCCGACCTGGCCGGGTTGGCGACCCTGCGGGAGGCCCGCGACGTGCTCACCGAGGCCGAGCGACTGCTGCCGGCGGATCATCCGGATCGGCCCGACCTGCTCAACAACCTGGGCACCACGCTGCGGGAGCTGACCAACCTGGCGGGGGAACCCGACCTGCTGGAACCGGCCGTGGTGCGGCTGCGGGAGGCGGTCGCCGCCACCGCGAGTTCCGCGAAACTGCCGCTCCGCCTGTCGAATCTGGGTCTGGTCCTCCAGGAACTCTTCGGCCGCACCCAGGACCTGGGCATCCTCACCGAGGCGATCGACGTGCTGCGGCGGTCGGTGGCGGCTGCCCCACCCGGGCACCCGGACCGGATGCTCGGCCTGCTCAACCTGGGCTCGGCGTTGAACCGGCGCACCGAACTGGTCGTCAACGCCGCGCTGCCGGCCGATGGCCGCACCGCACCGGAGCAGGCCCGGGCCGCCGCGCTTACCGACGCCGAACAGGCGGTCGCGCTGCTGCGGGAGGCGGCGGAGCTGGCGCAGCGGGAGGCCGAGCCCGTCGACCGCGTACGGATCGCCCGCACGCTGGCCCTCAGCCACCTGCTGCGGCACCAACTCTCCGAGGATCCCGCCGCGCTCGACGAGGCGGTCACGCTGCTGCGCCAGATCGAACAGGCGACACCCGCCTCGGCCCCGGAACGGCACCAGCTGCTGACCAACCTCGGTAACGCGTTGCTGATCAGGTTCCGGGCCGGCCGGGCCGGCCGCGACGCCCACGAGATGCTGACCGTGTACCGGGCGGCGGTCGCGGCTCTGCCCGGCGACCATCCAGAGCGGACGATGTGCCTGAACAACCTGGCCGCCGCCGTCGAGGAGATCGCGCACGCCACCCGCGCCGCCGCCGCGCCGGACCCGGCCACCGGTGGCCCGGACAGCACGGCGCTGCCCGCAGACCCGACCGTCATCGCTCCGGCCGTCACCGGCGACCTGCCGCCGGTCGACATCTCCGAGGCGATCACCGCGTTACGTGAGTCCGCCGCGACCGAGGCGGCGCCGTCGCTGTTGCGGGCCGGCGCCGCCCGGACGTACGCCGGTCTCGCCGCCGAGGCCGGCGACCTGCCGGCGGCGCTTGAGGGCTACACCACGGCGATCGAGCTGCTCGACCTGGTGGCCTGGCACGGCATGGACCTCGACGACCAGGGCCGGCTGCTCGGGCAGTTCCCGGGCCTGGCCGGCGACGCCGCGGCGGTGGCGATCGCGCTCGACCGGCCGGAGCGCGCGGTGGAGCTGCTGGAGTACGGCCGGGGGGTGCTGCTCACCCGGGCCCACGACGCCGGGGCGGACCTGGCCGCGCTACGCGAGCGGGAACCCCGGTTGGCCGAACGACTGGCCGACACACAGGCCGCCCTCGACCGTCTCGATCCCCGGCCCGGCCCGTCGTCGGTCGCCGGGCTGACGGCCCCGATGGACGCCGGGACGAACGTCGACCAGGTGGGCTCGGAACGCCGGCACGAGCTGGCCCGCCAGCGACGCGAGGTGCTGGCGGAGATCAGGCGGCTGCCCGGCTTCGACGGTTTCCTGCGCCCACCCCCCTTCGCCGACCTTGCCCAGGCGGCCGGGAACGGCCCGGTGGTGCTGGTCAACGTCGCCGCCCGGCGCTGCGACGCGCTGCTGGTCGACGAGGGGCGGGTGACGGTGGTGCCGCTGCCCGAACTGACCCTCGGCGAACTGCACCTGCGGGCCGCGTACTTCCTGACCGGCCTGGCCGAGGTCACCGCGTCCGGTGGTGACCCGGGACCGGAGGCGCAGCGTCGCCGGGAGGCGTTCCGACGACGGATCCCGGAGACCCTGGACTGGTTGTGGCGGGTGGTCGCCGCCCCGGTGCTCGACACGCTGGGTTCACCCGCCGGGCCACCGGACCCCGGCGTCGTCCCGGCCCGCCTGTGGTGGTGCCCCACGGGAGCGCTCACCCTGCTGCCGCTGCACGCCGCCGCCCCGCTGGGTGGGGGGACCGGGGTCCTCGACCGCGTCGTCCCGTCGTACACGGCCTCGTTGCGGGCGCTCATCCGGGCCCGGCGGGGGCCGACGGGCAGGGACGTGCCGGTCAGCTCGGCCCTGGTGGTCGGGATGCCGCGGACGCCGGGGCTGGCGGACCTGCCCGGCGCGGCGGGAGAGGAGGCCGTGGTGCGCCGGTACGTGACCGACGTGAGGTCGCTGACCGGGCCGGCGGCTACCCCTTCGGCGGTGCTCGGCGCACTGCCGGGAACGTCGGTGGTCCACCTGTGCTGTCACGGCACGCAGGATCTCGCCGCACCGGCCCGGGGCCGGCTCGCGTTGGCCGGCGGCCCGTTACACGTCCGGGATCTGTGGCGGCCGGCGGGCACCACTGCCGCGCTCGCGGTGCTGTCCGCCTGCGACACGGTACGCGGCGGCGCGGCCCTGCCCGACGAGGCGCTGACCCTGGGCACCGCGTTCCAGTTGGCGGGTTTCCGACACGTCATCGGCGCGCTCTGGGCCATCTCCGACACGTTGACCGTGCAGCTGTGCGAGGACCTGTACGCGGCGCTGGCGGTACCCGGCGGGCTCGACCCGGAGCGGGCCGCGTCCGCCCTGCACCACGCCGTCCGGCAGGTGCGTGCCGCCCTGCCCGACCTGCCGGAACTCTGGGCCGGCTACGTCCATATCGGTCCCTGACCGGGGAGCGTCCCGCCGGGCGCCGATCACTGGCACGACCCGCAGCGGACCCGGCCCACGACGCACGGCCGTGCGCCAAGCCCCGGGCCGGTACGGGGGCGGCGCTGGTCAGGGTTGGCCGGGCGCGTACCAGGTGACTCCCACGGCGGCGACGAGCAAAGCCGTGCAGAGCAGCACCAGCAGCACCCCGAGGCGCAGTGCCCGGGCCGCGACGAGGGCCTCCCGGTGTTCGCCGAACGGAGCCGGAGGCACCTCGGCGACCGGTGTCACCGACAGTGGCCCGTGCGCGGCCCGCAGCAACGCCAGCGCTCCGGCGACCCCGGCGATGATCGCGGCCAGCAGCAGTACGCCGACCAGCGCGCCCCAGCCCGGGGCGAGAGTGCTGACGTCGGAGCGACCCCGGATCAGGCTGAAACCGACCAGCGCGACGAGCAGGCCGCCCAGCCCGTTGCGCCAGGCCAACGCGGCCGCCCGGACCCGGTCCAGTTCACCGCGCAGCAACGCGGCCAGCTCCTGCGCCCGGCGCAGGTCGGTGAGCGTCGCCGCAGGACCCGGCCGCACTCGGATCACGACTCGACCTCCAGCGTCACCGTCCAGTACGCGCCGCAGCCAACCAGCCCGTCCGGGCGGGCCGGGTGGTCGGCGGCGCAGCTGCACAGCAGCGTCCGGTAGCCAGGATCGACGGATGTCAGCGGCGTCTCCCGCCGGTACACCTCGCCGACGATCGGGCAGGTGATCGGGTGCCGGCAGCGGGGGCAGTCGCCGCTGAGCAGCACCGCCGGACCGTACCGGCGAACCGAGAACGTCTCCGCGACCCGGCTGCCGTACCCCTCGTCGGTGACCTCCGCGTAGGGCAGCGGCTGCGCCGCCGGCTCACCATCCCGCACCGATGCACCCTCCCACCGTCACCCGCACGACATCGACCACACGGTAGCGACCGCCTGCCCGTCGGTCACCCGGCGCGCGGGGGGACCCGGCGACCGGGCACCGGGGGAGGGGGAGCCCCCGGGGAGGATCGGCGGAGCGCCCGTGCGGTCGGACCGTCCGTGGGAGGCTGGACGGTACCGCCGCCTGCACCGCCCGGCGTCGGGGGCCGTGCGAAAGGGAAGCCATGTCAGGGGAGCCGCAGGTCGACTTCGCGCTCGACACGTACGAGTGCATCGTGCTGTATCCCGGCGCCGCCGGACGGGCGTTGCCGGCCGAGACCGTCCAGCGGTTGCAGGCCGAGCATGCCCGGCACATGCAGGCGATGCAGGAGCGGGGGATCATCCTGGTCGCCGGTGCGGTGGACGGCCAGGCCCGGGAGCCGGACCCGCCGCTCGGCTTCGGGCTGGCCCGGACCGGATCGGTCGACGATGTCCGCAGCGTGATGGAAGCCGACCCGGCGGTGCAGGCCGGCCTCTACCGGGTGGACGTGATGACCTTCCTCTGCCCGGCGGGATCGATGGAGTTTCCGCTGGTCAAGACGGAGAGCTGAGCCAGCCCGACCGCACTCACGCCGGGTGGTCGAATGGTGGCGTACAGTTGCTGCCCCGGAGCGCCCCGACGCGCCCTGGCGCCGGGGGCGTACCATTCCGGCGCGCGGTCGCCGTTGCCCGCCATCGACGTCCGGAGCGGCCCACGCTCGCCGGCTGCGCGCGTGAGCCGCGCGCCGTTGGACAACTGTTCCACATTGCGCAAGGGGTCGGCCGGTGGTCCGACCCGGAGGAGAGACTAGCCTGATGGGCGTGACACGCCGCGCGAAGATCGTCTGCACTCTTGGCCCCGCCACCTCGTCGCCCGAGCGCATCCGTGGGCTCGTCGAAGCCGGCATGAACGTGGCGAGACTCAACTTCAGTCACGGCAGCCACGCCGACCACGAGTCGGTCTACCGCCTCGTCCGGGAGGCGGCTGAGGCGGCGGGCCAGCCGGTGGCGATCCTGGCCGACCTCCAGGGGCCCAAGATCCGACTCGGCCGGTTCGCCGACGGGCCGCACGAGTGGCGTACCGGTGACTCCGTGGTGATCACCGGCGACGACGTTGTGGGCAGCAAGGAGCGGGTCTCCTGCACGTACCGCAAGCTTCCCCAGGAGGTCAAGCCCGGTGACCGGCTGCTGATCGACGACGGCCGGGTCGCCGTCGAGGTCACCGACGTCACCGGCAACGACATCCGGGTGCTTGTCACCGAGGGTGGGCCGGTCAGCAACAACAAGGGCGTCTCGCTGCCCAACGTGGCGGTCAGCGTGCCCGCCCTGTCGGAGAAGGACGCCGCCGACCTGCGCTTCGCGCTCGGCCTCGGTGTCGACCTGGTCGCCCTGTCGTTCGTCCGCTCCGCCGACGACATCAAGCTGTGCCACGCGATCATGAGCGAGGTTGGCGTGCACCGCCCGGTGCTGGCCAAGGTCGAGAAGCCGGAGGCGGTCGATCACCTCGAAGCGATCGTGCTGGCCTTCGACGGCGTGATGGTGGCCCGCGGCGACCTCGGCGTGGAACTGCCGCTCGACGAGGTGCCGCTGGTGCAGAAGCGCGCGGTGCAGTTGTGCCGGGAGAACGCCAAGCCGGTCATCGTGGCCACCCAGATGCTCGACTCCATGATCGAGAATTCCCGGCCCACCCGCGCCGAGGCCTCCGACGTCGCCAACGCGGTGCTCGACGGCGCCGACGCCGTGATGCTCTCCGGTGAGACCAGCGTCGGCAAGTATCCGGTGCTCACCGTCAGCACCATGTCCAAGATCGTCACTACCACCGAGGCCGGATCCATCCTGGTGCCCCGCCTCCAGCACGACCCGCGTACGCACGGCGGGGCGCTCACCGTCGCCGCCTCCTCGATCGCCCGGGCCATCGGCGCCAAGGCGCTCGTCGCGTTCTCGCAGACCGGTGACACCGTGCGTCGGCTCAGCCGGTTGCACTGCGACCTGCCGTTGCTGGCCTTCACCCCGGTGCCCGAGGTGCGCGCGCAACTCGCCCTCTCCTGGGGGGTGGAGACCTTCCTGATGCCGTTCGTGCAGCACACCGACGACATGTTCCGTCAGGTCGACCAGGCGCTGCTCGGGCTGAACCGGGGCAACCCCGGCGACTACGTGGTGATCGTGGCGGGCAGCCCGCCCGGCAGCCCCGGCTCGACCAACACGCTGCGGGTACACCAGCTTGGCTCGCTTGTCGACGCCGCCACCGCGCGGGCGTTGCAGTGACCGACGGCTCGCTCGTCGGCCAGGCCGCCGTCGACCAGCTGTTGGAGGTCCTGGACCTCGCCCCGACCGGCACCATGTCGTTCCGCGGGATGAGCCCGCCGGTCGGTCCGCAGCGGGTGTACGGCGGCCAGGTCGCCGGCCAGGCCCTGGTCGCCGCCGGCCGCACCGTCGATGCGGAGCGGGTGGTCCACTCGCTGCACGGCTACTTCGTGCGTGCCGGCGACCCGGTCGAGCCGATCGAGTACGAGGTGGAGAACATCCGGGACGGCCGCTCGTTCTCGGTGCGCCGCTCGGTCGCGCTCCAGCACGGCAAGCCCATCTTCTTCATGTCCGCCTCGTTCCAGCGGCCGGAGGAGGGGCTGGACCACCACGCCCCGCTGCCGCCGGACGTGCCCGGGCCGGAGTCGGTCCCGACCATGACCGACCGGCTTTCCCGCTACCCGGAGCGGCTGGGCATCTGGGGGCAGATTCCCCGCCCGATCGACGTGCGCTACGTCGGCGAGCCGGGTTGGGTCCGGCCGGGCGACCGGCCGGCCGACCCGCACCAGCGGGTGTGGATGCGTATCGACGGCAAGCTGCCCGACGATCCGCTGTTGCACGCCTGCGCCCTGACGTACGCCTCCGACCTGACCCTGCTCGACTCGGTGCTCTCGGTGCACGGCGAGGTGTGGGGGCCGGGCGGCGTGGTGGGTGCGAGCCTCGACCACGCCCTGTGGTTCCACCGGCCGTTCCGGGCCGACGAGTGGTTCCTCTACGACTGCTGGAGCCCGTCGGCCTCCGGGGCGCGCGGGCTGGCCACCGGCCGCATGTTCACCGTGGCCGGCAGCCAGATCGCCAGCGCCGTGCAGGAGGGCCTGCTGCGCCGGGTCGGCGGCTGAGACACCGTTCGGCGTCCTCGGTCGGCGACCGACAGCGACCACGGTATGACGCGCCGGACCTTGGTCGGGCCGCCGGGCAACCTCCGGATACCCGACAGTTAACCTTTCCGACATGCGTCTCTCAGCCCGGGTGGACTACGCCCTTCGAGCGGTCGCCGAACTGGCCTCGGTGACCGGGGCTGGACGTGGTCGCCCGGTCACCGCCGACCAGATCGCGCGGGCCCAGCAGATCCCACCGAAGTTCCTGGAGAGCATCCTGCTGCAACTGCGCCGTGCCGGTGTGGTGCAGGCCCAACGCGGGCCCGAGGGCGGCTACTGGCTGGCCCGGCCGGCCGAGGAGATCTGCCTCGCCGACGTGATCCGGGTGATCGACGGGCCGTTGGCCCACGTTCGGGGCCAACGCCCCGAGCATCTCGGCTACCAGGGTGCGGCCCGGGCGTTGCAGGAGGTCTGGATCGCGTTGCGGGCCAGCGAGCGGCAGATCCTCGAACTGGTCACCGTCGCCGACGTGGCGCGGGGCACCCTGCCCGAGCCGGTCACCAAGCTGGTCGCCGACCCCGGCGCCTGGACCTGACCAACCGCGCCACCGTCGGACGGCGGCCACGCGTCGGCGTGTCGTCTCACTGACTGATCCCAGGGTTGACCGGAGACCGACCATGCCGCATTCTCGACCAAGCCGATAGGAGATATCGAATAGCCAGGAGGCGTCGTGCGCAAGCTGCTCGTCATCGCGTTGGTGGGGCTCGCCGCGCAACTGGTCGATGGTTCGCTCGGCATGGCGTACGGGCTGACCTCCTCGACGCTGTTGCTCCTGGCCGGCGTCGCACCGGCCGCCGCGTCCGCCTCGGTGCACCTGGCCGAGATCGGCACCACGCTCGCCGCAGGCACGGCGCACTGGCGGTTCGGCAATGTCGACTGGCGGGTGGTGCGCCGCATCGCGCTGCCCGGCGCGCTCGGCGCCTTCGCCGGCGCCACCTTCCTCAGCGCGCTCTCCACCGAGTCGGCCGCACCCTGGATGGCCGCGATCCTGTTCACGCTCGGCGCGTACCTGCTCATCCGGTTCTCCCGGCCGCTGCGCCGAAACCCGGCCGCCGGCCGGCTGCGCGGGCGTTTCCTCGGCCCGCTCGGCCTCGTCGCCGGCTTCGTCGACGCCACCGGCGGCGGTGGCTGGGGCCCGGTGGCCACCCCGGCCCTGCTGGTCAGCGGCCGGATGGAGCCCCGCAAGGTGATCGGCTCGGTGGACACCTCCGAGTTTGTCGTGGCCGCCGCCGCCAGCCTCGGCTTCCTGATCGGTCTGGGCACCGAGGGCTTCCTGCTGCCGATCGTGCTCGCGCTGCTCGCCGGTGGCCTGATCGCCGCACCGATCGCGGCCTGGCTGGTGCGCATCGTGCCGGCCCAACTGCTCGGCGCGGCCGTTGGCGGCGTGATCGTGCTGACCAACGCCCGCGTCCTGATCCGCGCCGGTGACCTGGGTGGTCCCCTGCCGGTGCTCGTCTACCTGCTGCTGGCCGCGGGCTGGATCACGGCCCTGACGCTGGCGATCCGGGTGCTGCTGCGGACCCGCCGCGAGCGGGCCCTCGCCGCGACCCACGCCACCGACGTGGCGCCCCCCACCGCCGAGCCGGTCGGCGCATCCGCCCACCCCGATCCCCGTTGACCATGAGGTTTGTCGTTTCGGCAAGCCGGAGCGGGGGACGACGACCTCATGTCGACAAGCGGGTTGCGGGCGATCAGATCTCCCGGGGCAGGGTCGCTGCGGTGCGCGAGATCAGCTCCCATGCCTCGTCGACGTGCGCCTGCGTGGTCTGCGGGGCGCCGATGGCCAGCCGCAGAGTGTGGCGGCCGGCGACCCGGGTGTGGGTCAGGTACACCTTGCCGGCGGCGTTCACCGCCGCCAGCAGCCGCTCGTTCGGCCCGTCCGCGCCGCGCAGCCGGAAACACACAAGGGCGTACGGGTGGTCGGCGACCAGTTCGAACCGGTCGTCGGCGCGGACCCGGTCGGCGAACCCGGCGGCCAGCGCCACCCCTCGGCGGATGTGCTCGCGCAGGCCCTCGACGCCGTACCAGCGCAGCACGAACCACAGCTTCAAGGCCCGGAACCGCCGACCCAGCGGCACCTGCCAATCCCGGTAGTCGATCACCGCGCCGGACTCGGTGGCGGCGTTGCGCAGGTACTCCGGCAGCACGGTCAGCGCCTCGACCAACTCGCCCGCGTCGGCGACCCAGAACGCGTCGCAGTCGAAGCCGGTGAGCAGCCACTTGTGCGGGTCGAAGCAGTACGAGTCGGCGTACTCCAGACCCGCGTGGCCGAACCGCAACTCCGGGCAGACCGCCGCCGCGCCCGCGTACGCGGCGTCGACGTGCAGGAAGACACCCTGCTCGGCGCAGATCGGGCCGATGGCCGGCAACGGATCCACCGCCGTGGTGGAGGTGGTGCCGACGGTCGCCACCACCAGGGCGGGCACCACCCCGGCAGCCCGGTCCGCCTCGATCGCGGCGCGCAGCGCCACCGGCGACATCGCTCGGGTCGCCGGGTCAACCTCGATCAGGCGTACGCCGTCGGCGCCCAGCCCGGCGATCCGGGCGGCCTTCTCCACCGACGAGTGCGCCTCCGTCGAGGCGTACACCCGGTAGCGGCGGTCGACGCCGGCCTGACGCCACCGCCCGCCGGCGGCCCGGTGCAGCGCGACCAGGGTGGCCACCAGGGTGGCCGAGGAGGCCGAGTCCTGGATGACGCCGCCGCCGCTGCCGGTGGAGCGAAACCGGGCCGGCAGGTCCAGCAGGTCGGCCAGCCAGTCGAGCAGCACCGTCTCCAACTCGGTGCAGGCCGGACCGGTGGCCCAGAGCATCCCCTGCACGCCGAGCCCGGCGCTGACCAGGTCACCGAGCACGCTGGGGCCCGAGGTGTTGGCCGGGAAGTACCCGAAGAAGCCCGGATGCTGCCAGTGGGTGAGCCCGGGAGCGACCAGCTTGTCCAGGTCGGCGAGGACCGCCTCGACCGGTTCACCGTGGGCCGGTGGCCCGGCCGGCAGCCCGGCGGCCACCGTGCCGGGCGGGTCCTGGGAGGTCACCGGGCGTTGCGGCAGGGTCGCCCAGTAGTCGGCGATCCAGTCGACCACCGCGTACCCGGCCCGGCGGAACTCCTCGGGCGTCATGTGTGCAGCCACCTGGCGAGTGGATCAAAGGAGCGGCTCCGGAGCAAGGCGGCAGATCGATTGTGAGCAGAAAACGCTTGCCCTAGCATCACAGATGCGCGGGAACGCACTCACTGCCATCGATTCGATGGACTCTTTCCGCTAGCGCGGCGCGGCCGCCGGCCCGGGCACGGCCGGCGGACAACGCTCGTCGGCTCCGGGCACGGCCGGCGGACCACCTGACGCCGCGCGTCCGACCTCCACCGGAGGAACCATGCTTCGCACCGCCCCCCGGGCGGCCCTGTTCGCCGCGGCCACCGTCACCGCGGTCGCCGCCGCCGGCGTGCTGACCACCCTGACCGCCTCGGCCGCCGCCGCGGGATGCCGCGTCGACTACCGCGTCACCAACCAGTGGACCGGCGGGTTCGGCGCCGACGTCACCGTCACCAACCTCGGCGACCCGGTGAACGGCTGGACGCTGACCTGGTCCTACGCCGCCGGGCAACAGGTCACCCAGGCCTGGAACACCACAGTCACCCAGTCCGGCGCCCAGGTGAGCGCCCGCAACGTCGACTACAACGCCGCCATCGGCACCAACGGCAGCGTCAACTTCGGTTTCAACGGCTCGTGGAACGGCAGCAACCCGGCCCCGACCAGCTTCGCGCTGAACGGCACCACCTGTACCGGCGCCACCACCCCGACCACCCCGCCACCCACCACCTCGCCACCGACCACGCCGCCACCGTCACCCACCACGCCGCCGCCCACCACGCCTCCGCCCACCACGCCACCGGCCGGGGCCATGCAGGCGGAGGACCTGGACCGGGGCCTGGTCAGCGTCCGCTCCGGGTCGGCCAACCTGGTCTCCTGGCGGCTGCTCGGCACCGAGACCACCGGCGTCGCGTTCAACCTCTACCGGGGCACGACCAGGGTGAACTCCAGCCCGATCGCCGGCGCGACCAACTACCTGGACAGCGGCGCGCCGGCCGGCGCGCCGTACACCGTACGGGCCGTGGTGGGCGGCACCGAGCAGGCCGCTTCCGCCCCCGCTCTGCAGTTCGCCTCCGGCTACCTGGACGTGCCGTTGCAGGTTCCGCCCGGCGGCACCACCCCCAGCGGCGAGGCGTACAGCTACAGCGCCAACGACGCCAGCGTCGGCGACCTCGACGGCGACGGCCGGTACGAGTTCGTGCTCAAGTGGGACCCGTCAAACGCCAAGGACAACTCGCAGTCCGGCTACACCGGCAATGTCTACGTCGACGCGTACACCCTCACCGGCACCCGGCTGTGGCGCATCGACCTCGGCCGCAACATCCGGGCCGGGGCCCACTACACCCAGTTCCAGGTGTACGACTACGACGGCGACGGCCGTGCCGAGGTGGCCATGAAGACCGCCGACGGCACCCGCTCCGGCACCGGCCAGGTGATCGGCAACGCCAGCGCCGACCACCGCAACTCCGCCGGCTACGTTCTCGCCGGCCCCGAGTACCTGACCATGTTCGACGGCCGCACCGGCGCCGCCCTCTCCACCGTCAACTACGACCCACCGCGCGGCACCGTCTCCTCCTGGGGCGACAACTACGGCAACCGGGTCGACCGGTTCCTCGCCGGCACGGCGTACCTCGACGGACAACGCCCATCGCTGATCATGGCCCGCGGCTACTACACCCGCGCGGTCATCGCGGCCTGGGACTTCCGCAACGGCACCCTCACCAAGCGGTGGACCTTCGACTCCAACGCCGCCGGCAACGGTGCCGCCGCCGGGCAGGGCAACCACAGCCTCTCCATCGCCGACGTCGACGGCGACGGCCGGCAGGAGATCGTCTACGGCGCGGCCACCATCGACGACAACGGTCGCCTGCTCTGGTCGACAGGCCACGGCCACGGCGACGCCGGGCACGTCGGCGACCTCGACCCGTCCCGACCCGGGCTGGAGTACTTCAAGGTCAGCGAGGACGGCAGCAAGCCCAGCTCCTGGTTCGCCGACGCCCGCACCGGCCAGATCCTCTGGTCCACCCCGACCGGCGGCGACAACGGTCGGGGCGTCTCCGCCGACATCTGGGCCGGCAGCCCCGGCGCAGAATCCTGGTCGTCCGCAGTCAGCGGACTGGCCAACACCCGCGGCCAGAACATCGGCCGCAAGCCCTCCTCGACGAACTTCCTGATCTGGTGGGACGGCGATCCGGTCCGCGAACTGCTCGACGCCACCCGGATCGACAAGTACGGCACCGGCGGCGACACCCGCCTGCTCACCGGCAGTGGCGTGGCGGCCAACAACGGCACCAAGGCCACCCCCGCGCTCTCGGCCGACCTGTTCGGCGACTGGCGGGAGGAGGTGGTCTGGCGTACCAGCGACAGCCGGGCGCTGCGGATCTACAGCACCCCGACGCCGACAGGCACCCGGATCCACACCCTGATGCACGACCTGCAGTACCGGGTCGCCATCGCCTGGCAGAACACCGCCTACAACCAGCCCCCGCACCCGAGCTTCTTCATCGGCGACGGCATGACCACGCCACCCCCGCCCGACATCCACCTGCGTTGACCGGCGGCCGGACGAAGCGGTAGAAGAGAGAAAGGAAAAGGCACCGGGCCGCAATCGCGGAATCCGCACAACTGCGGCCCGGTGCCCCACACCGCGGCACCCCCGACCCGTCCCGACCGGGGAGTGCCGTACCACCACCGGATACAAAGTTAGGCGGGCTCCGCGTCGCGAGGGTGACGCTGTCGTGAAGATCGTGTTTCGCGGCCCCGGAAACGCTGTGACCTGGGCCACCATGCGGTCCCGGCCAGCGAAGCCCACCGGGCGGCGGCCACCGCGTCAGCGGCGCAGACCGCCAGCCACCTCGGTCGCGATCAGCTCGAACGAACGCACCCGGTCGGCGACGTCGTACACCATCGTGGTCAGCATCAACTCGTCCGCGCCGGTGCTGGCCAGCAGGTCGCCCAACTGCCGGCGTACCGTCTCCGGGGAACCGCTCGCCTGACCCTGCCGGCGCTGCGCCAGGAACTCCCGCTCGAACTCGGTGTACGGGTACGCCGCCGCCTCGTCCGGGCTCGCCAGAGGCTGCGGCCGACCCGACCGCAGCCGCAGGAACGACAACCCGGCCGGCCCGGCCAACCACTCGGCGCGCTCGTCGGACTCCGCACACACCGCGTTCACCGCCACCATCGCGTACGGCCGCTCCAGCCACCGCGACGGACGGAAACTCTGCCGGTACAGCGCCAACGCCGGCAACGTGTTCTGCGCGCTGAAGTGGTGCGCGAAGGAGAACGGCAGGCCCAGCGCGCCGGCCAGCTGACCGCTGAACCCACTGGAACCCAGCAACCACACCGCCGGTCGCTGCCCACGCCCCGGAGTCGCGGTGATCCGGCCCGACCCGGCCTCGTCGAAGTAGCCCATCAGGTCGTTCAGCTCGCGGGGAAAACCCTCGGCGGACAGGCCCTCCATGGTCCGGCGCAGCGCCAACGCGGTCACCTGATCCGTGCCCGGAGCACGGCCGATGCCCAGGTCGATCCGCCCCGGATGCAACGCCTCCAGGGTGCCGAACTGCTCGGCAACCACAAGCGGCGGGTGGTTGGGCAGCATCACCCCACCCGAACCGACCCGGATGTCGGTGGTGTGCGCGGCCAGATGCGCGATCAGCACCGCCGGCGCCGAGGACGCGATGGCCGGCATGTTGTGATGCTCGGCCACCCAGAACCTGTGGTAGCCCAACTCGTCGGCGCGTCGCGCCAACGCGGTGGTGTGCCGCAACGCCTCACCGGCGGAGGCGCCGGCGGCGACGGGAGCGAGGTCGAGGACAGACAACGGTACGTCGATCACGCGGCTGGCCAACCCGGCGTACGCCCGTTCTGTTCCCGAACCGTACGGCGACGTGATCAACCTGACCCGCGGGCCTGTTCGAAGATCAGGCTGGTCTGCGTGTGCTGCACCGCCGGATCCACCGCCAGATGGTCCAGTACGAAGTCGCGCAGCGCCTCCGCCGAGGCCGCCCGCACGTGCAGCACGTAATCCTCCGCGCCGGCAACATGGAACACCGACACCACGCCCGGCAGGCGCACCGAGCGGGCCCGGAACGCGTCCACCGCCGCCCGCGCGTGCTCGGTCAGCCGCACCGACACCAGCGCCTGCAACGGCAATCCCAACGCCGCCGGATGCACCTCGGCGTGGAAACCCCGGATCGCTCCGCTCTCCCGCAGTGCCCGGGTGCGCGCCAGGCAGGTCGACGGCGCCACCCCCACCCGTTCGGCCAGGGCATTGTTCGGCAACCGGCCGTCGCCGGCCAGCGCGGCCAGGATGGCGCGGTCGGTGTCGTCGAGGGCCGCGAACGGCCGAACATCGTTCGATACGGGGGGCATGCCGCCATCCTGCACCGAACGTCGCCGGCAACGAAAGGGATTATGGCGAATATTATTCGGAACTATTGCCCATGATGGGCGGGATGTTCGATCCTCTCGACATGACGACCGTGGACACCCGAGCCGTGCACGCCGGCCGCGACGACCTCGCCGCGCTCGGCGTCCACGTGCCGCCGATCGACCTGTCCACCACCAACCCCCTGCCCTCGGTGGACGCCGGCGGCGACGCCTACGAAACCCTCGCCACCGGCGGCACCCTCCCCACCGACGCCAGCGCCGTCTACCAACGGCTGTGGAACCCGACCGTCGCCCGCTTTGAAACCGCCCTCGCCGAACTGGAAGGCACCACCGAAGCCGTCGCCTACGCCAGCGGCATGGCCGCGCTCACCGCCGCCCTGCTCGCCGCCACCCGCGACGGCCGACGACACCTGGTCGCCGTCCGCCCCCTCTACGGCGGCACCGACCACGTCCTCGCCACCGGCCTGCTCGGCACCGACGTCACCTGGGCCCGGCCCGACACCGTCGCCGCCGCCATCCGCCCCGACACCGCCCTGGTGGTCGCCGAGACCCCGGCCAACCCCACCCTCGACCTGATCGACATCGCCGCCCTCGCCGACGCCGCCGGCCAGGTGCCCCTGCTGATCGACAACACCGTCGCCACGCCGGTCCTCCAGCAACCCACCCGACACGGTGCCCAGCTGGTGCTGCACAGCGCCACCAAGAGCATCGGCGGCCACGGCGACGTCCTCGCCGGAGTGATCGCCTGCGACGCCGAGTGGGCCGCCCGGCTGCGTCAGGTCCGCGCCCTCACCGGCGCGATCCTGCACCCACTCGGGGCCTACCTGCTGCACCGCGGCCTGCAAACGCTGCCGCTGCGGGTCCGCGCCCAGCAGGCCGGCGCCGAGAAACTCGCCCCCTGGCTCGCCGCGCACCCGGCGGTCGCGCGGGTCCACCACCCCGGCACCAACGATCCGGCCGGGCTCGTCGGCCGGCAGATGTCCGGCCCGGGCAGCCTCCTCGCCTTCGAGGTACGCGGCGGCGCACCCGCCGCCGCAGCGGTCGCCGACGCCTGCCGGCTGATCACACACGCGGTCTCCCTCGGTGGCGTCGATACGCTCATCCAGCACCCGGCTTCCCTCACCCACCGCCCCGTCGAGGCGGATGCCAGACCCGACGGCGGACTGCTGCGCCTCTCCGTCGGCCTGGAGGACCCCGAGGACCTGCGCGCCGACCTGGAGCACGCGCTCGCCACGATCTGACCCCGGTCGACCCTTCGGGGGTGCGGAGAGTCGTCGGTCGGCGGTGTCCGCGTGGTTCACGACTTCGGGCCGACGTGGCGATCGAGCGCGGCGACCGCCTCCCGCCGGGCGACCGAGAGGCTGTTGGGACGGTTCATCCGCCAGGCGATGCCGAGCAGGTCCAGGCCCCACTGGCAGAGGCCCATGATGTCGGTGGACTCGTTGACGAACATGTAACGCGGGTAGACGTACGTCTTTCCCCGCACGGTGACCCGGTTCGCGATCCGGCAACCGTCGGAGTGGAACAGGCCGCGCAGAAAGGCGCCGGGGACCGTCCGGACAATGCGCTCCTGCCAATCGGCAAGAGCTATCCGCCGTTCGTGCTTCTTGCCGGGCCCGTGTTGCGGCAGCAGGCAGGGCCAGTGTGTGCCGTAGCTCTGCACCCCAACGCAGCCCTGTTTCTGCACGCGTTGCACGGAGGCTGCCAGCACCGCGCGCATGGCGCTGTCGCACAGGGAGATCAGGTTCGGCCAGGTGTCGGAGCAGTAGATGCGCAGAACCGGTACCCGTGCGCTGGTCACCAGGTGACCGTCTCCCAGGTAGAGACCGAGGAGGTAGGCGTAGGCCGATGGCTCGGAGGGACCGTCCTCACCCGGCAGGCAACGGAAGCAGCGGGCCGAACTTCCGGCCATGACGGGTTCTGGCCGGTCGACACACCAGTGCCACACGGTGGTGTAGGGGAGCGAGAGGGCACGGGCCGTCGAGCGGATGTTGTGGCCCTGGGCACGTAGAGCACGGACGCGCTTCCGCATTTCGGGAGGATGCACGTCAGCATCATCGAACGCGTGTATGACAGGAGTGCCGGGAGCGGGATTCGAACCCGCAAGCCCTTTCGGGCAGAAGTGTTTGAGACTTCCGTGTATGCCGTTCCACCATCCCGGCGGGTGGGGCCTACTGTACCCGACTACGCTCGTGCGGGAGCATGGGTGGTAGCCGTGCCGGAAACGATGGTGGGAGTGGCTCGTGGCCGAGACGCAGACGGATGCCGCGCGCAGGCGGGTACTGATCGCCGAGGACGAGGCGCTGATCCGGCTGGACCTGGCCGAGATGCTGGCCGAGGAGGGCTACGAGGTGGTCGGCGAGGCCGGTGACGGCGAGACCGCCGTCCGGCTGGCCGAGGAACTCAAGCCCGACCTGGTGATCCTCGACATCAAGATGCCGATCATGGATGGGCTGGCGGCCGCCGAGCGGATTGCCGGTGCCCGGATCGCCCCGGTGATCATCCTGACCGCGTTCAGCCAGCGTGATCTGGTGGAGCGGGCTCGCGCGGCGGGTGCGATGGCGTACCTTGTCAAGCCCTTCCAGAAGAGCGACCTGGTGCCGGCCGTGGAGATCGCCCTCTCCCGCTACTCGGAGATCGCCGCGCTCGAGGCCGAGG
Source organism: Verrucosispora sp. WMMD1129 (assembly GCF_029581255.1). Classification (NCBI taxonomy): domain Bacteria; kingdom Bacillati; phylum Actinomycetota; class Actinomycetes; order Micromonosporales; family Micromonosporaceae; genus Micromonospora; species Verrucosispora sp. WMMD1129. The sequence continues at coordinate 5,351,451 of NZ_CP120741.1, forward strand.
TGGCCGGGCTGACCGATCGGCTTGAGGTCCGCAAGACCGTCGAGCGGGCCAAGGGCGCGCTGATGACCACGTACAACATGAGTGAGCCGCAGGCGTTCAAGTGGATCCAGCGCACCGCGATGGACCACCGGATGACCATGAAGGAGGTCTCCGAGCGGATCCTCGCCGAGACCGCCGGCGGTGAGGTGGCCGAGCCGGCCTCCTGACCGGCCGTCGACCCGGTCGCCGTAGCCGGTGGCCACAACGGGGCTGTCGTGGTTGCGCCCCATCGCCGAGGCTCGTTGTCACCGCTAGCATCTGGCCGTATGGGCGTTCGGTGCTTCGCGCGTACCCGGCGTCGCTTCTTCCTCGTGGTGTGCGGCCTGCTCGTGGTGCTGCTGGCTGGCTGTCCCGCAGCCGGCGGTGAGACCGACGAACCGGAGCCGGCGTCGTTGGTGTGGCAGCGGGTCCAGCTGCCGTCGCCCGACGGGCCGGGCCGGATCGTGGTGCGGGATCTGGCTGTCTGCGCGGGCCGTTGGTATGCGGCGGGTGCGGTTGCCGACGGGGCCGGTGCCGCCCGACCGGCAGCGTGGTCCAGCCGGGACGGTGCCCTGTGGACGCCGGTGCCGGTGGTGGCCGATTCCTATTACGGACGGCGGAGCGTGTTGTTCTCGATCGCCTGCCGCGACGGGCGCGCTGCTGCCGTCGGCGGCAAGGTGGGTGGTGCGCACGGCAATCCGCGGGTGAGCACCTGGTGGCAGCGGGGGGACGGCACGCTGGTCGAGGTGGCGGCGTCGTTCGAGCTGTACGGCGGGCCGAAGGCGGTGAATGTCTCCCGGTTGGCCGCCGGTCCCGCCGGTTGGCTGATCGTCGGCAATCGGGCCAGCGGTGCGGCGGCCTGGGTCTCGCCGGACGCTGCGGAGTTCACGCTGATCGAGGGCGCGCCGGAGCTGTCCACCGACGAGCAGGGTGTGACCTGGGCGTTCGATGCGGTGGCCGGGTCGTCGGGGTGGTTGGCGGTGGGTGGGCTGTTGGTCCCGGGCCGCATCGACCGGGATCCGGTGGCGTGGACGTCGGCGGACGGGCGTGGCTGGCGTCGCACCGTACTGGCCGGCACCGAGGCGTACGAGGAGATGCAGCGGGTGGTCCTGGTCGACGGCGCGCCGGTGGGGGTGGGGCTGCGGGGCCGGGGGTTCGGCGCGTGGCGTCAGGAGCCGACGGGTTGGACGGCGGCCGGTGGGTTCGGCGGGGTGGGCGGCGGGGTGCCCTCGGTCGGTGGGCTGGCCGCCGGGGCCGGCCGGATCGTGGCGGTGGTTTCCGACGGGGAGCGGTACGGCGGGTGGCTGTCGGACGACCGGGGTGACCGGTGGCGGGTGGTCGAGTTGCCGGTGCCGGCACCGGTGGGGGCGGACCGGAGTGTCAGCCTGGCGGCGGACGACAAACGGTGGTTGCTGGCGGTGGACGACGGCTTGGCCACGTCGCTCTGGTTCGCCCAGTTTCCGGCGACGCCGCAGTGAGTCCATTTGGCTACTTTCTGTAGCTGCTTCGGTTGATCGTACGGCGACGTCCGATTGTGGTGCTCGGCGTTCGGTACAGGTCCGTTCGGGTGATCGACGACGTCCCGAGTGGCGGACGGGCAGCCGCTCAACGACCGGTCAGCGGATTGACCTGTTACGGGAGTGGCGGCATTCGGGGTCGTCTTCGTAACGGTTTCGCAGACCCCGCCTCTGACTCTTCCGAGACCGTAGGAGTGTGGGTACGCTCCGCCATCACGAGCCGTAATGCAGGGGGTGTCCTTGCTGGGCCGGTGGTGCCGCGCCACAGCCGTCGCCGCCGCCCGGATCAGGTACCTGTCCTGCTTCTGGAGGAGGTCAGGAAGCCGTGAGGCGAAGCTATTCAAGGGCGCTGGGTACTGCCGCGCTCGCCGCGGTGCTGGTGGCAGCCGCGGGTTGCCAGGACACCGGTGGCAGCAACGGCGATGACACCGCGTCCGGGGACTGCGGTGGCAAGATCGCCATTTTCGGCGCGTTCAGTGGTGACAACGCGGGTCTGGTGCTGCCGTCGCTGAACGGCGCCAAGCTCGCGATCAAGCAGCACAACGACGCGAACGCCGACTGCCAGATCGAGATGGTCGAGTTCGACACGCAGGGTGACCCGGCGCAGGCCACTCCGGTGGCGAACCAGGTTGCGGGTGACGCCTCGTTCCTCGGTGTCATCGGCGGTCACTTCTCCGGTGAGTCGGACGCCACCATGCCGGTCTACGAGGCCGCCGGTCTGGTGATGGTCGCCCCGTCGGCGACCCGGACCGACCTGACCCAGAAGGGCAACAAGTCCTTCTTCCGGGTGGTCGGCAACGACGGCACCCAGGCGGGCGCCGTGGCGACCTACCTGAAGTCGCAGAACGCGCAGCGGGTCTTCCTGATCGACGACGCCAGCGCCTACGGTGCCGGCATCACCGCCGAGCTGACCAAGAACCTGGGCGCCACGATCGCCGCCAGCGACAAGATCCAGGAGCGGCAGGCGCAGTTCGACGCCACCATCTCGAAGATCAAGGCGGCGAACGCCGACTTCGTCTTCTACGGCGGGTACACCCGTGAGGCCGCGCCGCTGGTCCGCCAGATGCGTGCCGCCGGTGTCGAGGCGAAGTTCATCGGCCCGGACGGTCTCTACGACCCGGCCTTCCCGGCGGGTGCCTCCGGCGGTGCCGAGGGCTCCATCATCACCTGCCCGTGCCTCCCGGCCGACAAGGCCGGCGGTACCTTCACCGCCGACTACCAGGCCGCGTACGGCCAGGCGCCGGGTTCCTACGGCGCTGAGGGCTTCGACGCCGCGCAGATCTTCGTGGACGCCTTCAAGGATGGCAAGAAGAGCCGCGCCGAGATCCTGGAGTACGTGAAGAACTACGACAAGCAGGGCGTGTCGAAGTACATCAAGTTCGACGCCAACGGTGACGTTGACCCGTCGCGGGTTGTCATCTGGTCGTACGAGATCAAGGGCACGGCGTTCGAGCCGCTGCAGGAGCTCAAGCTCAGCTGACGACCGGCACCGAGTGCGGCCGGGGTTGTTCGTTGCCCCGGCCGCGCTCCATGCAAGGAGACCTTGGTGAATTTCGACGATCTCTTCGGCCACATCGGCCAGCACACCGTCGACGGGTTGTCCAAGGGGGCGATCTATGCCCTGATCGCCCTGGGCTACACCCTGGTGTACGGCGTCCTGCGTCTGATCAACTTTGCTCACTCCGAGGTGTTCATGGTCGGCACCTTCGCGGTGCTCGGCCTGTGGACCGCCTTCGGGGTGGAGAACAACCCGCCGATCGGCCAGGCGGTGCTGCTCCTGGTGCTCGGCCTGATAGTCGCGGCGCTGGCCTCGGGCGGCACCGCGCTGGCGATCGAACGGATCGCCTACCGCCCGCTGCGGCGTAAGAACGCGCCGCCACTGATCTTCCTGATCACCGCCATCGGCCTGTCGCTGGTGCTGGTGGAGATCTTCGGCCTGGTGCTGCCGAAGCTGCTGGGCGAGGCGGTGCCCTCGATCTTCGGTCGGGCCCGGATCATCCTCGGCATGCCGACGATCATCGAGCAGAAGACGCTCTTCACGATCTTCGGCACGTCGATCACCAACATTCAGTTGATCGTGTTCGTCTCCGCCGTGGTGATGATGGCGCTGCTGGACTGGTTCATCAACCGCACCCGGTACGGCCGGGGCGTGCGGGCGGTGGCGCAGAACCCGGAGACGGCGGCGTTGATGGGCGTCAACCAGGAGCGCGTGATCATGCTGATCTTCGTGCTGGGCGGCATCATGGCGGGCGCGGCGGCGCTGTTGTGGAGCATGCGCTTCGGCTTCACGCAGAACAGCATCGGGTTCGTGCTCGGTCTCAAGGCGTTCACCGCGGCCGTGCTCGGTGGCATCGGTAACCTGCGTGGCGCGCTTGTGGGCGGGCTGTTCCTCGGCATCGTCGAGGTCTACGGCGCCACCCTCTTCCAGTCCAGCTGGGAGGACGTCATCGCCTTCGTGGTGCTGGTGGTGGTGCTGATGTTCCGGCCCACCGGCATTCTGGGCGAATCGCTGGGGAGGGCCCGAGCATGATCAACAAGATGCGAGAGCTGGACCGCGGTCGGGTCAACGCCCTGCACGCGGTCGGCGACCGGTGGCGCGCGCTGCCGAAGTGGCAGCGGTCCCTGGCGTTCGTCGCCTTCGTGGTGTTCCTCTACTACCTGCCGCTGCTCGGCATCCCCGGCCTCACCTGGTTGCGTACCGACTCGATCTCGGGCGGCAGCAACTGGGCGGGTGTGCTCTTCACCTGCGCCGTCTACGTGCTGGTGGCGATCGGCCTCAACGTGGTGATCGGCCTGGCCGGTCTGCTCGACCTCGGCTACATCGGCTTCTTCGCCATCGGCGCGTACGCGGTGGCGTTGTTCGGTTCGGTGAACTCGCCGGTGGTGCAGTGGTTCCAGCGGGAGTTCGACCTGCCGCCCACCTGGGCGGTGACCTGGGCGATCTGTGCCTTCATCGCACTGGTGCTGGCGCTGATCTCCGGGGTGCTGCTGGGCTGGCCGACGCTGCGGCTGCGCGGTGACTACCTGGCCATCGTGACGCTCGGCTTCGGTGAGATCATCCGCATCGTGGCCCGCAACCTGGAGGGCGTCACCCGGGGCCCGCAGGGCATCTCGGCGATTCCCGGCCCGGAGGGACCGCCCTCGCCGGACAACCAGATCTTCGGCCTGATCGACATCAAGCCCTGGTACTGGCTGGCGATCACCGTCGTGCTGCTCATGGTCTTCGCGGTACGGCGGCTGGAGCACAGCCGGGTCGGTCGTTCCTGGCTGGCCATCCGGGAGGACGAGGACGCGGCCGCGGTGATGGGCGTCTACCCGTTCAAGTTCAAGCTCTGGGCCTTCGCCATCGGCGCGGCGCTCGGCGGCTTCGCCGGGTTCCTGTTCGCCAGCCGGTACGCCTTCATCGACCCGACCCAGTTCAACGTGAACCTCTCCATCCTGTTCGTGGCGATGGTGGTGGTCGGCGGGTCGGGCAACATGGTCGGCGTGTCGGTGGGTGCGGTGCTGCTGGCGTACCTGCCGGAGCGGTTCCGGGAGATCGCCGACTACCGGTGGCTGGCCTTCGGTCTGGCCATGGTGCTGGTGATGATCCTGCGTCCGCAGGGCCTGATCCCGAGCCGGCGGCGGGCCCGTGAGCTGAAGGACCGCGCGGCGGAGGCAGAGGAGGCGCCCGCTCATGTCTGATGAGACGAAGACCCCGGCGGCGCCGAAGATCCCGGCCCAACCGGGACCGGCCAGGAACCTCCTGGAGGTCGACAACGTCACGCTCCGGTTCGGTGGTGTGGTCGCGCTCAACGAGGTCAACTTCGAGATCAAGGAAGGCGAGATCCTCGGCCTGATCGGGCCCAACGGTGCCGGCAAGACCACCTGCTTCAACGTGATGACAGGGGTCTACAAGCCGACCTCGGGTGCGGTCCGGTTCGGCGGCGAACGGGTCACCGGTCGCAAGCCGCACCAGATCAGCCGGCTGGGCATCTCCCGGACGTTCCAGAACATCCGGCTGTTCCCGGAGATGTCGGCGCTGGAGAACGTCATGGTCGGGACGGACTCCCGGCACAAGACGAGCGTGCCCGGCGCGCTGTTCCGGCTCTACCGGGTGCGGCCCACGCCGGAGCAGTTGCCGGAGGTCACCGCCGCCGGCGGTGTCGCACGTACCTGGCAGCAGTTGCGACGGTCCTTCGCCAAGACCTTCGGCCTGTCCCGCTACGTTCTGGAGGAGCGGGCGGCCGAGGAGAAGGCGATGGAGTTGCTGCGTTTCGTCGGCATCGCCGACCGGGCCAACGACGCGGCGCGCAACCTCCCGTACGGCTACCAGCGGCGGCTGGAGATCGCCCGGGCGCTCGGCACCGAGCCGAAGCTGCTCTGCCTGGACGAGCCGGCGGCCGGGTTCAACCCGGCCGAGAAGGAGGAACTGCTGGGGCTGATCCGCCGGATCCGCGACAACGGCGTCACCGTGCTGCTGATCGAGCACGACATGCGGCTGGTGATGGGTGTCACCGACCGGATCGTGGTGCTTGAGTTCGGCAGCAAGATCGCCGACGGCCTGCCGGACGAGGTCAGCCGAGACCCGCGGGTGATCGCGGCATACCTGGGGGAGTCCGCCGATGCTGCTTGAGTTGGACAACGTCAGCGTCTCGTACGGCCGGATCGAGGCGCTGCACGGCATCAGCCTCACCGTCAACGAGGGTGAGGTGGTGGCCCTGATCGGTGCCAACGGTGCCGGCAAGACCACCACCATGCGGGCGATCTCCGGTATCCGGTCGCTGTCCGGCGGCCGGATCACCTTCAACGGTGAGGACATCAGCAAGCTCCGCGCCGACCTGCGGGTGGTCCGGGGCCTGTGCCAGTCGCCCGAGGGTCGGCAGATCTTCCCCGGCATGACCGTGCTGGAAAATCTGGACATGGGGGCGTACACCCGGCGCGACCACGCCGGCATCGCCGCCGACCTGGAGCGGGTGCTGGAGATGTTCCCCCGGCTGCGCGAGCGGCGTAAGCAGGCCGGTGGCACCCTCTCCGGCGGTGAGCAGCAGATGCTCGCCGTCGGCCGGGCGCTGATGAGCCGGCCGAAGCTGCTGCTGCTGGACGAGCCGTCGATGGGTCTCGCTCCGATGATCATCCAGCAGATCTTCGACATCATCGTGGAGATCAACCAGCAGGGCACCACGGTGCTGCTGGTGGAGCAGAACGCCCAGCAGGCGCTCTCCCGGGCCCACCGGGCGTACGTGCTGGAGACCGGTCGGATCGTCAAGGAGGGCACCGGTCAGGAACTCCTGCACGACCCGTCGATCAAGGAGGCGTACCTGGGCGTGGCCTGAGGTGTGTCGTACCGGCGTCGGCCGTCCGTCCCTCGTGGGTGGGCGGCCGGCGGCGTTCCGGTGCTGCCGCGCCAGCCTTGTCGGCGGTACGGACTAGAGTCGCAGCCGTGACAGCTACGACCCCGCGCCTGCTTCTCGTCGACGGACACTCCCTGGCCTACCGGGCGTTCTTCGCCCTGCCGGTGGAAAATTTCTCCACCACGACCGGGCAGCCGACGAACGCGGTCTACGGCTTCACCTCAATGTTGATCAACGTGTTGCGCGACGAGCAACCGACCCACATCGTCGTCGCCTTCGACGTCTCCCGCCGGTCCTTCCGCACCGACCGCTACGCGGAGTACAAGGCAGGGCGCAGCGAGACCCCGACCGACTTCAAGGGCCAGGTCAGCCTGGTGAAGGAGATCCTGGCAGCGCTGCGCGTCCCGGTGGTGGAGAAGGAGGGCTACGAGGCCGACGACGTCATCGCCACGCTGGCCTGCCAGGCCCGCGACCAGGGCATGCCGGTGCTGATCTGCACCGGCGACCGGGACGCCTTCCAGCTCGTCGACGAGCACATCACCGTGCTCTACCCGCGCAAGGGCGTCTCCGACCTGGCCCGGATGGACCCGGCTGCGGTCGAGGCGAAGTACGGCGTCACCCCCGGCCGCTACCGCGACCTGGCCGCCCTCGTCGGCGAGACCAGCGACAACCTCCCCGGCATCCCCGGCGTCGGCCCGAAGACCGCCGCGAAATGGATCAACACGTACGGCGGGGTGGACGGCGTCATCGCCCGCGCCGACGAGATCAAGGGCAAGGCCGGCGACAGTCTCCGGGAACGCCTCGCCGATGTGATCCGCAACTACGAGATCAACCAGCTGGTCGCCGACCTGGAGTTGCCGCTGCGTCCCGAGGACGCCCGCTGGCAGGGATGGGACCGCGAGGCGGTGCACCAGGTCTTCGACACCCTTCAGTTCCGCATCCTGCGGGACCGCCTCTACCAGTACCTCGAAGCGGTCGAGCCGGAGGCTGAGTCGGGCTTCGACCTGGTCGGCGAGGTGCTGGCCGCGCCCGGCGCGCTCGTGGGTTGGCTGGAGACGCACGCGCCGGCCGGCACCGGCGTCGGCGTCGCGGTCAAGCTCGACACCGGCCCGAATCGCCGGCACACCGCCACCGTCACCGGCATGGCGCTGGCCACCGCCGACGGCGCGGCGGCCTGGTTCGACCCGGGCCAGCTGGAGGCCGGCGACGAGGCGGCGTTGGCGGCGTGGCTGGCCGACGAGACCCGCCCCAAGGTGCTGCACGACAGCAAGCCGGCCGTGCTCGCCTTCGCCGCGCACGGCTGGGATCTCGCCGGCATCGCCCGCGACACGCAGATCGCCGCCTACCTGGCCCGCCCGGACCAGCGTTCCTACGACCTCACCGACCTGGCGCTGCGCTACCTGCACCGGGAGTTGCGGGTCGACGCCCCGGAGACCGGGCAGCTGACCCTCGACGGGCTCGGCGGCGACAGCGAGGCCGAGCAGAACCTGATGCTGCACGCCCGGGCCACCCTCGACCTGGCCGACGCGATCGACGCGGAGCTGTCCCGCGACGGGGAGCAGTCGGCCCGGCTGATGGCCGGGGTCGAGCTGCCGCTGATGCGGGTGCTGGCGCAGCTGGAGCGCACCGGCATCGCCGCCGACACCGACTACCTGACGGAGTTGGAGGCGCACTTCGCCGCCGAGGTGAAGGCCGCCGCGCAGGGTGCGTACGAGGCGGTGGGGCGGGAGTTCAACCTCGGCTCACCCAAGCAGTTGCAGGAGATCCTCTTCGGCGAGCTGAATCTGCCCAAGACCAAGCGGATCAAGACGGGTTACACCACCGACGCGGACGCGTTGCAGTGGCTCTACGCGCAGAACCCGCACCCGGTGCTGGCCCACCTGCTGCGGCACCGCGACGTGGCGAAGCTCAAGTCGACGGTGGACGGGCTGCTCAAGTCGGTCTCCGACGACGGGCGCATCCACACCACCTTCAACCAGACGGTGGCCGCCACCGGCCGGCTCTCCTCCACCGAGCCCAACCTGCAGAACATCCCCATCCGCACCGAGGAGGGGCGACGGATCCGCCGCGCCTTCGTGGTGGGGGAGGGCTTCGAGTGCCTGCTCACCGCCGACTACAGCCAGATCGAGATGCGGATCATGGCGCACCTGTCGGCCGACGACGCGCTGATCCAGGCGTTCAACTCCGGCGCCGACTTCCACGCCGCGACGGCCTCGTCGGTCTTCACCGTGCCGCTCGCCGAGGTCACCCCGGACCAGCGGCGCAAGATCAAGGCGATGAACTACGGCCTGGCGTACGGGCTCAGCGCCTTCGGCCTGTCCCAGCAGCTCGGCATCAGCGCCGAGGAGGCGCGCGGGTTGATGGAGAACTACTTCGCCGGGTTCGGCGGGGTACGCGACTACCTGCATGAGGTGGTCGCCCGGGCTCGCCAGGACGGCTACACCTCCACCATCCTCGGCCGTCGGCGGTATCTGCCCGACCTGGTCAGCGACAACCGGCAGCGTCGGGAGATGGCCGAGCGGATGGCGCTCAACGCCCCGATCCAGGGCTCCGCGGCGGACATCATCAAGGTCGCCATGCTGCACGTCGACACCGCATTGCGGGACGCCGGCCTGCGCTCCCGGATGCTGTTGCAGGTGCATGACGAGCTGGTCTTCGAGGTCGCGCCGGGAGAACGGACGGTGCTTGAGGAACTGGTCCGGCGCGAGATGGGTGGGGCGTACCCGCTGTCAGTGCCGTTGGAGGTGTCGGTGGGCGACGGCCGCGACTGGAACAGCGCCGACCACTGACCCGTTCCTTGGGGGTTTCGGGGCAGCCCGACCCGCTCCGGGCGGTCAGGCTTGATCCCTGCGCGGGTCGGGCTGCCCCGAAACCCTGACGTGGTCGGGGAACGCCGGTCGGTCACGGTCCTGTGGACGAACCGCGCTGATGCCACGCAGTTTCGGGGCAGTTGTTGCCTCGCGGGCGGCTGACACAGCAACTTCGCCGAAGTTGTGGCCTGCTGGGTGGGTCCACGGTCCGGCGCGGATCTCAGCGGCCGGGGCCTCGGCGGGACTTGGGTGGGGTGCCGTGCCGGTCGAGGGCCTTGCGGGAGGGGCCGCCGGGCGGTGGCAGCGGCGCCTTGACCGGGTCGTGACCCCAGTTCATCAGCGAGTACCGCCACCGGGTGTCGCGGACGTCGCCGCTGGGACGCTGCGCCATGTGCCGTCGGACGTACCCGACGACCTTGCGCATGTGCTTGTAGTCGGCCTCGGTCAGCTGGCCGCGTTTGCGGCGCAACAGGTCGATGATCTTTCGGCCGGATTCGTGGCCGACCGTCTCGCCGCCCCCGCTGCCCTTTCTCCGCCAGCCGACATGCTTGGACTCGTCGGTGTCCAGCCACTTCGACAACTCGCCGGGCTTCATGTTCACCGCCTCGGTGAACTCCCGGTAGGTCTGATCCGGGTCGTCACGACTGCTCACGGCGCAGCACCTCCGGACGGTGGGCCACGTCCCGACCCGAGTCGTCGTTGCGGATGCGGTACTGCGGCTGCTCCGGTGACGCGTTCACGGGGTGCCCGCGTACGTGGGTCCGTTCGGTCAGCTTCTCCTTGACCACACCGTGGGCCCGGCCGCTGTGGCTGGCCCAGGAGACGTGGTCACCCTTGCGGAACTCCTGGTCGGCCATGGTGTTCGGGTACCCGGGGGCGGTCGGTGAAAACGCCGCCGTCGGGTCACGTGCACGGTCGGGGCTATGGAGTGAGGTCGCGGACCGGAAGTTTGATCTCGAAAGGCTCGGTCAGCTCGATCAGCTCCGCGCTGTCGGCGACTAGTTCGTACTGCCGTTCCCCGCCCGGCCCGATCCGGTCGCCGAGCCGGTACGCGTACACGTGCACCGGGTTCTGCTCGACGCGCCAGTAGAAGGGGATGCCGGCGGCGGCGTACTCGCCCGGCTTGGCGAACCGGTCGACGCGGCGGGTACCCGGCGAGACGACCTCGACGGCCAGCACGACGTCCGCTGGTCGCAGCCGGGACCGGTCGGCGGGCAGTCCGGCGCGGCAGAGCAGCACGTCGGGTTGTCGGCTGGTGTTGTGGCTGAGCCCGACGCCGATCGCCTGGGCGGCACGCAGGTGCGCTGGCGCGTGGGATCGCAACCACGACGTCAGCAGGAATGAGATGTCCTGATGGCCCAGGGTGGGGGAGGGTGTCACGTGGATGACTCCGTCGACGAGTTCGACGCGGGGGGCGTCGTCCGGCAGGGCGAGCAGGTCCTCCAGGGTGTAGTCCGCACGCTGCTGCCGCATCGGGTCCGGACACCAGGGGCCAGGTGATGTCGGGATGGGCTCGGCGCTCATGTGGTGAGCGTAACGCCACCCGGGGACGACGGCGTCGCACTGACCGTCCGGCACGGCGTCGTTCCTCAGCGGGCCGGTTTCTCGGTGACGAAGATGGCGGTGCCGGGAAACAGTCGGCCGCGCAACGGGCTCCACTGCCCCCAGATCCCCTCGTGTCCCTCCGGCCACTCCGGTTCCACCAGGTCCAGCAGCCGGAACCCGGCACCTACCAGCTCGCGTACCCGGTCGCCGAGGGTGCGGTGCTGCTCGACGTAGCTGGCCCGGCCGTGTTCGTCCAGTTCCACGTACGGCCGGGTGTCGAAGTACGAGTGCACGGCGGTCAACCCGCCCTCCCCGGGATCGTCCAGGAAGATCCAGCGCATCGGGTGGGTGACCGAGAAGACCCACCGGCCGCCGGGACGCAGCACCCGGTGCACCTGGCGCATCAGTGCCGCCGAGTCCTCGACGAACGGGACCGCGCCGAACGCCGTGCAGGCGATGTCGAAGGTCTGGTCGGCGAAGGGCAACGCCAGCGCGTCGGCCTGCGCCAGTGGCACGCGTACCCCGCTGCGGGCGTTGGCCTGTGTCGCGTGCCGCAACATGCCGGCGGACAGGTCCACCGCGACCGGCCGGGCCCCCTGGGCGGCCAGCCAGCGGGAGCAGGAGGCGGCACCGCAGCCGACCTCCAGCACCTGCCGCCCGGTCACCTCGCCGAGCAGCCCGGCGTCGGCCTCGCGCAGCCCCTCCGGACACCAGACGAAGTCCACGTCGCCCAGGAAGCTGCCGTGTTCGGCCTGGTACGCGTCGGCGTCGGCGTCCCACCAGCGCCGGTTGGCGGTGCGTGCCTCGGCATCACCGACCCGACGCCGGGTCACCCGGTCCTCGTCGTCCACCAGGCCACGCTAGGCCCTCACCGCGGTGGGGCCGGCGGCGGCCCGTCGCGCCCGCGGCATCTCTGGTCGAAATCTCCGCTTTCGCTGCTGGTGCGCCGATGAGTAGACGGGAGGGCTTGCACGCTGTGGTAATGCAGCAGGTAGGGTAGACGATGCGCTCGCGGATCGTGTGCCTCGGCAGGGAGCAGGTGCGCGGTCGACGGAGTCACATCAAGATCTCGTTCAGCGATATCCAGGTGGGCCCGCCGACGGATCCGTTGGCGCGCACAGGTCACCGCGACACCAGCCTGCTGTGACACACCATCCGACCGGAGCAACCGCCCACATGACGAGCAGCATCGAGGCCCCCTCGAGCGCCACCAAGGTCACCGTCGACGATCTCGGCTCTGAGGAGGCTTTCCTCGCCGCGATCGACGAGACCATCAAGTACTTCAACGACGGCGACATTGTCGAAGGCACCGTCGTCAAGGTCGATCGGGACGAGGTCCTGCTCGACATCGGCTACAAGACCGAGGGTGTCATTCCCTCTCGGGAGTTGTCGATCAAGCACGACGTGGACCCGGCAGAGGTCGTCTCGGTGGGCGACCACATCGAGGCCCTTGTCCTTCAGAAGGAGGACAAGGAGGGCCGGCTGATCCTCTCCAAGAAGCGGGCGCAGTACGAGCGGGCCTGGGGCACGATCGAGAAGATCAAGGACGAGGACGGCGTCGTCCGCGGTTCCGTCATCGAGGTGGTCAAGGGTGGCCTCATCCTCGACATCGGGCTGCGTGGCTTCCTGCCGGCCTCCCTGGTCGAGATGCGCCGGGTGCGCGACCTGCAGCCGTACGTCGGCCGCGAGCTCGAAGCCAAGATCATCGAGCTGGACAAGAACCGCAACAACGTGGTGCTGTCCCGCCGGGCCTGGCTGGAGCAGACGCAGTCCGAGGTGCGTACCGAGTTCCTCAACAAGCTCCAGAAGGGGCAGGTCCGCAAGGGCGTCGTCTCCTCGATCGTCAACTTCGGCGCCTTCGTCGACCTGGGCGGCGTGGACGGCCTGGTGCACGTCTCCGAGCTGTCCTGGAAGCACATCGACCACCCGTCCGAGGTCGTCGAGGTGGGCCAGGAGGTCGAGGTCGAGGTTCTGGACGTCGACCTGGACCGTGAGCGGGTCTCGCTGTCGCTGAAGGCGACCCAGGAAGACCCGTGGCGTCAGTTCGCCCGCACCCACGCGATCCAGCAGATCGTGCCGGGTAAGGTCACCAAGCTGGTGCCGTTCGGCGCCTTCGTCCGGGTGGACGACGGCATCGAGGGTCTGGTCCACATCTCCGAGCTGGCCGAGCGGCACGTGGAGATCCCCGAGCAGGTCGTTCAGGTCGGCTCCGAGGTCATGGTCAAGGTCATCGACATCGACCTGGAGCGTCGCCGGATCTCGCTCTCGCTCAAGCAGGCCAACGAGGGCTTCGTCGAGGGCGAGGAGCACTTCGACCCGACCCTCTACGGCATGGCCGCGACGTACGACACCGAGGGCAACTACATCTACCCGGAGGGCTTCGACCCGGAGACGGGCGAGTGGCTCGAGGGGTACGACAAGCAGCGCGAGACCTGGGAGAACCAGTACGCCGAGGCGCGGCAGCGCTGGGAGGCGCACCAGAAGCAGGTGCAGACCTCCCGGGCCGCCGAGGCCGAGGCCGCTGCCAACCCGCAGCCCGCCCCCACGGGCGGCGGCACCACCACCTCGACCAGCGCGGCCCCGAGCCGGCAGGCCGAGGAGCCGGCGGGCACGCTGGCCACCGACGAGGCGCTCGCCGCACTGCGGGAGAAGCTCGCCGGCGGCAAGTGAATCTGCGGCACGTCCAGTCGCGGGGTGTCTGACGCCGCGCCGCGACCTGGATCTGTCGGTTGACAACGGAGGGCCCCGCCCCGACCCGGAACACCCGGGTCGGGGCGGGGCCCTCCTCATCCCCGTTGATCATGAAGTTGACGGCAGTAGTCGATCAACAAGTGTCGCCAACCTCATGATCAACGCTGGGGCGGGCGGGGTGGGGTTGGCGGGGGTGGGGTGATCGGGTTGACTGGTGCCGTGCTGAGGGTGGGGTTGACCGGCGGGATCGGTTCGGGCAAGAGCGCGGTGGCGGCACGACTTGTCGAGCGGGGTGCCGTGCTCATCGACGCCGATCAGCTCGCCCGGGAGGTCGTCGCACCCGGTACCGAGGGGCTCGCCGAGGTGGTCGCCACCTTCTCCGACCGGGTGTTGGACGCCGACGGGGCGCTGGACCGGGCTGCCCTGGGTGACCTGGTCTTCGCCGACGAACCGGCCCGGCGCAGGCTGGAGGCGATCATCCATGGCCGGGTCCGGGCCCGTACCGTCGAACTGACCGCCGCCGCCTCGCCGGACGCCGTGGTGGTCAACGATGTCCCGTTGCTGGCCGAGGTGGGACTGGCGCCCGCGTACCACCTGGTGGTCGTGGTGCAGACCGGGGTCCACATCCGGCTGGCGCGGCTGGCGCGCGACCGGGGGATGAGCCGGGCAGAGGCGCAGCGTCGGATCGCCGCCCAGGCCGACGACGCCCGCCGCGCGGCGGTGGCGGACGTGCTACTGACCAACGAGGGCACCCTCGACGAACTGCACGAGTCGGTCGACGCGCTCTGGCGCGACCGGCTGGTGCCCTTCGAGACCAACGTCCGTCATCGGCGGGCGGTGCGACTTCACCAGGTCAGGCTGGCCGATCCCGACCCGACCTGGCCGAGACAGTACGCCCGGCTGGCGGACCGGATCCGGCACGCCATCGCCCCGGCCGACCTGCGGATCGATCACATCGGTTCGACCGCCGTCGCCGGCCTGGCCGCCAAGGACGTCATCGACATTCAGCTAAGCGTGCCGTCCCTCGCCGAGGCCGACGGTGTGTTGGCCGAGCGGCTGGCCGAAGCCGGTTTCCCGCGGTTGCCGGGCGAGTGGTGGGACAGTCCCCGACCGGCCGGCAGCGGCCAGTGGGCGAAGCGGCTGCACGGCAGCGCGGACCCGGCCCGCCCCGTCCACCTGCACGTGCGGGTGACCGGTTCGCCGGGCTGGCGGTACGCCCTGCTGATGCGCGATCACCTACGGGCCGATCCCGACCAGCGGGCCGCGTACCTGGTGCTCAAGCGGGAACTGGCCGCGTCCGCGCCGGACAGCGGCGCGTACGCCACGGCGAAGGACCCGTGGTTCGACGAGGAGCACCTCCGGGCGGAGGAGTGGGCCGCCCGCACCGGTTGGCGTCCCTGACGGTTCGTCGGGGTCGCATGGGAGGGCGTCCGATGGCCCGGTCAACGCTGCCGCGGCGACGTCAGCCGTGGCACCCGGCCCGGGGCCAGGTCGAGCTGCGCCCAGGCGCCCGCCCGCGTCGGCAGTTCCAGCCGGCGCAGCATCCCGGACCGGTCGACCCAGTAGCGCAGCGGCCCGCGGGCCGTGTCGACCTGCACCACGTCGACAGTGGTGTTGGCGAGGGTGTCGCCGCGTAGCCGTCGCGCGCTGCCCTGGACACCGGTGCGCTGTGCGGCCTGGAGCGCGGCAGCCACCAGCGGGTCGAGAGCCTGCGTGCGGTGCGGTCCCGCCCGCCAGCCGGCGGCCGGCGGCGGCAGCGGCGGACGCGCCGAGTCGCCGGTGCCGTCGATCCGGGTGACCTTGCGGCCGTGGTGGCGGACCAGGGTGCGCCGACCGTCCGCGTCGAGGTCGGTGACGCCGAGGTAGGCGCTGCCCGACTTCCAGCTCAGCCAACCGCTGCCACGTAGGTTGGTGGCGGTGGAGACGGGCATGGTCAGGGTGGCCGTTGCCCCGCCGGCGGTGCGCAGGCGGGCCGGCAGCCGGCGCCAGCGGTCCCGCTCGGTGGCGGTCAGGGCGCGGGGCAGGCCGGGTCGGCCACCGAGCGCCTCGACCGGTCGCAACGTCGGTCGGTCCGCCCGGTTCAGGACCACCGTGACGGGTCCGATTCCGGCGAGGTCGGCCTGTACCCGGTGCAGCCGGCCGGCCCGGTCCAGCCAGTAGCGGACCGGGGCGCCGGCGTCGGCCGGGGCAGCGGGTTCGCGGCTCGGCGACGCACCGGAGCCCGGCGTCGACACCTCCAGCACGTCGACCGGCTCACCGTTGAGGTGTTCCCGGTCCATCCAGCGGCCGACCCAGCCGTCCACCTCGTCGGGCCGGTCGGCGGCGAGCGCGAAGATCATCCCGAGTAGCGGATCGAGCCCCCGGTCCGCGGGTAGCCGCCAACCGTCGGCCGGTGGCACCAGCGGCGGCATGGCCGGCGTCGGTACCGCCGTCGGGTCGGGTCTGATCACCAGCACGGTGGGAGTGGCCTGGGCCAGTCCGCGCGACGGGCCTGCGCCGGGGCCACCCACGTCGAGATAGGCCAGCCCCCGGGACCAGTCGACCCAGCCGAGCAGGTCGGTGCGGGCGGCACCAGCACCGGCGGTGACGTGCAACCCGGCGCGCAACTCGCGATAGTTGGTCACCCGCATGACGGCCAGGCGCTCCCGTTCGGCCGTGGTCAGGTCCCGTGGCGGCGGCCCGTCCGGCGTCCAGTTGACCAACGTGGTCACCAGCATCACGGCGGAGAGCACCGCGGTGAGGGTCAACCCGGCGAGGGTGAGACGACGTCGGCGGTTGGCCGCGCGCCGTGGGCCGTCGGCCCCGGTGGCCGCCCCGGCCAGGTCCTCCTCGTCGGCGCGGTTGCCGGCGGCCAGGTCGAGCAGCCCGCCGGAGACCACTGCCCGGCGGATGCCCGGCCGTGACTGCGGTGTCCGGCCGGCCGTCTCGGTGCTGCCCAGGTGGAGGACCGCGGGTGGCACGATGCCGGCGCGGTGGCGGCGGTTGGGCGCGCGGCGGCGGCGGTCGGACGGCGGTCGTGAGTTGTTCTCCACGGGAGGATGAACGGCCCGGAGCATGCCGGGGTGACGAGCAGGGGCGCTCGCGGCGGCCGGTCAGCGCGATCCGCGCGACCACGTCCGGTGCGCACGCCAGGCATGCCGGGTGCTGCGACCCTCGGTGCCGGGGGCGGCGTGGCCTGTGCGGCCCGCCACCGGCCCGGTCGGCCGCCGCGAGCGGCCTACAGGAAAAGCGTAGCCGGGTGAGAAGAACCACACAATGCGAATATCGAAGCCGATCAGGTGCCGCACGTAGTCGTCCGAAAGGTGGGCGGGTCCGCCGACGCGGTCCGCCGGCCGCGCCGAGCCGAACAGCGCCCCACCGGTGTCGACCTGGCGGTCCGCCGGGTCGCCGGGGGCCGGAAGGGGCCTGGCTGTCATAGCCCCGGCGTACCGTTGACGTCATGGCGCTCGACATACCCCGGCTCGACGGCCGTTTCCAGGTCATAAGTGATTTTCAGCCGGCCGGTGACCAGCCGGCGGCGATCGACGACCTGGAGCGGCGGGTGCGTCGCGGCGACCGGCACACGGTTCTGCTGGGCGCGACCGGCACCGGCAAGAGCGCCACGACGGCCTGGCTGATCGAGCGGCTGCAACGCCCCACGCTGGTGCTGGCACCCAACAAGACGCTTTGCGCCCAGCTGGCGAAGGAGTTCAGCGAGCTGCTGCCGGACAACGCGGTGGAGTATTTCGTCTCCTACTACGACTACTACCAGCCCGAGGCGTACATCCCGCAGACCGACACGTACATCGAGAAGGACTCCTCGATCAACGAGGAGGTCGAACGGCTGCGGCACTCCGCGACGATGTCGCTGCTCACCCGCCGCGACGTGGTGGTGGTCGCGACCGTCTCGGCGATCTACGGGTTGGGCACCCCGGAGGAATACCTCGACCGCGCGGTACGGGTGGCCGTCGGCCAGGAACTCGACCGGGACCAACTGTTGCGCCGTCTGGTCGACATCCAGTACACCCGCAACGACATGGCCTTCCAGCGGGGCACCTTCCGGGTCCGCGGCGACACCCTGGAGATCATTCCGGCGTACGAGGAACTCGCCGTGCGCATCGAGCTCTTCGGTGACGAGGTGGAGAAGCTCTACTACCTCAACCCGTTGACCGGTGACGTGGTGCGTGAGGTGGACCATCTGCTGATCTTCCCGGCGACGCACTACGCGGCCGGCCCGGAGCGGATGGAACGGGCGGTCCGCGACATCGAGGCGGAGTTGGGCGAGCGGCTGGCCGAGCTGGAACGGCAGGGCAAGCTGCTGGAGGCGCAGCGGCTGCGGATGCGCACCACCTACGACATCGAGATGATGCGGCAGGTGGGCTTCTGCTCGGGCATCGAGAACTATTCGATGCACATCGACGGCCGGCTGCCCGGCAGCCCGCCGCACTGCCTGCTGGACTACTTCCCCGACGACTTCCTCACCGTGGTCGACGAGTCGCACGTGACGATTCCCCAGATCGGCGGCATGTACGAAGGGGACGCCTCGCGCAAGCGGATGCTTATCGATCACGGGTTCCGGCTGCCCAGCGCCGCCGACAACCGGCCGCTGCGGTTCGACGAGTTCCTGGAGCGGGTCGGCCAGATGGTCTTCCTGTCGGCGACCCCCGGCCCGTGGGAGCTGGAGCACGCCCAGGGCGAGTTCGTGGAGCAGGTGATCCGCCCAACGGGTCTGGTCGACCCGGAGGTGGTCGTCAAGCCGACCCGCGGGCAGATCGACGACCTGATGCACGAGATCAAGCTGCGGACCGAGCGCGACGAACGGGTGCTGGTCACCACGCTGACCAAGAAGATGGCCGAGGATCTGTCCGACTATCTGCTGGAGAACGGCATCCGGGTGCGCTACCTGCACTCCGAGGTCGACACCCTGCGCCGGGTGGAGCTGCTGCGCGAGTTGCGTCGGGGCGACTACGACGTGCTGGTCGGCATCAACCTGCTGCGCGAGGGCCTCGACCTGCCCGAGGTGTCGCTGGTGGCGATCCTGGACGCGGACAAGGAAGGCTTCCTGCGCAGCGGCCGGTCGTTGATCCAGACCATCGGCCGGGCGGCCCGTAACGTCTCCGGCCAGGTGCACATGTACGCCGACAAGATCACCCCGTCGATGGCCGACGCGATCGAGGAGACGAACCGGCGGCGGGCCAAGCAGATCGCCCACAACGAGGCGCACGGCGTCAGCCCGGAGCCGCTGCGCAAGAAGATCCACGACATTCTCGACGACATCTACCGTGAGGCGGAGGACACCGAGGCGACCCGGGTCGGCGGTGCGGTGCGGCAGCTGTCGCGCGGCAAGGCGCCGGTCAAGGAGACCCGCAGCCGAACTCGGGGCGGCACCGCCACCCCGGTCCGCGAGGGCATGGCACGGGCCGAGCTGGCGCAGCTCATCCAGGAGCTCAACGACCAGATGCTGGCCGCCGCGCGGGACTTGCAGTTCGAGTTGGCCGCCCGGATCCGCGACGAGGTCGCCGACCTCAAGAAGGAGTTGCGGGGGATGGACGCCGCCGGCGTGCGGTAGGCGCCGCCAGCCGGGCAATCCACATCCTACGGTGGGGCAATAGCGGAATGCGAGCGTCCTATTGCGCTAAGTGATCGCCCTGCGTACTCTCCCTCGGTGGGGAGGCAGGGATGCCGTTGCCAACAAGTCCGGTCATTCGACGTGCGCGACTGGGCGCCGAGTTGCGTCAGCTACGCCGACGGGAGGCGCTGACGCTGGAACAGGTGTGTGAGCGACTCGGTTGGGCGTCCACCTCCAAGCTGTCCCGCATCGAGCTGGGGCAGAGCCGGCCCGACCTGGCCGACGTGCTCGACCTGCTCGACGTCTATGAGGTGCCGTCGTTGCAGCGCGACGCCCTGATCGTGATCGCCCGGGACGCGGCGACCAGCCGGGGCTGGTGGAAGTCCCTGGGGGAGATGAGCGAGCGGCAGCGCACGTACGCCGAGCTCGAGGCCGGGGCGGCGGGCATCGTGGAGTACCAGCCGGTGATCGTGCCCGGGCTGCTGCAGACCCCGGCGTACGCCCGGCTGCGCATCGTCGCCGGTCAGCTCATCGACCCCACGGTGGACGTGGAGGCCGACCTGCGGGCCCGGGCCGCCCGACAGGCGGTGCTGCGTCGTGTCGAACCGCCCCGCTACACGGCGCTGGTCACCGAGGTGGCCTGCGAGCCGGGCGACGACCCGGTGGAGGTGTGGCGCGAGCAGGTGGGGCACCTGCTCGAACTGGCCGCCCTGCCGCACGTGACGATCCGGCTGCTGCAGGTCGGCGCGGGCCGGCGCCCGCTGCCGCTGACCCCGTTCTCCTGCTACTCATTCCCAGACCCGGCGGACCCGCGCACGGTGATGCTGGAGGCGTTGACCACCGATGTGCGGCTGACCACCGCGACCGACGTCGACCGGTACGAACGGATGACCGACTGTCTGCTGGAGACGGCGTTGCCGGAGGAGGAGACGGTGCGGCTGCTGTCCCGCCGGCTCGACGGATGACGAACTGCACCTGCCACCCATCAAAGGGGGCGGCAGGTGCACACGCGGTCGTGGCGTCGGGACCGGACCCGGCGCCCCCGAAGCCGTCGGGGCCGGTGCCGACGCGAGACGCACGATAGGTGGACGGTGTGACACTTTCTCGGTTCGGTGCGTGGTGATGATCCGGTGTCGGTCACGCGGGTACGTCGACGAAGTGTTCGACTCGCGGTGGCGCGGCGAAGTGCGGACCGATCAACTCCCGCCAACCGGCGAAACGCTCCGTCGCCCGGAAGTTCTGCTCGTGCGCCTCGACCGTGTCCCACTCGACCAGCAGCACGAAACGGGAGGGTGACTCCAGGCCCCGGGTCATGCGTACCGAGCGGCAGCCGGGCGTGCCGGCGAGCAACGGGCGCCCCTGGGCGTACGCGGCGGCGAACGCCTCCTCGTGACCGGGAATGACATCGATGAGCGCAACCTCAAGGACCATGCCGGCAGCCTGCCACATCGCTGCCGGCACCATGCCGGCTGGCCGGCATCTCCGTCACCGTCTCCTGCCCGGGGCCATCACCCACCCCGGTAACCCATCCTCCTAGGATGCCCAAAGGGGGTGGGGCACCCACCTCACCCGACAGGGCGTACCGTGTGCCGGTTGCTGGGTGGCGACCGGAGGAATGAGACTGTGAACGTGTCCGGACTGGTGTGGGCGGCGACGCTCGCAGCCCTGACCACGGTCCTCGTGGTGGACCTGCTCATCATCGGGCGCCGGCCGCACGAGCCGAGCGTGCGGGAGTCGAGCCTCTGGGTCGCCTTCTACGTCGGACTGGCCCTGCTGTTCGGTGGCGGACTGTGGCTCACCGCCGGGGCGAGCGTGGCGGGGCAGTTCTACACCGGCTGGCTGACCGAGTACAGCCTCTCGGTGGACAACCTCTTCGTCTTTGTGATCATCATGGCCCGCTTCGGGGTGCCCCGGCAGTACCAGCAGAAGGTGCTGCTCGTCGGCATCGTCCTCGCGCTCGTCATGCGGGGTGGTTTCATCGCCGCGGGGGCGGCATTGATCTCGCAGTTCACCTGGGTGTTCTACGTCTTCGGGGCGTTCCTGATCTACACCGCTATCAACCTGGCCCGGCAGGGCGAGTCGAGCGAGGAGGAGTTCACCGAGAACGTCCTCATCCGCTGGAGCCGGCGGGCGCTGCCCATCTCCCGGGGCTACGAAGGCGCCCGGCTGACGGTACGGGAGAACGGTCGGCGGATGTTCACGCCGATGCTCATCGTCATGATCGCCATCGGCACCACCGACCTGATCTTCGCGCTCGACTCGATTCCAGCGATCTTCGGGATCACCCAGGAGCCGTACCTCGTCTTCACCGCCAACGTGTTCGCACTGATGGGGCTGCGGCAGCTCTACTTCCTGCTCGGTGGGCTGCTCAACCGATTGATCTATCTGAGCCACGGACTCGCGGTGGTGCTCGGCTTCATCGGGGTGAAGCTGATCCTGGAGGCGCTGGCGGAGAACAATCTCCCGTTCGTCAACGGTGGCGAACACGTCGGCTGGGCACCACACATCCCGATCTGGCTGTCCCTGCTGATCATCCTCGGCACCCTGGCGGTGGCCACGGCGGCGAGCCTGATCAGGTCCTCGCGGGACCGGCGACGCGAGTTGGCCGAGTCCCGCCGCTGAACCGGCTTCGAGCCGCACCGGGCAGGGTGGCGTCCGAGGGCTGCGTCATTAGGACTACCGGGCGGCGGCGAGGCCGGCGACCCACGCCCCGACGTCGGCGGGTGAGCCGAGCGCCGGGGCGTCCACCGGCCGGACCGCGCCGGGGCGACTCCACCGGGCAGCGACGGCGACTCGGCTCACCGCCTCGGTGCCCGACTGCACGACCACCCCGGTCGGTCGCACCCCCGTTGCTCGGACCATAGGGCGGACCACCACGACCATCAATTCGTCAGTCTGGATTCTTACGGCGACCGTCCCGGCACCGCCGGGCCACGGACCGGTGCCGGCCGGCTGTAGCCACTCCGCGATCGGGCGACGGGTGCCTGTCGCGACGATCAACGGGTACGGCACCCTGTACGCGAGGGGGCGACATGATTGGTGAGCGAGCGACGGCATCGGGCTGGACACTCGTCGGTGCACCCAACGCACGGGACCTCGGTGGACTGATCGGTGCCGAAGGCCGGCGGGTACGACCCGGACGGCTGATCCGAACGCCCGCGCTCGGCCGGCTGACCGACGAGGACCTGCCGGTGCTGGCGAAGCTCGGACCGGCCTGCGTGGTGGACCTCCGAGCCGAGTCCGAGGTGTCGGTGGCGCCACCGGACCGGCTGACCGGCGATCCGACCGTGGTGCACCTGCCGGTGCACGACCCGGCGCATCCAGTCTTCACGTACGTCTCGGCCGTGCTGCTCGGCCACGACCTGAGCGAGTACGCGGAGCTGGCGCGGCAGGGGACACCGGCGGCGATGGCAGCGATCTACCGCTGGTTCGTCACCGGCGCCGCGGCCCGGGAGGGCTTCGCCGCGGCGGTCCAGCTGGCGGCCGACGAACGCAACGTTCCACTGGTGTACCACTGCTCGGCGGGCAAGGACCGCACCGGTTGGCTGACCGTGGTGCTGCTGCACGCCCTCGGGGTGGACGAGGCCGCGATCCGAGCCGACTACCTGGCCCACAACCCGTTGACGGAGAGCCTGCGCGAGGTGCTCGTCGATGCGATGCGCCAGCGTCACCCGGGGCTGGACGAGACGGCGGTCCGGCCGGTGCTGGAGGTCCGCCCGGAATACCTCGACGCCGCGTACGAGCAGGTGCGGCAGGTACACGGGTCGTTCGGGGCGTACCTGCGCGACGGCCTGGGGATCACCGAGGAGACGGTGGCGGCGTTGCGGGCGAACCTGCTGGAGTGAGCGCGGTGAGGTTGTGACGGGCCTGCCACACCTCGCGGGAGATGTCGGCCACCAACTGGTTGGCGTCGACGTCGGCCTGAGCGTTGGTCTGGTCGTCGTCGACGGTGGTGCAGACGACGAGCAGGTAGGGCGCGGCGTCGTCGGGGTAGACCACCGCCGCGCCGTGCCGTACGCCGCGTACCCAGCCGTTCTTGTGGGCGAGCCGGATGCCGGGCGGCAGACCTTCGGCGACATCCTGACGGATCTGCTGGGCGCAGAGCACGTCCAGCATGGCGGCGCAGCCGGCGGGTGAGGCGATCGGGCCGGGGCGGTTGGCGCCGGTGGCGACGGCACCGAGCAGCGCGGCCAGGTCGGCGGCGGTGACCAGGTTGGTGATCTGGGCATCGCGGGCGGCGAAATCCTCGATGCCCCGCCCGGTGACGCTGTGCCGGGCACCGGCCAGTCGCCAGACCTCGGCCACCGCAGGCAGCCCGACGTGTTCGATGACCAGGTTGGTGGCGAGGTTGCTGGAGCGGACGATCATCCGCTCGGCGAGCCAGCGCAGCGACGCCCGTCCGTCCAGCCGGTCCCACACGGCCTCGTCGTTGTCGTACGCCCGCCGGCAGGAGTACGGCGGGGCATCCGGCCGGGCGGAGGTGAACCGGTTGACGACCTCGACCGGGGCGTCCGGGTCGAGGTGGCCGGCCTCGGCAGCGCGGTGCAGCGCGGCGAGCACGGCCAGTTTCATCGTGCTCGCCGCATAGTGGGTGGCCTCGGCGTGCCGGGTCCAGGTGGGTGGGGCACCGAGGGGCCCCACGTACACCGAGATCGTGCCGGGCTCCCGGTCCAGCCGCGCGTGGAGGTCGCCTGCGGCCATCGCGCGTCTCAGCCGGCGTGCTTGCGGCGGGCGGCGGTGCGGGCCCGCTGGGTCTGGTCGAGCACGACCTTGCGGATGCGGACGGCGGCCGGGGTCACCTCGACGCACTCGTCCTCGCGGCAGAACTCCAGTGCCTGCTCCAGCGAGAGCTTGCGCGGCGGGATCAGCTTCTCGGTCTCCTCCGAGGTGGAGGAGCGCATGTTGGTGAGCTTCTTCTCCTTGGTGATGTTGACGTCCATGTCGTCGGAGCGGGAGTTCTCCCCGACGATCATGCCCTCGTACACCTCGGTGCCGGGCTCGACGAAGAGCGTGCCGCGCTCCTGGAGGTTCATCATGGCGAACGCGGTGGCGGCGCCGGAGCGGTCGGCGACCAGTGAGCCGTTGTTGCGGGTCCGCAGCTCGCCGAACCACGGCTCGTACGACTCGAAGACGTGGTGCAGGATGCCGGTGCCCCGGGTCTCGGTGAGGAACTCGGTGCGGAAGCCGATCAGACCGCGGGCCGGTACCAGCCACTCCATCCGGATCCAGCCGGTGCCGTGGTTGACCAGCTGCTCCATCCGGCCCTTGCGGGTGGCCAGCAGCTGGGTGATCGCGCCGAGGTACTCGTCGGGCGCGTCGATGGTGAGCCGTTCCACGGGTTCGCAGGTGCGCCCGTCGATCTCCCGGGTGACCACCTGGGGCTTGCCCACGGTCAGCTCGTAGGACTCGCGGCGCATCTGCTCCACCAGGATGGCCAGGGCCAGCTCGCCCCGGCCCTGCACCTCCCAGGCGTCCGGTCGCTCGGTGGGCAGCACCCGCAGCGACACGTTGCCGACGAGTTCCTTGTCCAGGCGGTCCTTGACCATCCGGGCGGTCACCTTGGCGCCCTTGACCCGGCCGACCAGTGGCGAGTTGTTGGTGCCGATGGTCATGGAGATCGCCGGCTCGTCGACGGTGATCAGCGGCAGCGGGACCGGGTTCTCGGCGTCGGCGAGGGTCTCACCGATCATGATCTCGGGGATGCCGGCGACCGCGATGATGTCGCCCGGGCCGGCGCTGTCGGCGGGCTTGCGCTCCAGGCCCTCGGTCATCAGCAGCTCGGAGATGCGGACCCGCTGGGTGCTGCCGTCGGTGCGGCACCAGGCCACCGACTGGCCCTTGGCGATGGTGCCCTGCCGCACCCGGCACAGCGCGAGGCGGCCGAGGAACGGCGAGGCGTCCAGGTTGGTGACGTGCGCCTGCAGCGGGGCGCTCTCGTCGTACGCGGGCGGTGGGATGGTGTCGAGCAGGGTGCGGAACAGCGGCTCCAGGCTGTGGCTGTCGTCCGGCACCGAACCGTCGGCGGGCTGGGTGAGGGAAGCGATGCCGTCGCGGGCGCAGGCGTAGACGATCGGGAAGTCGATCTGCTCCTCGTCGGCGTCGAGGTCGAGGAAGAGTTCGTAGGTGTCGTCGACGACCTCCTTGATCCGGGCGTCCGGGCGGTCCACCTTGTTGATCACGAGGATGATCGGCATCCGGGCCTTGAGGGCCTTGCGGAGCACGAACCGGGTCTGCGGCAGCGGCCCTTCGCTGGCGTCGACCAGGAGCACCACCCCGTCGACCATGGTCAGGCCACGCTCCACCTCGCCGCCGAAGTCGGCGTGCCCGGGGGTGTCGATGATGTTGATGGTGACCGGGTCCGAGCCGTCGGCGGGCAGGTAGCGCACGCCGGTGTTCTTGGCCAGGATGGTGATGCCCTTCTCCCGTTCCAGGTCCATCGAGTCCATCACCCGCTCGGTCACCTCGCCCCGGGCGCCGTAGGCGCCGGCCTGCCGCAGCATGGCGTCGACCAGGGTGGTCTTGCCGTGGTCGACGTGAGCGATGATGGCGACGTTGCGGAGGTCCGTGCGAAGCTGCATGAGCTCCATCCTCCCGCCTGCGCGGTAGCCGCGTGGCGTCGGGGTCACCGGAGAGTGGGGCGGCGCGGTGACGGAGGGCACTGTCACACTTGCAGGGCAGTTCTGCCGAGGTGATCCGGGGGCGCCGTGCACGATCTGCTCAGTTCGGTGCAGAGCCTGCCGCCGTCGCTGATCTACGTGGTGGCGGCGCTTATCGTGGCCGCCGAGACGGCACTGATCATCGGGTTGGTCGCGCCCGGGGAGGCGACCCTGCTGCTGGTGGGCTTCCTCACGTACACCGGCACGTTGCGGTTCGGACCGGCGTTGCTGGTGATGATCGCCGCCGCCGCGTTGGGGGACGCGTTGGCGTTCCGCGCCGGCCGGCGCTACGGGCCACGGCTGCGGGCCAGCAGGTGGGGTGCCCGGGTGGGGCCGGAGCGGTGGGCCCGCGCCGACGCGATGCTCGACCGGATGGGTGGGCGAGGTGTGCTGACCGCCCGCTGGGTGGCGTTCGCCCGCACGCTGGTGCCCCGGCTGGCCGGTGCGGCGGGGATGCCGTACCGCCGGTTCGCGCCGTGGAACCTCGCCGGGGTGAGCAGCTGGGTGGGTGCCTCGGTGCTCGTCGGGCATCTGGCCGGGGAGTCGTACGAGACGGTCTCCCGGCTGCTGGGTCGGGCCACCGGAGCGGTGCTGGTGCTGGTGGCGGCGCTGGTCGCGGTGGTGCTGGCCGGTCGCTGGCTGGGCCGAAACCCCGATCCGGCCCGGGCGTTGCTGACCCGGGCGGCCCGGCTGCCGCCGCTGCGGTGGCTGTCGGCCCGCTACGGGCTGCTGTTCTTCCTGCTGAGCCTGCGCCTCGGGCCGGCCTGGGCGTTGCTGGCGAACCTGGCCGTCGGGGTGGTGCTGCTGTTCGTGGTCGCGTTGATGATCGCCTGGGTCCTGCGGGTGGTGGTTCGGCAGAGTGGGTTGGCTCTGGTCGACGGGGCGATCGCGAGCTGGTTCGCGGCGCGGCGTACGCCCGATGCGGTGGAGGCGACCCAGGCGGCGGTGTCGCTGCTGCGTGGCTCGTCGCTGATCGTGATGGTGGCGGTGGTCGCCCTGATTCAGGCGTGGCGGCAACGACCCTGGCGGGCGGACCTGCTCAGTGTGGTCGGTACCGTCGGCGCATTCGTACCGCTGGTGGTGTTGGCGGCCGTGGCGGATTTGGCCGCCGGTGGGCGGGTGGTGCTGTTCTCCACCCAGAACGTCGTGGTGACGGCGAGCCTGTGCACCCTGGCGTGGCTGTTGTCGCGGGGTGCCCGGTGGCCGGTGGCGGTGGCCGCGTGGACCGTGGCGGCGGCCGGTGTGGTCGCCATCGGCGGCGCCCGGCTGTATCTGGGGTTGAGCACGGCCAGCGGTACGGTCGGCGCGGTGCTGCTCGGTGCCGCCTGGACGGCGGTGTTCATGGTCGCCTGGGCCACCCGGGACCGTGCGGTGACGGGCGGTAGGTCCGCCGTCGGGTGATGCCGGACACCGCGACCTGGATGAACCAGCGTTTCGGGCAGAGCTACGACGTCTGGGACTACCAGGACAACGCCTACCTTGGCGGCACCTACCTGGCCTGGCTGACCAAATACATCGGCGACATGTACTTCGACGCCGACTACCGGCTCGACGCCGACCTGTGCACCTCCGAGCTGAACTCGTGCCTGTTGAACGCGATCATCGCGGCCTACAACTACGGGCACGGGGCGGTGGCCCGGGAGGGGGAGCCGCTGACCATCCCGAACCCGAGCTACGTGCGCAACGTCCGGGCGCTGATGTCGGAGTGCGTCTGCCTCGGGTTCTGATCGGCGCTGACCCGGCCGGGCCACCAGAACCGTTCCCCGAGCAGGAACGCCAGGGCTGGGACGACCACCGTGCGGACCAGCAGGGTGTCCAGCAGCACGCCGAGGCAGACGATGATCCCGATCTGGGTCAGGGTGATCAGCGGTAGCACGCCGAGGACGGCGAAGACGGCGGCCAGCAGGATCCCGGCGCTGGTGATCACGCCGCCGGTCACGCGCAGCGCGGAGAGCATGCCCTCGCGGGTGCCGGCGGTGCGGGCGTCCTCGCGGGCGCGGGTGACCAGGAAGATGTTGTAGTCCACGCCGAGCGCCACCAGGAAGACGAACGCCAGCAGCGGCACGGTGGTGTCCAGGGCGGGGAAACCGAGCACGTGGTCAAAGAGCAGCCAGGCGCCGCCGAGGCTGGCGAAGTAGGACGCGACAACGGTGACCACGAGCAGCACCGGGGCGAGCAGGCCGCGTAGCAGCAGGACCAGCACGGCACCGACCAGGAGCAGGATCAGCGGCAGGATGACGCGTAGGTCCTCCGCGTCGGCCGCCGACGCGTCGTACGTGCCGGCCACGGTGCCGCCGACGATGGCGCCGGCCGGGGTGTCGCCGCCTGCCGGGGCGGGCGGCGCGGAGTCGGGTACGGCGGCGACCGCGTCCCGCAGGGCCTCCAGCGTTCGGTCGGAGGCGGTGGTGCCGGGCTCGGCCTCGAGGACCACGTCGACCTGAGCGACGGTGGGGCCGGCGGTGCCGGGACGGGCGGAGGCGACCCCGGGCACCTCGGCGGCGGCCGCGGTTACCGCCGGTACGGTGTCGGGTCGGGTCATCACCGCGACCGGCTGGGTGGTGCCGGCGGGGAAGGCGCGGGCGAGGGTCTCTGCTCCGGCGACCGCTTCGGGCTGTACCCGGAACTGCTCGGTCTCCGACAGCCCGGTCCGCAGGCCGAGGCCGCCCAGGGCAAGCGCGGCCAGCAGCAGCGTGGCCAGGACCGCGACGGGCACCGGTCGGCGGATCACGGCGGCGCCGAGCCGGCCCCAGACCCGGCCCTCCCGACCTTCGCTGCCGACGTGCGGTACGAATGGCCAGAACAGGCGCCGCCCGAGCAGCACCAGCGCGGCCGGCAGCACGAGCAGCGCCGACGCCATGGCCAGGAGGATGCCGGTGGCGCAGGCGACGGCGAGGGCCCGGTTGAGTTCCCGCTCGCTGAGCAGCAGGGTGAGCACCCCGAGCATGACGGTGCCGCCGCTGGCGAGGATCGGTTCGGCGGTGCGGCGCAACGCGGCGCGCATGGCGGCGAAGCGGTCCGCCTCGCGGCGCAGTTCCTCCCGGTAGCGGGCGATCAACAGCAGGGCGTAGTTGGTGGCGGCGCCGAAGACGAGGACGCTGGCGATGCCGGAGACGGCACCGCCGGCGAAATTGATGCCGACGGCGGGGATCACCGTGTCGAGGGCCCGCAGGGCGACCTGTTCGGTGGCGGCCACGACGGCCAGGGGCACCATCCACAGCAGTGGGCTGCGGTAGGTGACGAGCAGCAGCAGCGCGACCACGGCGGCGGTGACGGCGAGCAGGGTGGTGTCGGCGCCCTCGAAGACCTTGGTGAGGTCGGCGGTGAAGGCCGGGGGGCCGGTCACCTCGACTGTCAGTTCGGCCGGCAGCGCCGTCAGCGCCTCGCGGACCTCGGCGACGGTGGCGGCCACCGCTTCCTGACCACCCTCGGTGCTCAACGGCACGGCGACCAGGGCGACGGTGCCGTCGGGGGACAGTTGCGGCGGCGCGACCTGACCGCCGACGGTGAACCCGCCGAGGGCACCGGTGCCGGTGGTGACGGCGGTGCGGTCGGCGTCGGTCAACGGCGCGCGGTCGTCCCGGGTGACCACGACGATGGCCGGCTGGACGTCGCTGGCCGGCAGTTCGTCCTGCAACCGCTCGACCTGGGTGGATTGCCAGCGGTCGGACAGGCCGGTGGCGGAGACGGGTGCCGGGTTGTCAGGGGTCGGCAACCAGAAGACGGCCGCGCCCACGGCGAGCGCCGCGAGGATGGTGAACCAGGCGTTCAGGCGACCGCCCGCCACGCGGGTGAACACGGACATCAGGACCCCCAGGCAAAAGTATCTAGACAGCCGAGATTTTCGCCTATCAAGAGAGACGCTGCAACAGCTCAGTGGTAGAGAATCTCGGCAAACGAGACGAGGGTCTCTCTCGGTTATGCTGCGAACCCGGGACGTCGGGAGGAAGCGGCGGGACGTGGCAGCTCACGGTATGTACCGCAGGCGCGACACGCGCCGGGACGTGTTGATCGCCGAGATCACGGCCGAGCTGCGCCGCTACGGCGTGGACGCGCAGCACGTCGGGCACGCCTTCGCCGGCCAGCACGGCCTCAACGCCACCGACCTGCAGGCGCTGATCGCCGTGATGGACGCCGAGCTGGTCGGCGACCCGATCACGCCGGGTCGGCTCGGCGAGCACCTAGGGCTCTCCTCCGGCTCGGTCACCGCGCTGATCGACCGGCTGGAACGGGGCGGGCATCTGCGCCGGGACCGGGACACCACGGACCGACGCAAGGTCCTGCTGCGCTACGCCGAACGCGGCGCCGAGCTGGCGATGGGCTTCTTCCGGCCGCTGGGCGAGCGCACCGACCGGGTGATGGCCGGATTCCGTGACGACGAACTGGAGGTGGTGTACCGGTTCATGACGGCGATGGGAGCCTCGCTGCGGGAGCACCGGGACGAGGTCCGTGCCGCCCGGACCGAGCCGCACCGCCGCCGGTCGGAGTGAGTCGTGCTTGATCGTCTGGCGGCCGGGCTCGCCGCTGCCGCCCTGCGACTGCCACCGGCGCGGACCCGACGGGTCACCGTCACCCGGGACATCGCGCTGCGGGTACGCGACGGGGTGATTCTGCGCACCGACCACTACGCTCCCGACCTGCCCGCCGCGCCCACCGTGCTGATCCGCACCCCGTACGGTCGGGCCGGACCGATGCGGCTGCTCTGCCGACTCGCCGCCGAGCAGGGATTCCACGTGGTCATCCAGTCCTGCCGGGGCACGGGCGGCTCCGGCGGCGAGTTCGAGCCGTTCGTGCACGAGCGCGACGACGGCCTGGACACGCTCGACTGGCTGCGTCGGCAGCCGTGGTGGATCGGCGCGTTCGGCATGTTCGGCGCCAGCTATCAGGGATTCGTGCAGTGGGCGCTCGCGGCGGACGCGGGCCCGCAGCTGCGCGCGATGGTCGCGGTCGCGACCGCCTCCACCACCCGTGACTCCACGTACGCGGGCGAGTCGTTCGCCCTGGACACGGTGCTGACCTGGGCCGAGCTGCTCCAGGCGCAGACCGTGCCGTGGCTGGCCCGCCAGTGGGAACTCAAACGCGGCCAGCCGAGGCTCACCGCCGCACTGGCCCACCTTCCGTTGATCGAGGCGGACCGGGTCGCCACCGGGGTGACCGTGCCGTTCTTCCAGGAGTGGCTGCGGCATCACACCCCACAGGCCGACTACTGGCGCAGTCGGGTTTTCGACGACCGACTGCACCTGGTCAGCTCCCCGGTGGCGATGGTCAGCGGCTGGCACGACATCTTCCTGCCGGCCCAACTGCGCGACTACACGGCGCTGCGGGCCACCGGTGCCCGTCCACGCCTGGTGGTCGGGCCGTGGACACACGGCAGCCCCGGGCTGTTCATCGCCGCCCTGCGTGAGGGGCTGAGCTGGCTCGGCCTGCACCTGTCCGACGATCAGACTGGTGATCGGCGGGCCGTAGGTGCCGTCCGCCCGCCCGATGATCCGGTGCGGGTGCACGTCGGTGGTGCCGGCGGGGGCTGGCGTGACCTGCCCGACTGGCCGCCACCCGCCGACGTCGTGCGGTGGCACCTGCACCCGGGGGCGACCCTGAGCCCGTCGGACCCGGTGCCGTCACCGCCGGACGGGTTCTGGTACGACCCGGCCGACCCGACACCGTCGCTGGGTGGTCCACTGCTGGTGGCCCAGCGGGCCGGACCGTTCGACAACCGCCCGGTCGAGGCCCGCCCCGACGTGTTGACCTGGACCAGTGAGCCCTTGGCCGCCGGGATCGAGGTGGTCGGGCCGGTCCGCGCCCAGATCCACCTGCGCAGTGAGCTGACCCACCTGGACGTCTTCGTGCGACTGTGCGACGTGGATGGTCGGGGACGTTCGTGGAACATCTGCGACGGTCTGGTCCGGCTCGACCCGCAGCGGTTCCCCGCCGACGACACCGGCGCCGTCGTGGTGCCGGTCGAGATGTGGCCCACCGCCCACCGCTTCGCCCCGGGGCACCGACTGCGGCTGCAGGTCTCCGGTGGGGCCCACCCCCGCTACGCGCGTAACCCCGGGACCGGCGAACCGCTCGGCGCAGCTGTCACACTCCGTGGTGGATTCCGGGAGATCCTGCACGACCCAGATCATCCGTCCGCAGTGGTCCTACCGGTCGTCCACTCTGCCTCTCAGCCTTCTCCAAGCTGAATCAAAGCGCCTCTGAGCTGGGCATTCTCTAACAACCCGAGCTATCGTGGTGATACGCCCGGCGCCGTGCACCCGATCGGCCGGGCCCGCCGGTGAGCCCCTCCACCGCGTACGCGGTGTCACCGTCGCGCCTGGTCCCCAACGAGTATGCGAAGGGGGAGCCATGACGCGGGCCCCGGCAAATCTGCTCGCCGTTCGTAGTCTGCTGCTTGAGCATCTCAACCGTGACCCCAACCGCAGCCGCGACGCCGACCTCGAACCCAACGAGGTCGGCATCGTCGGCGACGCCAACCACCGAGGGGGCTACCACTGCGGGTCGGACCGGGTCGTCACCAACGACTACTCGGTGGTCGAGTCGCCCCGCGACCGCAACGGCCTGACCCTCGACGCGGCCGCTCTGGACGTGGGGACGTTCCAGCTCAGTTCCAACGGCCGTACCCACAACCTGTTCACGTTCTCGGCCTGGTGCGTGGCGCAATGCGTCGCCAACGCCCCGGACACCCGCGACATCCGCGAGATCATCTACTCGCCCGACGGCAAAGTGGTCCGGCGCTGGGACCGGCTCGGTCGCCGCAGCACCGGCGACCGGTCCCACCTGTGGCACACCCATTTCAGTTTCTTCCGGGACTCGATCAAAGCGAACCGCGACCAGCGGCCGCTGTTCCGCCGCTACCTGACCGCCATCGGACTGCTGAACTCCGAGGAGGGGGAGAACGACATGACACCCGAGGAACACAACTGGCTCAAGACCGTCCACCGCAACCTCACCGTCCTGGACGGACGCAACCCGGTCGGGCAGACCTACACCCGGATGGCGATGGGCGAGGATCACAAAGATCCCGACTTCCGGGTCTCCCACCCGACACTGCGCACCATCGGCGCGCAACTCACCGCACTACAGAACACGGTGGACTCGCTGATGAACCGGGACTTCACCGACGAGCAGGCGATCGTCACCGGAGTGCTGGCGGGTCTCACTCCGCAGGAGATAGCGGCGGCGATCCCGCCCACCGTGGCGCAACAGGTCGTCAGCGAGTTGAGCCGCCGACTGGCGGCCTGAGGCGACGCTCCGACGGGTGGCGGCCAGTACCGGCCGCCACCCGCCGCCGTGCGATCAGCCCCGCCGGACCGTACGAGTCAGAGCGGACGGACGTTGTCCGCCTGCGGGCCCTTCTGCCCCTGGGTCACGTCGAACTCGACCTTCTGGCCCTCGGTCAGTTCGCGGTAACCGCCGGACTGGATGGCCGAGTAGTGGACGAAGACGTCGGGCCCTCCGCCGTCCTGCTCGATGAAGCCGAAGCCCTTTTCGGAGTTGAACCACTTCACGGTGCCGGTTGCCATGCGTACTCTCTCCCTGTTCCATGCGGGCGACCGCTGGCTTGCGCGCCGGTGATCGCCCAATACCTTCCCGACAGTAACCGGTGAATAGCGGATTTGCCGGGCGAAGCGCCTCAGGCGTTGCGGCGGATGGGCTCCGACGCGGCGGGCGCGATCAGGGATCACCCTCAGGGGCGCCACCCGGAGGATGGGGAGGAAACCCGATGTCCACGGTGGCGAGCAGGTCTTAGCGTACGAGGCATGGCGGACCAGTTGGCCCAGGTCGGAGAGCTTCCCGTGGTGGTGCTGATGGCGGTGCTCGGGGTGGTCATGCTCTTCGACGCGGTGCCGCTGTTCGGCGTCCTCGTGCCCGGTGACGTGGCGGTGCTCGCCGCAGTGGCGGTCGGCAGCCCCGCCACCGGGTTGGCGACCTTCGTCGCCGTGGTAACCGGCTGTCTCACCGGTTGGTCGTTGAGCTTCCTCGTCGGCCGGCGGTGGGGCGACCGGCTGCGGCGCAGCCGCTTCGGCGGTTGGGTCGGCGAGGCGCGGTGGGCGGCAGCGGAGACCATCCTGCGCCGCGACGGCGGCC
The DNA here is from genome assembly GCF_029581255.1 of Verrucosispora sp. WMMD1129. Taxonomy (NCBI): domain Bacteria; kingdom Bacillati; phylum Actinomycetota; class Actinomycetes; order Micromonosporales; family Micromonosporaceae; genus Micromonospora; species Verrucosispora sp. WMMD1129. The sequence continues at coordinate 5,385,657 of NZ_CP120741.1, forward strand.
GGCTGGTGCTGATCGCGCCCTTCCTGCCGGTGTTCAACGCCCTGCTGCCCCTGGCCGCAGGCGGGCTGCACATGTCGTACCGACGATTTCTCGGGTTCGCGGCGCTCGGCGCGGCCGGATGGGCCGGTCTCTACCTGGTGGTGGGTACGGCGTCGCGGACACTGGCCGGGCTCCTGCCCGCCGGAGCGAGTCCGCTACTGGTGACCATGCTGGGCGGACTGCTGCTGGCGGCCCTGGTGCTGCTCGGCACCCGCCGGCGGTTGCGCGCGGCCACCCGCTGAACCGACCGGTCCGGGAACTCGACGACAGCCTCGGCTCTGATCGAACCCGGGGTGGCTGTCGCACCCGTCGGGCAGGATCAGCAGCGTCCAGCCGCACCTGCTTGAGGCCCCTCGGGAGAGAACCCTGCCATGAACGCCGTACCGGCGCTGATCCGTCGTTACTTCGCGCTCGCCGGCGAAACCGACAGCGACGCCTACTTCGCGCTCTTCGCCCCCGACGCCGTTGTCGAGGACGAGGGCAGGACCCACGAGGGCATCGCCGCGATCCGGGCCTGGCGGCGGGAGGTGCCGCTGGTGTCGTACGAGATCACCGACGTGACGCAGACGCCGGAAGGGACCGTGGTCACCGCCACCATCACCGGTGACTTTCCCGGCAGCCCCTTCGCCGGCCTGCGGTACCGCTTCGAGGATTACGACGACGACCAGATCCGACGGCTGCGCATCGCTCCCTGAGCAGCGCGGCTGTCACCAGCCTCGGGCGCGCCACTCGGCCAGGTGGGGGCGTTCCGCGCCGAGCGTCGAGTCCCGACCGTGCCCGGGGTAGAACCAGGTCTCGTCAGGCAGCCGGTCGAACAGCTTGTGCTCGACATCGTCGATCAGCGCGGCGAACCGCTGCGGATCCCGGTCGGTATTTCCCACCCCGCCGGGGAAGAGGCTGTCGCCCGTGAAGAGGTGCGGCACGCCACCGGGGTCGCGGTAGAGCAGCGCCACCGAACCCGGGGTGTGCCCCCGCAGGTGGATGACCTCCAGGGCGCAGTCGCCGACCGGTACGACGTCGCCCTCGGCGAGGGTCTGCGCCTCGATCGGCAGCCCGTCGGCGTCGTCGGCGTGCACCAGCGCACGGGCGCCGGTCTTGGCCACCACCTCTTCCAGACCCACCCAGTGGTCCATGTGCTGATGGGTGGTCACCACCGAGGTGAGCCCCGCGTCGCCGATCAGCTCCAGCAGGCGGGGCGCCTCGTTGGCGGCGTCGATCAGCACCTGCTCACCGGTGCCGCCGCAGCGCAGCAGGTACGCGTTGTTGTCCATCGGACCGACCGACACCTTGGTGATGGTCAGCCGGTCGAGTTCGCGTACCGCCGGCGGGCCGCCGGGGGTGACTTCTCCGCTGTAGGTCATGGCTCCCTAGATCCATTCGGGCGGGTGGGGCAGCTGCCCGTCGGGGGTGACGGTCAGCGTGGCACCGGGGTCGCGGCCGGTCAACCACGCGGCGAGTTCGGCCGCCGCACCGGTGACGACCGGTGCCTCCGCCCGGTCGCCGAGCACCAGTTCGTGGCTGCTGCCGTCGAAGCGAAGCACCATCGCTGGTACGTCGTCCCGGTCGGCGAAGCCGCTTGTCACCTCGTGCAACAGCCGGTGGCCGAAGTCCGGTGACCAGTCCGTGGGCCGGTAGCCGGCCGCCAGGTCGACATGGTGGATCTCCAGCTCCCGCAGTCGACCCCAGACGAGCAGGGCCGCCGGCTGCGAGCCGCGCCGGGTCTCGACGGTGGCACCCCAGGCCGGCACCGGCATCGCGGCCACGGCCTCGGCGAACCGGTCCGCGCTGCGCCGCAGGTCGTCCAGCTGCTCCTCCGGGGTACGCGTGGCCCCCGCCTCGATGTCGGCGGTCCGGGCGGCGGCGCTGGCGTACATCGGGATCGGTTCGCCGGTGCGGGCCGAGGTGAGCAGGTTGACGAAGCCGTCGGCATTGCGGCAGAGGTGGGCCAGCACGTGTCCTCGGGTCCAGCCGGGCAGCAGAGACGGCGCGGCGAGATCGGCGGCGTCGAAGGTGGCCGCCGTGCGCACCAGGCGAGCCGTGGCCTCGTCCACGTCGCCGGTCAGCAGCAGCGGATCCATCGTCACGGTGCTGACCCTAGTGGCCCGCGCCCACCCGCGTCGCCGGGGAATTCACTTCCGGCGTGGCGTGGCCCGACCTACCGTCTGTGCCAGCGACCCCTTCGATCGGGTCACGCGACGCGGACGGCTCGTCTGCTGCCTCGCGGCCCGGTCACCACCGGGGGAGGTCGACCAGGTTCGTGCGCGGCGCCGGAGCGGAGGAGGTGGTGGTCATGCCGGTCACCGCACCCGTGTATCACCCGCACCGACACCGAACGAGGAGCCATGACCATCTCGCTGACCGCCCTGGGCTGGGACACCGACCGGGCGGCCCACCTGCGACGTATCCGTACCGATCAGCGTCCCGGCCGGGTGGCCCGGGTCGACCGGGGCGTCTGCACCGTGCTCACCGAGGCCGGGCCGGTGCGCGCCTCGACCGGCGGGGCGCTGCTGGCTGCGGCCGTGCGCGACGCGACCCGGCTGCCCGGTGTCGGCGACTGGGTGCTGCTGTGCGCCTGGCCCGACGGGCGGGTGACGGTGGAGGTGGTACTGCCCCGGCGTACCGCGTTGATCCGGCGCACCGCCGGTAAGGACGCCAGCGGTCAACTGCTGGCCGCCAACCTCGACGTGGCCGCCGTGGTGGAGCCGGTGCACCCGGCACCGGACGCCGCCCGGATCGAGCGGCTGCTCTCCCTGGTCCACGAGTCCGGCGCCCGGCCGTTGGTGGTGCTGACCAAGACCGACCTGGCGGCCGATCCGGTGGCGGTAGCGCGTCAACTGGCGGCCCTGGCTCCGGGGGTGCCGGTGCTGCCGCTCAGCGCCGAGCGCGGCACCGGACTGGAGGCGCTGCGCGCCGAGGTCGGCCCCGGCCGCACCCTCGGGCTGCTCGGGCCCTCCGGCGCCGGCAAGTCCAGCCTGGTCAACGCGCTCGTCTCGGCGGTGGTGATGCCGACGCAGGCGATCCGTCGGGTCGACGGCAAGGGTCGGCACACCACCACCTGGCGGGCGCTGGTGCCGCTGCCGGGTGGGGGCGCCGTGGTGGACACGCCCGGGGTCCGGGCCGTCGGCCTGCTCGACGGCGCGACCGGGCTCGACCGCGCCTTCGCCGACATCGCCGACCTGGCCGCCAGCTGCCGCTACGGCGACTGCCGGCACGAGGCCGAACCCGGCTGCGCGGTGCGGGCGGCACTGGATGCCGGCGCGCTGACCGCCCGCCGCTACGACAGCTGGCGCCGGCTGCAACGGGAGGTCGCCCACGAGACCCGTCGCCGCTCCACGCGCCCCACCAGTGTGTCCCGCGCCACCCGCCGGACCCTCCACCCCCGCTGACCACTTTCCACCCCACCCGTGTGTCCCGCGATCATGCAGTTGTGGTCGTCGGTACGGGCGATTTGACTGCTTTGTTGCGTGCCACAACTGCATGATCGGCGCGCAGCTGGGCGGGGCGCGGGTGGGTGGGGGAGGGGTGGGATGTGTGGGTGGGGGAAGTTGTCGGGGGTCGGGTCTACAGTTGCCGGGGCGCACTCTCCGCGCTGACACAACCGCTGGGGTCACCTCAAAAGCGGACAGATCTTCCTCTTCATTCTCACCCGGGAGTACACGGACCGTGGCCGACCGTTTGATCATTCGTGGCGCGCGCGAGCACAACCTGCGTGACGTCAGCCTCGACCTGCCCCGGGACGCCCTGATCGTGTTCACCGGGCTGTCCGGGTCGGGCAAGTCGAGCCTGGCCTTCGACACGATCTTCGCCGAGGGGCAGCGACGCTACGTCGAGTCGCTGTCGTCGTACGCCCGGCAGTTCCTTGGCCAGATGGACAAGCCGGACGTCGACTTCATCGAGGGCTTGAGCCCGGCGGTGTCGATCGACCAGAAGTCCACCTCCCGCAACCCCCGCTCCACCGTCGGCACGATCACCGAGGTCTACGACTACCTGCGGTTGCTCTTCGCCCGCGTCGGGGAGCCGCACTGCCCGGTCTGCGGCGAGCGGATCTCCAAGCAGAGCCCGCAGCAGATCGTCGACCGGGTTCTCGCCATGGTCGAGGGCACCCGGTTCATGGTGCTCGCCCCGGTGGTGCGGGGACGCAAGGGCGAGTACGTCGACCTGTTCGCCGAACTCCAGGCCAAGGGGTACGCGCGGGCCCGGGTCGACGGTGTGGTGCACCAGCTCACCGACCCGCCGAAGCTGAAGAAGCAGGAGAAGCACACCATCGAGGTGGTGATCGACCGGCTCAGTGTGAAGCCCAGCGCCAAGCAGCGGCTGACCGACTCGGTCGAGGCGGCCCTGGGCCTCTCCGGTGGTCTGGTCCTGCTCGACTTCGTCGACCTGGCCGAGGACGACCCCGACCGGGAGCGGCGCTACTCCGAGCACCTGGCCTGCCCCAACGACCACCCCCTCGCGATCGAGGACCTGGAACCCCGGGTCTTCTCCTTCAACGCCCCCTACGGCGCCTGCCCGGAGTGCACCGGCCTCGGCACCAAGAAGGAGGTCGACCCGGAGCTGGTCGTCCCCGACCCGGAACGCAGCCTGCGCGAGGGCGCCATCCAGCCGTGGGCGACCGGGCACAACCTGGAGTACTTCCTGCGGCTGCTGGAGGCGCTCGGCGAGGCCGAGCACTTCGACGTCGACACCCCGTGGCGGGCGTTGCCGTCGCGGGCGCAGAAGACGATCCTGCACGGCTCCGACGACCAGGTGCACGTGCGCTACCGCAACAAGTACGGCCGGGAGCGGTCGTACTACACCGGCTTCGAGGGTGTGGTGCAGTGGATCGAGCGCCGGCACTCCGACACCGAGAGCGAGTGGTCGCGGGAGAAGTACGAGGGCTACATGCGCGACGTGCCGTGCGCGGCCTGCGGCGGTGCCCGGCTCAAGCCCGAGGTGCTCGCGGTCACCCTGGCCGGGCGCAGCATCGCCGAGGTGTGCAACCTGTCGGTAGGTGAGTGCGCCGACCTGCTGGCCGGCATCGAGCTGACCGACCGGCAGAAGCTGATCGCCGAGCGGGTGCTCAAGGAGATCAACGCCCGGCTGCGCTTCCTGCTCGACGTCGGGCTGGACTATCTCTCCCTGGACCGCCCGGCCGGCACCCTCTCCGGCGGTGAGGCGCAGCGCATCCGGTTGGCCACCCAGATCGGGTCGGGCCTGGTCGGGGTGCTCTACGTGCTCGACGAGCCGTCGATCGGCCTGCACCAGCGGGACAACCACCGGCTGATCGAGACGCTGGTGCGGCTGCGTGGCCTGGGCAACACGCTGATCGTGGTCGAGCACGACGAGGACACCATCCGCACCGCCGACTGGATCGTCGACATCGGTCCCGGCGCGGGGGAGCACGGCGGTCGGATCGTGCACAGCGGCTCGGTGCCGGCGCTGCTGGAGAATCCCGAGTCGCTGACCGGGGCGTACCTCTCCGGTCGGCGGGAGATCCCGACCCCCCGGGGACGCCGCCCGCAGACCCCCGGGCGGGAGCTGGTGGTGCACGGGGCCCGCGAGCACAACCTGCGCAACCTGACCGTGAGCTTCCCGCTCGGCCAGCTGATCGCCGTCACGGGCGTCAGCGGCTCGGGCAAGTCGACGCTGGTCAACGACATCCTCTACGCGGTGCTGGCCAACCAGATCAACGGCGCCCGGCTGGTGCCGGGCCGGCATACCCGGGTCTCCGGCCTGGAGCACGTCGACAAGGTCGTCGGCGTCGACCAGTCACCGATCGGCCGTACCCCGCGCTCCAACCCGGCCACCTACACCGGCGTCTGGGACCACGTGCGCAAGCTGTTCGCCGAGACCACCGAGGCCAAGGTTCGGGGGTACGGCCCCGGACGGTTCTCCTTCAACGTCAAGGGCGGTCGCTGCGAGGCGTGCTCCGGCGACGGCACCATCAAGATCGAGATGAACTTCCTGCCCGACGTGTACGTGCCGTGCGAGGTCTGCAAGGGCGCCCGGTACAACCGGGAGACCCTTGAGGTGCACTACAAGGGCAAGACCGTCTCCGACGTGCTGGAGATGCCGATCGAGGAGGCGGCCGAGTTCTTCTCCGCCATCCCGGCCATCCACCGGCACCTCAAGACGCTCGTCGACGTGGGGCTGGGCTACGTACGGCTGGGGCAGCCCGCGCCGACCCTCTCCGGTGGCGAGGCGCAGCGGGTCAAGCTCGCCTCGGAGTTGCAGAAGCGCTCCACCGGGCGGACGGTCTACGTGCTCGACGAGCCGACCACCGGCCTGCACTTCGAGGACATCCGTAAGCTGCTGCTGGTGCTGGAGGGCCTGGTCGACAAGGGCAACACGGTGATCACGATCGAGCACAACCTGGACGTGATCAAGAGTGCCGACTGGTTGATCGACATGGGCCCGGAGGGTGGCCACCGGGGCGGCACCGTGCTCGCCACCGGCAGCCCGGAGGAGGTCGCGGAGGTCGCCGAGAGCCACACCGGGCAGTTCCTGCGTACCGTCCTCAAGCTCGACGGCGCGGCGAAGGGTGCCGTGGCGGCGACCACCAGGGCGGCGAAGGCGAACGGTAGCCGGGCCCGGGGCGGTCGGAAGACCACAGCTGCCGCGCGCTGACGGGCCGACTCCGCCGGGCGGGATACCGACAGGCGGCGGTCGGCGGGTGTCTGACGGTCGGACGGCGTGCCCGGGTGGCCGATCGGGTGAACCGCCGGGCAGAGTGGTGCGTGCAGGGAGAGTAGCGACACATCATGCACCGGAGTGACCGACGGAGGGGCGAGGCATGAGCGAGCCGCAGGGCAGCGCTGGCATTGGCGACGATCAGGTGCCGGCCGGGCCTGGAGTGCGTAGCCGCCGGGCCGTGCTCACGGGCGCGGGGGCGGTCGGCGCGGCGGTGGTCCTGGCCGCCTGCGGCGGTGAGGACGACGACGGCGGCGCGGCACCGAGTCCTGGACCGCAGGTCACCAACACCGGCGACGCTGGCGGCGGGGATCGTGAGGGCGCCCAGTCACTGGCCCGGACGACCGACATCCCGGTCGGCGGCGGCGCCGTCTTCGCCGCCCAGGGCGTGGTGATCACCCAGCCCACCGCAGGTGACTTCAAGGGTTTCGACCCGGTCTGCACCCATCAGGGCTGCCCGGTGTCGAACGTCGACGGCGGCACCATCAACTGCACCTGCCACGGCAGCAAGTTCTCCATCGAGGACGGCTCCGTCACGGCCGGCCCGGCGACCACGCCGCTGCCGGCCAAGAACATCAAGGTCGACGGCGACCAGATCGCGCTGGCCTGAGCCGGCCGAACGACGGTCGCGACCGGGACGTGCCGTCCCGGCCGCGACCGCCGCGTCACTGGGCGTAGACCGACATCTCCCACAGCGAGAAGCCGTAGGAGGTGCCCCGAGTCAGCCCCTACATCCGCACGTACCTGGCCTGTTGCGGGGCGAAGCTGACCACGTCGGTTCCGCCGTTCCCGGCGGTGGTCGACCAGGCCGGCCGCCAGGTGGCGCCGTCGGCGGAGACCTCCACCCGGTACGACCGGGCGTAGGCCGCCTCCCAGGCCAGGACCACCCGACCGACCTGCCGTACGGAACCGAGGTCCACCCGCAGCCACTGGTTGTCCGACCAGGAACTCGCCCACCGGGTGCCCAGGTCACCGTCGACGGCGCGGCCGGCGCCGTTGAACAGTTGACTGCTGGACGCGGTGACCGGGCGGCCGGCGGCCAGGTTGGTCAGGTCGTCGCCACGGCGGGCGGGGAACGAGACCACCTGCTGGTAGGTGGGGCGGTTCTGCCAGGCGATGGTGGCGTGCTTGATGCCGCCCAGCGGTGACTGGACGATGGCGTCGGCGCACCACTGGTCACCGGCGGCGCACGTCGAGTCACCCGGATAGGTCTGCGTGGCCGGCGTCGCCGCCGCCGTCCGCAGCGTGTCCAGCAGGATCTGCCGGCAGGCGGCGAGGTCGCCGTCGCCGCAGAAGGTGCGCCCCGGCCCGCCGGCCACCGGGTCACCCAGCACGGCCCGCAGATCCTTGTCGACCCAACCCCACCACCCGTACTGGAACGCCGAGCCCTTGTGGGTCTGGGCGCTGTTCGCCGACGACGGCAGGTTCGACACGTCGCCCTGCTGGTGGCCGGAGGGTGACTCGTTGACCTGGAGAGTGTTGACCAGGGACTGGTACAGCTCCGTGCCGAGCGGTTCCCGGAACATGCCCCGCACCAGCAGCGGCCACCAGGCGTCGAGGGTCCGGATCGCCTCGGCGTGCTGGTAGACCTTGCTGCCCTCGGCCGTCTCCACCCGCAGCGCGCCGGCCTGCCGCCACGCCTTCAGCCGTGCGATCTCGCTGGCCAGGGCGGTGTCGGTGACCGGTTGGCTCTCCAGTACCCGGATCAGCTCGCCGAGCACTTCGGCGCCGCGTAGATCGGTCAGCCCGGCCCGCTGCACCAGCTCGGTGAGCGAGGCCCGGTCGAAGGTGCGGCCCGCCGCGAGTGCCGCCTTGACCGGCCGGTCCAGCAGGTCACCACGGTGTACGGCACCGAAGCTGAAGTTGCCGTCGGCGGCGCCGAAGTCCTTGGCCTGTTTGTTGTTCCAACTGACGTAGTAGTCCTGGTTCACCGACTGCGGGTGGGCCGCCGCCGGCGCGTACCGGGCGGTGCCGGTCTCCGGGTCGAAGTCCTGCCACTCGTACGCCCGTTCGGCCTTCATCGGCAGGTTCGGGTTGCTGCCGGACGCCCGCAGCGGGTTGAGCCCGGAGTTGAAGTACGCCGACTCGGTGGAGTTGACGTAGAACCAGTTGAACGCGTACTCGACGTTGTTCGCCGAGGCGCGGAAGGCCGCCGCGGAGCCCATCTGGGTCGGGTCGTTGTACATCTGGAAACCGATCGCGGAGTCGGCCTCCCGGCCGTAGGTGGACCGCAGGTGGGTGAAGGCGTGCGGCACCCCGCCGACGGTGCCCCGCCACGCCACCAGGCCGAGCTTGGTACGCCAGGCGACAAGCTTGTACGACCCGGCTGCGGTGCCGTCGGCGACGGTCGGGCTCCACCGGTTGACGTGGGACAACTCCTCCATCGCCAGGCACTGGCCGCGGAACAGGTAGTGGTTGCTGCCCAGCGTCGGCGTGCCACCGCCGGGTACGCAGAGCGGCACCGCGTACGTGTCGGTGATGTCGTGCACGGAGGAGGTGGCGCTCCAGGCGTAGTCCTGGCCCCGGCCGAGCAGGACGTACAGGTTCAGCCCGGCGAAGGCGGCGCCTCGGGCGCTGATGCCCGGCCCCTGCAACTCCTGGACCATCAGCAGTTGGGGGGAGAAGTAGCCGGTCTGCGGCCCGAACACCGCCACCGGGTGCCCGCTGGTGGAGTGCTCTGCCGAGATCACCGCCGCGTTCGACATACCGCGGTGTGCCGGGTCGATGGTCAGCCCGGACAGCGCGGCGGCCAGCTCGGAGCCGCTGTTCGAGGTCGTGGCGGTGGTCGCGGAGCCGGTCGGGTCGGTGAAGACCGGTTCGACCCGGGCCGAGCCGGCGTCCGGCAGCACCACGCTTGGCGCGTCCGGGGAGGCGTCGCCGTACGGAAAGCTCTGCCCGTCGTGCAGCGTCAGCACGGTCTCCGGGTCGTTCTGGCCCCGGAAGCCGTTCCACACCCGGTCGCCCTCCACCGGGCCGAACTTGGCCCGGGCGGCGATGCGGACCAGCGCGGACTGCATCTCGGTGCCGCCCCCACCGCCGAACAGGCCACCGACCACGCCGGCGATGGCGACCAGGTCGGTCAGCACGAACGGCTCGGGCCCACCGGCGTTGGTGATCGCGTCGAGGTGCCCGGTGAGCACGTACTCGCCGGGGCAGTTGCGGTTGGCCATGCAGGTACGGATGTAGGCGTTGATCCCGGCGATGTACTCCTGCACGTCGGTGTAGAGCTGCTCACCGCGGTCACCCTTCTGCCGCAGCGCGGCGACCTGCGCCGTCAGGTCGGCCTCGGTGTACGGGGAGGTCCGCCAGACGCTCTGCTCCAGCGCCCGGTTGCCCGGTGCGCCTCCCGCGAACGGGGTAAGCGTTCCCCGCCCGACGTGCCGCAGCAGATCCATGGTGAACAGCCGGTCCTCGGCCCCGGCGTAGCCGGCGCCGAACATGGTGCCGGCGCGGGTGGTACCGGTGATGTGCGGGACGCCGGTGGCCCGGTCCCGCAGGATGCGGACGTCGGAGCGGGGTGAGTAGTCGCGTTCGACCTGGCTGGGCGCGACGCCGAAGGAGGCGTCGTTGAAGAAGGCGTCGATCTGGTCCTCGCGCAGTCCGGCATAGCCGTAGACGAGGTCGGCGTACCTGTCGAGCTGGTCGGCGGAGTGCCGGGGCAGGGTGCCGAAAGCCTGGTTGCCCAGAATCTCGACGAGGGTGGCGTTGCCGTTCTGGCCCGGCGGCAGGATCTCCGAGCATTCCCCGAGGCAGTAGTCGTTGGCGGCGAAGGCGTTGGCGACGTTTGTCGCGAGGGTGCTCCCGGTCGGGGTGCTGGCTGCGGTGGCGGTGGTCGGGGCCGCGACGAGGAGGGCGGCGACGGCGGTGGCGGTCGTGGCACCGGCGAGCAGCCGGCGCGCGGGGGTGTGACCGGTCATGGCGATCCTCTGTGGACGGGGGCCATCGGACGGGACCATTACATGAAGAACATTCGGTTACTGGATGGTAGGCCGCCACGCTCGATATTGGAAGGAGTCGATAAGTGCTCCGGTGCTGCCATCGCGGCGCGGGGAGAACGGGCATCAGGGGACGATCCGGGCTGTCGGGGGCGGCGACTAATCTCGGAGTGTGGCTGATCCGTCGACCTACCGTCCCGCGCCGGGCACGATTCCCGAGGCACCAGGGGTCTACCGCTTCTACGACGGCACCGGCCGGGTGATCTACGTAGGCAAGGCGAAGAACCTGCGCAGTCGACTCAACTCCTACTTCGCCGACCTGTGGGGGTTGCACCAGCGCACCCAGCAGATGGTCACCACCGCCGAGGCGGTCGACTGGGTCACCGTGGGCACCGAGGTCGAGGCGCTCCAGCTCGAATACCTCTGGATCAAGCAGTACGACCCGAGGTTCAACGTGCGGTACCGCGACGACAAGTCGTACCCCTACCTGGCGGTGACCCTCGACGAGGAGTACCCACGGCTCCAGGTGATGCGCGGCGCCAAGCGCAAGGGAGTGCGCTACTTCGGGCCGTACTCGCACGCCTGGGCGATCCGCGAGACACTCGACCTGCTGCTGCGCGTCTTCCCGGCCCGCACCTGCTCCGCCGGGGTGTTCAAGCGGGCCGGCCAGGTCGGCCGCCCCTGCCTGCTGGGTTACATCGGCAAGTGCTCGGCCCCCTGCGTCGGCACCGTCTCCGCCGAGCGGCACCGCGAGATCGTCGACGACTTCTGCGACTTCATGGCCGGGCGCACCGACACCATGGTCCGCAAACTGGAACGCGAGATGGCCGAGGCCAGCGAGCAGCTGAAGTTCGAGCGGGCGGCCCGGCTGCGCGACGACGTCGCCGCGCTGCGCCGGGCGATGGAGAAGCAGACGGTGGTGCTCGGCGACGGCACCGACGCCGACGTGGTGGCCTTCGCGGACGACCCGCTCGAAGCCGCGGTCCAGGTCTTCCACGTGCGGAGCGGCCGGGTACGCGGCCAGCGCGGCTGGGTGGTGGAGAAGACCGAGGAGCTGACCATGGGCGACCTCGTGCACCACTTCTGCACCCAGGTCTACGGCGGCGAGCACGGCGAGGCCGATGTGCCGCGTGAGTTGCTGGTGCCCGAGCTGCCCGCCGACGCCGACGCGTTGGCCGACTGGCTCTCCACCCACCGGGGCGGCCGGGTGACGCTGCGGGTGCCGCAGCGCGGCGACAAGCGGGCCCTGATGGAGACGGTGGAACGCAACGCGAAGGACGCCCTGGCCCGGCACAAACTCAAGCGGGCCGGTGATCTCACCACCCGCAGCAGGGCCCTCGACGAGATCACCGAGGCGCTCGGTCTACGGACTGCGCCGCTGCGCATCGAGTGTTTCGACATCTCGCAGATCCAGGGCACCGACGTGGTGGCGAGCATGGTCGTCTTCGAGGACGGCCTGCCCCGCAAGAGCGAGTACCGCCGGTTCATCATCCGGGGGGCCACCGACGACCTCTCGGCGATGTCCGAGGTGCTGCGCCGCCGCTTCGCCCGCTACCTCGACGCCCGCGCCGAGACTGGGGAGGCAGGAGTCGAATCCGCCGCCGACCTCGCCATCCCGGCCGCCGCCATGGACCGCGCCGACATGGACCGCGCCGTCGTGGACACGGTTGCCGCTGACGCCGCTGCCCGTGAGTCGGCCGCCGCCGACAACCCCGGCGGCGCGCCGGTCGCCATCGGCGGTGGTGACGCAGGCGTCGCCAGCGACGAGCCGCGGATCGGAACGTTGGTGGACCCGACCACCGGCCGGCCACGCCGGTTCGCGTACCCGCCGCAGCTGGTGGTGGTCGACGGCGGAGCGCCGCAGGTCGCCGCCGCCGCGCAGGCCCTCGCCGAGCTGGGCATCGACGATGTGGCGCTCTGCGGGCTGGCCAAGCGGTTGGAGGAGGTCTGGCTGCCCGACGACGACTTCCCGGTCATCCTGCCGCGCGCCTCCGAGGGGCTCTACCTGCTGCAACGGGTACGCGACGAGGCCCACCGCTTCGCCATCACCTTCCACCGGCAGCGCCGCTCCAAGCGGATGACCACCTCGGCGTTGGACAACGTCGCCGGCCTGGGCGAGGTTCGCCGCAAGGCGCTGCTGCGTCACTTCGGCTCGCTGAAACGCCTCTCGGCCGCCACCGTCGAGGAGATCACCGAGGTCCCCGGCGTCGGCCGCCGTACCGCCGAAGCAATCCTCACCGCCCTCCGCACCCCCACCCCCGAACCTCCCGCAAGCTGACAACATCGGGGATGTTGCGGTCTCCACGGCGTCTGGGACAGCAAGAACCCTGAAGTTGCGCGGATCTTGATGGGGGATGCGGTACCTCAGGTGGTGTTGGCGAGCACGCCGAGGAGTTGCTCGCCGTACTTGGCCAGCTTGTTCTCGCCGACGCCGCTGATCCGGGACAGCTCGGCCAGCGACGACGGCGCGTCGGCCGCGATCTGGCGCAGCGTCGCGTCGTGGAAGATGACGTACGCGGGTACGCCCTGCTCCTTCGCGGTGGCCGCCCGCCAGGCCCGCAGCCGCTCGAACGTGCCGGCCGCCTCCGCCGGCAGCTCGGCGACCACGGTGGCCGCGCCGCGGGGCTTGGCCGCCTTCGCCGGGCGCGCCGCCTCACGACGCAGCATCACGGTACGACGCCGGCCGAGCACCTCGGCGCTGGCGTCGGTGAGTGTCAGGGTGCCGTAGTCGCCCTCGACGGCGAGCAGTCCCTCGGCGAGTAGTTGTCGGACCACGCCGCGCCACTCCGCCTCGCTCAGCTCCCCGCCGATGCCGAACACGGTCAGCGAGTCGTGTCGATGCTGGCTGATCTTGTCGGTGGTTCGACCGAGCAGGATGTCGATGCAGTGCCCGGCGCCGAACCGCTGGTTGCGCTCCCGGTCCAGCCGAAAGACGGTGGAGAGCAGCTTCTGCGCGGCCACCGTGCCGTCCCAGGACTCGGGTGGCTCCAGGCAGGTGTCGCAGTTGCCGCAGCCGCCCGTGGCCGGCTCGCCAAAGTACTCCAGCAGTTGCGCCCGGCGGCAGCGGACCGTCTCGCAGAGCGCCAGCATCGCATCGAGGTGGGCGGCGAGATTGCGCCGATGCGCCAGGTCACCCTCGGACGTGTCGATCATCTTTCGCTGCTGGACCACGTCCTGAAGCCCGTACGCCAGCCAGGCGGTCGACGGCAGGCCGTCGCGGCCGGCGCGACCGGTCTCCTGGTAGTAGCCCTCCACCGACTTGGGTAGGTCGAGGTGGGCGACGAACCGTACGTCGGGCTTGTCGATGCCCATGCCGAAGGCGATCGTCGCCACCATCACCACGCCGTCGGCGCGCAGGAAGCGCTGCTGGTTGGCGGCGCGGGTGGCCGCGTCCAGGCCAGCGTGGTAGGGCAGCGCGTCGATGCCGTTGGCGACCAGAAAGTCGGCGGTCTTCTCCACCGAGGCGCGGGACAGGCAGTAGACGATGCCCGCGTCGCCGGGATGTTCGTCGCGCAGCAGGGCCAGCAGCTGCTTGCGCGGCTCCCGCTTCGGCACGATCCGGTACTGGATGTTGGGTCTGTCGAAGCTGGCCACGAAGTGCCGCGCCTCGGTGAGGCTGAGCCGGGTGGCGATCTCGGTCCGCGTGGCGCTCGTCGCGGTGGCGGTCAGCGCGATGCGGGGTACGCCCGGCCAGCGTTCGTGCAGCATCGACAGGTTCAGGTAGTCCGGCCGGAAGTCGTGGCCCCACTGCGACACGCAGTGCGCCTCGTCGATGGCGAACAGGCTGATCCGCCCCCGGTCCAGCAGGCCCAGCGTGGCCCGGCTGGCCAGCGCCTCCGGCGCGAGGTAAAGCAGGTCGATCTCGCCGGCCACGAACTCCGCCTCGACCAGCCGGCGGGTGTCCAGGTCGAGCGTGGAGTTGAGGAAACCGGCCCGCACCCCGACCGCGGTGAGCGCGTCGACCTGGTCCTGCATCAGCGCGATCAAGGGCGAGATCACCACTGCGACACCGTCCCGGACCAGGGCGGGAATCTGGTAGCACAACGACTTGCCGCCACCGGTGGGCATCAGCACCAGCGCGTCGCCGCCGGCCACCACATGGTCGATGACCTCCCGCTGGAAGCCCCGGAACGAGTCGTACCCGAAGACCCGCCGCAGCACATCGAGCGTCGCTGTCACCTTCTCGGCGGTGGGTGCGTCGGAGCTGGCCAGGTCGGTGACGCTCACGTCGGCGGGAGAGACCATCCGAGGATTCTACGAGCCACGTTGGGCGACACGGGTTGCGGCATGTCGCGGTATCCGCGCTGGCGGAAGCCACGACATGCCGCATCTCGCGTACCGGGTAGATCGATGACGCGGTTACCCCGCCGGTGCCGCGCCGGCGGACCCGGACGGCGAGGGCCCCAGCGGCCGGGTGGTGGCGGGTGGCACGGCGTCGCACACGGTGCCCTCGGCGGGTAGCACTCCGTCGATCAGCGCGGCGTCGATGGCCGCGTCGACGCACGGGCCGCTGGTGCGGTAGGAGGTGTGGCCGATGCCTTCGCGGGTGAGCAGGACGGCGTCCTCCAGCCGCTCCGCCATCGCCTCGGCCCAGTGGTGCGGGGACACGTTGTCCAACCGGCCGCCGACCACCAGGATCGGCGGGGCGCCCGCGCCGGTGAGTTCCCGGGTGACCCGGTCCTCGTTCTCGACGGGCCACAGCGCGCAGTTGAGCGCACTGTAGGCGGCCCGGCTGCCGAGCCGTTCGCCGCGTTCGGTGATCTTCTTGGCCGCGACATGATGCTCGGACAGTTTGTCCAGCTTCGGCCAGTCGACGCACCGCACGGCGGTGTGCGGTTCCTGGAGGATCGCGAACGGGCCACCGAACGGTGCAACGGTGACGAATGAGACCACGAAGTGCAGGCCCGTGCCATCACCCTGCTGCGCGCCCAGGAGGCCCGCGGTGAGTACGGGCCAGAGTGCCCGGTTGCCCGCGGCGGCCCGTGCGGCCTCCAGGGCCATCGCCCCGTCGAGCGTGCCACCCGGCGTCAGGCCCTCGACCGGGGGGACCACCAGCGGCTTCGCCTCCAGCTTGGTGATCAGGGCGTCGAAGGCGGCCCGCGGGTCGCCGTCGCCGAACGCGCACACCTGCACGCCCTCGGCGCGGCAGGTGTCGAACCAGGCGTCGAGCGTCTCTTCGTTGGAGCGGGCGACGTCGTCCAGGAGTCGCAGCGGGTCGTTCTGCCACAGGTCGGTGTCGACCGGGGCGTCGATCACCATCTGGCGTACGCGGTCGGGGAAGAGTGTGGCGTACATCGGACCCACCACCGTGCCGTACGAGGCACCGTAGAAGGTGATCTTCTCCTCGCCGAGCGCGGCACGCACCTGGTCCAGGTCGCGGGCCACGTTGTCGGTGGACAGGCTCGCCAGGAACTCGGGGCTCTGCTGGTCCAGACAGCCCTTGGCGAAGGTGCGGGCGTCGATGAGCAACTTCCCGAACGGCTTCCCACCCGGGATGCGTGGGTCGCGGTTCTCGGTCGCCTGCTCGGCTCGCTGCTCGTCGGTGAGGCAGCGCACGGCACCGGACTGACCGACACCGCGCGGGTCCATGCCGACAACATCGAACCGGGCGACGACCTCGGGCGTGTAGGGGCCTGTGTCGTTGGCGGCGTCGATGGACGCGACCGTCTCGGTAGCCGGCACCCCCGGACCACCCGGATTGATGAACAGGCTGCCGATGCGCCGCTCCGGATCGGTGGCCCGGTGCCGGGTCACGGCGAGGCTGATCTGCTCCCCGTCGGGTTCGGTGTACTCCAGCGGCACCTCGACGGTGGCGCAGTCGAGGCTCGGCCCGCACTCCTCCCACTGCACCGGGTCCGGGATCGGGGCGGGCACGGTCGGGCCGGAGGAAGGCCGGCCCGCTGCCGCCGTACTGACCCCACCGGTGCAACCGGTCAGGGCAAGCACGGCGGCGGCCAGCACCGCGGCGGTCCGTCGGGGTACCGGTGACACGCGGGTATGTCGGAGTGAAGGTGGCATGACATCGACGCTAGGCGGGCCGGCTGGCTGCGTTCTCCGTCCAAGGCTCCGGATCCACAAACCAAAGTAGGAACGTGCCCGGTGCTGCCCGATCAGTCCGGGGGAACGAGCCCCGCCTCCTGCACGAGGAGTGCGACCTGCACGCGATTGTTGAGATCCAGCTTGGTGAGGATCGCCGACACGTGGGTCTTGACCGTGGTCAGGCCGAGGTGGTGCCGCGCGGCGATCTCCGCGTTGGTGCGCCCAGCGCCGATCTCGACCGCGACCGTCCGCTCGCGGTCGGCGAGTACGTCGAGACGGCGTCGGGCGATGTGCTGCCGGCCGTCCTGCCCCGACTCCGCGACCCGCGCGATGAGTCGACGCGTCACCTCGGGCGCGAGCACGGGACGCCCCTGTGCCGCGTGCCGGATCGCGACGACGAGTTCGTCCGGCGGCGTGTCCTTCAGCAGGAACCCGGCCGCGCCCGCCCGTAGGGCACGCAGCACGTGGGCATCGGCGTCGAAGGTGGTGAACACGATGACCTGCGGCGCGGACGATTCGCCACGCAGCGTTTCCGTGGCGGTGAGCCCATCGGTGCCGGGCATCCGGATGTCCATCAACACCACGTCGGGTCGGTGACGCCGGGTCAGTTCCACCGCCTCCGCGCCGTCGCTCGCCTCAGCCACCACCCGCAGATCGGGAGCTCCGCTCAGCATCATCTTCAGCCCGAACCGGACCACCGGGTCGTCGTCGACCACCAGTACGTCGATGACTGGCTGGCCGCCGACCGCGTTGTCGGCAGGCATCGGGTGGGTCACGACGGCCAGGGTAACCGGAGCCGGACCCGCCAGCCGCCCGACTCCGTCGGGCCGTGGTCGAGCTGCCCGCCCACGAGCCGGGCGCGCTCACCAAGCCCGCGCAACCCCGCCCCGGAACCGTCGGGGCGCGAGCGTGGACCCGCCGGCCGGGCGTTCACCACCTCGGCGGTCACGTGGTCGCCGGGCCGCCCGGTGATCCGGACCACCACCGGCGTACCCGGGGCGTGCTTGCGCACGTTGGTCAGGCCCTCCTGCACGAGGCGGTAGAGCGTGCGACCCGGCGTCGCCGGGAGGATCCGGTCATCGGTCGTCACCCCGGCCTCGTCCCGCAGCTCGACCGGTGTGCCGGCCTGGCGAGCCTCGTCGATCAGCTCCAGAACGTCCACGACGCCCGGCAGCGGCAGCTCGCCCACGGGGGCTCGGAGTACCCCGATCACCTCGCGGAGATCCTGCAGGGCGCGGTGCGCGTTCTCGCGGACCACCTCGGCCGCCCGCGCCCGGTCCTCGGCCGGCGCGTCGCGGGAGTAGGTGAGGGCGCCCGCATGGACGCTGAGCAACGAGAGCCGGTGTCCGAGGACGTCGTGCATCTCCCGCGCGAGCGCCTCCCGAGCCTCCCGCGCGGCGTGCTCGGCCCGCAGCAGCGCCTCGACCTCGGCTGCTGCCGCCCGCTCCCGCAGGGATGCGACCAACGCCCGGCGGCTGCGCACCGACAGTCCCCACGCCACGGTGGCGAGGTGCCCCAGCACGATGATGATGAACACCGTCAACGGTGGAGCCGTCGTCTCGGGCCACTGCAGCTGATACGTGCCGAGGGCGGCGAGACTGATCGTGCACACCACGACCGTCGCCCTGATCGAGCGGTGCACCGCGACGGTGAACAGCGCGACGATCGCGGCCGGGGCGACCGTTTCGGAAAATGAACTCGCCACGGCCAGGACGACGCCGAGCACGACCGGGAACCGGCGTCGCCACCACAGTGCGAGGTAGCCGAGCGCCCCCGTGACCCAGTCCGCGTACCGGAGCCAGGCGGAAACCGGCGTGGGGTCGTTCACCTGGTCGACCACCGTGATCAGTCCCACGGTGGCGGCCAGCACGATCAGGGTGGCGTCGACCGTCCGGTCGCCCACCGCCTCGCGGAAGGTCCGCCCCGAAAGTTGCGTTGCTCCGGCCATCGGCCCGAGCTTAGAGCGCGTTGCAGCCCGAGCGAGGTTCCGTGCTACGCCGTCATGGGGTAGGCGGGACGGGGACGCGTTTGGCCCAGCGGACGTCGCCGTCGGGATCGACGTAGCAGAACGCCACCACCAGGCGGGACGGGTCGGTCAACGGCAGGGCGCCGGGCAGCAGCCGGAAGACAGCGATCAGGCTGCCGTCGGCGGTCGCGCGGGTGCCCACCGCGCCGACGTGCGGCGGGGTGGTGAACGTGCCCTCGGGGTCCTCGCGGGTGGCGGTGTCGGCGAGCCAGGCGTACCGCTCGGCCAGCACGTCGTACGCCCCGGCCCAGTTGGAACCGGTGTCGCCGTCGGCGTCCCAGCCGGCGTACGGCTGTACCACCCTCGCCGGTTCCACCCGGCCGTCGAGCAGGATGACCTGGTAGTGGCCCTTGCGGGGCGGCCCGGACCAGCGCAGCCGCAACACCACCGACCGCCGGTCGGGGTCGCCGACGACGTTGTCCGCCGGTTTAGGCCAGCCGAAGGCGACGACCGCGTCCGCCACCTGGTCCGGCTCCGGCAGCACCGCCTCGACGGTCACCGCCACCTGGTCGCCGCCGCGAGCCCATTCGCGTTCGCGGTCGACGTACCGGTCCACCGTGGCCAGCACGGCGATGGTGACCGACACCAGGGCAACCACCCAGCGCAGCCGCGCCCCGTGCCTGCCCATGGCCGGAGGATAGCCGCGTCGCGCGTCGCGCGCCGTCAGTCAGCCGACACGACGGGTGCGCGCTTCCGGTGGCTCTGCGGCGTGGCGGCGGTACGTCCCCCCGGAGCCGGACACCGGCGAGCTAGAGTCGCTGCTTGACCATGCCCGGCCGGATCGGCCGGGGCGGCACGGTTGGAGGGGCAGACGGGTGGGCGAGGCGCACACGACCGGTCACCGTGCGGGCGTACCCGGTGAGCAGACCGCGGTGCCCGCCGAAACGGACACCACACTGGTCGTGGTCACCGGTCTCTCCGGTGGTGGACGCAGCACCGTGGCCCGGGCGCTGGAGAACGTCGGCTTCTACGTCGTCGACAATCTGCCGCAGGCGCTGCTGCTGGACATGGCCGAGCTGGCCGTGAAGGCGGGTGGGGCGGCCCGGCGTACCGCGATGGTGCTGGACGTGCGCTCCCGGGCCTTCTCCACCGATCTGGCCGAGGCGATCCGGGAGCTGAAGGAGCGTGGCTACGCCCCCCGGGTGGTCTTCGTCGACGCCGACGACGAGGTGCTGATCCGCCGGTTCGAGAGCGTGCGACGCTCGCATCCGTTGCAGGGTGACGGCCGGCTCGCCGACGGCATCGCCGTCGAGCGGGGACTGCTGGAAGAGGCCCGCGACCAGGCCGACGTGATCATCGACACCAGCCACCTCAACGTGAACCAGTTGCGCCGCCGGGTCGAGGAACTGTTCGGCGGGGAGGACGCCCGCCGGTTGCGGCTCACGGTGATCTCCTTCGGCTTCAAGTACGGCCTGCCGCCGGACGCTGACTTCGTGATGGACGCCCGGTTCCTGCCCAACCCGTACTGGGTACCTGAACTGCGCGAGCACACCGGGCGTGAGGAGGCGGTCAGCGCGTACGTGCTGGGGCAGGAGGGCGCTAACGCCTTCGTCGACGCGTACGCGGACCTGGTGAACGCCACCACGGCCGGCTTCGAGCGGGAGGGCAAGCGGTACCTGACCGTGGCGGTCGGTTGCACCGGCGGCAAGCACCGCAGCGTGGCGATCGCCGAGGAGTTGGCGGCCCGGCTGCGCCGCGCCGGGCTGGCCGCCAACGCTCAACACCGCGACCTGGGGCGGGAATGACGATCCGGGTGGTGGCGTTCGGCGGCGGGCACGGCCTGTCCGCCTCGCTGCGAGCCTTGCGGCGCTCCGCACCGGAGCTGG
This sequence comes from Verrucosispora sp. WMMD1129, assembly GCF_029581255.1. Taxonomy (NCBI): domain Bacteria; kingdom Bacillati; phylum Actinomycetota; class Actinomycetes; order Micromonosporales; family Micromonosporaceae; genus Micromonospora; species Verrucosispora sp. WMMD1129. The sequence goes on from NZ_CP120741.1 coordinate 5,406,191, forward strand.
ATCTGGACATCACGGCGGTGGTGACCGTCGGCGACGACGGCGGCTCCAGCGGCCGGCTGCGCGCCGAACGGGGCGGACTACCCCCCGGTGACCTGCGGCAGGCGCTTGTGGCGTTGGCCGGCGACCACCCCGCCACCCGACGCAGCGCGGGGTTGTTCCAGCACCGCTTCGCGGACACCACCACGGGCGGCCGGGGCGACGGGCTGGCCGGGCACGCGGTGGGCAACCTGGTGCTCTGCGGTCTGATGGAGCTGCTCGGCGACCCGGTGGCCGCCCTGGAGCACGCGGGAGCGATGCTCGGCTCGGTCGGCCGGGTGCTGCCGATGTCCCGCCAGCCGGTCGACATCGAGGCCCGGGTCCGCGGGGCCGACCCGGCACGTCCCGACGAGGTGTGCACCGTACGCGGACAGCATCAGGTCGCGGTCACCACGGGCCGGGTCGAGTCGCTTCGGCTCACCCCGCAGGCGCCGGCGGCGTGTGTCGAGGCGGTCGCCGCGATCGGCGTCGCCGACTGGCTGATCTTCGGGCCGGGCAGCTGGTACACCAGCGTGCTGCCGCACCTGCTGGTGCCGCAGCTGGCCGCGGCGATCCTGGCCAGCCCGGCCCGGCGGCTGGTCACCCTCAACCTCGCCGCCGAGAAGGAGACCCTCGGTCTCTCGGTCGCCGACCACCTGGCGGCGCTGCGCTGGTACCTGCCGGAGCTGACTGTCGACTTCGTGCTCGCCGACGCCAAGGCGGTCGGTGACCCCGAACCGGTCCACGGTGCGGCAGAATCCCTGGGAGCCCGGCTGGTCCTCGCTCCCGTCGCGGTCGACGACGGCACGCCCCGTCATGATCCGGCTGCTCTGGGCGCCGCCCTGGTGCCTGTACTGGGCGCCGATCGTTAGACACGTACGTAATCTCCGGCGACACGCCGGAACCGGTCCGTGAGGGGACGCACAATGGCGATGACGGCTGCGGTCAAGGACGAGCTGAGTCGGGTCGACGTGCCCAAGCCCTGCTGCCGGCGGGCGGAGATGGCGGCGCTGCTGCGGTTCGCCGGTGGGCTGCACATCGTGTCCGGGCGGGTGGTGGTGGAGGCCGAGCTCGACACCGGCGCGGTGGCCCGGCGGTTGCGGCGCGAGATCGCCGAGGTCTACGGCTATCCGAGCGAGATCCACGTGCTCGCCTCCGGTGGGCTGCGCAAGGGCAGCCATTTCATCGTCCGGGTCGTCAAGGACGGCGAGGCCCTGGCCCGGCAGACCGGGCTGCTCGACGTGCGCGGCCGGCCGGTACGCGGGCTGCCGCCGCACGTCGTCGCCGCCAGCGTCTGCTGCGCGGTGTCCGCCTGGCGGGGCGCGTTCATGGCGCACGGCTCGTTGACCGAGCCGGGCCGGTCCAGCGCCCTGGAGATCACCTGCCCCGGGCCGGAGTCGGCGCTGGCGCTTGTGGGCGCGGCCCGGCGGTTGGGCATCACCGCCAAGAACCGCGAGGTACGCGGCGTCGACCGGGTGGTGGTCAAGGACGGCGACGCGATCGCCGCGCTGCTCACCCGCATCGGCGCCCACTCCAGTGTGCTGGCCTGGGAGGAGCGCCGGGTCCGGCGGGAGGTGCGGGCGACGGCCAACCGGCTGGCGAACTTCGACGACGCCAACCTGCGGCGTTCGGCCCGCGCGGCGGTCGCCGCCGCGGCCCGGGTGACCCGGGCGCTGGAGATCCTCGCCGACGACGCGCCGGAGCACCTCACCTCGGCCGGCCGGCTACGCCTGGAGCACCGGCAGGCCTCTCTGGAGGAGCTGGGTGCGCTGGCCGACCCGCCGCTGACCAAGGACGCCATCGCCGGGCGGATCCGCCGGTTGCTGGCGTTGGCCGACAAGCGGGCCCGCGACCTCGGCATCCCGGATACCGAAGCGGCCGTCACGCCCGACATGCTCGTGGTCTGATAGGACGGTGGGGCGACCACCCGGCGCAGCGTGGCTCAGCGCGCTCGGATAAGGTCGCTGCGTACGGCAAGGGGGCCGGCACCGGTGTTCCCCGCCGTATCCACCGCCTCGACGGCGGTCAGGTCCCTCGGACCGCGGCGGGGTGGCCGGGATGAACCGTCAACGGCCGGCTCCAACGGTCGGCGCACACAACTTCGCCGGCCGAGGGTCTCCACGCCGGCGGACCAGAACGCGAGGAGATGGGACCTGTGACCATCCGGGTTGGCATCAACGGCTTCGGCCGGATCGGCCGTAACTTCTTCCGGGCAGTGCTGGCGTCCGGCGCTGACGTCGAGGTCGTGGCCGTCAACGACCTGACCGACAACGCGACGCTCGCCCACCTGCTCAAGTACGACAGCATCCTGGGCCGCCTCCCGCAGGAGGTCAAGGCCACCGCCGACGAGATCACCGTCGGTGGCAAGTCCATCAAGGCGTACGCCGAGAAGGACCCGGCGGCGCTGCCGTGGGGCGACGTCGGCGCGGACGTGGTCATCGAGTCGACCGGCTTCTTCACCGACGCCACCAAGGCCAAGGCGCACATCGACGGCGGGGCCAAGAAGGTCATCATCTCCGCTCCGGCGAAGAACGAGGACGTCACGGTCGTGATGGGCGTCAACGACGGCCAGTACGACCCGGCGAAGCACAACATCATCTCGAACGCCTCCTGCACCACCAACTGCCTGGCGCCGATGGCGAAGGTCCTGCACGACACGTTCGGCATCCAGCAGGGTCTGATGACCACCATCCACGCGTACACCCAGGACCAGAACCTCCAGGACGCGCCGCACAAGGACCTGCGCCGGGCCCGTGCCGCCGCGCTGAACATCGTGCCGACCTCGACCGGTGCCGCGAAGGCCATCGGCCTGGTGCTGCCGGACCTCAAGGGCAAGCTCGACGGGTACGCGCTGCGGGTGCCGATCCCGACCGGCTCCGCAACCGACCTCACCGTCACCGTCGGTCGGGAGACCTCGGTGGACGAGGTCAACGCCGCGCTGAAGGCCGCCGCCGAGGGCCCGCTGCGGGGCATCCTGACCTACAACGAGGACCCGATCGTCTCCGCCGACATCGTCACCGACCCGGCGTCGTGCATCTTCGACGCGCCGCTGACCAAGGTCATCGGCAACCAGGTCAAGGTCGTCGGCTGGTACGACAACGAGTGGGGCTACTCCAACCGCCTGGTCGACCTGGTGAAGCTGGTTGGTTCGTCGCTGTGAGCATCCGTAACCTCGACGATCTGCTCGCCGAGGGGGTCTCGGGTCGGCGCGTGCTGGTGCGCGCCGACCTGAACGTCCCGCTCGACAAGCAGACCGGTGCGATCACGGACGACGGTCGGATCCGGGCGGTGCTGCCGACCCTCGGCGCGCTGACCGAGGCCGGTGCCAAGGTCGTCGTCTGCTCCCACCTGGGTCGGCCGAAGGGTGCGCCGGACCCGCAGTTCAGCCTCGCCCCGGTCGCCGGGCGGCTCGGTGAGCTGCTCGGCACGCCGGTGCACGCCGCCACCGACACGGTCGGCGAGTCCGCCCGGGCGACGGTGGCGGCGCTCGCCGACGGCGAGGTGGCGCTGCTGGAGAATCTCCGCTTCAACAAGGGGGAGACCAGCAAGGACGACGCCGAGCGGGGCGCCTTCGCCGATCAGCTCGCCGCTCTCGGCGACGTGTACGTCGACGACGCCTTCGGCGCGGTGCACCGCAAGCACGCAAGCGTCCACGACGTGCCCGCCCGGCTGCCGCACTTCGCCGGCCGGCTGCTGCTGCGCGAGGTGGAGGTTCTCTCGCAGCTCACCGGCGACCCGCAGCGGCCGTACGTGGTGGTGCTCGGCGGGTCGAAGGTCTCCGACAAGCTCGCGGTGATCGAGGCGTTGCTGCCGAAGGTCGACCGGCTGCTCATCGGTGGTGGCATGTGCTTCACCTTCCTCAAGGCCCAGGGCCACGAGGTCGGCTCCTCCCTGCTGGAGGCGGAGATGGTGGAGACCTGCCGCAACCTGCTGGAGCGTTCCGAGGGCAAGATCATGCTTCCGGTCGACGTGGTGGCCGCCGACGCGTTCGCCCCGGACGCCGCGCACGACACCGTGCCGGCCGACGGCATCCCCAGCAAGCGGGTGGGGCTGGACGTCGGCCCGAAGACGGTGGCGGGCTTCGCTGCCGCGCTGAAGGGCGCCCGGACGATCTTCTGGAACGGCCCGATGGGCGTGTTCGAGATGCCCGCCTTCGCGCACGGCACCCGTGGGGTGGCCGAGGCGATCGCCGGCTCGGACGCGTTCAGCGTGGTCGGTGGTGGTGACTCCGCCGCCGCGGTGCGGGCCCTGGGTCTGGACGAGAAGTCCTTCGGGCACATCTCGACCGGCGGTGGCGCGTCCCTGGAGTACCTGGAGGGCAAGACCCTCCCCGGCATCGCGGCTCTGGAGAACTGATGGCGAGCGCCCCCCGCCGGCCACTGATGGCCGGCAACTGGAAGATGAACCTCAACCACCTCGAGGCGAACCTGCTGGTGCAGAAGCTGGCCGCCAGCCTCACCGAGAAGCAGCTGACCGAGGTGGAGACGGTGGTGCTGCCGCCGTTCACCGACCTGCGCACGGTGCAGACCGTGGTGGAGGGCGACAAGCTGCTCATCGGCTACGGCGGACAGGACCTGTCACCGCACGCCTCCGGCGCGTACACCGGGGAGGTCTCCGGCGCGATGCTGGCCAAGCTCGGCTGCACGTACGTGGTGGTCGGGCACTCCGAGCGGCGGCAGTACCACCGTGAGGACGACGCGTTGGTGGGCGCCAAGGTGCAGGCGGCGCTGACCCACGGGCTCACCCCGATCCTCTGCGTGGGGGAGGGACTGGACGTCCGGGAGCAGGGCACCCACGTGGCGCACTGCACCGACCAGCTCGACGCTGCCCTCAAGGGGCTCAGCCCGGAGCAGGTGCTCCGGGTGGTGGTCGCGTACGAGCCGGTCTGGGCGATCGGCACCGGCAAGACGGCCACCCCGGAGGACGCCCAGGAGGTGTGTGGCGCGCTGCGGGCCCGGTTGGCCGAGACCGTGGACCAGGCCACCGCCGACGGCGTACGCATCCTCTACGGCGGCTCGGTGAAGTCGTCGAACGTCGCCTCGATCATGGCGCAGCCGGACGTGGACGGCGCCCTGGTGGGCGGCGCCAGCCTGGACGCCGAGGAGTTCGCGAAGATCTGCCGGTTCCCGGAGCACATCTCCGGCTGATCGCTCGCTATCCTTGACTCCGCCCGTCCGCCGGTCGGTGCCGCCGTGCCCGAACTGCCCGGGCGAGGATCGTAACGAGAGGACTGACCCCCGCCATGCCGATCTGGTTCGCCTACACGTTGATCGTGTTGCTGGTCATCACGAGCGTCCTGCTCACCCTGCTGATCCTGCTGCACCGAGGCAAGGGCGGTGGGATGTCCAGCATGTTCGGCGGTGGCGTCAGCTCCAGCCTGGCCGGCTCGTCGGTGGCCGAGAAGAACCTGGACCGCTACACCGTGCTGGTGGGCATCGTCTGGTTCGCCTGCATCATCGGGCTCGGTCTCTGGCTCCGGCTTGAGGTGGGTACGGGCGTCTGATTCGACCCCCGAGGCGTACAATCTGCGCGCGGTCCGTCACCCGACGGGCCGCGCGCAGTCCGTTTCACCCGCTGCACCGCGTCGCCCGCCGTCCACCCCCCGACGGCGGTCCCCTCCGACGACAGGAGTCAGCGCCGTGCCGAACGGCCACGTCATCCGGGGCGCCCGCGTCGGGTCCGCGCCCCCACGTCCCCCCGAACGCCACCAGCCGGTCCCGTGCCGGTCGGTCAGCTACTGGTGTCGCAACGGGCACCGCACCGACATCCGGATCGTCGCCGACGTGGCGGCCCCGACCGTCTGGGACTGCCCCCGTTGCGGGCTGCCCGCCGGTCAGGACGCCCAGGATCCGCCGGGCCGCGCCCGGGCCGAGCCGTACAAGACCCACCTGGCGTACGTGAAGGAACGTCGTACCGACGCCGAGGGGGAGGCGATCCTCGCCGAGGCTCTCGCCGCGCTACGCCAGCGCCGCGGCCGGTCGTAGCTTCGGGCCCGCCGCCGGCCGCGTCAGCGCAGGCTGCGGAAGCGGGCCGGCAGGTCGGCCGCCGCGGCCCGGTCCAGCAGCCAGAGGGTACGCCCGGTGCCCTGCACGCCGGCCGCCGGCACCTGTACCGGGCCGGCACCGGACAGCGCCATGCCGACCGCGTGCGCCTTGTCGCCGCCACCGGCCACCAGCCACACCTCCTCGGCGGTGTTGATCGCCGGGAGGGTGAGGGTGATGCGTACCGGCGGCGGCTTCGGGCTGCCCCGCACCGCGCTGACGGGTCGGCTCTCGTAGTGGACCGGGTGCTCCGGGAAGACCGAGGCGACGTGCCCGTCCTCGCCGACGCCGAGCATCAGCACGTCGAAGTGGGGCAGCAGGGCGGTGCCGGGCCGGGCCGCCTGGGCGAGTTCTGCCGCGTACCGGGCGGCGGCCTCCTCCGGGTCGGCGCCGCCGTCCGAGGCCGGCATGGCGTGGATCCGGGCCGGGTCCACCGGCAGCGCGTCGAGCAGCGCCGCGCGGGCCTGGGTCTCGTTGCGCTCCGGGTCTCCGGAGGGCAGGAACCGTTCGTCGCCCCACCAGAAGTCGACCCGGGACCAGTCGACCGCGTCCCGGGCGGGCAGTGCGCCCACCGCTCGGTAGACCGCCGCGGCGATCCGACCGCCGGTGAGCACCACCGACGCCTGGCCGCGTGCGGCCTGGGCGTCGAGCAGTCGCACCACCAGTCGGGCCGCGACCGCCTGCGCCAGCAGGTCGGCGTCGGCGTGGACGGCGACACTCGCCTCACTCATGGTGTCCTTCCGCGACCGCCGGGCGGTCGGTGTCGTGCGTACCGGAGGGGTGGGAGGGTCAGGAGCCGGCGTTCGTCGTGGCGTGGGCGGTGACGCCGGCCTCGGCCCGCTGGGCGGTGGCCGGGTCCTTCCAGACGTGCACCCGCTGACTGGGCCGTCGATCCAAGTTGTTGAGCCCGGCGAAAGCGCCCAACGCCTCCGCGTACACCTGGTCGGTGCCGAGCCGGCGCAGCTCCTCGGCCAGTTCGTCGCCGAGCGGCCGGCGCACCAGCGGCAGGATCCGATCCTCCTGGCCGGTACGCCGGAACGTGGCCACGCTGTCCTCGCGGGTCAGCGTCAACTCGTCGCCGTTGGCGCAACGCAACTGGACCTCCCGCATCCGGGGGAACTCCCGGGTCCGGTCCCAGCGCGGCTTGATGCCGAGCCGGCTGCGCAGCCAGCCCCGCATCAGCGCGGCGGTCGGGTCGGTGGGTGGCGCGACCACCGCCGCCTCGGTGAGCTGGGCGTCCGTGGTGTCGAACGCGCCGGCCACCAGGGTGCGCCACGGGGTGATCCTGGTCCAGGCGAGGTCGGTGTCGCCGGAGAAGTAGTCGCGGGCCCGCTGCCGCAGTGCCGCGATCGGGTCGGCGGCCTGCGCGGAGTCGGTGATGCGCCGGTCGGCCACCACACCGAGGAAGTCGGTGGCGATCTCCTCCGGCGGCTCACCGTGCCACCAGGTGACCACCGGTACGTCCGGCACCAGCAGCGGCATGACCACGGACTCGGCGTGCAGCGCCAGCCGCCCGTACATCCGCATCACCACGGCCTCGCAGGGGCCCAGCCGCCCGCCGACCACGATCTCGGCGTCGAGCCGGTTGCGGTCGCGGTCCACGTCGGAGCGAACCACCACCAGCAGCCGGCACGGGTGCGCGGCGGCGGCGATGGTGGCTGCCGCCTCCGCCTCGCGGACCCGCTTCTCGTCGACCACCACGATCAGGGTCAGCGCCATGCCGCTGGCTACCCCGCCCGCGCTTCGTCGTTCCGCGGCGAGCGCCTTGACCACCTCGTTGCCGGTGGTGTCCCACAGTCCGATCACCGCAGCCTCCTGCTTCGCTCGCCTCGCTCGCTCACGCCCGCCGCCAGGCCCGGCCCTCGCGGGCCAGCATCTCGTCGGCGGCCCGGGGGCCCCATTCGCCGGACCGGTAGGGCTCGGGCTTGGTGCCCTCCCAGGCGTGCTCCAGCGGGTCCACCACGGCCCAGCTCTGCTCGACCTCGGCGGCGTCCGGGAACAGCGTCCGGTCGCCGATCAGCACATCCAGCACCAGCCGCTCGTACGCCTCCGGGCTGGACTCGGTGAACGCTTCGCCGTACTGGAAGTCCATCGCGATGTCGCGGACCTCCATCGTGGTGCCGGGCACCTTGGAACCGAACTTGAGCACCACGCCCTCGTCCGGCTGGACCCGGATCACCAGCTGGTTGTTGCCGAGCATCTCCATGTCGGCCGGATTGAACGGCAGGTGCGGCGCCTGCTTGAACATCACCGCGACCTCGGTGACCCGCCGCGGCAGCCGCTTGCCGGCCCGGATGTAGAACGGCACCTCCGCCCACCGGCGGTTCTGAATGCCCAGCCGCACCGCCACGTACGTCTCGGTGGTCGACGTCGACGGGACGCCGTCCTCCTCCAGGTAGCCCCTGGCCCGCTGCCCGCCGACCCAGCCGGGCAGGTACTGACCGCGTACCGTGCCCTGGGTGACGTCCTTCGGCAATGTGATGGCCTTGAGCACCTTGAGCTTCTCGGCCCGGATCTCGTCGGCGTCGAAGCTGGTCGGCTCCTCCATCGCCACCAGGGCGAGCAGTTGCAGCAGGTGGTTCTGCAACACGTCGCGGGCGGTGCCGACCGAGTCGTAGAACCCCGCCCGGCTACCGATACCCACGTCCTCGGCCATGGTGATCTGCACCGAGTCGACGTACTGCGAGTTCCACAGCGGCTCGAAGAGGCTGTTGGCGAAGCGTAGGGCGAGGATGTTCTGGACCGTCTCCTTGCCCAGGTAGTGGTCGATGCGGAAGACGTCCTGCCGGGTGAAGACGTCGTCGACCAGGTCGTTGAGCGCCTTGGCCGAGGGCAGGTCGTTGCCGAACGGCTTCTCCACCACCACCCGGCGCCAGCCGCCGCACTTCTCGTTGTCGGCCATGCCGGTGCGGGCCAGCTGCTTGAGCACCACCGGGAACGCCGCCGGTGGGATGGAGAAGTAGAAAGCCGCGTTGCCGTGGATGCCGTGGCTGTCGCGCAGACCGTCCAGGCAGCGGGCGAGGTTGTCGAAGGCGGTGTCGTCGTCGAACGACCCGCCGACGAACTTGATGTTGTGTTCGAGTCGCGACCACACCTCCTCCCGCCACGGGGTTCGGGCGTGGGCCATCGCCGCCTCGCGGGCCAGCGAAGCGAAATCGCCGTCGCCCCAGTCCCGCCGGGCGAACCCGACGACCACGAAGCCGGGCGGCAGCAGCCCCCGGTTGGCCAGGTCGTAGACCGCAGGTAGCAGTTTCTTCTGAGCCAGGTCACCGGTCACCCCGAAGATCACCAGAGCACACGGCTCCGGAATTCGGGGCAAACGCCGATCCTGCGGGTCGCGCAGCGGGTTCACGCCGCCTCCTCGCTCCGCTCGTCCACGTCGTCCATCGTCATGCCCGTAGCGACCCATCGCGCCAAGGCCCGCCGACCGATCGGTCGGATGCCGGTGCGGCAGCGGACGTCACCGACCGGCCAGGGGCGCCGGCCACCGCCGGCGACTCCCCGACAGGAGTACGGATTGCCGGGCACCGGTAGATCAACGTCGACCGTACCGGTTGTCTGAAGAAAGCTACCCACCTGCGAACCGTTCGCGTAGCGCCACCGACCCACGCCGCCACCCGGTGCAGGTGGCGGCGTGGGTGCTGCCGGACGGCACCGTCACGCATTTCCTCCGGCGCGCGCGGCGGCGTCGGCGTTGCCCCGGGCGGCGTCGCCGGGACTGCTGTTGCCCTGACCGGCGGCGGCCAGCGACTTGCGGACGCCGTCGAGCAGTTCCTGCCAGCTCGCCTCGAACTTCTCCACACCCTCCCGCTCCAGGGTGGCGATCACGTCGGCCAGGTCCACGCCCACCGACTCCAGGGCGGCGAAGACCCCCCGGGCGTCGTCGTACGCGCCGGTGACCGTGTCCGGGTGGGTCTCGCCGTGCTCGGCGTAGGCGTGGATGACCGGCTCCGGCATGGTGTTGACCGTGCCGGGCGCGATCAGCTCCTCGACGTAGATGACGTCCCGGTAATCCGGGTTCTTGGTCGAGGTGGAGGCCCACAGCGGGCGCTGCGGGTGGGCACCGGCGTCAGCCAGCGCCCGCCACCGGTCGGTGGAGAAGACCTCGCTGTAGCGCTCGAACGCCAACCGGGCGTTGGCCACCGCCGCCTTGCCACGCAGCGCCTTGGCCTCGGTGGAGCCGATCTTCTCCAGCCGGGCGTCGACCTCGCTGTCGACCCGGGAGACGAAGAACGAGGCCACCGAGCCGATGGTGCTCAGGTCGTGGCCGTTCGCCTTGGCCTGCTCCAGCCCGGCCAGGAACGCCTCCATCACCTGGGAGTAGCGGTCCAGGCCGAAGATGAGCGTGACATTGACGCTGATCCCCTCGGCCAGCGCCGCGGTGATCGCCGGCAGACCGGCCTCGGTCGCCGGGATCTTGATGAACAGGTTCGGCCGGTCGACCAGCCACCACAGCGCCCGGGCCTCGGCCACGGTGCGTTGCGAATCGTGGGCCAGCCGCGGATCCACCTCGATGGAGACCCGGCCATCGACGCCGGCGCTGGCGTCGTACGACGGGCGCATCACGTCGCAGGCCCACCGCACGTCGTACGTGGTGAGCATGCGGACGGCCTCTTCCACGTCGACGCCCCGGGCGGCCAGGTCCCGCAGCTGCCAGTCGTACTCGTCGGCGTCGCTCAACGCCTTCGCAAAGATGGTCGGGTTGGTGGTGACCCCGACCACGTGCTTGTCCCGGCGCAGCTGGTCCAGCCCGCCGGAGTTCAGACGTACCCGGGATAGATCGTCGAGCCAGACCGCCACTCCCGCGGCGGTCAGCTCGCCCAGCCTGTCGGTCGTCATGTGCGCCAACGCCTCCCTCAGTTGCCGGTCGTGAAACCGGTGATGTCGCCGACCCGGGTCTGCGCCGCGTGCGCGGCGGCGACGATCCGGTCCGGCGTGAAGCCGAACTGCTCGAAGAGCACGGTGTGCGGGGCACTCGCGCCGTAGTGCTCGATGCTGACGCTCTCGCCGCAGTCGCCGACGATCCCGCGCCAGGACATCGCGATGCCCGCCTCCACGCTCACCCGGGCCTTTACCCCGCGCGGCAGCACCGACTCGCGGTACGCCTCGTCCTGCTCGAAGAACCACTCCTGGCACGGCATCGACACGACCCGGGTGGGGGTGCCGTCGGCCTCCAGCCGCTCCCGGGCGGTGAGGCAGAGCTGCACCTCGGAACCGGTCCCGATGATGATCACCTCGGGCTTGCCGTTGGACGCCTCGGCCAGCACGTAGCCGCCCTTGGCGACCCCCTCCGCGCCGGCCAGCTGGGTGCGGTCCAGGGTCGGCAGCGCCTGCCGGCTCAGGGCCAACGCGGTCGGCCGGTCGGTGTGCTCCAGGGCCTGCCGCCAGGCCCAGGCGGTCTCGTTGGCGTCGGCCGGGCGGACCACGTCCAGGCCGGGAATGGCCCGCAGCGCGGTCAGGTGTTCCACCGGCTGGTGGGTCGGGCCGTCCTCACCCAGACCGATGGAGTCGTGCGTCCAGACGTAGACCACCGGCAGCTTCATCAACGCGGCCAACCGGACCGACGGCCGCATGTAGTCGCTGAAGACCAGGAAGGTTCCGCCGTACGGGCGGGTGCCGCCGTGCAGGGCGATGCCGTTGAGGATCGCGCCCATGGCGTGCTCGCGGATGCCGAAGTGCAGCGTGCGGCCGTACTCGTGGCCGGGGAACTCCTTGGTGGCGTACTGGCTGGGCACGAAGGAGGGCTCGCCCTTCATCGTGGTGTTGTTGCTCTCGGCCAGGTCGGCGGAGCCGCCCCACAGCTCGGGCAGCACCGGCGCGAGCGCGGCCAGCACCTTGCCGGAGGCGGCTCGGGTGGCGACGCCCTTGGCGTCGGCGGGGAACTCCGGCAGGGCGTCGGCCCAGCCCTCGGGCAGCGCCCGGCCGGCCAGCCGGTCGTAGAGGGCGCGGCGCTCGGGGTTGGCCTTCGACCACGAGTCGAAGGTGGTCGTCCACTCCTGCTGTGCGGCCTCGCCACGCCGCAGCGCCGACCGGGTGTGGCCGAGCACCTCCTCGGTGACCTCGAAGGTGCCGGCCGGGTCGAAGCCGAGGATCTCCTTGGTGGCGGCCACCTCGTCGGCGCCGAGCGCCGAGCCGTGGATCTTGCCGGTGTTCTGCTTGTTCGGTGCCGGCCAGCCGATGATGGTGCGCAGCGCGATGAACGACGGACGGGCGGTCTCCGTCTTGGCGGCCAGCAGTGCCTGGTACAGCTCCTCGACGTTCTCGTGGTAGTCGCCCTTCTCGGCGTCGCCGCGCCGCCAGTCGACCGTCTGCACGTGCCAGCCGTACGCGGCGTAGCGGGCCGCGACGTCCTCGCTCAGCGCGATGCGGGTGTCGTCCTCGATCGAGATCTCGTTGTCGTCGTAGATCACGCAGAGGTTGCCCAGCTGCTGGTGCCCGGCCAGGGCGCTGGCCTCGTGGCTGATGCCCTCCTCGATGTCGCCGTCAGAGGCGATGCACCAGATGTGGTGGTCGAAGGCGGACTCACCGGCCTCGGCCTCCGGGTCGAACAGGCCGCGTTCGCGCCGCGCCGCCATCGCCATGCCGACGGCGTTGCCCAGGCCCTGCCCGAGCGGGCCCGTGGTGGTCTCCACACCGGGGGTGTGCCCGTGCTCGGGGTGCCCCGGGGTGAGTGAACCCCACTGCCGCAGCGACTTGAGGTCGTCCAGGCTGAGCGGGTAGCCGGCGAGGAAGAGCTGGATGTAGAGCGTCAGGCTGGAGTGCCCGGCGGAGAGCACGAAGCGGTCCCGGCCGGGCCAGTTCGGATCGGCGGGGTTGTGCCGCATCACCCGGTTGAACAGCAGGTACGCCGCGGGGGCGAGACTCATCGCGGTGCCCGGGTGGCCGTTGCCGGATTTCTCCACGGCATCCATGGCCAGTACGCGGACGGTGTCCACGGCACGGCGGTCGAGGTCGGACCAGTCAAGTGCGGGGTGCGCGGGTCGGTTGGCAGCCACGGTGGTTTGTGCTCCTCGGCGAGATGGGCGGAACCCTCAGTGGTGACCCTATCGAGCGCGGCTAAACGTGCGCCCGAGGATCTCAGCATGCTGGTCTGTACGTTTCGGGTGCGCTTCGCGGTTCACCCTCGTCACGGGCCCGCCCGCCAGCCTCCGGTGTGACGACTGGCACCGTTGCCGGGTCGCCCGGGCAGCCAAAACGACGACGCGTAGTGTGTGGGTCGGTGTGTGGACCCGAGTCGGTCCCGCCGCCGTGACCTCCCCTCCCGACGCCGGAAGGTGGCAATCCGTGAGCATGATCACCGAGCGCCCCGTCAGTAACCCTGCCGGGCAGCCGCCGGTGCGTACGGCCGGGGAGACCCCAGCCCGCCCCCGCGACCTGCGGGCGGTGGTGGCGGCGTACGTGACGCTTACCAAGCCGCGGATCGTGGAGTTGCTGCTGGTCACCACGGTGCCGGCGATGATGCTCGCGGATGGCGGGTTGCCCTCGCTGTGGCTGGTCGCGGTGGTGCTGGTCGGTGGCTCGCTCGCGGCGGGCGCGGCCAGCGTGCTCAACTGCTACATCGACCGGGACATCGACCAGTTGATGCGGCGGACGAAGCGACGTCCGCTGCCGGCGCACACCGTGACGCCCCGCAACGCGCTGGTCTTCGGTCTGGTGCTGGCGGTGGTCTCGGTCGCCTTGATGGCGGTCTTCACCAATCTGCTCGCCGCCGGGCTCACGCTGGCCGCGATCGTCTACTACGACGTCGTCTACACCCTGTGGCTCAAGCGCACGACGACGGCGAACACCTTCTGGGGCGGCGCCTGCGGCGCCGCGCCGGTGCTGATCGGCTGGGCCGCGGTGACCGGCTCCCTGTCGCCGGTGGCGTGGGGGTTGTTCGGGGTGGTCTTCTTCTGGCAGATGCCGCACTTCTACCCACTGGCCATGAAGTACAAGGACGACTACGCCCGGGCCGGCATCCCGATGCTCCCGGTGGTCGCCTCGGTCCGGCGGGTCAACGCCGAGATCGTGCTGTTCGCCTGGCTGACCGTGCTGACCTCGCTGGCCGTGTGGGCATTGGGGCTGAGCGCGGTCTACGGCGTCCCGACGCTTGTGGTCGGCGCGATCTTCCTGGCCGAGGCGCACCGGCTCGCCGGTCGGGCTCGTCGGGGCGAGCCGGTCAAGCCGATGCGGCTGTTCCACTGGTCGACGTCGTACCTGACCATCGTCTTCGCCGCCGCGGCCCTCGACGCCCTGCTCTGACGGCTGACCGCGCCGGACCTCCAACCCTGCGAAGCCCGCTTGGTGACGTTTTGCGCTCCGATTGACCCGGTTTGGTGCTGATAAATACGGGCGAAACGTCTTTGGTCTTCCTTAAACCTGCGGGTAATGGGTATCAGAAAAGGTTGATGGTTCTCGCCCTTCCGAGTGCATCTCTGCTTAGTCTTCACGTTATGGCAGATGGTTCCGATACGACGCTGACGACTGATCAGACCGCCTCCGGGCAGACCCCCAACGGGTTGGTCGCGGGCATCAAGTCGTTCGCCGCTGAGCATGGCGGGGCGAAGGCGGTCATCGAGTACGTCGGCAAGCGCGGTGCCCGCATCGTCCTGGTGGGCGCCGACGGCGCGTGGGGCGACCAGTTCGCCGAGGACACGGTGACCGCCCGCGAGGCCTGCGCGCAGGCCGGGGTCGCCGTGGAGAACGCCTGGGAACGGGAACTGATGGACCAGATGCGCCCGAGCAACGACCTCTGGCGTTCGATGGCCCGCCGCACGATGGCCCGTTGAGATAAATTGACCGATCACCACCAGCCGACCCGGGGGAAACCCCGGGTCGCTCTCATTACCTGCACCGACCTGGCCGACCTGCACGACGACGATCGTCTGGTGGTGGCCCCGCTGGCCGCCCGGGGGATCGTCGCCGAACCCGTCGTCTGGGACGACCCGGCAATCGACTGGGCCGGCTACGACCTGGCCGTGCTCCGCTCGACCTGGGACTACACGTTCCGCCGGGACGAGTTTCTCGCCTGGGCGGCGCGGGTGCCGCGGCTGGTCAACCCGGCCGACGTGGTGCGCTGGAACACCGACAAGCGCTACCTCGACGAGTTGTGCACGGCCGGTGTGCCCACCGTCCCCACCGGCTGGGTGTCGCCCGGCGAGCCGTGGCAGCCGCCCGCCGACGGTGGTGAGTACGTCATCAAACCGACGGTGAGCGCGGGCAGCCGGGGCACCGGCCGTTACGACCTGGCCGACCCGGAGCACCGGGATCTCGCGGCGGCCCACGTACGCAGGCTCGGCGCGACCGGTCGGGTGGCCATGGTCCAGCCGTACCTGAGCGCGGTCGACACCGTCGGTGAGACCGCGCTGCTCTTCCTCGCCGGCCCGGCCGGGCTGGCCTTCAGCCACGCCGTCCGCAAGGGGCCGATACTGACCGGGCCGGAGCAGGGTGACGACGTGCTGAACGGGGCCGAGGAGACCAGCGCCCGCACCGCCCAGCCGGCGCAGCTCGCCGTCGCCGCGCAGGCCCTCGCGGCCGTGCCCGGCGGGACCGAGCGCCTGCTCTACGCCCGGGTCGACCTGATCCCCGCTGCCGACGGCGCCCCGGTGCTCGTGGAACTCGAACTGACCGAGCCCTCACTCTTCCTCGCCCACGCCGACCACGCCCCCGACCGCCTGGCCGACGCCATCCTCACCCAGCTGTCCCACCCCACCCCTTCTCGTTGATCATGAGGTTGATCTTCTCAGGTGCCGCTAGCCTCATGATCAACGAGAAGCTCGGGCGGGGGTCAGGGTTTCGGTGGGGGTCTGGGGGTGGGGGAGTTGGGTGGGGTGGCGTTCGTGGGTTGACCAGAGCAGGGCGAGGGTGGCGAGCCAGACCAGGCAGGAGCCGAGCATGTGCAGGCCGACCAGCAGCGCCGGCAGGTTTGTGAAGTACTGCACGAAGCCGATCACCCCCTGCCCCAGCTCGACCAGGAGCAGGGTCAGCGCGGCCCGGACGGCCCGCGCCGGTGCGCCGACCGCGCGCAGCGCCAGCCACAGCCCCACGGTCAGGCCGACGAGCAGGAACACCAGGTCGGCGTGGACCTGGGAGATCGTCTGCGGGTCCAGGCCGTTGCGGACGGCGTCCGCGTCGCCCGCGTGCGGGCCGCTTCCGGTCACCGCCACCCCGACAACGATGACCGCCGCGCTGGCCACCAGGGTGATCCAGGTCAGGGACCGCAGCGCCGGCGGCACCACCGGCACCTTGCGGCCGTCCGGCTCGCTCACCCGACGCCACAGGGCGTACGCGACGAGCAGCAGCAGCATCGACACCACGAAGTGAATGCCCACGATCGAGGGATGCAACTGGGTGCGGACGGTGATCCCGCCGATCACCGCCTGCGCCACGATGCCGAGCACGACGGCCAGCGCCAGGGGCACCGCACCGCGACGCCGGGGACGGTACGCCAGCACGGCCAGCAGGGTCGCGCCCGCGATCAGCACCAGCACGAAGGTGAGCAGGCGGTTGCCGAACTCGATCACCCCGTGCATGCCCATCTCGGCGGTGGTGGTGTACGACTCGTCGGTGCACCGGGGCCAGGTGGGGCAGCCCAACCCGGACGCGGTCAACCGCACCGCCCCGCCGGTGACGACGATCGCGGCGTTCGCGACGATGTTGGCGAACGCCAGACGACGCAGCAGGGTGCGGGAGACCAGGGAACGGTCGGGTCGCTTCACGAAGCGAATCCTACGCAACGTAGTTGTCGCCGATCGGGTGACTCCGCCCGTGCGGTGGTTCGGATCACCGGGGTCACGTTTGCGGGCCCTGGTCGAATTACGTAACGTGGGCGTTGTGAAAAAGGCGGCGGCGCTCACCGGGCACCAGCCGACGACCGCTGTGGTCGCCGGCCGGTCGCTGTCAGGTGTCGACGTCACGCCTGAGCAGCCGGCTCCAGCCGGCACGCTCGCCAGTGAGCCGTCGACCCGGGACCGGGTCACCCTGCTGCTTCTGGAACGCCGCGCCGCGACCGCGGCGCAGTTGGGCGACGCGCTCGGGCTGAGCCCGGCGGCGATCCGCCGGCACCTGGACGCGATGCTCGCCGACGGCGACGTCGTGGCCCGTGAGCAGACCGTACGCGGTCACCGCGGGCGGGGCCGGCCGGCCAAGGTGTTCCTGCTCACTGATGCCGCCCGCAGCCGGTGTGGCACCCACCATTACGACAACATGGCCACCGCCGCGCTGCGCTGGATCGCCCGCACCGGTGGCACGCAGGCGGTGGAGCGCTTCGCCGCCGAGCAGGTGGCCGCCCTGGAGACACGCTGTCAGGCCGCGCTGGCCGACGCCGGCGACGATCCGATGGCCCGTGCCGAGGCTCTCGCCGCGGCGCTGACCGCCGAGGGATACGCTGCCAGTGCCTCCACGATCGCCTCCGGCGGCCAGCTCTGCCAGCACCACTGCCCGGTGGCGCACGTGGCCGCCGAGTTTCCCCAACTGTGCGAGGCCGAGACCACGGTGATCTCCCGCCTGGTCGGTACCCACGTGCAGCGCCTGGCCACCATCGCGCACGGCGACGGGGTGTGCACCACGCACATCCCGGGTTCGCCGCACGCCCAGTCCGGTAAGACCGTCACCACTGTGAGGACAGATAGATGACCGAGCAGATCGTCCAGCCCCTGACCCAGGAGGAGCAGCTCGCCGCCCTGGGCAACTACGAGTACGGCTGGGCCGACCCGGACGTCGCCGGAGCCTCGGCTCAGCGCGGCCTCAACGAGGCGGTGGTGCGGGACATCTCGGCCAAGAAGAACGAGCCGGCCTGGATGCTCGACCTGCGCCTGAAGGGCCTGCGGCTGTTCGAGCGCAAGCCGATGCCGGCCTGGGGCGCCGACCTCACCGGGATCGACTTCGACAACATCAAGTACTTCGTACGCTCCACCGAGAAGCAGGCCGCCAGCTGGGAGGACCTGCCCGAGGACATCAAGAACACCTACGACAAGCTGGGCATCCCGGAGGCGGAGAAGCAGCGCCTCGTCGCCGGTGTCGCCGCCCAGTACGAGTCCGAGGTGGTCTACCACAAGATCCGTGAGGACCTGGAGGAGCAGGGTGTCGTCTTCCTCGACACCGACACCGCCCTCAAGGAGCACGAGGATCTGTTCAAGGAGTACTTCGGCACGGTGATCCCGGTCGGCGACAACAAGTTCGCCGCGCTGAACACCTCCGTGTGGTCCGGCGGCTCGTTCATCTACGTGCCGAAGGGTGTGCACGTGGAGATCCCGCTACAGGCGTACTTCCGGATCAACACCGAGAACATGGGCCAGTTCGAGCGGACGCTGATCATCGTCGACGAGGGTGCGTACGTGCACTACGTCGAGGGCTGCACCGCGCCCATCTACTCCTCGGACTCGCTGCACAGCGCGGTGGTGGAGATCGTCGTCAAGAAGAACGCCCGGTGCCGTTACACGACCATCCAGAACTGGTCGAACAACGTCTACAACCTGGTCACCAAGCGCGCCGTGTGCCACGAGGGCGCGACCATGGAGTGGATCGACGGCAACATCGGCTCCAAGGTCACCATGAAGTACCCGGCGGTCTACATGACCGGCGAGCACGCCAAGGGCGAGGTGCTCTCGGTGGCGATGGCCGGCGAGGGGCAGCACCAGGACGCCGGCGCCAAGATGGTGCACGCGGCACCGCACACCAGCAGCACCATCGTGTCGAAGTCGATCGCCCGGGGCGGCGGCCGGACCTCGTACCGGGGGCTGGTGCAGGTGCTGGAGGGCTCGTACAGCAGCGCCAGCACGGTCAAGTGCGACGCCCTGCTGGTGGACACCATCTCCCGCTCCGACACCTACCCGTACGTCGACATCCGCGAGGACGACGTGTCGATGGGGCACGAGGCGACCGTCTCCAAGGTCAGCGAGGACCAGCTTTTCTACCTGATGAGCCGGGGCCTGAGCGAGGACGAGGCGATGGCGATGATCGTGCGCGGCTTCATCGAGCCGATCGCCAAGGAACTGCCCATGGAGTACGCCCTGGAGCTCAACCGCCTGATCGAGCTGCAGATGGAGGGCGCGGTCGGCTGACCCTGGCCGCCACCAGAGCACCGGACACCGTCGTCATAGACACAAACAAGGACGAGATGACTACCCAGGCTTCCGCGCCGCCCAGCACCAAGTCGCAGGCGCTGCGTTCGTACGATGTCGCCGACTTCCCGGCCCTGACCGGCCTGGAGGAGGAGTGGCGTTTCACCCCGCTCAAGCGGCTGCGCGGGCTGGTCGGTGACGATCCGACCGCCACCGGCACGGTCCGGCACGAGTACGCCGATCTGCCCGAGGGCGTGTCCGTGGAGCGGGTCGGCCGCGACGACCCACGGGTCGGCAGCGTGCTCACCCCGTTCGACCGGGTCAGCGCGCTGGCCTACGGCGGGGCGGAGCAGGCGCTGCTGGTCCGGGTGGCGCAGGACGCGGTGATCAGCGGTCCGGCGATTCTCCGGGCGGTCGGTGCGGGCGTCGAGGGCCTGGCCTTCGGGCACACGGTCATCGAGGTGGGCCGGTTCGCCGAGGCGATCCTGGTGCTGGAGCACGTCGGCTCGGCCACCCTCGCGGACAACGTCGAGGTGTCGGTGGGCGACGGGGCGAAGCTCACACTGGTCACCGTGGCCGACTGGGCTGACGACGCGGTGCAGGCGCAGCACCTCAAGGTGCGGTTGGGGCGCGACGCGCGGGTGCTGCACGTTCAGGTCACCCTCGGTGGCGATCTGGTCCGGCAGTACACCACTGTCGAGTACACCGACCGCGGTGGCGAGGCCGAGCTGTACGGCCTCTACTTCGCCGACTCCGGCCAGCACCAGGAGCACCGCCAGCTGGTCGACCACACCGTGCCGGACTGCCGCAGCTACGTCGGCTACCGGGGTGCGTTGCAGGGGGAGAGCGCCCGTACCGTCTGGGTCGGCGACGTGCTGATCCGGGCCGAGGCGACCGGCACCGACACGTACGAGATCAACCGGAACCTGCTGCTCACCGACGGTGCCCGGGCCGACTCCGTGCCGAACCTGGAGATCGAGACCGGCGAGATCGCCGGCGCCGGTCACGCCAGCGCCACCGGCCGCTTCGACGACGAGCAGTTGTTCTACCTGATGGCCCGGGGCATCCCGGAGGCCGAGGCGCGCCGGCTGGTGGTGCGCGGCTTCTTCGCCGAGCTGCTGAACAAGATCCCGGTGGAGTCCCTGCGTGAGCGGCTGGGGGACGCTATCGAGGCGCGGCTGACGAAGGCGGGCGCCTGATGATCCGCATCTGCGCCAGCGAGGACGTGCCGAAGGGCACCGCGATCAGCGCGGACGTCGACGGCACCCAGATCGCGCTCGTGCACGGCGAGGACGACCAGTTCTACGCCGTGTTCGACGAGTGCTCGCACGCGGCCGTGGCGCTCTCCGAGGGCGAGGTCGAAGGCTGCACGCTTGAGTGCTGGCTGCACGGCTCCCGTTTCGATCTGCGTACCGGCGAGCCGACCGGGCTGCCCGCCACCGAACCCGTACCCGTCTACCCCGTCGAAGTCCGCGACGGTGACATCTACGTCAGTCTGACGCCGAGCAATGGAGTGACCCGATAATGAGCACCCTGGAGATCCGCGACCTACAGGTGTCGGTGAAGCTGCCCGAGGGTGAGCTCAAGCCGATCCTGCACGGTGTCGACCTGACCGTGAAGTCGGGGGAGACCCACGCCATCATGGGCCCGAACGGCTCCGGCAAGTCGACCCTGGCGTACTCGGTCGCCGGCCACCCGAAGTACGAGATCACCGGCGGCTCGGTGACCCTGGACGGCGAGGACGTCCTGGAGATGTCCGTCGACGAGCGGGCCCGCGCCGGCCTCTTCCTCGCCATGCAGTACCCGGTCGAGGTGCCCGGCGTGTCGGTGGCGAACTTCCTGCGTACCGCCAAGACCGCCATCGACGGCGAAGCGCCGAAGCTGCGCACCTGGGGCGGCGAGCTGCGTGGTGCCATGGAGCGGTTGCACATGGACCCGGCCTTCGCCCAGCGCAACGTCAACGAGGGCTTCTCCGGCGGTGAGAAGAAGCGCCACGAGATCGTGCAGTTGGAGCTGCTCAAGCCGAAGATGGCCATCCTCGACGAGACCGACTCCGGCCTCGACGTGGACGCGCTGCGTGTGGTGAGTGAGGGCGTGAACCGGGTGCGCGACACCGGCGACACCGGCCTGCTGCTGATCACCCACTACACCCGGATCCTGCGCTACATCAAGCCCGACTTCGTGCACGTCTTCGTCGCCGGTCGGATCGTCGAGCAGGGCGGCCCGGAACTGGCCGACAAGCTTGAGGAGTCCGGCTACGAGCGGTACGCGGCCGGGGCCGGTCCGGCGCGGGTCTGATCTGCGAAGGAAGGACCGGTCACGACGATGACCACCATCGCGATCCCGCCGGGGATGCCGCAGTACGACGACGTGCCCCGTTACGACGTGACGGCGGTGCGCGCCGACTTCCCGATCCTCGACCGGGAGGTCAACGGGCATCCGCTTGTCTACCTGGACAGCGCCAACACCTCGCACAAGCCGCGCCAGGTGCTCGACGTGCTGGCCGAGCACTACGCCCGGCACAACGCGAACGTGTCCCGCTCGGTGCACACGCTCGGCACCGAGGCGACCGAGGCGTACGAAGGGGCCCGGGCGAAGGTCGCCGCGTTCGTCAACGCGCCGAGCGTCGACGAGGTGGTCTTCACCAAGAACTCCACCGAGGCGATCAACATCGTGGCGTACGCGTTCTCCAACGCCTCGCTGCGGGCGGACGCCGACCCTCGGCTCCGGCTCGGGCCGGGTGACGAGATCGTCATCTCCGAGATGGAGCACCACTCGAACATCGTCCCGTGGCAGTTGCTGGCCGAGCGTACCGGCGCGACGCTGCGCTGGTTCCCGGTCACCGACAACGGCCGGCTGGACGAGTCGGGCCTGACCGACCTGGTCAACGAGCGGACGAAGATCGTCTCACTGGTGCACATGTCCAACATCCTCGGCACCGTCAACGCCACCTCGCGGATCACCGCCCGGGTCCGTGAGGTGGGGGCGCTGCTGCTGCTGGACTGCTCGCAGTCGGTGCCGCACATGCCGATCGACGTGGTCGACCTGGACGCGGACTTCATCGTCTTCACCGGGCACAAGATGTGCGGACCGACCGGGATCGGCGTCCTCTGGGGCCGCATGGAGCTGCTGGCGGCGATGCCGCCGGTGTTCGGTGGCGGTTCGATGATCGAAACGGTGACGATGGGCGGCTCCACGTACGCCGCGCCACCGGCCCGGTTCGAGGCCGGTACTCCGCCGATCGCCGAGGCGGTCGCGCTCGGCGCGGCAGTGGACTATCTCTCCGGCATCGGCATGCGGGCGATCCAGTGGCACGAGAAGCAGCTGACCGCGTACGCGCTGGACGCCCTGGGTGCCGTGCCCGGCCTGCGGATCTTCGGCCCGGAGGTGCCGGTGGGCCGGGGCGGCACCATCTCGTTCGCGCTCGGCGACGTGCACCCGCACGACGTGGGTCAGGTGCTCGACTCCCTCGGCGTGCAGGTGCGGGTGGGCCATCACTGCGCCCGCCCGGTCTGCACCCGGTTCGGGGTGCCGGCCACCACCCGGGCCTCGTTCTACCTCTACACGACGACCGAGGAGATCGACGCGCTGGTGGCGGGCCTGGAGCAGGTGCGGAAGGTGTTCTGCTGATGCAGCTTGAGTCGCTGTACCAGGAGATCATCCTGGACCACTACAAGCACCCGCACGGTCGCGGGCTGCGCGACGCCGAGGACCCGGCCGACCGGGTCGGCGAGGCGCACCACGTCAACCCGACCTGTGGGGACGAGATCACCGTTCGGGTGGCCACCGACGGTGCGACGCTGCACGACGTGTCGTACGACGGGATGGGCTGTTCGATCAGCCAGGCGTCCGCCAGCGTGCTGCACGAGCTGCTGACCGGCCGGGGCGCGACGGAGGCGTTCGAGGTGCACGAGGCGTTTCTGGCGCTGATGTCCGGTCGTGGTCAGGTCACGCCGGACGAGGACGTGCTCGGTGACGGGGTGGCGTTCGAGGGCGTCGCCCGCTATCCCGCCCGGGTCAAGTGCGCGCTGTTGCCGTGGATGGCGTTCAAGGACGCTGCGGCACGCGCCGGTGTGGGCGCGAGCCCGACGGAGGTGAAGGCATGAGCGAGAACACTGCGACCGAGGCGACCTCGGCGGCCGGCGAAGGCACGGCGACCGGCCCGGTGGCTGACGGCAGCGTCGCGCCGACCGGCGGCAAGGCCGCCGTCGCCAACATCGAGGAGGCGATGAAGGACGTCGTCGACCCGGAGCTGGGCATCAACGTGGTCGATCTCGGCCTGGTGTACGGGGTGCACGTCGACGATCAGAACGTCGCCACCCTGGACATGACGTTGACCTCGGCGGCCTGCCCGCTCACCGACGTGATCGAGGACCAGGCCCGCCAGGCGCTGACCACCGGGCCCGGCGGTGGTCTGGTCGACGACATCCGGATCAACTGGGTCTGGCTCCCCCCGTGGGGCCCCGACAAGATCACCGACGAGGGCCGCGACCAGCTCCGCTCTCTCGGCTTCAACGTCTGACAGTTCCTCCGGGCAGGCTCAACAGTTCCGCCTCGGGCGCGGCATCCACCGGATGTCGCGCCCGACGTCGTCTTGTTCTCGGCCGGGGCCGTACTCCCGACTGCGGAATACCGCAATGTGGCGTCGGGCTGCCTGCGACCGACATGCCGCAACTCGGCCCGGCCCGGAAAAGCCGTGGCGCCGGTGCGGCGAATCGCCGCAGGATGACGCGGTGAGTGAGGCGTACCCGATGAAGCTGAGTCCTGTCGCCGTGGCCACCGCCGCGCGCCGACAGCGGCTGGCGTCGGGCCGCGTCTCGGCACGGCGTCCGTCGTGACCGGCGCGTTCCTCGCCGGTCTGGTCGCCGGCTACGGCGTGGCCGTCCCGGTCGGCGCGATCGCCGTGCTCATCCTCGGGCTCACCGCGCGGACCTCGTTCCGGGTCGGTGCGGGGGCCGCACTCGGGGTGGCCACCGCCGACGGACTGTACGCCGGTGTCGCGGCGCTCGGTGGCGCGGTGGTCGCGGGCTGGCTCGCGCCGGTCGCCGGGCCGCTGCGACTGGTCGGCGCGACGGTGCTGCTCGCCCTCGCCGCCCACGGCGCGTGGCGCGCCCTGCGGTCACCTGGCACGCGCCGTTCTCCCGAGCGGTCACCGGTGCACGACGGCTCGCCCGGGCCGGGTGAACCGTTGGCGCGGCGTGGACTGGACACGCCGGCCCGGGCGTTTGTCGGGATCCTCGCGCTGACCCTGCTCAACCCGGCGACCGTCGTCTACTTCACGGCCCTGGTGCTCGGCCGGGCGGACCTGGCTGGCTCCGGCACGGCCGTCGCGGTGGTCTTCACCCTCGGGGTGTTCATCGCCTCGGCCAGTTGGCAGCTGCTGATCGCCGGGGGCGGCTCGCTGATCGGGCAGGTGCTCACCAGCAACCGCGGTCGCCTGGTCACCGCCCTGCTGTCCAGCGCGATCATCACCGTGCTCGCCGTCGCCTTGCTCCTCGGTGGCTGACCCGAGCTGGCCGTGCCGTACGGTCGGGTGATGAGCAGCCGACCCGCCGCCGGGGGCGGCCGGTGGGTGGAGGTCGATCCGGGCCGGGCCGCCCGCTGGGTCGCCGGTTTCGCCGACCGGCACGGCCCGCCCACCGTCGGCGTGCAGGAGTACGGCCTGCTGCTGTCCGCTCCCGACGGTGCCACCGCCGAACTGCACGCGCCCCCGGGCTCGTCGCCCGCCACCGATCTGGCGGGTTTCGTGGCGGCGGTCACCGTGCCGCGCCGGCTCGGGCTGCTGCTGGTCCGCAAGGGCGCGGTCGCGGTGGGCATCGCCGAGGGGGAGCGGCTGCCGGTGCACAAGGTGGACACCCGCTACGTTCAGGGGCGCACCGCCGCCGGCGGCTGGTCCCAGCAGCGTTTCGCGCGCCGCCGGGACAACCAGACCAAGGCGGCGCTGGCCGACGCCGTCGAGTTGGCCGTCCGGCTGCTGCTGCCCGCGGTCGACCGGCTGGACGCGCTTGTCGCCGGTGGGGACCGGCGGGCCGTGGACACCGTGCTGGCCGACCGTCGACTCGCCCCGCTGGCCGCGCTGCGCGCCGACCGCCTGCTCGACGTCCCCGAACCCCGGCACGCGGTGCTGCTGGCCGCGGTGGCCGCCGCCCGGGCGGTTCGCATTCTGGTCCGCGAACCGCAGCCGGAAGCCGGCCGCTAGCACCGGCCCGGCGGACCGGGCGCGTCGGGCGGCTGCGGGCCCGGTCACCAGTGACCGGGCCCGCAGTGTGCCGGTTCGTCAGACCGCGCCGCTGAACGTGTCGCAGGAGGCCGGGTCGCCGCTCTCGTAGCCCTGGTTGAACCAGCGCTTGCGGTCGGCGGACGAGCCGTGGGTGAACTCCTCCGGGTTGACCGGCCGGTCGGCGCGCTTGGAGATGGCGTCGTCACCGATCGCCTCGGCGGTGTCGATGGCCTCGGCGATGTCCTGCTCGGTGATGCTTGTGAAGATCTTCTGGCCGCTCTCGTCGGCGGTGCCGGTGGCGTTCTTCGCCCACGCGCCCGCGTAGCAGTCGGCCTGCAACTCCAGCCGTACCGACAGGTCGTTGGCGTTGCCCGGGTCGCGTTGCTGCTGGCGGCGCACCTGCTCGTTGGTGCCGAGCAGGTTCTGCACGTGGTGGCCGTACTCGTGGGCCAGCACGTACGGCTGGGCGAACTCACCCTCGGCACCCAGCTGCGTGGCGAGTACCTCGTAGAAGGAGAGGTCGATGTAGACCAGCGAGTCGGCCGGGCAGTAGAACGGGCCGACGCCGGAGTCGGCCTGACCGCAGGCGGTGTTCACGGCCTGGCTGAAGAAGACGGTGCGGGTCGGGCGGTACTGCTCGCCGAGGGCCTGCGGCAGGGCGGTGCGCCAGTACGCCTGGATCGAGTTGACGTAGAGGGTGTTGCGGCAGTCGAGTTGCTCAAGGGCGTTCTCAGCGGAGCAACGCTGCTCCAACGCGGCGTTGTCGCCCTGCTGGTCGCCACCGGTCATGGCGTTCAGGCCGAAGCCGCCACCGACGAGGGCCACCAGCACGGCGATGACGATGCCGACGATGCCGCCGCGTCCGCCGCCGATCGGAATGGGGATGCCCATCCCGCCGCCGCCTCCGCCGCTGCCTCGCCGGTCCTCCACCTGGCTGGTGTCGATCCGTGCGTTCTCGTTCAGCTCCATGGTGACCCCGATCAGTCAGTGGCTCGTGGGCCGGAACCGGTCCGGTCGGCGATCCGGTACCCGACGATCTTGGTCGGTAATCCGCAGGGGCTGCCGGCCGGGGCCCGGTACACTTGACGCCGTGCTGCGCTGCGAAGGCTGAACGCCCCGCGCCGACGGGTCACCGGGATCCGCCGGCGCTTTCGTGTGCCCTGAGTCAGCCCTTCGGATCCCGAGAGCGAGTACCTGAAAATGATCACTGCCACCGGCCTGGAACTGCGCGCCGGAGCCCGGATCCTGCTGTCCGACACCACGCTGCGGGTGCAGCCGGGCGACCGGATCGGTCTGGTCGGGCGCAACGGCGCCGGCAAGACCACCACCCTGAAGGTGCTCGCCGGGGAGAGGCAGCCGTACGCCGGGCAGGTCGACCGGCGCAGCGCCGTCGGCTACCTCCCGCAGGATCCGCGTACCGGTGACCTGGACGTCACCGGCCGCGACCGGGTGCTGTCCGCCCGCGGGCTGGATGCGCTGATGGCCGGGATGAAGGAGCTGGAGGCGCAGCTGGCCGAGGATGCCGACGAGCGACTGGTGCGCCGCTACGGCGCGCTGGAGGACCAGTTCGCCGCGCTCGGCGGGTACGCGGCGGAGGCCGAGGCGGCCCGCATCTGCGCCAACCTGGGGCTGCCCGATCGGGCCCTGGCGCAGACCATCGGCACCCTCTCCGGCGGTCAGCGTCGCCGGATCGAGCTGGCCCGGATCCTGTTCCGGGACGCGGGCGAGAACGGCGGCGGGATTCTGCTGCTGGACGAGCCCACCAACCACCTCGACGCCGACTCGATCACCTGGCTGCGAGGTTTCCTGGCCAACCACAAGGGCGGTCTGATCGTGATCTCTCACGACGGCGACCTGCTGGAGTCGGTGGTCAACAAGGTGTGGTTCCTGGACGCCACCCGTAGCGTGGTCGACGTCTACAACCTGGGCTGGAAGGCGTACCTGGAGGCGCGGGAGACCGACGAGCGTCGCCGCCGCCGGGAGCGGGCCAACGCCGAGAAGAAGGCCGGCGCGCTGATGGCCCAGGCCGACAAGATGCGGGCCAAGGCCACCAAGACGGTCGCCGCCCAGAACATGGCCCGCCGCGCCGAACGGCTGATGTCCGGCCTGGAGGAGGTCCGCGTCGCCGACAAGGTGGCCAAGGTGCGCTTCCCCGCACCGGCACCGTGCGGAAAGACCCCGCTGACCGCGACCGGCCTGTCCAAGTCGTACGGCTCGCTGGAGATCTTCACCGACGTGAACGTGGCGGTGGACCGAGGTTCCCGGGTGGCCATCCTCGGGCTCAACGGTGCCGGCAAGACCACCCTGCTACGGATGCTCGGCGGCCTGCTGGAGCCGGACACCGGCGAGGTGCGCCCCGGTCACGGGTTGCGACTGGGCTACTACGCTCAGGAGCACGAGACGCTTGATGTGGAACGGACCGTGCTGGAGAACATGCGGGCGGCGGCGGTCGAGCAGACCGACACCGAACTGCGGAAGATCCTGGGGGCGTTCCTCTTCTCCGGCGAGGACGTCGACAAGCCCGCCGGCGTGCTCTCCGGCGGGGAGAAGACCCGGCTGGCCCTGTCCACCCTGGTCTGCTCGGGCGCCAACGTGCTGCTACTCGACGAGCCGACAAACAACCTCGACCCGGTCAGCCGCGAGCAGGTGCTCGACGCCATCGCCCGCTATCCCGGCGCGATCGTGCTGGTCACGCACGACCCGGGCGCGGTTCTCGCGCTCAAGCCGGACCGGGCGATCCTGCTGCCGGACGGTGACGAGGACGCCTGGAGCGACGACCTGCTGGAACTGGTCGAGCTGGCCTGAGCCTCGTGCGGCATCACCTATCGGGAAGCTGACATTGCATAGCGTGTCGGTTGGCGAATAGTTGATATCTGGCGCATGATCGTTCGAGACGGTCTAATAGGTGGGACCGTATCCGAACCGCACAGTCTGGGACGTGAGGACACAGCATGGCAGCCACTGGCACAGCCACCAGCACTGAGAAGGGTCGCCGGATCGTCGGAGCCGAGCGTCAGACGCTCGCGAAGGACCTCGTCAAGCGGTACACCGGGGGCGAGAGCATCCGGGCGCTCGCGGCCTCGACCGGGCGATCGTACGGGTTCATCCACCGCGTACTCACCGAGTCCGGGGTGCAGCTGCGGCAGCGCGGCGGCGCCCGGCGCCGCAAGAAGGCGTGACCCGCCCGTCAGCGTCGTCCAGCAGCACCGCCACCACCACCGCGACCCGGGCCGCCTGGTGACCGCCGAGGCGACCGGGGTCCGGCTGGAATGCGACGGGCCGGTCGCCACGGTCACCCTGTGCCGGCCCGACGTGCTCAACGCGCAGACCGCGGCGATGTGGCGCGCGATGAGCGACTTCTCCCGGGAGCTTCCCGGTGACGTGCGGGTGGTCGTGGTACGCGGCGAGGGGCGTGCCTTCTCCGCCGGTCTCGACCTGGCCGTCGCCGGTGCCTCCGGGCCCGGCTCCTTTGCCGAGCTGACCACCCTGTCGGAGCAGGAGTGCGCCGACAAGATCGCTGAGTACCAGGGCGGATTCACCTGGCTGCACCGCCCCGACGTGATCTCGATCGCCGCCGTCCAGGGGCACGCCATCGGTGCCGGTTTCCAACTCGCCCTCGCCTGCGACCTGCGGGTGCTTGCCGAGAACGCGACGTTCTCCATGGCCGAGGTGACGTTGGGCCTGGTTCCTGACCTGGCCGGCACCAAGCGCCTGGTCGAGTTGGTCGGCTACGCCCGCGCCCTGGAGATCTGCACCACCGGGCGGCGGATGGACGCCGCCGAGGCCGACCGGATCGGCCTGGCCACCCTGGTGGTGCCGACCGCTGAGCTTGACGACGCGGTGCGTGACCTGACCGCCGGGCTGCTCACCCACGA
This sequence comes from Verrucosispora sp. WMMD1129, assembly GCF_029581255.1. Taxonomy (NCBI): domain Bacteria; kingdom Bacillati; phylum Actinomycetota; class Actinomycetes; order Micromonosporales; family Micromonosporaceae; genus Micromonospora; species Verrucosispora sp. WMMD1129. The sequence goes on from NZ_CP120741.1 coordinate 5,435,382, forward strand.
CCGGGACGCCGTCGTCGAGACCAAGGCGCTGCTCGCCGGTGCCGCTGGGCGTACCCACGCCGAGCAGCAGCGCGCCGAGCGGGAGGCGCAGACGCGACGGCTACGGGATCTCGCCGGCCGGGGAGAATAGTAAGGACCGCTCGGGAAGATCCGGGTTACTCGTGTGGTTGTCGTAGTCATCGGGAGAATTGACCCGACGGTCTACGACGTCCTGATCCGGAGGTGAGCGTGTCCAACCACATGGCCGCTGGTGGCATGGGCGGTTGGAGCATGCTCCGGTCGATGCGCAGCCAGGACGACATCGCCGCGCACCGGCTTAAGCGTGGTGTCGCCCGCCGGATCGTCGCCTTCGCCCACCCCTATCGACGCGACATCGTCGTCTTCCTGCTCACCGTGATCGTCGCCGCGGTGATCGGGGTGGCGACCCCGCTGCTGGCCGGCGACGTGATCGACGCGATCACCCGGGGCGGCGCCGAGGCAGGGGCGCTGGTGATCCGGCTGGCCCTGTTCATCGCCGCGCTCGCGGTCGCCGACGCTCTCCTGTCGCTGGCCCAACGGTGGTATTCGGCCCGCATCGGCGAGGGCATCATCCTCGACCTGCGTACCCGCGTCTACGACCATGTGCAGCGGATGCCGTTGCAGTTCTTCACCCGGACCCAGACCGGCGCACTTGTCAGCCGGCTCAACAACGACGTGATGGGTGCCCAGCGGGCGTTCACCTCGACGCTGTCGGGCGTGGTCAGCAACGTGATCCAGTTGGTCCTCACCGCCGCGGTGATGCTCACCCTCTCCTGGCAGATCACGGCGCTGTCACTGGTGCTGCTGCCGGTGTTCATCATCCCGGCACGTCGGGTGGGCCGGCGGCTGGCCGAGATCACCCGTGAGTCGTACGACCTCGACGCCAAGATGAACGCGACGATGACCGAGCGGTTCGGCGTCGCCGGCGCTTTGCTGGTGAAGCTCTTCGGCCGACCCGACGCCGAGGCGGCCCGGTTCGCCACCCGCGCCGAACGGGTCCGCGACATCGGCATCACCTCCGCGATGTACTCGCGGACCTTCTTCGTGGCCATGCTGCTGGTGGCCTCGCTGGCCCAGGCCCTGACCTACGGCCTGGGCGGCTGGCTCGCGGTCAGCGGCCAGGTCAGTGCCGGCACCGTGGTGACCCTCGCGCTGCTGCTCACCCGCCTCTACGGCCCGCTCACCGCGCTGAGCAACGTCCGGGTGGATGTGATGAGCGCGCTGGTCTCGTTCGACCGGGTCTTCGAGGTGCTCGACCTGCAACCCGGCATCAAGGAACGACCCGACGCGGTGCGGATCCCCGAGGGCGCGGGGACTGTCGAGTTCCGCGACGTCCGGTTCCGCTACCCGAGCGCCGCCGAGATCTCCCTCGCGTCGCTGGAGGAGGTCGCCGCGCTGGATCGTACGGTCAACGAACCGGTGCTCAAGGGCGTCTCGTTCAGCGTCGAGCCGGGGCAGATGGTGGCGCTGGTCGGGCCCTCCGGCGCCGGCAAGTCCACCCTGTCCATGCTGATCTCGCGCATCTACGACGTGACCGACGGGCAGGTGCTGGTCGGCGGGGTCGACGTCCGGGACGCCCGGCTCGACTCGCTGCGCGACGAGATCGGGGTGGTCACCCAGGATTCGCACCTGTTCCACGAGACCATCGCGGAAAATCTGCGCTACGCGAAGCCGGACGCCACCGACGACGAGCTGTGGGCGGCGTTGGCCGGGGCGCAGGTCGCCGACCTGGTCAGGTCCCTGCCGGACGGGCTCGAGACGACCGTCGGTGAGCGTGGATACCGCTTCTCCGGTGGCGAGAAGCAGCGCATCGCCATCGCCCGGCTGCTGCTCAAGGCACCGTCGATCGTGATTCTCGACGAGGCGACCGCGCACCTGGATTCGGAGAGCGAGGCGGCGGTGCAACGGGCGCTCTCGGTGGCGTTGACCGGGCGTACCGCCCTGGTGATCGCCCACCGGCTCTCCACCGTCCGGGACGCCGACCAGATCCTGGTCCTCGACGACGGCCGCATCGTGGAGCGGGGCCGCCACGACGAGCTGGTCGCGGTCGGCGGTCTCTACGCCGAGCTGTACCGCACCCAGTTCGCGGTGGCGGACTCACCCACGCCGTACGCCGACGCCACCGGTCCCGAGCCGGTGGTCATCCCCAGCCGGGAGTACATCGCCGACGAGGCCATGCCGCCCGCCGCCGCCAACTGAGGCTGCTGGTCCATTCGCCGCTCACCCGAGGGCGGCCGAGTGAAGTTCGGCGAAGGCGGCACCGAGGGTCTGCGGTGTGTAGTGGGCGTTCAGCCCGCTGGGGTTGGGCAGCACCCACAGCCGGGCATCGGCCAACTGCTCCGGTTGCGGCCCGAACCCCGCCTTCGGTCGGGCAAAGCCGATCCGGTACGCCGTCACGCCGACCACCGCGACCCAGCGCGGCCGGTACCGACTCACCTTGTCGGTGAGCTGCCGTGCGCCGTCGACCAGTTCGCTCGCGGTCAGCTCGTCGGCGCGGGCGCTGGCCCGGGCCACCATGTTGGTGATCCCGAGCCCGAGGGCCGGCAGTTCGTCCTGCTCGCTGGGGTGTAGCAGTCGGGGAGTGAATCCACCGCGGTGCAGCGCCGGCCAGAACCGGTTGCCGGGGCGGGCGAAGTGCCAACCGGTCGCGGCCGACCACAGCCCCGGGTTGATCCCGACGAAGAGCACGTCCAGCCCGACGCCGATGATGTCCGGGATGGTCTTGTCGGCTGCGGCGGCCAACTCCTCCCGGCTCGGTCGTGGGTACCGGCGTGGCTGGGGCTCGTCCCGCCCCGGCCGGCCGTGGGCGGCCCGCCGGTCGCGGCGGGGTGGCTGTCCGGTGGTCACAGGCCGCGCAGCGCGCCGCCGTCGACCGGAACGGTGACGCCGGTGAGGTAGCTGGCCGCGGGGGAGAGCACGAAGGCGGCGACCCGACCGAATTCTGCGGGGTCACCGATGCGGCGCAGCGGGATGGCGGCCTCCACCTCGGTCCGGGCCCGTTCCGGGTCGCCGGAGGCAGCGAAGAGTTCCCGGTTGCGGTCGGTCAGGATCCGTCCCGGCAGCAGCCCGACCACCCGTACGCCCCGGGGGCCGTACTCGTCGGCGACATCCTTGGCAACGCCGGCCAGACCCGGCCGCAGGCCGTTGGAGATGCCCAGTCCGGGTACCGGGCCGCGCGCCGAGGTGGAGAGCACCAGCGCGATGGCGCCACCGTCGGGCATCGCGGCGGCGACCGTTCGTACGGTGCGGACGCTACCGAGGAAGACCGTCTCGAAGGACTGCCGCCACTGCTCGTCGTCGACCGACGCGGCACTGCCGGCGGGCGGTCCGCCGACGGAGACCAGGGCGCCGTCGATGCGGCCGAAGTGGTGCTGTGCGGTGGTCAGCAGGCGTTCGGGGGTCGTCGGGTCCGCCAGGTCGGCGGTGACGCCGACGGCCCGGTCGGGGCCGCCGAGACTGGCCACGGCGGCCTCCACCGCGTCGGCGTGCCGGGCGGAGAGCACCACCCGGGCGCCATCGGCCACCAGGCACTGTGCGGTGGCGTAACCAAGCCCACGGGAGGCACCGGTGAGCACGTACACCCGATCGGTAAGTCCGAGATCCATGGCGACGATCCTGCCCCAGCCCGGTGGGCCGGAAACAGCCCCGGTCCCGTGTCGTGGGTCAGGTTCAGGGGCGGGCCGGGCGCAGCAGGCGTACCCGGCCGGCGACCTGAAGGGCGAGCACGGCGCCGACCCGGCCGAGGGCGGGTGAGCGGCGGCGACGCGGTGCCCTTTGCCCGTCGTAGCGGAACTGCGCCTCGCGGACGGCCAGTTCCTCGGCGCCGAGTGCCGGCAGGGCGGCGCGGGCGTGCAGTGCACGGGCCAGGTCCCAGCCGTCGCGCAACCCGCCGCCGGTGGGTCGGTCGGCCGCCCATTCGACGAACACCGTCGGCCAGGTGGGGCCGAGCCCGGCGGCGAGCAGCGGCCAGTGCCGGGCGACCTCGCCGGCCCGCTTGCGCAGCAACGCGGCACGGGCGGCGGCCAACGGGCCGGGCGCGAAGCCGGGTGGCGGCGGATCGCCGGCCACCAGGGCCGCGACCAGTTCCGCCTGCCGCGAGGCGAGCGATCCGACCGGCCTTCCGGCCGGGCCGGCGGGCCCCGCCCCGGCCGGCGTCACGTCACCTCCGGAAAGCCGCAGGCGGCGGCGACGGCGTCCAGTTCGGTGCGCAGCTCGGCCGCCGGTGGGTAGTGCCCGTCGCGTTCCAGCAGGGCCGCCGGTGGGCGGTGCCGGGCGCACAACTCGGCGAGCAGCTCCAACACCTCCCGCCCGATCGGATCGGTGTGCGTGTCGTGGTAGAAGCCGCCACCCTCGGTACCGCCCGCGACGTGCACGTACGCCACCCGTTCCAGCGGCAGCCGGTCCAGCAGCGCTAGCGGGTCGGTGCCGCGGTTGCGGGCGTTGGCATACACGTTGGCGACGTCGAGCAGCAGCAGTGCTCCGGTGCGGTCCAGGATCTCGTTGAGAAACGCCGCCTCGTCGAGTTCGTCGTCCGGCCAGTCGAACAGGGCGGCGATCGGTTCCAGCGCGATCGGCACCGGCAGGTCCGCCTGGGCGCGGGTGATGTTGGCGCAGATCGCGTCGACCGCTTCGTGGCTGCGGGGCAGGGGTAGCAGGTGGCCGGCCTCCAGGCCGCCGGCCCGGACGAAGGCGATGTGCTCACTGACCAGGGGCGCCGCCAGCTGCTGCGCGACGGCCGCCAGGTGGGCGACCCGGGTCGGATCGACCGGTTCCGCGCCGCCGAGGGAGAGTCGCACGCCGTGCGGCACCACGGTGACGCCGCGGTCCCGCAGCTCGATCAGGTCGTCCGGTGGCGGTCCGGCGGTCGGTACCGACTCGGCGATCACCTCGACGAAGCGCAGGCCGGGCAGCTCGGCGACGAAGCCGGCTATTTCCGGGCGCCAGCCGATCCCCACGCCATGCGGGGTGTTCATCCGCCGCACCCGCCGCCGCAGCCCCCGCCGCCGCAACTGCCGCCACCGCAGCCTCCGCCGCCCGCGGCACCGCCGCCGCCACACCCGCCGGTGGACGTCGCGCCGCCGGCCACGGCTTGGCGTTGGATCTCGGCCTGCTGGGCGAAGGTCGGATCTAGTGCCCAGAGTGACGCGGTGCCGTAGAGGGCCACCGCCATGGCGGCTCCCGCCGCTCCATAGGTGGCGTACGCCGGGTTCGCGGTGGGCGCGAGGTGCCGGTTGCGCTGGCGCAGTGTCCGCAGGGCGGCCTCGGCTGCCCGGGTTCGGCGGGGCACCCGGACGAGCAGCACAGCGGTCAGTACGCCGAGCGCGACGACGGTGAGCACCAGATACCAGACCGGGCGGTCGTTGGCGAGCCCGGCGACGATTCGGGCGACACCGAGCACCAGGAGTGCGACCAGCAGCAGCGGACCGTGCCGCAGGGCGGCCCGCCGGTCCGGACCGATCGCGAGACCGCGCTGGTCGAGGCCGTCACGCAGTTCGGTGAGGGCCCGCTCGACCCACTCGGTGCGCCGTAGCTCCCGGGCCAGGGTGCGCTGCGTCGCGGCGTAGTGGATGGCCCGGTCGAGTGGGGTGGCGGCGGGCGGCAGCGGACCGTCGGCGGTCAGCCGGCGGTCCGGGTCCACGCCGATCGCGCCCTGGCTGCGCAACGCGCCGAGCGAGGTCCAGACGGCGAAGTCATCGCCGCCGTTGAGGTAGGCGACCTGCTGCGGGTTCAGCTGGTCGGCGGGGGGAGCGGCACGCCCGCCCAGCAGCGCCCGGCGGCGGATCAGCACGACGGTGACGGCGAGCACCGCAGCCACCAGGTAGAGCGTGATGAAGGTGGGACCGGGAACTCCCCAGGTGTCGTAATCGACCGCGAAACCCGTCATGGCCTGCTCCTGTCACGCGAGGGAACGCGGCTTCATTGTGGAGCGGCGATGCCAGCATCCGGCTGCCCGTACGGTCGAGTTATCTTCTCGTTACCTGACGGGTTCAGCGTCGGCGCACCGCTTCCTCGACCAGATCGAGCACCGCGCCCAGGTCACCGGCGGGCCGACCCATGGCCAGGTGCAGCACCAGCCCGTCGTAGGCGAGTTCGAGGAACCGGGCCAGCACGTCGATGGGGATGTCCTCGCGGAGTACGCCGGCCTCCCGTTGACGGGCCAGCCGGTCCCGGGTCGCCTCGGCGATGGCGGCCGACCGCTGTGCCCAGCGGGTGGCGAAGGTCGGGTCGGTACGCAGCCGTCGCGACACCTCCAGTTGGCTGCCCAGCCAACCTGTGGTGTCCGGGGAGACCGCCCGGGCGAGCAGGTCACGCATGACCTGGACCAGTCCGTTGCGGGCGACCGTCTCCACCATCGTGGCCGCGTCGTCCTCAGCGACGGCGAGGAAGAGGGAGTCCTTGTCCCGGAAGTGGTGGAAAATGGCGCCACGGGAGAGGCCGGTGGCCTCCTCCAGGCGTCGTACGGTCGCGCCCTCGTAGCCGTGCCGGGCGAAGCAGGCTCGCGCGGCGGCGAGGATTTCCTGACGGCGGGCGTCGAGCTGATCCTGGCTTACTCTGGGCACGTGTCGATCGTGTCAGCTCCCCTCGACTGACGCAAACCGTACGTACGGCTTGGTTCCTGGGGTCGGCCGCATGCGACGGCTGTTCCGGACCGACACCACCGCGTAACCTTCCGCCCTGTCGGCGAGGTACCCGATTCCCGTAAGGTGCCCGAGTGCCGCTGCTCCTGCTGGACCTGGACAACACCCTGCTCGATCGGGCCGGGCCGTTCCGCACCTGGGCAGAGCGCTTTCTCGACGGCATCGGAGCGCCTCCGCACGACATCGAGTGGTTGCTGTCCATCGACGCCGACGGATTAACGGACCGCTGGGACGTGGCGGACGCGATCCGGGACCGCTATCGGTTGCGGATCCCCTCCATCGACCTGGTGGAGGAACTGCACGACGGGGTGGTCGAGTTCACCCGGCTGGACCCGCTGGTGGCGTGCGCCCTGCGGATCGCCGACGACGCCGGCTGGATGCCGGTCGTGGTGAGCAACGGCGCGGTTCGGCAACAGGACGCCAAGATCAGACGTACCGGGTTGGACCGGTACGTCGCCGACTGGGTGATCTCCGAAGAGGCGGGGGTCAGCAAGCCCAACCCCCGCATCTTCGCGCTCGCCGCGCAGCGGGCCAGAATGCCGCTGCGCGGTGCCTGGGTGGTCGGCGACGGCCCGGAGGCGGACATCGGCGGAGCCACCGCCGTCGGTCTGCCCAGCATCTGGCTGCACCGGGGGCGTCCCTGGACCGACGCCCGGTTCGCGCCCACGGCGACGGTGGACACCGTGATCGCCGCCATCGCCGAGATCATGGGCGCCTGAGTCGCGCTAATTGGGTTGACCCGACCGGTGCGGCCGACGAGCATGGTCCGCGCATCGTGCACTCCGGGCGTGCGCCCGGTCGAGGAGAGGGGGTCGGTCATGGCCGTCTTCGCAGGTCACTTCCTGCCTCCCCACACCTCGACCAAGGGATTACCAGCGTCATGCGTGATCACGACTTTCCGGCGCCCGAGCGCCGAACCCGCGGCCGACGCCGCTTCGACGACGACGAACCGCACTTCCTGAAGCGCGGCCGGCCGACCGGCCCCGCTCCCACCGACCCCGACGAGCCCGACCCGGGGACCGGCGAAACGTGGTCCTCCTGGGACGATGCGCTGCACGGCCCGCAGCCCCACCCGCACTGGCTGGTCACCGAACTGGCGGCGAAGGACACCGAGCTCGGTGTGCTCAAGACCGGCAAGGAGGCCGACGTTCACCTGGTGCGCCGGGGTCTACCCGGCACCGACCGGTCCTGCCTGCTGGCGGCGAAACGATACCGGGATCCTCGGCACCGGCTGTTTCACCGGGACGCGGGATACCTCGAAGGGCGCCGGGTGCGCCGCTCACGTGAGATGCGGGCGATGACCGGCCGGACCGCGTTCGGCCGGCAGATGATCGCGGGACAGTGGGCGGCGGCGGAGTTCGCCGCCCTGAGCCGGCTCTGGGAGATCGGCCAGCGCTACGGCACCATCACCGTGCCGTACCCGGTGCAGTTGCGGGGCACCGAGCTGATGCTGGAGTTCCTCGGCGACGCCGAGGAGGGACGCGCCGCACCCCGGCTGGCCGAGTTGCGCCCAGCACCGGCCGAACTACGTGCTCTGTGGGGGCAACTGGTCGACGCGCTTGTCGTCCTGGCCCGAGCCGGGTACGCGCACGGCGACCTGTCGCCGTACAACCTGCTGGTGCACGCGGGGCGACTGGCGCTGATCGACCTGCCGCAGGTGGTCGACGTGGTGGTGAACCCGCAGGGGCGGGAGTTCCTGGCCCGCGATGTTCGGATCGTCGCCGCCTGGTTCGTCGCCCGGGGACTGCCGGCGGACCTCGTGGACCCGACGGTGCTCACCGAACTGCTGTGCCGCGAGGCAGGTCTGGCCTGACCGGCCGGGCTCCGGGTGGCGGTGGCCACCGCCACCCGGAGCCCGTCGCGGGGCGTGGGCGAGCGGGATTCACTGCAGATAGCGTTCGACCTCGGACGTCGGGCGGGCGCCCTGGGCCTCAGGATCGCCATGGGCCTGCCGAGCTGCACGGCGGCGGCGCAGCAGATCCCAGCACTGGTCGAGGGACTCCTCCAGCTCCCGCAGGCGGGTGCGTGCCTCATCGTCGGTGCCAGTCTCGTGGGCCTGCGCCTGTGCGCGCAGCCGGTGCTCCTCGTCAACCAGATCCGAGATCCGGCTCAGGATGGTCTTGTCGTCCATGTCCCTGAGCCTGGCACAGCGGGGCCGACCACGGCTCGCATTCCCGTCGGCGAATCGCACAGACCGGCCGATGTGCCCCGGCGGCCAGCCGCCGCCGCTCATCGGGCGGGCGACGGTGCGGGCGGCCCGGCGGCCGGCGCTCTGGTCGCCGGACCGTGCGCCTGCGGCGGGTGACCCGGGTCGACCAGCGCATGATCACCAGCGCTTGAGTTGCTGCGGTGACGTTGTTAGGTTGCGCCGGGGCCGGTGTGCTGTGTGGCTCGCTCCTGACTGACCGGTCAACTAGCTCACGGCCAGGGACGGTGTGATGGGTTCCCGCAGTACGAAGCTGCGTGCCAAGGTGGTGGCCCTGCTGGCCGCGCTGGTGGCGCTCTGGAGCTTCGCCGCCTGGGTCACCGTCCGCGATGGAGCGAACCTGTTCGGTGTGCAGGCGCTCGACGCGCAGGTGTTCGATCCCACCGAGCCGCTGCTGCTGCAGTTGCAGTTGGAACGGCGCACCTCGCTTGTCTATCTCGGACGCCCGCAGGAGGCGCAGCTTGACGAGTTGACCCGGCTGCGTGCCCGTACCGACCAACTGGCCGCCGAGTTCGTCGAGTCGACCGACGACTGGCAGGTCGGCGTGTTCGGCAGCGACGCGCTGCACGACCGTATCGCGGAGCTGGAGCGGCAATTGGCCGCGCTGCCCGACACGCGTACTGCCGTCGACGGGCGCAACATCGGCCGCAGCGACGCCGGTGCGACGTTCACTGAGCTGATCGAGTCGATCTACCAGGTGTACGACGAACTCGGCAATCTCGACGACGACCAGGTCGCCGAGGACACCGCACAACTGATCCGGCTCGACCGTGCCCGGGAGCTGTTGTCCCAGGAGGACGCCATGCTGGCCGGCGTGCTCGCCGCAGGCCGGATCACCTCGGTCGAGCGGGCCGAGTTCACCCGGGTTGTCGGTGCCCGTCAGTTCGTCGCCGAGCAGGCGATCGTCCGGCTGCCCGAAGCTGATCAGCGTCGCTACGAGCAGATGGTCACCGGGGCGAGCTTCCGGCGACTGGCCGACCTGGAATCTCAGGTCATGAACGGCAACGGCACCTACCGACTGCCGTTCTCGACCTCGGACTGGTCCGACACCACCGCTCCGGCGCTAATCGAGATCGGTGACGTGGTGCTGGCCGGTGGTGACGACATCGTCAAGCGGGCCACGCCGGTCGCGATCGGTGTCATCGTCCGGCTGGTCCTCGTCGCGGGTCTCGGCCTGCTCGCGGTCATCGCCTCGGTGGTCGTCTCGATCACCACGGCACGGGCGCTGGCACAGCAGCTGCAACGACTGCGCGATGCGGCGTTCCGACTCGCCAACGAACGGTTGCCGAGCGTGGCGGAGCGGCTCGGGCGCGGTGAGCAGGTGGACGTCGCCAGGGAGATGCCAGCGCTGCGCTTCGATGACGACGAGTTCGGCCAGGTGGGTCGAGCCTTCAACGTGGTGCAGGAGGGCGCCGTCCGCACCGCGGTCGAGCAGGCCCAGCTGCGTGGGACCGCACGCGAGGTGTCCCTGAGCCTGGCCCGGCGTACCCAGGCCCTGGTGCACCGCCAGCTCACCCTGCTCGACGCGATGGAGCGTCGCGAGCAGGACGCCGAGGAGTTGGCAGACCTGTTCCGCGTCGACCACCTGGCCACCCGGGTACGACGTGCTGCGGAGAACCTCATCGTGCTCTCCGGCGCGACCCCCGGCCGGGCGTGGCGCCGCAGCGTCCCGATGGTGGACGTGGTCCGGGGTGCGGTCGGTGAGGTCGAGGACTACACCCGCGTCACCCTGCTCTCGATCGGCGGTGTGTCGCTGGCCGGGCGGGCCGTCGGTGACGTCATCCACCTGCTCGCCGAACTGATCGAGAACGGACTCTCGTACTCTCCGCCACACACCAACGTGGAGGTGCGCGGAGAACTGGTCGCCAACGGCTTCGCCATCGAGATCGAGGACCGCGGTCTGGGCATGACCGAGGACGACCTCGCCGCCGCCAACCACCGAATCGTGGACCGTTCCGAGCGGAACCTCGCCGACGCGTCCCGGCTGGGCCTCTACCTGGTGAGCCGGCTGACCGACCGGCACGGCGTGCAGGTCCGGCTCAAGGAGTCGGCGTACGGCGGGACGACCGCCGTGGTGTTGATCCCGACTGATCTGATCGTCGACGAGGCTGAGCCGAGCATGGCGGAGGGACGACCTGCGGACGCCGCGGCCCAGCCCACCGGCGACGGTGGCGTGATCGGGACCGGCCGGGAGGTACCGGCGGAGATCGGGCACTCCAGCGGTGACGGTGCCGATGTTTACGGGCTGCCGAGCAGTTCTCGGCCCGGTGCCGGGCACTCCGTTGCCTGGGACGGACCGACGATTCCGATCGGACTGCCGGTCACGTCAGCGTCCAACGACGGTCCGCAGTGGCCGCCGCGCCGGACAACTGATCCCGGCACCGGAAGCGGTGCGGGCCCCGCCGCCGGTCGACCGGCCGACCCGGTGACCCCGGGTGGCCCCATGCCCGCCGAGATCGAGCCGACCCGCACCGAGTCGGGCCTGCCGGTCCGGGTACGCCAGGCGAGCCTGGCCCCGGCGTTGCGGGCCGAGCCCGAGACGGTGCAAGCGGACGAGGACGTGGTCCGCGAGCCCGAACAGGTGCGGCGCATGATGAGTTCGTACCAGACCGGCACCCGGCGCGGACGTTCCGATGCCGCACGGCTGCTCGGTGCTGGCGGTCGGTCCGGGCCCGACGATGAGCCCGAGGACGCCGATCAACAGGCGACCTGACCGAGGTGCGCTGCCCGGCGAGCCGGGGAGAACGGTCAGGCCCAAGTGAGCACGGCGATGAGCCGGGGGAGAAGAGGACGACGAAGTGGCGCAGAAGACGGCTTCGAGTGCCGACCTGACGTGGTTGCTGGATGATCTGGTTGGCCGGGTCAAGCAGGCCGAACACGCGGTCGCGCTGTCCGCCGACGGTCTGCTGATGGCCTCCTCGCAGGGGCTCAGCCGCGACGACGGTGAGCACCTGGCGGCGATGGCGGCCGGCATCCAGAGCCTGGCTCGCGGCGCCGGCAAGCGTTTCGGCGGCGGGCAGGTGCAGCAGACGATCATCGAGATGCAGTCTTCGTTCCTGTTCGTCACAGCCGCCGGGCGTAACGCCTGCCTGGCGGTGCTGGCCAGTGAGGACGCCGACGTCGGGTTGATCGCGTACGAGATGGCCATGTTGATCACCCGGGTCGGCAGGTACGTCGCCTCGCCGTCCCGGCCAGCCGAGCAGGCCAACGGGGAACAGCAGCCCGGATGACGGTGGAGGGAACGCGGTGACCGGCGGCCGGGCCCGCCCGGTCACCGGCCCGCCGGCCTGGGCCCGCTTGACCTGGCGATCGTCGGCACACAGCATCTTCGAGGCGGTTATCAATGGACTACGGGCACGCTGAGCGGCCGTCGGACGCGGCGGCTCTGCCCACAGCGATCAAGATTCTGATCGCCGGCGGGTTCGGGGTGGGTAAGACCACGTTGGTCGGCGCGGTCAGCGAGACGCGTCCGCTGCGGACCGAGGAGGTGCTTACCGAATCGGGCGTGGGCATCGACGACCTGGAAGGCGTCGAGACGAAGCGGACCACCACCGTCGCGATGGACTTCGGTCGGATCACCATCAGCGACGACCTGGTGCTGTACCTCTTCGGCACCCCGGGTCAGGACCGGTTCTGGTTCGTCTGGGACGAGTTGGCACTCGGCGCGATCGGCGCGGTGGTGCTCGCCGACACCCGTCGGCTGGCCGACTGCTTCCCCTCCCTCGACTACTTCGAGGGTCGGGGGACCCCTTTCCTCGTCGCGGTCAACTGCTTCGAGGGAGCCCGCCAGTACCGGCTCGACGAGGTGCAGGCGGCGCTGAACCTCGATCCCGAGGTGCCGGTGCTGCTCTGCGACGCCCGGCAGCGGGAGTCGGTGAAGGAGGTGCTCATCATGCTGGTGGAGCACGCCATGAAGACTCGGGAGGCACGTCGCGCCGACTGACGGGACACCAGACGACATGAGGGCTCCCACCCGTCCGGGTGGGAGCCCTCATGGCATCGCGGTCAGTTGGCGATCATGCGCCGCAGCACGTACTGCAGGATGCCGCCGTGCCGGTAGTAGTCCGCCTCACCCGGGGTGTCGATCCGCACCACCGCGTCGAACTCCACGCCGCTGTCGGTGGTGACCTTCACCGTACGCGGAGTGTCGCCGTCGTTGAGCGCGGTCACTCCGGCGATGGTGAACGTCTCGGTGCCGGTCAGTCCCAGCGACTCGGCGTTCTCCCCGGCGGGGAACTGCAACGGCAGCACGCCCATCCCGATCAGGTTGGAGCGGTGGATCCGCTCGTACGACTCGGCGATGACCGCCTGCACCCCGAGCAGCATGGTGCCCTTGGCCGCCCAGTCCCGCGACGAGCCGGAACCGTACTCCTTGCCGGCCAGGATGACCAGCGGCACGCCCGCCTCCTGGTAGGCCATGGAGGCGTCGTAGATCGAGGTCTGCTCCCCGGTCAGGTGGTTGACCGTGAAGCCGCCCTCCACCCCGGGGACGAGCTGGTTGCGCAGCCGGATGTTGGCGAAGGTGCCCCGGATCATCACCTCGTGGTTGCCCCGGCGGGAGCCGTAGGAGTTGAACTCGTGGCGCGGCACGCCGTGTTCGGCGAGGTACTGCCCGGCGGGGGAGTCGGCCTTGATGGATCCGGCCGGCGAGATGTGGTCGGTGGTCACCGAGTCGCCGAGCTTGGCCAGCACCCGAGCCGGACCGATGTCGGAAACAGGCGCCGGCAGGCGCCCCATGCCCTCGAAGTACGGGGGCTTGCGGACGTAGGTGGAGTCGCCGTCCCAGGCGAAGGTGTCCCCGGTCGGGGTCGGCAGGGACTGCCAGCGCTCGTCACCGGCGAAGACGTCGGCGTACGCGGAGCTGAAGCCGGTGGCGCCGATCGCGGAGGCGATGACGTCCTGGATCTCGGCGGTGCTCGGCCAGATGTCGCGCAGGAAGACCGGGTTGCCCTCGCTGTCCTCGCCGAGCGGCTCGTTGGCCAGGTCGATGTCCATCGTGCCGGCCAGGGCGTACGCCACCACCAGCGGCGGGGAGGCCAGGTAGTTCATCTTCACGTCCGGGTTGATCCGGCCCTCGAAGTTCCGGTTGCCGGAGAGCACCGAGACGACCGCGAGGTCTGCCTCGTTCACCGCCGCGGAGATCTCCTCCGGCAGCGGGCCGGAGTTGCCGATGCAGGTGGTGCAGCCGTAGCCAACCAGGTGGAAGCCGAGCTTCTCCAGGTACGGCGTCAGACCGGCCCGTTCGTAGTAGTCCATGACGACCTTGGAGCCGGGCGCGAGGGTGGTCTTCACCCACGGCTTGCGGTTCAGGCCCTTGTCCACGGCGTTACGGGCGAGCAGCGCCGCACCGATCATCACCTGCGGGTTGGAGGTGTTGGTGCAGGAGGTGATCGCGGCGATCACCACGGCGCCGTGGTCCAGCTCGAACTCGGTGCCGTCGGCGCCGGTGACCCGGATCGGGTTGCTGGCCCGTCCACCGGAGCCAACCGCGGAGTTGACCAGCTCACGGGGCGCGTCGGCCGGGTCGTCGATCCCGTTGGCCGGGGAGTCGCTGGCCGGGAACGACTCGGCGCTGGCCTCGTCGGCGTGGCCGGTCACGCCGTACGGCTGCTCCTGCTGTGGGACGCCCGGCTTGCGGCCCGGGTCGCCGCCGGTCTCGTCGGCGGACACGTAGTCGGTGAGCGCCGAGCGGAACAGGGTCTTGGCGTTGCCGAGCGGCACCCGGTCCTGCGGGCGCTTCGGCCCGGCGAGAGAGGGCTCGATGGTGCCCAGGTCGAGTTCCAACTGCTCGGAGTAGACCGGCTCGTGGTCCGGGTCGTGCCAGAGGCCCTGCTCCTTGGCGTACGCCTCGACCAGGGCGACCTGCTGCGGGTCACGGCCGGTCAGCTCCAGGTAGCGGACGGTCTCGGCGTCGATCGGGAAGATCGCGACGGTGGAGCCGTACTCCGGGGACATGTTGCCGATGGTGGCCCGGTTGGCCAGCGGCACCGCGCTCACGCCGGGGCCGTAGAACTCGACGAACTTGCCGACCACGCCGTGCTTGCGCAGCATCTCGGTGATGGTCAGTACCAGGTCGGTGGCGGTGGTGCCGGCCGGCATCTCGCCGGAGAGCTTGAAGCCGACGACCCGTGGGATCAGCATGCTCACCGGCTGGCCGAGCATGGCGGCCTCGGCCTCGATGCCGCCGACGCCCCAGCCCAGCACGCCCAGACCGTTGACCATGGTGGTGTGCGAGTCGGTGCCGACGACCGTGTCCGGGTACGCCTGGCCGCCGCGCTCCATCACCGTACGGGCGAGGTACTCGATGTTGACCTGGTGCACGATGCCGGTGCCGGGCGGGACCACCTTGAACTCGTTGAACGCGCTCTGGCCCCAGCGCAGGAACTGGTAGCGCTCCTTGTTGCGGGTGTACTCCAGCTCGACGTTGCGCTCGAAGGCGTCCTCGCGGCCGAACAGGTCGGCGATGACCGAGTGGTCGATGACCAGCTCGGCGGGGGCGAGGGGGTTCACCTTGGTCGGGTCGCCGCCGAGGTCGCGGACGGCCTCACGCATGGTCGCCAGATCGACCACGCAGGGTACGCCGGTGAAGTCCTGCATCAGCACCCGTGCCGGGGTGAACTGGATCTCGACGTTCGGGTCTGCGGTCGGGTCCCACGCACCGAGCTGGCGGATGTGCTCGGCGGTGATGTTCGCGCCGTCCTCGGTCCGCAGCAGGTTCTCCAGCAGGATCTTCAGGCTGTAGGGGAGCCGTTCCTGGCCCTCCACCTTGCTGATCTTGAAAATCTCGTAGCTCGCGTCTCCGACGCGTAGCTGGGTCTTCGCACCGAAGGTGTCGAGGCTCGCCACGTCGTACTCCTTCACACCAGCGACCGTGAGTAGTCCTGAGCAGTCTTTCGCACCGGCCGGAGTGCTGCCGTGGTTAGGCAACACTTACCGCCGATTCTCGCCGTCAACAAAACCGTACGTCCGTCTTGCTATTCATGCAACCCGGTGACATCGTCTGGACGGGAGGTGCACACATGATCCATCACGTACAGCTGGCCTGCCCGCCCGGCTCGGAGGGCCTTTCGCGGGCCTTCTACGTCGGCATCCTCGGCCTCACCGAGCTGACCAAACCGCCCGCCCTCGCGGCCCGCGGTGGTTGCTGGTTCCAGGGGTACGGTGCCGAGCTGCACCTCGGCGTGGAGGACGACTTCCGCCCGGCACGCAAGGCGCACCCCGCCCTGCTGCGGCCCGATCTCGACGCCCTCGCCGCCCGGCTGCGCGCCGCGGGCCATCCGGTCACCTGGGGCGACGAAGATCTGCCCGGCCTGCGACGCTTCCACACCCACGACGTCCACGGCAACCGCCTAGAGTTTCTGGCCCCCACCGTCTGAACGCCACCCCGCCGCCATAACCCTCACCGGCCAACCGCCCGCGCCCGTCCGTCGCCGTGCCGCCCGCAGGCGCCGCCGGTTTCCTCAGGTCAGGGACTATCGGTGGACCCCGTGCCGTGCCGTGCCGCTGCGCCGTGCCGCTGCGCCGTGCCGCGCCGCCCGCCGCCGTGGCCCTCGCCGCCTGCTGGGGGGGGCCTGTCTCGCTAAGGGTGTTTCCGGCGATCTTGGTTAGTAGGTTTCAGCGGCTGGGAAGCGGTCGCTGAAGGTGATGGCGAAGGCGTTCAGGGCGGGTTTCCAGCGCGTCGTCCATCGGGTTCTGCCTGCTCCGGTGGGGTCCAGGGATCGGGTCACCAGGTACAGGCACTTCAACGCGGCCTGCTCGTTGGGGAAGTGGCCGCGGGCCTTGACCGCCCGCCGGTAGCGGGCGTTCAACGATTCGATCGCGTTGGTCGAGCAGATGACTGTGCGGATCTCCAGGTCGTAGTCGAGGAACGGGATGAACTCCGCCCACGCGTTGTCCCACAGCCGGATCACCGCCGGGTACCGGCCGCCCCATTTCTCGGCCAGGTCGTCGAACGCGGCCCTTGCGGCGGTGGCGTTGACGGCGGTGTAGATCGGCTTGATATCGCGCTTCAGCTCATCCCAGTAACGCCGCGAGGTGAGCCGGAAGGTGTTGCGGATCAGATGGATCACGCACGTCTGCACCACCGTCTGCGGCCACACGTTCGTGACGACATCGGGCAGGCCCTTCAACCCGTCGCAGACCAGGAAGAACACGTCCTTCACGCCCCGGTTGCGCAGGTCGGTGAGCACGCTCATCCAGAACTTCGCGCCCTCACCACCCGCGCCGGCCCACAACCCGAGGATGTCCTTGTCCCCGTCGAGGGTGACTCCGATCGCGGCATAGAACGGCCGGTTCGCCACCTGCCCATCCCGCACCTTCACCACGATGGCGTCGATGAACACCGCCGCGTAGATCTCGTCCAGGGGCCGGTGGGACCAGTCGGTCATCTCCTCGATCACCTTGTCGGTGATCCGCGAGATCGTCTCCTTGGACACCGAAGCCCCGTAAATCTCGGCGAAGTGCGCCGAGATTTCCCCGGTGGTCAAACCCTTGGCATACAACGACAACACCACCTCATCGACGCCCGACAGGCGACGCTGCCGCTTGCGCACGATCTGCGGCTCGAACGTGCCCGCCCGGTCCCGCGGCACGTCGATCTGCACCCGTCCCGACGCGTCGGTCAACACCGTCTTCGACCGAGTGCCGTTGCGGATGTTGCCCGAGCCGGCACCGTCGGGTTCGTGTTTGGCATAACCGAGATGCTCCGTCATCTCCTCGTTCAACGCGGTCTCCAGGACCGTCTTGGTCAACTGCTTCAACAGCCCGTCCGGACCCGTCAACGACAAGCCCTGCTCCTTCGCGGCCCGAACCAGCTCAGCGGCGGCTTTCGCCTCCGCCGACGGCTCAGCCCGCTTCTTCCGTCCGGTCTGGTCGTTCAGTGTCGCGGTCATCACGGCACCCTCCTCACCAGGCACAACGCCCGGCAGGTCAGGCCGGAAACACCTTTAGATCCACAGACCCGCTGGGGGCAGCGATGCCGCCTGCAACATCGGGGATGTTGCTGTGTCACGCCACGGCGAGGGAGCAACATCCCCGATGTTGCTGCATCCTCCGGACGATCGGGACTGTAAGACGAACGGTGTAACTCCTGATCAAGGAGCAGCACCTGATGTCTGATGGATCGATGGCCGCCGTGGATACTGCCGCGGTGGCGAAGAACGGGCCGGGACAACCGGCGGAGGGTCTCGACGGGGAACTCGTCGCCCAGATCGTGGAGCAGGCCCGTGCGGCGGGTCTGCAGCTGACCGGCGACGGCGGTCTGTTGCAGCAGCTCACGAAGCGAGTCCTGGAATCAGCGCTTGAGGGCGAAATCACCGATCACTTGGGCTATGACAAGGGCGAGCCGGCGGGCAGGAACGGCGGGAACTCCCGCAACGGTGTGCGGGCCAAGACGGTGCTCACCGATGTCGGCCCGGTCGAGATTGACGTGCCGCGCGACCGGGATGGGTCGTTCGCGCCGCAGATCGTCCGCAAGCGGCAGCGTCGGTTGTCCGGTGTGGACGACATGGTCATCTCGCTGTCCGCCAAGGGCCTGACCACCGGGGAGATCCAGGCCCACCTCGCCGAGGTCTACGGTGCCGACGTGTCACGGCAGACGATCTCGACGATCACTGACAAGGTTGTCGAGGGCATGACCGAGTGGCAGAACCGGCCTTTGGACCCGGTCTACCCGGTGATCTTCCTGGACGCGGTGCACGTGAAGATCCGTGACGGGAAGGTCGCCAACCGGCCCATCTACCTGGCCCTGGCCGTCACCGTTGACGGCACCCGGGACATCCTCGGGCTGTGGGCCGGTGACGGCGGTGAGGGCGCCAAGTTCTGGCTGCAGGTCCTCACCGAGCTGAAGAACCGCGGTGTCGCGGACGCGTGCATGGTGGTCTGTGACGGACTCAAAGGGCTGCCCGACGCGATCGGCGAGGTGTGGCCCGAAGCGGTGGTGCAGACCTGCGTGATCCATCTGCTGCGTGCCTCGTTCCGGTATGCCGGCCGGCAGCACTGGGACGCCATCGCCAAAGCCCTGCGGCCGGTCTACACCGCGCCCACCGAGCCGGCTGCCAGGGCCCGGTTCGCCGAGTTCACCGAGGCGTGGGGCGGCAAGTATCCGGCGATCGTGCGGCTGTGGGAGCAGGCGTGGGCGGAGTTCGTGCCGTTCCTGGCCTTCGACGCCGAGATCCGCACCGTCGTCTGCTCCACCAACGCCATCGAGAGCGTCAACGCCCGCATCCGCCGCGCCGTCCGCGCCCGCGGCCACTTCCCCAACGAGGCCGCCGCGCTGAAATGCGTCTACCTGGCCGTGATGAGCCTCGACCCCACCGGGCAGGGCCGCCGGCGCTGGACCATCCGCTGGAAGCCAGCCCTCAACGCCTTCGACATCGCCTTCGAAGGACGCCTGTCCGCAGGCCGCAAGTAGCCGTCAACAACCCGAGTTACACCGTTCGTTTGACAGACCCGGACGATCCGGCGTGGGTGGGTGGGTGGGTGGGTGGGGTTGGGGTGGGGTTGGGGTGGGACGACGAAGGGCCGGCCCTGGGTGGGGTCGGCCCTTCGTGGTGTTTCGGTTGGTCAGGAGGTGGCGCTGTAGCCGCGGGTGGCGATCCAGTCGGCGAGGGTGTCGATGCTCATCCGGTAGGAGGCTTGGGTGGGGTCGGCGGAGTCGGCGATGGTGACGGTGTCGCCGCCGTCGCGGTAGCCGACGACGCTGATGTAGTGGCCGCCTTCGAAGCTGTGGGTGGTGCCGTCGGTGTCGGTGGCGGTGCCGGCGATGTTGGCGACTACGGCGCGGCCGTCGTTGACGGTGCGGACGATGTCGTCGCGCAGCTTGTCGGTCTGCTTGTCGTCGGCCTTGGGGTCGGTGATCTCGACCGAGCGGTAGACGTCCTTGCCGGTCTCCTTGTTGAGCACGGGGGTGATGTCGTTGATGGAGTTGGTGCCGGCCTCGGTGGTGCGCATCTGCTTGGCCATGGTGTCGACGTCGATGTTCTTGCCCTGCACGCTCAGGGCGTTGCGGGCGGCGGCGGGGCCGCAGTAGTAGAAGTTGGGCTGTGCTTCGTAGCGGACGCCGAGTTCGCGTTCGCCGCCGGGCTTGCGGTCGGCCTGCACGGCGCTGGCCTGGACGCCCGGGGTGGCGTGGGCGGCGATGGCGGGGCCGGCGATGCCACCGGCGGTGGCGGCGGCAGCGGCGATGGTCAGGGCGGTCTTACGCAGGATGGTGGTAGCCATGATGATCTGCACCTTTCGGTCGGGGGTGCGCGCGGCTGCGCCCGCGTGTGGGGGATGCGGGTGAGCCATGCGGAAAGGGGGGAGGTTTTGCGGCGTTCGTCCGGTGTCCCGGGAGGCGGGGTGACACCGGGGGATCGCGGCCCGGCCAGGTGTAACGCCGGGTGGGCCGGGGCCATTCCGGGGGCCTCGCGGGGAGGCGGATGGCGCTGGCGTCGTCGTCCTGGGTGTAACGCCCGACGGCGGGGAGCCATTCCGGCCCGGGCCGGGGGCGGCGCTCGGAGGCGCTCGTGGTTACGCCATGTACAACCACCGGACCTGGCCCGCGATTCCGCCGCGGGGGTGACCCCGGCCACCGCAAACCGCCCGATAACTGACATATCTGGTCAGATTGTTGTCATCCGTTGCCGGGGTGAGCCGGGTGGGGCGTTTTCGGGCGGGGGGAAGGGGAAAGCGGCGGCGGTCAGGAGGTCACGACCGAGGGGAGAGGCCGTGCGGCAGCAGGACCGGTCCGTCGCCATCCGGGAACGTCTGTCGCCGGTCGCCGGGGCGCCGCTGTGGTGCGATGCGCTTGACTTCGGACTTCGGGGTGATGGGGTCACCAACGACCAGCCTGCGCTGTCTGCCCTGGTTGACCGCCTGGGTGAGGGGTACGCCGCCGACAGTAGGGCGCGGGTCATCTACTGCCCGCCGGGCATCTACTCGATCAGGGACGCGGGCACGATCTGGCGTAGCGGCGTGTCACTGATCGGTGCGGGGCCTGGAGCCACCCGGTTCGTGCTGAGCAACGAAGGGAACCGGGCAGACCCGACACCGCTGGCCTTCTGGACCACCGTGCAGCACGGCGCCGACCGGGACCGGCACATCGCCGACTGCACCTTCGCCGACTTCGAGATCGACGGCTCGGGCGTGGCGATGGCGGAGTACAGCTATCTGGCCAAAGGTCTCGGCCTGCAGTACGTCGTGCGGGGCGTTTTCCGCAATCTCTACATCCACCACACCGGCGCCACCGGGCTCGGCTGCGACTTCCTCCAGGACAGCCTGATCGACGGCGTGGTGGTGGTCGGCTGTGGTCGGCTGGACAACGGTGAGGAGATGGGCGGCGCGGGCATCGGCATCGGCATCGGCGGCTGGGGTGCGGTGGAACGTTGCACCATCAGCAACTGCACCACCCTCGGCAACGGCACCAACGGGATCTTCCTGGAACTGCAGAAGCCGTACTGGACGCCGCCGCGCGGGTATCGCATCATCGGCTGTCACAGCCAGGCCAACCGGTTCGGCATCTCGGACTGGGGCGCCGACGGCCTGATCGTCTCCGCCTGCACGCTCACCGGGAACCTGGAAGCCGGCTTCGACGTCTCCGCCAACGGCACGGCGGGCATCGCCGGCCGGGGCGGCATTCTCAGTGACTGCGTGATCGACCGCAATGTCCGCGACGGGATCAGCATGGGCAACACTCCCGGGCCGTACACGATTCGGGGCAACCGGATCAGCGGCAACGGTTGGTACGGGTACCACCAGCACAGCCTGGGCAACGGCTATGAAGGCCCGGCGTCGGACGTGGTGATCGACAGCAACGAGTTCTGGGACAACGGTCTGGACGGAATCCGGGTGGACCGGCCGATGGTCGACGCGGCGGTGACGAACAACCGGATCCGGAGCAACGGGCGGCAGTGCGCCCCGGCGGCCACCGGCTCCGGGGAGTCGGTGCGGTACGGCCGGCGTGCGGTGTCGGACCGGGCGGCGGTGTGGGCACCCGACGGGCATCGCGGAAAGCTGCTCCGGGTGGGGTCCCGACTGGCACTGGTGGTCGGCAACACCGAGATGGAACTGGACCTGGCGGACCTGCGGCCGGATGCGGCGATCGCCTGGAACGAGGACGTGCCACCACCGGGCGCGCGCTACGAGTTGCCGGCGGCGGCGCCGGTACGGGCCGGGTTCACGGTGAACGCCCACTTCGAGTCGGCGATGGTGCGCGGCAACCGGATCTGGGACAACCGCGACGACCCGACCCAGCGTTACGGCATGTGGATCAGTGATCAGGGGGCATGCGTCTCCTGCCGGGTCGAGGACAACGACCTCGCCGGCAACGCCGAGGGAGCGATGCGGCTGGACAGCCAACCGGTCGGCGGCCGATGGGACCGCAACCACATCGACGTGGACTGAGGGCGACTCAGCCGGCCTCGTCGGCCGGAGAGTTCGAGCTGGCCTCCGCGTGCCGGTCGCGCAGCCGGGCCCGGATCTCCTCCGGGGTGTACGCGCGCCGCCGCCGTTCCGCCCGGGCGATCACCACGCCGGAGGCCGCGACACCGGCCAGACCGGCCAACCCGAGGACCTTCCACCACCGCATCCGTCGCCGCATCCGCTTAGGGTAGTCCCCTATGAGCATCAGCCTGGACGAGGCGGTGGAGCTGACCCGTACCGGCGATCTGTGGGTCTTCCGTGGCCGCAGCGTGCCTGACCGGGCCATCCAGTTGACCACCAACAGCCCGGTCAACCATGTGGGCATGGCTGTGGTGCTGGACGACATGCCACCGCTGATGTGGCATGCCGAGCTGGGTCGGTCGCTGCCGGATTTGTGGACCGGCACCCACCAACGTGGTGTGCAGTTGCACGACCTGCGGGACGCGGTCTGTGTCTGGGCCAACCGGTACGGCCAGCGGGGTTGGCTGCGCCAGCTCGAACCGCCGGCCGACGCGGAGATGGAGCGGTCGGTGCTGCGGACCATCGCCCGGCTGGACGGCACACCGTTTCCGTCCACCGCCCAGCTGGCCTGGCGGTGGGTGCGCGGGCGGGTGCCGTCGCCGCGGTTGCCGCTGCCGGCCTTCCGGCGACGCGTTCCGGCCGTTGACCCGCAGCCGGATCCGCCTGCCGGAGGGGCGCGGGACCTGGACCTGGAAACCGCGTACTGCGCGGAGGTTGTGGCGGTCACCTACGAGGCGATGGGTCTGCTGCCGGTCGGACGCCGACCGAACTGGTACGACCCGGGTCGGTTCTGGAGCGGGGACGACCTGGGGCTGCACGGAGGTGCCCGGCTGGGCAGCGAGATCGAAGTGCGGATCCCACCCCGTTGAGGTTTCGTCGGGGCACCCCCGGGCAATTGCTTGCGGCGTGACTGCTTCCACCGATCTCGACCTGCTGACCGACTTCTTCGAAAGGTACGGCGTGGCGTTGACCGCCGGTGACCTGCCGGCGATCGCCGGCTGCTACGCCCTGCCCGGGCTGGTGGTGGCCGACACCTACAGCTTCTCGTTCAACTCCCCGGCCGCCGTCGCGCTGTCCTTCGTGGGTGCCGCGCCTGACTACGCCGAGCGCGAGTTGGTTGCGGCGCACGCCGACATCGAGCAAGTGCAGCAGATTTCCGCCCTGCTCGTGGAGGTCGCGGTGCGCTGGGAGTTCCTGGACAGCCAGGGCCGGCAGGTGCCCGGCGAACGGTACCGCTACCTGCTGCGTAGCACCGAGGAGGGGCCGGCCATCTGCACTGTCGTGCGGACGGGCTGAGCCAGCGGTACGGCTCCGGCCGCCGACCAGCCAGGTGCGACGCGTCGATGTGTCGGGTGCGTCGGCGGGTCGGGCGGCTTTGGCGCCTGCCCGTTTCGCGCCGCGGCCCGGCGTGACTAGGCTGGCCCGTCGGCGACGACGAGTGGGGACCTCAATGTCAGTGCGGCCGTCCGGTGATGCCAACGACGATGCCACCGGTGACCAGGGTGGTGATACCACGGGTGACCGGAACGGTGACGCCGCCAGTGGGGTGGTCGGTGGGCACGATCTGTCCAGGATGGTCGCCTCCGTACCCTGGGTGGTGGCGCTGGTCGGCGTCGCGGTGCTGGCGGTGCTGCTTGTGGTCGCACTGTTGTCGTTCCGCGGCCCCGAACGTCCGTCGGCATGGGCGCCGGGCCCGCCGATGAGCCTGCCGACGACTGTCACGGCGAGCGCGGAGGCAGCGCCTACAGCTCGTTCGACGACCTCGACCGGCCCCACCGCGACAGCTTCGGTCACACCGACCGGCTCACCCACGCGGTCCGGATCGCCGGCACCGCCGACCGATCCGTCGCGTACCGGATCGCCCGCGCGGCCGGAGGCCAGCCGGTCACCGAGCACGTCCGCCCCGGCGGCGCCGACCGACGGCGGCGGGGCGGTCACCGCCAGCTACCGGGTGCTCGACAGCGGCGACGCGGATCACTTCGAGGCCCAGTTGGTGGTCAGCAACGGCACCAGCGGGTCGAACGACTGGCAGGTGGAGTTGCGTTTCAGCGGCGGTGTCACCGGGATCCGGGCCTCCAGCGGCCCGGGAGTCTCGGTGACCATCAGGGGCCCTGGCTGGTACCTGCTCAGCGGAACCGGTCAGCTCGCCGCCGGGGCCCAGCAGTCGGTGCAACTGCGGTTCACGCGTACCGGGGGCGGGGAGTATCCGAGCCAGTGCACGGTCAACGGAACCGGCTGCGGGATCGGTTAGGACAGTTGGTGATTCGTCGGGCACTTTCCGGCGCGGCTGAAGATCGTTACGCTTGCCGGGCTGCCCGCTGAGGAGAGACATGTCCGGTACGCGCCGCGCTCCCCGTCAGTTTCCGCCGCACGGCTCAACCGCCGTGGCTTCCTCGCCGTGGATCCTGGTGTCGATCGGCGTCGTCATCATGGTGGTGCTGCTCGTCATCGCGGTCGGCGCGTACCGGGGGCCTGGGCCGGACTTCCAGCCGGTGCCGCCCGGACAGCCACCGGTTGCCGCCGCGCCGATACCCGAGCGCGCCTCCTCGGCAGGTCGAGAGGCGTCGGCGCCACCGTCGGTGGCGGTGCCGGGGCTCTCCCCACGCCGGACCGACCCGCCGAGCCCGACCCCCAGCGCGGCACGTACGACGCCGCCGCCGGCCGCGCCGCCATCGGTCGCACCGTCCCGTACGCCGGCACCGCAGCCCGCGCCGATCGAGGCCCGCTATCGGGTTTTGCACACGTTCCACGGAGGCTTCATCGCCGAGGTGTCGATCCGCAACGCCTCCCACCGTGACCTGGACTGGGTGGCGCGGGTGGAGTACCCGGGCGGGCGGGTGGTGACCGCCTGGCTGGAAGGCGTTCCACAGGGGACGTTCAGCGGTGCGGACGGAACGTTGACCTACCGCAGCGGGCCGGACCTCGCCGGCGGATCGTCCGTGTACCTGCGCTTCCACATCGAGTCGGCCGATCCCCGGCCCGCGAGTTGCCGCGTCTCCGGACGCATCTGCCGCAGCCGTTAGCGTCCAGCGGGGACTGGCCGCGCCTGTCTTGCGCAAGTGTCTGCCTTGTTGCAGGTCTGTTTGCAAGGCATTGCAGAATCTTTCGGCAAGGGCTAGCGTGCGGGCCAATCAGCGACCAGAGGAAGGCCGTCGATGAAGCCCCCGCCGACACCCCGCACATTCCTGCTCGCCCTTGTCTTCCTGCTCACCGTCACCCTGGTCGGCACGCCTGTCGCGGCGACCCCCGCCGCCACGGCCGGCCGGCCCGCCGGCACCGGGGCACCGAGCGCCACCGGTGCCGTCACCTGGCACGCCGAACCCTCCGCCACCGCCCTGCTCGCCGCCGGCCGTAGCCAGGCTGAGGCCGAGCAGTTCTACTTCGTGCTGCCGGACCGGTTCGCCAACGGAGACCCGCGCAACGACCGGGGCGGCCTGGTCGGGGACCGGCTGCGTACCGGGTACGACCCCACGGACAAGGGGTTCTACCAGGGCGGCGACCTCAAAGGACTTACCGAGCGCCTGGACTACATCGAGGGGCTGGGCACCACCGCCATCTGGCTCGCGCCGGTCTTCAAGAACCGGCCGGTGCAGGGCGAAGGCGACGACGTGTCGGCCGGCTACCACGGCTACTGGATCACCGACTTCACCCAGGTCGACCCCCACTTCGGTAGCCCCGCCGACCTGAAGAAGCTGGTCCAGCTCGCCCACCGGCGTGGCATCAAGGTCTACCTCGACGTCATCGTCAACCACACCGCCGACGTCATCGCTTACGAAGAGGACACGTACACCTACGTCGACAAGGCGACCGCGCCCTACCGCGACGCGCAGGGTCGGCCGTTCGAAGATCGTAACTACGCCGACGGCAGCCGGGACTTTCCGAAGGTCGACGGTGGCTCCTTCCCGTACACCCCGACCTTCGAGACCCGGGCCGACGCGAAGGTCAAGGTCCCGGCGTGGCTGAACGACCCCACCATGTACCACAACCGTGGTGACTCGACCTTCGCCGGCGAGAACAGCGAGTACGGCGACTTCTTCGGTCTCGACGACCTGTGGACCGAGCGGCCCGAGGTGGTCCGCGGCATGACCAAGATCTACGCCGACTGGGTACGGTCCACCGGAGTCGACGGCTTCCGGCTGGACACGGTCAAGCACGTCAACATGGACTTCTGGCCGCAGTTCAGCCAGGGCGTGCAGCAGGCGGCGGCCCGGGCCGGCAAGAAGGACTTCTTCATGTTCGGCGAGGTGTACAGCGCGGACCCGGAGATCGCCTCCAGCTACGTGCGGCAGGGCGGGCTGCCCGCCACGTTGGACTTCGGCTTTCAGGAGGCGGCGCGCGGCTACACCGCGAACGACGGATCGGCCCGGGCGTTGGCCGATCTGTACGCCCGCGACGACCTCTACGCCGCCCGGGACACCCACGCCGGCCGGCTGACCACCTTCCTCGGCAACCACGACATGGGCCGGATCGGCTCGTTCATCGCCAACGGACCCACCGACCCGGCCACCCACCTGCGTAGGGACCAGCTCGCCCATGAGCTGATGTTCCTCACCCGTGGCCAGCCGGTGATCTACTCCGGCGACGAGCAGGGCTTCACCGGCGCCGGCGGCGACAAGGACGCCCGGCAGCCGATGTTCGCCTCACGTACTGCGGACTACCTCGACGACGACCTGCTCGGCACCGACCGCACCCACGCGGTCGACCAGTTCGACCGGACGCACCCGCTCTACCGCACCATCGCCGACCTGGGCCGGTTGCGCCAGGCCCACCCTGCCCTGCGCGACGGCGTGCAGGTCACCCGGTACGCGGCCGACGGCCCCGGCGTCTTCGCCTTCTCCCGGTTCGATCCGGACGACCGCACCGAGTACGTGGTGGCGGTCAACAACGCCACAGCCGCGCAGACTGTCACCGTGGACACCTGGTCGGCCGGCGCCACCTTCACCGGCATTCACGGCGCCACCGCCCGACCGGTGGCTGCGGGCGACGGCAAGCTGACCCTGACCGTGCCGCCCCTGTCAGCGGTGGTGCACCGGGCCGGCAGGCCGGTCGCGCTGCCCGACGTCAGGCCGGGTATCACCATCACCGCCCCGGAGGGGTCGCCGGCCACCCGGGCCGAGGTGACCGCCCAGGTCACCGGCGACCCGCTGGCCCGCGTGACGATGGCGGCCAGGGTGGCCGGCGGGAAGTGGACGTTGCTCGGCTCCGCTCATCGCGCGCCCTACACCGTGCACCACGACCTGACCGGTCTGGCCGCCGGTACGAAGATCGAGTACAAGGCGGTGGTCCGCGACGGTCGGGGCCGCACCGCTTCCGGCCACGCCACCGCCACCGTGGGCACCCCTGACCTGCCCGGCTCGTCACGGGACTGGCTGGTGGTCCATCACCAGCGCCCGGACGGTGACTACGACGACTGGGGGCTGTACGCCTGGGGTGACATCGACCCGGAGTACGCCACCGAGTGGCCGCAGGGGCAGCCGTTCGCCGGCACCGACGCGTACGGGCGGTTCGCCTGGGTGAAACTCAAGCCGGGGGCCAAGTCGGTCGGCTTCCTGGTGGTCGACGCCGATGGCAACAAGGACGTCGACAACGACCGGACCGTCGACGTGACGCAGTCCGGCGAGGTCTGGGTCAAGCAGGGCGACCCGGCGACGTACCTGACCCGGGAGGAGGCCGCAGGTGAACCTGCCCCGCCGGTCGAGGAGGGTACGGCGGTCATCCGCTACCACCGGTCCGACGGCGACTACGACGGCTGGGGCCTGCACCTGTGGGACGGCGCGGCCACCCCCACCGACTGGGCGAAGCCGATGCCGCCGACCCGGGTCGACTCCTTCGGCGCCGAGTTCCGGGTGCCGCTGGCCGAGGGCGCGACCGGGCTCAGCTACATCATCCATCGCGGCGACGAGAAGGACCTGCCGCAGGACCAGCGGCTCGACTTCGCCGACGCCGGCCGCGAGGTCTGGTTGCTCGCTGCCACACCGGGCCGGCTGCTGCCGGCGACGGTCACCGGCAGCAGCCGGGACACCGACATCACCAAGCAGCGGGCGCACTGGATCGACAGGTCCACGGTCGCCTGGCGCACCGGCCCCATCGACGGGCGGGCGTACGCCCTGGTGACCGCGCCGGCCGGCGGGGTGCGCGTGGTCGACGGCGAGCTGGTCGGGACGTACACCTCGCTGCCGCTGACCGCGCAGCGCAACGGGCTCACCGAGGCGCAGCGCGCGGCCTTCCCGCACCTGTGGGACCACCGGGCTTTCACGCTGGACCGGAAGGATCTGGCCAAGGTGCCGGCGGCGCTGCGCGGGCAGCTGCTGGTGACCGAGCGGGCCGCCGACGGCACCCTGCTCGGTGCCACCGGCGTGCAGATCCCGGGTGTGCTCGACGACGTCTACGCCCCGGCCACCAAGGCGAGCCTCGGTGCCACCTTCACCGGCGGTGTGCCGACCCTGTCGGTCTGGGCACCCACCGCCCGGACGGTGTCGCTGGAGCTGTACGACTCGCCGACGGCCACCGCACGACAGGTGGCGATGCGTCGCGACGACCGCACCGGCGTCTGGTCGGTACGCGGGCAGCGGTCCTGGAGCGGCAAGTACTACCGCTACCGGGTGCAGGCGTGGCAGCCGGCAGCGCAGCAGCTGGTCACCGCGTCGGTCACCGACCCGTACTCGGTGGCGCTGGCGGCGGACTCCACGCACAGCCAGCTCGTCGACCTGACCGACCCGAAGCTCGCTCCGGCGGGTTGGGCGCGGCTGCGCAAGCCGGCCGCGGCGCCCCCGGCCAAGGTGCAGATCTCCGAGCTGTCGGTGCGGGACTTCTCCATCGCCGACGACACCGTCCCGGCGCAGCGGCGGGGCACCTTCCTCGCCTTCACCGACCCGGCCACCGCCGGGATGCGGCACCTGAAGGCGATAAGCGACGCCGGGGTGACCCACCTGCACCTGCTGCCGGCGTTCGACTTCGCCACCATCCCCGAACGCCGGGCCGACCAGCGGCAGCCGGACTGCGACCTGGCGGCCCTGCCACCGGACTCGGAGCGGCAGCAGGAGTGCGTGGCCGGGGTGAAGGAGACCGACGGCTACAACTGGGGGTACGACCCGCTGCACTACACCGTCCCGGAGGGCGGGTACGCGGTCGACCCGGAGGGCGCCCGGCGCACCACCGAGTTCCGGCAGATGGTGGCCGGGGTCAACGACGCGGGGCTGCGGGTGGTCATGGACGTGGTCTACAACCACACCTCGGCCGCCGGCACCGACCCGAAGTCGGTGCTGGACCAGATCGTCCCCGGCTACTACCACCGGCTGCTCGACGACGGCACGGTGGCCACCTCCACCTGCTGCGCCAACACCGCGCCCGAGCACGCCATGATGGGCAAGCTGGTGGTGGACTCACTTGTCACCTGGGCCAAGGCGTACAAGGTGGACGGGTTCCGGTTCGACCTGATGGGCCACCACCCGAAGGCGAACATCCTGGCCGTGCGCGCCGCACTCGACAAGCTGACCGTGGCCCGGGACGGCGTGGACGGAAAGAACATCCTGCTCTACGGCGAGGGCTGGAACTTCGGCGAGGTGGCCGACGACGCCCGTTTCGTGCAGGCGACGCAGGCAAACATGGCCGGTACCGGGATCGGGACGTTCAACGACCGGCTACGCGACGCGGTACGCGGCGGCGGCCCGTTCGACGAGAACCCGCGCCAGCAGGGCTTCGCCTCCGGCCTGTTCACCGACCCCAATGGCGACCCGGTCAACGGCTCGGCTGCCGAACAGCGGGCCCGGCTGCTGCGCCAGCACGACCTGGTCAAGGTGGGGCTGACCGGCAACCTGCGCGGCTACCGGTTCGTCGACTCGGCGGGCCGGCAGGTCACCGGCGCCGACGTGGACTACAACGGCTCACCGGCCGGCTACACCGACGCGCCAGGGGAGGCGGTCACCTACGTCGACGCGCACGACAACGAGATCCTGTACGACGCGCTGGCGTACAAGCTGCCGCAGGCCACCTCGGCGACGGACCGGGCCCGGATGCAGGTGCTGGCGCTGAGCACCGTGGTGATGGGCCAGGGCACCGGATTCGTCACCACCGGCACCGAGCGGCTGCGGTCCAAGTCGCTGGACCGCAACTCGTACAACTCGGGGGACTGGTTCAACCAGATCCGGTGGGACTGTGCCCAGGGCAACGGCTTCGGCATCGGTCTACCGCCGGCCGAGGACAACCGGGACAAGTGGCCGTACGCGAAGCCGCTGCTGGCTGATCCGAAGCTGGTGCCGGACTGCGCGGCTGTCGAGTTGACCGACGCCCGCTACGCCGAACTGCTGCGGATCCGGGCGTCGTCGCCGGTCTTCGGGCTGCCCAGCGCGAAGGAGGTGCAGCGGCGGGTCGCCTTCCCGCTGTCGGGCGCGGACGAGACACCGGGTGTGCTCACCATGACCCTCGACGCCCGTGGGCTCGGCGGGAAGTGGCGGTCGGTGACGGTGGTCTTCAACGCCACTCCGGAGAGCGCCACGCAGCGGGTGGCCGGGCTGCGTGGGGCGGACGTGACGCTGCACCCGGTGCTGCGTTCCTCGGCCGACCCGGTGTTGCGTGAAGCGGCCTTCGACAGCTCCAGTGGCACCTTCACCGTGCCGGGACGCAGCGTGGCGGTCTTCGTCCAGCGGTAGTGCCGCTCCGGCACACGACGCCGGAGTACGCTCCGGCCCCGCCGGTCCGATCCGTCTGGATCGTTCCGGCGGGGCCGAAGTCCCCTCACCTCGGTCCGGCAGGAGCCGGTGCCGCGTTGATCAGCCGAAGCAGTTCGGGATCGGGGTGAAGGTGCCGGCGCAGTTGGTCGGCTTGTTGGCCGTGATGGCCGACTTGTCGTCCACGTTCACCTCACCGAGGAAGCTGAAGACGCCGCCAGCGGTGAGAGTGGCGAAGTTGTGCGCCACCTTCGTCTTCTCCAGGTCGATCACACCGGCGACGGTGAAGATGCCGCCGCCCACGCCCAGCGGGCCGACTGCCCGGTTGCCGCTGATCTCGCTGTGCCGGAAGGTCGCCTCACCGGTGCCGTTGAACACGCCACCGCCGAAGAAGCCGGCCTTGTTCTCGACGATCTTGGTTTCCTCGACGTTGGCGATCGCGCCGAAGCCGAGGGCCAGGCCGCCACCGACACCGACCGTGGTGTTCTTGGCAACCTCGACGTGTGCCAGTTCGAGGGTGCTGTCGTCACCCGCCGCGGTGACGCCACCGCCGGCCAGGACCGCGGTGTTCCCGATGACCTTGGAGTACCGGACGGTCGTGTTGCCCTCGATGTCGAGCACGCCACCGCCGAAGCCGAGCACCTCGTTGCCGACGACCTCGGTCTTCTCGATCCAGGCGGTGCCGCCGTCGATGTCGGTCCGGAAGATGAACGCCGCGCCGTTGGCGATGCCGCCACCACCGATGATCGCGTCGTTGTTCTTCACGGTCGACTCGGCCACCCGCAGCACGCCGGCGTTGAAGATGCCGCCGCCGTAGAGGAAGGCGGTGTTGTCGGCGACCGTGGTGTGGTAGAGGCTGGCCTTGCCGAAGTTGGCCAGGCCACCTCCGACGCCGCCGGCCTGGTTGGCGACGATGTGCGTCTCCTCGAAGGAGGCGGTGCCGCCGGGCTGCACGAGCACGCCACCGCCGTCGTTGGACTCCGGGTCGACCAGCACCGACGGTGCGCTCGCGGCCTTTTCCTTGAGCGCGATGCCCTTCGGCTTGGCGTGGAGCAACGGCAGGTATTCCTTCTTCGCCTCGGCGGCCTTGGTCGCCTCCACCGAGTTCGAGAACCGTGACCAGACGGCTTCCGGCGTGTCGCCGTTGACCGGCAGTGCACTGGTCTGGCCGTTCTTGATGGTCAGGCCCTTGACGGTCAGGTTTCCGCCGCGACCCACGTTGAGGATCCGGAACTCCTCGGCCGTGGCGTCCCGGACGATCTTGGTGTCGTGGCCCTTGAGCACCACGTTCTCCGTAATCACCGGAAGGCCGTTGGGGCCGGTACCGTCGCCCGCGTCGGAACGGGTCAGGGAGTAGGTGCACCCCTTGGCCAGGTTCAGCACGCCGCCGTGGTTCTCGTTGGCGAAGACCAGGGCCTGGATCAGCTTGTCGCTGTCGCAGGGCACATCCTTGCCGTGATCCCGCTTCTGGTCGTCCCGCTTCTGGTCGTGCCGGGCACGCTCGTCGGCGGCATTGTCGGCCCGGTCCTCCTTCTTGCCCTTGTGCCCCTCGGGGGCGACCGCGTTCTGGTCGCCGTCCCTGCTGACCTGCTGGGCGGTGGACCAGCGCAGACCATCGGTACCAACCGCGCCGGCGCCGGTGGCGACCCCGACGGCGGCGATGCTGACCACGCCGGTGAGCCCGGCGACGCCACTGGCGAGCCAGAGCTTACGACGCCGCTTGGGCGTCGCCTCCGACTCGCTGGCGTTGTTCTTAGCTACGTAGTTGGACATCGGAGCTCTCTGCCCTCTCGTCGTACCAGACAGGGTCGTCACGCACAGGCGAGCGTCCCCTGCTACAAATCGGTTGTAGCTCCCAGAACCACCGTATGAGAAGGTTCCTCGCCTCAGGGCCTTATCCGAAATAACCCCACATTAGGTACGTCGTGGGTCGGTGACGCCCAGGCTCGTGCTGATCGGCACGCCGGGGTGGCTTCCGCCCGGACCTGCTCTGACCTGTCCGGACGGCCCTGGAGAAGCAGCAAGCGGGACGAAGGTGGGGCTCCTCCGCAGCGCCGAGCGCCACGGAGGAGCCCCTCTATGTGGTGGTGCTGTCCTGTTGCTCGTCGCTCGCCTCGACGATGGATCAGCCGAAGCAGCGGTCGGGGATGACCGGGCTGCCGATGCAGTTGGTCGGTCGGTTGCCGGTGACAGCCGACTTCCGGTCGATCTCCACCTGGTCGTTGTCGGTGTAGATGCCGCCGGGTGCGTTGGTGGCCACGTTGTCGGCGACCTTGGTCCGGATCAGCGTGGTCACCCCGTCCTGGTTGGCGAGGCCGCCCGCGAAACCAGCCGTACCCGAGGCCTGGTTGGCCCACAGCTCGGAGTCGCGCAGGGTTACCGAGGCTTCGTCGTTGAACAGGCCGCCGGCAGCTCCGTTGGCAGCCACATTCTCCTTGACGACGCTGTGGGCGATGACCGCCGTGGAGTCCTCGGCGATCCCGAGGCCACCGGCGTCGTCGTTCGCGAAGTTCCGGGCGACAAGCGTGTGTTCCAGGCTCAGCCGGCTGTCGCCGAGAGCGACCAGGCCGCCGCCGTCGAGGCTGCTGGTGTTGTCGGTGAGTTCGCTCTGGACAGCGGTGGTGTCGCCGCCGTTGACGAAGACGCCGCCGCCGAGTACTCCGGTCCGGTTGTGGCTGATCGTGCTCTTCCAGACCCAGACCGTGCCGCCCGTGCCGGCGAAGCCGTTGGGCGTGGAACCGTTGGCGACGCCGCCGCCCCCGGTACCCGAGTTGTTGTACACGATCTTCGACTCTTCGACCCGCAGGGTGCCCGTGCTGAACAGGCCGCCGCCGAAGCTACCGGCACTGTTCTGTTCCACGGTGCTGTGGCGGATCGTGGTGGTGCCGTAGTTGGCGATGCCACCGCCGTTGCGGGTCGCCTGGTTCTGCACGATACGGCTGTGCTCCAGGTCTGCGGTACCGCCCTGCTGCACCAGGATGCCACCCCCGTCGACGCCGTCGGCGGCGATGCTCGGCGGAGCGGCGTCCGCTCCGGCGGCCTTGGCCTTGGCCGCCGGTGACGGCTTCGCCGCGGGTGCCGCCTTGGACCCCGCTGCTGCCTTGGCACCGTCGGTCGTGGGCTTCGCCCCGGCCGGCTTGGCCTTGGCTCCGGCTGCCTTGGTTCCGGCGGCCGGGGTGGTGCCGGTGGGCTTCACGGTGCCGAGTTCCAGTCCCTTGACCGGTGCCGCGATCGTCATGCCCGGAGCGGTCTGGCCGCCCTTGACCGTCACACCCTTCAGGGTCAGGTGACCACCTCGGCCGACGTTGAGGATGCGGAACCGCTCGGCGTTCGCGGCCCGCACGATCTTGCTGTCGTCGCCCTTCAAGGTGATCGGTTTGGTGATCACCGGAAGCCCGTTGCCGTCATCGCTGCGGGTCAGCTCGTAGGTGCAGTACCGGGCCAGGGCAAGTACGCCACCGTGGTTCTGGTTGGCGTGCACGATGGCCTGGATCAGCTTGTCCGTGTCGCAGGGCACCTCGTGAGCCCTGTCCTTGTCGGCACCGCCACCGTCCTTGCGCCCGGCACCCTTGCGGCCGACGTGGTCGCCGGCCGAGTCGTCCCTGGTGCCGCCGTTCTCGGTTGCGTCGGCCTTCCCCGCGTCGCTGACGTTCTGCCGGGCGTTGGACTGCGCGTCCGTCCGGCCCGGCGTACCGGATCGGTCGTCGCGGGCGGCCACCCCACCCAGCGCGGCCAGACCGACCACGCCGGTCAGACCGGCGACGCCCGCGGTGATCCATAGTTTTCGTCGTCGAAGTCCCGGCGGTGCCGGGGGTGGTGGTGCCGGGGGCGGCCCACCGTAGGAAGTGGTCACGTCATCAGACATCAGAGCCTTCCGCCCTTTCCTGCTACCAGACTGGTTCGCACCGAGCGAATGGGTGCGAGCAGCTACAAATGGGTTGCAGCCTCTGATGACCACCGTATGCGAATGTTCTTCGCGAGAAGGATGAATCCGAAATAACCCCGCATTGGTACCTGATCAGGCATCGCCGCGTCATCGCGCAAGATCTGGCCGAAAGCGGTTGACCAGGACGAACGCTTCATCCGCCGGACAGACGAGGGCGGGCCCCGCGCTGAAGCGACACTCTGGTCGCTCCGGCGGGGCCCGCCCTCCTGGGTCCGGTTGCACAGCTCGGCGAGCCTGGGGAACGCGGCCTACGCGTGGCGCTAGTGCGGGCGCTCCGGTCAGCCGGGCAGTCGCGGGCCGGCCTCGCGCTGCTCGGCCAGCCAGGTCTCCACCTCGTCGGCCCGGCGTGGCAGGCCCGCCGACAGGTTCACCGCGCCGGCCGTGGTGACCAGCACGTCGTCCTCGATCCGGATGCCGATACCGCGCAGCTCCTCCGGGACCAGCTCGTCCTCCGGCTGGAAGTACAGCCCGGGCTCGACGGTGAGCACGTACCCCTCGCCCAGGGTGCCGTCGCGGTACATCTCCTTGCGGGCGTTGGTGCAGTCGTGCACGTCGATGCCGAGCATGTGCCCGAAACCGTGCAGGGTCCACCTGCGGTAGACGGTGGAGTTGTCGTCCATCGCCTCGTCCACGCTCACCGGCAGCAGTCCCAGCTCGGCCAGCCCCTCGGCGAGCACCCGCATGCAGGTGCGGTGCACGTCCTTGAACGCCACCCCCGGCTTGATGAACTCGATGCCGGCCTGCTGCGCGGCGTACACGATGTCGTAGATCTGGCGCTGCAACGGGGTGAACCGCCCGTTGACCGGCAGCACCCGTGTCACGTCGGCCGTGTAGAGGTGGCGTCCCTCCACACCCATGTCCATCAGCAGCAGCTCACCCGGACGGGTGACGCCGTGGTTGTGTACCCAGTGCAGGATCGTGGCGTGCTCACCGGCGCCGACGATCGAGCCGTAGCCGATGTCGTTGCCGTCGTGCCGGGCCCGCAGCGCGAAGACCCCCTCCAACAGCCGCTCGGAGACGCCCCGGTCGGCCGGCAGCACCCGGGCCACGTCCTCGAAGCCGCGTACGGTGGCGTCGATGGCCTCCTGGAGCTGGGTGATCTCCCACTCGTCCTTGACCAGCTTCAGCTCCGCGACGGCGATCGCCAGCTCACGGTCGCGGGCCGGCTGCCCCTCCTCGCGCGGGCCGTCCCAGGGCCGCACCGCGGTGTCCACCCGCGCGTCGAAGCCGCGCAGCACCCGGGTACGCGCGGGTGCCAGCCCGGCCAGCGCCGCCTCCAGCTCGGTCAGGTCGGCGGTGGGCAGGCCCAGCTCGGTCGACTTCTCGGTCAGGGTGTGTCGCCGACCCACCCACAGCTCGCCATGACGGCTGCGGAAGAACTCGTCGTTCTCCCGTGAGGAGCGGGGCCGCATGTAGAGCGTGGCGTCGTGGCCGGAGCCGGTCGGTCGCAGCACCAGCACACTGTCCGGGTCGTGGTCTCCGGTCAGGTACGCGAAGTCGCTGCCCGGTCGGAACCGGTACTCGGTGTCGTTGGCGCGTACCTTCTCGCCGCCGGTGGGAATCACCAACGTCTCGCCCGGGAAGGCCGCCGAGAGGGCGGCCCGGCGCTTGGCGTAGTTCGGCACCTCCGGCCGCGGGCCGACCGGCAGGGTGGTGTCCCGCCAGCCCTGCCGCATGAACGACAGGAACGCGGGCGGGAAATCCGGGTCGTGCGACTCGGTGCCGTCGGTCGGTTTACCGTCGGTGCGTTCCTCGGTCATTGCCCCGCTCCCTTCGCCTCATTGCTGGTCCCGACGGTACCGCGAACCCGGTCGTGGCCGACCCGCCGGTGGGGCGTCGCGGTGAGCCCGACAGTGCCGCGACGGCCGATCAGCACGCGTGGAAAGATGACGGACATGTGCGGACTCCTGGCTTTCTTCAGTGCGCGCGGCGATGCCGCCGCCCACCGCGACAACATCGCCGGAGCGTTGGAATGCCTGCACCACCGCGGCCCGGACGAGACCGGGGTCGAGGTGGTAGGCGACGCCTCCGGCCGGTACGCGGACGGGGTGTTCGCCCACAAGCGGTTGGCGATCATCGACGTCGCGCTCAGCCACGAGCCGCTGCCCTACGCCGACGGGCGCTACCTGCTGACCTTCAACGGCGAGATCTACAACTACATCGAGCTGCGCGAGGAGCTGATCCGCGACTTCGGCGCCCGGTTCGCCACCAACGGTGACGGCGAGGTCATCGTCGCCGGCTACCACTACTGGGGCGAGCAGGTGCTCACCCGGCTGCGGGGCATGTTCGCCTTCGTCATCTGGGACCGGCAGGAACGTCGCGCGTTCGGTGCCCGCGACTACTACGGCATCAAGCCGCTGCACTACCTGGAGACCGCCGACGGGCTCTACCTCGCCTCGGAGAAGAAGGCCCTGCTGCCCTTCGCCCAGTCGGCGTACGCCGGGGACGCCGGGGTGGATCCGGCCAACCTCAGCCACTACCTGACCCTGCAGTACGTCCCCGAGCCCGGCACCCTGCACCGGGGGATCAACCGGATCGGCTCGGGGGAGTACCTCACCTGGACCCCGGGCGGCCGGATCGACGTACGGCGCTGGTACCGGCCGGTGTTCCGGCCCGCGCCGGTCTCCGACGAGCAGAAGCTCTACCAGGAGATCCGCGAGACGCTGCGCGAGAGCGTACGTATGCACATGCGCTCCGACGTGCCGGTCGGTTCGTTCCTGTCCAGCGGCATCGACTCCACTGCGGTGGTCGCCCTGGCGCGGGAGTTCAACCCGAACATCCTCACCTTCACCGTCGGCTACGACGTGCCGGGCTACTCCGAGATCGACGTCGCCCAGGACTCGGCCCGGCACCTCGACGTGACCACCATCCCGACCAAGATCGGGCCACAGGACATGATCGAGGCGCTACCGAAGATCGTCTGGCACCTGGACGACCCGGTCGCCGATCCGGCGCTGGTGCCGCTCTACTTCGTCGCCAAGAAGGCCGCCGAGCACGTCACCGTGGTGCTCTCCGGCGAGGGCGCCGACGAGTTCTTCGGCGGTTACACGATCTACCGGGAGCCGCTCTCACTGAGCAGCGTCAACGGGCTGCCCGACGGGGTGCAGAAGGGCCTGCGGGCAGTCTCCAAGGCGATTCCGCAGGGGGTCAAGGGCAAGAGCTTCCTGGAGCGCGGCACCACGCCGATCGAGGAGCGCTACTACGGCAACGCCCGGATGTTCACCGAAGAGGAGAAGCAGCACCTGCTGCGCCGCTACGACCCGTCGGTGCGCTACACCGACGTGACCGCGCCGATCTACGCCGAGTGCACCGAGCTGGACGACGTCACCAAGATGCAGTACGTCGATCTCTACACCTGGCTGCGCGGCGACATCCTGGTCAAGGCGGACCGGATCTCCATGGCGCACTCGCTCGAGGTGCGGGTGCCCTTCCTCGACCGTGCGGTGTTCGAGGTGGCGGCGAAGATCCCGGTGGAGCTGAAGTTGCCGCCGCGTTCCGACGCCACCAAGTACGCCATGCGCCAGGCGTTGCAGGGCGTGGTGCCGCCGGCCATCGTCAACCGCAAGAAGCTGGGCTTCCCCACCCCGACCCGGGTGTGGCTGCGCGGCGAGATGTACGAGTGGGCCCGGCATGTGCTGACCACCTCCGGCGCCGGCGAGCTGCTCGACCTGTCGTACGCGCTGCGCCTGCTGGAGGAGCACAAGCGGGAGGAGTTCGACCACTCGCGCAAGGTGTGGACGGTGCTGATCTTCTGCATCTGGCACGCGATCTTCGTCGCGAAGACCCTCGACCCGGGCATCCAACGCAACCAGTCGGCGCTGTTGACCAAGCCCGTCGTCGGCTCCATGGTGCGCTGACCGACAAGCGGACAAGCGGAAGGGGGCCCCGGTCGGGGCCCCCTTCGTGGTGCTGGTAGGTCAGCTGCTGGAGCAGGTCGCCGTCGGCGTCGCGCCGCTGCCGCTGGCGAGGAAGCCGAAGCTCGTAGTGCCGTTGGCCGCGACGGAGCCGTTGTACGACACGTTACGGGCCGTCACCGACGATCCGGACGTGGTCTGGGTCGCGTTCCACACCTGGCTGATCTGCTGACCACCGGGCCAGCTCCAGTTGGCGGTCCAGCCGCTCAACGCCGAGCTGCCGGTGTTGCGGATCTCGACCTCACCCTGGAACCCACCGGACCAGCTGCTGGTCACCTTGACCGTGGCGGTGCAGCCACCGGGGCCCGGCGGCGGGGTGGTCGGGTTCGGCGGGGGCGTGGTGGGGTTCGGCGGCGGGGTGGTCGGGTTCGGCGGCGGGGTGGTCGGGTTCGGCGGCGGCGTGGTCTGGTTGCCGCCGATGCCGGTCACCTCACCGTTGCCGCCGTCGAAGACCACGTCGGAGCAGCCGAAGAAGTTCTCCTGGCTGTCCGAGCGGACCCACCGGGAGTAGATGATGTGCCGGCCGCTCTTGTTCGACGGCAGGTTGCCGGTGAAGTAGTAGTGGCCGTCGTTGGTGCCGACCGCGCCGCGCTGCGGCGGGTTGGTCACCGTCAGGAACGGCTGGGCCTCCAGGTCACTCCAGGCCAGCGCCCGGGTGGGGCTCCAGCTGTCCCGGGTGACGTAGAAGTAGAACGTGCCCGGGTGGTGGGCCCAGTTGCTGTACTTGAACTCGATCGACCGGCCGGCCGTCAGGTGCGTCAGCGGCCAGTCGTTGCGGGCCAGGTCGTAGCCGCGGAAGCCGGTGGCCCCGCCGCTGCACAGCTGCCCGTCCGGGATGAAGCCGGTGGTGCGACCGCCGGCGTCCGAACGCAGCACGCTGAACCAGTTGTAGAGCGAGTTCGTCCCGCTCTGCGCGACGGCGGCAGCGCAGGCCGGGTTGTTCGGCCTGATCTCACCGGTCTGGGTGAGGCCGTCGCGCCAGCACAGGAAGGTGCGGGCGCCCGGCGTCATAGCCGCGCCGTGCGCGGCGGCCGGCTCGGGGCTGGCGGTCACGACGACCGCACCCGCGAGAAGAGTGAAGGCCGCGGTTAGCAGCGCGGCCAAGCGTGGACGGTGCACGGGTTTCTCCTGACTCGGGAGCGCACCACGTGGGTGCGCCCCGCCGAACGCGCGGGTGGCGGGTGTGGTGCCGCCCCCGCTGCTGCGGGCGAAAATGCGGCTACGCGGCGACCGTGCGGATGGGGACGGATGGCCCAGCCCGGCACGCTGTCGCCAGCGGAGTGTCGACGCGTGAATGCCCTCGCGCGATGTGAAGCCCGGCACCGGTGGACGCGCAGCCCCGCGCCACCCGGCATCATCATCCCACCACGCCGGCCCGCTCCGCGCAATAGCCACCCCTCGATGTGTGAATCGGACCCGGTGCGCGGCCCCCAGGCCGCGCCAATACCGTGGCTTCCACGCCCCGGCACACACCCGCTGTGCCAGCCTGGGCATCACGTACGGCAGACGGAAGGACCTGACGATGGGATACGCGGTGGTGCTCGGCGAGGCGCTCGTCGACCTGCTGGACACCGAGTGCGACGGCGCGCCGGTCTACCGGCAGGCGATCGGCGGTGGACCGCTGAACGTCGCCGTCGGTGTCGCCCGGCTCGGTGGCGCGGTGCAGTTCGTCGGGTCGCTCGGCGATGACGTGCTCGCCGGTCGGATCCGGGACTTTCTCACTGCCGAGCAGGTGGGCCTGACCGGCGCGGTGACCGCCGCGGTGCCGACCACGCTGGCCGTGGCCACCTTCTCCGGCGCGGAACCGGACTTCCGCTTCTACGGCGAGCCGCCCTCCTACGCGCTGCTCGGTCCCGACGAACTCGACGTCTCGTTGGTCGAGGGCGCCGACGTGCTCTACTGCGGCTCGATCGTGCTGCTGGCGCCGACGACGCTTGCCGCCGCCCGCCGGGCCTGGGCGGCTGCCCCGGGGCTGCGGGTGTTCGATCCGAACGTCCGACCCCGGCTGCTGGCCGGCCCGCAGGCGCTGGCCGGGCTGCGCGAGGTGGTCGCCGAGTTCGCCGCCGGGGCGCACCTGGTCAAGCTCAGCGCCGCCGACGCGGAACTGCTCTATCCAGGTGAGCCGGTCGAGTCGGTGGCCGTGTACCTGCGCGAACTCGGCGCGGCCACGGTCGTGGTCACCCTCGGCGCGGCCGGCGCGGTGGTCGCCGCCGCAACTGCCGATCCGGTACGCGTACCCGCCCCGAAGGTCGACGCCGTCGACGCCACCGGCGGAGGTGACTCGGTGATGGCCGCCCTCGTCGCCGACCTGCTGACCGACGGCGAGCCGGTCGGGCCGTCCGGCTGGCACGAGCGGGTCGGCTACGCCCTGCGCGTGGCCGGCCTGGTCTGCGAACGTCCCGGTGGCGCGGTCGCCATGCCCACCCGCGCCGAGGTGCGCCAGCGCTTCGGTGACTGACGATCAGCCCGACTGACCGGGAGATCCACACCGGCCGGCTGACCGGCGGCGTCGATCGTGGGAACGGGTCAGGCGGTGCCGTCGAGTTCGGCGTACCCGCGCCGGGCGGCGGTAAGCGCGTGACGGGCCGGGAACGGGGCGTCGGCGGCCACCCGCTCCGGTGGTGCGCCGCCGGTGTGCCCGGCCCGGATCAGCCAGGCCAGCTCCACCAGCTGGGCGTGCTGGGCCCGGACGAACTCCGCGTCGACCGGCTCGCCGTGCCCGGGCACGACCACCGTCGCCGGTGACATCGACCGCGACAGCTCAGCCAGCGCGTCCGGCCACTGCAACGGGTACGAGTCCTCGAACGCCGGGGGACCGGCCTGCTCGACAAGATCACCGGCGACCAGCAGGTCGGCGTCAGGCACCTGGACGACGAGGTCGGCGTCGGTGTGGCCCCGCCCGGGATGGCGCAGCACCACCTGTCGGCCACCGACATCGAGGACCGCCTCGGTGCGCACCGTGTGGGTGGGCGCCAACAGCGCGGTGTCGGCCAACTCGGCGGCGAGTTCGGGATGCCCGGACCGCAACTCCGCGTACGCCTCCCGGCGCAGCCGGTCCGCCTCGTCGCGGATGGTCGCGGCGGCCAGCTCGTGCGCCCAGACCGGGCGGGCCGGATCACCGGCCAGGGTGGCGTTGCCGAAGCAGTGGTCGAAGTGGTGGTGGGTGTTCACAAGCGTGAGCGGATCGGTGGTGACCGCGCGTATGGCGGCGGCCAGTTCGGTCGCCTGCCCGGCGGTGGAGAGGGTGTCGACAAGCAGCGCCGCGCCGTCGCCCAGCACCAACGTCACGTTTACCGCGAGCACCGGCTCACGCAGCACGAGCACCCGGTCGGCGACCTCGACGAACCGGCCGGTCGTCGTCATGCCGCACCAGCGGCGCGTGCCAGGAACCGTTGCCGGTCGACCAGGGCCCGCTCCACCCGCCCCTCGGCGACGGTCTGCCCGCCCTCGGTGACGGTGATCTCGAACACCAGCCGCCGCCGCTCCACCTCGGTCAGCCGGGCCTGCGCGGCGACCATGCGGCCCACAGGTGTCGCGGCCCGGTGCTCCAGCTCGACCCGGGTGCCGACGGTGGTCGAGCCGTTCGGCAGGTGGCCGGCGGTGGCAGCCACCGTCGCCGCTTCGGCCAGGGCGAGCACCCGTGGCGTGCCGAGCACCGGAACGTCGCCGGAGCCGACCGCCTGGGCGGTGTCGGCGTCGGTGACGGTCAACTCGACCCGGGCCGTCAGACCCGGGGTCAGGGCTTGATCGGGTAGCTCCCGCATGGCCACAGCGTAGGTCCTCGGCGGAGCCCGGGTCACGCGGCCGGGCAGATGCGCCACGCCCGCCACGGCACCGCAGGTGCTCCTGCCGCCGGTCGGGCGCGGGTCGCCGCTAACCTTGTCCGCGATGTCTGCCGTCACCGACCCCCAGCCCCCAGCCTCCACCGAGCCGCCCACCCGGCGCGACG
Source organism: Verrucosispora sp. WMMD1129 (assembly GCF_029581255.1). Lineage (NCBI taxonomy): Bacteria > Bacillati > Actinomycetota > Actinomycetes > Micromonosporales > Micromonosporaceae > Micromonospora > Verrucosispora sp. WMMD1129. The sequence goes on from NZ_CP120741.1 coordinate 5,478,141, forward strand.
GTGGGCGCCGCCGCGTGATCGCGATGTCGGTCTGGGGCGTCGCCTTCGTAGCAGGCTGGCTCGTCATCGGCCTGCCCACCGACCCGGTGTACGCGTTCTTCTGGATCTGGGCCGGCACCATCGCCTGGTACTCCGCCCGCCCGTGGCGCAGCCACCTACGCTTCGCCCGGGACTGGGTGCCGGTGGTGCTGCTACTGGTCGCCTACAACCTCTCCCGTGGGTTCGCCTACCACGACGGGACCGTGCCGCACGCCTACGAGTTGATCCTGGCCGACCGTCTGATGTTCGGCTGGGCCATGGACGGTCAGGTGCCGACCGTCTGGTTGCAGCAGCACCTCTACCAGCCGGAGGTGCGCTGGTGGGACGTCCTGGTCAGTTGGGTGTACTTCTCGCACTTCGTGGCGGCGCTGGCCGCCGCGGCGGTGCTCTGGATGGTCGAGCGCAGCCGGTGGGCGGCGTTCATGCGCCGCTGGTTCTTCCTCTGCGCCACCGGCCTGATCACCTACTTCCTCTACCCGGCCGCGCCACCGTGGTGGGCGGCGCAGAACGGGTTGATCGAGGAGGTCGCCCGGATCTCCACGCGGGGCTGGAAGGCGTTCGGCATGCACGGCGCGGGCAACCTGCTCAACGCCGGGCAGTTGGCCTCCAACCCGGTGGCCGCGATGCCGTCGCTGCACACCGCCTTCGCCCTGTTCGTGGTGCTGTTCTTCCTGCGTAACGTCCGTCGACGCTGGTGGCCGCTGCTGCTGGCCTACCCGCTGGCGATGACCTTCACGCTGGTCTACAGCGGCGAGCACTACGTGATCGACGTGCTGGTCGGCTGGGCGTACGTCGCCATGACCTTCCTGGTGGTCGGCTGGGCCGAACGCTGGTGGGCCCGCCGGAAGGCCCGCGCCGCCCCGACCGACACCTCGACCGCCGAGCCGGCACCGGTGGCGTCCTCCGCCGTTCCCGCTCCCCGCTGACTCCGTCGCCGCGTCAGGTCAGCCCGCGCGGCGGGCGGCTTGGCCGCGGGCGGTCAACTCCGCCGCCAAGGCCCAGGCGTCGGCGAGGTCCCGGTCCGCCGCCGCAGCGCCGGCGCCACCCGCGGTGTCGGCGTGCACGGTGGCCAACCCGAGCATGCGCTGCACCGGCCCCTGTACCACCCGGACGCTCTGCAACCGGGCGTACGGCACGATCGTCAGCTGGCGGGTGAGCAGGCCGGACCGGACGGCGAGCACCTGCTCGGTCAGGCCGGCGCCGAGCACCTGGCGGCTCAGCGGGTTGACCCAGCGGGCCCGGGCCGGTGGTGGCCGCAGCGGCAACGACGACAGCGCCACCCCGGGCAGCACCTCGGCGACGATCATCTCGCCGGTCGGTTGGTCACCGACGGGCAGCAGACGGTCCGGCCGATTGCGCTCGTCGGCCTCGCCGGCGGCGTAACCGGCGACCTCCAGCCGCAGCCGCAACCAGCCCTTCATCCGCCACAGCAACGGCCAGGTCACCCGCACGGTCTGCACCCGGTGCAACGGTACGGTCTGCGACCTGGTCTCCAGCAGGCCGTTGCGGATGCGCAGCCGGTCGTCGTCGCGGGCCAGCTGGAACCGCCAGTCGTCGAGGACCCGTCGGACGGGTTGCAGCAGGACCCCGGCCATCGCGGTGAGCGTGCTCGCCACCGCGATGAAGGACCAGGACCCCTCGGACAGGAACTGCGTCGCCACGAAAGCCACGCCGAAGGGCAGCAGAAACGCCTGCGGGGTCAGCAGCTGACTGATCAGCAGGTCCCGGTTGCTCACCGCGTGCAGCGGACGGCCCGGTGGCGGGGGTGGCTCGGCACCGGCCGGCACCGGCTGCGCCGGGGCCGCCGGCGCCGCACCGGAGGGGCTGCCGGCCAGGGTCAGCAGGCGCTGGCGCAGCGCCGCGGCCTCGGTGACGCTGAGGTACGCCAGTGGCGCCTCGGTCTTGCCGCCGCCGACCACCTCCAGGCGCAGCTCGGCCAGCCCGGTGAGCTGCGCGAGCAACGGCCGAACCACCTCGACGGCCTGGAGCCGTTCCAGCGGAATCGCCCGGGTACGCCGCCAGAGCAGCCCCTCGTGGATGCGTAGTTCCCGGCCCACCACCTGGTAGCCGGTGTTGTACCAGCTGACCACAGCCAGCACGCTCGCGCCCAGCGCGAGCACGATCACCATCGCGACGAACCAACCGAACCCGACCCGGGACAGGGTCGACCAGGACAGCCCGGCGATGACCACGACCAGCGACTTGGCGCCGTGCAGCGCGGGACTCAACGGATGCAGCCGTTGCCGTGCCGACGGATCCTGCGGCGGCGGACCGGCCCACCCGGCGGGCGGCTGCGGCGGACCGGACGGCGATGACGGCCCGGCCACCTGGTACGGGTTCGGCGGCGGACCCACGCCCGGTGGTGCTGCCTCGGCTGCCGGCACGGCGTGGTCGGACGGCGGTGCCTCGGCGGGCGTCGCCGGCACAGCGCGTTCGGCGGGCTGACCGGGAGCTTGGTCGCCCACCGCGTTTCCGACGTGCTGCCGCTCGTCCGAGCTGGGCGGGGTCCGGTCCGGACCCGGTCCGGCCGGCCCGCTCACAGCCCTTCCGCCCGGTCCTCGCCGAGCGCGGTCAGGCGGTCCCGCAGCCGGGACGCCTCCGCCGGACGCAGCCCCGGCACCCGGGCATCGCTCGCCGCGGCCGCGGTGTGCAGCTGCACGGTCGCCAGATCGAATGCCCGCTCCAGCGGACCGGCGCTCACGTCGACGAACTGCATCCGCGAGTACGGGACGATGGACAGCCGACGGACCAGCAGACCGTGCCGGACCAGCAGGTCGTCCTCACGTTCGGCGTAGCCCCAGGCCCGTACCGCCCGGACGATGGTCACCACCCGCCACAGAGCGAACAACCCGACGGCACCGAGCGCCAAACCGAACGGCCAGGAACCGGTAAGTGCCCAACCGACACCGAGCACCGCCGAGACGACGGCCACCCCGGCCGCCAGGCGCAGCAGCTCCACCCAGATCAGGTCGGTCGAGATCGACTGCCAGTTGACGGTTTCCGGCCACGGTTCGAGCGGGCTGGTCGGCGCGGCCGGCGGCCGGACCTCAGGCGCGTCATCACTCACAGTGCCGACCTTTCGTTCGCGACTGCGGGGCTCGCAAGCTCACTCCTCGCGCTCACGGGGCCGGCTTTTCGTTGTACGCGTCCACTCTTCGAGCGTAGGCGATCCCGCCAGCGGGGTGACCTCGCGCAGAAAGGCCCGCGCGCCGAGGAAGTCGCCGAGTGACGACCGGTGCACGTCGCAGGCGAGCCAGGTCTTGCGCCGCTCCGGCGCGTGCAGGCGGGGATTGTTCCAGTGCAGTGCCCATCGGGCCGCGGCACGACACCCACGGGCCGAACACGGTAGTGCTTCGGCGGGGCTGTCGGGGTGGGTCATCCCGCTCAGTCTAGGACGGCGGGGAAGAGTGAGCGCCGGGCGGCCACGGGGGAAGCCGCCCGGCGACGGATGAATGGTACACACGCCGGGGCGGCTTTTGTCCACTGGCGATCGGCGATTCCTCCCTCCCGGAACGGCGTGGCGGAAATCGGTCGCTCCCTCCGTCGGTACTCAGTCGGGCATGCGAGGCTTGGTACCGCACACGCCGCGACGACCGATCACGCTGTGGAGGACCAGTGGCCCAGCCGACCACGCCCGACGCCCCGCCGCCGAACGGGGCGCAACCACAGGCGCCCGCACCGCCGACCACGCCGGCGCAGGACGCCTCCCTGCTGGAGCGGGCACTGTTCGAGATCAAGCGCGTGATCGTCGGGCAGGACCGGATGGTCGAGCGGATGTTCGTCGCGTTGCTCGCCCGCGGGCACTGTCTGCTGGAAGGCGTACCGGGGGTGGCCAAGACCCTCGCGGTGGAGACCCTCGCCAAGGTGGTCGGCGGATCGTTCGCCCGGGTGCAGTTCACTCCGGACCTGGTGCCGGCGGACATCATGGGCACCAGGATCTACCGCCAGTCCAGCGAGAAGTTCGACGTCGAGCTGGGTCCGGTCTTCGTCAACTTCCTGCTCGCCGACGAGATCAACCGGGCGCCGGCGAAGGTGCAGTCCGCGTTGCTGGAGGTGATGAGCGAGCGGCAGGTGTCGATCGGCGGCGAGAGTCACCGGGTACCGAACCCGTTCCTGGTGATGGCGACGCAGAACCCGATCGAACAGGAAGGGGTGTACCCGCTGCCGGAGGCGCAGCGGGACCGCTTCCTCATGAAGATCATCGTGGGGTACCCGACCGACGCCGAGGAGCGGGAGATCGTCTACCGGATGGGCGTCGCTCCGCCCGAGCCCACCGCCGTGTTTGACACCGAGGATCTGATCGCCCTGCAACACAAGGCCGACCAGGTCTTCGTCCACAACGCCCTGGTCGACTACGCGGTCCGGCTGGTGCTGGCCACTCGTACGCCGGCGGAACACGGCATGCCCGACGTCGCGCAACTGATCCAGTACGGTGCCAGCCCCCGGGCCTCGCTCGGGCTGGTCCGGGCCACCCGGGCGCTGGCCCTGCTCCGCGGCCGCGACTACGCCCTGCCGCAGGACGTGCAGGACATCGCGCCGGACATCCTGCGGCACCGGCTGGTGCTCAGTTACGACGCGCTCGCCGACGACGTACCGGCCGACCACGTGGTGCACCGGGTGATGTCGACAATCCCGCTGCCGTCGGTGGCGCCCCGGCAGCAGGCCACCCCGCCCGTCGGGGCGGTGGCACCTACCTCGGGGTGGCCCGGGCAGCGGCCGTGACCTCGACCACCCCTCGACCCGGTGAGCCGGACCCGCTGGCGGCCACCAACCGTTCCGGTGCCGTGCTGTCCCGCCTGCAACTGCTGGTGACCCGCAAACTCGACGGGCTCCTCCAGGGCGACTACGCGGGCCTGCTGCCCGGCCCGGGCAGCGAGGCCGGCGAGTCGCGCGAGTACCGCCCCGGCGACGACGTGCGCCGGATGGACTGGCCGGTGACCGCCCGGACCACCACCCCGCACGTGCGGCGTACCGTGGCCGACCGTGAGCTGGAGACGTGGCTGGCGGTGGACCTGTCGGCGAGCCTGGACTTCGGCACCGGCCAGTGGCTCAAGCGGGACGTGGTGATCGCGGCGGCCGCGGCGATCACGCACCTGACCGTGCGGGGTGGCAACCGGATCGGTGCGGTAGTCGGCAGCGGCGGTGACGTCCCGGTGCCCCGCCGTGGCCGGCGGCAGCCGCCCCCGGTCGGCCCGGGACGGCTGGTCCGGCTGCCCGCCCGGTCCGGGCGCAAGGAGGCCCAGGGCATGCTGCGGGCGATCGCCGGCACCGAGATCCGGCCCGGCCGCGGTGACCTCGGCGCGCTCATCGACATGCTCAACCGCCCGCCCCGGCGGCGCGGTGTCGCTGTGGTCATCTCCGACTTCCTCGCCCCGCCGGCCCAGTGGGCGCGTCCGCTGCGCAAGCTGCGGGTACGGCAGGACCTGCTCGCGATCGAGGTGGTCGATCCGCGGGAGCTGGAACTACCCGACGTCGGGGTGCTCCCGGTGATCGACCCGGAGACCGGCGAACTGCACGAGGTGCAGACCGCCGACCCGGGCCTGCGGCACCGTTACGCGGCAGCCGCCGCGGCGCAGCGGGCGGAGATCTCCGCCGCGTTGCGCGCCGCCGGCGCCGCTCACCTGCGACTGCGTACCGACCGAGACTGGCTGCTGGACATGGTGCGCTTCGTGGCCGCCCAGCGGCACGCCCGCACCCGAGGGACGACGAGATGATCCGACTGCTGCAACCCTGGTGGCTGCTGGCCGTGCTGCCGGTGCTCGCCCTCGCCGCGCTGTACGTCTGGCGGCAGCTGCGCCGGCGCGACTACGCGCTGCGGTTCACCAATGTGGACCTGCTGCGTACCGTGGCGCCGAAGGGCCTCGGCTGGCGTCGACACCTGCCGGCCACCGCGTTCCTGCTGGCCCTGCTGGTGTTGGCCGGTGCGTTGGCCCGGCCCGCGGTCGACACCCGGGAGCCGTTGGAGCGGGCCACCATCATGCTGGCCATCGACGTGTCGTTGTCCATGCAGGCCGACGATGTGCCGCCGAACCGCCTGGAGGCAGCGCAGGAGGCGGCCATGCAGTTCGTGGCGGAGCTGCCCGAGACGTACAACCTGGGGTTGGTCTCGTTCGCCAAGTCGGCAAACGTGCTGGTGCCGCCGACCAAGGACCGCCCGGCGGTGACCAACGCCATCGAGGGACTGGTGCTGGCTGAGGCGACGGCCACCGGTGAAGCGGTCTTCACCTGCCTGGAGGCGATCCGGTCGGTGCCGGCCGACGGGGCCGCCGGTATCCCGCCGGCCCGGATCGTGCTGCTCTCCGACGGCTTCCGCACGGCCGGACGGTCGGTCGAGGAAGCGGCGGCCGCGGCGCAGGCGGCGAACGTGCCGGTCTCCACCATCGCCTTCGGCACCGACTCCGGGCACGTCGACATCGGTGGCCAGTTGCAGCGGGTACCGGTGGACCGGCTCGCCCTGGCCGAGCTGGCCGAGACCACCGAGGGATTCTTCTACGAGGCGGCCACCGTCAACGAGCTGAAGCAGGTCTATCAGGACATGGGCAGCTCGATCGGCTTCCGCACCGAACCCCGCGAGATCACCCAGTGGTACGCGGGCATCGCGTTGCTGCTGGCCCTCTGTGCCGGCGCATTCAGCCTCCTCTGGTCCTCCCGCATGATCTGACCGCCACCAAAGCCTTGTTGATCATGAGGTTGGCGGCACTCATGGAGATCAAACCGCCCGCCAACCTCATGATCAACAGAGGCGGACGGACGAGTGGGGTCAGTGGGTGGCGCTGGCCAGGAAGAAGAGGACGGCTACCCAGACGGCGGCGAGGGTGAAGCCCAGCGGGGCGACGTAGCGGCTCATGACAGCTCCGACGTGGCGACTGGCGGCCCGGGCAGGGCGGACCGCGAGAGGGGTGGATCAGGACGCGCACACGCGAAGTCGTGACCGGGCTGCTTTTCCGGCGGTACCCGTCCGATCGGCCGCCGCGAAAGGGGAGCGGGACGGCGGGACGGATACCCGGGGGAGCGGGCCAGCTCAGGCGGAGCGGGGCTCAGCGTGGCTGGCGGTCGGCCCGGCCACGACTGGGAGGATCGCTATCTCGCACAGCGATCACCTCCTGCGGTCGGATTCCGGGGCGATGCGGACCGCCGAGCGACCCGCAAACGCGGATCATCGTACACCCGGGTTTTGCGCCCGGCCCACTCGGCCGATCGGCCCACGGAGCGCGCCCGTTCATCGGTCGACGGCGGCCCGGCCGCCGCTGCCGGGTGCCTTCGTCGGCCGGGGCTCGCCGCGCCGGACGAGCAGCGCCAGCACGGCGGTGAGGACCGGCAGCCAAGCGATCCGGGCCAGCAGCCAGGTCGGATCGTCCGGCGCGGTGTGTAGCCCCGGCAGCGCGGTCCCGCCGTGCGCGGCGAGCACCACCACCGCGACCAGCACCGGCTGGTGCCCGAGGTAGATGCGTACCGCGTGCCGGTTGATCTCCTCCGCCAGCCTGCGAGGCAGCGGCCGGGACAGCAGTCGCACCAGCGTCGGCCGGGCCGACAGGCCGAGACCTGTCTGGGCCACCGCGAGCGCTACCACGAGCAACGACGGCGGATCGAGATTGGATCTGCCATCGCCGGGGACCCCGACCGCGCTGGCGGGATAGCCGAGGGCGAGTACGGCGGCCAGTCCGACCGCCCCCGTGACGACCAGCCACCGGGCGTCGCGCCGTCGGCTCAGTCGGCCGTCCGCGTGCGCCAGGCCCAGCAGATACGGCACGGCCCAGGCTGCCAGCACCGTCACCGGTGGCAGCCAGGTGCCGGCCGGGAGCAGGCGCACGGCCAGGTCGGTGCCGGCCACCACGGCCGCCGCGGTGACCGCGCAGCGCAGTGTGCCCCAGCGGCGTACCGCGGCGCGCAGCGGGCCGGTGAGCACCACCAGGGCCAGCAGTGGGGCCAGGAACCAGAGGGGACTGATCGCCAGCGTCAGCGCCACCGACAGCGTGTCGTCGGCGACGCCAGCGACGGCAGCGGCGAGTAGTACGGCTGAACCGGTGCCGAGCAGGGCGATCGCGGGCAGGAGCAGCCGCCGCAGTCGGTGTGCCACCCAACCGGGTCTGGCGTGCCGGTCAGCCGAACGGGCGGAGGCGTGACCGGCGGCGAAGAAGAACAGCCCGAGGGTCTGCAACACCCAGCTGACCGGGGCCAGGGCTGGCATCGTGGTGAGCGGGCTGACCAGGTCCAGCGCGCCTTCCGTGTCGAGTACTAGTCCGGTGACGAGCCAGTGACCTAGCACCACTCCCACGACGGCGAAGGCGCGCAGCCCGTCGACGAGGGGATCCCGAGCCCGTCGGTGGGCGGTGTGGTGGTCGCTCATCGGGCCTGTCCCGTCGTCCGGACGGTCACCGGGTCGGCGGTGTGCCCGGAGGGCGGTGGGGGCGAATGGACTCCGTGCGGTTGCGTGGTGCCGTGCAGCACCACTGCGGCGATCGCGGTAAGCGTCGGCCCGCCGGGTAGCAGGTACCCGTCGTGACCGGTGGCATCGACCGGCAGCGGTCGGGCGCCGAAGGACGGGGCGCCCGGTCGGACGCCGTGTCCCAACCCGGGCAGGCGGAGCTGCGGCACCCACCGGATCCAGTCGTCCGGTGCCTCGGCGGCCCACATGCGGACCGGGCCGAAGCGGTCGGCGTGCTCCGCGCCGACACCCACCCCGCCGAGGGTGACCACGTCGGTGACCTGCGGCGGGGCCTCCCTGGCGGCCAGCCCGACGACAAGCGCGCCGTAGCTGTGACCCACCAGGGTGATGCGGACGGCCGGTAGCTGCCCGGCCAGTGTCCGCAGGTGGTCACCGAGTTGGTCGGCACCCCGGCGGGCGGCAAGCGGGGTGGCTGCCGTGGCGATGCCGTCGGGCGGGTCGTAACCGAGCCAGGCCAGCACGGCCACCCGGGCGTGCGGATCGGCGGCGTGCAACGCGGCACGTAGGTCTCGGGCCTGCTGGGCCGGGGCGCGCCGGGGCTCTCCGCCCAGCCCTCGGTCGAAGTCGGCAAGCCGGGTACCGACGCCCGGCACCAGCACCGCGATTCGATCGGCGCTGGCGAGGTCACCGAGGACCTCGACGGCCCGGCCGTCGCGGTGCGGGTCGAAGGCCAGGAACTGCCGACCCTGTGCGGCCCAGCGGGCGTACGGTGCTCCGGCGGCCTGCATCGCGGCGGCAGTCGACGGGTACGCCTCGACGAAGCCGGCCGGGGCGGCGTCGGGCGGCACCGTTGGTGGCCGTACCAGTCCGGTCGCCAGCATCGCCGCGAGGCTTAGCCGGATCATTTCCCTGCCCACCATCACGCGCTCCCTCCACCCGGTCGTGGCGTGCAGGATGTGTCGGCGGTGTGGTGCCGGTCGTCAACCCGGGGAGCCGTTGATGGCCTGGCACTGGGGGGCTACTCCCCGGCGGCGACCAGTCCGGTCTCGTACGCGAGCACGACGGCCTGGGCGCGGTCGCGCAACTGGAGTTTGGCCAGGATCCGGCCGACGTGGGTCTTGACGGTCTGCTCCGCGACGACCAGTTCGGCGGCGATCTCGGCGTTGGAGCGCCCCTGGGCGATCAGCCGCAGCACCTCGGTCTCGCGTGGGGTGAGCGCGGCGAGGACTGTGGGCCGGGGCCGCTGCCGGTGTGGCCGGGCCGCGAATTCGGCGATCAGGCGGCGGGTGACGGTCGGGGCGAGCAGCGCGTCACCGCCGGCGACGACGCGTACCGCGTGGATCAGGTCGGCGGCGGGGGCGTCCTTGAGCAGGAAGCCGCTGGCTCCGGCGCGCAGCGCCTCGTAGACGTAGTCGTCCAGGTCGAAGGTGGTGAGGATGAGCACGCGTGGCCGGTCGGTCGGCCGGTCGCCGAGGAGTTTGCGGGTCGCGGCGAGGCCGTCGAGCACCGGCATCCGCACGTCCATCAGCACCACGTCGGGGTCGAGTCGGCGGGCCTGCGCGACCGCCTGAGCGCCGTCGGCGGCGTCGCCGACCACCAGCAGGTCCGGCTGGGCGGCCAGCAGCGCGCCGAAGCCCTGCCGAACCATCGCCTGGTCGTCGGCGATCAGCACCCGGATCGTCATGTTGGGTCCTTCGGCTCGTCGGATTGCGGCGGGTCAGCCGGCAGCAGCGCGTCGATCGCGTAGCCGCCGTCGGCGGTGGGGCAGGCGGTGAAGCTGCCGCCGAGGGCGAGGACCCGCTCGCGCATGCCGGTCAGTCCTTGCCCGCCACCGCGTGCGTCCGGGCTGGTCGGGGTCCCGCCGGCGGCGTTCTGGATGCGTACCGTCAGGGCGCCGGGGTGATCGCGGACCGTCACGCGCACCTCGGCACCGGCCGCGTGGCGGGCCGCGTTGGCCAGCCCCTCCTGAACGATCCGGTAGGCGGCCAGCCCGACCGGTGCTGACGGCTCGGTGGCGGTGTCGTTGTCCAGTTCCACGGTCATTCCGGCCCGCTGTGCGGCGGCCACCAGGTCGGGTAGTTCAGCCAGCGTCGGCTGCGGGTCGGTCCGAGTGCCCTCCGACTCGCTGCGCAGCACGTGCAGCAGCCGCCGCATGTCGGTAAGCGCCGCCCGGGCGGCCTCGGCGATGGCGCTGAATTCGGCCCGGGCCGGCTCGGGCACGGCGAGGCGGTACGGCGCGCTTTCGGCCTGCACGGCGATCAGTGACATGTGGTGCGCGACGACGTCGTGCAGTTCCCGCGCGATGCGGGTGCGCTCCTCCAGTACCGCCCGCCGGGCCTTCTCCAACTCGCTCACCTCGGCCTGCTCGGCCAGCGCCCGTCGGGTGAGCAGGTTGTGCCGCAGCAGGTCGCCGACGATGAGCAGCACCACGAACAGCAGGGTGACGCCCACCTGGTTGCCCGGCGGCACGAATATCCAGACCGGGAGCAGGCTGAACAGTCCCGTCCAGGCGAGCACGGCCCGGTCGACCCGTGCCGCCACGGTGATCAGCACGACGATGATGACCAGGATCTGTGTCGGGTTCCACGGCCAGAACTCGTACGTGGCGGGGCCGAGCACCACGGCGTTGTCGGTCGTACGCCGGTTGAAGGTGCCGAACAGTTGCCCGATGAACATGATCCGCCAGGCCAGCAGTGGTCGGGTGGGCAGCAGGGGCAGCGGCGCGACGGTGAGCAGGGCGATGACCCACGCGGTGGCGATGGGCAGGCGCCGCGTGTCCAGCAGAAACTGCGCGGTGATCAGGGCCAGCCCGAGGAGAAGCAGCAGGCCGGTCGTCCGCAGGACGGCGGCGGTGCGGGGCCGGTGTCGCAACCGGTCCAGTGGTCGGCGGCGCGCCGGATAGTCCGGCCCCACCACGGTGCGGCGCAGCCCGGCCAGGGCGGCACGGACGGTACTGCGGTCCATATCCCGGCAGGGTAGTTCCAGTGGCCGGCTCCGTCGTGCGACCAGGGAGTGATCCATCCAGTGGTACCCGGGTACGACGTGCGGCGGGTTAGTGATTACCGTGCGGTAGCGCCTAGTCTCCAAGCCGCAGCGATCTTTGGGAGGGGACGCACCGTGTCACGAACTGTGCTGGTTACCGGGGGCAACCGGGGGATCGGTCTGGCCATCGCCCAGGCCTTCGCCAAGCAGGGTGACCGGGTGGCGATCACCCACCGGGGCAGCGGGGCGCCGGACGGGCTGTTCGGCGTGCGGTGTGACATCACCGACAGCGAGTCCGTCGAGGCGGCCTTCGCGGCGGTCGAAGCGGAACTGGGACCGGTGGAGGTGCTGGTCGCCAACGCGGGCATCACCGACGACACGCTGCTGCTGCGCATGTCGGAGGAGCAGTTCACCCGGGTGCTGGACACCAACCTGACCGGCGCGTACCGCTGCGCCAAGCGGGCCTCCGGAAAGATGCTGCGGGCCAGGTGGGGGCGCATGATCTTCGTCTCCTCGGTGGTTGGCCTCTCCGGCGGTGCCGGCCAGGTCAACTACGCGGCCAGCAAGGCCGGCCTGGTCGGGGTGGCCCGCTCGATCACCCGGGAGCTGGGCGGCCGGAACATCACCGCAAACGTGGTCGCGCCGGGCTTCATCGAGACCGACATGACCGCCGGGCTGACCGACCAGCGCAAGGCCGAGATCCTCAAGTCGATCCCGGCGGGTCGGATGGCCAGCCCGGACGAGGTCGCCGCGGTGATCACCTGGCTGGCGGGCGACAGCGCCGGGTACGTCTCCGGCGCGGTCATCCCGGTCGACGGTGGCCTGGGCATGGGCCACTGAATCCTGAGCACGGAGGAATGAGCGTAATGTCCGGACTGCTGGCCGGTAAGCGGCTGCTCGTCACCGGCGTCATCACCGACGCCTCGATCGCCTTCTCGGTGGCCAAGCTCGCCCAGGAGAACGGCGCCCAGGTCGTGCTCACCGGCTACGGCCGACTGTCACTGGTGGAGCGGATCGCCAAGCGGCTGCCCGAGCCGGCACCCGTGATCGAGCTGGACGTGACCGACCCCGAGCATCTCGCCGGGCTGGCCGACAAGGTCCGCGAGCACGTCGACGGCCTCGACGGGTTGGTGCACTCGATCGGTTTCGCCCCGCAGAGCTGCCTCGGCGGCGGGTTCCTCGACGCCTCCTGGGACGACGTGGCGACGGCGCTGCACGTCTCGACGTACTCCTACAAGTCCCTTGCCGTCGCTGCGCTGCCGCTGATGTCGCCGGGCGGCTCGGTGGTCGGTCTGACCTTCGACGCCAGCCAGGCGTGGCCGGTGTACGACTGGATGGGCGTGGCCAAGGCCGGGCTGGAGTCGGCCTCCCGCTACCTCGCCCTGCACCTGGGCAAGCAGGGCATCCGCAGCAACCTGGTGGCCGCCGGTCCGCTGCGCACCATGGCCGCGAAGTCCATCCCCGGCTTCGAGCAGTTCGAGGACGCCTGGGCCGGACGTGCCCCGCTGGGCTGGAACCTCACCGACCAGGAACCGGCCGCCCGGGCCTGTCTCGCCCTGCTGTCGGACTGGTTCCCGGCGACCACCGGCGAGATCGTGCACGTCGATGGCGGTTACCACGCAGTCGGCGCCTGAGGTGTAGCCGGGGCGCTGTTAACGACCGGGACCCGGGGGCGTTGCCGGGACGCCGCAGGCCACCGGCAAGAATGGACCCATGGCGTACGACGCGGTGGTGCTGGTGTCCTTCGGTGGCCCGGAAGGGCCCGACGACGTGCTGCCGTTCCTGCAGAACGTGACCCGGGGACGGGGCGTGCCGCCGGAGCGGCTAACCGAGGTCGCCGAGCACTACCAGCACTTCGGCGGGGTCTCTCCGATCAACCAGCAGTGCCGGGAGCTGTTGGCGGCGGTCCGCGCCGACTTCGCCGCCAACGGGCTCGACCTGCCGGTGTACTGGGGCAATCGGAACTGGGATCCGATGCTCGCCGACACGGTGGCCCAGATGCGCGACGACGGCGTACGACGGGCGCTGGCCTTCGTCACAAGCGCCTTCGGCGGATACTCCTCCTGCCGGCAGTACCAGGAGGACATTGCCGCCGCACGGGCGGCGGTCGGCCCGGACGCGCCCGTGATCGAGAAGCTGCGCCAGTTCTGGGATCATCCCGGCTTCGTCGAGCCGCACGTCGACGCGGTGCGCTCCGCGCTCGCCCAACTAGACCCGGCGCGGCGGGACAGCACCCGGCTCGTGTTCACCGCACACTCGGTGCCGATCTCGGCGGCCGACAGCGCAGGCCCGCACGGCGGCCGGTACACCGCCCAACTCGCCGAGACGGCCCGGCTGGTGCACGCGGCGGCGGCCCCGGATCTGCCGTACGACCTGGTCTGGCAGAGCCGGTCCGGCCCGCCCCACGTGCCGTGGCTGGAGCCGGACATCAACGACCACCTGGAGACGCTCGCCGAGCAGGGCGTGACTGGGGTGGTGGTCAGCCCGATCGGATTCGTCTCCGACCACCTCGAGGTGGTGTGGGACCTGGACACCGAGGCGTTGGACACGGCCAAGAGGCTCGGGGTGGACTTCGTCCGCGCCGGTACCCCCGGCACCGACCCGCGCTACGTGACCATGGTTCGGGAACTGGTGCGGGAACGGATCGACCCGGACGGCGCGGAGCTGCGTCGTCGGCTGGGCGAGCTGCCGATGTGGGACAGCTGTCCCACGGTCTGCTGCGTCCCACCCCGCCGTCCGTCCTGACCGCCGCGGCGAACCCGACGACACCCCTGGGGATGATCATGCAGGACCGTAAGCCCGTCGAGAGTTGGCTCAGCGACATGGACGGCGTGCTGGTGCACGAGGGCCAGCCGGTGCCGGGCGCGCCGGAGTTCGTCAAGCGGCTGCGTGCCTCCGGCAAGCCGTTCCTGGTGCTGACCAACAACTCCATCTACACTCCGCGCGATCTCCAGGCCCGGTTGGCCCGGATGGGCCTGGACGTGCCGGAGCAGGCGATCTGGTCGTCCGCCCTGGCCACCGCCCAGTTCCTGGCCGACCAGCGGCCGGGCGGCACCGCGTACGTCATCGGGGAGGCCGGGCTGACCACCGCTCTGCACGCGGTGGGCTACGTGCTCAGCGACTTCGCCCCCGACTACGTGGTGCTGGGGGAGACCCGCACCTACAGCTTCGAGGCGATCACCAAGGCGGTCCGGCTGATCAACGACGGGGCGCGGTTCATTTGCACCAACCCCGACGCCACCGGGCCCTCGGTGGAGGGTGCCCTGCCGGCCGCCGGCTCGGTGGCCGCGATGATCTCCAAGGCCACCGGAGTGGAGCCGTACTTCGTCGGCAAGCCCAATCCGATGATGATGCGGTCGGCCCTGAACACGATAAACGCACACTCGGAGAGCACCGCGATGATCGGTGACCGGATGGACACCGACATCCTCTGCGGCTTGGAGGCCGGGCTGGAGACCATCCTGGTGCTGACCGGGATCAGTTCCCGGGTGGAGGCGGAACGTTATCCGTACCGACCCTCCCGCATCGTCAACTCGGTCGCCGACCTGATCGACGAGATCTGAGCCGGCGCCGGGTCACTGGCGTGCCGCGTCGCGGCACAGGAATTCGGCGAGCACCGGGGCGAGGACGGTCGCCGGCACACCGTGCCACTCGCCGGGCAGGCCGCGCTGCTCGGCGGCGGGCAACAGGCCGGCCATGGTGGCGGCCATCTCGGCCAGGTCGTCGGTGCTGCCGGCGCTGTGCAGGACCAGCGCCGGGGCGCTCACCCGGGCGAGCACGGCCGGCCCGGTGGCTTCGCTGAGCAGGCTGTCGTAGGCCAGGGTGTGCGCCACCGAGACCATGGCGTTCCAGTGTGGCGTGTCGCGCATCCCGGCCAGCAGTTGCTCGGGTACGCCGATGGAGGTCAGGAAGAACGTCACCGCCTCGGCACCGCCCAGTCGGCTCAGGGTCGCGGTGAAGGCCCGCTTGCCGGTTTCGTCATCGTCGACGCTCAGCGGTGGCTCCAACAGGACCAGCCGTCGCACGTCGAGGCCGGCGGCGGCCGCGTGCAACGCGAGCAGACCACCCGAGGAGTACCCGTACAACGCGGCGGGCGCCTTCGCCGCGGCGATCAGCGCGGCGAGATCCTCGACCTCGCGTTCGGGGGCGTAGGGCGGGGTGTCGTCGCTGTCCCCACGCCCACGACGGTCGTAGCGGTAGACGGTGAAGTGGGGTATGAGCAGGTCGGCGAGTTCACCGAGTGGGCTGTTGGCGCGGAAGTGCCCGGCGGCGTCGATGAGAATCAGCGGCGGGCCGGCGCCCTCGCGTTGGTAGGCGATGCGCGTGCCGTCCCGTGAGGTGACCATCGGCATGAACTGAACCGTACAGTACAGTTACGGTGTGCGAAAGGACGTTAACCGGCGCGGGATCCTCGACGCCGCTCTGATCGAGTTCCTCGAACACGGCTACGTGGCCGCCGGGATGGACCGGATCGCCGCCCGTGCCGGCGTCTCCAAGGTGACCGTGTATGCGCACTTCACCGACAAACACGGCCTCTTCGAGGCGGTGTTCACCGGCGCGATCGCCGAGGCCGAGCGGGCCGGCTCGGCGTACGTCGAGGCCCTGGCCGACTCCGACGACCTGCCACGGGACCTGCGGGCCTTCGCCCGCGAGCACATCGCCACGGTCACCGCCCCGCACCTGCTCCAGTTGCGTCGGATGCTGATCGGCGAGGCGGGCCGCTTTCCTGAGCTGGCCCGGGCGTGGCACCGCGCCGCGCCCGAACGTGGCCACGTCACTCTCGCCGCGGCCATCACCCGTCTCGCCGAGCGGGGCCTGCTGCGCGCGCCGGACCCGCTGCTCGCGGCGCAGTACCTGAACTATCTGATCCTGTCGATTCCGCTCAACGAGGCGATGTTCGCCGTTCGCGTGTCCTTCTCCGAGGCGGACCTGCACCGCTGGGCCGACGAGGCAGTCCGGATCTTCCTCGCCGCCCACACCCCCTGAACGGCCACCCGCGCCCCGCGATCTTGCACTTGTGGTCGCCGCAATGCGGCCTCCATCCGCTTTTGTCCCGACACAAAATGCAAGATCGCGGGTGCCGGGTGCCGGGTGCCGGGTGCCGGGTGCCGGGTGCCGGGTGCCGGGGTGCCGGGGCGCCGGGTGGGGTCAGGGGTGCAGGGGGGCGTTGCAGGCGGCGACGAGGGCCTGACGGCAGGCGGCGGTGAGGGGGCGCAGGGCGGCGTCGCGCTGCTGGGCCTCGTAGTTGTTGACCGCGCCGCCGGGTGCCGCGTGCCCGGCCAGGGCGAGGACCCGGTCGAGCACGGCGGCCCGGGCGAACAGCCGGCGCGAGCGCGGGTCGAACCCGGGGGGCAGGTCGGTGGTGCCGTCGGGGCGACGCAACGCCTCCAGGGCGCCGGCCAACTCCGGACGCCACTGGGCCACGTCGAGGCGGGTGAGCGCGGCTGTGGTGTCGGCCAGCGCGGCGGCCAGCTCCGCCTCCGCTTCGGCGGCGCCGGGCAGGGTGAGGCAGGCGGCAGGAGCGTCCGCCGGCAGCGGGTGCACTCGCCAGAGCACCGTCTCGAAGGTGTCGCCGGAACCAGAGGTGTGTACGCGTACCTCGGGGATCAGCCCTAGCCCGCCGGCTATCACGGCCTCGCCGGCAACCAGCGCGGCGCCGGCGAAGTCGCCCGGGCCGGGTAGGCCGCGCGGGTCGCCCGGCGCCGGCAGCACCAGCCGGATCTCGTCCGGCGAAAGCTTGGCCAGGGTGGGCAGCGCCTCCCGTAGCGGTACGTCGGTCCAGGTGCCGGGCGCGTCGGCGACCAGGTGCTCCTCGGTGCCGGCGACGGCGTCGGCGACCTCGTCGAAGGGCACCAACCCGGCGCGCCACGCGCGCACCCAGGCAACGAACCGGCTCGACCGGCGCGGCGCGAGGATGGCCGCACCCGCAGCGGGGGTGGACATGCCGAAAGAGTACGTGGTGACGCCGGTCCGTGTCTCGACTGCCGCGCCGCCGCCTCCCCGTCGCGCCGATCATGCAGTTGCGGTGGGCGATTGGCTCCCCTTCACGGCTTTTGTCAGGTGCCACAACTGCATGATCGCGATCGGAAGGTAGGGACGGGGTGTGTCGGGGTTGGGGCGTGGTAGTGGCGGGCTTAGCGTGACGGGATGGGGCGGCGGTACGGCGAGGACGTGTTGGCGGGGGACTGGCGGCGGCGGAAGGTGACCCCGGAGGTCGACGCCGAAGCGGACCTCGTGGTCGAGGACGCCGAATCCGGTTTCTGCGGGGCGGTCGTCGGCTTCGAATCCGGTGCGGTGGTGCTGGAGGACCGGCACGGTCGGCGGCGCAACTTTCCGCTGTTGCCGGCGGCGTTCCTGCTCGACGGCCGCCCGGTCACCCTGCGCCGTCCCACCCGGCCGCCGGTGCCGGCGGCCCGGCGGCGTACCGCCTCAGGGTCCGTGGCGGTGGACGGGGTACGCGCCCGGGTCGCCCGGGCCAGCCGGATCTGGGTCGAGGGTGTGCACGACGCCGCCCTCGTCGAGCGGATCTGGGGCGACGACCTGCGCATCGAGGGTGTGGTGGTGCAACCGCTGTCCGGCATCGACGCGCTCGACGCCGAGGTACGCGACTTCGGGCCGGGCCCGGGCCGTCGGCTCGGTGTGCTGGTCGACCACCTCGTGCCCGGCTCCAAGGAGAGCCGCATCGTGGCCCGGGTCAACTCGCCGCACGTCCTGGTCACCGGTCACCCCTACGTCGACGTCTGGCAGGCGGTGAAACCGGCTGCGCTGGGCATCGCGGCGTGGCCGGTGGTGCCGCCGGGACGGCCCTGGAAGGAAGGCGTCTGCGCCGCGCTCGGTGTCGCCGAACCGGCCGAACTGTGGCGGCTGATCCTGTCCCGGGTGGACAGCTTCGCCGACGTGGAGACGCCGCTGATCAACGCGATGGAGCGGCTGATCGACTTCGTGACCGAACCGGACTGAGCCGCCGGCCCCACCGGCGAGGACGTCGACCGCTACCGTGAACGGCCTGATCCCTACCACCCCCGGGGGTACGCACGTGAGCCGGTTAGAGCAACTGCGACAGCGGTTGCGTCAGGCGTACGCGACGGGACGCGAGTCGGTGCGTGCCGCCCGCGAGCGGGAGAACGCGCGGCGCATCGAGCGGGCGGCCGAGCGGGACCGGCTGATTCCCGAACCGGTGACGCCGACGGACGACGCAGCCGTCTCCACGACCAGCCGCGACGACGCGGACGTGCCGAGGGGCCTGCGCATCGCCGCCGCCTGGTCGTGGCGGCTCCTGGTCATCGGGATCGTCGGCTGGGCGTTGCTGCGGATCTTCGGCGCCATCCGTGTCGTCATCGTCCCGTTGCTGGTGGCGTTGCTGCTCGCCGCCCTGCTGGCGCCGGCCGTCGGCTGGCTGCTGCGCGCCCGGTTGCCGCGTACGCTGGCCACCGCCGTGGTGCTCATCGGCGGGCTGGCCGCAGTGGTCGGCACACTGACCCTGGTGGTCAACGAGTTCATCGCGGGCCTGCCGGAGCTCAGCGCCAGCGCCGCGGCCGGCATCGGGCAGATACAGACCTGGCTGCGCGACGGCCCGTTGAACCTCTCCGACACCCAACTCGACAGGTACATCGAGGCCGGGCAGAACTGGATCAACGAGAACTCGCAGGCGTTGACCAGCAACGCGCTCGCGACGGCAGGCACCGTGGTCGAGGTGTTCACCGGCGCGCTGCTGGTGCTGTTCGCCACGTTCTTCTTCCTCCGCGACGGCGACCGGATCTGGCGGTTCCTGGTCGGGACGTTCCCGGTCGCCGCCCGCTGGCGGGTAGACGACGCCGGCCGGGCCTCCTGGCGGACGTTGGTCGCCTACGTACGCGCCACGGTGCTGGTGGCGTTCATCGACGCCGTGGGCATCGGGATCGCCCTGGTGCTGTTCGACGTGCCGTTCGCCTTCCCGCTGACGGCGCTGGTGTTCCTCGGCGCGTTCATCCCGATCGTCGGCGCGACGCTGTCCGGCGCGGTCGCGGTCCTCGTGGCGTTGGTGGACGCCGGCTGGGTCACCGCCCTGATCATCTTCGGTGCGGTGATCGTGGTGCAGCAGGTGGAGGGCAACGTCCTGCAACCGTGGATCATGGGTCGGGCGGTGGCGTTGCATCCGCTGCCCGTGGTGCTGGCGGTGACCGCCGGGGTGGTGCTGGAGGGCATCGTCGGCGCGCTCGTCGCCGTACCGCTGATCGCGGTGCTCAACACCGCCGTGCGCCGCCTGTCCCGGCAACGGCCGACGCCGACGCCACCGCCAGCGGCGCCGGAGGCCGTGGTGGTTCGCTCCCCGGTCTGACGGCCTCGCCGTGTCGGCGGCAGACGCCGCCGACACGTGCCCGATCTGTTGGCCGAGCCGGGTATGCGCGCGGCGAGGCACGTCACGCCGGGTCAGGGTTCGTCGTCCGGGGAACGGGTGAAGACGAAGGTGGCGATGTCCAGCGCGACCGGGCGACCCGTCTCGTCGCGCAACACCATCAGGACCTCGCCGTTCTCGACCCCGCTGACGCCGCGCCACCGGTCGGGCCCCTCGGGGGCGTAGCGACTGATCCGGTCGCCGCGTGACGCGCCGACCAGTTTCCCGGTGGTGTGGTCCCAGCTGACGTCGAGCGCGGTACCCATCCACCACCAGCGGCCGGTAAGCGGGGACAGATCGACCGGCGGTGGGGCCTCGGCCGGCTGCCACGGCCGGGCCGACACGGGCTCGACGTCGAGCACGTGGGTGAGGACCCGGTGGCCGAGCGGCCCGATCCCACCGGTGCGGAAGCCGTACGAGTTGGCGAAGCCGACGACGCCGGTGCGGCTGGGGCGGTGCACGGCCAGCGTGGCGACGTAACCGGGCATCGAGCCGCCGTGCCCGACGTGGATCCGGTCGCCGTCGCGGGTGAGCTGGATACCGAGGCCGTATCCGCCGCGCCAGGCGTCCAGGTCGCTGAGGATCACCGGGGCGCACATCTCATCGAGGGTGGCGGGGCTGAGCACGGCCGGATCCGGGTCGGCGAGGAAGGCCGCCCAGCGGGCGAGATCGGTGACGGTGGACCAGAGCTGACCCGCCGGCGCCATCGCCCGGCTGTCGGTTCGTGGCTCCTCCCGTAGCGTGTCGTGCCAGGGGTGCAGCACGTAGCCCCGGGCGAACGGCTCGGTGGCCGCGTAGGTGGTGCGGTGCAGCCCGAGCGGCTCCAGGATCCGCTCCCGCGCCAGTTGGGCCCAGGGCGTACCGGTGACCCGCTCCAGCGCGCCGCCGAGCAGCCCGTACGCCAGGTTGGAGTAGTGCCAGACCCGGTGCGGCGGATGCGCGACCTTCGCGGTGGTGAATCCGGTAAGCAGGGCGGTCAGGTCGACGCCCTCGCTGCGTTCCCACCACGGGCCGTCGGGTTCGCGTTGCAGACCGCCGGCGTGCCCGAGCAACTGCCGCAGGGTGACCGCCCCGGCCGCGGCGGCCTCGGGCAGGTGCCGGCGCAGCGGGTCGTCCAGTGCCAGCCGGCCGGCGTCGCGTTCCTGCATCACCAGCACGGCGGTCATCGTCTTGGTGATCGAACCGATCCGGTACTGGAGATCGGCGTCGGGGTGCGGCTGCGTGCCGGCGGCGGCTAGGTGGGCCAGCGTGCCGTCGCGGACTACGCCGATGATCAGCGATGGGACGTGGCCGGCGGACTGCGCGTCGGCCACCAGAGCGTCGACCTGCCGGGCGGTTTCGGGACGCAGGGGCACGAAGTCTCCCTCGATGTCGGTAGGGTCGCCCTATGATCATGACAGTTCGATGACACGTGCACGGACATGTCACGATCGTTACGTGGATGCCGTGTTGTGGATCGTGCTGGGTGTGGTGCTGGCGGTCGCTGAGATCTTCACGGCGACCCTGTTCCTGATCATGTTTGCGGTCGGCGCGTTCGCCGCTGCGGGTGCCGCCGCGCTGGGTGCGCCGGTGGCCGTGCAGGCGGTGGTCTTCGCGGTCGTCTCCGCGCTGACCGTGTTCGCCGCGCGACCGGTCATTCAACGACACAAACAGACCAGCTCCGACAGCGACGACACCACCTTCGGGGTCGAGGCCATCGAGGGCTCGACCGCCCTGGTGCTTGAGCACGTGGACGCCGACCGGGGCATGGTGAAGATCGACGGCGAGGTGTGGAGCGCTCGCGCCTACGACGCCACCCAGGTTTTCGCACCCGGCGAGCGGGTGCAGGTTATCCAGGTCAAGGGAGCGGTAGCCCTGGTCTGGCGGGACGTCACCACTCCCGGTGAGCTACCCGAAGCGGAAAGGTGAACGGATGGAGTTCGTAGTTCCCGCCCTATTGATAGCAGTGGCGCTGATCGCCGTGGTCACCCTGGCCAAGTCGGTGCGGATCGTGCCGCAGCAGCGTCAGGACGTCGTCGAGCGGCTCGGCCGGTACAAGCGCACGCTGAATCCCGGCCTCAACATTCTCGTGCCGTTCATCGACGCGGTACGCACCAAGGTCGACATGCGCGAGCAGGTGGTCAGCTTCCCGCCGCAGCCGGTGATCACCTCGGACAACCTGGTCGTGTCGATCGACACCGTCCTCTACTTCAAGGTGGTGGACTCCGTCCGGGCCACCTACGAGATCTCCAACTTCCTCCAGGCGATCGAGCAGCTGACCGTCACCACGCTGCGTAACGTGATCGGCTCGCTGGACCTGGAGCGGGCGCTCACCAGCCGGGAAGAGATCAACCGACACCTCTCCGGCGTACTGGACGAGACCACCGGTCGCTGGGGCATCAAGGTGACCCGGGTGGAGATCAAGGCGATCGAGCCGCCGCCGAGTATCCGCGACTCCATGGAGAAGCAGATGCGCGCCGAGCGGGACCGCCGGGCGGCGATCCTGAACGCCGAGGGGCACAAGCAGTCGCAGATCCTCTCGGCCGAGGGTGAGAAGCAGGCGGCGGTGCTGCGCGCCGACGGTGACCGGCAGGCCCGGATCCTGCAGGCCGAGGGTCAGGCGAAGGCGATCCGTACCGTGTTCGACGCCATCCACCAGGCCAACCCGAGCCAGAAGGTGCTCGCCTACCAGTACCTCCAGGCCCTGCCGCAGATCGCCAACGGCACGGCCAACAAGGTGTGGATCGTGCCGACCGAGCTCACTAAGGCTCTGGAGGGCATGGGCGGCGCACTTGGCGGTCTGGGTCAGATGGTCGGCGACGCGCCGAGCAAGGAAGCCTCCGATGATGCCAGCGCCGTCGAGCGGGAGGCCGCGGAGGCCGCGCAGGCCGCCGCCGCCGCGGCCCAGGAGATCCACAACGAGGTACGCGTAGCCGAGGCGCAGGCCACCGGCGGCAACAGCCCGCAAGGCCTGCCCGCGCCGGAGCCGGTTTCCCCGGCTGCCCTGCTCAACGACACCTCGGATCAGCGCGAGCGCGGCTGACCCGATCCGGTACCGGCCCGAACCGCTGTAGCGGTTCGGGCCGGTTCGCGTCCTGCCCGGGTTCGCGTCCTGCCCGGGTTCGCGGTCTCCGCCGCCGCCAGACGACCCCGGATGCCGCAAGGTGCGGTCTACGCGCCGCCAGATGGCCCGGGATGCCGCAACTCGCGGGTCTATGCCGTGTGCCTGGTCGGTCCGGGTTACGGCCGGTCCGGGTTGCGGCAAGGTGCGGTCTGCGCGTGGCTGGTTGGCGCGGGATGCCGCAACTCGCGCTCTCCGCCTGGCTGGTTGGCGCGGGATGCCGCAACTCGTGGCCTCCGCGTGGCTGGTTGGCGCGGGATGCCGTAACCCGGGCGACGGCGGGGCACCGACCGAGTGTCTGACAGGTGGTCTCGCGCAGTCGCGGGGTCGGGTTCCGCCGGCCGGGCTCGGACCCGGCGACAAATGCGAGAAAGACTCATGAGGCGTCCCGGTGCCTGCCACCATCGGTCGTAGTACGGGTGGTGACCAGGCATCGGGGCGCCTCGGCGCGTCCCGGCACCGCCCGCAGGTGAGCGAGGTGACGCATGGAGCCGGTGCGGCGATTGTGGTCCACGCCGGAAGTGCCCGGAGCCCATGACCCGAAGGGGCCGATGGGCACCCGGCGTACGGGTGGGGGGTTCGGCGTTCTTCCCTTCATCGACGAGCCGGCACCACCCGGACCCGCCACCAACGCCAGCTGGGCCTGGTCGCTGCGGCGGCTGGCCCGCGCTGCGGTCTGGTTGCTGCCGGCGTACGCGATTCTCTACGGCGCGGTCGCGATGGCCAGCGACGGTGGCGTGGGCAACGACCCGTATCCGGCCGACGGCCGGGCGCTGTACCTGATCGGCTGGGTTGCCGCGGTCTGGCTCGGCCTGCTGGCCCTGCTCGGGCTGACCGGGCTGCTCGCCGCCACCCGCAGCCGGCACGCCGCGGTGGCCGGCCTGCTGGTCAGCATTGCCGGCACGGTGCTCATGCTGCCGTTCGCGGGGCTGTCCGAGCAGACCCCGGTGTTTGGCACCAGCGCCCGATCGCTGGTGCTGGTCGGCGCCACCTGTTACAGCGCGGGTTGGCTGCTCACCGGGTGGGCGGTGGCCCGTTCGGGGATGTTCAGCATCGGGGACGGGACGATGCTGATCATCGCCAGCCCGCTGCTCGGCCTCGGCGGGGCGTTGATCGGTTCGTTGCAGACCTTCGGAGCGATCTTCGTGTTGATCTCCGGCATCGGCATCTGCTACCGCTCGGGCCGCCTGCTGCCCCGGGAGATCCTCCGGGACGCCACCAGCGCCAGCGTCGCCACCGCCGGTCCGCCCGCGCCGATGGGCCCCGGCGGCGCGGGCCCACTCGGAACGGCTTGAGTAGACCGCCTCGGGCGGCATGGTGCGGCAGGTGCGTGACGGTCATCGTTAGTTAACCGGCGATGGCGTCGACGCGCCAAGGTCGACGACAAGGTCGAGGCGCCAAGGTCGACGCCAAGGTCGACGTGCCGAGGTCGCCGCCAAGGTCGACGTGCCAGGTTGCCGACAAGTCGGAACCGTTGTCTGTCCTGCGACCGACTGCGCCGCCTGTCGCCTCTCGCACCAAATCCGGCGATCTGCTCCACGACCAGGGCAGCAGTGGCTGGCAAATAGCGGTGAATTGCCTGACAACTAGCCAATTGTGGTGGCCGGAAGGTGGCATTCGCGGCAATCCTGGGGACCATGGCCACCCCTACGCCGCTGTCGCGGCTGTTCACCGTCGTACTGGCCGGCGTGCTCGCCGGCCTGGTCCTGGCGGTCGCCGCGCTGCCGGGCAACCTGTTGCTCGGTTTCGCCGCGAAGGCGGCACTCGGGAACTACGCCGCGCTGCCCGACGCGTTGCGGACCCCGGCCACCCCGCAACGGTCCTACCTCTACGCCAACGACGGCAAGACGTTGATCACCACGTTCTACGACGTCAACCGGACCGACGTGGCGCTGGCGGAGATCGCGCCGGTGATGCGTCAGGCCATCGTGGCTGCCGAGGACCGGCGCTTCTACGAGCACGGCGGGGTCGACCTGCGCGGCATGCTCCGGGCGGTGGTCAGCAACGTCACCGAGGGCAGCGGGCAGGGCGGCTCGACGCTGACCATGCAGTACGTCCGCAACGTGCTCAAGACCGATCCGAACCGCACGGCGGAAGAGCGGGCCGCGGCCACCGAACCGACCATCGGGCGCAAGCTCCAGGAGATTCGGTACGCCAACGCGCTGGAGCAGCGTCTCGGCAAGGACGAGATCCTCAACCGCTACCTGAACATCGCGTACTTCGGCTCCGGGGCGTACGGGGTGGCCGCCGCGAGCCAGCGTTACTTTTCCAAGGCGCCGGCCGACCTGACCCTCGCCGAGGCGGCGCTGCTCGCCGGCCTGGTGCAGTCGCCGGAGGCGTACAGCCCGATCGACGGCGACGCCGACGCGGCGTTGGAGCGCCGGGGGTACGTGCTGGACTCCATGGTCGAGACCGGCGCGATCACCGCTTCGCAGGCTGCCGACGCCCGGGCCGAGGCGTTGACGCTGGACCCGAGCGAGCAGGCCAACGGCTGTGCCGCCACGGCCGGCGGGGGCGAAGAATGGGGCTTCTTCTGCGACTACCTGCGCCGCTGGTGGGTCAGCCAGCCGGAGTTCGGCGACACCGCGCAGGAGCGGGAGCAAGCACTACGACGTGGCGGCTACACCGTGGTCACCACGCTGGACCCGCAGATCCAGGCCACCGCGCAGCGCCAGGCCACCGACATCTACGGGTACGACAACCCGCGCGCGGTACCGATCGCCGCCGTCGAGCCGGGCACCGGTCGCGTCCTGGCGATGGCGGTCAACCGGCACTACAGCCTCGACAGCAACCCCGACGGGCAGGTCAACTACCCGAACACCGTCAACCCGTTGATCTCCGGCGGCACCGGTGTCGCCGGCTACCAGGCGGGCTCCACCTTCAAGCTGTTCACCATGCTCGCCGCGCTGGAATCCGGACGGACCCTGTCCACCGGCTTCGACGCGCCGAGTCGGCTGCCCACCCGGTACCCGGCCGAGGGGGAGAGCAGCTGCGACGGCCGCTGGTGCCCGGCCAACTCCAACCCGGAGTGGATGGACGGCTACCGGATGATGTGGGACGGCTTCGGCCGCTCGGTGAACACCTACTTCGTCTGGCTGGCCGAGCAGGTCGGGCCGGAGAAGGTGGTCGAGATGGCCCAGCGACTGGGCATCACCTTCCGCGCCGAGTCCGACGCCGACTTCGCCGAGAACGACGCGGCCGACTGGGGCGCGTTCACCCTCGGCGTGGCCGCCACCACCCCACTCGACCTGGCCAACGCGTACGCGACGGTGGCGGCCGAGGGGACGTACTGCGCGCCGCTGCCGGTGGTGTCGGTGACCGCGCCGGACGGGCAGCGGCTGCCGGTCGGCGACCCGGACTGCCGCGAGGTGCTCGACCCCGACGTGGCCCGCGCCGCAACCGACGCGGCGCGCTGCCCGGTGGGTCAGCAGTCCGCCTTCGGGCAGTGCAACGGC
This sequence comes from Verrucosispora sp. WMMD1129, assembly GCF_029581255.1. Classification (NCBI taxonomy): domain Bacteria; kingdom Bacillati; phylum Actinomycetota; class Actinomycetes; order Micromonosporales; family Micromonosporaceae; genus Micromonospora; species Verrucosispora sp. WMMD1129. The sequence continues at coordinate 5,504,477 of NZ_CP120741.1, forward strand.
GGCACCGCCACCGCTGTGAGCCGGATTCTCGACGGGCGCCCGGTGGCCGGCAAGACCGGCAGCTCCGACCAGGCCGCCACGGAGAGCTTCGTCGGGTACACCCCGCAGGTCGCGGTCGCCGGTATCGCCGCCAACCCGGACGATCCGACCGACCACGTCGGTGCCGCCGTGCAGGCCCGGGTGATCGACGCGGTCGCCCGGATCATCGGCACAGCGGTCGAGGGCCAGCCGGAAGAGGCGTTCACCCCGCCCAGCCGCGAACTCGTCGGCACCCCCCGCCGCCCCGTCGAACGCGATCCGCTCCCGGACCCCCGCCGCACCCCCGACAACCCCCTGTCCGACCTCCGTCGCTGGCTCCAAGGCCGCGGCTGACCCCACCCACACCCCCGAGATCCCGTCCCGTTGATCATCAGGTTGCCGGCAAGCTCTCCATGAGTTCCGCCAACCTCATGATCAACAGGGCGAAGTGGGGTGGGTGAGGGGTCAGGGGCGGCGGGGGCGGTAGGTGGTCACGACGCTGGGGATGCCGCGGCGGATGATGCCGGCCCAGTCGGTGTCGCCGCGCAGCACCGCGGCGGCGGTCTTGCGGGCCTGTTCGGTGGTGAAGTGTGGGGGCATCATCAGCTCGGCGGGGTCGACCAGCGCGTTGATCACCGTCGGCCGGTCGGCGCGTAGGGCCCGGTCCCAGACGTCGGCCACCTGGTCCGGGCGGTCGACCAGCTCGCCGCGCAGCCCCAGCACCTCACCCCACCGGTGGTACGCGATGTCGGGCAGCTGCTGACTGTCCGGGAACATCGGGGTGCCCTCGTCGGAGCGCTGCTCCCAGCTGACGAAGGCCAGGTCCCGGTTGTTGAGCACCAGCACCACGAACCGGGGATCGGCCCAGCTCTGCCAGTACTTCGCCACCGTGATCAGCTCGTTGACCCCGTTCATCTGCATCGCGCCGTCGCCGATCAGGGCCACCAGTGGGCGGTCCGGGTGGGCGAACTTGGCCGCCAGCGCGTACGGCATGGCGCCGCCCATGGAGAGCAGGGTGCCGGACAGGCTGGCCAGCATCCCCGGACGCACCTTGACGTGCCGGGCGTACCAGGCGGTGGTCGTGCCGCAGTCGACGGCGAGCATCACGTCGTCGGGCAGACGTTCGCTGAGGCTGGCGAAGAGCAGCTGCGGGTTGACCGGGCGGGCGTCCTGCTCGGCCAGTTCCCGCTGCGACTGCCGCCACGCGGCGGTGGCCCCGGCGATGGTCTCCCGCCAGCGGGTCGGTCCCGGTCCGGGGCCGAGTGCGGCCAGCAGCGCCCGCAGGGTCGGTGCGGCGTCGCCGGTCAGGTTCACCTCCGTCGGGTAACGCAGACCGAGCTGGGTGCCGTCATGATCGATCTGCACCGCCCGCGCCTGACCGGGTGGCGGATAGAACTCCGAGTACGGCATGTTGCTGCCGACGATGAGCAGCCGGTCGCACTGGTTCATCAGCTGCCAGCTGGGCCGGGTGCCGAGCAGGCCGATGGCACCGGTCACCCAGGGCTCGCGGTGATCCACGGCGGTGAACCCGAGCAGTGCCGTCGCCACCCCCGCGCCCAGGCGATGAGCGATCTCGCGTACCTCGTTCTCGGCACCGAGCGCGCCCTGGCCGACCAGCATGGCCACCCGCTCGCCGCTGCTCAGCACCTCGGCGGCGTGCCGGATGTCCGGCTCCGGCGGCACCGTCGGGCCGCTGCTCGGCACACTGCTGGTGTGGTAGAAGCCGTGCGCGTGCGGCGGGTTGGGCACCGCCGGCAGGTCCTGCACGTCGAGCGGCAGCACCAGGGCGGTGACGGTACGCCGGGCCAGCGCGGTCCGGCACGCCCGGTCCACCAGGTGGCGTACCTGGGACGGGTGGTCGAGCTGGGCCAGGAACGCCGCCGCCACGTCCTTGTAGAGGGCGAGCAGGTCCACCTCCTGGTAGTAGCCGCCGCCCTCGGCGGTGAGCGCGGTGTGCCCGACCAGGGCGACCACCGGCTGATGATCCAGTTTTGCGTCGTAGAGACCGTTGAGCGCGTGGATGGCACCGGGACCACTTGTCACCAGCACCGCGCCGAGCGGCCCACCGCCGTACTTGACGTGCGCCGACGCGGCGAACCCGGCGGTCTCCTCGTGTCGCACCTGGACGAACTGCACCTGCTCGTTGGTGCGTTGCAGGGCCGAGGTCATCCCGTTGATGCCGTCGCCGGGAAAGCCGAAGTAGCGGCGTACGCCCCAGCAGGCGAGCCGCTGCACGATGTGGTCCGCGACGCTGGCGCCACGGGGCAACGGCCACGGGTCGGCCGGCACATAACTGCCGACATGCTCTGCGCTCATCGCATACGCCTCTCCGGCTCGGGCTACTGGCATTCGGCCGCAACTTCCCTGATGTTGCGGCGTCGCAGGTGCCGGAGGCGGCAATATCCCCGAAAGTGCGCGGATCTTGAGAGGGCCGACGGTCGGGTAGGGTCGGCGGTGTGGTCGTTCATCGGCTGACGCGGGACGAGGCCCGGCGGATCGCGGTCCAGGCCCAGTTGCTCGCCGCGCCGCGCCCGAGCGACCTGGTGGAGGTCGTCGAGCGCCTCACGATTCTGCAGCTCGACCCCACGGCGGCCATCGCGCCCAGCGCCGATCTCGTGCTGTGGAGCCGACTCGGTCCGGCCTACGACCCCGCGCACCTGACCAGGGCGATCGAGGTCGAGCGCAGCCTGGTCGAGACCGTCGCCTACATCCGGACGCCGGGTGACCTGCCCGCCGTGATTGCCGAGGCCCGCGCCGCGACCCATCCGTCCGCCCGAGCCTGGATGGAACAGAACGCGTCGTTTCGCCGGGACATCCTGGCGGCGTTGGCGGCGAGGGGACCACTGTTGTCCCGGGACATCCCCGACACCAGCGTGGTGCCGTGGCCGTCGAGTGGCTGGACCAACAACCGAAACGTCACCAAGATGCTCGAACTGCTGGCTCGACACGGCCAGGTGGCGATCTGCGGTCGCAAGGGGCGGCAGCGCTACTGGGATCTCCCCGAGCGGGTGTACCCGGTCGACCTGCCCGACCTCGATCCGGACGAGGCGGCCCGGCTGCGCGACGAGCGTCGGCTCGCCGCATTGGGCATCGCCCGGTCCGGTGGGACGCTGACCCCGGGTGAGTCGCCGTTCGTCGGTGCCGCGGGGGAGGAGGCCGTGGTCGAGGGCGTACCGGGGACGTGGCGGGTCGACCCGGCGTACCTCGGGCTGCCGTTCGAGGGGCGCACCGCGCTGTTGTCGCCGTTCGACCGGCTGATTCACGACCGGGTACGCACCGAGCAGTTGTTCGGCTACGAGTATCTCCTGGAGATGTACAAGCCTCGGGGCAAGCGTCGGTGGGGCTACTTCGCCCTGCCCGTACTCCATCATGACCGGCTCGTCGGCAAGCTGGACGCGACCGCCGACCGCAAGGCGGGTGTCCTCACCGTCAACGCTCTGCACGAGGACGTCCCTTTCACCCGGGCGATGACCGCCGAGGTCGACGCCGAGATCGAAGCTCTCGCCACCTGGCTGGGTCTGACCACGACCCGAGCCCAGGTGTCTTAGTCGTCGCCAGGATCGGGTGGCCCGACCGCGCGCGTCGACGGCGGGCGGATCCTCCTCGCGGGTTGCGGCATCACGGGGTGTCGGCGGAGCGGTAAGGCGCGAGATACCTCAACCCGTGAGGGCGAACCGGCCGGCCTGCCGACCTGACGCGCCGCTGGTGTCCTACCGGCGGGCCGGGCTCGCGGTAGGTAGCGAGCCGACGATGTGGCGCTCGACATCGGCCCAGGTGGACGTGGGTCGGCCGTAGGCGGGCACCGGATGGCGCTGGGGCCCGAAGAAGTACTGATGGGCGACGGTTCCCCGGATGGCGGCGTGCACCTCGCGATGGTCGTCGACGAAGTGGGTGAGGGCGAGGTCGAGGCAGTGGGCCCGCTTGTCGGCCCGCGCCCGGCAGAACCGGACGTGGTCGTGGTGGACGCCGCTGCGCCGGTGGAAGTCGTGGGCGGCAAGCCAGCGCAGGGTACGGGCCTGGACGCGCGGGCCGCATTTGGAGATCAGCCATACCTGGCCGCCGAACAGGGTGACGAGGCGGGCGATGGTGTCGACGGCACCGGGCACCTCGGGGGTGGCCAGCATGGTCGCCTCGTCTCCGTTGAAGAAGGCGGTGTCGCCGCCGCCCGGGTGGGCGGGGCCGTCGATGATGACCCGGCCGATGTCGATGCCGAGCCGGGGGACTTGGTTCGTCATACCGTTCAGGATGCGGCCCACCCAGCCCGCGCAGAACTATTGTTTGATGCCTGGTCTATAGTCACTGACTATGGATGGGCGGGACCTGCTGGAAGCCGACCCGTTACGCTCGTTCGCGGTCTTCGCCGAGCACCGCAACTTCACCACCGCCGCACGGGAGTTGCACATCAGTCAGCCCTCCCTGCACGTGAAGATCCGGAAGCTGGCCGCCGCGCTCGGCGTGGAGCTGTACGAACGCGACGGTCGCCGGCTGACCCTGACGGTCGCGGGGGAACGGCTCGCCGCGTACGCGCTGGACTCCCGCCGACGGGCCGAAGAGTTCCTGCGGGAGCTGCACCACCAGTCCGCGCCGACGCTGACCATCGCGGCCGGGCGGGGCGCGCTGCGGTGGGTGATCGGCGAGGCGATCCAGCGGGTCGGGCGCCGGGGCCGTCGGGTACAGGTGATCACGGCTGATCGGGACGCGGCCCTCACCGCCGTCACCAGCGGGCAGGCCGACCTCGCCATCGTCGCCCACGACCCGCCCGGTCGGCAGGTCGAGGCCATGCAGATCGCCGCCTACCGACAGGTGCTCGTACTCGGTGACGGGCACCCCCTCGCCGCGCGCGGGCAGGTCCGGCTCGGTGACCTCGAAGGTCTGGATCTCGTCGTACCCCCGGCCGGGCGTCCGCACCGCAGGGCGCTGGACCGCGCCCTGCTCGACGCGGGCGTGCGCTGGCAGGTCGCCGCCGAGGTCGACGGGTGGGACCTGTTGGTGCATCTGGCCGCGTTGGGGGTCGGCGCCACCGTGGTCAACGGCTGTGTGGGGCTTCCCGAGGGTCTGCGTGCGGTCCCGATCCACGGCCTGCCGGATATCCGGTACTGGGCGACCTGGCGGCCACCCCGACGGGCCGTGGTGCAGGACCTGCTCGACCAGTTCGGAACCGGCCAGTGACCGACCGGCTCACCTCGGCCAGCAGGTTCCTCGCGTACGTGCTCCGCCACCGTCCGGAGGCCGTCGACATCACCCTCGACGAGGGCGGTTGGGTCGACGTGAAGGTGCTGCTCGCCGCGCTCGCCCGACATGGCCGTCCGGTCACCCGACAGGTGCTGGCCGAGCTGGTCGCCGGCACCGACAAGCAGCGTTTCGAGCTGCACGCCGGGCGGATCCGCGCCGCGCAGGGCCACTCGGTCCGCGTCGACCTGCGCCTGGAACCCGTCGTGCCGCCAGCGCTGCTCTACCACGGCACGGTGTCCCGCCACCTGCCCGGCATCCGGGCCGAGGGGCTGCGCCCACGCGGCCGTACGCACGTCCACCTGTCGGTGGACCGGGAAACCGCCGTCACTGTCGGTGCCCGACGTGGCGACCCGGTCGTGCTGACCGTCGACGCGGCCGGCATGCACCGCCGCGGGTTCGTCTTCTACCGGGCCGTCAACGGTGTCTGGCTCACCGGCCACGTTCCACCCGGCTGGATCGTTGTCGGTGAGTCGGCTTGACGGGCAAGTGGCCACTTGCCTATAACTGTGCGAGTGGACGCGGAGCGTGACCTGTTCAGGGCCATTGATGACGCGACGCGACGCACGATCCTGGACGAGTTGATCGACCGGGACGGCCAGACGCTCTTCGAGATCTGCGGCCGACTGGCCGTGAAGCACAACCTGACCTCCTCGCGCCAGGCCATCTCACAGCACCTCGCGGTGCTCGAAAAGGCCGGCCTGGTACGCACCCGGCGACAAGGCCGGTACAAGTTCCACCACATCGACACGAGCCCGCTGCGGGTGATCGTCGAGCGGTGGCCCATCGACCGAGAGGTACCAGATCCGTGATCCGTATCCATGTGACAAGCGTGTTCGTCGACGACCAGGCGAAGGCGCTCGCCTTCTACACGGAGAAGCTGGGGTTCACCAAGAAGACCGACATGCCCGCCGGCGAGTACCGCTGGCTGACCGTCGTCTCACCGGCCGACCCGGACGGGGTCGAGCTGCTGCTGGAGCCGGCCAACCACCCGGCGACGGGTCCGTTTCAGCAGGCCCTGGTCGCCGACGGCATCCCGTTCACCTCGTTCGCCGTCGACGACGTGTACGCCGAGGTCGAGCGCCTCAAGAAGCTGGGCGTCGAGTTCACCCAGGAGGCGACCGACCTGGGCCCGGTGGCGACCGCCGTGCTCGACGACACCTGCGGCAACCTGATCCAGCTCGCCACCATGAAGTAGCCGTACCCACGCCCTCGGTCGGTGGACGCGGCCTTGCGTGGCCGTCATGCCGGTCGGGCGCCGGCCGGTCAGCTCCCGGCATCACCCGATCCGGCAGAATCGGCGGGTGCCCGTCCACCTGATCACCGAGCCCGGCGACGAGCGGATCGCCGACTACCGGGCGCTTACCGACGTGGAGCTGCGCACCCGCTGGGAGCCGCCGCACGGCCTGTTCATCGCCGAGGGTGAACTGGTGCTGCGGCGGGCGCTGCGGGCCGGCTACCCGGCCCGGTCCTTCCTCGTCGACGCCAAGCGGGTCGACCAACTGGCCGACCTCGACACGGGCGACGCCCCGGTGTACGCCGCGACCCCCGACGTGCTGCGCGAGGCGACCGGGTTCCACGTGCACCGGGGAGTGCTCGCGTCGTTCCGGCGCAAGCCGCTGCCGACCGCCGCGGAGGTGCTCGCCACCGCCGGTCGCGTGGTGATCCTCGAAGACGTCAACAACCATACGAACCTGGGGGCGATCTTCCGGGCGGTAGCGGGGTTGGGGGTGGACGCCGTGCTGCTCTCACCAACCTGCGCCGATCCGCTCTACCGGCGCAGCGTACGGGTCAGCATGGGTGAGGTCTTCGCCGTGCCGTACGCGAAACTGGAACCGTGGCCGACGGCGCTGGCCGACGTGCGCGCCGCCGGGTTCACCGTGCTGGCGATGACGCCGGCACCCGACGCGGTGCCCATCCAGCGACTGGACCCGGCCCAGCGGTCCCGGGCCGCGCTGCTGCTCGGTGCCGAGGGCGCCGGACTGACCGGCGCGGCGATGGCGGCCAGCGACGTCCGGGTGGTCATCCCGATGCGACGCGGTGTGGACTCGCTGAACGTAGCTGCCGCCACCGCCGTGGCCTGCTGGGAACTGGGCCGCGACGACCCGCTCTGAGTAGCAGCCGTGGCGGCACCGGCGAGCAGCCCCGCAAGTCACGGACGGTAGCGTGTCGCGGGTGTTCCCTACCGTGCGTGAGGTCCTCGCCCTGGATCCGGTCCGCCACGGCGCGCCACGCCTCGTCGCGGGGGAGATCGGGCTGGACCGTCGGGTGCGCTGGGTGCACGTCGCCGAGGTACCGGACATCGCCACCCTGCTCGGCGGCGGCGAGTTGGTGCTCACCACGGGTATCGGGCTGCCCGGCGACGACGCCGGACTTCGGGCCTTCATCGGCGACCTGGCCGGCGTCGGTGTCTCCGGGCTGGTCGTCGAGTTGGGTCGGCGCTACCACGACGGTGTACCCCGGGTGATGGTGGCCGCCGCCGAACGCCACGGCCTGCCCTTGGCGGAACTGCGTCGGGCCACCCCGTTCGTGCGGATCACCGAGGCGGTGCACGCCCTGATCGTGGACGCCCAGCTCACCGAGCTGCGCGCCACCGAGGAGATCCACCAGCGGTTCACTGAGCTGTCGGTAGAGGGGGCCGACCCCGGTGAGGTGGTCCGGCAGGCGGCCGAGTTGTCCGGCTGCCCGGTGGTGCTGGAGAACCTGTCCCGCCAGGTGCTGGCGTACGACCCGGCGGGGGAGAGCGCCGAGCTGCTGCTGGACGGGTGGGAGCAGCACTCCCGGCGGGTCCGGCCCGAGGGGCGCACGGCGTACGACCCGGACTGGGGCTGGCTGGTCACCATGGTGGGCGCCCGAGGACAGGACTGGGGCCGGCTGCTGCTGCGCTGGCCACCCGGTGGGGATCTGGCCGGTGGTCAACCGTTGCCGGCCGGCGGGCGGTCCGCCCCGGTGCCAGCCCCCGGGCGGACCGTCGCGACCCCGGCCGGGCATGGTGACTCGCCCTCGGCGCCGCCGACCAGGCTGATCATCCTCGTGGAGCGGGCGGCGTCCACGCTCGCCCTCGGCCGGCTGATCCGGCGGGATGCCGAGGGACTGGAACGCCAGCTCCACCGGACCCTGCTCACCGCCCTGCTCGACCACTCCTGGCCGGTGGACGAGGTGGCCCTGCGGGCCCGGGCGCTCGGTGTGGTGCTGGAGCGCCGTCAGCTCGTCGGGGTGGTGGTCCGCCACCGTGCCGAGGCCGGCGGCGAGGACATGGCGCGTCACCGCCAACCGGCGGGCAGTTGGCCACTCGCCGAGCCGGGACACCCCGGCGAGGCGCTCGACAACGTCCCGGACACCGGGCCCGCCCGGCTGCGCGACCTCGCCGAGGCTGTCGGACAGGCGCTGCGCGAGGCCGGTCTGACCGGCCTCGCGCAGCGCCCTGGACGACCAGACGGTGGGTGTCCTGCTCGCCCTGCCGGATGCGGCAGCGGAGGATCGGGCGCTGGCCGCCTTCGCCGCCGCGCTGCGCCGGACCCGCCCCGACCTGCGTGGGCGCGCCGACCTGTCCGGGAGCGGTGACCTGCCTGGGCGTGCTGACCTGCCTGGGCGCGTTGACCCGTCCGGGCGTGCTGACTCGTCGTGGCGTGCTGACTCGGTGGGGCGTCTCGGAGCGTTCGGCCGCTCCGACGACGCGCCGGCGAACGCTGGCCGACGGTCCGTCGCTGGGCTGCTGATCGCCGCCGGCTCCGGCGTGGGTAGCCTGCGGGAGGCACGCCGGTCGCTGATCGAGGCCCGTCAGGTCGCCGACGCGGCCCGCCGGGACCGGCGTGACCTGCCGATCTTTCGGTTGCCGCACGTGGGGTTGGCCGGGCTGCTGCACCTGTTGCGCGACGAGCCCCGGGTGCAGACCTTCGTCGAACGGCAACTCGGAGCACTGCTGGCGTACGACGCGCAGCATCCCCGGGAGCAGTTGCTCGGCACCCTGCGCGCCTACCTGGAGCAGGGCCGGAACAAGTCCGCGGCGGCGGTGGCCGCGCACCTGTCCCGCCCGGCGTTCTACGAGCGGCTGGCCCGGATCGGCCGGATCCTCGACATCGACCTCGACTCGGTCGACGCCTGCCTCTCCCTTCACGTGGCCCTGCTGGCCCTCGACGCCATCCGCACCCCCTAACCACCCCCACCAACCCCCTCCACCCCCCGACCCCCTCACCGCGTTGATCAAGAAGTTTGCGCCATTTTCGATCTCCAGCGAGGACCAAAACTTCTTGATCAACGCGGTGAGGGGCGGGCGGTGAGGGGCGGGCGGGGAGCGGAGCACGGGTGGGGTGGGGTGGGGTGGGGTGGGGTGGGGTTAGGGGGTGAGGGTTTGGAGGGTTTTTTGGTAGGTGGGGGGGATGTGGTGGTTGGCGGCGGCGGGGGTGAAGGTGTCGGAGGTGGCGGCCGTCGCCCACGCGCTGTCAGGAACGGCGGCTACCAGGGCGGTCACGACGGGGGTGTCGCGCCAGTCGGGCTGTTGGGCGAGCAGGCTCAGCGCGACCACCGACTCCTCCACCTCGCCGACGCACTCGAACGGCTTGTGCCCGTCGATGCCGAGTAGTTCGCGGTAACCGGGAATCTGCGCGGAGTCGGCGAGCAGGTCACCGCCGAAGATGTGGGTGATCCGCTCGCGGGGCATGAACGGAGCCAGGGCCAGGAAGACGAAGCGGCACTTGGGGCAGTCCCGGCACCACCGCTCGCTGGCGTCGCGGAGCTTGAACGCGGCGTTGCAACTGGTGACCACGTCGTCGTAGCGGTCGATGCCGGCGAAGAGCCGGGCGATGTGCAGCTCCGACAGCGGGCGCAGCAGCGAGAAGTACGGTTCGGCCAGCCCGGCGTGCTCCGCGAGCGCGGCCCGCAGCAGTCCCTCGGCCTCGACGCCCTTGGACCACTGGTGGTTGATCTCGTGACCGTTCCAGATCAGGTTCGGATCCGACGCCGAGCGCTCGTTGGACATCACCACCGGGCCCAGCCCGTGCAGCACCGCCGTGGCGACCGCGATCAACGAGTTGATCGCGGTGACCGGGATGTGTCCGTTGCGGGCGCCGGCCGCGTTCAGCTCGAACAGCACCGGGTCGATGCGTCGTCGGGCCGCGAGAGCGGGCAGCCCCGACGCCGCGTTCACCGCGTTGATCACGTGGTTCGGGTTGACCGAGAAGGGCACCGGGTCGAGGCCGGCCCGGCGCAGCGCCTCCAGGCTGACGATCGAGTCCTTGCCGCCGCCGACCGCCGACAGCGGGCGCCGGTCGGAGTTGTCGTACTCGGCTGCCGGCTTGACCTGTCCGTCGGGCACGCGCGGGGTCAGCTCCAGCACGTGCGGCAGTTGGTTGCGGTACGCGTACTCGGCGAGGCCCTTGGTGTAGACGGCCGTGACGAACTCGACGGCGGCCGGGCCGAGCGGTGCCGGCAGCACCAACTGCCCCGGCGCGGCCGTCTTGTAGTAGCTGACCCCGGCCACCACGTGCAGCAGCTCCAGCACCCGACCCAGCGCCGCCACGGCGGCGTCCGACGGGGACTCCTCCGGCACCGGCAAGGTGACCACCTCGGTGAACCGCTGCTCACCGTCGGGCCCCGTCAGGGCGTAGTCGAACAACGCCTCGCCGGTGGACAGGTCGATCGAGTAGGACGGGAAGGTGAACGCGTCCATCCGCGCCAGCTGCGTGTTGAGCACACGCCATACTAGGCCCTGGTTCGTCCGGCCGTGCCCGGCTCGGCCGGACCGCGCCCTGCCGCCGTCGTACCCGAGGAGAACCTGTGCGCCTGTCTGACCTGCGCGGACGTAAAGTCGCAGTCTGGGGGGCCGGCCGGGAGGGCCGGGCAGCGGTGACGGCCATCGCCGCCCACGGCCCGGCCGACCTCGTCGCCGTCGACGACAGCGCGAACTTCCTCTCGCTGCCCTGGGACGGACCTTTGGCGGAGGCCGCCCCACTGGTCACCGGCGACGAGGGTTTCGCCCGGCTGGCCGCCGCCGACGTGGTGGTCCGCTCGCCGGGCGTGCCGCAGACGCATCCCTGGCTGATGGAGCTGCGCCGCCAGGGCGCGACTGTCACCCAGGGCACCTCGCTCTGGATGGCCGACCACGGCGACCGCACCATCGGGGTGACCGGCAGCAAGGGCAAGAGCACCACGTCCAGCCTGATCAGTCACCTGTTGACCGCGGTGGACCGGCCGAACGTCTTCGGCGGCAACATCGGCGTGCCGACGCTGGACCTGCCGGAGGCGGAGCTTTATGTCCTGGAGCTGTCCAGCTACCAGTGCAGCGACCTGACCGACTCGCCCCGGGTGGCGGTGGTCACCGCCCTGTTCCCCGAGCACCTCGACGCGCATGGTGGCGAGCGGGAGTACTACCGGGACAAGCTCAACCTGCTCGCGTACGGGCCGCGCACCGTGGTGGTCAACGGCGCGGACCCGCGGCTGGCGTTCGAGTTGGGCGACCGCGCGGCGGTACGCGCCGGCACCGCCGACTCGGTGAACGTCGCCACCGGCCCGGACGGTACGCCCTGGTTCCACCGGGTCGACCAGCCGCTGTTCCCACGGGCGGTGCTGCCGCTTGTCGGTCGGCACAACGAGGGCAATCTGTGCGTGGCCCTGGCCGTGCTCGACGCGTTGGGCATCGACCTGGTCGAGCGTAAGGACGCCCTGGCGGTGGCGGTCGCCGAGTTCCAGGGACTGGCCCACCGGCTGACCGAGATCGCCGACCCGTCCGGCCTGACCTTCGTCGACGACACCCTCGCCACCAGCCCGTACGCGGCCATCCACGCCATCGACGCGTACGACGGGCGGCCGTTGACCGTGATCGTCGGGGGCAACGACCGGGGGGTCGACTACACCCCGCTGCGCGAGCACCTGGCCGAGCGGGAACTGACCGTGATCGGCATCCCGGACAGTGGTCCGCGGATCATCGGGGCGCTCGACGGGCTGCCGAAGGTACGCACCGAACTTGTCGACGACCTCGCCGAGGCGGTGCAGCTGGCCCGCCAGGTGACTCCAGCCGGCGGGGTGGTGCTGCTCTCGCCCGCCGCCCCCAGCTACGGCCGCTTCCGCAACTTCGAACACCGGTCCGAAGCCTTCGCCGAAGCCATCCGCGCCACCGCCCCCGCCTAACCACCGCGGGGGTGGTGGTTGGGGGGTTTTACGCTGACGGGAGTCGGTTCCCGGAGGTGGTTGATGGTTCAACTGCTGCGCCGCCCAGGTGCCGGCCCGCGTGCGCACGCGGTCGGCGTCGCGCGGCTGATGGCGCACACCGACCCGGTCGCCCTGATCGGTGTCGCTCTGTCGATCTCGCTCTCCGTGACGCTGGACCTGACCGGTGCCGCCACCGGCGTGGAGTCGTTGCTGGCCGGTCTGATGGGCATCACCATCTCGTTGCTGGTGGACTCCATCGCCCGGGCCGAGCGTCGGTTCCAACTGCGAGCGCTGCTTGCCGGCCCGCACTGGCTGGTCCGGGCAGTTCCGGAACTCGCCACCGCCGCCACCGAGGCGGTCGACCGCCACCCAGGCACCCGGGTCGCGGAGGAGACCCAGCGCCGGTTCGAGCGGTTCCACGCCGACCTCGGCCAACTCCGGCAGGGGCGCATCATCCGGCCCGGCGACGATTACCAGGACATGCTCGGCGCCACCCGGGACTGCGTACGGCAGTTGGAGGCGCTGACCAACGTGCTGCCCCGGCTGGCCTGGTGGCGCGGTGACATCGGCCGGCGGTACTGGGCGGAGAATCTCGCCGCGCTGGCTCGCGGCGTAGAGATCACCCGGATCTTCACCTACACCGAGTTCTCCGACGAGTTGGCGGAACTGGTGGCGACGCAGCGTCGGGCGGGCGTACGGGTGGGTCTGCTGTCGACCGTCGCGGTCCCGGCCGACCTGCACGTCAATCTGATCCGCTGGGACGGCACAGCATGCTGGACAGCCGGCATGAGCGCGCACGGCGAGATCAACGAGAACCGGTTCTCGGTGAACGCCGCCGACCTTGCCCGGGCCGACGAGACGTTCCAGGCGTGCCTCAGTCGGGCCGCCTTCGACACCTGACGGAAGGGATGACCGCCCAGGGCGTACTGCTGGTGACCGTGGTGGTCTGGGCGGTTACCCTGATCCGTCCGGTCCGGTGGCGGGCCCTCGTGGCCGCGCTGCCACTGCCCATGACGGCCGCGCTGCTGGCCACCGATCATCCCGTCGACGGCGCGCAACTCGTCGGGGTGGTCGGGCTCAACCTGTTCTTCGGCGTCGTGGCACTGGCCCATCACCGTTTTCGGTGGCCGATCCTGTTGGCCGACCTGGCGGGTGTCGGCGGCTACCTCGCGATCGCGGCGGCGTTGCGTCCGGTCGCGCTGCCGTTCTGGCCGACACTGGCCGCCACGGTCGCCTGCTGGCTGCTCGCCGTGCTGGTGCTGCACCGGCTTCCGGGGCCTGGCCACCCCACCGATCCGGCTGGCCCGACCGATCCGGCTGGCCCGACCGATCCGGCTGGATCGGCGCGGTTGCCGGTGGCGGCCCGGCTGCTGCTGGTCCTCGCCGGTGCGGCGCTGACCGGGCTGCTCGGCCAGGTGCTGCGGGGGCTGGTGGTGACCTTCCCGTACGCCGGGGTGCTGGTGGCGGTCGAGGTGCGACGGGACCTGCCGGTCTTCTGCCGGCACTTCGCTCGCAACAGCCTGGCGCTGATCGGGTTCCTGGTCGGGGTCCACCTGGGCCAGGACGTCTCGGTCGTGGTGGCGCTGGTCGCCGGCTGGGCCGGGTTCGCGCTGGTCGCGGCGGCGCTGCACCTTCCCGCCTGGTGCCGTGCAAAACGCCACCCGGTCAATCTCGGCTGCCCCACCCGGACCTGAGCAGGCGCAGCGTGCCCGCGCCGGCCAGGTAGGCCACCAGCGCCTCCACCGGCCAGCCGAACGGCTCCGGCGCGGTCTTGGCCGCCGCGCCGTTTGCCGCCAGGGCGTACCCGACGGCGGCGAATCCGGCGACGGTGAGTGCTGCGCGGGCACCCGCCCACCTGGCCGACGCCCTCAGGTGCCGGGGGCGGCCGGTGGACGCCTCGATCGGGCCGAAGATGGCGACCAGGACGGCCAGCACCACAGCCAGCATCAGCACCCACGGCAGCCGCCAGGCCAGCCAGGCCGCCGTACCGGCTTCCGGCGTGGGGAGCAGACCGAGCCCGTGCAGCGCACCGACCAGCAGCACGGCCGCGCTCAGGTGCCACAGGAAGACCGTCAGTACGACTGAGTTGACCGCGATCACCGCCTGCCACGGGCGGTTCCGGTGCAGCCACCGTTCCGCCCGCTCCCGCAGCAGCAAAATCAGCCCGATTTGGGCGGTGGCGACCGCGAGCAGGGCCACGCTGGGTGGGGCGGCGTTGGCCAGCCGCTGACCGGGAAGATTGATCATGCTTATCGGGTACGGCCCGGGGCCGGTGAGCAGGATCGCCACGGCGAGACCGCCGAGCAGCATCGCACTCGCGGCTCGGCGGGACATCGGCAGGCACCGGGTACGCAGTCCGGACGGGTGGCAGTGCCCGCGGCGGGCGTCGTACCAGGCGAAGCCGATCTGGTGGACGGCGAGCCAGCCCAGTAGGTAGTTGGGCAGGGCCAGGTTGGCCGGCCCCAGCGCACGGCCCAGGTCACCGGCGGCGACCAGCACCACCAGCGCCAGCGGCACCAGCAGCCCGAGGCGGCGGTGCAGCGCGTACATGACCGGGGTCAGCGGCACCACGGCCAGGTAGGCGGCGAGGAACCACAGCGGAATGGTGGCGAACCAGACGACCGGGCGAACCTCGTCCGGCTGGGCACCGCCCAGCCGGGCCACCAGCGCGCCACCGGCGAGCACCAGCACCAGGGCGCTGGTCGGGCGCAGCAGGCGGGCGCTGCGGCCGAGCAGCCATCCGATCGCGTCGCCGCCACGGCGCTGGTGGGCGGCCAGTGAGGCGGCGTTGGCGTACCCACCGACCAGGAAGAAGACCGGCATGACCTGGACCGCCCAGGTCAGCGGGTACGCCCAGGGCAGGGCGGTAAGTGCCGAGTGGCCGTCGGGTCGGTCACTCTCGTCGTACTCGACTGCCGCTATCGCCCAGTGTCCGAGGACCACCAGCACGATCGCCAGCGCCCGGAGCAGGTCGAGGTAGCGCTCCCGGTCCGCCGGCGTACGGGCGGCGAGGCGGGCCAGGCGGCGCATAGTCCGAAAGTATGCCGACGGAAGCCGCACCGTCGGGACTATTCCCTCAACTGCTTTACCGCTGCCGGGGCTGTCAGCGCGGCGAGCAGCGCCGCCGTCTCCCGCAACACGGCGTCGCGCAGGTGGACATGCGGCTCGGCGACCCGCCACCGGGGAATCCAGCGGTGCAGTCGGGTCAGCACGTCGACCGCGCCCTGGTGGGTGAATCGCCCCGCCCAGACCAGCGACTGGACGCGCCGCGCTGCCTCGCTGAACTGGGAGCCTTTCGGGCAGTTCGGGTTCAGCGCGGACGGATGGGCCAGCCAGCGGAGAACGATGTCGTCGAGGCGTGCCCCGGCGATCCCGCAGCGCAGCGGGTGACGCCGGCAGAGCGCCTGGATCAGGCCGTCCAGTTGACCGTGCCCGTTCACCTCCGCCGTGTCGTGCTCGACGGCGTCCAGGTAGCCCTCCACCGAGCGCAGTAGCCGACCGGTCAAGCTCGGATAACGGTCGATGCCTGTAGCGATGCCGGTCAGGCGCCAGGGGATGTCGACATCCTCCGGGTGCGTGGCGGCCCACTGCAACACCACGTCCGCAGTGGTCTCGGTCAGGGCTTTCTGCCGGGTGATGTGCTTGCTCACGAAGTCGACGTGTGGCGTCGACCGGTGCTGGTCCGCCCAGCGGTCGATCAGCGGCGACAGCCACTGCGGCAGGTCGGTCAGCTTCCTTCTGGCCAGCAATGGCGGCAGGACGAATCCGGCACCGACCGTGTCGCCGTACTCCTGAAGCCAGGCCAGCGCGATGTCCACGGCCCGATCCATCACATCCGCAGGCACGTCGTTTCGATCGAGCAGCGGTGGTAGGACGTACTGGGCTTGGGTGAGGGTGCCGTGTTGGTCGAGCCAGCGCAGGGCGTGCTGGATGGCGGGTGGTGCGTCGTGGGGTGTCAGGTCGTGTCGGCTGAGCAGCGGTGGTAGGACGTACTGGGCTTGGGTGAGGGTGCCGTGTTGGTCGAGCCAGCGCAGGGCGTGCTGGATGGCGGGTGGTGCGTCGTCGGGTGTCAGGTCGCGTCGGCTGAGCAGCGGCGGTAGGACGAACCCGGCACCGATCGTGTCGCCGTGCTGTTGAAGCCAGGTCAGGGCGGTGTCCACGGCACGAGGTACGGCGTCTGCTGATAGGTCGTGTCGGCTGAGGAGCGGGGATAGGACGTACTGGGCTTGGGCGAGGGTGCCGTGTTGGTCGAGCCAGCGCAGGGCGTGCTGGATGGCGGGTGGTGCGTCGTGGGGTGTCAGGTCGTGTCGGCTGAGCAGCGGTGGTAGGACGAACTGGGCTTGGGTGAGGGTGCCGTGTTCATCGAGCCAGCACAGGGCGGCTTCGATACCTTGGCGGGCATCCTCCGGGCGCAGGTCGGCACGGCTCAGCAAGGTCGCGATGACGAAGCTTGCCTCCAACGCCGTTCGATGCAGCGCCAGCCAGACGGTCGCCACGTCGATCAGGTGGGCGGCCTGCGGCGTGGCGACGGTGCGCAGTCCCTTGTAGAGGATGTGGCGCGCCGGCAGTGATTTTCCGTGCTCGGTCAGCCAGGGTTCCCCGAGTTGCGGCCAGTGTTGGAACAGCGCTTGCGCCCATGCGGAGTTGTCCAGCACCGAGCCGAGGGCGTAGGCGCCCACGTCACGCTGGCTGGCCAGCAGCAGGCCGGCCGCGTCCGCGTTGGCGGCCAACCAGGCCGTGCAATGCCCGGCGAGCGGCCCGTCGCGTTGCTGGAGGGCCATGTCCCGCAGCAGCCGGTCCAGGTTCATGGCGTACCGGCCGATGGTGCGGGCACTGGTCAGGCACGCGTCGAGGATCCGGTCGGCGACCTTGGTACGGACCGTGTCGAGGCCTGCCCGCACGGTGGTGTGCTCCAGCAACTGGTCGACCACGATGTCGTGCACCGGCGCCAGGCCGTCCGGCGTGTGGATCATCCAGCCCATCGCGAGCAGGACGTCGAGCAGGTGCTCGGCGCGCGACTCGTCGCTCTGCTCGACCCGGCCGCCGCAGGCGACCAGGGCGGGACGCGGCTGGGGAGTGGCGGCGGCCATCGCCGCGTAGACCTGTAGCCGCACGTCGGGGTCGCGCGCGTCGTCCAGCCGCTCGGCGTGATGCAGCAGGTCGTCCTCGTTGAGCCGGCGGACCAACCAGTCCAGGAGGTTCTCCGGCCGCAGGTCGCCGATCGCCGTCGACAGCCGCCCCCGATCCGCCTGTGCCTCGGCCGCAGCGGCGATCAGGGTGGCGATGACCGGTCGTCGGCCGCACAACCGCGACAGCCGCTCCTCGCCGAGGATCGTTCGCGCCCGGGGGGCCAGCGCGGTGACGACCTGGTGCCGGATCCGGTCGAGGTGCTCGTCGTCGGGTCGCAACTCGACAGGTTTGAACACCTCGGTGAGTGGGGTGTTGTCCTTCTGGTGGAACCAGCCGGGCCGGGCCGATCCGAGCAGGGCCAGCCGGATGCCACGGGCGCGCGCGGCCGGCAGCAGTCGGTGCCGGATCGCCGGGTAGTCCAGGGCGCTGAGGTTCAGGTAGTCGATGATGATCAGCAGGCGTTCGTCGGCGCAGCCGGTCACCACCTCGATCAGCTGCTCGGTGGTGACCAACGGTTCGCCGGGGCGTACGTGCAGCACCCGCCAACCCGCGTCGACCGCGCGGCCGGCGACCTCCAGGCAGGTGCGGGTCTTGCCGATTCCGGCCTGACCGACCAGGAGCAGGCCGGATTGGCCGGCCTGCTCGTCGAGGCGTTTCAGCAGCCGTACGGGATGGGTGGCGGCGTCGCTGTCGGCGGGCGACACGTACGGCAGTCGGTCGCCGCGCAGGTTGTCGGCCAGCTCGGTCAACGCCTCCGCGTGCTCGACGATTCCGGTCGGCAGCAGCTGCGGTGGTTCCCGTTCGACCTGGTCAAGCGAGGTGCCGACCAGGCCGGCGAAGGCGGGGTCGGTGAGCAGCCGGGTGATGCGTACCGCGTCCAGCCGGCCAGGACCGTACCGGGACGGCACCGCCACCATGACACCCAGCAGGAGTTGCCGATCGCCCGCGGTCAGCAGCGGGGCACCCGAGTAACCGCTGTGCGGGTGCGGCTCCAACACCGGCGTGCCGGTGTCGTCGCGTACCACCGCACCGGTGTCGTCGCGCTGTGGCTGCGGCGGCTGCGGCGCGATCCTGGTGGAGTCCAGGGCGTACCGGTGGTCCTCGAAGCCGAGGCTGGGCATGACCTGCCCGGGCAGCTCGTCGAGGTGGCGTCCGTCGCGCGTGACCCGGACCCAGGGATAACCGACGGTGAGACAGGGCACCGGCCGATGTCCGCGCAACTCGCCGTAGCGGATGCGAGTCTGCTCGCGGGACCAGAGCGGCACGTCCATCCGGATCAGGGCCGCGTCGGCGTCGAGGTCGTCGCCGCGCCAGATCACCGCCGCCCGGTGTTCCGGCTCGGTGGGGCTGTCGCTGCGGGATACCCAGGTCGGCTCCCCGCGGGCACCCACGACGTGACCTGCGGTGAGCACCAGGTCCTCCCCGACGGCGTACCCGGAGCCGAGCAGCCTGCCGCGCACCTTCACCACCTGTTGGACGTGCGGCTCCAGTCCCGTCACGAGAGGTGGCCGGCGCAGGTGTGACGGTTGTCGTCGCTGTTGGTGCCGTCGGGGCAGATCGTGTTCCGCCAGACGACCCCGCCGATCGAAGCGCCGGTCAGGTCCGCGCCGGTCAGGTCGGCGTTGGTGAAGTCGGCGTGGTCGAGCTTGGCGTCGCGCAGATCGGCGTCCCGCAGGTACGCGTCGACGAAACGGGCGTTGCGCAGGTCGGCGGTCGGCTGGACGGCCGGCGGGTTGGCGGCCCAGGCGAAGGCCACGATGCCGATGGCGGCGACGGCGGTGGCCAGCATTAATTTACGCAAGGCGTGGCGGAACTGGTTCTTCAGCGCCTCGTGGGTGGCGGTGTCCTCGATCGCGGTGATCCGTTCGTCGAGGTCGGCGATCCCGGCCGCCAACTGCGTCCGTACGTCGTCAGCGGTCGACGGCTCGCGCTGCGCGGCGATCAGTTCCTCGCGGGCGGTGATGATGTCGGCCGGCGTGGAGAAGCCCTGGAGGTACTTGGGGTTGCGCCGGAAGTGCTCCACGACCGTGGTCAACTCGGATCGCCGTTGCGTCCACGCCGCGTCCAGGTCGCTGACCAGCACCAGCTTCGGGAGCAGAATCTGCACGGCGGTCCAGATGGTGTAGACCACAGTGGAGAGCCCGGCAGCCGCACCGGTTACCGCGACCCACAGCCGGGCGCGGTCGACGGAGTCGGGTACGCCGAGCGGAAGTTCGCCGATGCTGGACAGTTGGCTGCCGGCCAGCATTGCCGCACCCACCGCGGCGGCGCTGGCCACCAGCCACTTCGCCGCGTCACGGATGCGGTCGTTGCCGCGTTCCAGGGCGTCGGTGCCGCCGGTGGCCTCCCCCTCAGTGATCATCACGTTCGATGTCCACACCGGGCTTCGGGCGGACGATCGGCGGCAGTTGGGCGCTGCCGATCCAGTTCGGGTCGAGACCCACCTCGGTCTCGTCCGCGCCACGGGTTATCCGGTCGGCGTTTCCGGGCTCGATGTCGTGGGGTTGTCGGTGCCGCGGAACGGGAGAGTGCCGTGGCTGCCGCCATGGATAGAGCGTCAATCGAATGCGATGTGCATGGGTGTTTTCGACAGGCGCAAGATGCCACGTGACGCCGCTGCCATTCTCCCGGGTGACCAGGTGCAGTTCCACGTCGACGCTGTCTTCGGCAGCGCCGGATGTCGATCGCTGCAGATCCCGGATCAGCGCGGACAGTGCGGTGGGCAGGGAAATGTCCGGCACCAGGCCTCCAACATGGACTTCGACTGGCAACTGCTTGCAACTGAACGTTAACCGACCGGACGAGGCGCCGAATCCACCGGTAGGTGTATCGGCGGTGGCCTTACGAAGGGCATCGAATCGACGAGTCGGTAATGCGACTTTCCTGGGACGGCTCGGGGCGATTCTGCTAGCCATTGACGACTCGGCCGGCGAGCGGATGTTGACAAGAGGCCGACGGGCTCAACGACCGGCGCGGCCGAGCGCACGTGCCGGCGGGTGGGGTGGTGCCTGTCCGCTCCGGGGTGACCGGCAGCGGCGAGGGTCCGTCGGCCACGGCGGTGCCGGAGGCCACCCCCGGCTCCCTGATCGGCGGGCGCTCATGCTGGTCGTGGCGGTTTCCGGGGCGGGGTGTGCGGCCGCGGCAGACCCGGTGTCGCAGGTAACAGTTTGAAAACTTCGCCCACGGTCTTGACATGGAGGGGCCTTCAGTAAGAACTTTTACCACTAACAGTTAACAGTCTTTTCCGAAAGGCGTCCCATGGTTGATCACGAGGCGGACACCTCCGCGGGCACCGCGGTGGCCGACGTCGATGGGGTTGACCGCCGGGGCGCACTGGGCGTTGCCTCCGACGGGACACTGGCCCGGGTCCGCACCGGTGCCGCCGAACTGACCGGCGCGCTGCGGCGGGTCGCCGAGCACGTGCTCAGCGACCCGGAGGCGGCGGCCCGCGCCACCATCGTGGAACTGGCCGAACGCAGCGGCACCTCGCCGGCCA
This sequence comes from Verrucosispora sp. WMMD1129, assembly GCF_029581255.1. Taxonomy (NCBI): domain Bacteria; kingdom Bacillati; phylum Actinomycetota; class Actinomycetes; order Micromonosporales; family Micromonosporaceae; genus Micromonospora; species Verrucosispora sp. WMMD1129. The sequence continues at coordinate 5,525,496 of NZ_CP120741.1, forward strand.
CGGTCACCCGGTTCTGCCGCGCAATGGGCTTCGACGGCTACGCCGACCTGCGTCTGGGTATCGCCGCCGAGACCGGTCGGGCACGCTCGGCCGGCTGGACCGTTGACATCGGCCGAGAGATCCAGCCCGGCGACCCGCTGGAGCGGGTACTGGAGCAGATCATGGCCGCCGACACCCGGGCCATGCATGACACCGCCGCGCTGCTCGACCTGACCGAGGTCGAGCGGGCCGCCGTCGCCATCGCTGGTGCCGAGCGGGTGAACATCTTCGGTGCCAGCGGCAGCGCGCTCGTCGGCGAGGAGATGCAGTTCAGCCTGCACCGCATCGGCGTGGCCGCGTGGGCCTGGAACGACGTGCACTCCGGGCTGGCCGCTGCCGCGCTGCTGCGTCCCGGCGACGTGGCGTTGGGCATCTCGCACAGCGGCCAGACCCGCGAGGCCATCGAGATGCTCGCCGAGGGCGGCAGCCGAGGTGCCACCACCATCGCGCTTACCGGATTCCGCCGGTCGCCGCTGGCCGAGTTGGCCGACATCGTGCTGCTCACCGCCAGCCAGGCCACCACGTTCCGGCCGGACGCGCTGTCGGCCCGGCATCCTCAACTTGTCGTCCTCGACCTGCTCTACATCGCGGTCGCCCAGCGCACCCACGACCGCGCCCACGCGGCCTTCCGGCGTACCGCCCAGGCCGTGGACGGGCACAAGGCAGCGAGGGAGGCCAGCGCATGATCAGCGCCCAGGGGTACGCCGACGCCGTCCGGCCAGTCCTCGACCGGCTGGTCGAGCGGGGTGCCGAGTCGCTGGGCCGGGCCGCCGACCTGATCGCCGCCAGCCTGCGTGACGGTGGGGTGTTGCAGGCGTTCGGCGCCGGACACTCGGAAGCCTTCGCCGCCGAACTGGTCGCCCGGGCCGGCGGGCTGGTACCCACCAACCGGATCTCCCTGCACGACCTGGTGCTGCACGGCGGTGTCTCGCATCAGGTGCTTGCCGACCCGAAGCTGGAACGTGACCCGGCCGTCGCGCATCAGCTCTACGCGATCGCCGCACCCCAGCCGCAGGACGTCTTCGTGGTGGCGTCCCAGTCCGGCATCAACGGTTCGGTGGTCGAACTGGCGCTGCTGGCCACCGAACGCGGTCACCCGCTGATCGCGGTCACCTCGGTCGAGCACACCGGACGGGTGGCCCCGCGGCACCCGTCCGGCCGGCGGCTCGTCGATCTCGCCGACGTCGTGCTGGACAACGGCGCGCCGTACGGCGACGCACTGCTGCCGCTCGAGGGCGGCGGCGCGGTCTGTGCGGTCTCCTCGGTCACCTCGGCGCTGCTGGCGCAGCTGCTGACCGCGGAGGTCGTACGACGGTTCCACCAGGCCGGAGAGGCACCCCCTATCTACCTCTCCGCCAACGTCCCCGGTGGGGACGAGCACAACCTCGCCCTCGAGTCGCGGTACGCCGGGCGACTCCGGCGCACCGCCTGACCCGACATCACAAGGAGAGTCACACGATGTCCGTTACCCCCGATCTCGACCGCCGGACCCTGCTGCGCCGCGCGGCGGCCGCGGGCCTCCTGGTGACCCCGGCCGCCGGTCTGCTCAGCGCCTGCGCCGGCAGCACGCCGAGCCAGAACGACGACAGCGCCGGGGAGAAGAGCAACGACAACCCCTTCGGCGTGCAGGACGGCAGCGCCGTGAAGGTGGTCATCTTCAACGGTGGGTTGGGTGACGCCTGGGCCAAGGAGGACCAGGCGATCTTCAACGCCAAGTACCCCAACGTCACCGTCAACATGAGCTCCACCCAGAAGATCAAGACCGAAGAGCAGCCGAAGATGGCGACGCAGCCCAGCGACGTCGTCATGAACTCCGGCGCCGACATGATGGACATCAGCACCCTGGTCAACGAGGGTGCCATCGAGCCGCTGGACGACCTGCTGGCCGCCCCGGCCTGGGACAGCGAGGGTACGGTGGCCGACACGCTGCTGCCGGGCACCGTCGGTGACGGCACCTACCAGGGCAAGTTCTTCGTGGTGAACGTGGCCTACACGGTCTGGGGCAACTGGTACAACTCGGTGCTCTTCGACAAGGAGGGCTGGACGCCGCCGAAGACCTTCGACGACTTCTTCGCCCTCGCCCCGAAGATCAAGGCCAAGGGCATGGCCCCGTACGTGTACGACGCCGTGCACGGCTACTACCCGCGCTGGGCGCTGATGGCGACGGTCTGGAAGTCCGCCGGCAAGCAGGCCGTCATCGACATCGACAACCTCAAGGAGAACGCCTGGCGGGCCGAGGGCGTCCTGCCGGCGCTGGAGGCGTGGGAGAAGCTGGTCAAGGACAAGCTGCTGCTGCCCGGCAAGCTCGACCACACCCAGTCGCAGCAGGCGTGGCTCGACGGCAAGGCGGCCTTCATCCAGGTCGGCACCTGGCTGAAGAACGAGATGGCGGCGACCATCCCGCCGGGCTTCGAGATGAAGATCTCCGACTACTGGGGCCTGGGCGCCACCGACAAGGCGCCGAACGACGTCTACGCCGGTGCCGGCGAGGGCATCGTCGTCCCGGCCAAGGCGCCGAACAAGGCCGCCGCCAAGGAGTTCCTGCGCGCGGTGCTGTCCAAGGCCGGTTCGGCGAAGTTCGCCGAGCTGACCAAGTCCCTGGCCTCCACCAAGGGCTCCGGCGACAACGTCCAGGACGCCGCCCTCGCCAGCGCCAACGAGCTGATGAAGAACGCCAGCTCGGACCTGATCTCGATCAAGCTCTGGAACTTCTACGCCGACCTGGACAAGGAGAGCCAGAACCTCTCCGCCGAGTTGATGGCCGGCCGGTTGACCGCCGCGCAGTTCGTCGACAAGATGCAGGCCGCCGCCGACAAGGTCGCCCAGGACTCGTCGATCACCAAGCAGACCCGCGACGCCTGATCCGAACGGAAAGAGTGAGTCCCATGCGGCACGGTGTTGCGCGTTTCGTCACGGGTTTCCTGGCCCTGCCGGTCGGGCTGTACCTCTTCTACGTGGTGTGGCCCTTCCTCCAGGCGGCCGGGTACTCGCTGACCGACTGGGGAGGTTACTCCGACAGGCAGCAGTTCGTCGGGCTGGACAACTACCTCCGGCTCTTCTCCGACGAGCTGATCAGGAAGGCGTTCTGGCACAACGTCTTCTTCCTGATCACCGTGCCGCTGTTCACCATCGCGCTGGCCCTGTTCCTCGCGTTCCTGCTCAACGTGGGCGGACGCGAGGACAAGGCCGGCATCCGGGGAGTGTTCGGCTCCGGCCTCTACAAGGTGATCTTCTTCTTCCCGCAGGTGCTGTCCCTGGTCGTCATCGCGGTGATGTGGCAGCAGATCTACCGCGCTGACGGCCAGGGCCTGATCAACGGCATGCTGATGAGGATCGGGCTGGTCAGCGAGGACGACCCGATCACCTTCATGTACGACCCGGAGCCCTTCCTCGGCGTACCGGCGGTGCTGTGGTGGCTGTTGCTGATCGCGGTCTGGAGCGGCGCCGGCTTCTACATGGTGCTCTTCTCCGCGGCCATGCAGTCCATCCCGAAGGACGTCTACGAGGCGGCCATCCTGGACGGTGCCGGCCGGTTCCACACCTTCTTCCGGATCACCCTGCCGCTGCTGCGGGACACCGTCTCGGTGGCCTGGGTCTATTTGGGCTTCATCGCCCTGGACATGTACGCCCTGGTGTTCGTCATGACGCCCAGCCAGGGTGGCCCGAACCACGCCAGTGAGATCTTCGCGTCGGTGCTGAACTTCACCGCCTTCCAGAAGGGTCAGTTCGGTTACGCCTGCGCGATGGGCGTGGCACTGGCGATCTTCACGATCCTGCTGGCCGCTCTCCAGCTGAGGATCACCCGTCGTGAGCGGATCGAGTACTGAGGAGACCTGGACGATGAGCACGGTGACCCATACTCCGGGTGGCCTGGCCGGCCCCGACCAGACTCCACCACCGGCCGGTACGCCGGCACAGCGCGCCGCCGTCGGCGGCGGCCGGGCCGGAGCGCGCTTCTTCAACGGCTTCTCACACCTGTTCCTCGCCGTATGGGCGATCATGGTGGTCTACCCGCTGCTGTGGGTGGTGATGTCGGCGCTCAAGACCGACTCGGAGGTCATCCGCAAGCCGCTGTCGCTGATCCCCGAGCAGTTGCAGTGGGGCAACTTCGCCCGGGCCTGGACCGAGGGGCACATCGGGTCGTTCTTCCTCAACACCATCCTGGTGCTGACCGGCAGCGTCTTCCTCACCATGCTGCTCGGCTCGATGGCCGCCTACGTGCTCGCCCGCTACGAGTTCCCCGGCAACCGGCTGATCTACTACATGTTCCTGTCCGGGCTGACCCTGCCGATCTACCTCGCTGCGGTGCCGCTGTTCAAGGGCGTCTACAACACCGGCGTGGTGCTGCCGTTCCTCGGCCCGAACAGCCACGTCATGCTGATCCTGGTCTACGTTGCCTGGTCGCTGTCGTTCACCGTCTTCTTCATGCACTCGTTCTTCCGTACCCTGCCCAACGCCATCGCCGAGGCGGGCATGGTCGACGGCGCGTCGCACAGCCGGTTGTTCTTCAGCGTCATGTTGCCGATGGCCAAACCGGGCCTGATCAGCATCGGCATCTTCAACGTCCTCGGCCAGTGGAACCAGTGGTACCTGCCGACCCTGCTCATGCAGTCGGTGGCCGGGGAGCCGAAGAACCAGGTCATCTCCCAGGGCCTGATCGAACTGTCGGTCAACCAGGGCTACCGCTCCGACTGGTCCGGCCTGTTCGCCGGGGTCACCATGGCGATGCTGCCGGTGCTCATCGTCTACATCGTCTTCCAGCGTCAGGTGCAGTCCGGCCTCACCGCCGGCGTCAGCAAGTAACCGCCGCCGCGCAGGGCGTGCTCGGTCCGGGAAACCAACGGCCTCCACCCGAGTCCGACCGGTCCCGGACCGAGCGCGCGCCACCTCAGTCGAGGATGATCCCCAACTGGTCGCGCAGGGCCGCCTGCCCGGCGGCGGTGTGGCGTACGGCGCGGCCGGACCCGATGCGCACCACCCACCCGTGGCCGAGAAACCGCTCGCACAGTTTCGCGCCAACCAGTCCGCCGAGGTGCTCCCGGCGTTCGGTCCAGTCGAGGCAGCCCCGGACCAGCGGCCGGCGGCCCGACCGGGGCCGCGCCGGATCCCAGCCGAGCAGGTCGATCAGCCAGGACCGGCCGGCCGGGGTGAGCGCGAAGCCGCCGCCGTTGTCCAGCAGCCCTCGCCCGATCATCGCATCGGTCACCGCCACACCGAGCCGTCCGGCCAAGTGGTCGTAGCAGGTACGGCCCCGGCGCAGGGCCGCGCTGGCGGTGGCCGCCCGCAGACCACCGGTCCGGGCGGGAGGCGGTTCGAACCGGGCCGACAGGTCCTCCAGCAGTTGCGCCACCGAGGGGTCGGCGAGCTGCACGTACCGGTGCCGGCCCTGGCGACGCTGAACGAGCAGGCCACCCTCGACGAGGCGGTGCAGGTGCCCGGTGGCGGTGGAGGGCGCGACACCCGCGTACGCGGCGAGTTCGCTCGCGGTCCACGCCCGGCCGTCGAGCAGCGCGAGGCAGATCCCCGCACGGGTCTCGTCGGCCAGCAGCGCCGCGAGCCCGGCAAGGTCGGCAGCGGAGGTCACCTACCCATTGTCGGGTACGACAGTTCGGTGCTCACCGAAGGATCGTGGTCGTAGCCTTCGCCGCATGCTGGAGATACGCGGCCGCGCGGCCGCCCTCGCGGTGCTGACCGACCCGACGTTCGTCGTGCCGCCCGTCCCACCCGCGTCCACCGGCGTCGCCTGGCTGCGCGCCACGGTGGGCCGGTTCAGTTCCGGCATCGAGTACGAGCGCCGGCGCGGCTTGTCCGTCGCGATCCTGGACGCGATCCCGCTGGAGCCGCTACGCCATGCCGGTGACTCCCACCCGGTGGCGGTCCTGGCCCCTCGGCTGGGAGTCACCCGTCCCGTGGTGCAGTTGATCCGCGACGTGGCGCAGGCGTACCAGCCCGGCACCGGTGACGAGTCGCGGGCCGACACCGCCATGCATCGGTTGGTGGCGCTCTTCGGCGGCACATTCGACGAGCCGACCTCCGCCCGCATCGGCCTGCTCGTCCAGGCCTGCGAGGCAACGGCCGTCCTGATCGACCGGACCCGGCACCGTCACGTCGACGAGGTGCTGCGTGACGATCCGCCGGTGCCGGCGACCAGACGGCAGGCGACGGTCACCGCCACCGTGGCCGGTATGACCGTCGAGGCCGGTGAGGTCGTGCGGGTGCCCCTGGCCGGTGATCTGGCGTTCGGTGCGGGACCTCGACGCTGCCCCGGCCGCGCCCACGCTCTCGCGTTGGTGGCCGGAGCACGCGGATGAGCGGCGGCTTCGCAGCGCTGCACCGTGTCGACGACCCGCTGGTTCTGCCGAACGTCTGGGACCTCGCGTCGGCCCGGTTCCTGGTCGAGGCCGGGTTCGCCGCGCTCGGTACCACAAGCCTCGGCGTCGCGGCCGTCAACGGCCTGCCCGACGGCGCGGCCGTCACCGGGGCCGCGACCGTGTCGCTCATCCGCCGGCTGGCGGCGCTGCCGGTACACCTCACCGCCGACATCGAGACCGGATCGGTCGCCGCGGCGGTCGCGGTGGCCGAGGCCGGCGCGGTGGGCGTCAACCTGGAGGACGCCATGGGTCCGGCGCCGGAGCACGCGGCACTGATCCGGTCGGTGAAGCGGGAGGTGCCGGGGCTGTTCGTCAATGCCCGTACCGACACGCACTGGCAGCGTCCCGGTGACCTGACGGAGGCGGTCGACCGGGTTCGACGCTACGCCGACGCCGGCGCCGACGGCGTCTTCGTCCCCGGTCTGGCCGAGCCCGCCGACATCGCGGCGGTGGTGGCCGCCGTCGACGTACCGGTAAACATCCTGTTCCTACCGGCCCGGCACACCGTGACCACCCTGGCGGAACTGGGTGTGCGGCGGATCAGCACCGGCTCACTGCTGTTCCGGGCGGCCCTGGCTGCCGTCGTGGACACCGCGAGAGCGGTACGCGAGGGGCGCGCCGTACGCCCCGACCTCCCGTCGTACGCCCAGGTGAACGTCGGGCCCGGCGAGCGCGCCGCCGGGGACGTCCCCTGACGGTGCCGGTCGGCGGTCGCGTCATGCCTGCGATGTCGGCGAGACGAGAAGTCGTCGCACGGATAGGCGCGCCAAACCGCGTTGCTGCCGACATCCCGATGGAACCAGTCCGCGGGTGGGTCAGCTCACGGCGCCCGTGGCCGGCCACGGGCGCCTGAAGCTCATCACTAACCTGCGGGTATGGGCGTCGATGAGCGGCTGCGGCGAATCCGGGGCTGGCTGTGGGTCGTGGTGGTGGGCCTGTTTCTGAGCGGTGTCACCGCGTTTCCTCTGGAGATCGAGGTGGGCTGGCTGCTGCGGGCGGCCGACCCGCTCGCCGAGCAGTTCCCGGCCCTGGTCGGCTGGATCGAGCGGGTCCACGTCGGACTTGTCGAGACCGGGGACCGGTACCCGTTCATGCGGTACGGGACCGACTGGCTCGCCTACGCCCACCTGGTGCTGGCCGTGGCGTTCTGGGGACCGCTGCGTGACCCGGTGCGCAACGTCTGGGTGGTCCAGCTTGGCATGATCGCCTGTGTCGGGATCGTGCCGCTGGCGCTGATCTGCGGGCCGCTGCGGGAGATCCCGTGGTTCTGGACGGTGGTGGACCTGTCTTTCGCCGTCGGGGCGTTCCCGCCGTTGTGGTTCGCGTACCGGCACATCCGGGCGATCGAGTCGCAGCGGGCCGAACCGGCAGGATCGACCCGCTCGTCGACCCAAGAGACCGCCGGGCCAGCCCGTCCGTGACAGTGGTCCGCTCAGGACGTGGCCGTTGCGCCGGCGGCGAGGCGGTGGGCGGGTTGGAACAGCTCGATCAGGTTGCCGGCCGGGTCGGCGAGCAGGATCTGGCGTCCGCCCGGGCCGCTGACCACTTCGCTGCGGAACGACACTCCGGCGTCGCGTAGTCGATCGATCTCGCCATCCAGGTCGCCGACGACGAGGTGGATGCGGTTGTGGCCGGCGGTGGCGACGTCGGTGGGGGTGGCGCGGGCACCGGAGCTGGCCGGCCCGGACAACAGCAGCCGGAGCGGGCCGCGCACCACGTCGGCGAAGGCGGGGGCGGCGCTGGTGTGCAGGGCGAACCCGAGATGCGTGGTGTAGAACTCGACGGCGGCGCTCACGTCGTCGACGAGGTATCGGACGCTTGCGTACTGGGGGTCTGTCATAGCCGGATCTCCTTCGCGGACCGGGCTGCGGTGAGCACGGGTAGTAGATGTCGGACGCGGATGTCGATGTCGATCGCCACGCGGTGGAAGGCGGGATAGTCGGCGGTCGTCGCGGGATCGGGGATGCTCCAGTGGACCCGTCGGGGTTCGTGGGGCAGGTCGGGGCAGACCTCGCGGGCCTTGTCGCACATGGTGATCACGTAGTCGTACCGGCGGCGGGCGACCGTGTCGAGGTGCCGGGGCCGCTGCCCGGCGACGTCGACACCGAAGCTGTCGCGCAGTACGCGTACCGCGTGCGGATGCAGGCCCGACCTGGGCCGGGTGCCGGCACTGACCACCCTGACCTCGCCGCCGGAGCGGCGGAGCAGCAACGCCTCGGCGATCGGTGAGCGGGCGCTGTTGCCGGTGCACACGAAAAGCACGCTCAGCTTCCGCGATCGCCGCCGATCCACCGGGGGAGGCGTTGTCGTGGCGAGCAGCGCGGGATGCAGGGCCCTGCCGGCCTCGGCCAGCGCCAGGGCGCAGGAGTCCAGATCGAGGTGGTAGTAGCTGTCCCGGCCGTCGAAGCTGCTGCGGGAGGCGCTGACCAGCCCGCCGTCGCGCAGCAACCGAAGGTGGTAGGAGACCAGATTCTGCGGCTCACCGACAAGCGCCACCAACTCCCGGACGCGGAGATCGCCGGTCGCCAGCTCGGTCAACAGCTGCCAGCGCAGCGGATGTGCGGCCAGGTGCAGGAATGACGGAGTGGTACGACCCGATGACGCCACGACTGGATATTACATCAAATCCACTTGATGGGTTGGTTGACCTGCCGGTTTCGGCATCGCTACCTGGTCGTGGCCGGGTTCTTCCAGACCGGGCCGCGCAGAGCGAAGTCGATGGTGGCAGCCACGGTGGCAGCGCGTTCCGTGCCGTACTCCCGCTCGGTCAGCCACAGGCCCAGATCGATGCCGGCGCTCAACGCGCCCGCGGTGACCCGGTCGCCGTCGTCGACTACCCGCTCCTCGATCACGTGCACGCCGTAGGCGCGCAACTCGTCGTACGCGTGGCGATTCGTCGTGGCGTTGCGCCCGGTGAGCAGACCGGCCGCCCCGAGCAGCATCGCGCCCGTGCACACCGACGCCATCCACCTTGCGGAACCGGCGACCTCAGCCAATCTCCTGGGCAGCACGCCGGCCTGAGCCTGCGCCCAGGAGCCCTGCTCGGCCCGGTTCAGCCAACCCCCGCCGACCACGATCACTCCGTCCGGGCGATCCAACACACCGGGAACGTTCAGCTGGACGCCCCGCATGCTGCGAACCGGACCCGGCCCCTCCGCGACCACCAGATCAACCTCGAACCCGGCACTGGACAGCACCTCGAACGGGCCGAAGGCATCGAGTTCGTCAAAGCCGTCGAATACAACGATCTCTACTCTCACCCGTACAGCCTCGCGACCGCCGCCGGGACGGGCCAGTGGCATGCTTGCCATCGTGCGTGAGGAACCGGCCATTCACCGCGTTGCTGTACTGGCTCTCCCTCCGGTCGTGGCGTTCGACGCGGCCATCGCCACGCAGGTCTTCGGCCACGAAGGTCTCGGCAGGTACGAGGCTGTCCTCTGCTCGCTGCGGGCCGGGCCGGTGCCGACCACCACACCCGGGTTCGGTATCACCGTCGCCGCGGGCCTCGAAGCGGTCGCCACCGCCGACACCGTCATCGTGCCCGGGTTCCGGCGCGGGCCAGCGCCGGTGGCCGCGCTCGACGCCCTACGCAGCGCGCACCAGCGCGGAGCCCGGATCGCCGCCATCTGTAGCGGCGCCTTCGCGCTGGCCCAGGCCGGTCTGCTCGACGGCCGTCGCGCCACCACACACTGGGTCCACGCCGCTGCACTCGCCAAGGAACATCCCACCGTGCGGGTCGACCCGGCGGTCCTCTACGTCGATGAGGGCACCGTACTGACCAGCGCCGGCCTCGCCGCCGGCCTCGACCTGTGCCTGTACCTGATCGGTCTCGACCACGGCCAGCAGGCGGCCATCCAGCGGGCCCGGCACATGGTCACACCGCTGCACCGCGCCGGAGGGCAGGCCCAGTACACCGTGCCGAGCGCCGTGGTGGTGGGGGAGCGGCTCACCGGCGTGACGGACTGGGCACTGGCCAACCTGCACCGGCCCATCACGGTGGCCGACCTCGCGCGGCAGGCGATGCAGTCCACCCGAACGCTCAGTCGCGCCTTCGCCAGGGAGCTGGGCACGAGCCCGCGCGCCTGGCTGATCGCGGCCCGGCTACGCCGGGCCTGTGCCCTGCTCGAAAACGGTGACCTGACCGTCGAGGAGATCGCTCGACGCAGTGGCCTGGGCAGCGCCGCCAACCTCCGGCTTCAGTTCCGTCGGGCGTACGCCACCACTCCGCTCGCCTACCGGGCTGCGTTCCAGCAGCGCTGACCGGTTGTGGACGCGTGCGTCCGATGGTCGAATGCGGCTCATGACGGCAGCCTGCCGAGAGTCCTCGCTGCTCTTTCACGCCGCCGACGGCAGCGAACTGCCCTTGCTGATCTTCGAGCCGGGCGCCGGCAAACCACCCCGTGCCGGCATCGTGCTGTTCCATGGCGGCGCCCTCCGCGAGGGATCGCCTGACGGGCTCGCCCCGCACTGCCGACAATTGGCGTCGCGCGGGATCCTCGCCGGTTCAGCCGGGTATCGGCTGCTCGGCCGCGGCGCGGTCAGCATCGACGACTGCATCGCTGATGTTCGGTGGGCGATCGACCAGTTCGCCCGGGTGGCCGCGGTGCGCGGGCTCGAAGCGTCGCACCTGGCCTCGGGCGGCAGCTCAGCCGGGGCTCACCTCGCGGCTGTCGCGGCGATGACCCCACCCGCCACCACCGCGGCACCGACGGCCGGTACGGCGGCCCTGGTGGCCCTCAACCCGGCGGGATCGAATCTGCGCTCCTTCGAGCCGGCCGCGCAGCGCCGCCTCGAACGGCAGGTCGGCATCGCACCGGGCAGACTGATCGAGTATTCACTTGTCGAACTCGTGCGGCCGGGGAACCCACCGATGCAGATCCACCACGGCACCCGCGACGAGGTCGAGCCGATCGACTCGGTGCGGCAATTTCGGGACGCGATGGTGCGCTCCGGCAACGAGTGCGTGCTCATTGAGTACGAACAGGCCCGCCACGGATTCCACTACCCCGACGACAGCAGGCACTTCGACGACGTGCTCGATGCCACGGCGCTGTTCCTCCTCGACCGGCTCGCGACGAGGTGACCGGGCAATGTCCCGATTGTCGAAGCCCTGACCGGGGCATCCCACCCCCTCCCTGACGGTTCACCAGTGACAACGCGTCATACGTCTACCGCCGCCCGGCACGCCCTCGGAATGGCATTGTGTTGTCCATGAACAGAAAGCAGGTCGCCGACTGGATCGCTGCCTACGAGCAGGTGTGGCGGACGCCGGGTACGCAGGCGTTGGTCACGCTCTTCACCGAGGATGCAAGTTATCAGCAGGGGCCGTACTGGACGCCCGTCGTCGGCCTGCCGGCCATCGCCGAGATGTGGGACCAGCAGCGCAAAGGCCCCGACGAGGTGTTCCAGATGACCACGGAGATCGTCGCGGTCGACGGCGACACCGCGGTGTCGCGCCAGGAGGTCCGCTACGGCGACCCGGTCGACCAGGAGTACCGCGACCTTTGGATCATGCGATTCGCGGACGACGGACGTTGTCGGTCGTTCGAGGAGTGGCCGTTCTGGCCGGGACAGCAGCCGGCTGCCTGATCGAAGCGGCCGGCCGTAGGCACGGTCAGGTGTCGGATGCGGCGGGCGGGCTCAGGTGGCGGTCGCGGCGATGGCCGCGTACCGGCGGTCCGGGCGGTCCGGGAACTGCTGTTGCAGGCGCTGAAGCTCGGTGAAGCCGGCCCGCGTCAGGCGAGCGGAGAACTCGTCGACTGGCCAGCGGTACGCGGTGAGAACCTTGTGGTCGAACTCGGCCACCTCGTCTTCGCTGTCGAAGAAGCCGATCACCAACCGCCCGGACGGGGTCAGCATCCGGCGGAACTCGGCGAGCACGTGGTCCAGTTCCGGTGGTGGCAGGTGGATCGTCGAGTACCAGGAGAGGACGCCGGCCACCGAGTGGTCGGGGACGTCCAGTTCGGTCATCGAGCCGAGCCGGAACGCCGGCCCGGGGAAGTTCGCTCGGGCGTGGTCGATGAACTCGGGGACCAGATCGATGCCGGTCACCTTGACGCCGAGCGAATGCAGGTAGGCGGTCCAGTGGCCGGGACCGCAACCGAGATCGAGCACCGCGCCGTCCAGACCCGCGAGATGGTCCCGGATGAGAGCCGTGTCGTCCGCGTGGGCCTGCCCGCCGCCATCGAAGAGTGCGATGTACTGCGCCGACATTGACGAATAGGCATCGCGTACCGGCTGGTTGCTCACCGTGGCACTGTAGACCCGGGCCGGGGCGTCGGGCGGTTACCCCGCCCAGCCGCGCTGCCGGGCGAGGTGAGCAGCCACGTCGACGACGACCGCAGCGGCCGGCGACAGCGCATCGCGTCGCCACACCAGCTCCAGGTCTGGTGCCGGGAGGTCGTCGGTGAGGGTGAGGACGACGCCGTCGACCGTGGGCAGCGCGGCAAGCGACCGGGGTACCAGCGAGAATCCGGTGTCCTCGGCGATGCCCACGCGACGCCAGCCGAGTTGCTGGCAGTCCCGAGCGGCGAACTGCACGTCCGCGCGGGCGCAGGCGGTGAAGACGGCAGCGCGGTAGCCGGGCGTCAGGTGTTCGGGCGGCAGGTTGAGCGGGCCGATCCGCAGGTCGCCCAGTGTCGCGGTCGGACGCCCGGCAAGCGGGTGCCGGGGACCGACGACGGCGACCAGCGGCTCCCGTCGTACCGTCTGCCGGGCGAGGTCCGACTGAGCAGCCGCGCCCCGCGACAGCACCAGATCGAAGCGGCCGGCGCGCAACCCGGCGTCGAGTTCGGTCGGCCATGCCTCGCCCGTGCGAACGGTGATGTCCGGATGCATCGCCCGCAGCGCGTCCAGCAGTTGCGGCACCACCTCGTGTGCGGCGCTGGCGACCGTTCCGATGCGCACCGTGCCGGCGCGGCCCTGCCCGGCCGCCCGCGTCGCCCGGACCATCGCGTCCGCGTCGCTGAGCACCTGACGCGCAGACGCCACGAAAGCCGTCCCGGCCTCGGTCAGGCGGGTCGGGCGGCGGGTGAACAGTGGTACGCCGAGCTGCCGCTCCAGGTCGCGGATCTGTCGACTCAGCGGTGGCTGCGCCATGTGCAGACGCTGCGCGGCCCGCTCGAAACTGCCCTCCTCGGCGACCACCACGACGTACCGCATGAGGCGTAGATCCACCGACATACCGCGAAGGTACCCGCCCATACCTCATGGATCTTGTCGGTGACTCACCACCGAGGCCACGCTCGATGCGACAAGCCTGATCGGAAGGAAACGTGCGAAACATGCGACGACTGCTCGCGATTCTGATCGTCCCGGTGCTCGGCGTGCTCGGCGCCGTACCTGCGCCGGCGTCAGCGTCTGTGCCGACCTCGGCTTTCGGTGCCCCCGGCCCGCGACCGGACAGTTACGTTCTGGCCGGCGACGACGCCTACCCCGAGGGCATCGCCCGAGACCCCCGGAGTCCGTACTTCTACGTCAGCAGCCTGACCGACGGGCGTATCTACCGCGGTGACGTCCGCTCCCCGCGAACCACGGTGTGGCTGCCCGGCAACGCCGCCGACGGCCGGACCACCGCCGGCGGGATGAAGGTCGACCATCGCGGCCGGCTCATCGTCGCTGGCGGAGGAACCGGGTACGTGTGGGTGTACGACACGCGCACCGGCGCGCTCCTGCACCGCTTTGCCACTGCCGCACCGAATTCCATGCTGAACGACGTAGCGCTGACCGCCAACGGCGACGTCTACGTCACCGACTCGTTCCAGCCGACCCTCTACCGGATTCCTGCGGCGGACCTGCGCGGTGGCACGGGCACCACCAGGCCGCTACCCACCTTCCTCGACCTGCGCGGCACCGGCATCGAGTGGAACGCCGGGTTCAACCTCAACGGCCTGGTGGCCACCCACGACCAACGCCACCTCATCGTCGCCGACTACAACGACGGCGCGCTGCACCGCATCGACCTGCGGCGGCGCACGGTCCGGGCGATCGACCTGGGCGGCGCCACGGTGCACGGCGACGGCCTGCTCGTACGTGGCCGCACGCTCTACGTGGTCAGCAACATCGACGGGAACGGCAACACCGTCAACGTGCTGCGGCTCAATCGCCGCGCTGACCAGGCAAGGCTGCTCGGGCGACTGACCGACCCCGCGCTGCACGGCCCGTCGACGGCGGCGTTCGACGGTCACGACCTCCTGGTGGTCAACTTCCAGTACGGGGCGGAGAATCCAGTCCTGCCGTACACGGTGGTGCGGCTCGGTGCGGGACTTGCCTGGCCTCCCGTATCCGGGGGACGGACGGCGTCCGACGACCGGCTGTCCTGAACGGTCTCCCGTCTCCCACGACCTGTGGGTGACCGGGGCCGACACCCCTGCTACGGGCGTCGGCCCCGGTCACGATGAGCTGACATGCCATGGCGCCGCCCAGCCGTCATCGGCCGGAAGTCAGCTCAGGCGGGGAATCGCAGTCCCGATCAGCCGCTCGGAGACCTCCCAGAGTCGGCGGGCGTCGTCGTCGCTGCGCAGCGGAGCCCACAGCTCGCGCTGCGCGGGCGCGCCGCCGACGTCGCCGAAACCCTTGGGGCCGAAGAACTGTCCGCCCTGGGAGTCGGGGCCGGTCGCGGCCAGCAGCGCCGGCAGTGCCGCCGAGGAGACCGTGCCGGCCACGCCGAGGCGGGACATCAGACGGATCATGCGGACCGAGGTGGTGTCCTTCGCGCGGCCCATGCCGGGTTGCGCGGCGAGCAGATTCGTCGGCGACACCCCCGGGTGGGAGAGGTTGCTGGTGACGCCCCATCCGGCCGCCGCGCTGCGGTTCTGCAGCTCCCGGGCGAACAGGCCGACGGCGATCTTGGACTGGGCGTACGCCTTCATCGTTTCGTAGCCGCGCTCCCAGTTGATGTCGTCCCAGTTGATCGCCCCGCTGCGGGCGGCGACGCTGGTCTGGTGGGTCACCCGCGCCCGCCCCTGCCGCAGCAGCGGCAGCAGTCCCTGGGTGAGCGCGAAGTGACCGAGATGATTCGTGCCGAACTGCAGTTCGAAGCCGTCCTTGGTGAGCTGGCGGGTGGGCGGGTTCATCACGCCGGCGTTGTTGATGAGGATGTTGACCGGGCGGCCCTCGTCGACGAGTTGGCTGGTCAGGGCGGCCACCGAGTCCAGCGATGACAGGTCGAGCGCGCGGGTGCCGATTGTGGCTCCGGGGACACGGCCGCGGATGCGGTCGGCGGCCTGTTGCCCCTTCGCCGGGTTGCGGACCGGCATGATCACCTGTGCGCCGGCCCGGGCGAGGCGGCCGGCGATGACGAAGCCGATCCCGTCGCTCGCGCCGGTGACGACGGCGAGCTTGCCGGACAGGTCGGGGATGGTGAGGTCGAAGTGGCGGGCCATGTCGGTCTCCTCGTGTCGGCCGATCCGATCGAATCGGCGGGTGCGATTCGATCGTCGGCGACCGCCGACGGCGGATTCAGGGCCTTCGGAGCCACGGATCGGCGATCCCACGATGAGCGTCGCCACCGAGCACGGCGAGCAGCTGGAGCTTCTCGTAGCTCTCGCTGCCCGGGACCGCGGTAAAGACGTGCAGGTAGTGGGACTGTCCCGGATCCACGAGTGTCTGGCAGTTCAGCTCCAGCAGACCGAGTTCGGGGTGCACGAAGTTCTTGCCATCGTCCGGGCGCAGGCCGACCTCGTGCTGCTCCCACAGCTTGCGGAACTCGTCGCTGCGCTCAAGGAGCAGCTCGGTGAGCTGCGCCGCCCGGGAGCCGGGGCCGCGCAGTGTCGCGATCTCTCGGGCGCCTGAGGTGAACATGCGGGACAGGAAGCCGTGGTCTTCGGGCGCGTACCGCCGGCGGGTGGCCGGGTCGGTGAACCAGCGGTAGACGATGCTGCGGGCGGGACCGGTGTAGCCGGTGGTGTCGCCGGTGAGGGCGACGCCGAGCGCGTTCTGCCGGAGCGTCTCTCCGAGTTCGCTGACGATCTCGGCCGGGGTGTCGTCGAGACGGTCGAGTACCCGTAGCAGGCCAGGACTGATGTGGTCGCTGGTGGCGCCGCGCGGCGGAGGACGGTGCCCGGCCAGCCGGAACAGGTGGTCGCGCTCGTCGAGCGACAGGTGCAGGCCCTGCGCGATCGAGGCGATCATCTGCTCGGACGGGTGTGGCCCGCGCTCGCGTTCCAGCCGGGAGTAGTAATCGGTCGACATGTGGCAGAGCAGGGCCGCCTCCTCGCGCCGCAGGCCGCTGGTCCGGCGGCGCGGTCCGCGCGGGAGGCCGACGTCCTCGGGCTGCAGCGACTCCCGGCGGCGCCGGAGAAAGTCGGCCAGGCCGGCCCGGTCGATCGTCATGTGCGCTCCCTGTCTCGGTCCTGCCTCCTTCCTACCGGCCAGGTGACCGGGGCAGCCACGGATCGCCGATCCCCCGCTGCCCGCGGAGGGGGCTGCTCGCTGTTTCCTGGCGGGCAGGCCGGGGCGCTGCCGAGCAGCCCAGTGGGCCAGCCCGTGGCCGACTCGATCACGCCGTGGGTGGCACCGGCAGCGATGACCGCAGCGGCGTCGTTGATCGGCCCTCGATAATGGCCGGCGTGGAAGAGGTCACGGTCGTCGTCGCCCATGATGAGCGTGCGACCCTGCGCGTCGGCGATGTGTTCCTGAAGGTGGACAGTGATCAGGCGCGTATCGATGTCGAGGTCGAGGCGATGCGGCTGGCGCCCGTGCCGACTCCCGAGGTCCTGTGGCGCAAGCCGCCCGTCCTCGCGATCACTGCTGTCCCCGGCCAGGCGCTGGGCCGCCTCGGCGAGCCGTCGCCCGCGTCACCGGCGGCGTGGGCCGCGGCGGGCGCGGTGATCCGGACGCTGCACGACGCGCCACCACCGCCGTGGGCCGGCAGGAAGCTCGTCGGGCTGGACGCGGAACTCGAACGCGAATGCGCCTGGCTCGTCGACAGTGGCGTCCTGCCCGCCGACCTGGTCGGCCGCAACCGCGAGATAGCCGAGGCGGCGCTTCGGCCGTGGACGCCGGTGTTCATGCACGGAGACCTGCAGATCACCCACATCTTCACCGACGGCGACCAGGTCACCGGCGTGATCGACTGGTCCGAGGCAGCGCCCGGCGATGCGCTGTACGACCTGGCCGTGCTTACCCTCGGGCACGAGGAACGCCTCGATGATCTCCTGACCGGTTACGGCACCGACGTCGACCGGGATGTGATTCGCGCCTGGTGGTCGCTGCGCAGCCTGCTGGCTTCCCGCTGGCTGATCGAACACGGCTTCGACCCGTCCGCGCCAGGCTGCGAGTTCGACGTACTCAGATCGCGGATGTGAGGAGCAACGCCCGGCGTCCGGGCCCATCACCCTCGGACCCGACGGCAACCTGTGGACGGCATTGGAGAACGGCGCCCTGGCCCGGATCGCCGGAGCTCAGTCTGGCCGGTCAGCCGCCCGACGTGCGGCGCGTTCGTGGCGGTCGACTGCTCGGCCGTGAGCGATGGCGAGGAGTCGGTCGATCTCGGGCAGCAGGTGCGGGCCGGGCATGACGATGCTGCCGAAGCCGTACAGCGCGTAGCCCGGGTGTGGTACGACAGTGTCCAGCCGGGTGAAGTCGAACTCCTGCCGGTGCTCCTCGAACGCCTTGGGTGGGAAACCGAACAGCCTCTCGAACTCGGCTCGGCCCAGGTCGAGGTTGAGGCGGAAGACGCCGGGACGGTCGAGCTGGGAGGCGTCGTCGAAGCCGGGCACGTCGTGGTCGACGATGGTGGCGAACGGCTGGCGGCGGTCGGGGCCGACGTAGAAGAACCGGTCGCCGCCGGCGCCCTCGGGTGATCCGTTCTCCTCGTTCGTCACGATCTGCTCGACGCCGGGTAGCGCGAGAATCCGGTCGGCGAGCATGGCCGCGTCGACGCCGGTCGGGATGTGCAGCACCGCGTCGGCGTGGTCGATGGTGGCCTGATCGAGCGGGAAGTAGCGGTGATCGTGCGTTCTCCGCTCGGCCGCTGCTATCTCGGCCGCACGGACGTACCGCGGAAGCATTGTTCCCCGCTGAAGTCTGCCTTCGTAGGTCGACGGAGCCGGCGCCCCGATGCCGAGCGCGGGGCTCGCGCCGAGACTACCGACGATCACCGCGTACCGGTCATTCAGCAGCGACGCGACGATGGCACCGGCGCCGGCCCACGAGACGTCCTTTCCGGCAATGGTCATCGTGCTCGATTGGCGCTGGAGGTGTGTGTTGTGCGCGAAGACCAGCGTGGGTCCACGGTGTGCCTCGGCCGATCGGATCTGAAGCAGGTTCTCCGCCATCAGCGCGTCTCGGACCCCGGCCAGGCGGGCGAAGCGTTCCGCCCGCTCCAGCGGTGCGGCGGCCGCCGCGTGGTAGCGCAGCACCGCGACAGCGGACATGGCCTGCACGAACGCTGCCGGCCAGCCCCCGGCCAGTCGGGGTGCGTTCAGGTACAGCTCGATCAGCAGCTCGTCGGCGATCACCCGCAGGCGCTGGGCGTCGGCCGAGCGCCCGATCGACCTGCCGGGTTCCCAGATCGCTGCGGTGTCGCTCCACCGCGCCTCGTCCCCGATCAGGTCGTCGATCTCCGCCGATCGGTCGAGGCCGAGGAATTCGCAGGTCCGGATGAGGTAGTGCCGTGGACTCGGGGCACCCTCGATCTCCAGCGGGGCGTCGAAGCCGTGGAACGTCAGGCGTTCCGAGGCCGGTCGGCCGGCGTTCCACTCGCGCATCCGCAGCAGCAGGTCACGGTTGGCCGGGGCACCGCCGAACCCGTGGCTGAACCCCTCGGTGAGCGCACGGTCGAGCGTGACGGCGGTGGAGCCCTGGACGAACTCGTTGGCGATCAGCCCCGCCGCCCGGTCGCTCTCCAGCGCGATCGACCGGTAGCCCTGCACGGCCAGCGACATGAAGGTCTCGTTGCGGATCTGGAGGAAGGCGGACTCGCCGTGCGTCGGTTCACCGAGCGCGAGCAGCGCCGGTGGTACGGCAAGCAGGTCAAGAAGGGACGTCATTGCATCGACCGTATCGTTGAACTACCGGTTGAGACTTTTCAGCGACGGAACGAGGTGACCGCCATGAAAACCTCCAACCCAGGGGTACGCCGACCAGTCGATCTCGCGCGCCGTCACGGCCTTTCCGCGCAGGCCGTGCGCAACTACGAGCGGGATGGCGTGCTGCCGCCGGCCCAGCGCAGCCCGACCGGCTACCGCCGGTTCACCGAGGTGCACGCAAAGGCGCTGAGCGCCTATCTCGGGCTGATCGTGGGCCACGGCTACCCGGCCAGCGGTGACATCATGCGTGCCGTCAACCGGGGTGACATCGACGCCGCGCTGCGTACGATCGACCACAGCCACGTCCTGCTTCAGCGCGACAGAGACACGTTGGACGCGGTGGAGACGGCGGTCGCCGTCCTCACCGGTTCACCGCGGCAACCACAGGGCCGGAAAGCAGTGCCGATCAGCATGCTGGCCCACCGTCTCGGCGTACGACCCGCAACCCTGCGCAAGTGGGAGCGGGCCGGGATTCTGCAGCCGGCGCGTGACCCGGCCACCGGCTACCGCGACTACTCACCAGACGATGTCCGCGACGCCGAACTCGCTCACCTGCTGCGTCGCGGCGGGTACCGGCTCGACCACATCGCCGGCGTGCTGCGTCGGGTGCGCGAAGCCGGTGGCACCGAACCGCTCGCCGCGTCACTGCGTCAGTGGCGGGAACAACTCACCGCCCGTGGCCAGGCCATGCTCACCGGGGCCGCCCGGCTCGCCGAATACCTCGACGCGGACACCCGGTCCGTCGTACGGCATTGACCCCGCCGGAGCGCCCGCCCATACCGTAAACCCTGGCGGCGGGCTACCGGAGGAGGCAGAACGGGTGGCCGGCCGGGTCGGCAAAGACCCTGAAGCGCCACGGCAACCGACACAGAAGCATGTCGCTCGATCGGGCATCCTCGTGAGTTGTCGTGCCCGGATGGGAGGGTCGAGGGCGTGTACGAGGAATGGTCGTCACCGCTGCCGTACGTCGTGGCCTGGCGGAGTGTCACGCCGCCGGACGGTGGATCCAAGCGCATCGTGCCGGACGGCTGTCTCGACATCATCTGGTGGGACGGCACGGTTTTCGTCGCCGGGCCGGACACGACCGCCCAGGTCGAGTCTGTTCTGCCCGGTAGTCGGTACGTTGCGCTGCGGTTCGGCGCGGGCACCGGGCCCGGTGTGCTGGGCGTACCCGCCTCCGAGTTGGTCGATCGGCGTGTGCCGCTTGACGCGGTGTGGCCGGCGGTGGTCGTGCGGGCCATCGCCGAGTCCGATGATCCGGCCGCCGCGCTGACCGAGGCCGCGAGCCGGCGCTGGCAAGGGGTCGACCGGGTGATGGTTGCTCTGGCCGGTGCCGCGCAGGCCGGGTTGCCTGTCGGGTCGGTCGCCGAGCGGTGCGGGCTGAGCTCCCGACAGTTGCAGCGGCGCTGCAACACCGCCTTCGGTTACGGGCCGAAGACCTTGCAGCGGATTTTGCGGTTGCAGCGGGCCCTTGCGTTGGCCCGGTCCGGTCGGTCGTTCACGACGGTGGCGATCGATGCGGGCTACGCCGATCAGGCCCACCTCGCACGCGAGGTACGGGCGATGGCTGGCGTGCCGCTGAGTGCTCTACTGCGGTGACGAGTTCCAGGCGAAGAGATCCACGACGTTGCCGTCCGGATCGCGTACCTGTGCATAACGCTGCCCCCACGGTGCGTCCCAGGGCGCGTTGACCGACCGGTGTCCGGCGGCGACCAGGTCGCCGTGGCATCGATCCACCTCTGCCGCATCGGCGCAGAGAAAGGCCCAGCCACCGGAGGGCGGTGCCGGCTGGTATCCCGGGTCGAAGGACTGCAACGAGGCGTGCGTGTCCCACATGAGACGGATACCGCCCGAGACCGTCGTCTCGACGTGCGGCTCCTGCTCGGCACCGTCCGGAAACTCCAGGCCGAGTCGCCGGTAGAAGGACAGGGACGCGGCCATGTCGGCCACCGCGAGGCCGATCGCGTTGAAGGTGGGTGCCATGAATCCGACCCTACGAGCGTGCCGCCGGAGAAGTCTTGAACGAATCGGACACCGGTCAGCGTCCGGTCGGCCCAGAAGCTGCTCGTTGCCGGGCACCGGCGGCGGTGGACCACTGATTGCGGCTGAGGCCGAGGACGAGCGTCTGGTTGCGCACGCTCGTAGCAGGCGCTCAGAAACGGATCAGCCGGTGCAGCCGGAGGAACGTGTCGGTGAAGCCCAGCTTCGGCCAGGCCCGCGAGGAGAGCAGGTTGGTGACCCGCCAGTCGGTGACCATGCTGTCGAAACCCGCCGACACCGCCCAGTCGATGACCGCGGTGCCGAGGGCTCGTCCGGCGCCGACGCCGCGCGCGTGCGGAAGGACCGCCGCGAACCCGAGGAACCCGGCGTGCTCCGGGCGGGCCAGGCTCAGGTGGGCGCTCGACTTCTCCAGCGCGCAGCCGATGGCAGAGCCGATGACCTGGCCGTCCGTTTCGGCCACGAAGGTGGCGTACCCGGGGTTGCCGATGTCGGCCGTCCATTCGGCGACGGCCTCCTCCAGGGTGCCCATCGGACCGGCGGAGAAGGTCGGGGACTGTCCCTGGTGCAGCGGCAATTCAAGATCGAGTTGAGCGAGCAGCGGGATGTCGGCCCGGGTCGCCCGACGCACCGACAGCCCGGCCGGGGTGACCGTTGCCGGCCGTGCGGCGGGCCGAATGGCGTGCGCGTGCTGCTGGCCGAAGCCCAGTCGGAACCAGGCTTGTACCAACTCCGCGTCGTGTGCCGGAACGACGACGTAGTGCGCCGTGCGGCCCTCGTCGACCCAGCGGGTGGCGGCGAGCGCGTACAGGTCGCGCATCACCTCCGGATCGACGGCCGCCATCCCGGCGGCCTCCACCCAGATGTTCGGCCCCCACAGCGGTGACGGCTTCGGCGCACCGAGGACGAAACCCACCGGGCCACCGGCACGGTAGGCGACCGCCCCCGAGGCGTCCGGCGTCTCGTACGCGCTGGTCAGCTCGGCCAGCGTCGCGGCGGCGTCCTCGAAGCGGGCGGACAGCAGCGGCTGGGCGACGCGGTGCCGGCGGTGCCGGTCAGCCAGCAACGTGGCGCAGGCACCCAGGTCGGCGGCCGTGAGCGGCCGTAGCTCGGCGCGGGACATGGCCGGCACCCTACGCAGCACCGGGCGTCGCGGTCATCCGGGTTTCGACGGCGCGGACGCGGCCACGGCGGTGACCGGCTGCCTCAGGATGGTGCGCTGTTTCTCGGGTGCGACCCGGCGGAAGTCACTGAGGTATATCTCGTGGTGCTTCCCGGCCATGCGCAGCCCCTGGGCCGGGATGAACTCGTCATGCAGGTGGGCGAGCACGGCTGCCTCGTCGTCGAAGGCGCCGACGTGCAGCGTCTGCACGCAACATCCTTCGGACAGGGTTTCCAGGCGGACGTCATCGAGGCGTACCGGCTGATTCTTCGCCCCGGCCTGCGCGAAGGCGGCGTCGAACATGGCCCGGTCGACCCAGTCCGGGACCATCAGCAGCAGGGTCCAGTTCCACCGTGACTTGTCCCGAGACGTGGTGAAGGCGGCCATGTCCTCGGCCCACCACAGGCCCTCCAGAGGCGGGACGACGTAGTCGCGCCCGAGGTGCCGCTTGCTGGCGAACTTCAGCTTGTACGCCACCGGGTAGAGCGCTTCGACGGCGGCGGTGAAGGCGGGTGAGGTGTTGGGGTCGCCGTGGCCGTCGATCATGAGGTAACACAGGTCGGGTACGTCGACGATCCGGAATCGTCCCCGTGGTGCCTGGTAGGCGTCGACGGTCTTCTTGAAGTCAATCTTGTCTGTCATCGGGTTCCTGGGCCGGGTCGAGCGGCGCACCGCCGAAGCCGATCTCGTTGCCGTCGGGGTCACGGTAGATCACCTTGCGCACACCGTTGTCGTACGTCTCTCGTGAGGCAGGTTGGATGCCTCGGGCGGCGATGCCGTCCACCCGCTGATCGAGGTCGTCGACGAACACGGTCTGGAGGGCGTGGCCGGCCCGCTCGGGCAGTTCCTCGATGTAGAGGTACCGGTGCTCGGCAAGCTCCCACACCGCCTCGGTGTCGTTCGGCACGAACGTGGGTGCGGAGCCCAGCAACCGCTCGTACCAGGTGAGGGCACGCTGATAGTCGCTTACCGGAAGCCCGGCGAAGAGGTCGACTGTCATGCGCCCAGGCTAATAGCTCTGGACGCGGGCCGGCGAGCCGGACCGTAAAGCACAAAGGCAAGGAGGAGAACTCCTTGCCACTATCAACATATACCGCACCCCCGGCATTGCGGCAAGACCCCGGTCGTGGCGCACAATCGTCGGCCAGCGCCTGAATCGGAACACCTGGGGGAAATGCATGTTCGATGTGGTCGTCGTCGGCGGCGGGCCGACCGGCATGATGCTGGCGAGCGAATTGCGGTTGCGGGGCGTTTGCGTGCTCGTGTTGGAGAAAGAGGCCGAGCCGCCGCCGTTCGTGCGGTCGCTCGGGCTGCATGTGCGCAGCATCGAGGTGATGGATCAGCGGGGGTTGTTGGAGCGGTTCCTCGAAAACGGTAAGCAGTTTCCGATCCGGGGATTCTTCGCGGGTATCGACAAGCCCGCCCCCAGTGGACTGGACACCGCCCACGGATATGTGCTCGGGATCCCGCAGACGCGCACCGATCGGCTGCTCGCCGAGCACGCGGCCGAGGTTGGCGCCGAGATCCGGCGGGGCTGCGCGGTGGTCGCGCTGGAGCAGGACGACGACGGGGTGACCGTCCACCTCGGAGACAGCAGCGTGTCGCCGGTGCGCGCCCGGTTCGTGATCGGTTGTGACGGCGGGCGCAGCACGGTTCGGAAGCTGCTCGGCGTCGGCTTCCCGGGCGAGCCCTCGCGAGTCGACACGCTGCTCGGTGAGGCCGAGGTGACGGCCTCGCCGGAGGACATCGCCGAGGTGGTGACCGAGGTACGCAAGACCGAGAAGCGGTTCGGGGTCGGGCCGTCGGGCACGCCGGGGACATTCCGGGTGGTCGTGCCGGCGGAGCACGTGGTCGAAGACCGGTCGAAGCCGCCGACGCTCGCGGAGTTCCAGCAGCAGTTGCGCGCGTACGCGGGCACGGACTTCGGGCTGCACTCGCCCCGCTGGCTGTCGCGCTTCGGTGATGCCACCCGCCAGGCAGAGCGATACCGGGTCGGACGGGTGTTCCTGGCCGGTGACGCCGCGCACGTGCACCCGCCGATGGGCGGTCAGGGGCTGAACCTCGGGATCCAGGACGCCTTCAACCTGGGTTGGAAGCTGGCGGCGGCGATCAACGGCTGGGCACCGGACGATCTGCTGGACAGCTACGAGTCCGAGCGGCATCCGGTGGCAGCGGATGTGCTCGACAACACGCGGGCCCAGATGGAGTTGACCACGAACGAGCCCGGGCCGCAGGCCGTCCGACGGTTGGTGGCGCAGCTGATGGACTTCAACGACGTCAACCGGTTCCTGATCGAGAAGATCACGGCGATCGGTGTCCGGTACGACTTCGGCGAGGGCCATGCCCTGCTCGGGCGGCGGCTGCCCGACGTCCAGCTCGAACGTGGGCGGCTGTTCGAGCTGATGCGCTCCGGGAACGGGCTGCTGCTCGACCGGACCGGGCGACTCGCGGTGGACGGCTGGCGCGACCGGGTAGATCATGTCGTCGACACCAGCGAGGAGCTGGACATGCCGGCGGTCCTGCTTCGGCCGGACGGGCACGTCGCGTGGGTCGGTGCGGACCAGCCGACCCTGGAGGCGGCGCTGTCCAGGTGGTTCGGTGGTGCTCGCTGACACGCACCGAGAACGAGGAGGTCGGCATGGCGTTGCCGCGGTGGCTCGCCCGGTTCAACAAACGGTTCGTCAACCCGCGGGAAGTCCGTCGGGGCGTCCGACCGGTCCTGACGCACGTGGGCAGATCGTCCGGCAGGACGTACCAGACTCCGCTGGACGCCCACCCGCTGCCCGACGGATACCTGTTCCTTCCGCTGTACGGGCCGCGTACCGACTGGGTCCGCAACGTCCTCGCAGCCGGAACGGCGCGGCTGTCCGTCGACGGCGAGCAGGTGCAGTTGGATTCTCCTCGGCTGGTGCGCAAGCAGGAGGTCTGGTCGCTGGTTCCGGCGGGCACCAAGGCGCCACCAGGCCTGTCCGACGAGTCCGAACTGCTGCGGATGAGCCTTCGCCGAGACTGACCAACGGACCGAGCCCGGCCCCGGTCTGTCGCAGGGGCCGGGCAGAATCACGTTCGTGCTGGTGGCGGTGGTGTCCGACGACCGGGGCGGGGGAGTTCTGCAACCCCTCGACCCGACCGGCGCGTCGCTGGGCGTGCCCGAACCGGTCGTCGATCTGCCTGCCGCGGTGGCCGCCCGGGAACGCACCGACCAGCCGCGCTGGGTGTGGGCATCCGGGGCCGCGCTCTACCCGGCGCTGCTACGCGCCGGGGTCACGGTGCAGCGCTGCCACGACGTGGAGTTGACCGAGGCGCTGCTGCTCGGGTACGCGGGCCGGTGGGGTGAGCCCCGCGGGCTGGCAGCGGCCTGGGCGCGGTTGACCGGTGCGCCGGTGCCGGCCGATCCGCCGCCGCGCGCCGCCACCCCGCCCGGCACCGGCCAGGCCGCGCTCTTCGACGCCGTGCCGGGGCCGCCGGGCCCCGGCCTCACCGCCCTGACCCGGGTGTACGCCGACCAACTCGGCCGTGTCGCGGGGACCGGAGACCCGGGCAGGTTCCGGCTGCTCGTGGCGGCCGAGTCGGCCGGTGCGTTGATCGCGGCCGAGATGGGCGCGGCCGGGCTGCCCTGGCGGGCCGACGTGCATGACGCGGTCCTCGCCGAGTTGCTGGGTGAACCCTCTCCGGTGGGTGGGCCGCCGCGCCGGTTGGCGGAGCTGGCCGCGCGGATCGCCGGCGCGTTCGGGGTCCGGCAGGTGCACGCGGACAGCCCGGCCGAGCTGCTGAAGGCGTTCGCGCGGGTCGGCGTGGAGCTGCCGAGCACCCGGGCGTGGGTGCTGCGCGGGGTCGATCATCCAGCGGTGCCGCTGATCCTGGAGTACAAGGAGCTGTACCGGATCTGGACGGCGCACGGCCGGGCGTGGCGGGACGCCTGGGTGCGCGACGGCCGGTTCCGCCCGGAGTACGTTCCCGGCGGGGTGGTTTCAGGGCGGTGGGCCACCCGGGGTGGCGGCGCGTTGCAGATTCCGAAGGTGATCCGCCGGGCGGTGGTGGCCGACCCGGGCTGGCGTTTCGTGGTGGCCGACGCCGGGCAGTTGGAGCCACGGGTGCTGGCCGCGGTCTCCGGTGACGCCCGGCTCGCCGCCGCCGGGGCGACCGGTGACCTTTACGCCGCCCTGGCTCGGGACGCGTTCGACGGTGACCGGGGCCGGGCCAAGCTGGCGCTGCTCGGGGCCATGTACGGGCAGACCGGTGGGGCCGCGGTGCCCGCGCTGGCGGTGCTGCGACGCAGCTATCCGACCGCGTTCGGCTACGTCGAGGCGGCGGCGCGGACCGGCGAGGTGGGCGGCCTGGTGCGTTCCTGGTTGGGGCGGACCTGCCCGCCCGGCACCGCCGGGTTCGGCGTGGACGAGGCGGTTGGGACGGATCCGGAGGCGGACAGCGACGTCCAGTCGCCCCGGGCCCGGGCCGCCCGGGCCCGGGGCCGGTTCACCCGTAACTTCGTCATCCAGGCCACCGCGGCCGAGTGGGCGTCCACCCTGCTCGCGGTGCTCCGCGGCGAGTTGGCCGGCACCCGGGCCGAGCTGGTCTTCTTCCAGCACGACGAGGTGATCGTGCACTGCCCTGTGGCGCAGGCCGGGCAGGTCGCCGAGGCTGTCGATCGGGCCGGTCGACGGGCCGCCGCGCTGCTGTTCGGGGACACTCCGGTCCGCTTTCCGTTGGATCTGTCTGTCGTGGAGTGTTATGCCGACGCGGCCTGACGGTGCCTTCGAAAAGGTCATGTCCTGCTGCGCCAACTAATCCGGGCGAGACTGTTCACCAGAATTTCGTGGCCCATACATCTCTGCGGAACAGGGAATTCGTCTTCCGGAAAAGGCGTCGCCCGCTGTTTTGGCGTGCGCCCGCCGTATGTCACTCTGGCTCCGCGAAGGTGACCACTTCGATCGACATGGTGTCGGGTCCGGGAGG
Source organism: Verrucosispora sp. WMMD1129 (assembly GCF_029581255.1). Taxonomy (NCBI): domain Bacteria; kingdom Bacillati; phylum Actinomycetota; class Actinomycetes; order Micromonosporales; family Micromonosporaceae; genus Micromonospora; species Verrucosispora sp. WMMD1129. The sequence goes on from NZ_CP120741.1 coordinate 5,553,053, forward strand.
CGGCATGGCCAGGCGCGTCTATCTGCATATCGGTGCGCCGAAGACGGGAAGCACCTATGTGCAGAACGTGCTCTGGAACAATTACGCCGCTCTGCGGGACGCCGGCATTCTGTTGCCGGGAAGTGCCGTGGCGCACGACCACGCGATGGCCGATCTGCGGGCGGCGCCCTGGCGGGACAGCGACGTCTACTGGACCTGGGACCGGCTGGCCGAGAAGGCGCGCAGCTGGCCCGGTGATGTGATCATCAGTAACGAGGGGCTGGGCGCGGCGACCAGCGAACAGGCCGCCCGGGCGGTGGAGAGCCTGGAGGCCGCCGAGGTCCATGTCATCGCGGCCGGCCGTGACCTGTGGCGGACCTTCCCGTCCTTCTGGCAGCAGAGCGTCCGGGCGCGCAGTGGCTGGCGGTTCGGGGCGTTCATGCGCGCCGTCGAGGGTGGCAGGGCCGAGGCCTTCTGGAACAACCACACGGCGCCGCGCATGCTGCGCCGCTGGGGCGACCTGGTCCCCGCTGAGCACCGGTACCTGGTGACGGTACCGCCGCCCGGCGCACCGAGGGACCTGCTCTGGCGGCGGTTCGCCGGGATCCTGGGGATCCCGGACGGGCTGTGCCAGCTGGCGGAACCGACCTCCAACCCGTCGCTCGGCGCGGCCGAGATCGAACTGCTTCGCCGGGTCAACCTGGCGTTGGGCGACAGGTATCCGCTGCGGACGCCGTACCAGAAGGTGGTCCACCGACATCTCGTCGACGCCGTGCTCAAACGGCGTGAGGGGGTGCCCTTCGGCGTCGGCCTGGACCGGGCGGACTGGGTGCGGGAGCAGGCGGAGCAGCAGATCAAGGAGCTTCAGGACTACCCGTGCCGGATCGTCGGTGACCTCGACGACCTGCGGCCGACAGTGATGCGGCAGAGCATCAGCCCCGACGAGCTGGACGAGGAACAGCTGCTCCAGGTCGCTGTCGAGACGATCGTGGGCATGCTGGGTCACGCCGACACCCTCAGTCGGCGGCCGGACGGCCTAGCCGACAGCGTCAACGTCCTCTCCCGGCTCAGGACCCGCGCGGCCGGTGGCGTCAAACGCCGGCTGCGGCTGGCTGCCCGGCGCGATCCGTAGCCGATCAGATCGTGTCCCGGCGCTTCACCGGGCGGTGGCGGATGAGCCTCGGGCCGAACACAGCGGATCAGCCGAACATGATGAGAGCCGGATAGATACCCAATTTACACCAAATGCCCCGCCACTCTCCTCCGACCGCTGTCGTTGCAAACGGTGTGCGTAGGACGGGAGGGTCGGGGTCACACGGCCCCGACCGCTCCCACGCTGGAGGGAGCGCAGCTCTGAACCGGATCGCAGGAATGATCATCGCTGCGGGGGGTGGCCGCCGGATCGGCGGGCCGGAGGCCCTGCTGCACCAGGGCGGTAAACCCCTGGTCGACCAGATGATCGACACGCTGACGGAGGCAGGCTGCGGGCAGATCGTGGTCGTTCTGGGCGCCGCGGCCGACCAGGTCCGCCAGACCGCCGACCTGAGTCGCGCCACGGTGGTGGTCAACCGCGCCTGGGGTACCGGCGTGGGCTCGTCCATCCGGGCCGGTCTCGCCGGCATCGACGACGACCGGGTCGAGGCGGCGGTGGTGGTGCCGGTGGACATGCCCGGGCTCACCGCCGCTGCGGTCCGCCGGGTGGCCGCGCTGCCCTTCCCCGACGTGCTGGTCTGTGCCACCTACAACGGCCTGCGCGGTTACCCGATGCTGTTCGGCCGTCGGCACTGGCCCGGCATCGCCACCCTGGCCAGTGCCGACGTCGGCGCCCGCCCGTACCTGCTGGCGCACAAGGACCAGATCGTCGACATCGCCTGTGACGCGGTGGCCGACGGCAGTCGGGTCGATACCCCCGAGCTGATGGCCCTGTACGGCCTCACCGTCCCCGAACAACGCGTAGGCGCCTGACCCCCACCGCCCCTCCCGGGCGCGTTGATCAAGAAGTTTTGGTCGGGATCGCGCCGGCCGCAGGACCAAAACTTCTTGATCAACGCATAAGGAGTCGGGGGGCGGGGGCGGGGGTCAGGGGAGGCGGTTGGTGGTGGTCAGGCGGCGGTACCAGTGGGCGGAGTCCTTCCAGGTGCGCTGCTGGGTTTCGTAGTCGACGCGGATGATGCCGAAGCGGCGGTCGTAGCCGTACGCCCATTCGAAGTTGTCGAGCAGGGACCAGACGAAGTAGCCGCGTACGTCGGTGCCGGCGGCCATCGCGTCGTGCGTGGCGGCGATGTGCCGGTGGAGGTAGTCGATCCGGCGGTCGTCGTGGATCGTGCCGTCCGGCGACACGACGTCGTCGAAGGCGGCGCCGTTCTCGGTGATCATCAAGGGCTGGTCGGGATACTCGCGGTGCAGGCGCAGCAGCAGCTCGGTCAGGCCGGCCGGCTCGATGTTCCAGCCCATCGCCGTGTACGGACCGGGTTGCGGCAGGAACTCGACCTGCTCCGAGCCGACCCACGCCGAGTGCGCCGAGCGGCCGTGCCCGTCGGCGTCCGACTTGGGTGAGACGCCGTCCCAGGCACGGACAAGCGTGGTCGAGTAGTAGTTGACGCCGAGCACGTCCAGCGGCACCGCGGCGGTGGCCTCGTCGCCGTCCCGGACGAACGACCAGTCGGTGACCGCGGCGGTGTCGGCGAGCAGGTCCGCCGGGTACGCCCCGTCCAGCATCGGGCCGAGGAAGGCCCGGTTGGCCAGGGCGTCGATCCGGCGTGCCGCGTCGGCGTCGGCGGCCGAGCCCGACGCCGGCCGGATGACGTGCAGGTTCAGCGTGACCGAGAGCTGCGCCGCCGGTGCCAGGTCACGGATCACCCGGCCGGCCAGGCCGTGCGCCAGGTTCAGATGGTGTACGGCGGCCAGCGCCGCGGCCGGCTCGGTCCGCCCCGGCGCGTGCACCCCGGAGGCGTACCCGAGGTAGGCCGAGCACCACGGCTCGTTGAACGTGGTCCAGGTGTGCACCCGGTCCCCGAGCGACCCGACGATCTTCTCGGCATAGTCGGCGAAGCGTGCGGCGGTGTCCCGGGCCGGCCAGCCGCCCGCGTCCTCCAACTCCTGCGGCAGGTCCCAGTGGTACAGCGTGGCCACCGGCCGGATGCCGAGTTCGAGCAGCCGGTCAACCAGGCGGGAGTAGAAGTCCACTCCCGCCTGGTTGAGCGCGCCGGAGCCGCCGGGCTGCACCCGGGGCCAGGCGATCGAGAACCGGTACGCCCCGAGCCCGAGCGCGGCCACCTGGTCGAGGTCGTCGGCCCACCGGTGGTAGTGGTCGGCCGCGACGTCGCCGGTGTCCCCGTTCAGGGTGCGGCCCGGGGTGTGACTGTAGGTGTCCCAGATCGACGGCCCCCGTCCGTCCTCCTTCGCCGCGCCCTCGATCTGGTACGCCGCCGTCGCCGAACCCCACACGAATCCCTCAGGAAACACGACGTCGCTCATGTCGCCACCTCCGTCACCTCGCACTCGTACCCGGACGACGCGCCCGCCACCAGCTCGGCGCTGGCCGTTCCGTCCTGGTAGGACACCTCGAACTCGGTGCCCGGTCCACCGTCGGGTGCCGGTACCCGCACCCGGGTCCGCTGCCCGGGCACCGGCGCGAACATCCGCAGCCGTACGCCGTCGGCCCACGGGTAGTCCGGGCGGTCGGTGACCGAGCCGAACGCGATGACCGACCCGGGCCGGGCCAGCACCGGAACGCTGTCGAAGTCGTGCTTCTCGGTGACCCAGCCCGGACCGGTGACCTGGGCACCGGTGGTCAGCTGCGTCCAGGTGCCGGCGGGCACGTAGTAGGTCACCTGGCCGTCGGCGCTCATCACCGGTGCGACCAGCAGGTCCGGGCCCAGCATGTACTGCCGGTCGAGGTACGCGGCGGTCGGATCGTCCGGGAACTCCAGGACCATCGGCCGCATCACCGGTACGCCCTCGCGGTGAGCCTCCTCGGCCGCTGCCGCGAGGTACGGCATCAGGCTCAGCTTGAGCCGGGTGAAGCGGCGCAGCACGTCGACCGCCTCCTCGTCGTACGCCCACGGCACCCGGTAGGAGCCGGAGCCGTGCAGCCGCGAGTGCGACGACAGCAGGCCGAAAGCGATCCAGCGTTTGAACACCGCCGGGTCGGGGGTGCCCTCGAAGCCGCCGATGTCGTGGCTCCAGTAGCCGAACCCGGAGGCGGCCAGCGACAGCCCGCCGCGCAGCGACTCGGCCATCGCCACGAATGTCGACTCGCAGTCGCCACCCCAGTGCACCGGGAACTGCTGACCGCCGGCGGTCGCCGACCGGGCGAAGACGACCGCCTCGCCCTCCCCGCGTTCGGCCGCCAGCAGCTCGAAGACGGTCTTGTTGTAGAGGTACGCGTAGTAGTTGTGCATCCGTTGCGGGTCTGAGCCGTCGTGCCAGACCACATCGGTGGGGATACGCTCGCCGAAGTCGGTCTTGAAACAGTCGACGCCCATGTCGAGCAGCACCTTGAGCTTTCCGGCGAACCAGTCGACCGCGTCCGGGTTGGTGAAGTCGACGAGCGCCATGCCGGCCTGCCACTTGTCCCACTGCCAGACCGAGCCGTCCGGGTTGCGGACCAGGTAGCCGGCCTGCCGGCCCTCCTCGAACAGGTACGACCGCTGGGCGATGTACGGGTTGATCCAGACGCACACCTTCAGGCCACGCTCGTGCAGCCGGCGCAGCATCCCCTCCGGGTCCGGGAAGGTCGCCGGATCCCAGATGAAGTCGACCCAGTGGAACTGCCGCATCCAGAAGCAGTCGAAGTGGAACACCGACAGCGGCAGGTCCCGCTCGGCCATGCCGTCGATGAACTCGGTGACCGTCTTCTCGTCGTACGAGGTGGTGAACGAGGTGGACAGCCACAGCCCGTACGACCAGGCCGGGACCCGCGCCGGCCGGCCGGTGAGCGCGGTGTAGCGGCGCAGTACGTCCTTCGGGGTGGGCCCGTCGATCAGGTGGTACGTCAGCGACTGGCCCGGCACGCTGAACTGGGTCTGCGACACCACCTCGGAGCCGACCTCGAACGATACGTGCTCCGGATGGTCCACGAAGACCCCGTAGCCGGCGCTGCTGAGATAGAACGGCACGTTCTTGTACGCCTGCTCGCTGGCGGTGCCGCCATCGGCGTTCCAGATGTCGACGGCCTGGCCGTTCTTGACGTACGCGCCGAAACGCTCGCCCAGCCCGTAGATGGTCTCGCCGACGCCCAGGGCCAGCCGCTCGTGGACGTACTTGTTGCCCTCGGCGTCGGTGACCGCGCCGATGCTGCGCTCGGTGGACGAGGTGACCAACCGGTCGCCACGCAGGAAGTCCACCCGCCACGGCCCGGTCAGCGCGACCCGGACGGTCAGCTCGCCGGTGGTCAACCGCGCGCTGAGCCCGGTGACCTCCACCTGCACCGGATGCTCGGTGCTCTCGGCCAGGGTGAACCGCGGCTGCTTGGGCAGCCCACCGGTGTGGTGACCGATTGTCACTCCGACCACGCCGGGCGCGGGGGAGAAGAACCGTACGGTGATCACCGGCCGGTTGAGGGTGTCCCCGCGTCCGGTGATTCGCCCGATGGGTGCGAAGACGGTGAAGGACCGCTCGTCCGGCTCCACCGACTCCACGGTGCCGGGGCGCAGCACGCTGACCCCGGGACGCAGTTGCCAGTACCCGTCGGTGAACTTCACTTGTCGGCTCCTGCCGTGATGCCGCGCGAGAGGGTGCGCTGGAAGATGAGGAAGAACAGGATCGCCGGAAGGAGACTGATCAGTGCCCCGGCGTTCGTGGTGGGGGCGTCCATCAGCCGGTCGCCCTGCAACGAGGCCAGCGCGACCGGGACGGTCTGCGTCTGGTTGTCGATGAGCATGACCAACGGGATGAGGAACTCGTTCCAGGTCCAGATGAAGAAGAAGACGAGCAGCACCGAGATGGTGGGCCGGATGTTCGGCAGCACCACCCGCCACAGGGTTCGCCACCGGCCGGCCCCGTCGAGCGCGGCTGCCTCCAGCAGGGTGCGCGGGAAGGTGCCGAGCACCGAGGCGAGCAGGTAGGTGCCGAAGGCCGCCTGGATGACGGTGAAGATGATGATGACCGCCAGGCGGGTGTTGTAGAGCCCCGCCTCCTTGGCGAAGTGGTAGAGCGGGTAGATCAGCGCCTCCTGCGGCAGCATGTTGGCCAGCAGGAACAGGCCGATGATCCAGAGCCGGCCGCGGACCCGGCCGATGCCCAGGGCGTACGCGCTGAGCAGTGACACGACGACCGCGAGGACCGCCACCGAGCCGGAGATGAGCACCGAGTTCCACAGCTTCACCGGGAAGTCGACCTGCTCCCAGTAGGTGCGCAGGCCGGTGGTGTAGAACTCGCCCGGCCAGCTCAACGGGCCGTTTGTCGAGTAGTCGCCGGGCGACTTGAAGGCGTTGAGCAGCATGAACGCGAACGGCACCAGCATGGCGAGCGCCGCCGCGCCGACCAGCGCGAGCACGATCCACCGGGCGATGCCCCGGTGCCGCCGGTCAGCGGGACGCCGTACCCGTCGGGGCGGGGTGAGGGTGATCGCCATCAGAGCACTCCGTCCCGGCGCTCGGCACGGTTCTGCGCCCGGATGAACAGCACCGCGACCACGACGATGATCAGGGTCAGCACCATCGAGATCGCCGAGCCGTAGCCGACCTGCAACCGCTTGAAGAAGGTGAAGTACGCGAAGTAGGAGGGCACGTTCGTGGCGTTCTCGGGCCCGCCGCGGGTCAGCGCGAAGATCGGGCCGAAGACCTTCATCGCGGCGATGGTGCAGGTGAGCCCGACCACGAACGTCTCCGGCCGGATCTGCGGCAGGGTGATCGCCCGGAACCGCCGGAACCAGCCGGCCCCGTCGATCTCCGCCGCTTCGTACAGCTCCGGGTTCACCCGTTCCAGGGCGGCCATGAAGACCACCACCGGGTAGCCGAGCTGAACCCAGATCATCACGGCCATCACGGCGGGCAGCGCGGTGTTCGGGTCGCCAAGCCAGTCGTGGGTGAGCGAGCCGAGCCCGACCGCGTCGAGCAGCCCGTTGAGTGCGCCGTCGGGCCGCAGGATCCAACCCCAGACGATGCCGGCCACCACGACCGGGAGCACCTGCGGCAGGTAGAAGGCGGCCCGCAGCGCGGCGGCGGTGCGGGGCCGGAACCGGCGTCCGATGGTGTCGAAGAGCACCGCGGCGAGCACCAGTCCGATCAGGGTGGGCAGCACCACCATCGCGATGATCATCGCGACGGTGTTCTGGAACGAGGTCCAGAAGACGTCGTCGGTCAGCAGATCGCGGTAGTTGTCCAGCCCGATGAAGGTGGGGTCGCCGACGCCGGACCACTTGGTCAGTGAGAGGTAGCCGGTGTAGACCAGCGGACCGCCGATGACCAGCAGGAAGAGGACCGCGCCGGGGAGCAGGTAGGGCCAGTACCCGGCGTCGGAGCCGGACCGGCGGCGCCGACCTGCCGGTTTCCGGGCCGGGGCGTCGACCGTGTCGAGGGATGCCATGGAAATCCTTCCAGGGGCGGGCAGGCGCGCGGGCGCGCCTGCCCCGGCCGCCGTCAGTCGCGCTTGATCTCCGCGACGCCGTCCTGGTACGGCCCGGAGATCGCGTCGAGGACCTGCGCGGGCGACCTGGACTGGTTGATCAGGCCCTGGAATCCGGAGACCAGCACGTCGTAGTAGCCCGGGACCGGCCAGTCCGGGTAGAAGGCCAGACCGTCCTGGGAGCTGACCGTGTTGAAGTCCTCGATCAGCTTGCGGTCCTTCGGGTCGTTGATCGTCGCCGGGTCACCGGCCACCGGCACGCCACCGTTGTTGCCGATCAACGCCTGGATCTCCGGCCGCATGGTGATGTCGATGAAGTCGTACGCCAGGCTCTTGGCCTTGCTCGTCTCCGGGACCACCCACAGGTTGCCCGAGGAGCCGGCGTGCAGGGTGTTGCCGGGGAAGAGGAAGGTGTCCCAGTCGAAGGAGATCTCACTCTTGAAGCGGCCGAACCACCAGCTGCCGGAGACGATCATCGGGGTCTTGCCGGAAATGAATCCGGTGCCCATGTCCTCCGCCTTGAGGCTGGCGGAGTCCTTGGCGATGTACCCCTTGTCCACCCATTCGGCGAAGGTCTCGGCGCCGTACTTGAGCGGGTCGGCGGTGAAGTCCACCGGGTTGGCGTAGAGCTGGTAGTTGTCGACGAAGGCCCGGTCGGCCCGGGAGAGGGCGAGCTGGTAGAAGAGTTGCCCGGCCGGGTACTCGGCGCCGGACATGCCCAGCGGCGTGACGCCCTTGGCGACGAAGGTGTCCATCGCGGCGGTCATCTCGGCCAGCGTCGTCGGCACCGTGACCCCGTGCTCGGTGAAGAGGTCCTTGTTGTAGTAGACCATCACGTACTCGCCGTAGTTGGGCACGCCGTACCAGTTGCCGGAGCCCATGACGCCGTTGTCGTACCTGGCCGTGGTCTGGAGGCTGGGGCTGAGCGCGGTGTCCCAGCCACGCTCGGTCGCCTCCTCGGTGAGGTCGGTGAGCAGGCCCTGCGAGGAGAGCAGCCCGGCGGTCGCGTTGCCCTTGTTGTACTCCATCACGTCCGGACCCTCGGACGAGTTGATGATCATGCCAGCGTTCTGCTGGATCTGCTCGAACGCCTTGCGCTCGAAGCGCACCTCGACGCCCTCGTGCTCTTCCTTGAAGATCTCGATCGCCCGGTCCCAGGCGATGCCCATGGCGCTGTTGGCGCTCTCGTAGTGCCAGAGCTTGAGGACGTTGGCCTCGCTGTCGCCACCGTCGTCGCCGCACGCCGCCAGGCTGGTCGCCGCGAGCGCCGCCACTGTGGCGGCCACGGCTACGCTACGGAATCGTCGCATTGCTAGTCTCCCTGGTGAGTATCGAGCCGGTACTCCTTCAAGCCCGTCGTCGCGTGGCAGCGCGACGGCGGGCTGCTTCGGTACCCGGGGACGACCGTTCGTCGGCCGCCTCCGGGTCGGTGGTGCTGGCAGCCGGCGTACGTGGCGGGCCGCTGGATCCACGGACCTCCAGCACGCACGGCAGCAGTTCCTGGTGGATCTCCCCGTCGCCGCTCTCGACGTGCCGCAGCAGCGTCTGCACCGCGATGCGGCCGAGCGCCGAGCCGGGCGACGTCATCGCCGTCAACGCGGGCGTGGCCAGCTCGGCGACCTGCGGTGAGGTGACCATCGAGACGACGGACACGTCGTCGGGGACGGTCAGCCCCCGGGTGGACAACTCGCCGAGCAGCCCGAAGACGGCGCTCTCGTTCATCGCCAGCACGGCGGTGAGATCGGGCTCCTGGCGCAGCGCGCTGGCCAGTGCCGCTTGACCACTGGCGGCGCTGTCCTCGGCGGGGATCATCAGCGGTGTCAGACCGTGCTCGGTCATCGCGGCGGTGAAGGAGTCACGGGTGCGCAGGGCCGGGCCGTAACCCTCGGCGATGGTGTCGGCCGAGTGGTTGACGTAGACGATGCGCCGGTGGCCGAGGCCGACCAGGTGGTCGACCGCCGCGCGGACGGTGCGGTCGAAGTCGATGTCGACGTACGACAGGCCGCTCGGGTCCTCGGTGCGCCCGATCAGCACCGTCGGCACGCCCGCCTCGCGCAGCACGTCCACCCGGGGGTCGTGCAGCTGGACCTCCATCAGCAGCGCACCGTCGAGAATGCGCTGGCTGGCCAGCCGGCGCAGCTCGTCGAGGTCGCCGACGCCGATCGGGGAGAGCACCAGGTGGTAGCCGGCGGCCACGGCGGCGGAGGTCGCGCCGGTGACGAAGGCGGTCTCGGTGGCGCCGATGCCGCGCTCGTCCATCGGCAGCAGCAGGCCGAGGATCCGACTGCGCCGGCTGGCCAGCCCACGGGCCAGGGCGTTGGGCTGATAGTCCAGCTCGGCCATGGCGGCGAGGACCTTGTCCCGGGTGGCCTGGGAGATCGGTCGGGCGCCGGTGAGCACGTACGACACGGTGCTGACCGACACCTGGGCGCGACGTGCGACGTCCTGCATGGTGGCCATCCGGCACCTCCTCGCGGTATGCCCCGGCGTTGTCGAAGCGCTTCGACTAAGCAGTTCGACAGAAGGTAGGTCAGGTGTTACGACCACGTCAATAGGCAGTGACGAACTGAGGTCGGATCCCGCTCGATCAGCGTGCCGGCAGGTCGAATCAGCCTGTGGGCAGGTCGAAGAGGTCCGTTGCGGCCTGCCAGCAGACCATCCGCAGCCAGTCGTCACCCAGGTCGAGCCCGGCCAGACCGGTCAACTGGTCGGCGTAGGGGTAGGGGATGTTGGGGAAGTCGCTGCCCAGCAGCACCTTCCCGGCCAGCCCCAGCTCGCGCAGGCGCGGCAACTCCTCGGCCGGGAAGGGCACGAGCTGATCGAGGAACGGGGTGAAAGCCATCGTGGTGTCCAGCCGGACCCGCTCGTGCCGCTCGGCGAGATCCAGGAAGGCGGGATAGTCGGGCGCACCCAGGTGGGCGACGATCGCGGGCAGCCGCGGGTGCCGGGCGAGCAGCGCGGCGAACGGCTCCGGCCCGGTGTGCGCGGTGCCCACCGGCGCGTGCCCGGCATGCACGACCACCGGCACGTCGGCCGCGCTGAGCAGGTCCCACACCGGCGCCAACGCCGGGTCCGTGGGTGCGAAACCACCCACCTGGAAATGCACCTTGAACACCCGGGCACCGGCGTCGATCGCCTCGGCGACGTAGCGCGGCGCCGTCGGCTCGGGGAAGAAGGTGGCCGACGGCAGGCATCCGGGGGTGTCGCGGGCGAAGTCCAGCGTCCACTGGTTGAGTTGCTCGGCCATGCCGGGCCGGTGGGCGTACGCGAGTGCGCTGAATGCCCGTACCCCCAGCCGACGGAGGTGATCGACGCGTTCCACGTCGCTCCACCGGTACCGGATCGGCCACTCCAACCCCACCAACGGACCGGCCGACTCGAAGTACTCCCACACGCGGCGGCGCAGCCTCGGCGGCAGGAAGTGCACGTGGACGTCGGCCAGACCGGGCAGACCGAGCCCCTGCCAGAACCGTGGCACCGCCTCGTCGGCGGCCACGATCGCCGGGTCGACGGGCTCGACACTCACAGGTCGAGGTTGAACTTCTGGAGCACCGAGGGAGCGACCAGCCCGACCGCGGCCAGCACCGACACGATGGTCAGTGCGGTGCGGACCACGACGATCTCGGTCTTGCCCCCGGCCCGCAGCGCGATCTTGTCGGGCAGGCTGATCGGTGTCCACATCCGGCGTTTGATCGGAATCGGCCAGAGAATCGGTACGCCGGCTCTGGTGATCATGTCACCGATGATATGCACGAAACTGCCCACGCCGACGGCCAGCCCGATCATCGGATAGCCCCGGTCGCCGGGCAGGTTCGCCGCGGTGAACGTGGCCGCGCCGGCCGAGACCAGGGTGACGATGACCCAGCCCGCGCGCTCGGCCCACTCGTCGAACAGGCCGCGCAGCGCGAGGCCGATCATGAAGAACAGGATGCCGATGACCGCCCACTTGCCGTACCGCGCGCAGAGCGTGGTGGTGCCCCAACCCACCAGCACGGTGAACGGGATGGTGTGGGTGAGCGTCCGGTGGCCGTTGCTGCGCTTGGGATCGCGGCTGAGCTTGGTGGCGTAGTAAACGCCCAGCGAGACCTTCTCCACCACCTCGGCGATGAACAGCGAGAAGACACCGAACGTGCGGGCCACGGTCGCGCCGCCCTGGTTGCGGGTGACCTTGCCGGACAGATCGAGATCGGGCAGCAAAGCCCCACCGGCGCAGACGGCGGTGCCGACGGCCAACGCCAACGGCGACTGCTCGTAGTCGTAGAAGTGCTGTAGCGCCCAGGACCCGCTCAGCCATACCGCCGCGCCAGACAGCGCGTGCGACGGTCCCATCATCTCGGCTCGCCCTCCCCAGGGATCTTGAGCGCCAAAACTACGCCACTGTAGTTCGCGGCGACGCCGCAGGGGGACCATCCTTGTTGTCCACTTCGGACAACCATCGGAGGTGGTCGGTGGGCCGGGCCGACCACCAGGAAGTATGGCAGCGTGTGACGGTCGGTCGGCCCGATCTGTCGGCGATGGGACGGGCGGCGTCACCACCAGCGCTTGCGCGGCGCGCGGACGGTCACGTCGCCGAAGATCGCCCGGCAGCGCACCTCGATCACTGGTGCGCCCGCCGCGACAGGGCCACTGAGCTTGGACTGCTTGCTCCCGAAGATCGCGCTGCCGGTGAGCCGGACATCGGTGCCCTCCGCCACGACGATCGTGACGTTGCCGAAGATCGCCTCGGCGTCGATCCGGGTCACCCGCCCGGGCAGCCGGGCCTCGTGCAGCTCGATCCGGCAGTCGCCGAAGACCGCCCGGGCCTCGATGCGCTCCGGTGCCGGCCACGCGCCCTTGCGTACCTCGTTACCGAAGACGGCCAGCAGTTTCTCCGTCGCCGGGACGAGCGCGCCGGTGGCGGGTCGGGCCGCCACGTCCGGCAGATCCCTGGTCACCCGGGCCAGTTCGCCGCGGGTCTGTGCGGCGTGGGCCGCACCGGCCCGCTCGGAGTACTCGTCGAGGGTCAGCCGGCCCTCGGCCGTGGCCTTGCCGAGCAGCTCCACGACCTCCTCCCGTTCCCGGTCGGAGACTCGCAGCTGGTCGGTGTCGTCGTGCCGGTCCGGTTCCACGGTCCGAGACTAACCGCGTCCCGCGAACCGATTCTCAGGGACGGAAGCTGAGCCGGACGGTCGCCAGGTCGCTCGCCGCAGCCGCCCAGTCATGGTCGCGTGTGATCCAACCCAACGTCCAGGAGCGGCCCCGCGTCGGATCCGGCACGATCTGCGTGGCGCGCAGCCGGTCACCGTGCGGCGTCAACCACCCGAACTCCCACTCGACGGCGTCGCCGACCCGGCCGAGGCGGAACTCCTGGTAGTCGGGCAGGGTGCCGTCGGCCAGTTCCCGGTCCCGCACCGCCCGGAGCCGGGCGGCCGGTTCGGTGGTGACGTCGGCGCTGTCCGCGACGGTGAACGCACGACCGGTGGCCGGATCCTGGAAGCAGGCCACGTCGTTGTCGCGGGAGTGCCGCCAGTCGGCCGGCAACGCCACCCGGAAGCCGCCGGCATCGGCGTGCCACACCCAGCCGGCGGGCGGCCGGAATCCGTCGGTCGGACGGGGTGGGGCGGTGCGCAGCGAGGCGCCGTCGACCCACGGGCGTACGCAGGGCAACGGCGGGGGGACGACGCCGCCGGGCGGCGGACCGGGCGGGCGTCGCCCGTCGCGCGGGAACGGGCCGCCGGGCCCCGGCGCGCCCACGTCGTACGAGGGCGGGCTCTGCGTCCCCGAACCGGGCTGCTCCGCGCCGGTGCCCACCACCGTCAGCGCGGTGCCGATCCCGGCCGCCATGGCGACCAGCACGGCGACCCCCGCCAGTGCCCAGGACCGGGCCACCGGCTCCCGGCGCTGCCCGGTTCCCGGCGTCGCCGCCGGGGTGCTGGCGGGCGCGGTCGGTGGCGGTGACCCGCCGGTCGGGCCCGGGCCGTCCCCGCCGGTCCGGCCCGGGCCGTCCCCGCCGGTCTGATCCGGGTCGTGCCCGGCTGACGGCCGGGTGGCCTCGTCGGCGCCCGGGCGCCGGTTCGGCTCCCTGCGGGGCGAGCCGGCGGTCATCGCCGGAGCGTCAGCGACCCCGATGGACGCGGCGGTGCCGGCGGGAGACCCTCCGGTCGTGGGCAGCGGAGCGGTGTCCTCACCGGACCTGTCGGGTTCGTCGGTCGGGTCGGGGCCGGTGGCGGCCAGTAGCCGGCGGCGCGTCTCGGCGTGGTCGGTGCGGTGCGCGGGGTCGCGGCGCAACAGCCCGGCCAGCACCGCCGACAGCGGGCCGGCGTGCGGTGCCGGGTCCGGTGGTGCGGAGGCCAGCGCGCTCAACGTCGCCATGGCGGTGCTGCGGGCGTACGGGGCGCGGCCCTCGACGGCGGCGTGCAGCGTGGCGCCGAGCGACCAGAGGTCGGCGCGTTCACTGGACACCCCGTCGGCGGCCCGCTCCGGCGCGACGTACTGCGGCGAACCCAGGATGGTGCCGGGCCCGGTCATCGTCTGATCGCCACCGTCGAACACGGCCAACCCGAAGTCGGTCAGCAGCACCCGGCCGTCGTCGGCGACGAGGACGTTCGCCGGCTTGACGTCGCGGTGCAGCACCCCGGCGTGGTGCGCCGCCCGCAGCGCGTCCAGCAGCGCCAGACCGATCCGAGCGGTCCGCTGCGGCGACAGCGGCCCGTCCGCGTCGAGGAGGTCCTGGAGGGTACGCGACGGCACGTACTCCATCACGATCCACGGCTCGTCGGCCTCGGCGACCACGTCGTAGACGCGGACCACGTTGGGATGGTTCAGCCGCGCCGCGGTCCGCGCCTCACGCAGCGTGCGGGCCCGCGACTGGTCCAGCTCGTCACCGCCGAGCCAGGCCGGCAGCACCACCTGCTTGATCGCCACCTGGCGGTGCAGCAGCTCGTCCTCGGCCCGCCACACCGTCCCCATCCCGCCGCGCCCGACCAGATCGAGCAACCGGTACCGGCCGGCGATCACCGCTCGCACATTTCTCCCATCCGCCACGGTCCGGCGTACATCCCCAGGGTCTGGTCGACGTCCTCGGCACAATCGAGCACGTCGACTCCGACCCTAGCCAGCGGATCGGGAATCACCTATCCGACAGGTCCACTCAGGAGGCGGCACCTCCCACCGCGAGGAGGTTGCCGTCCGGGATGGCGATCGTCTGCCGGCGTGTGGGCAGCTCGGCGGCGACGCGCCGGGGTTGCGGCGCGGTGTGCTCGCGGCGGGCCGCGGCGTAGGTGTCGGCGGTGCGGTCGGCGATGGTGGCCCAGCCGTAGCGCCGGCCGACCATGCTGCGTGCCTGGCGAGCGACGCGGCGGGCGAAGACCTCGTCGCCGAGCAGCTGCCCGACGGCGCCGGCCAGCGCCGACGGGTCGCTGTGCGGGAAGGTGACGCCGGTGACGCCCGGTTCGACGATCTCGGCGAGTCCGCCGGTGCGGGCCACGGCCAGTGGCGCTCCGGCTGCGGCGGCCTCCAGCGCCACCATGCCGAAAGGTTCGTAGAGGCTGGGCACCACCGTCGCGTCGGTGGCGCCGAGCACCGCCGGCAGCTGGGTGTTGTCGAGGAAACCTGTGAAGCGGACGGTGCCGGCGAGCCCGAGCTGGTGGGTCCGGTCCTCCAGCTCGCCCCGGTAGGGGCCGTCCCCGGCGATCAGCACCCGCAGCCCGGGATGCCGCGCGCGTAGCTTCGGCACGGCGTCGACCAGGTGCTGCACGCCCTTCTCGTAGACCAGGCGGCCGGCGTACCCGACCAGCGGCCCGTCCCCGGCGAAGCGGGCCCGGGCCGAGGCGACCGCGCGGGGCCGGGCCCGCCAGGCCCGGTCGTCGACCCCGTTGGGCACCACGTCGACGCGCTGTCCGGGGGTGCCGAACAGCCTGGTGACCTGTTCGCGCATGTAGCCCGAGCAGGCGATGACCCGGTTCGAGGCGTTGCTCAGCCAGTGCTCGACGCCGTGGATGGTGCGGTTCATGTCTTCGGGTAGCCAGCCCTGGTGCCGGCCGGCTTCGGTGGCGTGGATGGTGGTGACGAGGGGGAGGTGGAGGTGGTCGCGCAGGGTCATGGCGGTGTGGGCGACGAGCCAGTCGTGGGCGTGGATGACGTCGTACTGACCGGTGCTGGTGGCGTGCAGGGCGGCACGGGTGAGGGTGTGGTTGAAGGCCATCGTCCAGGCCAGCAGGGAGTTGGTGGCGAGGGGGAAGGCGACGGGGTCTTCGGCGGCCCGGATGACGCGTACGCCGTCGACGTATTCCTCAAGGGGTGCGCCGTCGGTGTGGCGGGTGACGACGGTGACCTGGTGACCGGCGGCGGCCAGGGCCACCGACAGGGCGTGCACGTGTCGGCCGAGCCCGCCGACGAGAACGGGTGGGTACTCCCACGACAGCATCAGCACCCGCTGCGAGCGTGCGGGGTTGATGTCGATCACGTCGGCGTTCGGTGACATACGCGCCCCCTTTGACTTGTCTCCGCGCACCCCTGGGAAGCCCCCTGACGGGTGGCGTTCGCGTTGCGGCCGGATCGGGACCAATCCTGGTCGCACCTGGCTAACCAGCGGAGACATAACCGTTGCGGGGGTGTAAAGCGCTACCGGCGGACGCGCAGCAGTTCCGCCACCGACCATGCCTGGAAGGGACAACCGGTGGCGGTGTGCGGGGCCGTACCGTCGGCTGTCTCGCTGACCGAGCCGAGGCCGTACTCGCTCAGGTGCGCCTCCAGACCGGTGAACAGGTCGTCGACCGGCAGACCGGCCCGCCGGACGGCGTCGGCGTACGGGCCGATCAGCCACGGCCAGACCGTGCCCTGGTGGTACGCGGTGTCCCGCTCGGCCGGCCCGCCCCGGTGCCGGCCCAGGAAGCCGGGACAGTCGGGGGAGAGGCTGCGCGGGCCGAGCGGAGTGAGCAGCCCCGCCCCGAGGTGGCCCAGCGCCTCAGCATCCGGCTCCATCGGCGCGAACGGCAACGACCAGGCCAGCAGCTGGTTGGGACGCAGCAGGTCGTCGTCGTGGTGGGCCGCGCCACCGAGCGGATATGCGGGTGCGGGCGCGTCGACCACGTCGTGCAGCCAGCCGGCGGGAGTGGGAAACCGCTTCCGGAACGCCTCGACCGCCCGCTCGTGCAGCCGGTGCAGCCCCTCGGCGTCCTGCCCGGCCAACTCGGCCAGTTCGGCGACCCCGGCCACCCCGTTGACCCACAGGGCGTTGACCTCCACCGGCTTGCCGTGACGCGGGGTGACCGGCACCCCGTACACCCGGGCGTCCATCCAGGTCAGCGCGGCACCGGGGGCACCGCAGGCGAGCAGCCCGTCGGTCGGATCGACGGCGATGCCGTACCGGGTGCCGGCCACGTGGGCGTCGATGACCGCGCGCAACGCCGGCAGCAGGTCGTCGCCGAGGTCGGTGTCACCGGTGACGGTGACGTGCCGGCTGACCGCGTGCAGGAACCACAACGTGCCGTCGACGGTGTTGTACTCGACCCGCCCGGTGTCGGCGGTGTTGGCCAGCATCCCCTCCGACAGCGTCGCCGCGTACGAGCGCAGCAGCTCACGGCCCAGGTCGGCCCGACCGGTCCGGAGGAAGAGCCCCTCGTACGAGATCATCGTGTCCCGCGACCAGGCACCGAACCACGGATAGCCGGCCACCACGTCCGGGCCGGTGGCGGTCCGCACGACGAACGCGTCGGCGGCGAGCGCCAGGGTTGCCTCGACCGCGTCGGCCGCCCGGGCCGCCGCGACCACCTGCCGGTTGCGTTGCCGCGCCGACGCCACCACCTGCGGTCCCGGCGGTGGTTCCTGCTCCAGATCCGTGGCCCAGGCCAGCACCGAGAGCGTGTCACCGGGGCGGTGCAGGGTGTCGCGGAACTGGCCCGCATACCACAGGTCCTCCTCCGGGTGCAGGCCGCGCGCCGCCTCCTCGCGGTGGTACACGCCCCGCCACCAGTGGCCCTGCGGCGACCAGCCGGGCCCGGACAGCCGGTACGCCTCCTCGATCACCGCGCCGCCGTCGACCGGGTCCATCCGCAGCGGTGGTCCGTCGCCGCGCCGCTCGCCGTGCGCGTCCCGCCAGGTGCAGGCGGCGGCCAGTTCCAGCTCGACCGGGCCGCCGCTGACCAGCCGGTGCACCACCGCCACGCAGGAGCGGCCGGGCAGCATGGCCAGCTCCCGCTCGATCACCACGTCGCCGATGCGCCACCGCCAGCGCGGCAGCCCGTCGGTCAGGTCGAAGCGTTCCAGCAGCTCGAAGCCGCGCGGGTCCACATCGCCGGAGACCCACTCGTGCGCGCCGAG
The DNA here is from genome assembly GCF_029581255.1 of Verrucosispora sp. WMMD1129. Lineage (NCBI taxonomy): Bacteria > Bacillati > Actinomycetota > Actinomycetes > Micromonosporales > Micromonosporaceae > Micromonospora > Verrucosispora sp. WMMD1129. The sequence goes on from NZ_CP120741.1 coordinate 5,570,900, forward strand.
GCGCACCCGGGCACCGGAGGGCAGCAGCACCGCCGGATCGAGGCTTACCAGTCCCACCTTTCGGGAGGCCGGCGTTTCACCCGGAACCACCAGCAGCCCGTGGTAGCGGCGGGTGCGCAACCCGCCGACGGTGCCCATGGCGTACCCGCCGAGGCCGTCGGGTACCAGCCATTCACGGCTGGCGGCGCTGGTCAGCTCGCCGCAGACCTGCGAACCGTAGCGAATTTCGATCAACTTTCCTCCACGGCGGCGAGGTGTAACACGACACGACGACAATGGCCGCTGTGGTGCAGTACCCCGGCGGCGTCGAAGATGTTCAGGTGATCACTGACGTTTCGCCCTCCGCCCCCGACGTCGAGCGGATCCGGCTCGCCCAGGCCGATGCCGGGGAGCAGGACTGGCGCGCATGGGGTCCCTATCTGTCCGAGCGGGCGTGGGGGACGGTACGGGAGGACTACAGCGAGCACGGCACGGCCTGGGACTACTTCCCCCATGACCATGCGCGGTCCCGAGCCTACCGGTGGTCCGAGGACGGCATGGCGGGCGTGTGTGACGACCGGCAGACGTTCTGTTTCGCTCTCGCGTTGTGGAACGGACGCGATCCGATCATCAAGGAGCGGATGTTCGGCCTCGGTGGGGACGGCGGCAACCACGGCGAGGACGCCAAGGAGTACTGGTGGTACGAGGATTCCACCCCCACCCACTCCTGGATGCGGTGGCGGTACCACTATCCGCAGGCCGCCTTCCCCTACGACGAACTGGTCGCGGTCAACGGCCTGCGGGGCCGTGACGACACGGAGTACGAGCTTGTCGACACCGGCATCTTCGACGACGACAGGTACTGGGCGGTGACCGTCGACTACGCCAAGGCCGGACCGACCGACATGTGCATCGTGGTGACCGTGGCCAACCGTGGCGAGGAGGCCGACCGGCTGCACGTGCTGCCGCACCTGTGGTTCCGCAACACCTGGGCGTGGGGGCTGCCCGGCGGTGACCGGGTGCCCCGGATCGTCGGGTCCGGGCGGCGGCTGGTCGGCGAGCACTGGGTGCTCGGTCAGGTCGTGCTCGAAGGCGACGGCGACCCGACGCCGCTGCTCTGCGACAACGACACAAACGCCGAGCGGCTGTGGGGGCTGCCGAGTCGCACCCCGTACCCGAAGGACGGCATCAACGACCATGTGGTCGACGGTGCGGAGACGGTCAACCCGCAGTCGGAGGGCACCAAGGGAGCGCTGCACTACGTGCTGGACGTGCCGGCCGGCGAGCAGCGGCGGATCCGGCTGCGGCTGACCCGTACGGCCCCGCCGCCCGGCGGCGGCGAGCCGCCGCCGGCCGACCTGGGCGACGGCTTCGACGCGGCGGTGTGGGCCCGTCGCGCCGAGGCGAACCGGTTCTTCGACACGGTCATCCCGCCCAAGGCCAGCCCCGACGAGGCGTTGATCGCCCGGCAGGCCATCGCCGGGCTGATGTGGGGCAAGCAGTTCTACCACTTCGACGTCAAACGGTGGTTGGAGGGCGATCCCGGTTCGAACCCGCCGGCCGGTCGCCGGCACGGGCGCAACAGCCACTGGTGGCACATGACCAGCTTCGACGTCATCTCCATGCCGGATCCGTGGGAGTACCCGTGGTACGCCGCCTGGGACCTGGCCTTCCACTGCGTGAGCATCGCCCGGGTCGACCCCGGCTTCGCCAAGGAGCAACTGCTGCTCCTGCTGCGGGAGTGGTACCTGCACCCCAACGGGCAGATCCCGGCGTACGAGTGGGCCTTCGGTGACGTCAACCCGCCGGTGCACGCCTGGGCGGCGTTGAAGGTGTTCGAGATCGACGGCAGCCGGGACCACGACTTCCTGGCCCGGATGATGCACAAGCTGCTGATGAACTTCACCTGGTGGGTCAACCGCAAGGACACCGGCGGCAACAACGTCTTCGAGGGCGGGTTCCTCGGGCTGGACAACGTCGGCCCGTTCGACCGCTCGGCGGCGCTGCCGGTGGCCGGGGTGCTGGAGCAGTCCGACGGCACCGGCTGGATGGCGATGTACGCGCTCAACCTGCTGGACATCGCCATCGTGCTGGCCGAGCACGACCGCACCTGGGTGGACACCGCGACGAAGTTCTTCGAACACTTCGCCTACATCGCGGCGGCCGCGTACGACCAGGGGCTGTGGGACGACGAGGACGCGTTCTTCTACGACGTGCTGCGGTTGGCCGACGGCACGAAGGTGCCGTTGAAGGTGCGTTCGGTGGTGGGCCTGCTGCCGCTGGCCGCGGTCACCCGACTGACCGCGCGAACCCTGCACCGGTTGCCCGAACTGGGTGCCCGGCTGCGCTGGTTCCTGACCAACCGGCCTGAGTACGCCGCGGTGGTCGGAGCGCGGCGGCTCGGACCGGACGGGCGGCAGCAACGGTTGCTGTCCATGTGCGGCCCGGAGCAGGTGGTGCGGCTGCTCGCCCGGATGCTGGACACCGACGAGTTCCTCTCCGAGTACGGGCTGCGTACGCTGTCCCGCGCCCACCTGGACAAGCCGTTCGCGGTGACCCTGGGCGGGCAGGAGTTCTGCGTAGGCTACGAGCCTGCCGAGTCGACGAGCGGCCTCTTCGGCGGCAACTCCAACTGGCGCGGCCCGATCTGGATGCCGACCAACTTCCTGTTGATCAGCGCGTTGCGGGACTACGCCGCGTTCTTCGGCGACGACCTCCAGGTGGAGTATCCGACCCGTTCCGGGGTGAAGAAGACCCTCGACGAGATCGCCGACGACCTGTCGGCCCGGCTGATCGCGCTGTTCACCCGCGACGGTTGGGGCCGTCGGCCGATCTACGGCGCGGCGCAGTTGTTCCAGACCCACCCGGACTGGCGTGACCTGATCGCGTTTCCGGAGTACTTCCACGGCGACAACGGCGCCGGCCTGGGGGCCTGGCACCAGACGGGCTGGACCGCCCTGGTCGCCGACCTCATCCTCACCCTGCGCCGCTGACCGGGCTGCCCGACAGGCCTGCCTTCAGTCGCCAATCCGTCGTGACCGGGTGACCCTGCGTTACGCGGGCTAGCATCGGCGGCGTGTCCGGAGCAGACGAACCAGGCACCGGGCGGGACGGCGACGCTATCGTCACCACCGCCTGGCAGCTGGCCGAGGCCGAGGGCCTGGCCGCGGTGACCACCCGCCGGCTCGCCGAACGCGCCGACGTCGACCTCGGTGCCCTTTACCAGCGCTTCGCCGACCGGGACGCGGTGGTGGCCGCCGTCGCGGTGCGCGGCTTCGCCGACCTGGCCGCCGCACTGACCGGGGCACGCATGTCTGTCGATCGCCCGGCGGAGGTCTGGCCGGCGGTGATGGCGGCCTACCTGGACTTCGCGTACGCCAATCCCGAGGTCTACGACGCGATGTTCGCCCACACGCCGGAGCTGACCCTCGGCGCGGAGCAGGTTCCCGAGACGGTCGCGGCCACCTTCGGTGAACTGCGCACCGCGCTCAGGCCGTTGGCCGCCGGCCGCGACGCCGACATCCTCGCCGAGCTGGGCTGGAGCCTGCTGCACGGCATGGTGATGCTCACCCGGGGCGGCCGACTGCGCCCCGACACCCAGGACCACCGCGAACACCTCCTCAGCCAGAACCTCTTCACCCCCCGCCCCTCGTCTCGGTGATCAAGAAGTTTGCGTCGGATTTCGCGGGCGTGGACGACGAAAACTTCTTGATCAACCGGGAAGGGATGGGGTGGTTGCGGGGGGTGGGGTGGGGGCGTAGGTTGGCTGGCACGCCGATCGAGTGGAGGGGAGGTCAGAACAATGTCCGATGTTCTGCGCCCCGTCCGCGGCCCGGCGTCCACGCGGATCTGACCCGGGGCGTCGCTGTCCCGGAGGATCTGCCATGACCGATCTGGTCATCCGTCCGCTCGTCGCGGGCGAGGAAGAACTGTTCGACTCGATGCCCGACCCGCTGCCGCAACTGCGACAGATCAGCTACGCCGACGGGATCGCCAGTGGCGGCTACCGGCCGGAGCACACCTGGGTCGCCCTGCGCGCCGGCCGGGTGGTGGGCCGCGCCGCGTGGCTGCTGCTACCCGGTTCCGTCGGCGAACCGTGGCTGGAACGGTTCGACCTGGACCTCGCACCCGCCACCGAAGCCGCAAGCGTCGTGGGTGCTGCGTTGCTGCGCAGGGCGCACGCCGCGCTGGGCGGTCCGAAGGTGTATCACGCCGCGCTGCCGGCGTGCTGGCGTCGGCAACCAAAGGTGCGGGCTGTCGCCGAGGCGTCGATGGCGGCGGCCCAGCTCGCGGGACTAATCGAGCGGGGGGAGCGGCTGCGGTTCAGTTGGGCGGGTGGGCCGTTGCCGGCTCCGTCCGGCCGGTTCTCGTTCCGCCCCGCCGAGGACGCTGCGGAGATCAACGCCTTGGTGGCCCGGATCGCCGAGCCGGTCGTGCTGACCGGTGCCGAGACCGCCCGGATGGTCGCCGAGGTTGACCTGGCCAGCGACCCGCTGGACTGGTTGACCGGTACGCCGCCCGGAAGCTGGCGCGTCGCGCTCGACGGTGACGAAGCGGTGGGACTGGCGGGACCGACGGCCGACGCCTGCTTCCCGATGATCGCCTACCTCGGCCTGCTGGACGAGTCGGTGTTGGGCGAGCTGTTGGCCGACTCGGTCGCGGCGTTGGCCGGCGGCGGGGCGTACGAGGTGGTCGCCGACGTGGACGCGCACCGGGTGGCGGTGGTGGCGGAGCTGGAGCGGACCGGCTTCCGGCGGGTCCGTTCCCGGGTGGTCTTCGCCCCGGCCTGAGCCGATGATCGTCTGCATTCCAGTGACCCGAAACGCCGGCACGGCGGTCACTGGAATGCAGACGATCGAAGTCGGGCCCTGGTTATCCGGTGGTCCGCCGCGCGCCTGTTCGCCTAGAGTCCCCGAGGTGACGCGTGGGGGAACCATCGAGCCGGGCCGGGTGCTGGTCTTCGACGCCGACGACACCCTCTGGGAGAACAACGTCGTGTTCGAGCGGGTGATCGACGATTTCCTGAAGTGGCTGGACCATCCCACCCTGGACCGGGCGCAGCTGCGGGCCGTGCTCGACGACATCGAGCGGGCCAACGCCGTCACCCGTGGGTACGGCAGCAAGGTCTTCCTGCGCAGCCTGCGCGAGTGTCTGGAACGGCTGCGCCAGCGTCCGGCGACCGAGGCGGAGCGTCGGGAAATCGACGAGCTGGCGGTGGCGTTGGTGACCCACCAGGTCGAGCTGATGCCGGGGGTGGCCGACGCCCTCGACGAGTTGGCCGGCCGGCACGAGTTGCTGCTGCTGACCAAGGGCGAGCGCGAGGAGCAGCAGCGCAAGCTGGACGCCTGCGGGTTGCTGCACCACTTCACGGCCGCACACATCGTTCCCGAGAAGAACGTCGAGACCTACCGGTGGCTGGCCGGGCAGCACGCCCTGGACCCGGGCAGCGCCTGGATGATCGGCAACTCACCGCGCTCGGACATCCTGCCCGCCCGGGCCGCCGGCTGGAACGCGGTGTTCATCCCGAACGCCAACACGTGGGTACTGGAGCATGACGAGCTGGATCCGGCGGACACCGGCGTGCTGCACCTGAACGCTTTCCCGGACCTGCTACGCCACTTCTGAACATCGCCGAGCCGGCGGGCAGCGGGCGCCCCGACCATGCCTGGCCGGGGCAGGACCGGAGCGGGTGGTCCAGTCCTGACCCGGTCGGGTCGGCACGGCCGAGCGGTGCGGCGTCCGTCAGGTGATCTCGCCGCGGACGATGGCGACCGCCACCCGGCACAACTCGTCCATGTCGGGCTCAAAACCGGCCGCGATGTCGGGGTGCAGGCCGGCCCGGGTCTCGTCGAGCAGCCGTTGACAGACCTGCTCCACCGGCTCACCGGCGTAGCTGTCGCGTACGCGGTCGGCAGCCACCTGCAGGGCAGAGGTCAGCTGCTCCTCCAGCGGCCCGCGCAGCTTCTCCTGCACCGGGTCGTGTGGATCCAGCGTGACGTGTGGCTCCGACATGGCGCTCCCTTCGTCGGCGGCTGCGGTACCCCACCGCTGCCGTCGGTCAAACCCCGTCCGGTACGGCGGCGACGCGTACCTGGTACGAGAAGTCCTCGGCTGGCTGTTCCAGGTACGACAGCCGGCGGATCTGCTTGTCGTCGTCGTAGAGTGCGACGTCGACAAGCACGCCGAGGTGGGCCAGCCCGATGCTGGACACCCGCTTCTTGTCCTGAAGCACCGCGCACACCCCACCCAGCAGCGTGCTGGCGTCGGAGGTGCGGTGCCCGGGCGGGCAGCGCAGGGTCAGGTCGATCTCGATCGGGCCGGACAGTGGCGTCCAGCCGGTCTCCTGCGCGGCCGCGCAGGCGGCCTGCAACAGGGCGCGTACCCTCGTCGCCTGCCGATGCCCGGCGGCGAAGATGGACAGCGCTTCGGTCTTGACCGGTGGCAGGCCGCTCACCTCGAACGTCAGGGTGAGAGCGCGGGTGTCCTGCACCACGGCGGCACCTCCTCGTTGGGGACGATCCTGCCCAACCGGTAACCGGTGAGGGGCTGTTCCCGCGAGAACCAACCGATCGGGCGGGTCGGGGTCGGCCGGTGGCGTATCGACGGCGACGGCGTACGCGCTGGCGGCGGAGCTTGTTAAACGCTAGTCCACCTGACGGTCGCCCGGTAGCACCGGCCGGTCAGTCCCGTGGTGGGAAGGCGCAGAATTCGTTGCCCTCCGGGTCGGCCAGCACCCACCAGGACACCGCGTCGTCCGGCTCCCGCAGCAGGGTGGCCCCGGCCCTGATCAGCGCGGACGGCTCGGGGGCGGCCAGGTCGACGTCCCAGTGCATCCGGTTCTTGACGGTCTTGCGCTCCGGGACGGGGTCGAAGACCCAGTGGTCCCAGGGGAAGCCGGCGGCGCCGGTGACCGAGGCGTGCCCCTCCTCGCTGACCTGGACCTCGCCGCCGACGACGCCGGCCCACCAGGTGGCCTGGGCGCTCGGGTCGGCGGAGTCCACCACCAACTCGAACGGCCCCGGGCGGGGGTCGTCACCGGGGGCGAAGGCGCAGAACACGTTGCCGTCGGGGTCGGCCAGCACCCACCAGCTGATCTCCGAGTCCGGCTCGCGGACCAGCCGCGCGCCGGCTTCCAGCAGCGCTGCCGGGCTCGCCTCGGCCAACCGCAGGTCCAGGTGTACGCGGGTCTTGACGGTACGCGGTTCGGGCACCCGGTTGACCCAGATCGACTCGGCGCTGACACCGGTGGGTGAGTCGACCCGGGTGTCGCCGTCACCGACATCGACCAGTTCCCCGTGCAGAATCCGAGCCCAGAAGCCGCCGAGGGCGTGTGCGTCGGCGGCGTCGAGGCAGAGGTCCTTGAAGCGTGCGATCATCCGCCGATCATGCCGGCCGGCACCGACATCCGCCTCCGAAGGCCGCGGGCCGTGGTCAGCGGCGCTTGCCGGCCCCGGCGATCCGGTGCGACTGCCGGCACGTGACGTGGGCCACACACTTTGGTGTTTAGCGCGTGTCGGCTCGGGCAGGTTTCGCGGCTCCACACGTCGGGCAGTGTTTCAGCCACGAAACGCAGGGGTGCGAAGCAGCAGGTCAACGCCCTGACCGTCTCGCCGTGCGCCGGGGCACGGAGTCCTCCCCGGCTGTTGGCCGAGAACGAGGGGAGGGTCATGAGCGAGCGGAGTGATCCGGCCGGCGGTCGACGCCGGCCCCGCGTACGGATGGCGGCGACGGCCGCGGCACTGACGTTGTTGGCACCGATGGCGGCCTGTGCCGCCGGTGACGACGGCGGCGTGCCCACGATCAACCTGTACTACCCGCCGGAGCAGAACCTGCAGCAGGTGGTCGACCGGTGCAACACCGAGGCCGCTGGGCGGTACCGCATCGTCAACCGGGTGTTGCCGCGGGAAGCCGACGAGCAGCGGGTGCAGATGGTGCGCCGACTCGCGGCCGAGGACGACGGCATGGACGTGCTCGGCCTCGACGTGACCTGGACTCAGGAGTTCGCCAGCGCCGACTGGATCCTCGAATGGACCGGGCAGGACCGCGCCGAGGCGGAGCAGGGCACTCTCGAAGGCCCGTTGGAGACCGCCCGGTACCAGGACAAGCTCTACGCCGCGCCGAAGCACACGAACGTCCAGTTGCTGTGGTACCGCAAGGATCTGGTGCCCGAGCCGCCGACCACCTGGGACGAGATGATCTCGACGGCGCAGCGGCTGCGGGATCAGGGCCAGCCGCATCAGGTGCTCACCATGGGTGCCCAGTACGAGGGACTCGTGGTCCTCTACAACACGCTGGTGGCCAGCGCGGGCGGCAACATCCTCAACGACGACGGCACCGAGGCCGTGGTGGACGACGGTGCCGTGCGGGCACTTGAGGTGCTGCACGACTTCGCCACCTCCGGGGTGACCTCGCCGTCGTTCAGCAACGCCACCGAGGATCCGGTGCGGCTGGAGTTCCAGAGCGGTAACGGCGCTTTCCAGGTGAACTGGCCGTTCGTCTATCCGGCCATGCAGGAAGCCAACCCGGAGCTGGCGGAGCAGGTCGCCTGGGCCCGGGTGCCGGGAGTCGAGGAGGGCACGCCGGGGCGGGTCACCATCGGCGGCATCAACCTGGCCGTCAGCCGGTACTCGGAGCACCCGGAGGAGTCCTTCGAGGCGGCCAGGTGCCTGCGCGACGCGGAGAACCAGAAGTTCTCCGCGATCAACGACGGGGTGCCGCCGACCATCGAGAGCGTCTACGACGACCCGGAGATGGACGAGGCGTACCCGATGAAGGAGACCATCCTCGAACAGCTGCGGGACTCGGCGGTGCGACCGCTGACCCCCGCGTACCAGAGCATCTCGACCGTGACCTCGGCGATCCTGTCGCCGCCGTCGGCGATCGACCCGCAGGCGACCGCCGACGAGCTGCGCGAGGCCGTCGCCGCCGCCCTGGAGTCGAGGGGAGTCCTGCCGTGAGCGAGCACCGCGAGCGAACCATCGGCACCGACACCCGCAGCGGCCGGCAGGCCGCAGTGCCCGCGCAGCGGGACAACCGGCGCGGCAAGCCGCCGTTGAGTGAGAACAAGCGGGCCGAGCGCCGGCTGGGTTGGCTGCTGTGCGCCCCGGCGGCGCTGGTCATGCTGGCGGTGACCGCCTACCCGATCCTGTACTCGGTGTGGCTGTCGTTGCAGCGGTACGACCTGAGGTTCCCCGCCGAGCGGGAGTTCATCGGTCTGCAGAACTACGCCACCGTGCTCACAAACGAGTTCTGGTGGACGGCGTTCGGGGTGACCATGCTGATCACGGTGGTCACCGTGGCCGTGGAGCTGGTGCTCGGCATGGGACTCGCGCTGATCATGCACCGTACGCTTGTCGGGCGGGGGATCGTGCGGACCTCGGCGCTGATCCCGTACGGCATCGTCACGGTCGTGGCCGCCTTCTCCTGGCGGTACGCGTGGACGCCCGGCACCGGATACCTGGCCAACCTGTTCTCCGACGGCGCGCCGTTGACCGAGCGGGCCAGCTCGCTGGCGATCATCATGCTGGCGGAGATCTGGAAGACCACGCCGTTCATGGCGCTGCTGCTGATGGCGGGGCTGGCGCTGGTGCCGGAGGATCTGCTCAAGGCGGCCTCCACCGACGGCGCGACCGCCTGGCAGCGGTTCACCAAGGTGATGCTGCCGGTGATGAAGCCGGCGATCCTGGTGGCCCTGCTGTTCCGCACCCTGGACGCGTTCCGGGTCTTCGACAACATCTACGTGCTCACGTCGGGGGCCAACGAGACCTCGTCGGTGTCGATGATCGCCTACAACAACCTGATCCGAGGGCTGAACCTCGGCATCGGCTCGACGATGTCGGTGTTGATCTTCATCACCGTGGCGATCATCGCATTCATCTTCGTGAAGTTGTTCGGTACCGCTGCTCCGGGCAGCGACGACGGAGAGAGGCGCTGACATGGCTGACACCACCACCCGGGCCAAGGTGCGCTGGGGCCTGCTGGACGTCGCCGTGGTCGTGTTCGCGCTGACCCCGGTGCTGTGGATCATGTCGTTGTCGTTCAAGACGCCGGCGACGCTCACCGACGGGAAGTTCATCCCGCGGGAGTGGACGCTGGAGAACTACCGGACGATCTTCGCGACCGACCAGTTCGTCCGAGCGTTGGTCAACTCGATAGGCATCGCGTTGATCGCCACCACGATCGCCGTCGTGCTCGGCGCGATGGCCGCGTACGCGATCTCGCGACTGGATTTTCCCGGCAAGCGGTTGCTGATCGGCGTCTCGCTGCTTATCGCGATGTTCCCGCAGGTGTCGCTGGTCTCGCCGCTGTTCGAGATCGAGCGGCAGCTGGGCCTCTTCGACACCTGGCCGGGCCTGATCCTGCCGTACATCACCTTCGCGCTGCCGCTGGCGATCTACACGCTGTCGGCGTTCTTCAAGCAGATCCCGTGGGACCTGGAGAAGGCCGCCAAGATGGACGGCGCCACCCAGGGGCAGGCGTTTCGGCGGGTGATCGCACCGCTGGCCGCACCGGGCCTCTTCACCACGGCGATCCTGGTCTTCATCTTCTGCTGGAACGACTTCCTGTTCGCCATCTCGCTGACCTCCACCGAGCGCTCGCGCACGGTGCCGGTGGCGTTGTCGTTCTTCACCGGCGCCTCGCAGTTCGAGGACCCGACCGGCGCGATCTGCGCCGCCGCCGTGGTGATCACGGTACCGATCATCCTGTTCGTGCTCTTCTTCCAGCGCCGCATCGTCTCCGGCCTGACCTCCGGCGCCGTCAAGGGATAGGTGGTAACTCGTGGCTGACATCGTGCTCGACAAGGTGAGCAAGAAGTTCCCGGACGGCACCACGGCGGTGCGGGACGTCGACCTGGAGATCGCCGACGGCGAGTTCGTGATCCTGGTCGGCCCCTCCGGCTGCGGCAAGTCCACCACCCTCAACATGATCGCCGGGCTGGAGGACATCAGCTCCGGTGAGCTGCGCATCGGCGGGCAGCGGGTCAACGACAAGGCTCCCCGCGACCGGGACATCGCCATGGTGTTCCAGTCGTACGCGCTCTACCCGAACATGACAGTCCGGGAGAACATGGCGTTCCCGCTGCGGCTGGCCAAGCTCGACAAGGAGACGATCGCGCAGAAGGTGGAGGAGGCGGCGAAGGTCCTGGAACTGACCGCGTTGCTGGACCGCAAGCCGGCCAACCTCTCCGGCGGGCAGCGGCAGCGGGTGGCGATGGGTCGGGCGATCGTCCGGCAGCCGAAGGCGTTCCTGATGGACGAGCCGTTGTCCAACCTGGACGCCAAGCTGCGGGTGCAGATGCGTACCGTCGTCTCCCGCCTGCAGAAGCAGCTCGGCACCACCACCGTGTACGTCACCCACGACCAGACCGAGGCGATGACCCTCGGCGACCGTGTGGTGATCATGCGCGGTGGCGCGGTGCAGCAGGTCGGTCCGCCGCAGGAGCTGTACGACCACCCGAACAACCTCTTCGTGGCCGGGTTCATCGGCTCCCCGTCGATGAACTTCCTGACCGCCAAGGTCGAGGAGGGAACGCTGCGTACCGCCCTGGGTGACGTGCCGATCGGCGACCGGATCCGCCGTGAACTGGAGGGCGCCGACGCCCCTCGGGAGCTGATCCTCGGCATCCGTCCGGAACACTTCGAGGACGCCGAACTGATCGACGAGGAGACCCGCCGTCGGGGCATGGAGTTCACCGCCCCGGTGGACATCGTCGAGTCGATGGGCTCGGACAAGTACGTCTACCTGAGCGTCGAGGGGGAGCGGGCCACCTCCGCCGAGTTGGAGGAGTTGGCCGCCGACGCGGGTGCGGCCGACTTCAGCGGCGCCGGGTCGAACCTGGTCACCCGGTTGTCGGCGGAGTCGACCGTCACCGAGGGGGAGGACCGGCGGGTCTGGTTCAACCTGGAGAAGATCCACCTGTTCGACCCGTCCGACGGCCGCAACCTCACCCTGCACGAGGGCCGCGCCGCCGGCACCCTCGCCGACTGACCGGCCCGGCCGGGTGCATCTGCCACTGCGGATGCACCCAGCCGCAGGTGCGGGTCAGTGTGAGTGTCGAGGCACCGCGCTGCCGCTGCCACCGACCAGGAAGTCCAGGTCTGCGCCCTGGTCGGCCTGCTGGACGTGCTCGCTGTACAGCCGTACCCATCCGCGATCGGCCACCGGTCGCGGCGGCTGCCAGGCGGAGCGGCGTTCGGCGAGTTCCGCCTCGTCGACCAGCAGGTCCAGGCGGCGTGTCGGGACGTCGAGGCGGACCAGGTCGCCGGTGCGTACCAGCGCGAGTGGGCCGCCCACCGACGCCTCCGGCGCCGCGTGCAGGACACAGGTGCCGTACCCGGTGCCGCTCATCCGGGCGTCGGAGATCCGCACCATGTCGGTGATGCCGGCGGCGAGCAGCCGTCGCGGCATGGGCACGTTGCCCACCTCGGGGAAGCCCGGGTAACCGCGCGGCCCGGCGTTGCGCACCACGATGACGGTGTCGGGCGTGACGTCGAGGTCCGGATCGTCGGCGGCGACGGCGTACTCCTCGATCCGGTCGAAGACCAGCGCCGGCCCGGTGTGGGTGAGCAGGTGAGCCGAGGCGGCGGAGACCTTCAGCACCGCACCGGACGGCGCGAGGGACCCACGCAGCACGACGGTGCCCGATCCGGCGGGCTGGAAGGGTTCGGCCAGGGTGCCGATAACCTGCCGGTTCCAGCACTGGACGCCGTCGATGCTGTCGGCCACGCTCTTCCCGCTGACCGTGATCTGGTCCAGGTGCAGGAAGGGGGCGATCTCCGCCATCACCGCCGGCACCCCACCGGCGTACGCGAAGTCCTCCATCAGGTACGTCCCGGACGGCATCAGGTTGACCAGCACGGGCACGTCGGCCGTGAGGGTGTCGAAGTCCTCCAGCGACAGGGGCACGCCGACGCGGCCGGCGATGGCCAGCAGATGCACCACGGCGTTGGTGGAGCCACCGATCGCGGCGTTGACCCGGATGGCGTTCTCGAACGCCTCGCGGGTGAGCACAGTGGACAGGCGCTGATCCTGGTCGACCATGTCGACGATGCGCCGGCCGGCGGCGTGGGCGAGCGCGTACCGTCGTGAGTCGACCGCCGGAACCGCGGCGGCGCCCGGCAGTTGGACGCCCAACGCCTCGGTCACGCAGGCCATGGTGGAGGCGGTGCCCATGGTCATGCAGTGACCCCGGCTGCGGGACATGCAGACCTCCGCCTCGGCGCAGTCGGCCGCGGTCACCCGGCCGGCCCGAAGGTCCTCGGTGAAGCGCCAGACGGCGGTGCCGGACCCGATGTCCTGGCCACGGAACTTGCCGTTGAGCATCGGCCCGCCGGTGATCAACAGGGTCGGCAGGTCGACGCTTGCCGCACCCATCAGCAGGCCGGGCGTGGTCTTGTCGCAGCCGGAGAGCAGCACCACGCCGTCGAGGGGGTTGGCCCTGATCAGTTCCTCCGCCTCCATCGCCAGCAGGTTGCGGTAGAGCATGGTGGTGGGCCGCATGAGGGGTTCGCCGAGGCTCATCGCGGGAAACTCCAGCGGCAGGCCGCCGCTCTCCCAGATTCCCCGCTTCACCGATTCGGCCAGTTCGCGCAGGTGAGCGTTGCACGGGGTCAGCTCCGACCAGGTGGTCGCGATGCCGATCACCGGGCGACCGTCGAAGACGTCGTCGGCGAAGCCCTGATTGCGCATCCACGATCGATGAATGAATCCGTTGCGGCCGTCGGCACCGAACCACTGGCCGCTGCGCAGCGGTCGACTCGTCATCGACATCAGCACACCTTCCTGTCAAAGCTCTGGCCGCGCAGTGGGCGGCGGTCGAGGGGCAAGCTGTTGATCAGTTGGCGGCGGCTACCTGAGGCCCCCGACGGACAGCCCGCCGCGCCAGTGCCGCTGCAGGCTGAAGAACGCGATGATCAATGGGATGACCGACACCAGGGAGCCCAGGATGATCAGGCTCCACAGGGAGGTGCCGCCCGCGTTGTTCGCCGAGGCGACCCCCTGCCAGAGGCCGAGGCCGACGGTGACCGGGAAGAGCCGGTTGTCGGAGAGCATGGCCAGCGGCAGGAAGTAGTTGTTCCAGGACGCGACCGCGGACAGGAGCAGGACGGTGACCACCGCGGGGCGCATCAGCGGAAGGGCGATCTGGAGAAACGTCCGTACCTCTCCCGCGCCGTCGGCCCGTGCGGCGTCCAGGATCTCGTCGGGGACCGCGTCGCGCGCGTACACGTGCATCAGGTAGACGCCGAACGGGTTGAGCAGCGACGGGAGGATCACGGCCCAGACCGTGTTGGTCAGGCCGAGCCGGGCGAACATGATGAAGGTCGGGATGACCAGGGCGGTGGCCGGCACCATCAGCGCCCCGAGCACGACCGCGAAGCTGAAGCGCCGGGCGGCGAACCGGTACTTGGCGAACCCGTAGCCGGCCATGACCGCCAGGACGGTGGCGCCGATCCCACCGGCGAGGGCGTACAGCGTGGAGTTCAGCAGCCACCGCAGGTAGATGCCGCCGTCGTAGGTGAACAACTGCCTGAGGTTGCCGAGGTAGTCGACCTGGTCGGCGAACCAGAGGGTGTTGCCGCCGCCGAACAGGCCCGGTGCGTCCTTGGAGCTGTTGACGACGACCCACCAGAACGGCACGAGAAAGTAGATCACCAGGAAGCCGAGCAGGATCTGCAGCGGAAGGTGGCGGTGCGCTCGGCGGTGGCCGGCGCTGACGCTGGTGTGCTCGGACATCAGAGGAAGCTCCTCCGCTTGCGGGTGAAGAACAGGAAGGCGTAGACGCAGACGAAGACGACTCCGCCGAGGGCGAAGGAGATCGCCGACCCGTAGTTGAAGTTGGCCAGCCCGAACGCCTGTTGGTACGCGTACATGTTGGGCGTGAAGTCCGACCCGATCGTGCCGGCCGCCAGGTAGCGCAGGATCTGCGGTTCGTTGAAGAACTGCAGGGTGCCGATCAGCGAGAAGACCAGGATCAGGATCAGCGCGGGCGCGATCAGCGGAATCTTGATCCGCCGGGCGACCTGCCATCGTCCGGCGCCGTCCATGCGGGCGGCCTCGTAGAGCGTCGGGTCGATGCCCTGGAGGGCCGCGTACAGGATGATCATGTAGTAGCCGGCCCACTGCCAGGTGACGATGTTGAGCAGGCCGTAGAAGATCAGGTTGCTGCTGAGGAAGTCGGGTGCGGTGGCGCCGAAGAACCCGAAGACGTCGGTGAGCGGCCCGAAGCTCCGGCTGTACAGGAAACCCCACATCACGGCCCCGATGACCGTGGGGATCGCGTACGGCAGGAAGATCATGAGCCGGGAGAAGCGGGTGAACAGCGAGGTCACCGCGTCCAGGATGAGGGCCATGGCGAGCGCGACGGCGATCTGGACCGGGATGGCGACGAGCGCGAAGCGGATGACGAACCACGCTCCGGACAGGAAACTCGGGTCGGTGAACGCCTTCACATAGTTGTCGAACAGAACGAAGCTGGTGCCGCCGATCAGCTTCTTCTGAAACAGGCTGAGGTACAGCGCGTACGCCAGTGGGGCGATGAGGAACGCCAGGAAGACGACCCCGAACGGCCCGACGAACAGCCACCCGGTCAGGTGCTCACGGCGGCGCGTCTTGCCGCGGGTCTTGCGCTTCTCATCCTGAGTACGCGGTGCGCGCTTCTCGGTCAACGATGTCATCTCGGGCTCCGGGACGAGGGCCGCTGGGGGTGGAGGGTGGGCCGGTCGGGGGAGGACGGCACGGCCCACCCGGTCGGTCACTGGACGGTGAATCCCTGCTCGGTGGCGTGCTTCGTCACGTCTTCCTGGAGCCGGTCAGCGGCCTGCGATCCGGTGATGGAGCCGGCGCTCATCTCGCTGATCTGCTTGGTCATGGCATCGAAGTAGTACTGGCCGAACGGGCTGTAGACGACGCCCTGGTAGGCGTTGGCGGCGGGGACGTACACCTCCTTGTTCGCCTGCTGGCCGTCGAAGAATTCCACCTTGAGGTCGACGAACTCGGGGTTGTTGAGTGCGGTCAGGTTGAGCGGGAAGATGATCTGGTTGGTCCAGCCGTCGGTGAGCGACTCCTGGTCGGCGTAGAGGCCGTAGGCGGCCTTGGCCGCGAGTTCCGGCTGTTTGGACTGGCTGGTGACCGAGAAGGCCGATCCGCCCCAGTTCACCTGGACCGGATTGTTCGGATCCCACTGCGGCAACGGCGCCACCGCGAAGGTGCCGGTGTCGTCACCCTGACCCACGCCCGCGCCGGTCAGGTAACCGGGCGCCCAGGCGGCCGAGATGTAGGTCGCGTAGTTGCCGTTGATCACTCCGGAGATGTACTCCGGGGTGAACTGGTCCTGCGTCCCGACCAGGCCCTTGCGGACCAGACCGCCCCAGTAGTCCAGGACGTCCTTCGATGCCTGGTCGTTCAGTCGTACCCCGATCGATTCCGGCTGGGCGGGATCGTAGGTGAACGGGGCTGCGCCCTTCTGGATCTGCAGCGCCATCATCAGCGCCGGGACGTTCGCGCCGAGGTCACCGAAGAGCGGTCCACCGGCGTCCTTCACCTTCTGCGCGGCCTGCTCGTACTCGGCCCAGGTCTTCGGTGGGGTGACGTCGTACTTGTCGAAGATGTCCTTCCGGTAGATCATCGCCAGCGGGCCGCCGTCGACAGGTACGCCGTAGACCGCGTCGCCGACCGAGACGTCCTTCCAGGCGCCGTCGCCGTAGTTGGCCCGGACCGCGTCGAGGCCGTATCCACTGATGTCGACGAGCGCGTTCTGGATCTGGAAGGTCGGGATCCGGTCCATCTCGACCATGATCACGTCAGGCGCGCCGGTGCCCGCCGAGATGGCCGTCTGGAACTTGTCGTACTGGTCGCCGCCCTGCCCGACGTTGGTCCAGCAGACCTGGACCTCGTCGTTGGCCTTGTTGAAGTTGTCCACGACCAGTTGCATGTTGGGGTACCAGGCCCACATCGTCACAACCGGCAGGTTCTGCTTGGTGATGGTGTTGGTGCAGTTGCTCGCGTCGCTTCCGCCTTCGTCCGAGGAGCAGGCGGCCAGGCCGCTCGCGGCTACGAGCAGCGCCATCGTCGCGAGTGTTCGTGTCGTCTTCATTGACGTGGGTTCCCTTCGGGCTCGGTGCGCGAGGTTCCATGCGTCCACATCAGGGCTGGCGATCGATCCCTGGCAGCCACCTCCCATCGACTCGGCGGGGAATGGCGGTGTACTCGTCTCGCAACTCCGCGGGCAGCATCCACTCCGGGGCGTTCTGCCAGGCCAGCGGGCGTAGGAAGCGTCGGATCGAGGTGGCGCCCACGGAGGTGTGCACGGCATTCGTCGACGGCCAGGGACCACCGTGGTGCTGGGCCCACGACACCCGGACGCCGGTGGGATAGCCGTCGAAGACGATGCGACCGGAGCGGGCGGCGAGGACGTCGACCAGCCTGCGTACCGCGTCGCGGTCGTCCCCCGGTCCGCTGTGGATCGAGCCGGTCAGCGACGGCGGCACGGTCGCCAGCGCGGTGTCGAGTTCGGTGACGTCGCGGTAGCGGACCACGACCATCAGCGGGCCGAAGCACTCGCCGGCGATCTCGGCGGTCAGGCCCGGCAGGTCGACCTCCAGCAGCGTCGGAGCCACCGTGAAGCCCGCGTCGGCGTCGATCCGGGGCTGCGCGACGAGGCGAGCGCCGGCCTTCTCCAAGGCACTGGCCCCGCTTTCGTACGCGTCGCGGATGCGCTGGTTGAGCAGCACCATCCCGCCGGCGGCGGCGACCTTCCCCCGGAGCGCGTCGACAAGCCGGTCTCCGCCCGGGTCCGCCGGAAGGAACGCCAGCCCCGGCTTGGTGCAGAGCTGACCGCCCGAGGCGGTGAAGGAGGCGAACAGCCCGTCAGCGATCTGGTCTCCCCGGCTGGCCGCCGCGTCGGGCAGGACGACGATCGGGTTCACGCTGCCCAACTCGGCGTACAGCGGAATGGGGTCGGCGCGTTCGTCGATGGCCGCCTGGATGGCGCGGGCAGCGCCGATCGAGCCGGTCAGGGCGGCCGCCCGGATCGTCGGCTGGCGCACCAACGAACGGCCGGCCTGCTCCCCGTACACCGCCGCGAGCACGCCGTCGGGCCCATCCAGGTCGCGGACGGCCGACTCGATCGCGTCGGCGGAGGCACGCGACGTCAGCGGATGGGACGGGTGGGCCTTCACGACAGCGGGGCAGCCGGCGGCCAGCGCCGAGGCGGTGTCGCCCCCGGCGACGGAGAAGGCGAACGGGAAGTTGCTGGCGCCGAAGACGGCCACCGGTCCGAGGGGTACGAGCATCCGTCGCACGTCCGGGCCGGGTCCGAGTGGCGTGTCGACGGCGTGGTCGATGGCCGCCTCCAGGTACCCACCGTCGCGCAGCACCGCCGCGAACATCCGGAACTGGATCGCCGCCCGGGTCAGCTCCGAGTCGAGTCGTGCCTGCCCCAGCCCGGTCTCCGCCTCCGCCGTCGCGACCAGATCCGCACGACGGGACTCCAGGGAGCCGGCGACCGCGTCCAGCAGCTGCGCCCTGCCGGTCCTGCCCAGGTCGGACAGCCACTGTGCCGTTCGGAACGCCTGGCCGGCGATCGTCGCCACGCCAGCCTCGTCCGTCTCGGTGAGATCCGTCGGGTGTTGCCGGCCGTCGCGCGGATCGGTGGTGGTGACTTTCACAGCAGTCCTCTCCTCGCCAGATTGCTCATGAGATCGCGGACGCCGAACCGCCACGGCTCGCACTGCTCCGCGTGCCACACCCGGTTGACCAGGGTGCCGAGCGCCGGGCAGCTGATCCGCACCACGTCGTCGACCTTGTGGGTGAAGCCCTCACCGGGGCGCTCGCGGTCCTGGGTGGGGGCGAACATGGTGCCGAGCATCAGGACGGCGCCGTCGGGATACTGGTGATGGGGGCCGATCAGCTGCCGGACCAGCTCCGCCGGGTCGCGTGACATCCGCGCCATCTCCGAGGTCGCCGTCAGGTGGAAGTCGTCCACCCCGTGGACCTGGAGACCCACCTCCAGTTCGCGTATCCGGCTGAGCGGAAACCGCTCGTCGAACAGCCGGATCAACGGACCGAGCGCGCATGCGGCGTTGTTGTCCTTGGCTCGGGGGAGCAGCAGCGCCGACCGTCCCTCGACGTCCCGCAGGTTGACGTCGTTGCCCAGGGTGGCACCGACGATCCGACCGCTGGACTGGACGATGAGAGCGACCTCGGGTTCCGGGTTGTTCCAGGTCGAGGCGGCGAGTACGCCGACCGGAACGGCGGTGCCGACGGCGGAGAGCGGCTGACCCTTCGTGAAGATCTCGGCGTCCGGACCGATCCCCACCTCCAGGTACTGACTCCAGAGGCCTTCGGCGATCAGTGTGGCCTTGAGCCGCTCCGCCTCGACCGAGCCGGGGACCAGGCTGTGCAGGTCGGCACCGACGTCCGCGAGCATCCGGCCACGAATGTCCGCCGCGAGGGTCAGGTCTCCCCGCGCCCGCTCCTCGATGACGCGTTCGATCATCGAGACGGGAAACGTCACGCCGGCGGCCTTGACCGCTTGCAGGTCGACCGGGGCGAGCAGCCAGGGCCGGCTCCGGTCCCGGTTCGCGGCACCGGTGTTGGCCAGCAGCTCGTCGAAGCCGCCGACCCGTGGCCCGTCCAACCCGGCCACGGCCTTGGCGGGCTCGGGCAGCTCGCAGATGTCCCGGACGGTCGGAAACTGGCGGCTGAGGTCGATGACGTCGCCGTCGCGAACGGTCACCGGGGAGGGGCCGTCCACGGACGGATCCCAGATCCGGCCGATGAGGACGCTGTGGTCGACGTCGTCCGGCAACGCCTCGGCGGCACTGCCGAACCAGGGCTCCTTGCTCATCGTCGCTCCCCTGTCGCAGGTCAGAGTCGCCGAGCTGGAATCTGCAACGATCGTAGCGACATGTGCAACGGTGTCAATAGTCGGTTGCGCTGAGGGCGGACTACATTGCATATGATGCAACCGGCGGCCGTCCCGGGTCGCCGCGCGGAGGGAGACAGGACGTTGTCGCAATCGATTCGCCGGGCGGTCGACCTGATCCGTCGCGCCGCGGAGCATCCGCTGTCACTCACCGAGGCGGCGGAGGTCCTGGGAGTGCACAAGTCCACCGCCCTGCGGATCCTCCACACACTCGAATCGGCGCGCTTCGTCCGCCGGACCGGTGCCGGGACGTACGTGCTCGGCAGCGGCATCATCGAACTGTCGGAACTCGCCCTGGGCTCGATGGACCTGCGCCAGTTCGCCGCCGCGCCGCTGCGTGCGCTGCAGCGCGAGACCGGCCACACCGTGCACCTGGCGCAGCTGACCGGCGACGAGATCATCTACATCGACAAGGTCGACAGTCCCGCTTTCGACGCGGTCAAGCTGCCGTCGCGGATCGGGCGCGCGGTCTCGATCTACGCGAGCGCGGTCGGGAAGACCATCCTGGCGTACCTGCCCACAGAGGAACGCGACCGCCTCCTCTCCCACGTCGTCTTCGAACGATTCACCCCCACCACGTACGCCGACCGTGAGTCTCTCGACGCCGAACTCCTCCGCATCAAGGACCAGGGCTGGGCCGTCGACAACGGCGAACACGACACGTACGTCATGTGCGTGGCGGCGCCGATCAGGGACTCGCGCGGGCAGGTCATCGCCGCCGCCTCGATGACCGCGATCGAAGTCATCGCCAGCCTCGACCAGCTCAAGGAGAGCCTCCCGCTGCTGCTCGACACCGCGAACCAGATCTCCCGGGAACTCGGCCACCCCGCCGACCTCGGCTGAGCCCGAGCGG
This sequence comes from Verrucosispora sp. WMMD1129, assembly GCF_029581255.1. NCBI lineage: Bacteria > Bacillati > Actinomycetota > Actinomycetes > Micromonosporales > Micromonosporaceae > Micromonospora > Verrucosispora sp. WMMD1129. The sequence goes on from NZ_CP120741.1 coordinate 5,591,656, forward strand.
TGGAGCCCGCCCCGGGCCCGCGTCGGGGGAGTGCGCGGACCCGGGGCGGGCGGCTCATCTGGGCCGGGCCGGCACCCAGTCGGTGAAGCGGCGGTGCAGGTCGGTCGGCGGCTCGCTGCCGCCCAGCCCGGCGAAATGCTCGGCGGCCTCCTCGCGCAAGGTCACCAGATAGACCATCAGGCCGGGCATGTTGTCGCGGTACTCCGCGAGCAGACGCAGCTTCGCCGGGGAACAGGGCCAGGCGGTCCCGCAGGCCCGGCAGCGCCACGTGGGACGGGACGCGACGTGCTCGACCGGGCCGCTGCTCACCCTCCGGCCCGCGCGGCGGGGAGGGGCGGGCGCCGACGCGTGGCGTAGGGGACCGGTGCCAGGCGCACCGGACGCATACCCTGCGGCATCACGAACAACTGCCGCTTCTCCGTCGCGTCGCCGTGCCGATCGAGCTGATAGCAGTCGACCCAGGTCCAGCCGTACGGCGGGTGCCGGTCTGGCAGCTCGCGGATCACCCGCACCAGGATCGGGCTGGCGAACTGTGGGGAAGCCGCCCGGTCCAGCAGGTACACGCCGGGAGAGACCCGAGGCGTGCCGTCCTCCCGCGTCACCCGACATGGCGACGATCGGGCCGGGCCGGCCGGCGGGACGCGGGTACGACGGTGGTGGGCTTCGGGACGGGCACGGCGGGCCTCCTCAGTCGACACGGAGTTGGGGGAGGGCCGCCCGAGAGTGCTCGCCCACCGGGCGGCCCGTGCTGGTCCCGCCGACGGGTCGTGCCACGCCCGCGGTTCCGCTGGTGACACTCTGGTATGGGCGCCGTTACTCTCGGAAGGTGCTTTCGCTGTCCGGGCTGAGCTGGCGAAACGGCCGCTGACTCCGTGGCGACGTGGGTAGTTGACCTTCAGTGTGGGGAGCCTTGAATGCCTGACATGCCGAACCCCGTGGCGTCCTTCATCGTGGGCGAGATCCGCCGGGCACGGGGCGCGGCCGGCATGACCCAAGAGGCATTCGGGCGCGGCGCCGGCTTCAGCGCCTCCCACGTCAGCGCTGTTGAGGGCGGTACTCGGGCATTGACGTTGGACTTCGCCCGAGGCGCCGACCGCGCGCTGAGCAACGGTGGCCTTTTCGAGCGACTGGCGATGAAGCTCGGCGCACCGTCCTGGTTCCTGCCATGGCTCGACGCCGAGCGCGGTGCGACGCAGCTCCGCTACTTCGAGCCCAACCTGATCCCGGGCCTGTTGCAAAGCGAGGCATACGCTCGTGCTGTCTTACGACTCGATCCCCGCCTGACCGATGACGAGGTGGATCGCCGGGTCACCGGTCGGCTTGAACGGCAGGCCATCCTCACAAGGGAGTCTCCACCCCAACTCGTCGTTGTCGTCGATGAGGCAGCGATCCGTCGCGCGGGCGACGCAGGCGAGAAGATGATGGCCGGGCAACTCTCGCACGTTGTAGCTTGCGCAGAGCGACCCAACATCAGCGTCCACGTCATTCCGGCCGATGTTGGCCTTCACGCGGGGCTGTCCGGTCCACTGTCTCTGGCCCACATGCCGGACGGCAGTTGGATCGGCCACCTCGAAAGCCAGCTGGGCGGTGAGGTGGTGGACCGACCAGCTGACCTCGATACGCTCTTTCAGCGATGGGAGAGCGTCCGGACCGAGGCCCTTCCCCGGCGACAGTCCCTAAACCTCATCAAGGAAGCAGCGAACCAATGGACTTGAACGGCGCGCGGTGGCGCAAGAGCACCCGTAGCGGCACTAGCGGCGGCAACTGCGTTGAGGTGGCCGACAATCTCCCCGGCGTCGTCGGTGTCCGCGACTCGAAGAACCCGAACGGTCCCGCGCTGACCTTCGCCCCGTCCGCGTGGCGTGCATTCGTCACCCAGCTCTGCGATCGGATCTGACCCGGGCGCTTTGCCGTTGGCAGCGCGACACGCCGACACGACACAGCGCTGTGAGCAAGCGCCGGGAGGTACGTCGCTCGCCGGTGATGCCCGCCGGGCCGCCTACAACTACGGGGATGTTGCTGCCTCGCGGTGGCTTGACGCGACAACATCCCCGATGTTGTCGCCGTTCTCGGCCAGCTACGGCGTCAGCGTCCGGCGGCAGGCCTTAGGGGGCTGACCTGGGGCCGTTCGATTGGGTCAGGGCGTCGAGCAGTTCGGCCTCTCGGCCGGCGCTCAGGCCTGCGCGTCGGTCACGGTTCAGCCCCGCCTCGCGCTCCCATGCAAGGGTGTCCGCCAGCAGGTCTGGGCGTGGCCGGTGCCGCAGCCCGGCGGCGACCGCCGCCGCCCCGCTACGCGCCGACCAGCCGGACCAGCCCGGCTCGACCAGCCACATCGGCAGCGACTCCGGGCCCATGTACTGGGCCACGCCCTGGGCCACCAGCCAGTCGGCGTCCACGTCGACCACCGGGCCGGTGTGCCCGCCGATGGCGCGGCACCGGGCGATCCAATCGCCGAAGGGCACCACCGGCCCGACCGCGTTGAACGTGCCGACCGTCCCGGCCGTCGCGCTGTCCAGCAGCCAGGCGACCAGATCACGCACGTCGATCACCTGGGTCGACAGATCGGGAGTACGGGGTACCAGCATGGGTTCCTCTGGGGCGCGGGAGGCACGGGCGACCCAGTAGCCGGAGCGATCGGTGTGGTCGCCGGGGCCGCCGATCAACCCGGCCCGGGCCACCAGCAACCGGTCGCCGACCTCGGTGGTGGAGAGCTGCTCGCAGGCCACCTTCGCCTCGCCGTACTCCGCACGGTCGACCTCTTCGTGGACCGTCGCCGGGAGGGTGGCCGCCGACTCGTCGGCGCCGGGTGTGTCGTGGCTGGCGTAGGCGCTGACCGACGAGACGTAGCTCCAGTGCCGGGCCCGGTCGCCCAGCGCGCGCAGGGCCTGCCGGACGAAGCCGGGCTGCCACGACACCTCGATGACGACGTCCCAGTCCCGGTCGCGCAGCGCGTCGTATGCTGCGGGGTCGCGGCGGTCCGCCGCGACCAAGGTCGCGCCGTCCGGCACCGCGCCGCTCTCCCCACGGGCCAGGCAGGTGACGGCGTGTCCCCGAGCGACGGCCTGCCGGGCCGCCTCCTGCCCCAGCCATGCCGTTCCGCCGAGCACCAGTGTCTGCATGGCACTCAGCCAAGCAGTGGTGGCGCGGCGCGGCCAAGGATCTCTGCCGTGGGCAGAACGGCCGGGCGGATTCGCTGACCAGCGCCGAAGGAGGCACGCCCTATCCTGCACGCGTCATGGTCCGCGCATCCGGGGGAAGACATGATGTCGAAGGTCGTCATCCGGGCCGCCGCCGTCGCTGGCGCGGGAGGCACCCTCGTCGCGGTCTTCGGCCTGCCCTGGGCCTGGTACGGAGACCGGGCCGTACGCCTCACCGAGTTTCCGGGATGGGCCTGGTATGTCGGCGCGGCCGTCCTGCTCAACGTGGTCACCGCGTGGACGATCGCCGACCCGGGCCGGCGAGGGTGGCTGCCGCTGGTGGCCGGTGGGCTCGGTGTCGTCACGATCGTGGCCGCAGTCGCTGTCATGACCACCTACGCCGACGTGTTCCTCGGCCCGGTTGTCCCCGCGGTCCGTCCGTCGCTCGGACCGGGCGGGCCGGTCGCGGTGTTGGCGGGGCTCGCCGGCCTGGCCGCCGTCGCCGGCTCACGGTACCCGCAGTTCAGTCGCTCCAGCTGACCCGGGGCGGCAGGGCGAGGAAGTCGGCGTACCGGTGTGTCGCCTGCTCGATCTGCTCGCGGCGGGCCGGGCCGAGGTCGGCCAGCGGTTTCACGGTGAGAGTGACGCGGGTCTTGGTCAGGCTGCGTTTCCAGGTGCCGACCACCCGACCGCCTACCACGACGGTGGCCTGGAAGACGCCGTTGCCGCCGGGGATGATGGCCTGCTTGTGCTCGGGGTCGAGCATCAGCGCGCGGTCCTTGTAGCCGAGCAGGTATTCGTCGAAGCCGGGCAGGGTCAGCACGTCGTCCACCACGGCGCGGGGTGCGTCCAGCAGCGGGGTGTGCAGCACCGCCTCGACGCCGTCGACCAGAACGGTGGTCAGCTCCGCACCGGCGGCGGCGATGCCGCGTTTGGCGTCGGCAGCGGTCAGGCCCGTCCAGCCGGCGAAGTCCTGCCGGGTGGTGGGGCCGTGGCTGCGGAAGTAACGCAGCGCCAGGGTGGCCAGCGCCTCGTCGCGGTCGAGCTTTCGCTGTTCAGGTGCCCACTCGTCGAGCAGCGCGAAGGTCTGCTCGGTGCCGACGTTGGGGGCGATGCAGGTGACCCCGCGCTGGGCCGCGTACCACAGCAGGTGGTAGCCGCGCTGCCCAGCACCGTCGATGCCGGCCGCCACCAGCGCGGCCACGCACTCGGTGCGGGTCAGCCGACCGCCACCGGTGAGGATCCCACCCAGTACATCGGCCGCGCGGTCCGCCTCCGCCTCCGACAGGCCGAGAAACTCACGTCGCTTCGCCGCACCGGCGAGCGCGCGTACGCCGGTCAGCTCCAGCAGCCAGCGGGCGTCGCGGGCCGGCACCAGGTGGATGGTGCCGCGCATCGGCCAGGTCCGCAGTGCCTCCCGACGCTCCAACGCGGCGTGCACGTCGACGTGGGTCGACCCGGGCAGCCGTACGCCAAGCGACCACATGCCGCTGGCCAGGTCCTGGGCCTGCATGGCGCCGAACCACTCCACCACGTCGGCCACCGTCGTCGGCGCGGCGGCGGTGGGGTGGGGGCGCAGCAGCAGGCTGGTCATCCGCAGCGCGAGGGCCTCGGAGCCGCTCAGCGCGATCGTGCCGGGAGGTGCCACGACGTCGGCCGCCTTCCTTTCGGTGGTCGACGGCAGCATAGGTGCTGACACCGACAACACCGATCGGGCCGGAACACCGGGCGGTTCCCCCTGATCGCGCTACGCCAACATCGTTGGTGGCGGAGCGCGATCCCCCGTTCAGGTCGACCGGTGTGAGGGCGGCTACGGAAATGCCGGCACCGGTGTCAACAGGATGACGTTTTCCTACCTGTTCGAGAACTGTGAACCACGCAACTTGCGGATATCTTGAGCAAGCCGGGGCGGGCTCGCGGTCAGCCCCGACGGGGTTGCGGCACCCGGACGGCGGCCATGCCGGCTGCGGTCGCGGCCTCGATGCCCAGGTCCGCGTCCTCGAAGACCAGGCAGGACCTCGGCGGTACGCCGAGCAGTTCGGCGGCGCGCAGGAACGGCTCCGGGTCGGGCTTGGGACGGGCGTAGTCGCCCGCGCAGACCAACACGTCGAACCGGTCGAGGATGCCCAGCGCGTCCAGCGAGGCGGTGACCGCCTCCCGGGTGCTGCCGGAGACCACGGCGAACGGGATGCGTCCGTGCGCGTCGTCGATGTGCCGCAGCACACCGGGGATGCCGGCGGCGGTGGGCAGTAGCTGCTGGAAACGCGTCTCCCGGTGCGCGACGACCGTCTCCACCGGCATGTCCAGGCCGTGTTGTTCGTTCAGGGCGACGACGATGTCCGCGGTCGGTCGCCCGGCCCAGGCGTAGAAGAGGTCCTCGGGGAAGGCACAGCCCCACCGGTCGAGGGTGTCCCGCCACGCGATGTAGTGCTGGGGCATCGAGTCGACGATCGTGCCGTCGCAGTCGAACAGGTACGCCTGGAACTCGCCGTTCGGCAGGGGCAGCATCACCGGCCCAGGCTATCCGGCGGTGCGCGACGGTCGACGCGCCGCTCAGAGCCGCCGATACATCACCAGCAGGTCGACGTAGCCCTCGACGGCGTGTCGGAAGCCTTCCGGGATCCGCCCCACCACCTCGAAGCCGAGTGACCGCCACAGCGCCACCGCGCGGGTGTTGACCGCGACCACCGCGTTGAACTGCATCGCCCGGTAGCCGTCGGCGCGGGCCAGGCCCAGCACGTGCTCGCCCAGTGCCCGCCCGATGCCGCGCCCGGCCGCCGACGGAGCGACCATGAAACTGGCGTTTGCGACATGTGCCCCCGGCCCGAGCTGGTTGGGGGTCAGCTTCGCCGAGCCGAGGACCGTGCCGTCGGTGTCGACGGCGACCACGGTGCGGCCCGGCGGAGGTACCAGCCACATCTGTCGGGCCTGTGTCTCGTCGACGTCCCGGGGCCAGGTGTACGTCTCACCCGCCGCGACGATCTCGCGCAGGAACGGCCAGATGCCGGGCCAGTCGTCGGCGGTCGCGATCCTGATCTCCATCGCCGACCAGCCTGCCAGTACGCCGCCGGTGCCGGCCACCAGATATCCACGCGCGCCGCCCAATGTTTGTCACCGCAAGCATCGGGTAGTCGCCGGAGCTGATCCCAAGGAGGAAGGACGAGCGATGGCGGCACAGGTCAAGGTGGCGGTGATCTACTACAGCGCTACGGGCATCACCTACCAGATGGCGCAGGCGGCCTGCGAGGCCGCCGGTGAGGCGGGTGCGGAGGTGCGGCTGCGCAAGGTACGGGAGCTGGCACCGGACGAGGCGATCCGCTCCAACTCGGGATGGCAGGCGCACCGGATGGAGACCCAGGACGTGGAGGAGGCGCAGCCGGACGACCTCAGCTGGGCGGATGTGGTGATCTTCGGTTCGCCGACCCGCTACGGCCTGGTCGCCGCCCAGCTCAAGCAGTTCATCGACACCACCGGCCCGCTGTGGGCCCAGGGCGCGCTGGCGAACAAGGTCTATTCGGCCTTCACCTCCACCGCCACCGAGCACGGCGGGCAGGAGTCGACGTTGCTGTCGCTGTTCCACGTCTTCTACCACTGGGGCGGGATCGTGGTCACCCCCGGGTACACCGAGCCGAGCCAGTTCACCGCCGGCAACCCGTACGGTGCCTCGCACACCAGCAACAACGGCGAGACCGCGCCCGACCACGTCGCGCTGGGGGCGGTCGCGCTGACCGCCAAGCGGGCGGTACGCATCGGCGCGGCGCTCAAGCAGGGCATGGCCGCCTGAGCGGCCCGACACCACGGGACCGACGGTCCGGGCGGGGGCTCTCAGACCCGCCCGGACCGTCGGCCATGGACAGCGCTACCCGGGATCGGGCCGGCTATGCGTGCGCCGCCGGGGACAACTCACCGGCCGCTGCCGGCAGCAGGTCGCGCAGCAGGTCGGTCAGCACCGCCACCCCGTCCGGGCTGAGCACCGACTCGGGATGGAACTGCACCCCGGCGAAGCCGCGGCCCCGCAGGGCGTGCACCGCGCCGTCGGACTCGTCGCGCGCCAGCTCCACCGGCCCGTACGGCCCATCCAGGCGACCGGTGGTGGCGCGGGCGGTGAAGGTGGCGTAGAAGCCGACCCGGCGGGGCGTGCCGAAGAGGGTGACCGTGCGTTGCAGCCCCTGGTAGGGGGCGTCCCGGCGGTGCACGGGCAGCCCGAGCAGACCGGCGAGGAGCTGGTGACCGAGACAGACGGCGAGCGTCGGGTGCCCGGCGTCCAGCAACCGGGTGAGCAGGGCGCGCAACCTGGTCATCTTCTCCGTGTCCCCGGTCGGGTCACCCGGGCCCGGCCCGACCACCACCAGGTCGTACGCCTGGACCGGCTGCTCGTCCTGCCACGGCCGGACGGTCACCGACAGCCCGAGGGCGCCGAGCTGGTGGGCCAGCATCCCGGTGAAGGTGTCCTCCCCGTCGACGATGAGGGCCCGGCGGCCGGTCAGGGTGGGCAGGGCCAGAGCGCCCGGTGGCCGCTGGTCCAGCCAGAACCGGGCCAGCGGCGCGTTGCGGGCGGCGAGGGCGGCGCGCACCTGCGGATCGTCGGTGAGCCGGTGCGTCGTCTGCGGCCCGGCCGGCGCCTGCGGCCCGAGACCGAGGGCGGCCAGCACCCCGGCGGCCTTGGCGTGGGTCTCCGCGACCTCGGCGGCGGGGGTGGAGTGGCGGACCAGGGTCGCACCGACCGGTACCCGCAACTCACCGGCGGGGGAGATCTCGGCGGTACGGATCAGGATGGGCGCGTCGAGGCTCTGCCGGCCGGTCTCGTCGTGGCCGAGCAGGGCCAGCACCCCGGAGTAGTAGCGGCGTCCGGTGCGTTCGTGCCGGGCGATCACCCGGCAGGCGTTCTCCATCGGGCTGCCGGTCACCGTCGGCGCGAACATTGTCTCCCGCAGCACCTCGCGGACGTCCTTCGTGCCCCGTCCGGCCAGCAGGTACTCGGTGTGCGCCAGGTGCGACATCTCCTTCAGGTACGGCCCGACGACCTGCCCACCGTGCTCGGCGACGGTGGCCATCATCTTCAACTCCTCGTCGAGGACCATGTACAGCTCTTCGGTCTCCTTGGTGTCGGCGAGGAAGCGCAGCAGCGCGGCCCGGTCGGCAGCGGCGCCGGTGTGCCGGAACGTGCCGCTGATCGGGTTCATCAGCACCAGACCGTCGTCGACGCTTACGTGCCGCTCCGGGCTGGCACCGACCAGGGTGCGCGCCCCGGTGTGCACCACGAACGTCCAGTACGCTCCGCGCTCCCGGATCAGCAGTGAGCGCAGTGCCGCCAGCGCGGCGGCCAGCGGGGCACCCTGCACCTGGGCGCGCAGCGTACGGTGGATGACGAAGTTCGCGCCCTCTCCGTGGCCGATCTCGTCGGCCAGCACCCGGGCCACGATGGCGGCGTACTCGTCGTCGCTGATGTCGAAGGCGGCGCCGGTGGTGCGGATGGGCGCGGTCGGCAGGGCGTCGAGGACATCGGCCAGCGGCAGCCGGTGGTGGTGGTCGACGCGGAGGCATTCCAGTGGTACCCCGTCGTCGGCACAGGCGAAGCCCCGCTCGGCGACCTGGCGGTACGGCACCAGGGCCAGCGTCGCCGGGCCGACGGCTGCGGCGGGCAGCGGGATGTCGGCGAGCCGGTCGACGGTCGTCACGGCCCCGGTGAACAGGTCGAGATGCTCGGCGCCGTCGCGGCGTAACAGCGCGAACGGGCCGGGGTCGAAGCCGGCGGCGAGCGTGTCGAGCAGGTCGGTGAGCTGGTGCATCGGTCTCCTCAGGCCGGGTGACCACCGTTGGGGGGCGGCCCGGAAACCGGGAGATGACCGGCGGCCGCCTCGTCGGGCGGCCGCGTTGATGAAGCTACGCGCGGGGGAGGGCCGCCGGGTTGGCGGGCCACCAGCAGGTCAATCGCGCAAGCATGCGAACACTCTACGCGTCGGGTGGCCGGCGCGGAAGCCGATCGGCGGACCCGGTGCCCGGCAGCGTTGTCGAGTCACGATCACCGGGTACGTTGACCCGCGATGAAGATTCTCGCGCTGGACCTGGGCACCTCGTCGGTGCGTGGGCTCGTGCTGGACGACGCGCAACCGTTGCCGGGGGCGCTGGCTCGTCGCCGCATGGCGGTCACCGTCGACGACGAGGGTGCCGGCACCCTGGACGCCCGTGCCTACCTGGCCTGCCTGATCGAGTGCCTGGACGAGTTGCACGGACAGGGTTGGTTGGACGGGGTGGAACTGGTGGCGATCAGCGGCCAGTGGCACTCGGTGGTGCCGCTGGGCGCCGACGACGAGCCGCTCGGCCCGGTGCTGACCTGGCTCGACACCCGGCCCGAGCCCTCGGCCACCGCAGTCGGCCCGGTTGACCCGGACGCTTTCCACCAGCGCACCGGCACCTGGTGGCACCGCTGTTACTGGTCGGTGCGGCTGCCCTGGCTGCGAGTCCACACCGGTGACCGGGTGGCCCGGTTCACCGGACTTGTCGAGTACGTGCTCGGCGGGTTGCTCACCGAGGCGCCGATGTCGATGTCCCAGGCGTCCGGCACCGGCCTGTTGGACCTGCACACCTTGGACTGGGACCCGGAGGCCTGCGCGCTGGCCGGCAGCGACGGTGCCGACCTTCCCGAACTGGCCCCACGCGGCTGGCACGGGAGGCTGCGCGCCGAGTACGGGCGGCGGTGGCCGGCCCTGGCTCGGGCCCGGTGGACGCCACCGCTCGGCGACGGCGCCGCCTCCAACGTCGGCTCCGGCTGCGTCGACCCGACCCGGGCGGCGGTGACCGTGGGTACGTCCTCGGCGGTGCGGCTGTTGCAGCGGATGTCGACGTCCGCCGCGCCGACCGCCCTGCCCCACCGGTTGTGGCGCTACCGCGTCGACCACGACCATGTGGTAACCGGAGTCGCGTACTCCTCGGGCGGGAACCTGTTCGCCTGGGCGGACCGGGAGCTGCGGCTGCCGACCGGCCGCGAGTTGGAGGCGGCGCTGGACCTGCTGCCGCCCGACGGCGGTCGGCCGGCCAACGTCCGTTTCGGCGGTGACCGTCCGCCGGGCATGCGCCCGGCCGGGCTGGGCGAGCTGCGGGGACTGGGCTTCGGCACCACTGCGGTGGAGATGCTGGCCGGACTCATGTACGGGGTGTGCGAGCAGGTCGTCGACGACCTGGTGGTGCTGGAGTCCACGGTTGGCCGGCCGGTGGAGGTGGTCCTCGGCGGCGGCGCGATGGCCGCCTCGAGCTGGTGGCGGAGAGCGTTCGCGGCGGTGCTGGCCCCCCGGCCGGTCCACTTCGCGCGGCACCCGGAGATCGGGGCCACCGGCGCGGCGCTGGTGGCCACCGGCCGGATCGCCGATGCCGTGGTGGTGGCCGACATCGGCCGGACGGATGATCAAGACTCGGCGACCTCGGCATAGGGTTGCGACCAGCAGTACCCTTCCTTAACCGTTCATAAGGGCAGGGCGTTGACACTGCTCCCGGGCCTGGTTGGATGGACGGCGCTCCCCGGACCGCGGCGGACGCGTGGGGGAGGAGGAGCGGGTGGGTGTAGGACCGGAGCAGGCGCACGGGGTGTCGCAGCACCGCCGGCGTCGGTTCGACGTCCGGGTGGTACCCCACCGGCGTCGCTCTGCCCTGCGCCTGCGGGACTGGCGGATGCGTACCAAGCTGGCCACGGTGCTGGTGATTCCGTCGGTCGCCTTCCTGGTGCTGGCGGGGGTGCAGACCGAGAGCCTGGTCAGCCGCGCCAGCGTCCTGGGTGACTTCGCCGCCCAGGTCGGCATCGGACGCGAGATCACCACGCTGACCCACCGGTTGCAGATGGAGCGCGACCGTACGGCCGGGGAACTGCCCGCGCTGCGTGACGCCGCCGACGAGGAGGCGAGCGAGGAGCGGCTGGCCGTGTTGCAGCCCTACCGCGACGCCGCCGACCAGGCAGCGGCGGAACTGCGCGCGGCGGCTGAGCCGTTGGCCGAGGCGGACGCCTCGTGGCGGGACGTCTACGTGGTGGCCTCCCAGGCGTACCAGCAGGTCGGCTACATCCGGAACACGATGACCACGGTGGTGCTCAGCGACGACACCATCATCGGTAACTACCACCGGGCGATCGACGCGTTGCTGAATCTGCTCGCCCAGCCGACGCCCGGCGCCGACCGGCCGGAGCTGGCCGACGCGGTGCTGCGCTACGTGCAGTTCGCCCGGGCCAAGGAACTCTCCTCGCGGGTCCGGGCGGAGCTGTACGCGGCGGCCCGTGCCGGCAGCTACGACTCCGAGGACGCGGCCCAGCTGCCCGACCTGCGGGCGCGTCAGCTGACCGCGCTCGGCGCGTTCCGGATCGCCGCGACGAGCGCACAGGTGACCCGCTACGACGAGATGAGCCTGGACCCCGCCTTCATCGCCGCCTCCCGGATGGAGGAGCAGGCGCTGTCGCAGGGCACGTCCGGGTCGGCGGTGCTTGACGCGGAGCAATGGTGGACGGCCAGCGAGGCCCGCCACGAGCTGTTGCAGGCCTTTGAGGCAGACGTGCTGTCGGCCTCGGCGCGGCAGGCCGACGACGCGAGCGAGACCCAGCTGCGGGAGACGCTGCTGGTCGTCGGCGTGATCATCACGGTCCTGCTGGTGGCGGTGCTGATCTCGGTGCTGATCGGTCGGTCGTTGGCCCGGTCGATCCGGCTGCTGCGTTCACAGGCGCTGCGGATCGCGCAAATCGAGCTGCCCGAGGCGCTGGCCCGGCTGCGGTCGGTCTCCGGTGGCGTACCGCCGATCGACGTCTCGCCGGCGGTCGTACGGTCGCTCGACGAGATCGGAGAACTGGCCGAGGCGTTCGTCGCGGTGCACCGCAGCGCCGTCGGGGTGGCCGTCGAGCAGGCGAACATGCGTCGCAACGTCAACGCCATGTTCATCAATCTCGCCCGACGCAGCCAGGTGCTGGTGGAGCGGCAGCTGGAGCTGCTCGACGACCTGGAGCGCGAGGAGGGCGACCCCGAGCAGCTGGAGAACCTGTTCAAGCTGGATCACCTCGCCGCCCGGATGCGCCGTAACGACGAGAGCCTGCTGGTGCTCGCCGGTACCGAGTCGACCCGCCGGTGGAACCGGCCGATCGGGCTGAGCGCGGTGCTGCTGGCGGCCAGCGCCGAGATCGAGCAGTACCAGCGGGTGCGGCACGAGGCGGTGGCGGATCTGCACGTGGTCGGGCACGCGGTTGGTGAGCTGGTGCACCTGCTGGCCGAGTTGCTGGAGAACGCGACCGCCTTCTCCCGGCCGGACACCATCGTGCAGGTGATGGCCCGGGTGGAGGGGTCCGGGGCGGTGATCGAGATCGCCGACCAGGGCCTCGGGATGAGCCCGGCGGCACTGGCGGAGGCGAACGCGGTGCTGGCCGCCCCGCCGGCCGCCGACGTGGCGGCGGTCGAGCGGATGGGTCTGTTCGTGGTCAGTCACCTCGCCGCTCGGCACGGCATCGAGGTGCGGTTGCACGGCGGTGCCGGTGGACTGGTGGCCCGGGTACGCCTGCCGCGTCCGCTGCTCGCCGAAGCGCCGCCGCCGAGCCTGGACCCGGTGCCCTCGCCACGCGGGCTGCCCGTCGCGACACCTCGTCCGGTCGCCCCGGCCGACCCGGGGCCGGCGGATCTGCCGGTGGCCGGGCGACGTCCGACCACGGTGCCCCGCCAGGCCCACCCGGTGCCGGTACGCGCCGAGGACGTGCTCGCCCCGGCAGCGGCACCGGCCAGCGGCGGGAGCGGCTGGTGGTCGCGGGAGGGCCCTTCGTCGTCGGTCGTCCCCGCGGTCGGGGCCGGCGCGCCGGCCCCGCCGGCCGTGCCGGTGACCGCCGGGACGAACGAACGGGGTCTGCCGATGCGGGTGCCGATGGCGCAGCTCAGTGCGGTGACCCAGCCGGCCCGTCCAGAGCAGCAGTCGACGGCCCGCAACGATCCGGATCCGGAAGCCGTCGGCGGGATGTTGTCCAGGTTGTACAGCGGCGTACGGCGGGCAGAGGCTGAGGAGACCACCGAGATACCCGTGCCACCGCTCGGGGCGTGGAGCGAAGGAGGACGGAAGTGACGACGTTGTCGCAGGAGGCTCGCGACCTGAGCTGGCTGGTCAGCGCGTTCGCGGAGCGGGTGCCCGGGGTGGCGCACGCGGTGGTGGTCTCCTCCGACGGGCTGCTGGTCGCGATATCCGACCACCTGCCACGGGACCACGCCGACAAGCTCGCCGCGGTGACCTCGGGACTGATGAGCATCACCGCCGGTGCCGCCCAGATGTTCGACGGGGACGTGGTCAAGCAGACCGTGGTGGAGATGGGCCGGGGCTACTTCCTGGTGATGCAGGTACGCGACGGCTCGATCCTGGCCACCCTGGCGGCGGCGGACGCCGACATCGGCGTGGTGGGCTACGAGATGGCCCGGCTGGCCAAGCAGGCCGGGGAGATGCTGACCCCGGCCCTGCGCGCCGAACTTCAGCAGGCGCTGCCCCGCTGATCCGGCGGGGCAGTGGGCGGCCGGCCGAACGCTTACCGGAGGCCGGGCGCGGCGCCGGGGGTGGTGGGTCGGGAGGCGACCCACCAGGCGACGGTGGCGGCCACGGCGACGACGCCGCTGAACAGGAACGGCGCCTCGATGCCGGCTCGGGCGGCCAGGGCACCGCCGGCCAGCGCGCCCAGCGCGGTGCAGCTGTAGGTCACCACGCGGGAGGCGGCGATGACCCGACCGAGCAGCCCGCCCGGCACCAGCCGTTGGCGTACCGACAGCGCGGCGACGTTGAGCACGGCGAACGCGGCGCTGGTGGTGACCACCACGACCACCGCGACGGCGCGGTGCCCGACGACGGCAAGCAGGACCGGTACGCCGGCGGTGACGGCCATGGACCAGGTCAACACGGACCGGTGCTGGAAGCGGGCGACGAGACGGTCGGCGGCGAACGAGCCGATCAGTCCACCGGCGGCGCCGGTGGCCAGCAGCAGACCGAAACCGAACGCCCCGAGGCCGAGGGCATCGCGGGCGTAGAGCACGAAGATCGCGAACCAGGCGGTGTCCGCGGCGGCCACGGCAGCGGTGACGAGCACCAGGGTGCGCAGCGTCGGCTGGCGGATGAGCCAGCGCAGACCGGCCAGGGCACCGTCGCCGTCGGTGCTCGGCGGGGCGTCGCTGGCGGCTGCGGTGGCCCGGTGCGCCAGGGTGAGCGGCAGCGAGAGCACGAGTATCACCGCCAGGGCCAGGGTTGCCCCGTTGACGGCGAACGGGATGGCCGCACCCAGCACGAACAGCAGGGCACCCACCGGTGGGCCGACGAACTCGTTGCCGACGATCTCCCCGGCGACCAGCCGCCCGTTGGCCTTCTCCAGCTGCGCGTCGGGGACGAGCCTGGGTACGGCGGTCTGGGCGGCGGTGTCCCGGATGGTCTCGCCGACGCCGAGCAGGAACGCGGCGGCGACGACGAGCGAGATGGTGGCCCAGCCCAGGGCGACCGTGGTGGCCAGCGCGGCCAGCACCACCACGCGGCCGGTGTCGGCGGCGGCGAGCAGCGTACGGGTGGCTCGGCGGTCGGCGAGGGCCCCGGCGAACATCCCGGAGACGAGCCACGGCAGGAACTGCGCGGCGGCAACCGCACCTACGGCCAGCGGGTCGTCGGTGAGCGCGGCGGCCAGCAGCGGGAAGGCGGCCACCCGGATGCCGTCGCCGAGATTGGCCAGCGCGGCGGCGCTCCAGAAGGTCCAGAACGGCCGGCCCAGACGGTTGTGCTCAGGCATGTCGGGATCGTACGTGCCGCGGCGGCGGCCCCGGGGTCGGGCCGCCGCCGCGCTGACGCGTCAGACCGCGTTGTCCGCGATGACCTGGCGGTACCAGTGGGCGCTGCGCTTGAACACCCGTCGCTGGGTGGGGTAGTCGACGTAGATCAGCCCCCAGCGCTGCTCATAGCCCTCGGCCCATTCGAAGTTGTCGAGCAGGGACCAGACGTGGAAGCTCTCCAGCGGCACGCCTTCGGCGATCGCCCGATGTGCGGCGGTCAGGTGGTCGCGGAGGAAGGTGACGCGGCCGTCGTCGTCGACGGTGCCGTCGGCGCTGAGTTCGTCCGGCGTGGGCAGGCCGTTCTCGGTGACGGTGAGGGGGATCGGCCCGTAGTCGCGGGTGACCCGGGTCAGGACGTCGTACATCCCCTCGGGGTAGATCTGCTGCCAGTCCGCCTCGGAGGTGGGCCAGCGGCGTACCGTGCCGCCGGACGCGGTGACGTAGATCGGGGTGTAGTACTGCACCGCGAGCAGGTCGATCGGGGTGGAGATGATCTCCAGGTCACCGTCGCGGATGGCGCGGACCATCCGGCTGTCGGGTCCTAGATCGGCCAGCACGTCGGCCGGGTAGCTGCCGGTCAACGCGGAGTCGAGGTAGAGGCGGTTCTCGTAGCCGTCGTAGAGGCGGGCGGCCTCCGCGGCGGCGGTCGAGTCGTCCGCGGGGTAGCAGGGGTGCAGGTTGAAGGCGGGGCCGATGCGGCTCTTTCCGCCGGTGGCGCGCAGGGCGCGGACGGCGAGGCCGTGGGCGAGTTGGAGGTGGTGGGCGACCAGGTACGCCGCGTCGGGGTCCTGCCGGCCGGGGGCGTGGTGGCCGAAGAGGTAGCCGTTCTGCACCACGGTCTTCGGCTCGTTGATGGTCAGCCAGACCGGCACCCGGTCGCCGAGGGCGTCGAAGACGATGCCGGCGTAGTCGGCGAAGCGCTGGGCGACGTCGCGGGACTCCCAGCCGCCGGTGTCCTGCAGGCTCTGCGGCAGGTCCCAGTGGAACAGCGTGGCCATCGGGGCGATCCCGCGTTCGTGCAGACCGTCGACGAGACGACGGTAGAAATCGAGGCCGCGTTGGTTGGCGGCGCCGGTTCCGTCGGGCTGGATGCGCGGCCAGGAGATGGAGAACCGGTAGCTGCGCAGCCCCAGGTCGCGCATCAGATCGAGGTCTTCGGCATAGCGTTGGTAGTGGTCGGCGGCCACGTCGCCGGTGTCGCCGTTGCGGGTGCGTCCTGGCGCCCGGCTGAACGTGTCCCAGATCGATTCGCCGCGGCCGTCCTCCTTGGCGGCGCCCTCGATCTGGTACGCGGAGGTCGCGGCGCCCCAACCGAAGTCGGGCGGGAAGGACCGCCGGGTGCTCGGGCTCGACGCGGTGGCCGTCTCGTCGGCCGGGTCGCCGGGCTGGCAGCCGGCGAGACTGGTGGCCGCGGCGGTGCTGCCGAGGACGGCGCTGACCGGGGTGGCGGCGGTGGCGGAGAGCGCCGCGCGGCGCAGCAGGTGCCGCCTGGTGAGTATCGACATGGGTTCTCCTCGTGGATGGGGACGACCGCCTGAGCCCGGGAGCGCTCCCAACAAAGGGTAGAGGGTAGGCGGTCCCCGCCGGGTCGAGTCGTCACGAGGGGTGGGGCGGACGACCTCGGTGGCGGGATGACGTGGGGTGGGGAAGGGCGCTGTGCCGGTCGGGCAGTTGGTGCGAGCGGGACCGGGTGCGCCGAGTACCGCGGGCGGACCTTTGTGCGCGCCCGGGCGGTCGGCGGGGCGTCGCGGATGGCGGTCGGCGGGCGGGTCGACTGCCGTGCGGGGCGCGCGGGTGGTGCGCGTCTGACCCGTCGGCCTCTTTTCCCATCGTGAACGGGGGTTTAGTGTGGGGACGGGGGAGGGCAACCCCCGTCCCCACCGTGTTGCGGTACACGCACGTTCGGATTGGCGTCCCAGTTGTGCGTGTCGCGCGGGAGCCGGGCCACGCGAGTGGCTGAGGATCCACCTCCCTCCACTGTGGTGGGGTGACGGCTGACGGCGGTGTCCGGGCTGGCCCGCCGTCGGCCTGTGGTCTGTTCCCCGGAGCCGTGGGCACGACCCCGAGCGATATTCCGGGTGGAACTCTGTCGATGGAAGCGCTCCCATCGACGTTGTTGCGACTGTAACGCCCGTCACGGCTTTGTGAAAGCCCCAAAATGAGATCGAAACAAGTCGGTGTTTCCGGAAGTTCCCTTGCTGGTGTTGGGAGCGCTTCCATGGCACACTGTCGATCGACCGCGCGGAGCCAAGTTACGCGTGAGCGCGGGTCGCCGAGGGCTTCCGGCTCGTCCGGTACGGCGTCCTGCTAGCAGCGGGAGCAGCTGCCGTCCCATACGGCGCCCCCGCCGCGCTGGCCCGACCCGGGCCGCAGCGACCACCATCCACTGGCATCTCGGCGGACCCGTCGTCCCCGAGGCGCCACCGCCGGTGCGCCACCGCCACCGGCCTGGTCCGAGGAGACACCGCGCAGATGAGAAACCTGGCTAGACGCCGGCGCCTGGCGTGGCTCGCCGCCGCGGCGCTGGCGATCGGTGGGGCGACAGTCCCCGCCGCCGCCGCACAGGCCGCACCGGCCTGCGACGTGGTTTATACGACAAATGACTGGAGCAACGGCTTCACCGCCAACGTCACCATCAGGAACACCGGTGACGCGATCAACGGATGGACCCTGAAGTTCGCCTTCCCCGGCAACCAACGGGTCACCCAGGGCTGGTCGGCCCGGTGGAGCCAGAGCGGCAACGAGGTCACCGCCGTCAACGAGTCCTGGAACGGCAACATCCCGGCCGGCGGCAGCACCAGCATCGGCTTCAACGGCTCCTACTCCGGCACCAACGCGAAGCCGACCTCGTTCTCGGTCAACGGGGTCACCTGCGGTGGCACGGCGCAGCAGCCCCCGACGGTCAGCCTGTCGGTGCCCGCCGGCCCGTTCACGGCCCCGGCTACCGTGCCGCTGACCGCCACCGCCAGCGACCCCGACGGCACCGTCGCCCGGGTCGAGTTCTACCGCAACGGGCTGCTGGTCAACACCGACACCAGTGCCCCGTACGCGTACACCCTGGAGAGCCTGCCGGCCGGTGACTACACGGTTCAGGCCCGGGCGTACGACAACAGCGGTCTGTCCGCGATCGCCGAGCGGTCGTTCACCGTCGCCGCCTCCACCTCGCCGGCCGTGGTCGCCACGCCGACCGCGGTGACCGTCCCCGAGGGCGGCAGCTCGACGTTCAACCTCAAGTTGAGCCGGGCGCCCTCCGCGAACGTCGCGGTGAGCCTGGCGCGTACCGGCGACACGGACGTCACCGTCACGCCGACCTCGGCGACGCTGACCACGTCGAACTGGAACACCGGCGTCGACGTGACCGTCCGGGCGGCGGAGGACGAGGACACCGTCGGCGGCACCGCCACCGTCACCGCCTCGGCCACCGGCCACACCCCGGCGACGGTCACCGTCACCGAGATCGACAACGACGTGCCCGGCGGGGACGACGAGTACGTGCAGCGCTTCCTCACCCAGTACAACAAGATCAAGAACGCGGGCTACTTCAGCCCGGAGGGCGTGCCGTACCACTCCATCGAGACGCTCATCGTCGAGGCGCCGGACCACGGCCACGAGACCACCTCCGAGGCGTTCAGCTTCTGGCTGTGGCTGGAGGCCTACTACGGTCGGGTGACCCAGAACTGGGAGCCGTTCAACGACGCCTGGACGGTGATGGAGCGCTACATCATCCCGTCCGACGCCGACCAGCCGACCGCCGGCTCCGCCGGTGACGCCACCTACGCCGCCGAGCACGACCTGCCCAGCCAGTACCCGTCGCAGCTGGACTCGAACGTGCCGGTCGGCCAGGACCCGCTGCGCGCGGAGCTCCGGTCGACCTACAACACCGGCTCCGTCTACGGCATGCACTGGCTGCTGGACGTCGACAACGTCTACGGCTACGGCCGCTGCGGCGACGGCACCACCCGCCCCGCGTACATCAACACCTTCCAGCGGGGCACCCAGGAGTCGGTGTGGGAGACCGTGCCGCAGCCATCCTGCGATACCTTCGCCCACGGCGGTCAGTACGGCTACCTGGACCTGTTCATCAAGGAGTCGCAGGCCCCCGCCAAGCAGTGGAAGTACACAAACGCTCCGGACGCCGACGCGCGCGCCGTGCAGGCCGCGTACTGGGCGCTGACCTGGGCCAAGGAGCAGAACAAGGAGGCCGACGTCGCGGCCACCGTGGCCAAGGCCGCCAAGATGGGTGACTACCTGCGGTACGCCCTGTTCGACAAGTACTTCAAGCGGATCGGCAACTGCGTCGGGGCCAGCACCTGCCCGGCCGGCTCCGGCCGCGACTCCGCCCACTACCTGCTCTCCTGGTACTACGCCTGGGGCGGCGCGTACGAGACCAGCCAGAACTGGTCCTGGCGGATCGGCTCCAGCCACAGCCACTTCGGCTACCAGAACCCGTTCGCGGCCTGGGCGCTGACAAACGTCGACGAGCTCAAGCCGCGCTCGCCGAACGCGGCGGCGGACTGGACCAACAGCCTCGAACGGCAGTTGGAGCTCTACACCTGGCTCCAGTCGGCCGAGGGCGGCATCGCCGGTGGCGCGACCAACAGCTGGGGCGGGCACTACGGCCAGCCGCCGGCCGGCACGGCCACCTTCTACGGCATGTTCTACGACGAGGACCCGGTCTACAACGACCCGCCGTCGAACCGGTGGTTCGGCATGCAGGCCTGGTCGATGCAGCGCATCGCCGAGCTGTACCTGGTCAGCGGCAACGCCCAGGCCAAGGCGCTGCTGGACAAGTGGGTTCCGTGGGCGATCGAGCACACCACCCTGGGTGAGGACTGGTCCATCCCGTCGGACATGGAGTGGACCGGCCAGCCGAACAACTGGAACCCGGACAACCCGCAGCCGAACAACAACCTGCACGTCGAGGTGACGGTCCGGGGCCAGGACGTCGGCGTCGCCGCCGCCTACGCCCGCACCCTCATCGCGTACGCGGCGAAGTCGGGCGACACCGAGGCGAAGGAAACCGCCAAGGGGCTGCTGGACGCGCTGCACGCGCACACCGACGACCAGGGTGTCTCGACGGTGGAGAAGCGTGGCGACTACGAGCGCTTCGACGACGTCTACGACGCCTCCACCGGGCAGGGCCTGTACATCCCGCCGGGCTGGACCGGTGAGATGCCCAACGGTGACGCCATCGCGCCGGGGAAGAGCTTCCTCGACATCCGGTCGTTCTACAAGGACGACCCGGCGTGGCCGAAGGTGCAGGCGTACCTCGATGGTGGGCCGGAGCCCGAGTTCCGTTACCACCGCTTCTGGGCCCAGGCGGACGTCGCCATGGCCTACGCCGACTACGGGAAGTTGTTTCCCAACGGCTGAACGAACTCCTCCGGGTGGGCGGTGACCCACCCGGAGGCACCGGCCGGGCCTCGGGGGTAGAGGCAGGTCCGGTAGACGGCCTGACACCCACGGTCAGGCCGGGGTGGGTCGGCCCTCTGGCCGACGCAGCGGAGCGGTCGGCCCACCCCACCACCCCGACCCGCCGAGCACGGCGCGCACATAGCGAAAAAAAGTGACCGCCCCGGGATCACAACCCGGCCCGGGACGGAGTAACGTACATCACCGGAGAGGCCGCTCCCCCCGTGGCGGCCTCTCCCTTATTGTTCCTGCCCCGGTGCGTTCGACTCGCCGTCGTCCGGTGCCCTCGCGGCCGGCTCGGTCCGCGGCGTCACCGGGTGCCGCAGACCGGGGTGACCGGCCGGCAACGACCGGCGCAGCACCGCCCAACTGGCCGCCAACGCCGCCGCGACCAGCGGCCAGGTCAGTCCCACCCGGGCCGCGGTCAGGGCGAGCACGTGACCACCGAGATACAGCGGCACGAACACCGCCACCCGTAGCAGGTAGGTCCCCGTCCACACCCAACTGGCCCGCCCGTACGCCCGCAGCAGCGCCGGGTCACGGCGCCAGCGCCCGCGCTGCCCCAACGCGGTGCCGACGACCACCCCCAGCAGCGGCCAGCGCACGATGATGCTCACCGCCCACGCCAGCGCGCTGGCGGCGTTGGCCAGCACCTGCACGAGGAAGAAGTCTTCCGCCCGCCCAGTGCGCACCGCCACCAGCGCGGCCACGCAGACCGCGAGCAGCCCGACCAGCACCGACCGGGGCCGGTCACCGCGGCGCAACCGCCAGCCGGCCACCACCGTGCCGGCGATCAGCGCCGCCACCACCCCGACCCAGACCGACCGTCCGGCCACGAGCCAGCCCACCGCGAACGCGACCGGCGGCACGGTGGCGTCCACGGCCCCGCGGCGCCCGCCGAGCAGATCGGCCAGCGACTCGGGCCGCCCGTCCACGGCGACGTCCCGCTCCGACGTACCGGTCACGCGCCCTCCTTCGCCTGCGGCCAACCTATCTCCACGCCACGGACGGGCCACCGGCCGGACGCCGGTGGCGTGCCGCTAAGTTGTGCGGGTGCGCGTGACGCCCAGGGGTGGTACTGCGGTCTGGCTGGTCGTGCTGGCCCTCATTCAGACGGCGGCCTTCATCGCCGTCTGGCGATTCGCCCTGCACACGGAGATCGGCCAGTGGATCGACACGGTGGCCCTCACCGGCAACCGGATCGGCCGCGACCACATCGAGGAACCGGTCGACCGGATCCTCAACGCCATGTCCGTGGTGTCGCTGCTGGCAGTCACCGTGATGATCGGGTTCATCGCGCTGATCCGAGGTCGGGTCGCCCTGGCCGTCGCGGCGACCCTACTGATCGCGGGCGCCAACGTCACCACCCAACTGCTCAAGTACGGGCTGAGCCGCCCCGACTACGGCATCGACCTGGAACGGGCGTACGTCGGCAACAGCCTGCCCAGCGGGCACACCACGGTCGCCGGATCGGTGGCGGTGGCCCTGGTGCTCGTGCTCCCGCCCAAGGTGCGGGCCGTCGGCGCCGTGATCGGCGCCGGCTACGCCGCGACCGCCGGGGTGGCGACCCTGTCGGCGGGCTGGCACCGGCCCAGCGACGCGGTCGCCGCGTTCCTGGTGGTCGGCGTCTGGGCGGCGCTGGCCGGCCTGCTGCTGCTGATCACCCAGCGGGAACGGGCGGAGGTCGCGCCCGGTGACGCGCACCGGCTCACCGCCCTGCTGCTGGGCGTGGGCGGGCTGCTCGCGATCGCCGGCTGCGCGCTGGCCCTGTGGTGGCTGGTGGGACTGCGGTCCACCCCGGCGGCGGAGTTGTCCCGCCGTCCGCTGTTCGTCGGCTACGCGGGCAGCGCCGCCGGCGTCGCCGGCTCCATGGCGGTGGTGATGGCGCTGGTGCTCACCGCCGTGCACCGGCTCGTGCCCCGCTACAAGGGCTGACCGGATGAGCGTCGTACGGGCGGCCTTCCGCGACGAGTGCGAGCGGCTCGGCTCGGTGCTGCGTACCCTCGACCGCTCGGACCTCGACCGCCCGACCCGCTGCGTCCCGTGGACGGTGGCCGACCTGCTGGCCCACGTACGCACCGGGGCCGGCCGGCTGGCCGACATGCTGGCCGCCACGGCACCCGGTCCTGCCCAGGTCGATGCCGCCGGATACTTCGGCGCCGCGAAGTTCGTCCCGAAAGTCGACGCCGCCCGGATCGACGCCGCCCGGATCGACGCCGCCCGGATCGACGCCGCCCGGGTCGAGGCCGCCCGCACCGAGGCCGCCCGGGTCGAGGCTGTCCCGGGCGGCGGCGAACGGCTGGCGGAGCGGACCGGCGCGCTGCTCGACGCGGACTTCGACCGGACCTGGCGGGCCACCCTCACCGCGGTCGACGCCCACCCCGCCGACCGGGTGGTACGCACCCGGCACGGCGACGCGATGACGGTGACGGAGTTCCTGCGTACCCGGGTGGTGGAGGTCGGTGTGCACGGCCTCGACCTGGCCGAGGCGCTGAACCGACCACCGTGGCTCACCCCGACCGCCGCCCAGGTGATCGCCGAACTGCTCACCGGCGGGCAGGCGCTGCCGGTGGGCCTCGGCTGGGACCGGCTGACCCTGATCCGCAAGGCCACCGGACGCATCCCGCGCAGT
This sequence comes from Verrucosispora sp. WMMD1129, assembly GCF_029581255.1. Lineage (NCBI taxonomy): Bacteria > Bacillati > Actinomycetota > Actinomycetes > Micromonosporales > Micromonosporaceae > Micromonospora > Verrucosispora sp. WMMD1129. The sequence continues at coordinate 5,614,635 of NZ_CP120741.1, forward strand.
CCGGCCGAACAACACGCCCTCGACACCGCCGGCATCCGACTGCTCGCCTTCGGCGGCTGACCGGCGACCGGCCCGCGTATCCGCATTCGCCCGCCGGGCCGTCGCCGGGGGCCCGGAGCAGACACGCGTCGCCGCTGCGCGCGGCAGCCGGCGGATCAGGCGGCGGTGCGGGGTGCCGGCACGTGCGGAACGGCGGCCCGCAGGTGGGCCAGGACCACCGGGTCGATCCGACCGGGTGCCAACCGCTCCTCCAGGTTCTCCAGCCCGGCCCAGGCGACCAACGCGTCCTCGGGCTCCGCCGGATCGGCCGGGTACCCGAGCCCGGTCAGCAGACCGGCGACCTCGGCGGCCAGCGCGCCGGTCAGGTCCAGCAGGGTGGCCGGATCGGGCCGGCTGAACAGCAGGGTGTGCACCGCGAGCAGCCGGTCGAGTTCCGTGACCGGGTCTGGATGGTCGTCGACCCGCAGGTCGATCATGACGTCGCCGGTGCCGCCGTACCCGCCACCACGGCGCACCACGAGCAGCCCCGCGCTCTGCCGGCCGCGCCGGTCGCCGCCAGCGGCCTCACCGGCCCGCAGCGCCGTGAGCAGCCGCTGCGCGAACGGCAGGTCGACACCGGCCAGCCAGGCGTCGCGGAGCGCGTCGACGACCTGCGGGCCGGTGAGGATGTTCCCCTGCGCCGCCCAGCCGTCGCCGGCCTGCCCACCGGCCCAGCCCCGGCAATGGGCGCCGGTCCAGGTGGCACCCGGCCCGGTGGCGGCGACCACGCCGAGCTGGCGGTGATCGCGTTCCGGGTCGGCGGCGACCAGGCCGGCGACCACGCCGGCGGCGGACACACCGGTCCGCAGCAGCGCCAGCCCCTGCGGCCGGTAGGCCAGGTTCACGTGCGCCTGGGTGGCGATCGCCCCCACATCGGCTGCGGCACCCGGCACGAGCGCGCCGGCGGCCAGGAAACGGCTCGCCACGACGATGCCGTGCAGCCGGCCGTCGTCGGAGCGGGCCACGAGCGAGAAGGTCACGCTGGGAAGGTTAACGCTGGTGACGGCCCTGCGACCGCCGCCATGACCTTGCCCGACGAGGCAGGGGCGGGCACCATCGACCGATGACGACGCGATGGGCAATGACGGTGCCACTGGGCGGGATCCCGCTCGCTGACCACGCCGCGGTGTACGCGGCCCTCGCCGACGCCGGCTACACCGACGTGTGGTCCTCCGAGGTCAACGGGGCCGATGCGTTCACCCCGCTGGCGCTGGCCGCCGCCTGGCAGCCCGGACTGCGGCTCGGCACCGCGATCACACCGGCGTTCACCCGTGGACCCGGCCTGCTGGCGATGAGCGCCGCCGCGCTGGCCGACGTCGCCCCCGGCCGGTTCGCCCTCGGCATCGGCGCGTCGTCGCCGGTGGTGGTCTCCGACTGGAACGCCGTGGAGTTCACCGAACCGTTCCGGCGCACCCGCGACGTGCTGCGTTTCCTGCGGGCGGCGCTGCGCGGGGAGACCGTCGACGGCGCCTTCGACACCTTCACCGTCCGCCGGTTCGCCCTGGAACGGCCACCGGCGGTCCCACCGCCGCTGCTGCTGGCCGCGCTGCGTCCGGGCATGCTGCGGCTGGCCGCCGCCGAGGCCGACGGAGTCATCCTCAACTGGCTCGCCGCCACCGACGTGCCCCGAGCGGTGACCGAGCTGGGGCAGCGGCGTCCACAGTTCGAGGTGGTCGCCCGGATCTTCGTCTGTCCCACCGAGGACGCCGGGTACGCCCGCACCCTCGGCCGGCGGATGATCACCAGCTATCTGACCGTGCCCGCGTACGCGGAGTTCCACCGCTGGCTCGGTCGGCAGGAGGCGCTGGCGGACATGTGGGCGGCGTGGGCGGCCGGCGACCGGCGCGGTGCCCTGGCCGCGATCCCGGACGAGGTGGTCGACGCGTTGATCCTGCACGGCTCGCCCGAGCAGTGTCGGGCACAGGTGAGTCGGTACGTCGACGCCGGGGTGGACGTACCGGTGCTGGCCTTGCTGCCCACCCCCGAGGTCACCGCCACCGACCCGGCGGCGCTGGCCACCCTTGTCGCCCGGCTCGGGCGCGACGCGAAGGAGTCGGCGTGAACCTCACCGACCGGGTAGCGGTGATCACCGGCGGGGCCGGGGGAATCGGTGCGGCGCTGGCCCGACGGTTCGCCGCCGAGGGAGCCGCCGCGCTGGTCCTGGCCGACCTGGACGGTGCCGCCACCGAGGCGGTCGCCGCCGCCGTGGGCCCGCTGGCCCGGGGCGTCGCCGTCGACGTCACCGACGAGGAACAGGTACGCGCCCTGGTCGCCGACACCGAACGCCGCTACGGCCGGATCGACGTGTTCTGCGCCAACGCCGGAGTGAGCAGCGGCGGGGGAGTGGAGGTCGACGACGCCGGCTGGGAACGGTCCTGGCGGGTCAACGTGCTCGCCCACGTCTACGCCGCCCGGGCGGTGCTGCCGGCGATGCTCGCCCGGGGCAGCGGCTACCTGCTGCACACCTGCTCGGCGGCGGGAGTGCTGACCGCCGTCGGCGACGCCGCGTACACCACCACCAAGCACGCCGCCGTGGGGTTCGCCGAGTGGCTGTCGGTGACCTACCGGGACCAGGGGATCCGGGTCAGCGCGCTGTGCCCGCAGGGGGTCGACACGCCGATGCTGGCCGACGGGTTGGCCGCCGGGCACCTCGGTGCCCAGGTGATCGCGGCCTCCGGCGCGGTGCTCAGCCCGGACGAGGTGGCTGCGGCGGCGGTGGCGGGCATGGCGGAGGAACGATTCCTGATCCTGCCGCACCCGGAGGTGGCCGAATATGCTCGCCGCCGCGCCGAGGACCCCGACGGCTGGCAGTCCGGCCTCCGCAAACTCGTCCGCCGGTTGCGTGCCGCCGATCAGGACGCGCCGCCGCTGCCGCCGAAGCCGGCAGCATCACCGTAGGTGGCGTTCTCGGCGATGGCGGCGGAGTGGCGGTCGGGCACACCGGTCGCCCCGACGCCGGAACCACGGCGTCGGCGGGGTGCGGAGCGACGCAGTTCCCGGGTGGCCTTCGCGGCAGCGGCCAGTCGCTGCTGACGGGTCATCGGCCGGGGGACCCGTCGGCGACGGGCGACGACGAGCGTCGCGGCGGTGACGGACACCACCGCGACCAGCACGGTGAGCAGAGCTAGCCAGGTGGTCACGGCTCGACGGTAGGCACCCCGGGCAAGCTTCAGCGGTGCCAGCGCAGCGGGCCGGGGTGCACCGACCAGAGCAGCCGCCGCCAGCGGGGACGAGCCGCTCGCACCGCCGCCGTGTAGGCGGTGGCCGCCGCGGCGGCGGCACCGGCCTGCACCTCGTCGGCCGTGCCGGGAGCGAAGCTGACCTGGTTGACCAGCCGGGCCAGCTCATCGACGGCCCCGTACGCCGCGGCCGGTGGCCGGACGTCGGTCAGGGCCTGCCGGGCCCGCGCGGCGACCTCGGTGGCGGACAGGTCGGCGGCGACCGGCCGGCCGGCCAACCGCAGCGTGTCGGTCAGCTCCCGCCAGGCGCCGGCGATGCGGTGGCCGGGGTCGCCCCGGTGCAGTCGGGCCCGGGTCTGTGCCCGGCGCAGACCGGCGAGGGTGGCCAGCAGCGCCACGACGACGAGCAGCAGACCGCCGCCGGTGCCGCCGACAAGCACCGGCGTCGGTACGCCCCCGCTGTCCGTGGGGCCGGCGGGAGCGGCCTGCGCCGGTGGCGAGGCGGTCGGCTCCAGGGTGGGCTCCGGCTGCTCCGACGGGGGCGGATCCTCCGGCTGGGGGCGGAAGTCCTCCTCCACCGGTCGGGGCTCCTCGTCCGGTCGGGGCAGCGGATCGAACGCCACCCAGCCGAGGCCGTCGAAGAGCACCTCCGGCCAGGCGTACGCGTCGGCGGCCCGCACCGGACCCGACCCGGGAGCGGCGAACCCGACCACCACCCGGGTCGGTAGCCCGGCGAGCCGGCCCAGCACCGCGAACGACGCCGCGAACTGTTCGGACGTGCCGCGCTGTCCACCGCCATTGCGCGGCCCGAACAGGAAGAACGCCAAGTTCGGGTAGGCGTGGCCACTAGGCGCGTCGGCGACCAGCCGGTAGTGCTCGGCCAGCCACTGCTCGATCGCCGCCGCCCGCGCGTACGGCGCGCCGTTCTCCTCGGCCAGTTGGGTGGCCAGCCGCCGCAGCTGCTCCGGTGCCCCGTCGGGCACGTGCAGCACCCGGGCCACCGCGTCCCCGGCCGGGGTGTTCGCGGTGGCCAGCAGGTTGGCGTCGGGGCGCTCCCGGGCCGACGTCACCGTGTAGCGCAGGCCGGGGGCGAGACCCTCGGGACGGATCAGCGTGCCGGTGCCCGGGTCGTAGGCGACCCGGGCGCCGCTTACCTCACGTGGGGTGGGTACCGCGGGCAGCAGCCGTCCACTGAGGTCACCGACGGTGATCTCCTGGCGGACGGTTTCGACGGTGGCGTACGGCGCCGGTTCGACGGCGGGCAGGATCCGGCCGGCGTTACGGTAGGTCGCGCCCACCCGCCAGGTGACCCCGTCGTAGTCGCTGAGCACGGCCAGCCGGATCCGCTCCCTGGCACTGCCCGTCGCCGCGCCCTCGGGCGGTTCTGTCAGGCCGGGGTCGCCGGGGGAGTCGGTCGCCACCTGGAACAGTTCCTGCTCCGGATTCAACGCCCAACCGGAGATCCGGATCAGCGGGTTCTCGTCAAGCGTCTCCACCTGCGGCGGCTGCACATAACGCCGAGGATCCACCGGCCGGGTGTCCACCAGGGCCGCCACCGCCGGGCCGAGCAGCACCGCCAGCGCCACCACCACCGTCGTACCGGCGGCCGAGGCCACCGCCAGCCGGGCCCGCACCCCCGACCGGACCGCCGGGGCGAGCCCGTCGGCGGGGTCACCGTCCGCGGGTCGGGACGACACCGCCAACCCGAGCGCCGCCGTCACCACAAACGCCACCGTCGCGCCGATCGCCGGCTCCGCGTTCGGTCCGACCACGTACACCGCACCGACGTGCAGCAGCACCGGCGGCAGGTAGCCCAGCAGCACCCGCCCGGCCCGTAGCGCCACCTCCGCCCCGGCCAGCCCAGCCAGCCAGGCGGCCACCACCGGCAGCAGGATCGTGTCCGGCGTCGCCTCCACCGGGATCATCGCGGTCAGCAGCCGGGGAATGGCGTTGCGGGCGGCGTCGCCGGCCACCTCGACGAACCCGCCCGGCACCTGCGCGTCAGCGGCCGCCACCCGCAGGCAGACCGCCGTCCACCCGAGCATGGCCAGCACCGACACCGGCGCCACCAGCCAGGACGGCAGCCGCCGGGTCACCACGCTGACCAGCACCGACCCGACCGCCGCGCCAGCCACCAGCATCGTCAGCAGCGACCCCGCGTACACCCGGCCGAGCACCACCCCGGCCAGCGTGACCAGCACGACAAGCGTCGCCGGCACCGCCACCGCCCGCAGCAGCCTCACCACCGGCGCACCCCGTCCCACTCGGCGGCGAAGCCCGCCCCGTCGGCCGCGTCGACGACGACCAGGCCGGCCGCGCCCGGCGGCGTCGGCTCCGCCGCCCCGAAGATCCCGACCACCACCGACGGGTACGCGCCGCGCAGTGCCCCGACGTGCCCCAGATCCTCGGTCGCTCCCGGTCCGGTGAGGACGACAAGCGTGTCGCCGAGCCGGTCGCGGCGCAGCCGTGCCGCCGCAGCCTCCAGCGTGCCCTTCCCGGTGAGCGTCACCGCCGCCAGTCGATCCAACGGTCCACTCGGACCGGTACCCGACCCGTCGCCGCCGACAGCGCCACCCGCCGCGCTACCGCCCCAACCGTCTCCGTCACCCGGGGCCGCGCCGTCCCGCCCGGTGCCGTCCGCCCCACCACCGCCCGTCGCCGTCCGGCCCGGACCGGTGCCGCCCGATCCGGCGGAGGTGTCATCGGCGCCGACGAACAGCAGTACCACCGGCAGGTCCTCGCGGACCGCCGCGGTGACCACCGACGCCGCCGCCTCACAGGCCGACTCGAACGACTCCGCCACCCCGTCGACCCGGTCCGGATGCGCGGTGGACCGGTTGTCGAGCAGCACCACGATCCGGGGCAGGCTGGTGTCCACGTTCTCCCGCACCATCAGCTCACCCACCCGGGCGCTGGTGCGCCAGTGGACGCGACGAAGCTCGTCGCCGACGACGTACTCCCGCAACGAGTCGAAGGTGATCGAACCGTGCGGGACCGCGTCGACCCGCCCGTCGAGACTGCGTCCCGCGCCGGTGGGCACCGCCCGCAGCGGATGGATCCGCGGATGCACCCACACCGGCACCACATCGCCGTAGGAACGGGCCAGCACCACCAGGCCGAGCGGGTCGCGGCGGGTCACCCGCAACGGCCCCACCGGCACCACCCCACGCCGGCTCGTCGGCACCGGGTAACTGACAGTGGTGTCCGCGCCGGGTCGCAGCCGCAGCACCGGCACCGGCACCATCCGGCCACCGCAGCGGTCGGTGGCCAACATGCTCGCCGCCCCCACCCGTCCCGCATTGCGTACGGTCAACGTCATCGTGGCCGGCTCGCCCCGGGCCACCCGATCCGGGTCGGCCCGCCGGGCCACCCGCAGCCGGGGCCGCCGGGCCGCGGCGACCAGAGCGACCGCCAGCGCGGTGCCGGCCGCCGCGCCGAGCAACGTCAACTCCGGGTACCCGAACCGGAAACCCGCCCCCAGCAGCAGCACGGCCGCGACGAGCAGACCGATGCCCCGGGCGGTGATCCCCACGCCAGACCTCGCCGGTCAGTGGTGCGCCGGGGCCGGCTGGCCCGACGGCAGTGGCACCGGCACCGAGGCGACCGCCTGCCGCAGCACGTCCGCAGCGGTCACCCCCCGCACCTGAGCGTCGGGAGTGAGCAGCAGCCGGTGCGCGAAGACCGGTTCGGTGAGCGTCTTCAGATCCTCCGGCATGATCCAGCCCCGGCCGTCGATCAACGCGTACGCGCACGCCGCCCGGGTCAACGCGATCACCCCACGTGGACTGACCCCGACCCGGACCTGCGGATGGGTACGCGTGGCCGCCGCCAGCCGCACCGCGTACGCGTACAACGGCTCGGCGATGTGCACCCGCCGGGCCATCCGGACCATCTCGCCGACGGTGGCGGTGTCGGTCACCGCCGCGAGCGCCTCGGGAGAGCGGACCGTCGCCCCGCGCAGCACCTCCACCTCCACCGACTCGTCCGGATATCCCACCGACAACTTCACCAGGAACCGGTCCAGTTGCGCCTCGGGCAACCGGTACGTACCGTCCATCTCCACCGGGTTCTGGGTGGCCACCACCAGGAACGGCTGCGGCACCGGATGCCGCACCCCGTCCACGGTGACCGTCCGCTCCTCCATCACCTCCAGCAGCGCCGACTGCGTCTTCGGCGACGCCCGGTTGATCTCGTCGGCGATGACGATGTTGGCGAACACCGGGCCGGGGTGGAACTCGAAGCCCCGGGTGGCCTGGTTGAAGATGGTCACCCCGGACACGTCGGAGGGCAGCAGGTCCGGGGTGAACTGGATCCGCCGCCACTGCCCCTTCACCGTCGCCGCGATCGCCCGCGCCAGGGTCGTCTTGCCCACCCCGGGCACGTCCTCCAGCAACACGTGCCCCTGCGCGAACAACGCGGTCAACGCCAGCCGCACCACCTGCGGTTTGCCGAGCACCACCGTGTTGACGTTCTCGGCCAGCCGGGCGGCCAGGGCGGCGAAGCCCTGCACCTCCTGCTGGGTGAGCGGTTCCTGGCTGTTCACCGTGGTGCTCCTCGCCTGGAGTGGATCAGCAGGTGGGCAGGACGCTTATGTCGTCCCCGCCCTCCAGGTTGAGCCAGGCCCAGGGGATGTAGTTCCGTCCGCTGTACTCGACCTGCACCCACCAGGTGCTCTGCTTGTTGTCGTTGTAGATCCAGGAGTCGATGTCCGTGCCCCGCACCTTGCAGTACGCCTTCAACCGGGTGCCCGGCTCCGCCCAGCCGACCTGGCGGTCGTTGTCCTGCCGGGGCACCGAGAAGATCTCGTTGCCGTTGCGGCCGTCGCGGTCCCGGTCGCAGTAGGTGCGCTGGTCACCGTCGGGGCCGTTCTCACAGGTGGCTATGCCGTACAGGGCGTCGGTCCGCTGAGCCCTGGTGGCGGTGCCGCTGCCGGCGGCATTGGTCGCCGTCACCGTGAACGTGTAGCTGGTGCCGGGAGTCAACCCGCTCATCGTGATGCTCGAACACGGGCCACTCTTCGCCGGCTGACCCGACCGGGACAGCGTACAACTGGCCTGGCCGCCACCGGCGTCCACGGTGAACGTCACAGTCGCCGCCGTCGCGGTCGCCGACGAACCGGTCACCGTCACCCGGGGCACCGCCACCGTACGCGCCGTCGTCGTCGCCTGCGCGCCCTCGCCAGCCTCGTTCACCGCCCGGACCCGCACCGTCACGTTCTGCCCGTCACCCAGGCCACCCACGGTCGCCCGGGTGTCGGTCACCTCGCTGCGCTTGTCACCCACCTCGACCACGTAACCGGTCACCGGCCGGCCGTTGGCCACCGCCGGCGTCCACTGCACCGCCACCGTCCCCGGCTGGTCGGCCACCGTGCTCGCCCGCAACTTCAACGGCTCACCGGGAACCGTGAACGGCACCACCGTGTTGCTCACCGGCGACGCCTCCGACGCCGCGCCCTTGTCGTTCACCGAGACCACCGTGAACGCGTACTGCGTGCCGTACTCCAGCTCGCCGGCCTTCACCACCAACTCCGTACCGGTCGCCTCACCGACCGGGGCGTTCGTGCCCGCAGAGGTCGCCGACACCGCGTACCGGGCGATCGTGTTGCCCTGACCGTTCGCCTCCGGCCAGCTCACCACCACCGTGCCGTCCGCCCGTGCCTCGGCGGTCACCTCGGTCGGCGCGTCCGGCACGTCCGCGGTCGGCGTCACCGGGTTGCTGTTCCGAGCTGGACCCGCGCCTTTCGCGTTCACCGCGTGCACCGAGAAGCGGTACGTCTCACCGTTGGTCAGCTCCGTGACCTCCACCGACCGCTGGTTCGCGCCGACCTCCAACCGCTGCCCGGCACCCTCCACCACGTACCGGATGATCTCGGCGCCGTTGGCCGCCGCCGGTCGCCAACTCACCCTGGCCTGCGCGTCGCCGGCCGCCGCCGTGACGTTACGCGGCGCGCCCGGCTTGCTCACCTGAGGCTTCTTCGGCGGCGGCGGAGGTGGCGGCGGAGGTGGCGGCGGCGGATCACCACCGAGCACGTCGTTGGCGTACTTGTCGACCTCCCGCACCTGGTGCGAGTCGTTGACCACCCGCGCGGTCGCCGCGTCCGGCGCGTTGATGAACAGGTAGTTCTCCCGCACCTCCAACTCCAGCGGGCCACCCCACCTGCCCCGGATCGTGTCGGTCAGCTGGCCAGTCGCGTCGAACGCGTACACCGTGCCCGCCGCCTCGTCCGCGCAGTAGAACCGCCCGGCCCAGGCCACCGCCGGGCCGAGCCGGTCACCGTCGCCCGGCACCGTGAACGACCGCACCTCGCCACCGTCGCCGATCGCGTGCACCTGCCGCTGCGCGGGCACCGTCACCGGCACCACCGGCCCGCTGGTACGCACCGGCAGGATGCCGGGCCCGGTCAGCGTCGACGCCAACGCCGTGCGGCGGGTCGTACCGTCCACGACGGTCACCAACGCTCCGGCCGTGCGGTCCAACACCGCCACGCCGTCATCCAACGTGGAGACCACCAACTCGTGGCTGGCCTCCGCCACGTCGTACGTCTCCACCTGCGGCGAACCCACCGGTGAGTCCGCCGCCTCCGACGGCAGCACCGCCGGGGTGATCGCCGAGACCGTGCCCTCCGCCGGCACCGCGACCCACAGACGGCCCTCGCCGTCGAACGCGCCGCCGGTGATCCCCGGCGGATAGCGGACCGGCTCGCCAACCGGGGCCAGCGACCGCGGATCCAACTGCCGCACCACACCCTGGACCGCGTCCACCACGAACGCGGCGTCCTCGTGCAACGCCACACTCACTCCGAGCCCGGGGGTGGTCGGCGTGGTCGCCGTGATCTGCAACGTCGCCAGGTCCAGCGCGCTGATCTGACCCGTGTTCAGATCCCGCAGCACCAGCAGCCGGTCCGTCTGTGTCACCTGCATCGGATGCCGCCGCGCCGCCGGCACCTCCATCCGGGTGTCCACCCGGGCGGTGACCCCGTTGACCCGCGCCAACTCGCTGCGCGCCGCGCTCCACAACCATGAACTCGCGTCGTAGTTGGCCACCGCGTTGTCCGCCGAACCCAGACCGAGCACGGTCAGCCCCATCGCCGCCAACAGCGCCACCACCGTACCCACGGTGACGAGACCACCGCGTACCCGGGACCGGGATCGTGGGGTGCGGGCCGGAACGGCCTCGTCGATGCTCGCCACAGCCGGCAGCCTCCCGTGTCGTCTCGGCAGGTGGCGCCCCCGTACGGCGACCCCTCCCCTGAGCCGGGAGCCATCATATGGTCACCCCACCGACCCCGGGAACCCGCACCGTCCGGCTGTGGACACCCAGCGTGGCGTGTCGTCGGCGTGTCCCGCCACGACTGTCCGTCCGGGACCGATCGGCCCCCTCAACCCGACGGGTCGGCCTACCGTGACGTGCACACCTGGTCGGAAGTGGCGAACTGGTCGGTGTCGTAGACGGCGAGCACCGCGAAGCAGTAGTTCACCCGGGTGCTCAACCCGTTGACCGTGTAGCTCGTCCGACCCGGGTCCACCGTGGCCATCATGCCCAGCGACTGCCCGGTCCGCCCACCGGCCACCATGAACGGCACCAACCCGTCCGACGGATCCGTCCAGGTCAACGTGATCGTCGTGGTGTCGTCGCGCATCGTCAGGTCCCCCGGAGGCGGGCCAACCGAACCGGGTGGCGATGTCGGCGCCGACGCAGGCCCCGACGAAGGCGCGGCCAATCGGTCCAGGACCAGCAGACCCACCCCGACCACTGCGGCCAGGGCCACCAGGACCGCCACCACCGCCACGCCGATCGCCACCCGGTTACGACCCGGCGCCGGCTCCGCCGTCGGCATCGCCAACGGCCCCTGGTACGGCGCGGCGATCCCCGGAACCTGAGCACCGGACGAACCCCAGGCCGGCGGCGCGGCGGGCCCCGGATAGGGCGGCGGCGCACCCGGTGAACCGTGCGGCTGGGCTCCGAGACCCGGGCCCGCCAGCCGGGGGTCATGCTGCGGGACACCGACCCCGGGTCCGTACGGGTTGGCTCCGCCACCCGGGCCCTCGGCCGAGCCGCCACCGCTCACCGGCCCGTACGGCGGGGGTACGGGGTGGGCGGCTCCGCCTGTCGCCGGGTAGCCGCCCGGCCCGCCGGTGGGCGCTCCGCTGGTCGGCGGTGCATACCCAGACGGTCCACCGGTCGTTGGTGGGTAGCCGGGTGGTCCGCTGGTCGGCGGTGCCCAGCCGGGTGGTGCGCTGTTCGGGCCGGGTTGCGGTAATGGCGCGGTCAGGTCGTGGGGGCCGGCCGTCGGGCTGACCAGTGGGGTGCCCTGCGGAGGCACCGGGGGAGTGCCCGGTGGTGCGCTGACCGGTGGCGCGCTCACGGGTGGCGCGCTGACCGGTGGCGCACTGACGGGTGGCGCGCTGATCGGTTGGGCCTGGCTCCAGGCCGCCTCGGCGAGCTGTCCCGGCGCTGGTGGCGCGCTGACCGGCTGCCCCTCGGCCGGCGGCTCGGTCACCGCCGACGACCAGGCCGGGGACGCGCTCACCGGTGAGGGCACAGTCTCCGCCGGTGCCGGAGACTCAGGCGTACGGCCGGCCCGAGCCGCTTCCTCCTCCAACAGGGGACCGATCTGCTGCACCCGGATGGTGGGCCGGGCCCACTCGGGATGCCCGGTGGAGGCAGACTCGACGCCCGCCGATGTCGCGTCGTCGACCGCCGGGGCGTGCCGCAGTACGCCGGTCTCTTCCTCGTCCTCGATCGGCTGGCGCGGAGCCGGTCCGGTCGGAGACTGGCTGGACGGCGTGACCGACGGTGCGGTGTGTGACGGAGCCGGCGACGACGGGGCCGGCACCCCGCTTGTCGGCCTGGTCGCGGCGGTAGCCGCAACCACCGGGGCGGGTGGCGCCCCTGCCGATCGGGCCCGGTCGACCGGAGTCGCGACCGGACGTACTGACTGATCATGAAAAGCGGTCCGGGCCTGCGGTACCACCGGCGGCGCAGGAACGCCGGGCGGCGTTGAAACCTGCGGCGGGGCAGATGGTGCCGTGGCTGACGGTGGCACCACCGACGGCGGTACGCGCGGTGGGCCAGGCGGCGCAGCGGATGTTGGCGAGGTGGGCCGCGGCACCTGTGGCACCACGGTTGGTGGCACGGCGGGGGGTGGCGGGATCTGCGGCGCCGCGGTGGGGGGTGGCGGTATCTGCGGCGCTGCTGTGGGAGGGGTTGGTGTGACCTGCGGCGCTGCTGTGGGAGGCACGGTGGACAACGGCGGGATCTGTGGCGGGGCGGGCCGCCCCGGCTCGGCCGAGGTCTGCGGTGCGGCGGGAATGACCGGTGGCGCCGGTACGGCGGCCCCCAGGGGGGAAACAGGCACGGGAGGGACGGTCGCCGCTCCAGGGACGCCGGAAGTGGGCTGGTCGCCGGCAGGCGGTGACGCCGAGGGGGCGACGGGACGCGCCGGTGCTGCCGTCGACGCCTCGTGCGGCTTCCACAGCGTGGAGAGCACGGCCAGGGAAACCGTCGGTTCGTCCAACGCTCCCCGGCCCGGCGGACTGGCCGGACCAGGCTGAGGGGCGGTCGGGACAGCGGGCTGAGGGGCGGGAGCGGCGTCGCCGAGATACTCGCGTGCCATGCGTACCGCCGGATGGTCGGCACCGAGCACGGCGGGGCCGGCAGCGGCCACGCGGGTGTAATTGCGGCGCGCCTCGTGGCGATTGCCCAGCTCGTCCGCGACGGACGCCAGCTCGAAGGCCAACGCCAGCATCAGCGGATCGGCATGCGGCCAACGGCGCTCCCCGGCGGCGAACGCCTCCTCCAGCACCCGCCGGGCCGCGCTCGGATCGTCCGCCTCCCGATGCAGCCTGGCCAGCAGATGAGCGGTGCTGAGCACGTCCGGATGATCTTTGCTGAACGGCGGCCGAGTGGACTCGACCGCATCGGCCAGCAGGTCACGGGCGGCGGCGAGGTTACCCGCACCACGCAGCGCGAGGGCCCGTTGCTGAGCGACGGCCAGGGGAGAGGCATGGGGCACGAGGCCCATGCTGCCGGGTACGGGCACCTCGACGCTACCCGGCGCACACACCTGCCGAGGGGGCGCTACCGGACCTCGCGACCAGTGCTGGACGGGGGCCGATGCCGATGTGCATGATCCACCTGTGGCGTGTACAGTAACTCCCCGTGCAGCCCACCAGGCGGCCTGCGGGTGATGAGATCACCGAGGCTGACGCGGTAGGCTGGGCGAGTAGGTCCGGGTGGCGGAATGGCAGACGCGCTAGCTTGAGGTGCTAGTGCCCGTATAGGGCGTGGGGGTTCAAGTCCCCCCTCGGACACGATCTTTGAACCCACGAACGAAGGCCGTTGACCTGGCTGAACTCAGGTCAGCGGCCTTGATCGTTTCTCGGGCTGTTGCCGCTGTGGGATCACCGTGGGATCACCGGCTGCGAGTCGCGCCGTCCGCACCAGCGGGCGGCGCGATCTTGTCTCCGCCCGCCGCGACGGTTACGGTCCCACTGCTGCGCATATAGGCGCGGTCGGCGGCAGAGCCCGCGACGCCGGGTCGAGGCCGCCTGCTCACGTGGAGGAACGGTGGCAACGATCGAGAAGAGGACCACGAAGGACGGCAAGAACGCCCGATGGCGGGTGAAGTGGCGCGACGGCGGCCGCCGCGACGGCGAGTGGGACGGCGAGACGTTCGACTACCAGGCCGACGCGAAGCGCTTCAAGGCGCTCGTCGACGCCAACGGCAACCACCGGCCGTCGCCGGAGCAGCTGGTCGAGCACGGCTTCGGCCACCTCGCGCCCGCCCCGCCTGCGGCGCCCGTCGACGAGCCGCCGGCGATGACGTTCCGGCAGTACGCCCTGGCGTGGCTGGACACCCTGACGAAGCCGAGCGCCGAGACGAAACGGAAGTACCTGGAGCGGCTGGAGAAGCACGTCTTCCCGACGCTCGGCGACCTGCCGATCGCCGGCATCACCCGGCGGATGCTGCGGGAGTGGCAGACCGGCCTGCTCGCCGCAGGTCTGTCTCGCAAGACGATCGCCAATATTCGCGGCGAGTCGGTGTTCCCGATCTTCCGGGCTTCGTGTCTGCCGGGCGAGGACGAGGAGCCGCCGCTGCGGACGTACAACCCGATGGAAGGACTGGCTCTGCCTGACGGCCCGAAGTTCGAGCGGGACTTCCTGGAGACGCCCGAGCAGGCGTCGATCCTGCTCACTGCGGCGTACGAAGTGGACCCGGAGGCCGCTGACCTGCTGCTGACGAAGCTGGCAAGCGGCCTGCGGTGGGGTGAGGTGGCGGCGCTGCCGCCGGAAGCCGTCCGCAAGCACCTCGGCACCATCGAGATCCGGCAGGTACTCCGCAAGGTCGAACGGCGCTGGGTGGTCGAGCCGAAGCCGAAGACGAAGAACGGCTACCGGCAGGTGCCGCTGCACCCGCTGGTGATGCACGTCGTCAACCACCGGGCTGAGAAGGCCGGCGACTTCGTGTTCTACGCACCCCGCGGCAACCACTGGCGGTACGAGGACTTCTATGACTGGCGGTGGGTGAAGATCCGCATGCTGGCGGAATCGCGCGGGCTGCGCGGGCACATGACGATGCACGGGCTGCGGCACTCGCTGCTGACGCTGCTCGCGACTGAGGGCCTGGAGCTGTCGGCGCTCAAGGGCGTCGCCGGGCACGCCCAGGTGGCGACGACGATGGACGTGTACGTGCACCACACGACGGCGCACCACGAGCCGGTTCGGCGGATCGTCGGCGGCTTCCTGGAGGCTGGCATACGCGCAGGCGAGCAGCAACGCGCAACTAGCGCCGGTCGGACGGCTGAGATCCGTGGCCGCGTTCACCGCTCACCGAAGGGACAGGCGGCGCGGCCAGCCACCGCGCCGAGACAGGGTCGATAGGCGGGCGGGTCTAGCGCATGAGGACGGGGGCGGGAAGCGAGCTAGGGGCTGGCTTCCTGCCCGCTCGCCTCCGATCGAGCCCACGCCTCCATCAGGTTCACGTCTGCTCCTTCGAGCTCCAGAGCGAATTGGCCGTGAGCGGTGGCATCGACGTTCGTGGCGGTTGCTGACCAAGAGACGATCACGTCATCGGTACGGCTAGCTGGGATCAGCACGATATAGCCATCCTCAAGGACCTCCGTCTGCCGAGGACGCAGGTCCAGCGGTTCGATTGTAAGTGTGAAGCTCCCTCCGCGTTCCAGGGTCGTTCTGGATCCGGGCACCTTGAAGGAAGGAGCGCTTGGCAGGTATGTGGACTGCTCCAAGTCCCTAATGATGTTAATCATCCTGTTTGGGGGGACTGTAAGACGAACGGTGTAACTCCTGATCAAGGAGCAGCACCTGATGTCTGATGGATCGATGGCCGCCGTGGATACTGCCGCGGTGGCGAAGAACGGGCCGGGACAACCGGCGGAGGGTCTCGACGGGGAACTCGTCGCCCAGATCGTGGAGCAGGCCCGTGCGGCGGGTCTGCAGCTGACCGGCGACGGCGGTCTGTTGCAGCAGCTCACGAAGCGAGTCCTGGAATCAGCGCTTGAGGGCGAAATCACCGATCACTTGGGCTATGACAAGGGCGAGCCGGCGGGCAGGAACGGCGGGAACTCCCGCAACGGTGTGCGGGCCAAGACGGTGCTCACCGATGTCGGCCCGGTCGAGATTGACGTGCCGCGCGACCGGGATGGGTCGTTCGCGCCGCAGATCGTCCGCAAGCGGCAGCGTCGGTTGTCCGGTGTGGACGACATGGTCATCTCGCTGTCCGCCAAGGGCCTGACCACCGGGGAGATCCAGGCCCACCTCGCCGAGGTCTACGGTGCCGACGTGTCACGGCAGACGATCTCGACGATCACTGACAAGGTTGTCGAGGGCATGACCGAGTGGCAGAACCGGCCTTTGGACCCGGTCTACCCGGTGATCTTCCTGGACGCGGTGCACGTGAAGATCCGTGACGGGAAGGTCGCCAACCGGCCCATCTACCTGGCCCTGGCCGTCACCGTTGACGGCACCCGGGACATCCTCGGGCTGTGGGCCGGTGACGGCGGTGAGGGCGCCAAGTTCTGGCTGCAGGTCCTCACCGAGCTGAAGAACCGCGGTGTCGCGGACGCGTGCATGGTGGTCTGTGACGGACTCAAAGGGCTGCCCGACGCGATCGGCGAGGTGTGGCCCGAAGCGGTGGTGCAGACCTGCGTGATCCATCTGCTGCGTGCCTCGTTCCGGTATGCCGGCCGGCAGCACTGGGACGCCATCGCCAAAGCCCTGCGGCCGGTCTACACCGCGCCCACCGAGCCGGCTGCCAGGGCCCGGTTCGCCGAGTTCACCGAGGCGTGGGGCGGCAAGTATCCGGCGATCGTGCGGCTGTGGGAGCAGGCGTGGGCGGAGTTCGTGCCGTTCCTGGCCTTCGACGCCGAGATCCGCACCGTCGTCTGCTCCACCAACGCCATCGAGAGCGTCAACGCCCGCATCCGCCGCGCCGTCCGCGCCCGCGGCCACTTCCCCAACGAGGCCGCCGCGCTGAAATGCGTCTACCTGGCCGTGATGAGCCTCGACCCCACCGGGCAGGGCCGCCGGCGCTGGACCATCCGCTGGAAGCCAGCCCTCAACGCCTTCGACATCGCCTTCGAAGGACGCCTGTCCGCAGGCCGCAAGTAGCCGTCAACAACCCGAGTTACACCGTTCGTTTGACAGACCCTGTTTGGGCGCGGGCCCCACTTCCGTGGCTGACGGGGAAGTAGGTCTCCAAGGTCCAGGGCGGCGAGATTCTCCTCGAACTCGATCGCATCGGCGTCGCCGGCCACGTGGAGCCTGACCTCCAACTGCCGGTAGTTCCGGGTGGACAGATTGGTTACTGTGAAGGTGGTAGACGGCAGGAGGTAGGCCGCGAGTGAGCGCATGATCTCCGGCCATCGAGCCCGTGTGTCGTCGAGGTACCGCTCGACCTCCCCCTTGTATTCCTCCACGGTGCGGGTCTCTGCATCCATGGCCGCACTGATCTGCCGGCTGGCCAGATCCAGACCCCAGGACTTTGTGTGCCGGACTTCGGTGATGAGCCCGAGCAAGCTCTCGCGTTCCATCTGAATGAAGGTATCGATGTCGGCGCTGGTCCAGGTATAGCGGGAAAGCATGGTGGGGTCTCCCACGCCGACAGCGATGTCTAGTGAGTTGTCGTCGGGCCGGTTGGCGTAGCGGTCAACCAATCGGCGTATGTCCCGATGATCGGCCGGGACCGACCGGGCTCGGCGGCGTACGTAAACCGCACCGTCTCCGATGCTGCCGAACTCCTTACGGTAGGTGTGAGGCGGGTCGCCCCAGGCCGGCGCAGACACCTCGATGATCAAAACCGTCTCACCGTCGTACTGGTCCCAATGTGGCTGCCAAACCGGCCCGTCGGAGCCGAGATAGCTGGTCAGCATCTTGTCCAAGTCGGCGTTGTCGATCTGAACGACGCCGGACACGTTGCCGGGCTCGACGCCGACCACCAGGATTCCGATCCCGCCGACATGGGCTGCGGCCTCGGTCGGATCCCGGTTGGCGAACGCGATAATCGCCTTGGCCACGATCATCGCCATCTGCTCCTTGGACCGCAGGTCCAGCCTTGACTTCCACTCTAGCCACGTCTGCTCGTCGGCAGGCTGAGCGTGGAATATCGCATCCAGCACGGCAGCCCACTCGGTGGGGCGCACAGGTCGTCGGGATGTGTCAATGTTCAGCACCTCACGACCGTACTTCGCAAGACCGGCCAGTCGGTACGTCGCGGCGGTGACTGCAGAACCAGGCTGGGCTTCGGACGGAACACCGTCGCGTCGCTGGTGGCATCGACGTGGAAGTTGCCGACTCGACGCGGCCGATTAGCCAGCTACTCCAGCTACTTTAGACCTTAAATCTGGCATCAGCACGCCCGATTGACAGATAGTCAATAGTGGACGTAACCTTGCACGTTATCTGCTGCGCTTAGCTCCGCGTTTCCCTGGAAGGGATCTATCTGTGACTATCACCGTCGACTCGTCGCGTCTCTCGCTGGTGCGTGAGGAGTCCACTTACCTGGCGATCCGCACCAGTCAGGGTGGCCGGACCGTCTACACGACACGAATCCCGCTCGCGGACCTGTCGGTCATCCTCACCATCCCAGACCCGGCCAAGCCGGACCCGGACAACCGTAAGGTGGATATCAACCATGCCAAGGGTTTCGGTCAGTACCTTGCCGACAACCCCCGTTGGGTGGCCCCGGCCCTTCTCATCCGTGACACTGGCGGCTGCCGCTTCGAGCCCATCAGCGAAGACGGCTCGGTCGGCTACCTCACCGTCCCGTGGTCCATCGGCGGTATCGGACGCCTGATCACGATCGATGGCCAGCACCGCATCCTCGGGGTCCACTTGGAGAAGAAGCGCATCACGGACGAGGTCTCCCGCATCGACCGGGAGATCCACCGCGCCAATGAGGCTAAGAGGGTGAAACTGGAACAGGACCGCGAGGCCCTGATTGGCCGAATGCAGCGACTCAAGGAAGAGTTCGTCGGTATTGACATCTACGTGGAGCCGGACGGCGTAAGCGGCCAGCAGATGTTCGTAGATGTCGCAGACAACGCTAAGGGCATCTCCGGTGCCGTTCGTGCCCGATTTGACACATCACGCATCGCCAACCGTACGCTGAGTGACATCGTCACTCATCCCCTCTTCCTAGGCAAGATCGACATTGAGCGGGACCGGATGACCTTGGCCAACCGCAACTTGATGGGTGCCAAGCATGTCGCCGACATCACGCGTGCCGTGATCGCCGGTCCCGGTGGCCGCGTCAGCAAAAAGGTGGAGTCGCTGACCGACAACGAGGTCATCGAGAGTGTCCGAGGCTTCCTGGATGTCATCTCCATCGCTTTCACCGCGCTCGCGGAGATCACCGAGGAAGACGTGGACAACTACGATCCCTCGCTCTCGGAGAAGAAGAAGAACGAGCCGCCGGCACCCCCCACCAAGGCCATGAAGCTGCGCGAGTCCTCGCTTCTCGGCTCGGTGGGCATGCTTCGCGTTCTGGGCGGCGTTTACCGTAACCTGCGGGAGGACGGGGCCGAAGACGGCGACATCCAGGAGTTCTTCAAGCGACTCGACCGGCACATGGCAGCCCCGGTCACCGAGGACAGCATTTGGCGTACCACGGCCGCTAACGAGGACTTCGAGCCGAACGCATCTGCTCCGATCATGCGTCAGCAGAACGTAGTGCATCTAACCAAGGTGATTACGGACTGGTACAAGAAGGCCCCGGCCGCTATCTGATCCATCAGCAACACAGCGGCCTTCTCCGCATCTCGTGCGGAGAAGGCCGCTGGCGTTCAGCGTTCTGGGGCCCGCGGCCTCGGCTGGTCGATCCCGTCCGCGGCGGTCGGGAATCGTCACCCATTACCTCTCGGACTGTCGGCTGGTGAAGGCCGATAATCCGACAGCTGTGGACGGCGTGAACATCAGCTCTCCACCGGCATCGTTCGGGCCATCGAGCCAAATCGACCGAGTCCGTCCGGCGTCGCAGTTAGCGTAGGCACGATCCGTCGCCCCGCGACGAGCTACTGGCCGCCGCCTTTCCGCGCGGTGACGCCTACAAAACGGTCCCCTCAGCGTGTGTACCTGAGGGCTCCGCTGTCGGGGCGTATCAGCCGCCCTTGGTGCAGGTCAGAACGATCAGGTCGTCCGGCAATAGCTTGGCGCCTGCCTTTGTCGACTGTTTCGTCACCGTCCAGTTCGTCAGTAGCAGCACCACGGTGTCGCGCTCGTCCTGGCTGCCGAACCTGATGTTCGTGAAGCCGAGCTTGCGCAGCTTGTCGTCGGCGATGGCCGCGTTCGTGCCCTTGAGGTTTGGCATGACCAGCTTCGTCGGAGCGGCCGGAGTGGTCGTCGCTGCTGTGGTGACCTCCGGCGCCGTTGTTGTGGGCGGCGGTGTTGGTGCCGGTGGGGCAGCAGACGGGGAGACGGGACTAGCGATCGCCGCCGCCGACGACTTCGGGTTCGCCTGCTGCTGGCTGTTGGCACCGAAAAGCGCAGCGATTCCGGTGATACCGCAGCAGGCGAGCACGAGGGCCCCGACGACGATGCCGATGATGGCGCCGGTGCCGAGCCTGCGCTTTGGCGGTGCCGGAGGCGGGCCGTAGGCGAACTGCTGCGTGGGCGGCGGTCCGGGAGCGGCGGCGGGGTCGTGTGGAAATTCTGAAGTCACGGTGCATTGTCGTGGGCAGCGGCAACGGGCAGCACTGGCCACTCGGCCGCGCCGTTGAGGAACATGGCTTCCAGGGCTGGCGTGTCGCCGACGGTGGATGGCTGGTCGTCGCGTTGCGGCAGCCAGTTGTTTGCCGCGTATGGGCCTACCCGCGAGAGCTGGCTCGCACAATGCGGGGAGGGCCGCCGGTAGCTCCCAGCGAAGAGACAACGCTAAGCAGTTGATCGGCTGTTGGCGGCCATCGGCCGCAGGTAGGTGTAAACCGTCTCGCGGCTGACGCCGAACTCCTTGCCAGTATGGACTTACGCTCGCTGACGGCGGCGCGCTCGCGGAGTTGCTTTGCCTGCTCGGCGGTGAGCGCGGGTTTGCGGTCGGTGTGCATACCGCGCTGCTTGACCGCGGCGATGCCCTCGCGTTGGGGTTCGAGGATGAGGGCGCGTTCGATCTCGGAGAACGCGCCCATGACCGACAGCAGCA
Organism: Verrucosispora sp. WMMD1129; assembly: GCF_029581255.1. Classification (NCBI taxonomy): domain Bacteria; kingdom Bacillati; phylum Actinomycetota; class Actinomycetes; order Micromonosporales; family Micromonosporaceae; genus Micromonospora; species Verrucosispora sp. WMMD1129. The sequence goes on from NZ_CP120741.1 coordinate 5,635,506, forward strand.
GGGTGGCTATCGGCGAGTCATCGCCGGTGAACGTCAGGCTCTCCTTAGCGCACTCGACCCGTACGCCCTTGCCGTTAGGGTGCGCACCAGCCAGCGCAGGTCGTCGAGGTTGCGGGCGAGTCGGTCCACCGAGTGCACGAGTACCGTGTCGCCGTCGCGGACGAACGGGATCACCTCGTCGGGCGCCGGCCGGATGGTGCCATAAGTAGAGACACCAAGAGGTCCGACACCGGTCGCGGCACGATCAAGCTCAGCGGGCTGGATTAGCTATTCAGACACCAGACCGCCGTATGAGCCGAAATCCAAGGCGGTGTTTGCCTCGCCGGCTCCGGTCAGACCAAATCGCCGCATCCGACCAGCGTCGGCGTGTCCTCCGGTCTCTTCTCGTAGCTTGATCAGGTCCCGCAACGCGTCGGTGTTGCCGTGGTCGGCGGCTTGTCGGTACAGGGCCTCGGCGCCGGCGGTATCTCCAGCCTCTTCCCGCAGCCCGGCCAGGAACCGCAGCGCGCCGGTGTTGCCATGGTCGGCGGCCTTGATGGCTAGGGTCTCGGCGCCGGCGGCATCCCCAGCCTCTTCCCGCAGCCCGGCGAGGTGCCACATCGCGTCGGTGTCGCCATGGTCGGCGGCATGTCGGTACAGGGCCTCGGCGCCGGCGCGATCCCCAGCCTCTTCCCGCAGCCCGGCCAGGTGCCACAGCGCGTCGGTGTTGCCATGGTCGGCGGCCTTGATGGCTAGGGTCTCGGCGCCGGCGCGATCCCCAGCCTCTTCCCGCAGCCCGGCCAGGAGCCACAGCGCGCCGGTGTCGCCATGGCCGGCGGCCTTGATGGCTAGGGCCTCCGCGCCGGCCGGATCTCCAGTCTCCTCCCGCAGCCCGGCCTGTAACCGCAACGAGAGGGCGTTGCCATGGTCGGCGGCATGTCGGTACAGGGCCTCGGCGCCGGCGGTATCTCCAGCCCCTTCCCGCAGCCCGGCCAGGTCCCGCAACGCGATGGTCATGCCATGGTCGGCGGCCTTGATGGCTAGGGCCTCGGTGCTAGCGGTATCTCCAGCCTTGTCCCGCAGCTCGGCCAGGTTCTGCAACGCGTGAGTGTCGCCGTGGTCGGCGGCTTGGGTGTACAGCCAGATCACGTGCTGGTAGCGCCCCCGTCGTCCGGCCTCGACCCCGAGGGCGGTCAGCAGCTCGGGTTCGGTGATAGTGGTACTGAACGCCTGCCACAGGGTGTCGGGCGGGTAGATGCCGGCGCGTTCGGTGCGGCCGAGTTGTTCAAGGTAGTCGGCCAGTCGGTAGCACGGCTGGTCGTCCGGTACGGCCGGCGCGTCTGGCGTGGGGTGCTCGCTGCGGGGGCGGATGCGGGTCAGCGGGCCGCGGGCGCCGGTACACGGGGCGGCGGTGTAGGCGAGGGCCTGTTCAAGCCAGTCCTCACCGCAGGTGTCCCAGTCATGGTCGTCGAGGTAGCCAGGCGCAGCCCGCTCTAGCAGGGCATGTGGCAGGGCGAGGGGGTGACCGAGTCGTCGGGCGTCCATCGCCGCCTGAAGGACTGCTCGGGCCGCGGGCGGTGCGGTGCGGTAGCGGTCCTCCAGCGCGGGTGCGCCGGCCAGGTACTGGGTAATCCGACCGTTCTCTGCCCGTTCAACGGCGTACCGAAGCCGGGGATCGACACTGGAACCACGCTGTGCGGCGGCCTCGGTCGGGGTGAACGCGTCGGGCAGGTTCCGTGCGGTGCCAGTCAACAGTTCCCGAGCCTGGGCGTACACGTCGAAAACGCCGCCAGCCGGGCTAGTAGTTAGCGTATTCCAATACTCCTGCCACAGTGTGGCCAGGACCAGCACTGGTCCGCGGCCTGGATCCTGCAGCAGGCTCCGCAGTCCTGCAGCGATACGTTCTGCCAGCTTCGGGTCGGCGGGCATGAGGTAGTGCTGGGCTTCGTTGAGCCACACGACCGTTTCCGGGCCGACCTTCTCCAGCTCGGCCAGCGCTGCTTGTGGGCGGGTCGGGTCGTACGGATGCCACACCCGCCATCGCCCCGGATCTTGACCGTCCAGGTAACGGACCAGCTCCCAGCAGGCTCGGGTTTTACCCGTTGACGATTCGCCCACCAGTGTGACCAGCCGCGACCGGCCACCGGCGAGCAGCTCGTCAACGACCTGTCTTAGCCGGGTGTCGTGAACCCGCGGCACGTACCCCGGCAACAGGTCCAAGCCCGTAGTGGCCACATCGGTGAGCTCGATGGCTCGATGGACTTCGAGCGTCAGGGGATCACACTCGGCGACTGGGCGACCTATCCGGACGGGTGGCTCCACCGGATCGGCGGACGCGGCAGCGATCCACAATTGTCGGACCTGCTCGGCGACCGTCGCCGCCGATTCACGGCCGGCGGCTCGGGCAAGAGCGACTGCAACTGTCGCCGTGTCCTGCTGCGACGCCAGCCCGTCACCGGCGATGATCTTGCCGATCAGGTCCTTCTTCGGCGCACCGGGCAGATCGTCATCGTCGGCGATCTGCCGGACGAGTTCATCCAACCGTGGCCGGTCCGCCTCGACGTACAGCACATACACCGCATCGCGAAGATCCCGCAACGGCCCTGCGGGCAACTCCTTCTTCTCCACCGCTCTGGAACGGCGGATCTCCGGTCGGGACTCGTCGGCACCCATCGCGAAATAAGTTTGCCGTACGCGGGTGATCACGCCCTCGCCGGCACTGCCCGTCGGCACTCATCGGCACCAAGGTGGACCACCGCAGGCAGCGCTGAACCTGGAGTCACAGCCGGCCTGCTCCACAGGTTCCTGCCAGACCGAAGGACGTTCCGATGAGTACCCGAAACAGCGACCGCCCGCAGGGCAACGGAATCCGCGTCGCCCTCGCTGCCCTCACCGGCCTGATCGCCGGCGCCGCCCGCGCAGCCTTCACCTGGCTGTTCAACCACCTCGACTCCTGACTCCGAAGGGGGCAGGACCGGAATCCCTGGCCCCGGGTCCTGCCCGCCTTACCGATACCGCCCGCTGATGCTTGCGGTCAACCCGGGCTCGGACAGCCGCAGCGGCAGGTAGCCGTCGGCGTCGAGCTGGGCGAGTTCGCCGTCGCCGTCGATGGAGTGGGTGCCGTAGAAGCGCCTGAACGCCTGCGGCCGACCGGAATCCCGGTCGGCCGCAGCAGTTCATCTGCACTGCGGGCGGTGCCAAGTTGCTCGGCGTCCACCTCGGCCGACCTTTTTGTGACTATCCGAACCCAGCACGCGAAAGATCACCGAAGGGCTGCGATCCCTCATCACCGGGTCGGATCGATAAGCGCACCCCGCTTACGTAACTTCGAAGAGCCTGATTAGTTGCGATCAAACCAGCCCGAAACGGCCGACCTGATCAGTTGCCACTCCGACAGATGCATTGCTCCCTCGGGAACTCTTCGATACCGTGTCGCCTCGACATGCTGCTATCGCCAACGGAGGTTCGATGTCGCAGCAGAGCCGCGACAGCCGCGCGGAAGAGAAGAGCGGCGATAGGCGCACGAGTGACGCACGGCCCGCGGCGGAAAACGCAACGGAACTCCGAACCAAAAAGATCATCGCCATCCTCGGCGCGTGCACCGCAGTTCTGGGGCTGCTGACCGCCGTGCTCGGCGTGGTAAATGTGCGGGTTAACCAGCAGAAAGACCAGGCTGAGGGGCAGGTTGAGTCACTTTCTGGCGAGGTGTCCAGTCTCTCGGAGCAGACAGCTAAGCTCAAGACCGAGCGAGACACGCTGGTTCTAGACATCGACGGGCTGCGCAAGGAGCGGGATACCCTGAGGCAGGAGCTGGACGAGGCTACCAGCGGGGATGGCGGATCCTCCTCGGACGGCACCCCGCCCAAGTTGATCTACCTGGCCGACGAGCAGATGTTGCGCGGCTCAACGCCCGAAAGGGGTGCCGCCAACGTGGGCGGCGAGACCTACGTGCACAGCATCTCTATTGCGCAGGGCTACGGGCGGTCAGAAGCTAAAGAAGTCTACGTCGAATACGACCTGCGCAGCCCGTACACCAAGTTTACTGCCACCCTTGGACTGTCGGACAAGAACCGGAACGCCAACCGGGTAGTCAAGTTCGAAGTGATCGTGGATCAAGAGGTGATTCGTGAGGTTACCCTCGCCGCTGGCAAGTCCGAACGGGTCGATGTGTCGGTGGCCGACGGGCAACGGCTACGCTTGCAGATGACATTCTTTCGGCCCGCGGACGCTTCCGGCTATGACGACAACGATACGGCGGTCTGGGGCGATGCGGCACTGCGGATCTGACACCGACAACCCGAAGAACTCCTAACTTTGGAGCTCTTCGCCATTAGATGATGGCGCAGGCGAGGCTGAGGAAGGCTTCGTGGATGTCGTCGTGGATCTCCAGTGGATGCGGAGGCACCAGTGAAGCCAGGCGATGGTGCATTCCAGACGTATCGGTGTACGCCGAGGCCGGAGCCGTGGGCGCGCCGCGTCGAGATGATCACTTAAGCGCAGCAAAGGGCCGTGCCTTTTCTTCCGCTGAATCGAGCATCTTCCTAGGACGACCTGGGCGCTGTGAGGTGGTGGGGGTCGGTATCTGACCGGCGCGCCGCGACAGCTGAGTGTGACCCCAGGTCGGAGATCCCCACGTCAGCGGCGCCCCGCCAGAGCCGGGCAGCGCTTGTACGCGGCGGCTAAGTCCTCGTCTGTGAACCGGACCAGCCGGCCGAGGCGCTGGCACGGCACGCGGCCCTTCGACACCCAGCGCCGCAGGGTCGTCTCTGCGATGCGAAGCTTTGCTGCGGCTTCCGCGTAGGTGTAGTCCTGGCTCACCTGCCTGCCCTCCCGCTCTCGACTGCGTGGCCACCATAGAGCATTGCGGCCGTACTGGTCTACTGTGAGATGCGCCAGGACACGATGCGAATCAACCATTTCCAGCCCTCTCGTTTACCGAGATGGTGTACGGCTACTATCGGATACTGCGGGTGCATGGCACGCGCCGCGCGCTGGAAGTGCTGTTGGTGGCACACCGCCGTTCCACGGTGGAGGCCCAGGTTCGAGTCCTGGCCGGCGCTCTCCACGCCCGGCCACAGGGGAAGGTGGTGAGAGGCGCGTGTTCCACGGCAGCATCCCGGCCGACCTGCGCTCGATCATCTACGAGCACGCCGAGTCGTGGCCCGACACCGACCTGTACGTCGGCTGCTCGGGGAACTTCACGATCGAACGAACGCTGCACTCCCGGCCGGGCGAGCGCCGGGCCATCCACGGCAACGACGTCCAGGCGTACTCGAGCGCCCTCGGCTGGTGGCTCGCCGGCCGCGATCTGGACTACCGGCTCAAGGACGAGCACCGCGACCTGCTCGGCTGGCTGGAGCCGTACCTGGCCACGCCGACCGACACGCTCGCGTCGCTGATGCTCGGCACCCGGTTCCTCCAGTACGTCGGCCGACCGGGCGTCTACTACGAGCGGATGGTCCGCGCCACGGTCGGCCAGTTCCCGACGATGCACGCCAAGACGGTGGCGAAGCTGAACGCGCTGACGCTGCGCCTCGCCTCCTACTACTGCGGCGACGTCCGCGAGTACCTGGAGACGGTGGTGCCGGCCGACGGGCCGGTGGCGATGTTCCCGCCGTTCTATGCGGGCGACTATGAAGCACAGTTCGCCGGCATCGATGAGTTCTTCGACTGGCCGGCGCCGAGCTACGACATGCTCGACGAAGACGGTAAGGAGCAGATCATCGGCGCGGTCCTCGACCGCCCCCACTGGATCCTCGGCCTGCACATCCCGCGCGACGAGCTGCGGCCCTGGCTGCGCGGCGTCGTGCAGACCTCCAACCGCGGCATGCCGATCTACGTCTACGCCTCGTCGGGGGCCCGCCGGGTCGTCGCCCCCGCCCAGGACGTTACGCCGATCCTCGCGCCGAAGATCGGCCCCGCCGAAGACCTCGGCGACCGTATGGCCATCCACGTGCTGACCGGCGGCCAGTTCGCCGCCATCCGCTCGCAGTTCATGTCGAAGGCGATCCTGCCCGGCTCGCCGCTGCTCGCCTGCGGCGTCAGCGTCGACGGGAAGCTGATCGGCGCGTTCGCGTACCTGCCGCCCAAGTTCGACCCGAGCACCGCGTACCTGATGAGCGACTTCCCGGTGTCATGGACCCGGTACCGGCGGCTGGCGAAGCTGATCGTGATGGCGGCCGCCAGCCGCGAGACGCAGCTGCTTTTGCAACGCTCGCTGTCGAAGCGGCTCACCTCGTGGTCGACGACGGCGTTCACCGACCGGCCGAACTCGGCGAAGTACGGCCGGGGCATCCCCGGCGTGAAGTTGCAGAAGCGCAGCGAGCCGGCCGCCGACGGCATCCACCGGTATCAGCTCCAGTACGGCGGCCCGCTGGGCGACTGGACGCTGCGAGAGGCGCTGGCGGAGTGGAAGCGCCGCCACGGGAAGGACATGCGATGACCGACGACCACCGCGGCGGCCAGGTGGCGGCCGCCGACGTCGACCTGGCGGTGCGGGCAGCCGCCCGAACGGCCTACCTGCGGTCGTACCCGGCTGACACCATCCGCGCCGACGCGTACGCCGAGCGGATGGTCGCCGACGTGCCCTACCGGGCCGAGATGGCCGCCGCCCTGGCGGCCCTCGCCGACGCCGGCCGGCTGATGCCCGTCGACGAGGAGACAGCGCACCTGATCCAGCTGCGGGAGGACGGCTGGACGATCCAGCACCCGCTGTCGTGCCGGCCGACGCTGTTCACCTGCGAGATGAACCAGGCGGCCACGCACGCCCTCACCGCCCCGCCCGCCACGCTGGGTGTCTTCGAGTGCGGCGCCGACAATGGCCGGTTCGTGATCGGAACGGCCCGGTGAGCGGCGTCGACAAGCAGCCGGCGGCCACCGACGACGGCCCGCTGAACCTGCGCCCCGCCCGCGTCGACCCGGCCGCCCTCACCCTGCTGGAGGTCAACGCCCGGTACATGCGGAAGGAGACGTACGACCGCCTGGTCGCCAACGTCCGCCGCGACGGAGCCCTGACCAGCACGCCGCTGGTGTGGAACGACGAGCCGGGCGGCCGGATGGTGGTGCTGTCCGGCAACCACCGCATCATGGCGGCCCGCGACGCCGGCCTGGATCTGGTCGACGTCATCGTGGTCGACCAGCCGCTCACCCGCGCCCGACAGGTCGCGTTGCAGCTGTCTCACAACGCCATCGAGGGCGAAGACGACCCCGCCACGCTGAAACAGCTGTACGAGGAGTTGGACGACGTGGACTGGCGGGCCTACTCGGGCCTGGACGATAAGCAGCTCGACCTGCTCGCCCAGGTCAACCTAGAGGGCCTATCCGAGGCGAACCTGGACTTCGCCACCGTTCAGCTGGTGTTCCTGCCGAACGAGCTGGACGCCGCCCGGGCCAGCTTCGACGAGGCACGCAAGCTCGTCCAGGCAGATGCCCGGTGGCTCGCCGGCTACGGCGACTACGAGTCCACCCTCGACGCGCTCGCGACGGCCCACGGCGCTCACAACGTCGGCAACGTGGCCACCGCCCTCGGCGTCATCCTCGCCGTGTTCGAGCGGCACCTCGGCGAGCTGCGCGACGGCGTGTGGTACGACCCCGAGGCCGGCGAGCCGATCGGCAACGTCAACCGCCTGGTCCCGATCGAGACGGTGATCGAGGCGCGCTCGATGCCTGTCGATTCGGTGTCCGTGCTGGCCCGCGCCGTCGACCAGCTCGTACGCAAGGGCGAAGTGCCTGCCGACCAGCGATGGCGAGCCTTGGAGTACCTGGCGGCCGACTATCTGGCGGGCCTGTGATGGGAAGGTGCGAAGCGTCCGCCGCGTCAACGCGCGGCGGACGCCCGCTGTTCCGCCGCCTCCTAGGCGTGCGGGTGGAGCGGCACCAGCTCGGACGCGTACGCGTACGTCAGGTCGAGGTAGTCAACCCCCGGCCGGTACACGACGTGCCAGTGCAGCCGTACCCGATGGCTGAAGGTGACCTCAGCGTCACCGTCCACGTCGGGGTCGACGAGCCGCAGACCCTGACGGCCCGCGATCGCATCGGGCCTGCCCCAACCGGTGAAGGTGACATCAGCCTCCACCTCGACCATGCCGACCTCGTCGCCATCGGGGAACACGTCGTGCTGGTCCCAAGAGATGGTGCCAAGGTCCGGCTCGGCCCTGTCGACCACGATCTCGTGGAGGATGTCCGTCGGCAGCTCGACGTCATCGAACGTCAGGCCAGCGATCCAGTTCTGCCCGAGGTGCCGCGCGACGCTGTCGCCGGTCATCCCCTTGCACCAGCCCGCAACCGCGGCGGGCAGCAGACTCTCCAGCGACGGGAACAGCGACTCCAGGTCGGCCTGGAGCTCGCGCTTCCGATCATCCTCGTACTGCTCGCGCACTCGGCGCAGCGCTGCCGCGTACGAGATGCCCTCGGCCTCGGCAAGCTGCTTGGCAGCCTTGTTCTTGGTCATGGTGAAACGCCCTCCTCAGCAGCCCCCCACGCAGCCGCCATTGAGAAGACGTGCCACGTCAATCACGCCATCGCGTGACCGTTCCCGCGCGAGCTTTAGGCCCTTGTCCCTCTGCGCCAACCCATGCCGGGCGTGGGGCCACCGGCGGTCGGCAGGAGAAACCGGTGACGCAGGGCCACCGCTATCACCACTCTAGCCACCAGCAAGCACAACCGTCTACGTGACGCAACACCTGTCCCGATTGTGGCCAGCGCATATGCGGGCCGCTATGCCGAGTTGCGACCCTCTAGGAGGAGGCATGGACACCCGCTCCGACCTGTACGTCGACCTGGACGAGCGGCAGTGCTACGAGCTGGACCGCCGCTGCGACTACCACCCGCCGGTCAACCTGGAGCAAGCCGAGCGGCACGCCCGGTGGAGAGCCGCCGTCAAGGTCGTCATGGCCGAGGCGATGCGCTCCCTGCCGCCCGGCCGCGAGTCGTCACTGGTGCTCACCGCCCTGGACGACGCCCTCATGTACGGCAATGCCGCGATCGCCCGACCTCCGATGTCCGGAGCGCGACCCGCAGGCCCCTGAGACGGGGCGGTCCGGCCGGCACTTCTCCGTCGGCCGGGCGTCCGCACCACCAGCACAACGAGGAGGTGACCATGAGCGAGCCGGAGATCCTGGCCTGGGATCGGCAGGACCGCGAGCCCGAGAAGGCGTACGGCTACTTCGTGCTGTACCGGGACCTCGGCCGCACCCGCACCGTCGCCAAGGTCGCCACCGAGGTCAACAAGAGCCGGGATTACCTCCACAAGGTCGCCACCGCATGGAAGTGGGTGAAGCGGGCGCAGGCGTGGGACCGCGAAGAGGACCGGCTGTACGTCGAGGGCCTGGCCGAGCAGCGCCGCGACATGGCGAAGCGGCACGCCCGGATCGCCGGCGCGTTGCAGGCCAAGATCGTGGCCCGGTTGCAGTCCCTCGACGCGTCGAAGCTCAGCCCCGGCGACATCGCCCGGTGGCTGGAGGTGGCGACCCGGGTCGAGCGCCTGGCGCTGGGCCTGCCTGACTCGACAACTTCGCACACCGGTCCGGACGGCGGCCCGATCCGCGCCGAGGTCGAGCAGATGAGCGAAGCGCAGCGCGGCGACTTCTTCCGGGCGCTGATGGCCGAGGCGGCGGCCCGCGCCGGCCAGGCCAACCCGATCGCCGGCCCCGACGACCCGGCCGGCCCCGACGACCCGGCCGGCCCCGACGACCCGGCCGGCCCCGACGACCCGGCCGGCCCCGACGACCCGGCCGGCGACGACGACCCGGCCGGCGACGACGAGCGCGAGGAGGGCACAGGTGGAGCGTCGACGGAGGACTGACCGGCGGGTGCGGCTGGCGGTGGAGCTGCACGCCCCCCGCTGGGCGGTGTGGTCGGCGGGGCTGGGACTGCTGGTGCTCGGCGTGAGCAACGCGGCCGCCGTGGTGGTGCTGATGGTGGCGCGGTGAGGCGTGGCCCCCGCTCGGCGCGGCTGCTGACCGGCCACCGCCGGCCGCCGGCCGCCCAGTCCGCGTACCGGCCGGGCGGCCCGGTCGTCGGGGTCGGGCCGCACACGTGGGCGGCGCTGAACGTCCAGGGCCGGGCGGTCGGCCGCGCCCGGGTGGTGACGCTGCCGCCAGCGCAGGTGGCCGCGTTCCGGCGGCGGGTGTGGGCGTGGCGGCTGCTGCTCGCCGGCTGGACCGGGCTGACCGGGCTCGCCGCCTGGGCGACGCTGTGGCGGATCGGCCCGGCGGCGCTCACCTGCCTGGCGCCGATGCTGGCAGTGCTGGTGCTGCTCGCCTCGTGCGCCTCGTCGGATCTGCGGGAGCAGGAAGACGAACTGCGGCAGGGGCGCTGAGACATGCTGCTGTCGTACCCGGACCCGGCGCTGATGACCGACGCCGAGCTGGCCGCGTACCTGCGCGAGGTGTCCGATGTGCAGGGCCTGGTCCGCTACGACTGGCGGCGGCACGCTCGCTCGGAGCAGTTGGAACCGGCGTACTACCGGATCTGGATGCTGCTGGCTGGCCGTGGCTTCGGCAAGACCCGCACGGGCGCGGAGACGGTACGCGGCTGGGCTGGCGCGCGGCCGGGCGGGCACTACGCGGTGATCGCGAAGACGCACCGCGAGGTGTTCAATGTGTGCTTCACCGCCCGCCGGGCCGGGCTGCTGGCTGTGGTGCCGCCGAAGGAAGTGCGGACGTTCAACAAGAGCGAGCCGTACCTGGTGCTGCGCAACGGCGCGATCATCCGTGGGTTCGGCGCGCAGGACCCGGACACGCTGCGCGGCTACGACTTCGACGGCTGCTGGCTCGACGAGTACGCGGCTTGGCCGTTGCAGACGGCGCAGGGCGTGTTCGACATGCTGTGGTTCTGCATGCGTGAGGCGCCCGACCCGCGCATGGTGATCTCGACGACGCCGAAGCCGCTGCCGCACGTCAAGAAGCTGCTGACGCGGGCGAAGAAGCAGCTGGCGCGTGGCCGGCGGCCCCGGGTGGTCATCACCCGAGGCAAGACGCTGGACAACGCGGCGAACCTCAGCCCGGAGGCGTTGGAGGAACTGCTGGAGCAGTACGGCGGCACCCGGCTGGGTCGGCAGGAGTTGGACGCCGAGTTGCTGACCGACGTCGACGGCGCATTGTGGAAGTCGGCGTGGATCGAGGCCGGCCGGATCGACAAGGACGACGTGCCGCTGCTGGTGCGGACCGTCGTGTCGGTGGACCCGGCGGACACGGTGTCGGACACGAGCGATGAGACGGGCATCGTCGCGGTCGGCCGAGGTGAGGACGGCGACCACTACGTGCTGGCCGACCGGAGCATGAAGATCGCCGGGGTGGCCGCCGCCCGGCGGATCTGGCAGTGCTACCTGGACGTCGACGCCGACGTGGTGATCTACGAGGGGTCGTCGGCGTGGCTGCGGGACATCCTGGTCGACGCCTGGGTGGCCATGCAAAAGGAGGGCCTGCTGCCGGGCGGCGACCCGCCGATCGACGTGGTGCAGGCCCGCCAGTCGAAGCGGGTACGCGCCGAGCCGGTCGCTGCCCGGTACGAGGTTATTCCGCCCCGGGTGCATCACGTCGGCACGTTCCCGGCGCTTGAGGACCAGCAGACGACGTGGACGCCGGAGTCCGGGGATTCCCCGGACCGGCTCGACGCGCTGGTGCACGGGGTGGCGTATCTGCGGGCGAAGGAGTCTCGCCGCGCCGTGGTGGCCTCGCCACTCGGACAGCGGGCTCGGCCCTCCTCAGGACTGCGCTGATGTCGGAATCAGCCCAGCGCTTCCGCGAGGATCTGGACGCCCGTTGCCTCGGCCCAACGGATGATCCGCTCATGTCCGGACCGGTGCCACGCCGGCAGGCGGATCCCGCCGTCTGTGGTGATCTGTGCTACCTCGGGTGCGCCGAACGCTTGGAACAGCTCGCTGGTCAGGCGGTACGTCGTGGCGACCAGGCCGCTGCCCCCCGTGCAGAGGTCGTCGATATCGGCGACGGTGTCGGCGTACGGCTGTTCGGTGATGGATTCGGTACCGATTCGATCGTTCGCCCAGCCGATGTTGGACACGAGCGTGACCGGGCCATGGTGCGTGGGCCAGATCGTTGCGCGGACGGTCGCGAGCCCGCCGGCCGCCGCACGATCGCGTGCGTGGCGGGCAAGGAATTGAAGCCCTGCGGCGACACCCAAGGTGAGCCACTGCGAGTCCACCAGACGGCCACCGGGATCCATGTTCCCGGATTTCTCCGAGCTGACGTCGGTGGAGAATGCGCCGCTGCCGTTCTCGTGCAGTTCGCAGGCGCTGCGCGAGTAGGGCCTGCCGGGCTCGAAGGAGCCGATGCCTACCAGGCGGCGATGCCGGACAGTCGAGCGGGCGAAGCTGCGTACCGGAATGCCGAAGGCGTCGGCGGGGTTCATGTTGCTCAGCTGGAAGTCCCTCAGGGCGGCTGTGTCGATGGTGAAGCCACCTGGCACGTCCGGGACGAGGGTGACCAGCACGAACAGTTCCGTGGGGGCATGGCGCGAGGCGAAGTCAGCTTCGATGCGTACGGCCTCTTCGATGCGGCTGGTCAAGCCGGCGAACCGCGCCCGGTACGCCTCGGCCACCTCGCTCTCGGACAACCAGACCGTCTCGGTGCCGATCCGCTTGGGGTAGAGCAACGACTTGTTCTCGTTGACGTAGGCGTGTGGCGCGGTCGCCGATCGCGCGACCCAGATGATGAGGAAACCTCTGCCGGGGCGCTCGGGATCTTCGACGGGGATGACGTCGAAGGTCGGCGTTGGCTGGGTATTGCCGCAGACGGTCTGTCGGAGACGTCGTCGTTCGTCGTCGCTGATGTCAACGCCGGTGTCGTGCTTCGCGCGTCCCTTTTCGTCTTCGTCCATGCCGAGGATGAGGATGCCGCCGGTGGCGTTCGCGAGTGCACCGACGTCGCCGCAGAGCTTCTTCCGTTCGCTGTTGCTGCCGCCATAGGTGTCCCGCTTGAAGTCCAGGTCGGGGCCTTCGGTCGTGGCGGGGATGAGTCCCTTGACTTGGCTGTAGGTCAGGGATTCGTCGATTGGTCCGCCGAGGAGCTGTTCGAGGCGACGGTTCCGCAGTGTCGGCATGGAATCGATCGTGGACCGTCCGGCTCTCTTCAGGCAAATCCGCAGTTCAGGCGGTCCTTCGATTAGACGTAAATGATCATGAATGATACAATGATTATGTACGGCACGGGCCGTACGTAGCTCACGTGGAGTAGGAAGGACTACCAGTGACAGCAGCCACCAAGCGGCGCACCAAGACGAAAGCGCCGTACCTCGCGGACCTCGACCCGCGCGACCTGCTGGCCAACCCGCGCAACGTCCGCACCCAGGACAGCGACCTGACCGAACTGCGCGCCTCCATCGCCGCCAGCGGCGTCCTCCAGGCCCTCCTCGTCGTCCCCGACGACGACGGACACCTGATCGTCGCCGGTCACCGACGCGCCAAGGCCGCCGCCGAGGCGCTCGCCGCCGGGGAATGGCCAGACGGCATGCCGCCGACCGTGCCATGCCTCGTGCGCCCCGACCTGGCCGGCGTCCCCGCCGACCAGGTCGTGTCCATGCTGATCGAGAACGACCAGCGCGCCGACCTCACGCCCACCGAACGGGCCGTCGCGTACGCGCAGCTGGAGCTGTTCGGCCTCGACCCGAGCCAGATCGCCAAGCGCACCGGACGCAGCTACAAGCACGTCCACGACTCGCTGCGGCTCGTCACCCTCGGCGAGAAGGCCACCGCGGCCGCCGACGCCGGTCGGCTGACCCTCGACGACGTGGCCGAGCTGCAGGAGTTCGAGGACGACCCGCAGACGCTGGAGAAGATCCTCAAGGACGTCGACAGCAGCTGGGGCATCAAGCACAAGGCCGGCGAGGAACGCCGAAAGCGGACGGTCAAGGAGGCCGTCGCGGCGCTCAGAGCCGAACTCGAATCGGCCGGCGTGACCATCGTCAAGAAACCCAAGGACGGGTGGCCGTACAACTGCCAGATGGCGCGGCTCGACCAGCTCGCCACCGCAGACGGCGAGAGCATCGACTCGGAGACGGTGAAGGCACTCGACGGCTACGGCGCACTGATCGAGGAGCGCTGGGACACCGCCGAGGCCGTCATCGTCTGCCTCGACCCGGAGGCCCACGGCTTCAAGCGAACCGGGCACAGCTACTGGAAGAGCCCCGCCGAGATCGCCGCAAAGGAGGCCGCCGAGAAGGCGAGGGAGGAGCGCCGCGAGCGGTTGAAGGAAGCCGCCACGGTGCGCCGCAAGTTCCTGGTCGAGAAGTACGGCAGCGCGAAGGGCGCCAAGACGCTGCTCGTCGACGCGATGCGGCTCGCCGTGGTGGCGCCTGGCTTCCTCGCGCATCACGTCGACGAGGACCTGATCCGCGACGTGGCCGGCGGCGAGCTGGACGACGGCCTAACCGCCGGACAGGACCGCCTCAACCGGCTGCTCGTGGCCCGCATGATCGGCGCTCAGGAGTACAACGCCGGTGAGGCTGCCCTCGGCCGCTGGGTGAAACGGCAAGACCTGATCGCGCCCTGGCTGACCCGCCTGGAGGCGGACGGCTACGAGCTGTCCGACGCCGAAGCCGCGTGGCGGACCGCGCTCATCGCCGAAGAGGAGGAACGGCGGCGCGAGGAAGCCGAGGAGGAAGCCGAGCGCCTGCGGCACGAGGCCGAAGAAGAGGACGACGAGGACGGCGTGCCGGATGTCGTCGACGTGCACCTGCCGGAGCACGACATCGAGCCGCACGACGCCGTGGCCGACCCGCGCGCGGATGCCGACCAGAACGCGGGTGAGTCCGAGGCCAGCGTGTGAGTGTGACCCCTTCGGGTCAGCCGGCGGCGCGTACCAGCTCGGTGCGCGCCGTCGGCGCCGGCCCGACCGACAGCAAGGAGAAGCCGGTGGGTGAGGAGTTGCTGCGCGGCACCTGCCCGGCCTGCCTCGCGGCGATCGGTGAGACGCACGCCGATGACTGCGACGTGGCCGAGTGCCTGGCCACCGGCCGCAAGCGCATGTGGTGCCGCGCCCACGCCGACAGCTCGGGCCACGACTGCGGGCAGGCCGACTGGACCGGCTGGTGGCCGGGCCACCGGGAGTGCCGCGAGTTCGGCTGGCACGTCGAGTGGGACCGGGAGGCCCGCACCTGGTCGCGATGCTCCCCAGACGTGCCCGGGTCGGGGCCGGACCTGGCCCGGCTGTACGCGCAGGCCCGCTGGAACGCCGACCAGCGGCAGTGGGAACGACGGCGGGCGGTGGTGTTCACCGGGATGCTGCGCGGCGGCCGGGCCGCTGCCGAGGTGCTGGCGAAGGTGGCGCTGCGCTGGTCGGTGCGGGAGGGCCTGGACGTGGTGTGCGAGCACGTCGGCTCCCGTGCCTGGCGGTCCGTGGTCGCGGACGTGGTCGACGGCCGCGCCGAGGTGTTGGTGGTGCCGTCGGCGGCGGCGCTGGGCCACGGCCGGCAGCTGTTCGACCGGATCGCGGCGTGCGCGGCGCGGGCGGGACCGTCACCGGCCCGGGCCTGGTGATCGACGAGGACGGGCGGGTCGTCGAGACGATGCTGCCCGGAAGGGAAGTTCAGGATGGAGGACGGTAAGCGCGGCGCGTTCGAGGTTGCGCGGGAAGCCCTGCTGGGGCGCTACGGCACGCCCGACCCGACGCGGATGCGGGCACTCGGCGCGGATGACGTCGAGGTCGGCGCGGCGCTGAACATCGCCCGGCGCGACGAGGGCGGCTTGGCGCAGGATAAGCGGATGATCCTGGCGTGCCCGCCGACGAACATGAACGAGCTGCTGGAGGGCGCGCCGGGGGTGCCTCGGTACGTGCCGACGGTCGACCACTCGCTGACGCGGTGCGCCGACTGCGGTACGGACATGTGGATCGGGCCGAGGCAGCAGCAGACGGCGGTGCGGGCACCGGGCGCGTTCCTGCTGTTGTGCATGGTGTGTGCGGTCCAGGAGACGGAGAGACGCGGGGCGGTGCCGGTGATCGGGGACCTCGGTGGCAACGACGGGAGGCCACGGCACGCGGGCTAGTCCGATTGGCGGACCAGCGATCTGAGCTAGTCCGCTGTGCGGACCAACCGGGGCGGGCCACGGCGAGGCCATAACCCGCCCCATCGCGTTCTGTCGGCCGGGCGGCTCGAGATCACCGTTGGCGGGTCCCATCGGCCGCGACCTCTGCTCGCCTGGCTCGCGCGGGTTGACCACATAGGAATCCTGCTTTTGTCGGCGGCCCTTGGCCATCTGGCCACCATGCCCGCGGCTCATCGCGGTTGACATCCAACATGGACGTAGACCACGGTGGGCGGTGCGGATTTCGGCGGAAACGGGAGTATCTGCCAGTCGGCGAGCGCACGCTGACGGCCGCCATTCAGGTGCTGCGGGCGTAGCCGGCCAGACCGCGCCGCACGTAATGACGGGAGGCCAGTGGCGGGTGTGCACGTGAGCGCTATACCTGAACCTGGCACCCAACTGACCGTCGATGGCCAGCTCGTCACGTTGCTGGCTGCGACGCCGAACCTGTCCGGGGCCGATCTCGTCTTCCGCCGCGGTGATGGCAGCCTAGCTGAGGCGTCATTCGATGCCGACGACCTGCGTCGAGCTCTTGTGCCGGTCAATGATGCTGGTGGAGACGCAGAGCGCGCATTGACCGGCCTGTGGGGCCGCTGGATGCAGTACGCGGTGCCCCGCATCCGTTCCGCGGTGCTGGCCACTAGGCCGCTGCGACCGTACGCGCATCAGGACGAGGCTGTCTTCACCCACATGCTCGCCCAGCCGCGCCTGCGCTTCCTGCTCGCTGATGAGCCGGGAACTGGCAAGACCATCATGACCGGGATGTATATCGCCGAGGGGACGCGGCGCGGGTTGATCCCCGGTCGCACGGTTATCGTCGTCCCGGCTCACCTAGTGGAGAAGTGGCGGCGGGATCTGCGCCGGTACTTCGCCATCGAGGCCGATCGGCTGACCCCGGAGCTTGCCCGCGACCCCAAGGATCTCGACCCGCGCGTTAGCGTGTGGGTCGTCTCGGTCGATCTTTATACCTACAACCGTGACGTGCGGCGCAAGGTCGCGGGCTCTCGTGCCTCCTGGTCGCTGGCGGTCTTCGACGAGGCACACAGACTGACCCCTACCTCCCAGTACCTGACGGCGGCCCGGGAACTGGCGGCACGCACCCACCATCTGTTGCTGCTCACCGCCACACCTCATCGGGGCAAGGAGCACTTCTTTCGTGGACTGCTCAACCTCCTCGACCCCACCCTCTACCCATGGGATCCCCGGCAGACCGAGTACGAGACGGCGCTGCGGCCGAGCACGCTCTCATTCCTACGCCGGATGAAGGAGGAGCTGAAGGACCTGGAGGGGCGTCCACTGTTCCCGCCGCGGTACGCCGAGACCGTCCCGGTCGATCTAACCGGCGCGGAGGAGACGGCCTACACCGCTGTCATGGACTACGTCGACAACTTCTACGGCGAGAACGCCACCCTGGCGCGGTCGATCTACGGGAAGCGGGCCGCGTCATCTGTGGTGGCGGCCGCAGCGACCATCCGCCGCCGCGAGGAAGCCCTGCGCGGTCCGGCGAGCTCCCGTTCCGACGCGCCGGTCCCGGAGGAATTCGTAGGCGACGGGCTCGATCTGCAGCTTGAGGTCGCCGACGACGAGGCGTGGCAGCGCGCCGAGGACGCGGTGGTCACCGCCCGCAGCAAGGCGAAGGGCAAGGAACTCGAACGGATCGAAGCTGTCCTGGTGGCGCTGCGGCTGGCGACCGTCACCGGTATGCCGACCAAGTGGCTACGGGCGCGCGAGTTGATGGAGCGCCATGGGATCCGGCCGGGCGACGGCCAGGTGCTCGTGTTTACCGAGTTCGCCGACACCGCGCGTTGGCTGGTGGGCATGTTCACCGACGTCGGCTTCACCGTCGAAACGCTCGAAGGTGCTGTGGGTCATCGAGAGCGAGACAAGCTGCAGCAGCGCTTTCTCGACGGTGGCTTCCAGGTGTTGGTCAGCACCGACGCCGGTGGCGAAGGCATCGACTTGCAGAGCGCAAATGTCATGATCGACTGGGACATTCCCTGGTCGCTGGTTCGCCTCGAACAGCGCATGGGCCGGCTGCACCGAATCGGTCAGACCCGGTCGGTGCACATCTATCACCTGGTGTCACCAGTCACCCGCGAAGGCCGTGTCCAAGAGGTCATGCTGCAGAACCTCGCCAGTGCCGGCGACGCGCTCGGCGGCCGGATCTTTGACCTGTTGGACGCGACGGCCGCGCGAGCCGGGTTCGACTACGGCCGTGCTCTCGTTGAGGCGCAGAAGTCCGGTGTCGCCGCGCACATCCCGATGCCCGGTGCCCAAGAGCTGCTCGCCGCAGCTCGTGAACTTGTAACCGACGAGGACCGACTGCACACGCCGGCGAACACAGCGGCCGCGGTGGCCCGGTTCCGCGCCGACCGGCTGGAGGCCATCAACCCGGTCATCGTTGATGCCTTCCTCGACCAGCTTGCCTGCTCCCACAGCTGGCAACTCGGACCGGGGCCGGCGAAGGGAATCCGCGAAGTCACGTCGCGGTCACTGCTACCGGCTGCCCTCGGCGGTGCCACAAGCCGGCTCGTCGCCGCCGACGGTGCATCGGTAAGGCAGGCGATCAACGACGGTTCGCAGGGTCTGGAAGATGTCGTCGTCCTCGGCCCGACCGAGGAACCGTTCGCCGAGCTCGTCGACCTTGCGTTGCGCGACGGTGAGGCCGAGTTGGTCCGTGGCACCCACCTGGTCGACACTGCCGCCCTGACCAGCTATACGTTGCTCTTGTACGACTCTGAGGTCGAAATCCACGACGGTCTCCGGCGGCTACGCCGGAAGGCACCGCTGCTCATTCGGTTCTCCGGTGCCGGAGCCTTCGAGGTCGCCTGGGAGTCGCTGATGACCCTGCGGGCCTCTAGGCCGGCCGCCACCGGCGGCACCCTAACGCCAGCCATGCGCACCGATGGGTTGGCACAGGCGCAGGCAGCGTTGGTGCGGGAGGCTGACCGGCAACGTGCCGAGCGGACGGCGTGGGTGGAAAAGGCACGCGAACAGCTCGACCAGGTCGAGTACCGATACCTCGACGAGCTCGATGAACTCCCTGCCGAAGTGCGGCGCGAGCGGCGGGAGCAGTTCGCTGCCTTGAAGGCCGAGCGCGTCCGACAGCTTGAGGACATCGGCAAGGTCACCGGCACCGCTCCCCGCCTCGTCGGCTGGGCGCATGTCGTCGCGGGCGCCCGCACCGCCGAGCTCGGGTACGACCCCGACAGCGAGCGTATCGCTGTGGCGAGCGTCCTTGACGAGCTCGAGCGCCTCGACTACATCGTCGACGACCGGCAGACCGCTGGCGTCGGCTACGACCTGTTCGCCCGCCATCGGCACACAGGCGAGCAGCGCCTGGTCGAGGTCAAGGGCTTGGAGGGTGTGCTCAAGTCGATATGGCTCGAGCAGCACGAGTGGGCGCAAGCCCAGCAACGCGGCCAGGACTACTGGCTGTATGTCGTCATCAACTGCGCGACCTTCCCCAAGGTCGTCATTCGAGCGCAGGATCCCGCCGGGCAGCTGTCGAGCGGGCCACGACGCATCGAACGATTCCAGATCAAGATCACCGACCTGAAGCGGCTAATGAAGGGCGAACAGTGAGCATCGACGAGGCCAACCGGGCGACTTGCATGCCGGCCGACCCTAATAAGGCCGGCGACATGCGCGAACGCCTGATTGACCACTGGTTCCCCTGCACCACCGTTGATGCCGCCGTCGGTACACCTGTTGGCTCGGGTCGCAGCGAAAAGGCGATCTTCCCGTGGTTCGCGTCCCGTCCCATCGCTCAGGCACGCGCCGCCGTCCTCACAACTCTGCTGCCCAACGACGATGGACTCCGGGAGTTCGTCGAGGCCGCCGTACGCACCGGATCCTCGGAGGCGTTCGATCGGCTGGCTGATCGAATTGCCGACAACTACCCAGGCCGTACTCCCGTAGTCATCGACATCTTCTCCGGCCGAGGCATCATCCCGCTCGAGGCGGCGCGTGTCGGTGTGACCGCTGTTGGCACTGACCTGAGTCCAGTGGCCACCCTCGCTGGACGTCTCCTCGCAGACTGGGCGATTCGTGACTGGTCTACCGAGCCCGCGCTGCCGTTCACAAGTAGCCAGCCCGCGACGTTCGATCTCTCGAGCGCCGACCGGCTTGTAGCCGACGCGCGGCTGCTGCACGAGGAGATCGGCCGGCGGACCCGAGCCGTTCTGAGCGCCCACTACCCGGCCGATGCGAACGGGCGGCAGCCCTGGGGCTACCTGTGGACCGTCTCCATCCCCTGCGACCAATGCCGGCGGCGGTTCCCGCTCATTGGCAGCTTCGTGCTCCGGCACCCCTACCGCCGCACGCAGGACGAGGGCCAGTCGATGAGGCTCGTTCTCAACGGTGACGCGTGGCGGGTCGAGGTGATCGCGGGCCCCACCGACGCCCAGCCCACGTACTCCTCGGCGGGCAAGAAAGGCAAGAGCGCCCGCTGCCCGTTCTGCAACCACGTGCACACACTGGAAACCGTGAAGGCGAAGGGCTTCGCCGAGCAGTACCTCGACGAGCCGCTGGTCGCCGCCGACTTCGCCACCGATGATGGCGACACGAAGAAGACCTTTCGGGTACTGCGGCAGGACGAGCGTGACGCCGCTGTATCGGCCCGACCGGAGCTACTGCCGAAGGCCGGGCAGTTGTCCGCTGTACCCGACGAGGTCATCCCGCCTGGCAACGTTCACACAGTCCAAGCCAGCGGCTATGGGTACACCAACTACGGCGACCTCATGTGCTCGCGGCAGACCCTGCTGTTCGGCACCCTGGCCCAGCAGATCCGTGTATGCCACGAGGAAATGCTCGCGGCAGACATCTCGGCGGACTACGCGCACGCGCTGGCGGCGTTCGCTGCGGCGACCCTTGTACGTGGGCTCCGCTATGCCACTCGCGGTGCAATGTTGCGTCCGCACGGGAAACCTGACGGCTCTGCCCAGAATCGCGTTCAAGTCGGCGACATCTTCCGGAACGAGGCTGGTCTATCCTTTCAGTTTGACTTCTTCGAGACCGGCATCGGCCAGGGACCAGGAACCTGGGCGGGGCTGACCGAGACTGGTATGAGCCCGCTTGCGGCGCACCTGCGGGGACGGAGAGGGCGACCGGCACGACTTCGGCGGGAAAATGCGATGGCGCTGCCCTTTCGTGATGGCACCGTGGATGCGATCGTGACTGACCCGCCGTACTACGACATGATCGAGTACTCCGACGCTTCGGACTTCTTCTACGTCTGGCTGCGCCGAGCGCTTGTTGATGCCCAGCCTGACCTGTTTGCGGAAACCATCGGCACCGAGATCGCCCCTGACCTTCAGAATAAGGACGACGAGATCATCGTCCGCCGGGTGTTCAACGGCGGTGTTCGGCACGACCGCGAGTTCTACGAGCGGTCCCTCTCCCGTGCATTCCACGAAGCGCGACGGGTGCTTCGTTCTGACGGGCACCTGGTCGTCGTCTTCGGTCACTCCGACCCGGACGCTTGGCTCCGCTTGCTTGGCGCACTGCATGACGCGGGGTTCGTCGTGACCAGCGCTTGGCCGTCCCGAACAGAGACATCGAATACTGGCGTTGCGAGCATCAAGGTGACGGTCACGATCGGTTGCCGCGTTGCGACCTCGCAGCGGCCCGTCGCTACGGCTGCGCAGGTTGATCGTGAGGTCGCGACGGCGGTCAAGGCTGCAGTCAAACAGTGGGATGCCGACGGGCTGGCGCTCACCGATCAGCTCATGGCCGCATACGGGCCGGCGATGGAGGTGTATGGCCGATACAGCTCCGTACTGCTTCCGAATGGGGAACAGGCCAGTCTCGACCGCTACCTCACGCTGGCGCGGAGCTCCGTGCGGGACGCGACCGCGCTCAAGCTTGACCAGTTGCCGCTGGAAACGTTCGACGCTCCGACTCGGTTCGCCGTCTTCTGGCAGCGGCTTTACGGCCGCACCGATGTTCCGAAGGGAGAAGCCCGGTTCCTCGCACAGGCCGACAACCTGCGGCTGGAGGACATGCGCGGCGCACTGCTAACCGAAAGCAGGAGCGGTTTCAAGCTGCGCTTGGACCCACCAGACTCCTTCAGCGACCGTTCATCGACCTTCGAGATTGCCCGGGTCGTGGCGAAGGCGTGGGAAGAGGGCGGCACCGAGGCGGTGGCCGCAGTGCTGGCGAAGGCAGACAGGCAGGCCAACGACGCACACCTGTGGGCAGTCGTCGCCGAGATCGTGCGGCAGCTGCCAGCGAGTGACCCGGTCGCAAAGGCACTCACGGCGGTGCAACGCAATGCCGGAACCATCGGCACGATGATCCAGTACGCCGCGGTGGCCGCTGAGAAGGAGGCCGACGCGCAAGCCCAAATGGTGCTGCCCTTCGAGGAGGAATTGTCGTGACCGCAACCGCCGCACATGCTCCCCATTGGGCAGACTTCCTCAAGCTGCGCCCGGAGGTACGCACTTCCGACGGGTCTATTGGCGAGCTGCAGATGAGCCTACACAAGGCCGTCTACCAGACCGTCGATGTGCCCTACCGCAAGGTCGAATACTACGGTGACATTACCGAGCCCACGCCGAACCTCGTCGGATTCTTCTCCCGCGTTGCTCGCCGACTCGGCACCGAAGCTGACGCTCCAGCCTTGTTCCACCTAGACCAGGGAATGGGAGGCGGCAAGAGCCACGCGCTGGTCGGTTTGTACCACATGGCCAACAGCCCAGCGGACTTCTTCGCCACCGAACTCGGTCAGCGGGTGCACCAGGAAACTGGACACGGGGCGGCAGCCGTGGACCTTGAGGGCGCGACCGTGGTCACGCTGACTGCTGACTACTTCAGCCCAGGAAGCACGAACGAGGTGTTCGGTCCGGCGACCAACCTGTTCGAACGGTTTGTCTGGGCACTCGTTGGCAGCGATATGGATCGCTATAAGCGCCACGTGGCCGCCGGTCCGAACAAGGGCACGCTCCAGCAGGCGTTGACCGAGAGTGGTCGGCCGGTGCTCATCCTGCTCGACGAGCTCATGGACTATGTCCTGGCGCTCTCCGATGTGGCGCACATCGACACGATGCCAGGCGAGAAGGCGTTCCTCAACGCGTTGATGGACGCCTGCGACGATGTGCCCCGGGTGGCGTTCGTCGTCGTCATGATCCGTTCCGAACTCGATGAGCGGGGCTACCCGCCGCAGGCCCTCGACTTCCGCGACTACGTGGCTGCCCGGCTGGTCCGTAACGGCCAGACTGTCCCCGTCACCGAGGCGCAGGATTTCTCCGCCATCATTCGCCGACGGCTGTTCGAGCTTCCGGACGGCGAACTGCCCATCCGCGACCTGGCTCGTCGGTATGTGGCTGCGGCCGAGCAGGCCTGGCGCGACAAGGTGTTCGAAAAGCTCGGACCCAACCGTGGCCTGTCCGGCTTCGAGGACAGAACGTCGGCCAGTTACCCGTTCCATCCCGAGCTGATGCGACTGGTCCGCGAGGAGTGGGCGCAGGTCTCCGGATTCCAGCGAGTCCGTTCCACCGTCGCCATTTTCGCCCGCACCGCGATGCATTGGGTCACCGAGCACAAGGCCGGGCGGTGGGCGCCGCTACTTATCGGCGTTGGTGACATTCCACTTACCGTGGCCCTTGAGCAGTTGCTATCGTCCGGACTGCTACTCGGCAATGACCGGGCCATCCAGGGCTACCGGGCGGTCGCCAGTACCGACATCACCAGCACGGACGGCGGCACGGGCCGCGCGGTCGTCGTCGACGCAGCCCTCCGTCATGACGGCGTGACCGTCGCGCAGCCCGCGCCAGCCGTCCGGATGGCCACCGCCCTGCTGTGTTACTCGATCGTCGGCAGACCGCAAGGCCGGCGCGGTGCGACGAAGGCCGAACTGTTGGCCGCCATCTACGGGCCGGCTGGTGTTGGGGTGCCCTTCCCTGCTGCCGACGAAGTGTTCAACAAGCTCACTGGCGACGAGGGGCTCGGCGCGCTGGAGGTCACTACGCCGACGAATGCACCAGCACGCTGGCACCTGTCAATCAAGCAGACGCTGCGGATGTACTTCACTGCTGCGATGGCGTTGGTGCCACTCGATGCCCGGGGTGAGCTGGTGTGGCGGGAGGCGCGACGGCTCGCGTCGAAGGGCACCTTCGACGAACTCGTGCTTGTCGACAGGCCAGCTGACGATCGGGCTCCGCTGGACAAGGTGTTCGAGGGGGTGGACAGTGCCGAGAACCGCCTCGTGCTGCTGGACCCGCGTCGATGGACACTGCTCAACGGCAAGGACTCGGTCAGCCGTGACGACATAACTGCACTGCTCGGGCTCGGGGACCAACCGCTGCGCGTCGACAACGCCGCCAGCTGCGTGGTCGCCTGTGTGAACACCCAGCGGCGTGACATCGCGTTGAAACGGGCCGCGGAGGTTCTCGCCTGGCGTGAGGTGATCAAGCAGCTTACCGATGATACCGAGGATGAGCTGCGGGACGCCCGCAGTAAGCACGACGATGCGGTGGGGAAGTTGCGCCGCGACATCGAACGCGCCTACCAGCACTACGCCTACCTGGTCCGTGCCGGGGACCTATACGTCGAGTTCAAGCGGTTCGACGAGGACAGCCGGACCGCGCTCAATGGCGGGCACCTATGGACCGCGCTCGTAGAGGCGGGGCGCGCGACGCTGCCTGCGGCGCTGTCCGCCGGCTACCTGGCCGCGCTCCTGGAGGGCTTCGATCGTGCGCTGACGCCACGCGAGGTCGTGCAGGCGTTCTATAAGAACCCCTCGTTCCCCTTGGTCACCTCCACGGACGAGATCCGTCGCGTCCTGTTCGAGCTGCTGACCACCGGCTGGGAACTCGTCGACGCGGATGGAAACTCGCTGTCGATCACCGGCCCCGGACAAATCTCGATCAACTCGATCAGTCAGTCCCTGCGTCGTCGGATCGAGAAGCCAAGCCCCACCCCAACGCCGGGCGCACAACCTGCTGGCCCGATGGCGTCCGGCCCGGATGTCCTCGGGGGAGATGGGGATGGGGATGGGGCCACGCTCTTCGGAGGCGACGAGTACCGTGCCGATCCTGCACCGCCCGACCCCACGCCGTTGCAGCCCTCTCGGCCGAAGGTGTACAAGCGTTACAGGGTCGAGTTGGCTAATCGCAGCATCACAGGTGCGGACACGCGTGACCAGGCATGGCAGCTACTCAAGGAACTCGCAAAGGTTATCGACAGCGCCAATCCCGCTGACCATCAACTGCTCAGCATTAACCTGACCCTGGTGACCGTCGAAGGGGAGCAGGGTCAGATTGAGGGCAAGGCTCAGGCGCTCGGCGCGCAGGTGCGCGTTGAAGATGACGACTTCTAGAGGCTGATGTCCACCAGCTCCGACGTATGAAAGGCGGGTTGCTCGCCTGCATCGACCAGGGGCCGTGACCCTCAAGCGAGTCACGGGTTCGACGGTCAAGGCATGGTAGGGAGCCTCCCCTTCGATCATACCTATGCGGCCGCAATGTCACTGCGTATGCTCGTATCTGTGGGGGAGCTGATCGAGGTCGCGGTGGTACTGCTCTTCGTTGCCCGGGTGACCCGGTTGGTCGTCACCGACGAGATCACCCGCCCACCACGGGAAGCGATCATCCGCCAGCTCCCTGAAGGCAGCCCGCTGGCGTACCTGTTGTTCTGCCGATGGTGCCTGTCGGTGTGGATCGCCGTGCCGGGTGCCGCCGCATGGTGGCTGCTGTCCGATGTCCCTCGATGGTCCGGTCTGTGGTGGGCCGACGTGCCGACGGTCGCGCTGGCCCTGTCCCACACAACCGGCTTGCTAGTTCGCACGGAGCCTGAGGAGTAACCGCATGGCCTGGTGGGGCACGAAGCCCAACACCGACAGCGAGGTTGGCAGGGCAACTGCGGTCGTCGCCTCGGCGGCGAAGATGCGCTACGACTCCGGTGGCAGCCTGCGGAAGGTCAGCAAGCAGCAGTGGCAGGAGGAGGCATGGCGGCACTACGAGGAATGCGGCGAGCTGGCCTACCTGGTGAACACGATCGCCAAGGCGATGGGCCGCGCCCGGCTGTACATCACGCAGGTCAACGACGAAGGGCGGCCCGTCGAGACGCCGGACCAGGCGCCGGCCGGCGTCAACGAGACGTTTCTCGGCGGCCCAGGCAAACAGGCCGAGCTGCTGTCCGACGCCGGAGTCCAACTCGGTGTGCCAGGCGAGTGCTACCTAATTGGTGAGCCGGAACGCGATGAGGACGGTAACGCCACCGACCGGGAGACGTGGATCGTCGCGTCGACGGATGAGCTGTCTGAGCGGGCCGGGAAGTACATCCTCGACCAGGGCGCGGGCACCAGGGAACTGGAGCCCGACGAGACGGTCATTGTGCGGATCTGGTCGCCGAGCCCGCGCAAGCACGCCCTGCCGTCGTCCCAGGTGCAGTCCAACCGCCGGGTGCTACGGCTGATCGAGCGGCTGACGCAGTACGTGCAATCGCAGATCGACTCTCGATTGGCGGGTGCGGGTGTGCTGCTGCTGCCGAATGAGCTGAGCTTCGTCGCTCCCGAGCAGGAGGAGAACCCGGAGGACGGGGTGTCGTCGTTCCTGGCGACGCTGACCGAGGCGATGACCACCGCCGTGAAGGACCGCGACTCAGTTGCCGCGTTGGTTCCGATCGTTGTGCAGGGGCCGGCTGAGCACCTAGAGAAGGCCCGTCTGCTCAGCTTCGCCACGGAGCTGTCGTCGTCGGTCCCGTCGATGCTCGACGGCGCGATCCGCCGGCTCGCCCTCGGGCTGGACGCCCCACCCGAGATGCTGCTGGGGATGACCCAGGCGAACCATTGGGGCGCCTGGATGACCGACGAGGCGACGATCAAGTACCACGTCGAGAGCAAGCTTGAGCTGGTGTGCGCGGCACTGACGCAGCAGATGTTGTGGCCAGCGCTGGAAGGTGCGGCGGGCGTCGCTGACGCGAAGCGGTGGATCGTTTGGTACGACACCAGCGAGCTGACGCAGAGTCCCGACAAGGGTGCCGACGCGAAAGATCTCTACGGACTCGGTGAGCTGTCCGGCGACGCGCTGCGCCGGGAGACGGGGTTCGGTGATGAGGACAAGCCCACGGACGATGAGCGGGAGCTGCGCCGACTCCTGGAGATCATCCGGACGGTGCCGGCGGCCGGGCCGCTGCTCGTGCAGCGGCTGCTGGAGGTCGCACAGGTTGGCGTACAGGTCGACCTGGCAGCGTTGAAGCCGCCCGAGCCGGATGAGCCTCCTGCCGGTGAGCCGCCGACCGCCGAAGATCCCGCGCCGGCCACGGCGCCGCCACCCGACGGCGACACGGAACGCCGTGGCCCGCCCGAGAGGGCGGCGCTCGCCGCTGCGGCGGAACCGCTGACCGGGCCGTTCGTGGCCGCGTGCGAGGCGCTGGCGCTGCGGGCGTTGGAAGTCGCCGGGAAACGGGTCATCGGCCGTGAGCGGTACCGGCACAGCGACCTGACCGTGTGGGAGTACCACACGGTGCGCCAGTCCACGCCCACCTCGGTGCCTCGCCTGCTCCAGGGTGCGTTCACCGCGGTCCCGGCCGTGGCGGGCCGGCTTGGCGTCGACCCGGAGAAGCTGACGACGGCCCTCAGCGGCTACGTCGGCGGGCTGCTCGTGGCCGGGCGGCGGCACGACGTCGACGAGCTGCGCGAGCACTTGGCGCGCACCGTCGCCGGGGAACTGGTGCCGGCGTGACCGCCCCGACCGCCCCGACCGCCCTCGTCCCTAATCTGGTCCGTCCTGGCGTACTGGCACGCTTGCCAGCGGTCCGGGCGCGGCAATGGCTGCCAGGTCATCCGCTGGTGGCAGTGCCGCACCTGGGGCTGGTGGGGAGAGCTGTGGGACGGCGACCAGCCGCCCCTGAGCGATGCGGAGCACGCCTGCGACTCGGAGGAGGCGGCCTGCTACCAGCAGACCAGGAGGACCGGTGGCTGAGCCGCAGAGTGTGACCCTGAGCGAGCTGCGTGCCGCTCTTGCGCAGGTCGGCGTCGTCGTTGACGAGGACTTCGTGAGCCTGGAGTTGCGAGACAACGGGCTGACGGTGCAGCGGCTGGTGAGAGCCGAGTCGGGGATGCCGGCGTGCCTGCCCGGCGGTGGTGTGCAGTGCGTCGGACAAACCATCACCGTCGTCGCGGAGACACCGCCCGACCCGGAGGAGTGATCGTGGCCGACCGGGACCGATGGCTGCCACTGCGGCTCACCCACGAGGCGCGGGTGGTGGCCGCCGAGAAGCGTGTCGAGCAGGCTGTCCGTGCGGCCCTGGCCGCGTGGCTGGGGTCGGCGCGCGCCGTGACGCTACCGGTCACCGCGGCGGCCCTGCCTCCGGACCAGGCGGCGCTCGCCGGCGCCGGGCAGGCGTGGTTCGAGGCGATGACGGTGCACCTGCTGCCCGCCGTCGACGAGACGTTCCTCGAGGGCGTCGCGGACGCGGGCGGTGACGTCGACGTCTTGCGGGTCGAGCAGTTGAAAGACGAGTACCTGGCGGCGTTGCCGAACCGGCTCCAGGGGGTGCCGGACTCGGCGTGGACGCAAGTCACGGCGGCGATCACCGAGCTGACCGCCGAAGGTGCGAGCATTCCGCGGATCCGCGACGCCGTGGAGGCGCTCCTCGGCGAGCTGGCGTGGGAGGACCGGGCAGTGACGATCGCCCGTACGGAGACGATCGGCGCGTACAACGCGGGCACACTGACGGCCTGGTTGACGTCCGCGCGGGCGCTCGACGAGAAGTTGGACAAGGTGTGGGTGTCCACGCACGACACGCGGACGCGGCATGACCACCGGGCGGCGGACGGGCAGCGAGTCGCCCTGGACGGCGTGTTCATGGTCGGTGGGGTGCCGCTGCGGTTCCCGGGTGATCCGGCGGCACCACCCGGTCAGGTCGTGAACTGCCGCTGCACGATGATCGAGGTGCCGGCCGGCGAGCCGCTGCCTGCGATCCCGAAGCACCCGTGGCCCCGACGGGACCGGGCCACGGGGTTGGACAACACGGTGACGGCGGCGGGAGCCGCGAAGGGTGGCAGACAGATGGCGACGTGGAAGGGGACGCTGGCGCCGCTGGGTGCCGCGTCGGGTGACCGGCGGATCTTCGCGGCGGACGGCGACTGGTCGTTCCGCGAGTTGCCGCTGCCGCTGCGATGGGCCCGCGAGGACGCCCCCGCGCACGAAGGGGCGGTGACGATCGGCCGGATTACCGCCGGCGAGGTGCAGAAGTCGAAGCTGACCGGCGTCGGGGACTTCATCGACGCGGTGCCGGAAGTGGGCGAGGCGCTGGAGTTGCTGCGCGCCGGGGTGCTGTTCCCGTCGGTGGACCTGGACGACTTCGAGTTCGTGTACACCGACGGCAAGGGCACGCCGATTGAGGACATGAGCGACGAGGAGTGGGAAGCGTTCATCGAGTCGGGCGAGGAGCCTTACATCACGGTGACGAAGGGCCGGGTGATGGCGGTGACGCTCGTCGGTACCCAGGCGTTCATGCAGGCGCGGCTGGAACTGGCCGACGACGAGCCGGCCGGCGAGGACGACGAGCCCTCGGAGGAGACGCCGAAAGAGGAAGAGGCGGTCACCGCAGCCGGTGTGAGCGGTGGGAAACGGCAGGTCGCGCCGCTGTACCCGCCGCGTGGCTGGTTCGCCGATCCGGCCCTGGCGGAGCTGACGCCGATCACCGTGACCGCCGACGGGCGGGTGTTCGGGCACCTCGCGGACAACGACTGCCACCTGTCGTTCCTGACGGGCGGGCAGTGCGTGCTGCCGCCGGCCGAGGGCGGGTTCGACTGGTTCCACCGGCCCGAGATCATGACGGCCGAGGGTGACGTGGTGGCGGTCGGGCACATCACGGCTGGCACCGGGCACGCCGACCTGGCTGCCAGCGCGGCCAGCGCGGTGGCGCACTACGACGACACCGGCACGCAGGTGGCGGTGGTGCGGGCCGGCCGGGACGCGCACGGCACGTGGGTTGCCGGGTCGCTGGTGCCGGAGGCCACCGAGGGGCAGGTGCAGCTGCTGCGCCGGTCGCCGTTGTCGGGGGACTGGCGGTGGATCGGCGGGGCTCGGCAGCTCGTCGCGGCGCTGTGCGTCAACGTCGGCGGGTTCCCGGTCGTGCGGGGGCGGTCGTCGGCCGGGCGGGCGTACGCGATGGTCGCATCTGGCTGGGCCGGCTGGAAGGCGACTGGCCCGGTTGCCGGCCGTCGCGACGGGGCGGCGCTGTCCCCGGCCGTCCTGGACGCGGCGGTGCGGCGGGCAGTCGCGGCCGGGTTCGCCGCAGAGCGGCAGCGGCTCGCGAACGCGGCGATCGCCGACCGGATCGCCGCGACGATCGGCCGGGACCGCCGGACGCTTGTGGCGGCGCTGGCCGCCGAGGTGCACGGCAAGTAGGGAGAGGCTGGTGGGTTGCAACTGCAGCAGCAAGGCCCGACGCACCGTGTGGCGGTTGTCCTACGAGGACGGCCGTGCTGGCGGCGAGTTTGACTCGAAGACGGCGGCGGAGGTCGCCGACATACGGAGAGGCGGCGGCGGCACGATCCGCCAGGTATGGAAGTAGTCAGCAATGCACATATCGATGTGCATCCATTTGAAGGGTGTTGCCGGTCCGGGGGGATCATTACTCTCCGTGAACCAGGGGGAATGCCTGCCGGGTCGACGACTCGGGGCCGAGAGGGCTCCAGCCCTCGCGGGGGGTCAGAGTGGTGTGGCGTGAATCACTCCTGGCTCGTCTTGTGGGGAGTGGCGACAATTTGCTCGAAAGCCACCTTTGTCCCCCGAGCCTGATGGTGCGGTAAGCCCCGGCTCTGGCTCGGGGCGTGGGGATGGCGGCGTGTTGAAGTCGCCGCTCGCTCGCGTCTGTCGGCGCTGCGGCCAGCGACCTGGCTCTGCTGATCTTGTGAAGTGCCCACACGTAGCGTGTATGGCGTAAGCCGTACGCAGTGCTCCTGGTTCGAACGCTGCCGACGCTCAACCAGCTCGTCCCCGGGCTCGTGGCCCCGACTCGACGATGCGACGTGGTTGGCCGCGCAACTCGCCTGGGGTGCTGCGGTGGAGGAGTTTCGTCCATCCTGGCCGCCCTGGCGGCAGGACTAGCTGGGCTTCCAGCCTGATTCCCGGCAGGTGCCCCAACTATCTGTGGCCATCGAGAACGTTCAACCAGTGGGCGCGTATCGGATGTCTCTAGCGTGGTGGTGCGCTTGTTGGTGGGAGCGTTTGGTATGCCGGCACGGAAATTAGGTGCAGGGGCGTTGCCCGGCGGAGCAGGCACGGACCGGACCTTTAGGTAGCCGGTGTGGGCACGCCGGCGAAGCGGCCTTCCACTGACGGAGCGGCGGTGGTCGCCCCGACATGAGTGGCGGGCCTTAAGGCGAGGGGCTCGTGGATGACTACGAGATCGTCCACTGATCCTCCGATTCGGAGCGTCACGGTCACCCTGACCGCCGGTTGGTCACCCTGACCGTCACGGTCACCCTGACCGCCGTTGGTCACCCTGACCGCCGGTTGGTCACCCTGACCGTCACGGTCACCCTGACCGTCACCGTCACCCTGACCGCCAGGCGTCACCCTGACCGTCACCGTATCGGTAAGCAGCCCCCAGGGCACGTAGCCGGAGGAGTCGGGCACTGGTAGTCGGTACCGGTACCGGCAGTCGGGCACTGGTAGTCGGTACCGGTACCGGCAGTCGGGCAGTGATAGTCGGTACCGGTACCGGTACCGGCAGTCGGCAGTCGGCAGTGATAGTCGGTACCGGTAGTCGGCACCCGAGGCGGCTCCGCCCTGCTCCACGCCTCCGTTCCGCCCTGCTCCGCCTCTCCGCTCCGCCCTGCTCCACGCCTCCGTTCCGCCCTGCTCCGCCTCTCCGCTCCGCCCTGTCTCGCTGCTCCGGTCTCTTCTTTCGGTCTCGGGTTCCGCTTCGGGTACCGACTGCCGGTACCAGCACCGACTACCAGTGCCCCCGACTACCGGTACCGGTACCGACTACCAGTGCCCCCGACTACCGGTACCGGTACCGACTACCAGTGCCCCCGACTACCGGTACCGGTACCGACTACCAGTGCCCGACTGCCGGTACCGGTACCGACTACCAGTGCCCGACTCCTCCGGCTACGTGCTCATGGGGGCTGCTTACCGATACGGTGACGGTCAGGGTGACGCCTGGCGGTCAGGGTGACGGTGACGGTCAGGGTGACCGTGACGGTCAGGGTGACCAACCGGCGGTCAGGGTGACCAACGGCGGTCAGGGTGACCGTGACGGTCAGGGTGACCAACCGGCGGTCAGGGTGACCGTGACGCTCCGAATCGGAGGATCAGTGGACGATCTCGTAGTCATCCACGAGCCCCTCGCCTTAAGGCCCGCCACTCATGTCGGGGCGACCACCGCCGCTCCGTCAGTGGAAGGCCGCTTCGCCGGCGTGCCCACACCGGCTACCTAAAGGTCCGGTCCGTGCCTGCTCCGCCGGGCAACGCCCCTGCACCTAATTTCCGTGCCGGCATACCAAACGCTCCCACCAACAAGCTTCACTCGATCAAGGGGTAATTGCCAATTGCTAGGAGTGGGTTTTGGAAAAAGTGGGAGGTTTCGCGTATGGCACCGCGCAAGACGGAGACGGAAATCGTCGTTCTGGCGCTTCTGGCGAGCTTGTGGTAGAAATGGCGAAGGGGCCGCTCAATTGAGCGACCCCTTCAGGAGGAACTAGTAGGGCTGGAATCAGTGATCGTTGTGCTTCCGCCAAAGCATGATCAAGATTCCGGCCGCGGCCAAGGCTCCCAGCCAAGTCAGGGCGGGGGCCTTGTCTGTTGGTACCGCACTGAGGTTGTTGAGTAGCTCTACCAGCGCGGATGCGAAGCTTAGGCTGATCAGCGCCTCTGCGTCGCCGTCCCTGGAGTTGGGCTCCTGGGGCTCGGTCGGGGTGTTAGGCAGTGCCAAGCGGGCCTCCTGTAGCGAGTTGGACTAACTGTCCGAACCGATGTATTGGATCGGCGTTTTCTGCATTGACAGCGTCTCATGAGGACGGCCTCAGATGCCACTTGCCGGCTGGGTTGGAGTGCACTTAGCCCCGTCTTTCAGATTGGCAATGCCGGTCTCGACAGGTGTGGCTTAGATCTGCCGAAGCTAGGGGTATTGCTGTTCGTCGTCACCGAAGGTGACTGGCGGCAGTCGGTAGCCTGTCGAGCGTTAAGGCCGTAGCGCTTAAAGCCCCACCCAGCGTCGTAACGGCGCCGGCGCGGGGTGGGGCGGTCGGTGGCCTGCGGGCCGGGCCTTGCTCCACCTGCGCGTGGCCGTGGCCAGCAGCCCGGACGGTGACCTCGCCGACCGGTCCAGCATGAGCGCCGTTTCCCAGTTGCAGGAGTCGCCAGCCCGGCTTCCTGTGGATGATGCGACGGCTGACGGCCTCTACCGGAGCGGGGTCTGGGCGGGCTCGGGCGGTACGTCATCGGCGTCGGTGTGACCCCGCTGAAGGATGAGGACGGACGAGAACAGGCCCGGGCGGGGTGCGGCGATGCGTTCCTGGGCGGCGAGCAGCGCCGGTGGCCGGGTCGATGAACAGCGTAGTGGTCGATGCGTCGGCGAGTACCCGGAAGGCGAGCTCGGTGCGCCCGGCGAGGTCGTTGGTGGTTCCGCGGTACTCAATGCCGGGCACTGTCGCCAAGACGTACAGAGCGCTCGCCGCTCGTATTGGTCGAGGTACTGGCTGGTGGCTAGGCCGACGATGCCCCAGGTGAGCAGTCTCGCGTAGGCGGGTTCGGCCGCCAGCTCGGGCGGTGCCAGCAGCCCAGCGAGGGTGGTCGTGTCGGTGGGCAACGGTGTGGGCAGGTACGGGTGCAGGTCGCCCTGGTATCGGGTTGTGGTGGGCGTGGCTTCGGTGAATAGGTTCTGGTCCGCGGGTGTGGGCTGGTGGTCGACGCCTCGCACGTCCGGTGCGCGGTGGGTGACCTCGTGTTCGGTGCCGTCGTCGTGTTGCCAGCGTCGCAGGTCTTCGCGGCGGATCGCGTCGCTGGCGCGGGTCCACTTTGGAGGTGTAGGTATTCGTAGGGCAGGTCGGTGGTGGTTCAGCCGGCCGCCGTGGTGAGCGGAACTGGTCGGCCGGCGCGACGTAGGGGCCACAGCTGCGGCTCGCCGTGCAGGAGTACCGGTGTTCCTGCGTGGTAGCCCTGCCGGGTCAGGAAGTCCCGGACCGTGGTGGTGGTGACGGTGTCGATCGGATAGCCGAGTTGGTCGACGCGCTGGTGGTGGTGCGCGAGCAGCGCTCGACCGAGACCCTGCCGGCGCGCTGGCGTGAGGACGTGCAGCCGGGCGAGCCAGTGGTGCGGGGCACCGGACCGATACGGGCGGAGCAGGGTGTGGAGCTGCTGGAACCGGGGTAGGGCCCGGCCGGTGAAGGTGCTCAGGTGGTAGTCGGACAGCGGGGCCGCCCTCGCCGGCGGGTGGTGTTGCCACACGGCGACGGCCGTCATGTCGAGCGTGACGTCGACGTGTCCCCACTCCACGGCGTGGTCGATTTCCATGGCGAGGAGCCCGTGGTAGACGTGTTGCCGCTCGGCCGGGTCGGGGACGAGCCGTTGCGCGAGCGGGTCGGTGGCGATGGCGTCGGTGAGTAGCGCGGCGATGGTGGCCACGTCGCCGGCCCGCGCCGGTCGGATCGGTGGCGCGATCACGGAACCAGCCGTCACAGTGACCGCCGGCGTGGCACGGTGTGCGGGAACGAGGTCCGGCCGCCGGTGCTGGTGGGGGCGCCGCGCCACATGCGCCAGATGACCGGGCCGTCGACGGGTAGCACGATGGTGGGGCCCGCGGTGTAGCCGAGGCGGAGGTAAAGCCGCCGGTTTCGCATGTTGCTGGCTTCCAGATACGCCGGTAGGCCGAGATCGTCGAGGCGACGGTGATGCTCGGCCAGCAGCGCGGCCCCGATACCGCGGTTCTGGCGGGTGGGGTCGACGGCGAGGTAGGCGAGGTAGTGGTGTGGTTCGTCGGGTTGGAGGGCGTCGAACGTCTCCTCCAGCAGCACGAACTTCGGCGCGTACGCACCGGCGATGCGTTCCAGCGTCCCCAGGCGTTCATCAACGTCGGTGGGGGTGGGTTCGAGGCGGGGGTACCAGATGGCCACGGCCGTCTGGTCGGCGGTGGTGTGCACTTGCCCATGCTTCAGGCCGTGGTGGAAGGCGTCGGTGAAGTAGCGGTGGTAGACGGTGCGTCGCTCGTCGGGGTCGGGGATCAGCCAGTCGGCGACGGGACCTTCGTGGAACGCCTCGGCGAGTACGCCGATAAGCGGCTCGGCGTCGGCCTCGGTGGCGGGGCGGACAAGCAGCTTGTTGTTGGTGACGGTCATGGCAGCTCCCTGGTCAGGCGGGTTGGCGGACGGCGTCGGGGGCGCGCAGTGGTCCGGTGTCGCTGTCCGCGCCCAAGCCGACAGCGGCGTACACGTCGGGGTTGGTGCAGCGCAGGACCAGCGCCCAGGCGATGCCGGCGAGTGCGGCGGCGGCGTAGGCGGCGGGGAACGCCCACCGCAGTGGTGAGTCCGGCTCCACGCCGAGGAGCGTGGCGAACTCCCGCAGGGTGACGGTGAGGATCCCGCCAAGCGCGATCGTCGCGGTTCCCGGCGCGATCCGCGACCGCCATGACCCTTCGGCGTGGGTGGTCCGGGCGAAGAAGCCGATCACCGCGGCGGAGGTGACCGTCATCAGGATGAGGACGCCGAGGCCGCCGGTGACGGTGATCCAGAAGAACAGGTGCACGATCGGATCGGCCCCGGCGAGGGCGTAGCCGACCAGCACCGTGGCGGCGAGGCCACTCTGCACGAGCGAGCCGGCCTTCGGCGCGCCGGTACGCCGGCTGGTCCGTCCGAACACCGCCGGCAGCACCCGCTCGCGGCCGAGTGCGAACAGGTACCGGGCGACGGTGTGGTGAAACGAGAGCAGGGCCGCGAACAGCGAGGTGATGAACAGAACCCGGGCGACGGTGACGACACTGTCCGCCAGGTACGGGGACACCAGGTTGAAGATCAGGTCGGTGCCGTCGGCGCGGGCCGCCTCAACGATGCGGTCGGGGCCGGTGGCCACGGACATCGCCCACGCCGACAACCCGTAGAGCAGGCCGGTGACGGCGACGGCGATGTAGGTGGCGCGGGCGATGGTACGGCGAGGGTCCTTCGTTTCCTCGCTGAACACGACGGTGCCTTCGAAGCCGACGAATCCGGTGATGGCGGTGACCAGTGCCGCGCCGATGCCGGCGGCGAACACGTGCGTCGGGGCGAGGGTGTCGAAGCTGACCTGACCGTCGGCCGGGTGAGTGATCATGATGGCGTCGAAGGTCAGGGCGACGACGCACTCGGCGACGAGGACGACGGCGAGGACCCGGCCGTTGAGGTCGATGCGGGCGACGCCGAGGACGGTGACTATGGCCCAGACGGCGAGGGCGCAGACCCACCAGGTGAGGTGCCAGCCGTACCGGTCGTTGAGGAACTGCGCGGTGACCGCGCCCGCCCCGCCGTACAGGCCAATCTGCATCGCGTTATACGCCAGCAGCGCGACCATCGCCGCCCCGACACCGGCCGGACGACCGAGACCCCGGGCGACGTAGGTGTAGAAGGCGCCGGCGTTGACGATCCGCCGCGACATGGCCACATAGCCGACGGCGAACAGGGCGAGCACCGCCGCGACGAGCAGGTACGCGACGGGGATTCCGGTGACGCCGGTGATGGCGTACCCCGTCGTCGCCCCACCGGCGATCACCGTGAGTGGCGCGGCGGCGGCGATCACGAAGAACACCACCGACGGAATACCGAGCCGCCCCCGAGCCAGGACAGCGGACACGGTGTCGGGTTTCGAACGAGACATGGGCTCTCTCTCAGCCAAAAGGAATGGGGGGGACTGCACTCAGGTAGTGCGGTGGCTCAACACGGCACCGCCGACAACGGCACCGAGATCAGCAAGGAGATCGGAAAGCGGCGGGGGCGCCTGCTCAACCTGCTTACGCAGGAACCCCCGGGCGGCCGAGGGCGCGCCGTCGAGCAGGATCGGATCGAGCTGAGTGCGCAGCGCCAGCCCAGCGAGAGCCACATCGAAGGCATTCAGCCGTTGGTGTCTGCGCAATTGAAAGGAAAGGCGAGCCCACGACCAGGCGGCGGTGTTCACATCCGTGGGGATGTAGATGATGCGCTGACGCCACAGCCGACCGGCCTGCTGCCGATGAAGCAGCCCGAGCTGCCACATCCGGGTCGCCACCTGCTCGTAAGCAGTGTCGGCAAGGAACGCCAACCACGTCCGCGTCGCGGTATGACGCGGCTCAGCCACCAACCGGTCGAGGACGAGGTGCTGCAGCCAATCCTTCGGCGGCGACGGATCGATCACCCGCACATGCCGACCCTCGAACGTAACCCGCCTCTCCCAACACAGCTCAGCCAACAACGCGGCAGCCAGGCCATGCACCGTCGCGGACTCGAACAGCCGCGAACGACCCGTCTGATCGTCGTGCGCCAGGTAGAAGAACTCGTCCGCGAGGCGCGTGGGTTGGGCGACAGCGCTGACGACGGCGCGTACCGGCCGAGCCGGTTCCACTGGTGCCCGGTGCTCGTGCAGGTGTGGGGCGTAACCGCCGCCGGCGGAGCCATGACGTGGGGTGGTCACCGTGGCTCACCTTCCTGATTAGATTCATCACAAGGAACAGACAGCTCGAACTGTCGAAGCAGTTCACGGCCACCGGCATGGTGAGCCAATTCCTCCACCGCCCGCGGTTGCTGCCCGCACCCACCGTCGCGCAGTGGAAGCAGCCGTTGTTGTCGTGACGCTGACCGCATTCCACACACGGCGGATGCCGATCAACGTGCGGACAACCGCACCTGGGGGTGTAGCTGTTCAGCAGGGCTGCCGCGGCACCGCTCTTCCCTGGAGAAGTCGCGAGATGAGCGAGGTAGTGATGCGGCGGTGGGCCTCCAATAGCGGGTCGACCAGCCATCGCGTGTGCACCCGACATCTGAGCGCGGGGCCTTCCCGGCAAATGAGGACGCTGAACCGAGATCTGCAGCCGATCGGTAGGTTAGCCATCGCGCTGTTCTGCGGGTTTCTGGGCGCGTATCAGCAGGCAGCAGGTGGCGTCGCCGACAGGGGTGGGGATGGAGTCAGCGTGCCGGTGGTGCAGTCCGGCTGCGTTCACTGCGGCTTTCCAGCCCTGCAGA
Source organism: Verrucosispora sp. WMMD1129 (assembly GCF_029581255.1). Taxonomy (NCBI): domain Bacteria; kingdom Bacillati; phylum Actinomycetota; class Actinomycetes; order Micromonosporales; family Micromonosporaceae; genus Micromonospora; species Verrucosispora sp. WMMD1129. The sequence continues at coordinate 5,673,665 of NZ_CP120741.1, forward strand.
CCGGATAGCCAACGGGCGACGGGTACGTAGCTTCCATCAGCCAGTCGCATCAGGGCGCGTCGCGGTCCGAGCCAGGTCGGGTCAGGTACGGAGAACAGCAGTCGGCCTCCGGGGCGGAGGTGTTGTGCAATCAGCGGCAGTAACTGTTCAGGCGGACAGAGGCCGATCGCCCCGAAGATCGAGAAGCAGATGTCTAGGGGGCGGGTGCGGGTGAGGAAGGCACGCGCGTCGGCGCAGTGGAACCGGATCGGCAGGTGTCCCCACCGGATGCGCGCCCGGCTGATCTGCGTGGGCGCGAGGTCGATTCCAATGCAGTGGGCGCCGCGCGCGGCGAGTGGGGCGAGGTTGTCACCGTTGCCACAGCCGAGTTCGGCGATGGTCAGGCCGTTCACGTCGCCGAATAGTTCGGTGCTGGGGCCGTGGCCGGGATACTGCGTCCATTCGACCCGCCCGGGGACCATAGGCCGGTCGTGCGGTAGCGCGAGTCGTGCCTCGCGGTCCCAAGCTTGCCGGTTGACGGTGGTGGAGATGCTGGTGCGCATCGGTTAGGACCGGGTGACGTCGAGGCAGGACTGGACGTTGCGCATCTTCTTACCCAGGTTGACAAGGCTGCGGGCAGCGGCCTTGAAGTCCTTGGAAGCAGCGCGCATGGCTGCCAGGTTCGCTGCGTCGGTTTGGGGGTTGGCCTTGACCCAGCGGTCGATGGCGCGGGCGACGTGTTCAGCGAGTTCAGCTTCCTTGGTCACTACGCTGCGGAAGTGGCCGGCGGATTCGGTCCAGTTCCACGGGTGCGGCTCGTGACCGGTGCCGGCGGTGTCGAGCTGATAGTTCGTGTACTTCAGCGAGGTGCTGATGCCGTCGAGCATGTCTCGGACCGTCACGACCCGGCCGCTGGTGTCTCTGGCTACCGCCACTGCCACTCCTCAAGGGTGCTGGGGTGGCCGTGCGCAGCGTGGGAACGCCGCGCACGGCCACCGGTTCGGGTTGTGGTGGCCCCGCAGGCAGGATGAAGCGGCTGGAGACGCCGCGCGGCCACCGGTTCTGTCAGCTCAGCGGGGCCAGGGTGCGCTCGATCCAGGGCACGCGCATGCCGGTCAGCTCGCGGCGCATGACTTCGACGTCGGTGCCGAAGGGCACGACGCAGCCGCCGGACATGTTGGGAGCGCCCTGGCAGGCGTGGACCAGCCTGCCGCCGAGAGCCGCGTGCGCGAGAAGACTCTCGCGTCGCCGCGACTCGTTGAACCAGGTGCCGTGATACAGCTCGTCGAGCACTTCAGCGGTCGCCTTGTCCAGATCGTAGACCACCTGCGCCGCAGCGCATAGCATCCAGGCTGGGGACACGTTGCTGATGTGCCCGTCCAGCTCGACACGGTTGAGGGCCATCAGGGTGCCGCACTCGCGCAGCATCAGCAGCGTCCCGTCGGGCACGAAGTCCAGGCCGGGGTCCTGCAGGTGCTCCTCACGGAACATGTGGGCGTACACATCGTGAGCGGTGCGCAGCACCTCGGCCGGGTCCGTGGTGGCGTACCCGTGCTCCTTGACGAAGTCCAGCACGAGCTGCTCGATGGTCAGGTCCTCGCTCTCGACCGCTGGGAGCAGGTCGCCTCGAACCCGCTGCCAGTCGCACAGCAGCCAGCTCGGGTTTTCGTAGCGGAAGAAGAATTCCTCCGGCTTGATCGTCAGCGTCGGCCCGTCGACTGTGATGCCGGGGATGCGCTCCCAGGTCTTGGTGAACGGCGTGGGCAGGTCGACCTTGATAAGGTCCGCAGTGGCTACCGTCATCGCGGTACTTCCTCTCCAGAGGGGGATGTGATCCGTTTGCGGTGGTTGGGCGGTCCTGCGGAGCTAGCCGGCTAGAGCCTGTGTCGAAGTCGGTCACAGCCACTCGCTGATCGCGGCGACGTGCACGGTGGCTTCGTAACGCACGGCGAGCTTGTCGAATCGGGTGGCCACGGCGCGGTTGCGCTTGAGCCGGTTGATGCCGCATTCCACGGCGTGACGCTGCTTGTACCGCTCGGGATCGAAGGCCGGTGGACGGCCGCCCTTGGACCCCAGCTTGCGCCGGTTGGTGTCCTGGTCGGCCTTCGAGGGGATCGTCGCGGCGATGCCGCGACGGCGCAGGTAGCGGCGGTTGGCCTTCGACGTGTACGCCTTGTCGGCCAGGACCCGGTCCGGGCGGGTCCTGGGCCGGCCGGCGCCGAGACGGGGCACTCGGATCCCGTCGAGCACCGCCCTGAACTGCGGGCTGTCCCCGCGCTGCCCAGCGGTCAACACGATCGACAACGGCTTCTGCCCCTGCTCGCAGGCCAGATGCAGCTTTGTGGTCAGCCCACCGCGCGACCGGCCGAGCGCGTGATCGGTCGGCTCGACCGTGACCCCGCCCGGCGGCTCGGCCTGCAGATCCCCCTTTTACGCGCCCCAGCGGCGTGCTGATGAGCCCGGGCGACCGTCGAGTCCACCGACACGTCCCAGACCACGCGCCCGGCCGCATCAGCCACAGCCTGCAACACGGTCAGGATCTTCACCCAGGTTCCATCACGCTGCCAACGCCGGAACAGCCCATACGCCGCGGCCCAGGATCCGTAGCACTCCGGAACATCCCGCCACGGCGCACCGACCCTTATCCGCCACCTGATCCCATCAATGAGCTGCCGTTTCGTCCACGTCGACGGCCGACCTGGCCTACGCCCCGCAGGCAGCAGCGGCTCCAGCGCCACCCACTCTGCGTCGGTCAGGTCATGCCGCCTCGCCACCGCTAGGGTGTCCACGAGGTCTCCGGTGTTCGGGTTCTGCTTGGTCGCTGAACCAGATACCGGAGACCTCGCTACATCTCGAACACCGACACGCGAAGATCCTCAACCAACAACTCAAGCCCTGGCACCGACTTCGACACAGGCTCTAGAGCCTGTGTCGAAGTCGGTCACAGCCACTCGCTGATCGCGGCGACGTGCACGGTGGCTTCGTAACGCACGGCGAGCTTGTCGAATCGGGTGGCCACGGCGCGGTTGCGCTTGAGCCGGTTGATGCCGCATTCCACGGCGTGACGCTGCTTGTACCGCTCGGGATCGAAGGCCGGTGGACGGCCGCCCTTGGACCCCAGCTTGCGCCGGTTGGTGTCCTGGTCGGCCTTCGAGGGGATCGTCGCGGCGATGCCGCGACGGCGCAGGTAGCGGCGGTTGGCCTTCGACGTGTACGCCTTGTCGGCCAGGACCCGGTCCGGGCGGGTCCTGGGCCGGCCGGCGCCGAGACGGGGCACTCGGATCCCGTCGAGCACCGCCCTGAACTGCGGGCTGTCCCCGCGCTGCCCAGCGGTCAACACGATCGACAACGGCTTCTGCCCCTGCTCGCAGGCCAGATGCAGCTTTGTGGTCAGCCCACCGCGCGACCGGCCGAGCGCGTGATCGGTCGGCTCGACCGTGACCCCGCCCGGCGGCTCGGCCTGCAGATCCCCCTTTTACGCGCCCCAGCGGCGTGCTGATGAGCCCGGGCGACCGTCGAGTCCACCGACACGTCCCAGACCACGCGCCCGGCCGCATCAGCCACAGCCTGCAACACGGTCAGGATCTTCACCCAGGTTCCATCACGCTGCCAACGCCGGAACAGCCCATACGCCGCGGCCCAGGATCCGTAGCACTCCGGAACATCCCGCCACGGCGCACCGACCCTTATCCGCCACCTGATCCCATCAATGAGCTGCCGTTTCGTCCACGTCGACGGCCGACCTGGCCTACGCCCCGCAGGCAGCAGCGGCTCCAGCGCCACCCACTCTGCGTCGGTCAGGTCATGCCGCCTCGCCACCGCTAGGGTGTCCACGAGGTCTCCGGTGTTCGGGTTCTGCTTGGTCGCTGAACCAGATACCGGAGACCTCGCTACATCTCGAACACCGACACGCGAAGATCCTCAACCAACAACTCAAGCCCTGGCACCGACTTCGACACAGGCTCTAGCAGGGCCGCCGCCATGAACGGCGTTGTCGAAGAGCGGTGGCTCACCTCCTTTTCGGATGCGGCTCGTCTCGGTTACCGGCGCGCCCGCCTGGCTGACGGCCTCACCAAGACCATCGCAGGTCGGCCGATCAGGTCACACCTTGATGACGGGCCGTACACGCACGAATTTGTGGGTGGCCCTGAGCAGCAGTCATATGTCCGAGACAGTGGATACCCATCAGGATGGGTAGGGTGTTCGACACCATCGGTGCCGGTCACTACGCGCCGCTTCTACCCCCCCGGTTGGGAGGCAGCATGGGATCCAACGCATCCCCACATCGGCGTCTTACTCCCCAGGCGCGGGGCCGAGAGCTTGCTCGACTTGGCAAGCGATTGTGGCAGGAGCTGGGTTCTGTCAAGTCCGTCGCTGCAGAGCTGACGAGTCAGAACCCCGACGTTCCCAGCATCCAGGCCTACCGCTATGCGGCCGGACTCTCGCAGGATCAGGCCGCCGTACGCTATAACGAGGTCGCCGGGCACCAGACGAGCCTGGGGGGAACGACGATCAACGCTTGGGAGACCTGGGCGCGAACGCGCGGTTCAGGGTCACCGCCGCCATTTTCTAGCCTTCTCATTCTTGCCACTGCCTACAGCAAGGGGCCTCTCGGAGTCGCCAATGAAGACATATCGCCTAGTGACCTCGTTGCGGAGGCTTATGAACGACTGGCACCGGAAGACCAAATCGCCCTAAAGGCGCTCTCGGCGAGGAACAGCGATCGGACCGAAGGACGGAAGAGCCCCGCCACACTCGGCATAGCAACGCCCCTGCCGGCAGGTTCGAACATCATTGGGCCCGACTTCAACTTGACCGTACCAACCATCGACTTCGGAAACCCCGAAATCTGCGTATTCACGTTACCGAATCTACGCCCTGGCAATCTCCTCGACCTGAACTGGGAGACGTTCGGTTTCGGTGTAGAACGCATCATTCGCCAGATCAAAAACGTCGGCGGGCGGCTCGACGTCGACATTTGCTTCGGCGTAAACGAGGCAGGCCTAGTCATGGCCACTTTTCTTGCCTCAGCCCAATTTTCTCGTTGCGCAATTGGATATCTCCGCTGCAACAGGACGCGAAACGGCATCACCCTCGCATCCAATTCTTTCTACCCGGAAGCGGACGAGGCGCCAACAATTCTAATTTGTGATTTCGAGGTCAAACACGCCGATGTCGTCGGCTACCTGGCGCACGAAATCAGGCTTCGGTACCCCCACGCAACGCTCTACTTCGCCGTCTTTGGAGCGATGACTAAAGGTTCAGATCTTGAGGTTTCCAGCTTCGACGACCTGACCGGGGCTCAAATCATCCGGGCGGCAGACTTCTCGGCCGTCTTCATAGCTGCAACAATGAGTCCGCCCGGCATTGAGCCACCACTCGAATTGCGATAGTGACGCAGGAGGCACTATGGACTACAAGGATCAACTGCCCGACCTCGCTCGACTAGCCGCCGAAGTCGTGGATGCAGTCATGCTTGAGATCAGACCCAAGCTGCTCGAAGCGGCTTTCACCGGCAAGGTCGGAGAAAGCGAAAACCTACGACACTCGGACAACTTTCTGTCGGTACATGACATGTGGATGCACGAGCGTTACCGCGAGCTGATAAGCCAACACCTGAAGTCATTTGTCTACGCCTCCGAAGAAGCCGAGCCGCAAATTGTGGGCACGGAATCTGACCCGGACTTGTGCGTTCTCGTTGACCCGCTCGATACAAGCGAACTAGCAGTTCGAGGGCTTCTGGGCTACACGCACGTCATGATCTACTCGCGCAAGCTCGCACGACCGATCGTGTCCGTGGTGGGCGACATATTTCACCACGTCCGGCTGTACGTAGCCGCTCGCTTCAGCGATGGGGAAGATCGTGCCTTCACCTTTACGGCCGATGGCTCGGGGCGCATGCTGCGACGACGTGAGCCGAAGCGCCTCTCAGAATCTCTGCTCACCAATTTCCTCATGCGACCCGGCGAGCGGCTTATGCCTCTCAGTCGCCAGCAGCGAATCATGGATGCTCTCGATCGCCCTGACAATGATGGAAGAAGCCGAGGCAGAATCGGCGTCGACTTCGGTTCGGTGAGCCTTTGTCACGTTGCAGCAGGGTTTACCGAGGGCGTGCTTGAGTTCGCAAAAGGCTTCGCTATCTGGGACCTCGCTCCGGGCCACTACATCCTCCATGCCGCAGGCGGAACAGTGTTGGACCTCGAAGCGCAACCGATTCCGCTTGACTACGATCTTGCAGCACTGTCGGATATCGTGGCCGCGATGGACCGGCGACAGAAGTTCGTCGCGGCTGGAAGCCGCAGCCTAGCCGAAGAGATCGTTCATCATCTGGAGGTCTGAAAGTCGGCGAATACCCCATCGAATTCTGACGACGCGCTCGATTAGTGCGACACTTCATAGCACCAATCTTTCGGCATCGCCACTTCGCGACGGACGGGAAAGGGCCAGTGTGCACGCCACGGGAGTGTGGATGACGAGAAGCGCGCATAGTTATCAACGTGAGGCCGACCACCTCCGCGCCAGCGGCTGGACGTGCCGGCAGATCGCCTCCCACTGGCAGCAGCAATACGGCTTCAATCCGCGGGTCGCGTTCCGACTCGGCTCTTGCGTAGCCTTGTCGAGTTACGCCGCGAGCGCCGAGGATGAGCGGCGTACCTTCGCGGTCGAGCACCCTTGCTAGCTTCGGTCGATAGGCGGTCGGATGTCACACGTTGACAAGATCTCTGGTGAGTTGCGTGCGCTGCTGACGGGCGTCGAGCGCGCGCAGGGACTGGCGGCCGCGGCTGACCGGCAGGCACAGGAAGTGGCCGTACGGGCTGCAGGGGCTGGCTTTGCCGCTGTGGCGGCGGGGTTGGCCCGCGTACGTAGCGCCGTCACCGCTATCCAGGGCGGCCTGGCCAGCCTTTCCGGTGCGATCAATGAGGCGTCGAAAGCGACTGCGGCGGTTCCGCGCGAAGCGACTCCGCAGGAGACGATCTCCGGGCTGACGCCCGTTCAGGCTGCGGTGGACAGTGCCCGCGATGCGGCGGCCGGGACCATCAAGCAGGTCGGTGAGGCCCAGCAGCTCGTCACCATGGTGTTGCAGGGTGGACAGCCTGGTCCGCTGTTGCAGGCGTTGGAAAGCATCAAGCAGGTGCTGGTGATGGTGGTCCAACGCACCGGTACCGCCCGGCAGTACGTCGAGTCGGCGGTCGCCGAAGCGCGGCAGCTCGGTTCCTCGGGAAACTGAGTGGGGCTGGCGGTCACGGACCGGCCAGCCCGAACCCGTCTACCGCCGCAGAGTCGACCAACCCTGGTTCCCCGCATGTTGGTGGCGCTTCCGATGAACACGGCCTGGTCCCGTGGAGCCGGCAGCCCACCGGTGCCATCGGTGGAAGGCCGAGTGGCCCGAGGACGCGGATCCCACCCCGGGAAGACGCACGGGTGCAGCGGGCACTGGAATTGGAGAACGCCTGCGCCGACACGGTCGCCGGCAAGGGCTACCGAGTCCACCAGAACCCGACAAGACCGCAGATCGCCGCAGCGCGCCAGAACACCGGCGACATCGGGAAGCCGGACAAGGCACCGGACTATCTGATCGAGGGGCACGTCTTCGACTGCTACTCACCGACGCCCGCCAAGGGCGTGCGAGGCGTGTGGACGGAAGTGTCGGAGAAGGTGACCAGCCAGCAGACCCAACGGGTGGTGCTGAACCTGCACGACTGGCGCGGTGACCTCGGCGCCCTACAGAAGCAGTTCAACGACTGGCCGATCCACCACCTCAAGGAACTCACGGCCGTGACCCGCCACGGTGAGATCATTCAAATCGTCCGGCGCGACTGAGAAGGTAGGCAACGCGTGGCTATCGAGTACCGATTGACGCTGGCAGGAGACATTCCGCTGGAGCAGGTGGCTGCGCTCGCCGCCCCAGAAGGCGTCGAGGAGTCGACCCTGCCGGGCTACCCTCGACTGCTCAGCGCGGACCTCACGCACACCTCCGAGTACTCGGTGAGCGTCTACGGCGGCAGCAACGGCTACTTCGACGCCGAAGACGACGACGGCTCCCAATGGGAATGGGAACCCGACACGTACGTCAACATCGTCTTCCACATGCCCAAGGACGACACCGCAGGCAGGGCGACACCTGACATGGTCACAGCGGTGGCCCGGGTGCTCGCTGGTCGACCCGAAGACGCCGCGCTGGTCCTGAACGGCAACTGGCTTCTGCTCACCCGCGTAGCCGGAACGTTGACCACGCACCAGCTTTCGTGGTGGGACAACTACGGCGTCAGGGAACTCCTTCCGTAAGCCCGCCTTCAGCCCGCGCCCTCCACGCTGCGTTAGTGTGGGCGCTGTACCGCCGATGCTGGCTGCGGGCCGGTCGGGATGAGATCCCTACCGTGCTGAGGAGCCGACGGTGGAGTTTGAGATCCCTTCGAGCCTGGACGGGTTCGACCTCGATGCGCTGGACCGCTTGGAGACTGATGCGGTAGCGGCGTTCGATGCTCTCCGCGATGCTCCCGACCTGGATGCCGCCGGATTAGCCCAGCTGCGGGAGCTGGCCACGTTCGTTAGTTCGGTACGGGCCCAGCAGGAGCAGATTGAGCAGGACGCGGCGGCCGTCGCGTCGGAGCTGAACGACCTGGACGCCGCCGTGCACGGCGACGCGGATGAACCCGAGGGCGACGACAGCGACGGGGAATCGGGTGAAGGCGAGAACGAGCCCGAAGGCAGCCCGGTCGAGGAGACGCCCGTCGAGGAGCAACCTGTATCGCAGCCGACGCCGGTCGTGGCGTCGCTGGCGCGGCGGGCAGCCCGCCGCCAGCCGAAGCCAAAGGTGACGCAGGGCGGCCGGTCGGCGATCATCAAGGCGGCGGCGGATGTGCCGAACGTTCCGCACGGGCACGTGTTCTCGTCGGTGACCGAGGTCGCGGCGGCGTTCGACGACAAGTTCGCGGGGTTCCCGCGTGGCGTGGGCTCACAGGTGCAGACGCGCATCAAGCAGAACGTGGCCCGGGTGGAGCTGCCGGTCGACCAGGCCCTCGTTGCCGGGGGCAGCGGCCTGGTCGACCTGGGACTGATCGACCTGGCCGGCAGCGAGTCGCGCCTGACAGGCGGGAACCTCGTTGCCGCCGGCGGCTGGGGTGCGCCGTCGGAGACGTTGTGGGAGCTGTGCGAGGGGCTGGAGACGACCGAGGGCATCCTCGACCTGCCGGGCATCTCGATTCCACGCGGCGGCGGCATCAAGGTGCCGGCCAACTTGGACTTCGCCACGCTGTACTCGGCGACCGGGTTTGTGCAGACGGAGGCCGACTCGATCGCCGGCACCGACAAGCCGAGCTACCGAGTGCCCACGGTCGACTTCGTGGAGACCCGCTTGGAGATCGATGGGGTGCAGATCGAGCAAGACATCGTGCAGAACGCGGTGTGGCCGGAGCTGACCCGTGACGTGGTGCGGCGGGCAATGACCGCCCACGAGCACAAGATCAACGCGCGGATGGTGCAGCGGATGGCCACCGCTCCGTCGCAGTCGACGCAGTTCACGCTCACCCTCGGCGGCGACATCGGCGGCGATGAGACGACCACCGCGGTGCTCGGTGCGCTGTCGCTCGCGGCGACCGACTACCGGTACCGGTACCGGATGAGCCGGCGGGCGCTGCTGGAATGCGTCGCGCCGATGTGGCTGCTCGACTGGGTGCGGGCCGACATGGCGCGCCGAGCGGGGGTGAACTTCTTCGACGTGACCGACGAGCAAATCACCGCTTGGTTCACGCGGAGGCACCTGCGTCCGCAGTTCATCTACGACTGGCAGGACGGGTACGTGAACGCGGGCGGTGCCGGATTCGGCGGCACCACCGCGCCGGGCCAGTGGCCGGGTGCGGTCGATTTCCTGATCTACGCGCCCGGTACCTGGGTGAAGGGCACGAAGCCGATCATCGATTTGTCGGCGGTCTACGACAGCATGAAGCTGCGGGACAACGAGTACATCGCGCTGTTCACCGAGCAGGCGACGCTGCTGGTGAAGCGGTGCTACGTGTCGTACAAGCTGACCGTGCCGCTGTGCCCGGCCGGTGTCACCGGGCAGACCGTCGCGTTCTCGTGCGCGGCGTCCGAGGACTGAGTAACCCGTTGACGGGGCCGCGCCCATCCGGTGCGGCCCTCAGCTTCACAGGGAGGTGGCGGTGACTCAGCCCTTCGTGTACGTCGACGCCCCTGCGGCGACGCCGTACCGGTATGGCCTGTTCTCGGCGGCGGCCGTGGTCGACCCGGCGGACCAGCGTGAGTTCCAGGCCGGTGTGGAGTGGGAGCCGCAGTGCGTCGACGCGCCTGCGCCGACGAACACGGCGGCGGCGTCCGAACTCGACCGGGGGGCGATGGAACTGCCCGACGGGGTGCCGCTGGTGCAGTCCCAGGCGATCCGGCTGTACACGGGTCTGACGGGCCGATCGGCGGCCCGACCGGACCTGCTGGAGCGAGCGCGGCGGGCGATCGGCCTGGTCGAGCAGCAGTCGCTGGAGCACTACGTGTGGACCGGCGAGGCCGACACGACGCCGCACCTGGCGGCGGCCGGCACGCCGGTGCTCGCGGACACCGGCGAGACGCCGGTCGCTTTGGAGACGGGAATCGGACTGCTGGAGTCGCACCTGGCGCAGGCGGCGGGTGTGCTCGGCGTGTTGTGGGCGCCGCGGTGGACGGCCGGCTGGTTCGTGTCGAAGCAGCTGACCCGCGTGGAAGGGCCGCGGCTTGTCGGGCCGTTAGGCAACCCGGTGGTGTTCGCGCAGACGACCGGCGTTGGTCCCGGCGGCGCGGTGCCGGAGGCGGGTGAGGCGTGGCTGTATGCGACGGGGCCGGTGATGGTGCGCCGGTCGGCGGTGTTCCTGCCGAGATTGCCGGAGGCCCTGGACCGCAAGAGCAACGAGGTGTTCGCGGTCGCTGAGCGGTTCTACACGGTGGGGTGGAGCTGCACGGTGGCGGCGGTGAAGGTCAAGCTGCCGGGTGTGCCGGCGTAGGAGGAGAGATGACGCTGATCTACCCGACGGACCGGGAGGATGCTGGGCGGCTGGCGCGGCAGCTGCTCGACGCGGCCGGTCCGGAGCGGCACGACGAGGTGCGGACGAACACGGACGGGGCGCTGGGTATGGCGTTCGAGGTGCCGGCCGACATCGCGGACGCGGTTCTCGGCACGAGCGACAGCCGAGTGGTGCAGCCGAGCCTGGACGGGCCGGCCGAGGGCGGTGAGGAGAGCACGTCGGCTGAGGTCGGCGAGGAGAGTGCGTCGGTCGTCGCCGGGGCCGACGAGCCCGAGGTGGACGCCGAGCCGGCGGACGGTTCCTCCCAGCCGCCGAGCAAGGCGGCCCCTGTCGCGGTCCTCGCGGAGTCGCTGACCGGCTGACCCCAACGCCTCGGGCTGCGCCGCCCCGTCTGGTCCCTTCCCTGTGGACCGGGCGGGGCGACGTCGTTGTGTGACTCGCTCCATAGCCCAACCGTACAGAAAATATGTACAGGAGGCGTGCTTGGCGCATACAATGAATATGTACATAACGCGCCACCCCGCTAGGAGGGACCGAGATGGAGAACCGGATCAACGAGCTGCTCAAGGAGTTCGGAATTGAGGCCGAGGGCGCCGAGCGGGGCGGCATGGTCCTCCAGCTGACCGTGCGGCTGGTCGAGGCCGAGCGGGAGCTGGAGCGGCAGGCCGCCGAGCTCACCGAGGCGACCGCAAACGCCGTGGCGGTTGCGACGGCGGGTGACCTGCGGACGTCGGTGCGCGGCGACCTGCTGGCCGCCGTGACCGACAAGGCGGCGGTGGTCGACGCGGCGCTGATGAAGGTGTCCGAGCGGCGGACGGCTCTCGCGTTCGTCGCGCAGAGCGTGAAGGCCAACCGGGCGAGCTGAGTGAACCGAGGCGCGCCGGCCGGGAAGCCCCGGCCGGCGCGCCCTTTGAGGCGAGGGGAGTTCACGTGGAGATCAGCAAGCGGCGGGAAGAGGACGTCACCGCGACGACGGGTGAGGCGCAGGCGCCGGACCTGGCCGAGAAGGACCAGGTGCGGTGGGACGCCCCGTGGGGGCCGGCCGACCGGAGCGGCACCGTGATGTACGTGCGCGACGGCAGGGTGTGGGTCCAGGAGAGCGGCGAGGACGCCGTGTGGGTGATGCGCGTCGAGGAGGTGACCAGGGTCGAGCCCGCCAACGTGGACGACCACATCGACTGCCGGGGGTTCGACAACCAGGAGTTCTACTGGCACTGCTACACGCACGAGGTGTACCGCCAGTCGTTCTGAGGTGAGCGGACCGACGCCCCTCGCGCTCTGCGGCGCGGGGGCGTCGGCGTTCGTGTGACCCGCTCCACGGCCCCATCCGTACAGAAAATATGTACGCCGAGCCCGCTGTCTGGATACAATGAATATGTACAGCCAGTCGCCCCTACTGCGTGAGGAGTGCCCGATGGGACGCGAGATGAGCTACCGCGAGCGCCAGATGGTCGCCGGCCTGAACGCGCTGACCGACCAGTTGCAGGCGCGCCTGGTGAGCGGCCAGCCGCTGTTCCGGACGCCGACCCCGCAGGAGCGGCGGCGGATCGACGAGCACAACGCGCGGGTGCTGGCCGCGCGGAAGCGGGTGGCCGACGCCAATCAGGCGGCGGCGAACCGGGCCGAGATCGCGGCCGTGCGCAAGCGGCTGTGCGGCTCGTGCTTCTGCGAGCTGCCGGCGTCGGGCGTCTGCGGCACCTGCTGCTGACCGAGAGAGACGAGAGAGAGGACGTGGCCATGACCGTGACCATGCGAGCCGAGCTGTTCGAGCAGATGCCGACCGCCGACCAGTGGCACCCCGTCGCGCTGTCCGAGGTGGAGGACGGCGACGTCGTGTCGCTCGACCTGGCGGCCCTGAGCGAGCGCCGCCGCGAGAGCGTGCGGCGCGTCGACTGGACCGAGGTGTACGCCGACGCGCACGCCGTGGCGGTGGCCGAGGACCTCGGCGGCGCCGTGCGGCTGAACTTCTACGACCTGACGCACCCCACGGTGGTGGGCGTGCCCGAGATGCAGGTGCTGCGGCTGCGCTGAGCCGCACCGAGCGCCCCCGTAGCCGACGTGGCTGCGGGGGCGCTGCCGTTCCCGCCGGCGGGAGAGCCGGCGGGGTGTTCACGTGGAGGAGAGATGACGTCAACGACGGTGGCGCGGCGCGCGAACGCCGTGCCGTCTGACCCGCGAGAGCACGCGGTGTCGATCGCCGAGGCGGTCGACATGGCGTGGCACAGCCGGTACGGCGGCTCGCGGATCGAAGTGCCGATGTCGGTGGTGGCCGCCCTGGCGCTGGTGGCCCGAGAGACGCCCGACGCCGACCAGCTCGCGGCGCTCGGCGAGATGATGCAGCGCCTCGATCACGAGGGGTTCGGGCTGCTGGTGCAGAGGCTGTGGTGCGAGTTCGCGGCGCTGCGGCCGGACCTGAACCCGCGGACGAAGCACCTGTGGTCGTGGACCGAGGACGACGACCAGGACGAGACGGTGCTGCGGGCGGTGCACGCGGTGGGGCAGGCGGCGATCCGTAAGGGGCTGCTGTCGCGGTGCGGGCCGGAAGCCTGGGGCGAGCTGGACCTGCTCGGGATGCTGCTCCAGACGATGAAGTCGCACGGCGGGCGGAAGGGCACCGGCCAGTTCCTGACGCCGCTGTGCGTGACCGAGCTGCTCGGCCGGACGGCCGGACCGGAGGAAGGCGCTCGGATTCTGGAGCCTTGCGCCGGGACGGGCACAATGCTGCTCGGCGCGGCGCGGGCGATGCGGGAGCGTGGCCTGGACCCGACGACGTGCGAGTGGTGGGCGAACGACATCGACCCGCTGGCGGCGGCGCTGTGCGCGGTGAACCTGCACCTGTGGGGGCTGGGCTGGCGGGTGGTCGTCGGCTGCGGCGACGGGCTGCTGGACCGGTGGATGCACGAGGCGCTGGAGCACCGGCAGATCGCGATCGACGAGATGCAGCGGGCGTGGCGGGTGGCCCGGCAGATCGCGGCGGTGCGGCACGTCCTCGACCTGCCGACGCCTGAGGGTGCGTTGGAGCGGCACCTGGGGAAGGCGCGGCCGAAGCCGCCGCCCCCGCCGCCGCCTGCGCCGCCGGCCTCGTCCATGTTCGACGCCGAGGCGGCGTACCAGCAGGGTCGCCTGTTCTGACCTGCGGATGTGTGACCTGCTACACAGCCTCTTGCATACATATTCTGTGTACGTTCGGGGTCTGGTCGCATACAATGTATATGTACGTCATGCAGCCCCCAATGTGGAGGTCGAGATGAGCGACGCAAGGCCCACCGAGGCGTTCGAGGTGCACGTCGAGGTGCGCGCGGTCGACGGCGTGGCCACCGCCAGCCAGATCCTCGCAGTCCTCGAGCAGGCCGGCTTCGAGCTGCACCGCGACAGGGCCGGCGTGTGGCGGAAGAAGGAGCACGGCCCGGCCGAGTTCGAGGGCGTGGCCAGGGCGGCGTAGCGGCCGTCTGGTGGCTGTGTAGGCGGGGCCGGGCGGATGTCCGGCTCCGGTGCGGAGCCCCTAGCCGGGCTTCAATCAGTACGGCCGCAAACCGCGAAGGCGGCCGTGTGAGTCAGGAGAACTGCCCAGTTCACGTGGAGGTCAACATGGGCAAGCACAGCATCAAGTGCGGCCTGCGGGCCGTGAAGTGTGGGCCGAACGGCGCTTGCTACGACAGCGAGGACCGGTGCGTGCACTGCCGCGAGCGCATCGCGGACCCGCACGACCCGCGCTGCGTGCACGCTGGCGAGCCGGTCGACGAGTGCGATGCGCGGCCGGTGGTGGTGTCGCAGGCGGTGATCGAGCTGCGTAGCGAGGACAACGGCGTGGAGGAAATGCGCCGGGCGGTCGAGGTGCTGCTGCGCGAGGGCTTCGACGTGCGTGGCCCAGCCGTGGCGGTGCACCGGAAGTCGGACGCGGACCCGGCGCAGGGGTGGGGTGAGTGGATCGGTGTGGTGACGGTCCCGCAGCGCGCCTAGTGGCTGCGTAGACGGGGTCGGGCTGGTCGCCCGGCCCCGGTGCGGAGTCCCTAGACGGGCTCTAGCTGTCCGGCTGCTATTGACGATTGCGGCCGGACAGCGGCAAGGTATCTGTCCGAGCAAGACCCAGTTCACGTGGAGGTTGACGTGGGTCTACGCGCGCTGGTCGGCACCGAAGGTGCCGACGGCTTTTACCAGGCGCGGCATGTCCAGCACGACGCCTGCCCGACGATGATCGTGCCCGCCCTGTCCGTGCTGGTGCACGAACTGATGGCGCACGACGTGCAGGCGGCCGTCGACGAGCTGATGCGCACCGACTGGTCGCGGCTCTACACCCTGCCGGGAACCGGCGACGCCGGGCCGCTGGTCGGTGTGCCGAGCCCCAACGACGAAGAGCCGCTGCGCGGCCACATCGCGACCGAGAACGCGTACGACCGGGAATGGGCGTACCTGTTCGGCGGTCACCGGCTGCACGTCTACCTCGGGGTGCTCCCCGAGCGCGGGCCGGCGCGGTGGCGGCCGTGGGCGTGCTGGTCGGTGCACGAGCTGCCGACGCTGCCCCTCGACGAGGTGCTGTCGGTTCAGAAGGCCGGCTACTCGGCGCAGTGGAGAGCGGCCGACTTCCGGATGTACATGGACGCCGTGCGGAGACGCATGAAGGAGGTGACGGCGTGGTGAACGCGCTGGTCGGGAAATTCGAGCCCGGAGCTCGACGGTTCCAGGCCCGGCGGGTCGCCCTGGAGGGTCAGCCCAGCGGAACCCTCGCCCAGATGCGGGTGATCTGGGCGGCGAAGTTCCGGCGGGACACGGCGGCGATGGTCGAGGCGTTGCTGCGCCGCGACTGGTCGGTGCTGGCGTACAAGCCGTGGCCGGAGCAGGCCGTCGCCGAGCGCCGCCCCGAGTGGGCGTACGTGCGCGGCCTGGGGCTCGCGGCGAACACCAGCGAGCCCGGCCCGGCTGTGGCCGGCGAGCTGAGCGACGCGGCGCCCACCGACGACGGGTGGGCCTACCTGTGGGAGCACGAGATGGGGGCGCTGCACGTCTACGCGGCCCGGGGCGGCCGGTGGCACCACCTGGCGACGCTGCCGGCCGACGTGTGGGCCGAGCTGACGGAGCAGTTGGTGGTCGACGTGGAGGCCCGCTGGTGCTGGCTGGCCCAGGGAGAGGAGAAGGCAGCATGAGTGAGTCGAACCAGAGGCCGACATCGGAGCCGAGGCAGGGCCAGCCGATCCGGACCGAGGATCTGGTCCGCCGCGACCAGGTGCTGCTGTTCGGGAGGCTGGTCGAGATCGCCGACGTGCAGTCCGTGGGGGACTTCCCGACGACGGTCAACCTGGTGATCCTGCCGGTCGGCGGCGGGCAGCCGAGGGAGACTCTCGTGCCGCGCGGCATGCTGCTGATGGGTTTGCGTGTGGAGCGGACGATCCGGCTGCGCTGCGCGGGGTGCCCCTCGACGACGCCGGTACGTGTCGATGTGGCAGCGGGTGTGGACGTGCAGCCGCTGTGCGTGGGCTGCCGGGCGCGTTCGAACAAGCCGCTCGGCCCGTGGTTGACCCCGGTGAGGCACTGATGAACAACGTGCTCAGGGCCTTGATGGCGGACAACGAGGAAGAGCGGAACCGGCACCTCGACCGGGAGACGCTGCTGTACGCGGTGCAGCGGCGGATCACATGCGAGCGGACGGGCCAGGCACTCGACGTCGACTCGGCGGTGATGGTGACCGGGATCAAGGACGGGCGGCGCACCGCCGCGGTGTTGACGGGCGAAGCGTGGGACGAGGTGGCCGAGCACGTGCTGGCGAAACTCGCGGAGATCGGCGCGACAGTGAAGGTGATCGACGGCCGTCAGCTGACCTGACGGGGCGGCTGGCGCCATCCAGCCGGTTTAGGATCGGGGCCGCACCCAGCCAGGGTGCGGCCCCGTTCACTGTGGAGGGACCTGATGGAGCCGTTGGCTCGGTTCGAAAGCCGCGTCGCCGGACGGAACGCGCGGGTCGCGGTATGGCCCGACCGGATCGAGTGGAGCCAGCCTGGCCGCACGAAGGTGGCGAACGTGCTGCTGGTGATCCTCACGGTCTACACGATCGGGATCTCGCTGCTGTTCCGAGCGTGCCGGCCCCGGTTCAAGGAGCAAGGCCGGCAGATGCTCGCCATGCGGGCGGTGCAGTCGGTCGCGGCGCAGCGGGACGGCCTGCACACGGCGGTGGCGGTGGTGGCGGGCGCGTCGACGATCTCGTTCCGGGTGCCGCACGACGCCGCCCCTCAGATCGAGGCGTTGATCCGCGACCTGGTGCTCGGCACCCATCCGTCCGTGCGGCAATAGCACCGCACAGGCGACGACGAGAGGGCGCTTTGTCCCACCCGGGGCCAGCGCCCTCTCGGCTACGCTGGCGGGGTATACGCCGCTGGCTGCGGGCCGGGCATGGGACTCTCCTGCTAAGGATGTGCCGATGTCCGCGGTGTGCGACACCCCCGTGAAGGGGAAGATGCTCCGGGCCACCAAGCTCGGGGTGTGCGGCGACCCGACCCTGGGCGCCGGAGGCTGGCCGGTCCACGTCACGTCGAAGGGCTTCATCTCGGTCGAGTACGCCGCCGAGGTCGACGACGGCGAGGAGATCGACCAGAAAGACGCCAACGGTGACCGGCTGGTGTACGAGCCGGCGCGGCGGCGGATCAAGCTGTACAACGTGACCGTCACGTGCGGTCGGGTCGACCCGGAGCTGTACACGCTGTTCACGGGGCAGCCGGTGCTGCTCGACGAGGACGGCAACGCCACCGGCCTGCGGATCACCAGCCGGTTGAACCTCGACTCGGCGGTGGCGTTGGAAGTGTGGTCGGGCACCCAGCTCAAGCGGTGCGGCACGATGGCCCGGCCACGGTTCGGGTACTTCCTGCTGCCGCAGATCATCGACGGGATGATCGGGGACTTCACGATCGAGAACGGGGCGGCGAACTTCACGCTGACCGGCAAGGCGATCGAGAACCCAGAGTGGGGCGTCGGCCCGTACGACGTGTACCTGCGGACGACCGGTGTCGCGCCGCTGACCGACCCGATGGGCGACGACGACCTGCTGCACCTCGACTGGACGCTGCTGCCTCCGCCGGCACCGACGTGCGGGCTGACCCCGCGGCCGCCGGACGGCACCCTGGCCGCCGACGACAGCGACGAGACGAACATGACCGCCGAGTTCACCGCGACGTGGGTGCCGGGCCCGCCCGGTGCCGAGTACACGGTGGATTGGGGTGACGGCACCTCGGCGGCTGGGCCGGCTGAGGCGGCGTCGGTGAGCCACCAGTACGCGAGCCCGGGAACGTACCTGGTGACGGTGACGCACACGGCGTCGGCCGCGCAGCGGTTCCTGTCGTTCGTCGCTCCGGCCACCTGAGGCCGCGGTGACGCAGCCGGCGCGGACCGGCCCGTGCGAGTGGACGCTGAACACGGCGTACTGCAAGGGCTGGGACACGATCGACGAGGCGGCCCAGACGGCGGCCACGGACCTCGCCACGGAGGTGCTGTGGTCGCTGTCCGGCCGCCGGTACGGGCTGTGCTCGTCGACGGTGCGGCCGTGCCGGCGAGGCACCTACGACGCGTGGCTGCGGCGAGAGCCGTGGCTGACGCTGCCGTACGGCAGCCTGGCGGTGACCTGGTGCGGCTGCGTCGGGTCCGGCAGCTGCGAGTGCGTGCCGTCGGCGGCTGAGCTGTCGCTGCCCGGCCCGGTCAACGACGTCACCCGGGTGGTCGTGGACGGTGAGGTGGTGTCGGCCGAGGCGTACGTGGTGCAGGACCGGCGGTGGCTGGTGCGCGTCGACGGTCAGGGCTGGCCGTGGACGCAGAACCTGACGCTCGGCGACGACGAGCCGGGCACGTGGGCAGTCACCTACCGCCGTGGTGTTGCGGTGCCGCCGGGCGGGCGGATCGCCGCCGGCCAGTACGCCTGCGAGGTGGCGAAAGCGTTGACGAACGACAGCACCTGCCGGCTGCCGAGGCGGGTGCAGTCGGTGGTGCGGCAAGGCGTGCAGGCCACGTTCGCGGATCCGTCGCAGCTGTTGAGGGACGGCATGACTGGTCTGCCGGAGGTCGACCAGTGGCTGCGGATCGTGAACCCGCACCGGCTGCCTCGCGATTCGGTGGTGTGGTCGCCGGACCTGGACAGGGGCAGGAGACGAACGTCGTGACGCATCCAGAGCTGACCGTCGCCGACGAGGTGGCGTGGCCGGTCGCGGTGCGGCTGCGGGCCCTCGTCGACGAGGCGCTGACCGGCGCGCTCGGCGGCGCCCCGGCGGTGTGCGCGGTGGTGCCAGGCCGTGACGTGGCCATCGACTCGTGCTGCGACGGGCAGGCGTGGGTGCGGATCGTGCGCACCTACCCGGTGTTGCCTGGCGAGTTCCCCGGCGGGCGGGGCACGCCGCTCGACGACGGCGCGGACCCGGGCGCGTTCTGGGCGGTAGAGCTGGGCGCGGGCACCGCCCGCTGCGCGCCCACCATCGACGACGGCGGGAACCCGCCGACCTCTGCGGACCTGGAAAGGTCGGCCGGTGAGATCGCGGACGACGCCGGCCGGATCCGCCGGGCGGTGCTGTGCGAGCTGCAGAACGTCGAGCAGGTCGAGTCGGTGTGGATCGGCGAGCAGTCCAGCGTCGGTCCGTCCGGCGGCTGCGTCGGCCAGGAGGTGCTGGTCGCGGTGATGACGAACATCTGCGTGTGTGAGGAGGCGTAACCGATGCGGGACGGGCAGACGGTGACGGTGCGGGCGTTGACGGCGATGCCCGGCGTCGCCGACAGGCAGGTGCGTCACGGTGTGGAATGGACGCCGCAGCTGGCGACGCTGGTCGACGCCGGCCGGTACGAGGTCTTGAGCAGCGGCGGTCCTGCGGCGGGCCCGGTGGCAGCCATCGAGGACGCGACGTCGGGCCTGACGGCCTGCAACGTCGACGAGACACCGGCCGGTGACGGTGAGCCGCTGCCGGCGAGACGGTCGCGGCGGCGCTAATGGCGGTGCGGACTGATGTGCGGATCGACCTGAACGCGGGGGAGATCCGGCGGCTGCTGTACGGGCCGGTCGGCCCGGTGGTGCGGTTCATCCGGAGCGTGGCGAGGCGGGTGCGGACCAGGGCGGTGCTGACCTGCCCGGTGGACACCGGCCGGTTGCGGACGGCGCACCGCGAGGAGGTCGGGGTGCGGGCTGGCCGGGTGTACGGGTTCGTCGAGAACACGGTCGAGTACGCGGCGGCCGTGCACGACGGCACCGCGGCGCACGTGATCCGGCCCCGGCGGCCAGGTGGGGTGCTGCGGTTTGTGACGGGCGGCCAGGTGGTGTTCACGAGCCTGGTGAACCACCCGGGCACCAGGGCGCAACCGTGGCTGCGGGAGGCAATGGAAGACGTGGCGCGCCAGGAGGGGTTCCGGCTCGTCCGCAGATAGGGGAGGACAGATGAGGGAGTTCACGACCAGCGCCAGGACGGCGCAGGCGAACGACGGCGGTAAAAAGCTGCCGGATGTGCCGTTCAAGCTGGACACGGTGGAGATGGTCTGCCGGGCGCCGAAGGACGCTCAGCTGGCCTACCTGATGGCGGCGGCGTCGTCGAGCCGCACCGAGGCGGATCAGGTGGCGGCGGTGCTCGACTTCTTCGAGCAGACCCTCGACCCGGCCAGCCTGGTGGTGTTCCGGCGGCGGCTGCTGAACACGACGGACAGCTTCGACTTCGCCGACGCGATGGCGATCTTCGAGTACGTGTGTGAGGAGTGGTCCGGCCGCCCTACTGGGTCGGGCAGCGACTCCTGACCCTGGCGGTCAAACGCTGGCCCGAGTTCCACGGCACGATGCTGCTACGCACCGGCCGGGAACCGCTGGACCTGCCGCTGCCGTCGCTGCTGGACGTCATCTACGCCTGGTGGGTGGATGGCGGCACAGAGAAGGATGTCGCGAAGTTCCGGCAGGCGTTGGAGACACCGCCGGCCGGTGCCGACCTGGGTGGCCGCGATGAATGGTCGGACGAGGAGACGGTGGAGTCGTTCGCCAGGGCGTTCGGCGGGATATGACGGTCTCGACCTGCGCGAGCTCGGCCCGGTTGTCGCGGTCGTGCGGCGGGATTCGGGTCGTTGTCGGTGGACAGTTAGGCAAACGAGTCGGTGCAGCTGCAGCTGCAATCTAGGGTTGGCGCTTTAACGCCGTAAGCGCAACCCCGATCGCTGGGGGTGGTGATTGTGCCGACTACGCCGATCGCAAGCAGGGCGGCTTCACGCAAATTAGGTACGGCACTGAGTTTGTGAGGGCTGCCACGGCGAGAACGCTCCGGTTGGCTGTTCCGTACCCAGCCCGGACGGTCATGGAGGTCTGCTCGGGGTGCTCGTAGTCCCAGGAGCGCTTGGCTGCTGTCATGGTGCTAGCACAGCAGGGTTCGATGGTCCGACGAGCCTGAGAAACATCAGGTTGCGCTAGCGACGAACGGGTGTCCTTCGAGGTCGCCGGCTCCTGGGCGGAGGTAGCCAGCCCGGGCAAGCACGTACATGTACTCCGGGTCCGTCAGAGCTGGTTCACGGCGTCGAAGTAGGTGAAGTTGATGCGGCATGGGTCTGTTGCTGGAAGGGTGCTCCTATTGCAGTGGGTCGGTCACCATCCAGGTGATCATCTGAATAGTCCTAGATACACGCACCTTGCGTCTCCTGTGTCCGATCGTGACATGTAAGAACCACGGGTTCGGACTACGGTTTATGGCCCTCGACATGAGCTGTGTCGCGGGGCAGGACCACTCAACTGTGGTGTGGCCATCAAGTCGATAGGGGAGGGAAACCGGAAACTCGGGCGACAGTGTCTGCTCGGAGTCATGCCAAGGTTTGTCGTCCCACTGAAGCGATGTTTCTAGCTGCCCGATGTCGACTGTTGTCGCGGCGCGTCCCCTATTGGACAGTGCTAAGCGGAGGTGGTAGTCCCCGTTTGGATACTTGGCGATATAGCTTCGCACGGTGATCTTCGGTCCACTGGCACGGTAGGAGAGGAGCGATACTGCGAGCGACATGGCCGACACGGCTAGGGCTACGACAGTTAAGACCGGCGTCATCGATGGGTCCACAAGGCCATCGGAGCATGCTAGGTCAGGTTCGGCCTTCCCAGATGGGGAGGTGCCCAAGAATCGGGACGCTGCTCGTTAGGTTCTGGAGTGGGCCCTGCGTGTGGCACGTCGGCTCGACTACGTACGCCGCCGGCTGGCTGCTCGCCTACTCTCAGATTATCCGTCTTGCGTGGATTGCAGTTACATTGGCGTCGCCAGCCTGCAGAGATGTCAGTCAGCGGAAATCGCCGTCCCGGAACGTGGTGTGCGGCGGCAGCGAAGCCCGTTGGTCCTTCGCCTCGGGCACCTCGTTGCGGATCGGCGCGCTGGCCAGCCACGGCACGTACTCCCGGAGCCAGGCGTCGACGCCGGGGATCGCGAGGACTCTCGTCACTGCGGCGGCGACGCCGAGGGCCTGGGCGATGAGCGGCACGTCGTCGACGCCGGCCGCGAGTGCGATGGTCGGCAGCAGAGATAGCAGGCCGATGGCGACGGCGAAGATCGTGCGAAGGGTCGCCCGCCACGGGTGGCGGGTCTGGGTCGTGTGGGTCACGGTTGTCCTCCGAGTGAGATGACCTGAGCTTTGAGGTGGGCGTTCTCGGCCAGGAGCCGGTCACGCTCAGCGGAGACGTCTTGGCGGCTGCGTAGCTCGGCGCGCAGTTGGGCGACCTCGCCCTTTGTGCGGGTCAGCTCTTCGCGGAGCTGTGCGATGGTCAGGTTCGCGGCGGCCATCTGCGTCTCGGCGAGCTGGAGCTTCGTTTCGGCCCCGGCCAGCTGGGCGTCCATGCGGACCAGCAGGCGTTCCGCCATCTGGGTCGACTGGTCGGCCAGCGAGATGCGTTCCTTGCGCCGGCCGACCAGCCACGTCACGAGACGGTCGGCGACGACGCCCACGACCGACCCGCCGCCGAGCAGCAGGAAGATCACTTCGGGCGTCATCGGCGGCGGGTCAGGTGACCGGGTTGTTGAAGGCGGCGGTCCAGGTGTTGACGCCGATCAGCGCGTCCTGGCGGAGACGCTGGTCGCGCTGGAACGCTAGCGCCAAGGCGCGGTACTCGGGGCCGTAGATGCCGTCGTTGCCGTGCTCGTGGAGCCAGCGGCGGCCCTTGCCGACGTTCCAGCCGCGCCGGCCGAGCTGGATAGCCCATTCCTTGAGCCAGGCCCGGTCCGTGCGGCCGCGGAAGTAACGTTCGTGCAGGCCGGACACCGAGTAATCGGGGCCGGAGGCCGGACCGAAGTACCAACCGGCGGGCAAGGGGAACGCGAGCGGGGTGCCGAGCGCGGGCTTGCTGCCGGCGGGCGGCTTCGGAGCGGGTGTCGGCTGCCCGACTATGGGCAGACCGGCCTTGAGCCACGAGTAGATTTCGTCGCCGGGGCAGGCGGTCGCACCGCGGTCGCGATGGCCGAGGAGCGTCAGCTTGCCGCCCTTGCGCCGGTTGGCCTCCTCGTAGAGGAACTTGAAGGAGCGGCGGGCGGCGTCGGAGACGTCCTGCACGTCCGGCTTGTCGGCGCCGATGACGCAGACGCCGATCGCCGGGGTGTTGTGGCCGGCGCAGTGCGCGCCGATGGTCAGCCAACCTCGGCCCTCGAAGATCACGCCGCTGGTCGACGAGATGAGGAAGTTGTAGCCGATGTCCGCCCAGCCGCGTTCCCGCATGTGGAAGTCCTGGATTTGGCGGGGGGTTTGAGTGGCGCTGGCGGCCGAGTAGTGGCCCATGAAGGCGGTTCGTTTAGTCCAGGTGGTCACGTCGCGGCTTTCGGGTGGTCGGGCACCCCATTCGGCGCGGCTGATGATGTCCACTGGTTGTCCTTCCGGCAGCGTCGATCGGCTGTCGGGGGACGACCGTCACAACTATACGGCCGCAATAATAAATAGTGACCGTACAGGTTCGCCTACGCTGAGGGTGTGGCTCTCGGACGGGCGTACATCGAGATCATCGGCGACGTGTCGCGGTTCGCGCCGCAACTACGAGCGGGGCTGACGAAGGCCCTGAAGGTCAGCGGCATCGCGGCGATCGGCGCGAGCGCCGCTGCCGCGTCCGGTCAAATCATCGGCCTGGCGGGTTCGCTGGCGTCGGTCGGTGGCGCTTTGTACGCCCTGCCGGCAGCGGCCGGTGTCGGTGGGGCCGCGCTCGGAGCGCTGATGGTCGCTACCCGCGGCCTCGGCGAGGCGTTCGCCGCCGCAGGTGAGGACGACCTCGCGAAGTTCGAGAAGGCGCTTGAGGACCTGTCGCCGCAGGCACAGCGACTCGTACGGGAGTTCCGGGCGATCCTCCCGGCGCTGTCGGACGTGCGGGTTGCCACGCAGGACGCGTTCACCTCGCAGCTGGTGGGGCAGCTGTCCGCGACCGCTTCGGTGCTCGCCGGACCGCTGCGCGCCGGCCTGACCGGCGTGGCCGCCGAGTGGGGGCGGGCAGCGCGGGCGGTCCTGGAGTTCTCCCGCGAGACGAGCACCGTGCAGACGTTGTCGGGGATTCTCGACACGGCCCGCCTGTCGGTGGGGAACCTGGCCACGTCGATCAAGCCGCTGCTGGCCGGGTTCCGGGACATCACCGCGGTGGCGTTGCCGTCGATCGGCCGGGTGTCCGAACTCGCCGGTGACGCGGCGGTCCGGTTCGGTACGTGGCTGTCGGCTATGGCGGAGAGCGGCGCCGCCGTGACGGCGATCGACCGCGCCGGTGTGGTGATGGGGCAGCTGGGCAAGCTGACCGCGAACGTCGGCTCGATCCT
Source organism: Verrucosispora sp. WMMD1129 (assembly GCF_029581255.1). Taxonomy (NCBI): domain Bacteria; kingdom Bacillati; phylum Actinomycetota; class Actinomycetes; order Micromonosporales; family Micromonosporaceae; genus Micromonospora; species Verrucosispora sp. WMMD1129. The sequence goes on from NZ_CP120741.1 coordinate 5,698,392, forward strand.
GACCAGCGTCCTGAAAGCCGCCGCGGAGGCGAGCACCGGAGGGTTGCTCGCCGGTCTGGTCGAGGTGACGGGCCGGGTGCGGGAGTTCTTCAGCACGGCGGAGGGCAGCAGCGCACTGCTCGGCGTGTTCAACACGCTCGGCACCCTGGCGGCCGGGCTGGCGCCGGTGTTCACGACCTTGCTGTCGATCATCGGTGAGTCGGTGGTGCCGGCGCTCGGGTCGATGGCGCAGGCCATCGTGCCGGCGATGCAAGCCGTCGTGACGGCCCTCGGGCCGGCGCTCGCGGCGATCAACAGTGCGGTCGGCCCGGTGATGGAGGGCCTGTCCGTCGGCATTCAGGCGCTCGCGCCGGCGCTCGGCCCGGTCGGCGAGGTCATCGCGTCGATCGCTGTCGCGCTGGCACCGCTGCTGCCAGTCATCGGCGAGCTGATCACGATGCTGGTCGGGCCGCTGGCGACGGCCCTCAACGCGCTCGGGCCGATGCTCGCCCCGCTCGTCAGCGCGCTCGCTCCGGTGCTTCTCCAGATCGGGCAGACCCTCACGGCGGTCCTCGCGCCGGTCGCCGGGCTGCTGGCCGACCTGTTCACGCAGCTGGGTCCGCCGCTCGGCAAGGTGGTCGCCGCCCTCGGGTCCGCCCTCGCGCCGATCTTGACCGCGCTGGGTCCGCTGATCGTGCAGCTGGTGTCGGCGCTGATGCCGCTGATCCCGACGATCGTGGGGCTGCTGCCGCCGCTGGTCGACATCCTGGTGGCGATCACGCCGCTGATCGAGCTGGTGGCGCAGCTCGCGGTCGTCGCGGTCGCCCTGGTCGCCCCGCTGATCCGGGTCGCGGCGGTGCTGGTGGGGTTCCTCGCGGCGAAGGCCGTCGCGCCGCTGGTGTCGGCGCTCGCGTCGGCGCTGGTGTGGCTGCTGTCCCCGCTGTCCGGGGTAGCCGAGTGGCTGGGCAAGGTGGCCGCATGGTTGAGCGCGATCGATTGGGCGGGTGTCGGGTCAGCGATCGGCGGCGCGTTCTCCTCGGCGTGGCAGGCCGTGAAGGGTTTCTTCGAGTCGATCGGCACGTGGTTCGCGGAGCTGCCCGGCAAGATCGGCTCGTTCCTGTCGAGGCTGCCGGAGATCCTGTGGGATCTGTTCACGGACGCGGCCGGGCGGGCGCTGGAGGCCCTGGGCATCGGAATCGGGCTGATCCTGTACGCGGTGACGGTGCTGCCGGGGCAGATCATCGGCTTCCTGTCGTCGCTGCCGGGCCGGCTGCGTGACCTGATCCAGCAGACGGCGATTCTGGCGGCGGCGGCGTTCCTGAGGGGTGTGGACTCGCTGGTGTCGTACGCGATGGCGCTGCCCGGTCGGGTGCTGTCGGCGTTGTCGAGCCTGGGGACGCGGCTCCAGTCGACGTTCAGCAGCGCGGTCTCGGCCGGCCGCACCGCAGCGGTGAACGGCTTCAACTCGATCGTGACGTTCATCGCCGGCACCCCGGGCCGGATCTCCGGCTACGCCAGCCGGTTCCTGTCCGCCGGGTCGGGGCTGGTGCGGAAGCTCGTCGACGGGCTACGGAAGGTGCCGTCGCTGGGCAGCATCGCGTCGGCGATCGCGGACACGATCAGGCATCAACTGAACAAGATCATCGGGGCGATCAACTCGGGCATCGCACGGGTCGACGCCGTGCTCCCCGGCTCGCTGCCGCGAATCCCGATGCTGGCGAACGGGGCGATCCTGCGCCGACCGACGCTGTTCGTCGGCGGTGAGGCCGGCGACGAAGTGGTCATCCCGCTGACCCGACCCCGGCGGGCCCGGCAGCTCGCCGAGGAGTCCGGGCTGCTGTCTCTGCTCGCCGGAGAGATGGGTGGAGGCGGTACGCCGATCACGTTCGACAGGGGCGCGATCTCTGTCGTGTTCGAGGGTGTCGTGCCGACCCGGCAGGAAGCCCTGGACACCGGTCGGGCTGTCGGCGACGGCGTGTTGGAGACGTTGGCCCGGCGGTCCGTGGCCACGACGGTGAGGACGATCTGATGGGCGAGTACAACCCGGACCGGCCGTACGTGCTGGGCATGCAGTGGGCGCCGATGGTGAAGGCTCCGCTCGTGTTGGACACCGCCAGCGAGGTCGGGTACACGTTCAGGGCCGCCACCGAGCAGGTGGATCGGGTGTGGCTGCGGTCGACGTCGACGCCGCCGGGCCGACCGACTCGCACCGAGCTGCTGGTGAACCTGTACCAGGCGGACGTGATCGCCGGCACCGGACCGGTGCGGAAGCTGGTGATTCCCTGTGCGTCGGGGGCGCTGCTGGCTGGCGCGACCCTGGCCGGCTCCGCCACGTCCGTGGAGAACGCGGTGGCGAACCCGTCCGACCCTCGGCGCATCGCCCTGACGGGTCCGGGTGCCGCCGCCCGGTTCTGGTTCGCGACGACCGGCGCGGCTGCGCAGGCCGCCCTGTTCCGGCGCCGGATCCTGGACGTGTCGGTGCTGTACGTGATGTCGGGCCCGTTCGCCGACTTGGCTGAGCCGGTGACTCTCGGCTTGGAACGGCCGTCGGCCGGTGTGGTGTGGCCGATGGACGAGACGCTGACGGGGCCGGCGCTGCACGAGGCGGCGACGGAGGTGCGGCGGTCGCGGCTCGGCGAGCTCAACCCCTGGTGGAGCACCGCGGCGACGCCGCTGACCACGAAGTGGCGGATGCCGTACAACTGGGCGGGTCAGACGTCGCCGACGTCGGGGCTGACGGCGTGGGCGGCATCTGGCGGCACGAACATCAACGTGCGCCTCCAGGTCGCCGGGTCGGCACTCGAGGACGCGGTGTTCCACGTGCATTACCTCGCGTTGGAGGTGACGTACGGGGAGGAGAACCGGCTCGGCGGCGGCGGGCTTGACATCTCCGACGGTGCCGGCCAGCAGGGCGGGGCGTACTACGAGATCCCGCTGTTCGGGATGTACAACTACGGGTTTCCGGTGTCCATGTGGTCGGGCGAGCGGTACGCGGTGACCGTTGGTCGGGCTCACTCTGGGCAGATGTCCGTGGCGTCGACGGTGCCGGTTCCGGTCGACCGGTTGGGCACGATTGACGCGTTGCCCAGCCTGCGCGGGGTGCAGCTGCGCAAGACGATCCGCGAGGGCGCTGTGCCGAGCGTGGAGACGGTCAACGACCTGCCGGCGATCGTCTTGTACGAGGGGTCGTCGCCGCCCGGCGCCGCCGACAGCCGTTCTCACGTCTACCTGGCGCAGGCCATCGGCACGGTGTCCGAGCGGTTCTTCGGTGGCGACCTGATGCAGCGGATCGTTGACGACAAGGCCGGCACGTACGTGTGGGTGCGGTTCTACGCGCGGCACCTGCCCGGCACGCGGGAGCCGCTGAACCTGTACCAGGCCGACCCGGCGGACCCGTGGATGAGCCTCGGCCCCAGGGCGACGATCAGCGTCGACGAGTTCGAGACGTTGCCGGAGGTCGCCGACGGGTGGCGGGAGGTCACCCTGCGGTTGGATCCGCCGCTGGAGACGGCCGGCGGCGGTGGGGTGCTGTGGTGGGCGTTCGCCAGCTCCGCCGAGGATGAAGCGCCGTGGCAGGTCCTCGGCGCGGACGCCGAGCCGGGCAGCGGGGGGCCGAGCACGATCAGCGACGCGACGTACGGCGGGGCGGAGGCGTTCGCCACCATCGACGACGCCGACGACCGGTCGGCGGACCTCACGCTGATGCTGGTCCGGGAGATGGACGAGGTGACCGGCCTGGTCGTGCAGCCGGCTGTGCAGCCACTGACGGTCGTCGACGACCAGTGCGACCGCCCGTCGGGCGGAATCCCGACCGGAATCCGCTACCACCGGCTGGCGTGGGATGCCGTCAACAGCGAGGTTGTGGCCGGGTGGGGCGCTTACGAGGTGCAGCGTCAGGACGACACGATGGACGACGAGACGTGGGAGACGATCGCGCTGGTCGCCGCGTCGAACGTCACCGCCGTCGACGACTACGAGGCGCGGGTCGGTGTCGAGTCGCGGTACCGGGTTCGGATGGTGCACCGCATCGGGGTTCCCGGGCCCTGGTCGGCGCCGGTCGCGGCGACGATCCCCGTGCCGGGGGTGACCGGCACCCGCGTGGATGTCGGTGCGCTGATCCTGACGAGCAACCACAACCCGGCCGGCAACCTGGCGTACGTCACGAACCAGGACCGCAGTGCGGGTGAGGACTTTACGTTCCCGGAGGCCCGAGAGGTTGAGCTGCGGGCGATGTACGGCCGCGACTACCGGGCGGCGTTCCGGCCGCTGGAACGCGGCGGTGTGGAGTTCACCCGAACCGTGCTGGTCAACGCGGTCGCGGTGCCGGCGCAGACCCTGGACCGGGGGTTCCGCAGCCTGCGGGATCTGGCGTGGGACCAGGTGCCGTACGTGTGTGTGCGGGACGAGCTGGACAACCGGTGGCTGGCGACGCTGCTGGTGCCTTCCGGGTCGGTGCGGCGCAAGCGGCAGCGCGGGCAGATGCAGCTGGCGCAGGTGGCGGTCGTTGAGGTGGCGGACACGCCGGCGCCGGTCGACGGCGGGCTGCCGCCGTGTGAGGGACTACGCCCGGAGGGCCACACCACACAGGTGTACGCGTGGGCGGACACTCCGGTTGACGTCGGCTGGAGCCCGTTGGTCGCGGATGACCAGTTCGATCGGGAGGTGCCGGCCGGCGGGTTCGGGTCGACCGACATGCCTGGTGACCCGTGGGTGGTGGTGTCCGGGCCGCCGGAAGACCTGTCGGTGACTGGCGGCCTTGGGGTGATCCAGCTGGCCGAGCCGCTGAACGCGAATCCGTACTTCGAGACGGACGTGGCCGGTTGGGAACCGACCGGCGGCACGTTCGTCCGGTCGACCGAGCACGCGCATGAGGGTGTCGCGTCAGGTCTGTTGACGCCCAGCGGCGACGACGGCTTCGTGTTCGTCGAGTGCGAGCCGGGCCCCGAGACGGTGCCGGGGACGAGGTGGCGGTTCGCGGCGTGGGTGCGCTGCGACGTGTCCCGCGACGTGGTGCTGTCGCTCTACTGGTTCGACGACGAGGGCGACCTGCTGGATCTGGACGAGAGCGACCCGGTGACCGTGCCGGCGAACACGTGGGTACAGCTGTCGTTCTCCTGGACGGCCCCTGAGGACACGGCGCAGGTGGCCGGGGACGTGTATATGCCGGGCGACGCTTCGCCGTCGCATCGCCTGTTCATCGACGAGGCGGGGATTACGCCGGAGCAGGTGGATAGGAAGGTCGTGACCGGCCCGGCCGTGCGGGACGTCGAGGTGTTGGCGCGGATGCGGATCACCCGCCCGCCGGGCGGGGAGCCGATCAACGCGTACCTGCACGGCCGGCACGTCGACGAGCAGAACGGGTACACGGCTCGGCTGGCGTTCGCTCCGAACGGCACGGTCGGCGTCGGCCTGGAGGTGCTGCACGACGGCGAGCCGCTCGTCCTGGCGGAGCTGGAGACGGCACGCGACTGGCAGGGGGAGGAGGTGCCGGTTGTCGTCGGCGACTGGTACTGGTTCCGGATGCAGGTCCGGGGCCAGGTGGTGCGGGCGGCGGTGTGGAAAGACGAGCCCGGCAGCTACTGGCCGGGCTGGACGGTGCAGGAGATCGACGGGACGCTGCCGGCGGCGGGCCTGGCCGGCGTCGGGGCGGGGCTGTCGCCGGGCAACGGCAACATCGACGGGCGGGTGGAGGTCGACAGCTTCCAGGTGCGGGAGCCGATGCCCGACATCGACATGCGGGTGGAGATTCGCCCGACCGGCGACCGGTGGGAGGTGCGAGTCGAGCACTTCGCCGACACGAACCCGGAGTTCCTCGGGTCCGGTTGGAACGTGCGGTGGTCGGACGTAGAAGCCTGTGTGGAGGTGTTCGACTACGACGTCTTCTACGAGTGTGTGCCGGCGGAGCAGCTGGGGGTGGTACGTAACCAGCGGCGGTGGCTGCGGGCGGTGTACGAGCAGGACGCCGGCGGTGGCCAGGGGCGGGCGACGTTCTACACGTCGCTGGACGGGGTGACGTGGGGGTCGGGGTTCGCCGTGGAGGGCTTCCCGGAGCCGCTGGACCTGGACGCGGGGTTCTTCGAGGTCAGCGTTCGCGGAGACGTCACGGTGTCACGGGCGGAAGTGCGCAACGGCGTCGACGGGCCGCTGATCGTCGTCCCGGACTTCGAGGAGCAGCCGAAGGGGACGAAGGTGTTCGTTGACGCGGCCGGCGCGACGTGGGAGGTGGGCGGTGTCGGGATCTGTGGTGCGTGACCCGCTGGACTTGCCGCCCGGTGTCGGGCAGCGGTCGGCGTCGTACCGGTTCGAGCTGGTGGACGGGCGGACCGGGGTGCGGCGCGGGCCGGTGACGCCGTTGCGGGACACCACACCGAGCCTGGTCCACGACGTGACCGGCATCATCGTGCGGCGGGTGGAGTCGCTGACGCTGGACGTGGCCGACGCGAGGCGGCTGCGGCCGTTGACCGACCGGGTGGCGATCTCCATGGTCGTCGGCGGGCGCGAGTACCCGTTGGGCCGGTACATGATCGGCGACGCCATCCAGTTGCAGACCTCGGCGGGCTCGACGGCACCGCTGGTCCTGTTCGACGAGATGTTCGTCGTCGACCAGGAGCTGGAGACAGGATTCGAGGGCAGCGGGCAGCGCGTCGACCAGGCGGTGCTGAGGCTGCTGGCCGGGCTGCTGATCGGCGAAGTGCAGGTGGACTGGACGGACCTGACGTCGGTGTCGTCGTGGTCGCCGGGCAACACGCGAGGGATGGCGCTGCGGGACCTGGCCAGGCAGGGCGGCTTCTTCCTGCCGTGGTTCAACCACGGTGGCCGGCTGCGGCTGATGCGGGCGTTCGAGCCGGCGAGCCGGCGGCCGACGATCGACCTGGACGCCTCGCAGCGGGTGATCCGCGGGTCGGTGGCACGCGGTTCGGAGTTGCTGACCGCCCCGAATCGGTTCGTCGTGGTCAGCAACGATCCGGGGACGGACGTCGCCCCGATCGTGGGTGTGTACGACGTGCCGTCGTCGGCGCCGCACTCGATCGCGCAGCGGGGGTTCGTGCTGCCGAGGGTGGTGGAGGCGCAGCTGCCGTCGCAGGTGGCGGTCGACGCGTACGCGCGGACGCTGGGCATTCAGCAGACGGCGTACGAGACGGTGGAGCTGTCGACGCCGCCGGACCCGCGGCACGACGGGTACGACGTGGTGCGGTGGGACGGGCTGCTGTGGTTGGAGACGGGGTGGACGATGCAGTTGGCCGCTGGTGGGGAGATGCGGCACACGTTGCGTCGCGCGTACCCGGACACGGGCGGGGATGAACTGTGATCGACCAGCGGATGGTGCAGGTCCCGGTGCGGGCGATTGCCGAGGCGGTCCTCGACCGGGTGTTGGCGTTGGGGATCACGGGCCGGCTGCGGCCGGCGACGGTGGCGGGCCCGGCACCCGGCGGCGGGTTCCTGGTGGTGATGGACGGTGACACCGCGGTGATGCGGGTCGTGTCGCTGGTGGGCGTGCTGCCGAAGGACGCGCGGGTGATGGTGCTGATGACGCCGCCAGCCGGCCACCATGTGGTCGGCTACCTGGGGGTGCCGCCCCAGGGGGCGTACCTGGCTGACACGGGGGTAGTGACCAACGAGCTGGCGGTGGCGTACGCGGCGGGCTGGGCTCAGCAGGACAACGCGTACCGGATCGTCGGATCGCGCATCGAGCTGAATGTGAACGTGCGGCGCACCGGTGGACCGATCACGGCGAGCGCCCTGGGCAACATCGGCGACACACTGATGGCGACGCTGACCGATCCGATGTTTCGGCCGACGATGCCGAAGCACCACCTGTTTCGGTCGTCGGTGACGTCGGGGTCGGCGGTGCTGGAGACGAACGGTCAGCTGACGCTGCTGGACATGCACTCGACGTCGGTGATCGCGACGAACGACGTCGTGCGGGTGTCCATCGACTACCCGTTGCCGCTGGTCTGACGGTCGCCAGAAACAGCGCAGCCCCGGATCGCGAAATCCGGGGCTGCGCTGCGTTCACGTGGAGAGACCAGCATAACGGGCCGCCCGCAGATCGGGCAAAGTCACCCGCTGACCGTACATACATTATTGACGGTAACCCCTCTCTTGTTATACAATGTTTCTGTACGCATCGCCCTGCTTGTGGAGGAGGTACGGATGAGTAAGCCGCTGCTCGTGGCCTGGGGTCACGAGTTCGTGGACGAGGTGCTGGACGCCCTCGGCCCGGATCTGGAGATGGAGGTTGTGGTCGGTAAGCCGACCGTTGACCAGTGGCGCACCGCGCCGCTGGTCGTGATCGACGCGCGTTGCCGGACGCTGGCGAACGGGTTGCCGGCGCACCCGCGCATGGAGGTCGTCGCGCCGGTCGCGCTGTACGGCGAACGGCTGGCCGAGGTGATCCGCGCCTGGCGGGCCGACTACCCGGACGCAGCTGCGTACGCGCTGCCGCGCGCGGCGCAGGGCCTGCGCGAGAGCGTCGCTACTGCCGCCGTCAGCAGGCAGGCAGTCGAGGTGCGCGTCGGTGTGGTCGGCGGGCACGGCGGTGCCGGAGCGACGACCCTCGCGGTGGCGATCGCGCTGGCGGCCGCCGACGAGGGGCGGCGCGCCCTGCTCGTCGACGCGGTCGGTCGCGGCGGCGTCAACGACCGGCTCGGCACTGCGTCGACATCGCTGCGCGTGGTCGACGCGCCGGACCTGCCGGCGGAGGCGATCGAGCGAACCTCGGCCGAGGTGAAGGTGGTCGACCTGGACCGCGCGCTGGACGGCAGTCAGGTCGACGCGGCCCGGCTGTGCGATGTCGTGCTGCTCGTCGCGAACGTGCAGCGCAACGCGATGGCCAGCCGTCGGGTCGCGCAGCGGCTGGCCGGTGCCGGGGTCCCGTTCGCGATGGTGCCAACGTGGACGAACGACAGGGTGGCGCAGGCGCTGGCCGAGGAGTGTGCGGTGCGGCTCCTGCGCGAGGTGCCGCTGGATCCGCCGTCGGTGTTCTCCGACGGCCGGGTGTACCTGGTCGGACACTGTGACCTGCTGGCCTTGGCGCGGGAGTTGGTGCACCACGCGCCGTCCGTCGCCGCCCGGATGGCAGCCTGACCGTCCCCGGCCAGTGCCGTACATTGACCCTGTATGGCATTCGGCTGTGGGAGGAGAGGAACGATGAAGGTGAGCCAGGCCAGGCTCAAGGCAGCGGCGCGCAAGGTGTCCGACAACCTTACGAAGCCGGGACCGCTGGACCTGCCGCCGGTGGTGGGACTCAAGGAGATCGTCCGGATGTTCGACGTGAAGGACAACACGCCGTACCAGTGGCGGTCCAAGGGTGTCCTGCCGAAGGAGGACGGCGAGGTCAGCAACAACCCGGTGTGGAAGGTGACCACGATCTACCAGTTCGCCGAGGACACGAAGCGGACGATCGTGTGGGACCCGTGGGACGTGCTGGTCGAGGACGAGGCCACACAGTAATGAGCACATCCGGAGGAATTGCGGCCGTACAGGCCGGGTGTAGGGTGCCGGAAACGCATCGACCCCGCCAGGCGGTCATCCGGCGGGGTCGAGGAGAAACCCGGAACAGAGAACGGGTCGCACGCGCATCGTACGCCAGTTCGGGCGGCGGTGCGCTGGCGGCGCTGCACAGAGAGGCCGCCTGCATGGTGGACCGGTGGACGGTCGAGCGAGCGGTGAGGCACGAGTTATGCACGCTCGACCCTCCCGGCCGGCAGCTCGTCCTGACGCTGCTCACGTGGTCCGACGCGGCCACGGCGGTGATCCCCGAGCAGTTCACGCCGAGCCTGACCGATTTGCAGAAGGCGACCGGGCTCGCCCGGTCGTCGGTCGCGAAGTGGCTCAACCTGCTGGAAGGCAAGGACGGCGAGGGCGGGGAGGAGCGCCCGGAGAGCAAGTGGGTGTGGCGCGAGCGGCCGACGGTCGCGGACGCCCGGCGCAAGAAGGCCCGGACGGTCTACCGAATGGGAGTGCCGCCCGACCTAATGCGGCGGCTGACCGAGCTGGGGATAGTTGGTCCGCGTGCCGGACCAGCCGCGTCCGGATCGTCCGGGTTAGGTAGTCCGGTGGGCGGACCAGTGAGAGGTCAGGTTGGTTCGGCACGCGGACTAGAGCTAGTCCGCCAGTCGGACCGAGTTGGTCCGCCACGCGGACGCAAGACATACAGGGAACAAGAAACGGTTGGTCGCGGCGCGAACGGTGACCACCGGTACGTCGAGGGACCCAACGGCAGATGCGCCCACCCCGGGTGCAACCGCTCGGCCCCGCTGCACGGCCCGAACCTGCGGGCTGTGTCCGAACAGGACAGGAGAGTGATGGGGGAGTGAAGGTGCACCTCGTGTCGGTCGACGTCGCGCAGTGCGCGACGTGCAGCGGCGAGATGGTCCCCGCCGGGGACGACTGGCGCCACCCGGTGCAGGGCGGCTGTACCGAGCTGGGCACCCCGGTGATCTGCCGGAACGGCGACTGCGGCCTGCCGGCCGCCGTGGGCAGCGAGGTCTGCCTCAGCTGCTCAGGCGCATTTTCGTGGCCCGATGGTGTACGGCTACGGTCCAACAATGCGGCCGTATAGAGTTTATGTAGGTTCGTTCACGTGGAAAGGGACGAGATGAGTTCACGGTTCATGCCGGCGACCAGGAAGAAGGCGAAAGCGCGGATCGCGCTCGCCGGGCCGAGCGGGGCGGGCAAGACCCTGACCGGCCTCAAGCTGCTGTACACGCTGACCGGCTCGGTGACGATCGCGGACGGTCTGGAGCGGATCGCGTTCGTCGACACCGAGCGAGACTCGGCCGACAAGTACGCGGTCAACTCGCAGCTGCCCGGCGTCGGCGACATGACGCCCGAGGAAGCCGGCGGGTACGGCTTCCAGAAGTTCTCCCCGGTGCGGTACGACCCACGGCAACTCGTCGAGCTGATCGACGAGGCAGCCCTGGCGGGGTTCACCGGCTTCATGCTCGACTCGGCGTCGCACTACTGGTTCGGACCCGGCGGCATCCTGGAACTGGTCGACCTGTTCGCCCGCAACCACGGCGGCCGGTCGATGGACGGGTGGAAAGACGTACGCCCGATCGAGCGGACGTACGTCGAGGCGCTGATGAGCTTCCCCGGACACGTCATGGTGTGCCTGCGGTCAAAGCAGCGCTACGAGATCACCGAGGGCGCCGACGGTCGGAAGCAGGTGTCCAAGCTGGGCATGCAACCCGACCAACGCGACGGCCTGGAGTACGAATTCGACCTCGTGGGCGACATCGACCAGGCGCACTACCTGCGGGTGACGAAAAGCCGCTGCGATGCTCTGGCCGACCAGGTTATCCACAAGCCGGGTGAGGAACTGGGCCACCAGTTGCTCGACTGGCTCGACAACGGCGAGCCGCCGAGGGACCCCGACTGGCCCAAGGCCCTCGCCGCATGCGCCTCGCGGGAGGACCTGGCGGTGTTGTGGCAGCGGGCGCAGCGGCTCGGAAAGACGCAGAAGCTGCGGGACGCCTTCAACGCGCGGGGCGCGGAGATCGCCGCCGCGCGGCGTGCCGCCGAGGCTCCGGGAACGCAGCTCGCCAGCGCGGTGACCGACGCGGCCGGAGCGCCCACTCCGGACGCCGCCGAGGAGACCGCCGCGCGGCCGGCCCACGACGCGGGGCGAAAAGCCGCCCGCCGGCAGCCTGAGACGGCGGGCGCAGGCCGATGACCGTGCAGCAGGCGTCCATGAGGGCGGCGGTGCTCAAGGCACTCATGGACGAGGTGAAAAAGGTCTACGACGTGGCTCGCGCCGAAGCCGACGGGCGGCTGGTCGAGCTGAACGCCGCGCTGGGCGTCAAGACGATCGAGGTTCGGTTGCCCGGCTACGACGGTCCGGTGGCGCAGGTGACGCTCTCCGAGCCGAAGGCGGGCTTCGTCGTCGAGGAATCCGGGTTCCTGGCCTACTGCAAGGCGGAGCACCCCACCGAGGTGCAGGCGACCGTCCCAGAACCGGTGGAGTCGGTGCGGCCGGCGTTCCGCAAGGCCCTGCTCGGCCGGTTGCGGATCGAAGAGGACGGCACAGTCGTCGACGGCGCGACGGGCCGAATCCTCGACTTCGTGGAGGTCGCACAGCCGGGCCGGCCGTCAACGACGCTGACCTTCAAGAAGGGCGGCCGTGAGGAGGTGGCGGCGGCCTACCGGGACGGTCGGCTGGCGCTGCCCGAGCTGCTGGCGCTGCCGGCGGCACCGCAGGAGTGAGCGGTGCGGGGCCGGGCGGTGGGCGACCAACACCCGGCCCCGCTCCACACCCGAGGGAGGTGAGCGGTGACGATCGATGCCCAGCTGGTGCGTGACGGCCTGGTCGACGTCGACGCGTTCACCGCGGCCGCCGAGAGCGGACCGGTGGGGGAGTGCGACGGCTGCGGCGGGCCGCTCGACGGCTCGGCGCAGGACGGCGGCGGGCTGGTGTGGCTAACGATCAGATGCCGGGTGTGCGGGGCGGAGCGGACGTCGCCGGGTGGCCGGTGCCGGCCCCGGCCGGCGGGTTGGCGGCCGGCGCCGCGTGCGTGGGTGGTGGAGGCGGCGGCCGAGCTGGAGGCGCGGCGGCTGGGCGAACAGCCCGCGCAGGAATAGCGGGCTCCGCCCGTTCACAGCTCGTCTCAGCGCCCGTCGGCCAGCTCCTCACTCCCACTTACCCGACGAGCGGCGTCTGCTACGGGCCCACCCGTAGTTTCCAGACCAAATACAACGGCAAGCAGTTGATCCAGGCCCTCACCTGGGGTCCCGTCCTCAAGCTGGGCTTCCGGGGCACCAGTCACGGGTAGCACTCCTCCGAGCAGATGGAGCCGATGAACCCCGTCAGCTCGGGGTGGTTCTGGAACCATTCGCGATGGTCGGGCAGGCGCAGGTGCTCGAAGCGCAGGTGGAGCTGTTTCTCCAGTCGCCGGCGGGCGTCCTTGCTGTCTCTGGCGATGACGTGTAGCAACTCCAGGCCGTGGGGGTTGTGGCCGTTGAAGTCGCGCATCCGCTCGTACGGGTCGATGGCCTCACCGATTTTGATGGAGGGGCCGCTGGCGATGAAGTACACGCCGGCGTAGTGGTGCGGCAGGCCAGGGTTGCCGAAGTAGCCGAAGGCGGTCAGGCTGGCTTCGATCATGGCTTCCTTCAGGTCGCCGTGGGTGCCGTAGCTGCGGATCTCTCGTCGGTATCGGGCGATCAGCCGATTCTGGTTCCGGTATTCGCCGTAGGTGGTCATCGGTCACCGTCCCGGCGGGAGCAGGCGCCGGCGGGGACGGCGCCGTTGGTGGCGCGGCGGGTGTTGAGGACCCGCATGAACTCCTGGTGCGCTGGTGGCGAGGTGGTCAACCTTCGCGTCGACCCTGTCGAGACTCTGGCCCTGTTGTACACCGCCCGCCTTGCTCGCAGCTGTGCTGCTGGCCTGGCCGCGTCCAGGCCAGCGACGCCCGCCGGGTCGTGCTCGATGAAGGCGTCGATCAACTCGATGGCCATGCCCTGGTGGTCAAGCTCGTCATCCACATCGCTCATGTAGGTGACTCTAAGGCACCGATCGATCACCCGGTCTCCCGCGCGTCGTCGGGTCGGCTCCGGGCAGGCGCAGTGGCCGGTAGCCGTCGGGTCGGCTTATGGGGCCGGCGGCGCATTCTCGACTCTCCGTATGGCTGGCCGCTTACCCCGGACGGTGCCGGCGCTCGGCCCTGAGCGACAACGGCGTCTTGTTGTAGTGGCAATAAGTGCGGTCGCAATGGTTGAATGTGACCGCACCTTGCGAAGATGGGCAAGGGGTCGGCCAGTGCACCTGTCGGGGGACGCATGGCTGGCCGAACCTAGGCCATCGCCAGGGGGCTCAAAGAGCCCGGAGTCCGCTTCACGCGGCACTCCGGGCTCTTTGCGCTGCGAATACACGTCGTGGCTCCCTGTGTCGACGGGAGGGTCGGAAGGTGTGAGTCAGCGGAGTGTGGCAGTGTCGATAAAGTGTCACGAACTCACACCCACCTGTGGGTGGCACAGTTCGGTGACGCACTGCTAACTTACAGGTCGGCCCTGTGTCGATCGGTCGACGCGCGATCATTGCCGCCGCCGATCGAAGTGGAGGTCTTAGCCACAAGCGGACGCCGGCTGGAGAAGTTAACAGAGAGTAGGACAGCGGGGAGTCACGAGTGCGCTGTTATGGGTACGACGAGACAGGACGCGAGATCATCCCGGCTGAGGCTGTCGTGATCCGCGAGGTCGTGCAGCGGGTTCTGGACGGGGAGAGCATGCGCTCCGCCGTCGCCGATCTGCGCAAGCGCGAGATCATGACGTCGGCCGGACGCCCGTGGACGCAGCAGTCGCTGTCGCGTCTGCTGCGCAACCCGCGCCTGGCCGGCCTCAAGACGTACCGCGGTGAGGTGATCGGCAAGGGCGAGTGGAAGCCGATCCTCGACCAGAGCACGCACCGCAAGCTGCTGACTGTGCTCGAGGACCCGTCGCGTAAGCAGCCGGCCGCGACGAACGTACGCAAGTACCTGCTCTCCGGTGGGTTCCTCCAGTGTGGCTATCCGCTGGAAGGCGAGGGGGAGGAGGTGCACCGCTGCGGGAAGTCGCTGTACACGCAGCCGAGCAACTCCGGCAAGCGCGGGTACGTGTGCCGCTCCGGCAGCCCGAGCTACGGCTGCGGTCGCATCCGGATCGCTGCGGCAGCCCTGGAGGAGGAAGTCGCGACCCGGGCCCTCGCGCGGCTGGGATCGCCGAAGGTGCGTGCCCGGTTGGAGGCTGCGGTGGGCTCTGTGACCCCGACGGAGGAGCACATCGACCGTGCGGTGGCGGCGATCGACGAGCGTCTGGCGGAAGCCGGCCAGGCGTACGCGAAGCGTGAGATCAGTCTGGTGACGCTTAAGGCGATCGAGGAAGAGGCCCGGAAGGAACGGCGGAGTCTCAAGGAGACCTTGGCCCAGTCCACGCGGTTGCAGTCGCTGCCTGCGACAACCCCTGAGGGGCTGGCGGCGTGGTGGGTGGACGCGCCGCTGGAGCGGCGGCGGGAGTTGCTTGCGTTGGTGCTGGACCGCATCATCGTGCTGCCGGCGACGCAGCCGGGAAGGACGCACCTCGACGCGGACCGGCTGGAGTTCGTCTGGAAGTGAGCTGACAGGCGGCTGGGTGTCTCCCGTAAGCCGTCCACGGCAAGCGTTTGCCCGCACTGCTGGCTGATCGCTTTGTGCTTTCCATATGGTCTGTCGCTGACGGTGGTCGTGGGTTTACGATCTTCAACGCTGTCTTTCAGAAGCGTTTTGCTACGCCCCTGCTGTCGGGTCGCAGTGCCACTGCGGGGGTATCGAGGCAAGAGACGGGGGCATGGTTTTGCCGCGCAGGCGCAAGATCGAGGTGTTGAAGCTGGCTCAGCGGATCGAGGCGGAGTTGGCGTCCGGACGGGTGGACGACGTGGAACTGAACGATGAGCAGATGCGGCGAGTCGCGGGTCTACTGAGGCCGCCGGTCCCGACGCCATCGGCCGAGCCGGCCACTGCTGACCCGGCCGTCGCCGGGCGGATCCACCGATGGGCGTCGCGGGGCACGGCGGCCATGTTCCACTTTTCGGCCCTGATCACGCTTGCTGCCGGAACCCCGCCGCCCCTCTGAGTCATGCGCAACGCGCGTACATAAAATATTGACGGCAAGATCGATCTTTCATACAATGAAGTTGTACGAAAAAAGTACAACTCACGTGGAGGAAGACGATGGTTGCCAAGAAGCCGTCCCTGCGAAGCATCCAGGTCGCCAAGATTGAGCCGGATCCCAGTCAGCCCCGGAAGCTGTTCACCGAGGAGGAGCTGACCGAACTGGCTGCGTCGATGACCAAGCTCGGTCAGCTTCAGCCGATCGCCGTCCGCAAGACTGGCAGGCAGGGCCACTATCGCCTGGTCGTTGGCGAGCGGCGCTGGCGGGCAGCCCAGCAGGGCGGCATCGAGAACCTGGCCGCGATGGTCTGGGAGATGGACGACGAGGCGGCGTTCATTGCGCAGGTCGCCGAGAACGTCAACCGGCAGGACATGACGCCCATGGAGGAAGCCGCCGCCTACGCGCGCCTCGCCGGGGCCGGCTGGGAGACGCGGGCGATCGCCGAACTGTTCGGCAAGAGCGAGCCGTACATCGGATGGCGGATCGACCTGCTCGGCCTAATCGACGACGCGAAGGAGCTCGTCGCCAAGGGGCAGCTGCAGGTGGGTGTCGCCTGGTACGTGTGCCGCCTGTCGCCTGACCAGCAGCGGCGGTTTCTGGTGAAGTGGGCGCGCGGCGAGTTCTCGTCTGCGCGGGACGCCGAAGCATTCGCCAAGGCATGCAAGGCGGCCGAGGAGCAGACGGAGTTCTTCCAGGTCGACAAGGGAGAGCACGGCGAGGAGGCGCAAGCCGAGGTGGTCGCCAAGCGGAAGAAGGTCGTCAGCAAGATCGAGGGGCTGGAGACGGCCGGGAAGATCCTGCACGAGCTGGCGCAGATGGATGCGGAGGAGCTGGCGCGACTGCTCGCCGGGGCCGAGGGTGGCGTGGCCGGGCACCGGCAGCGCGTCGACGACCTTCGGACGTTGGCGAGCAAGGTGTCGTCGAAGTTGCGCAAGGCGCAGGCACTTGCCGCCGCCGTCACCGTCGAGCTGGACCCGGAGGCCGTCGCGGTGGTCCCGGCGGAGGTCGTCGACGTGACGTCGGCCGGTCCGATCAAGGTGGACCCGAACTGCGAGTGGGAGGGCCACGCCGACGCGGTGCAGGAGGCCGGGTTCTGCTCGGTGTGTCAGCACTGAGCTAGGCAGGATGCGGCGCCCCGCGCGATGTACGCGGGGCGCTCGCGCCGTCCAGCGAACCCTGTCCCGGGCCGGGCGAGTGCGTATGCTCCCGTCGGGGAGGCCCGGTGTGGCAGTTAGCTATACGGCCGCAGTTTGACCGCAGTGTCCGACTAGGATACAATATTTATGTACAACCCTTGGTTGCCGGAGGTGATCGGCGCGTGCAGTCTGGTCACGGTCCTGTGGGCCTGGCCCCTGCCACACGAGCCGGCCGACCTCCAGCAGGCGATGCGGCAAGCACGGACCGAGCTTTACCAGCAAGCGCGGATGCCGAACGCGGTCCCGCTCGGGCCGGCGACCTACCGGGTCGCCCTCCGAGCGGTGTTCGACACCCACGTCGGCCCGGCGCTCGTCGCGCAAGTAAAGGCAGCTCGACTGCCGGAGGAACCGAACAGAGAGGGGAACACAGTGTCCGAAAGATATGCGGCCGCAATGCCTAACTGCGGCGGCCGACCAGGGCGGGGAGGGCTCGCGTGAAGCCGCTCGCCGAGATCGAGCAGGAGGCCCGCCAGGTCAAGGCGGCCCTGCCTGGCTACATCGCGATCCGCGACCTGGCCGCCGCAGCGCTGACCGGGATGGCGGATGGCCTCGGCATGGACCTGGACGAGCGGGACGTTCGCGACCTGGCCACCGCCGTGGTCGACGCGATTCACAAGCCGGCCGAGCTGCAAGGAATCGCGTTCGCCTGCACCGTCGCCGACATGGAGGTGGCCGCCGACGACCGGTGGCTGCTCACGCCGGCGAGGGAGAAGGCCAAGAGCGACCCCGACGCCCGTAAGGCGCTGCCCTACCTGGAGCAGTACGCCGAGGGCGCGCAGAAGGTCCGCAACGAGCTGGTCGAGCGGTTGGCCAGGGCCGGCCGCGAGTGGATGGCGGAGCGGCGGTCGGCGGCAGTTGTGGCGATGCCTCCGGCCGAGGCCCGAGCCGAGTCGACGGCGGCGGCGTGACCGGGCCCGTCGTCGCCGTGCCGCAGCTCGCCCCGGAGCAGGTCGCCCGGATCCGGGCGGCGTGGATCCGGCCGCCCGCACTGCGGACGACGGCCGCCGAGCCGATCACCGACAGCGTGGCGGCCCTGGCCACCCGGTACCTCGTCGACGGCTACACGCCGGAGGACGTGACCGAGCGGTTCGAAGTCGACCGCAGCTGGTGCCGGGCAGTCGCCGTCCGGCTTGCGAGGGAGGAGGTAGCCGATGCCTGACCAGGTGCCGGCCAGCCCCGACGACGAGTCCGTCGAGTGCTCGGACCGCGGACGTTCGCTGCGGACGATACAGGGCCCTCGTCGGTGGTGGCGTCCGCGCTGGCTGTCCTGGCCGCGCACCTGGATGAGCTGATCCCGGTGATCGGAAAGTTCTACGACGACCATGCAGAGCCCAATGGGGGATGAGTTGCAGCTGTTCACGAACCGCTACCAGCGGTTCCGCCCCGAACAGGGGGCGCCGGTCCGCACGACCGTCGGCGCTCCCCGGTTCCCGTTGCCGTACGACCTGTCCGGGTACGCCCGGCTCCTCGCGCCGACCTACGGAATGCTCAAGATGGCCGAGGGCCCGTACCGGCACATCTATCTGGAGCGGCTGGAAGCCGCCGGTGTCGGCCTTATCTCCGAGCAGCTTGCCGAGATCGCCGACCACGCCGGCAGCGACCAGCTCGTCCTGCTCTGCTTCTGCGACCTGTCTGTGCCACCGCCCGACAACTGGTGCCACCGGCGCATGTTCGCCGCCTGGTGGGAGGAGCAGACGGGCCGCAGAGTACGCGAACTGGCCGAGCGGCGCGAACCGCCGGCCCCGACCCTGTTCGACTGATCGAAGGAGTTCACGTGGAAATGACTCTCGACCGGCCGCCCGCGGACGCGGGCGCACCCCTCGACCTCGACCCCGAGTTGCAGCCTGGCGAGTCCGGTTACTTTTCCGGCGAGTGGCTGGAGTACGACTCCGACGGCGGCAGCCGCTTCGAGTCGGCGTATGCCGGCACGCTGATCCGTCGCTGGAACGGCTGGGCGGTGTGGAAGTGCACCCGCGAGGTCGCTGAGGCGATCGTCACCGACCAGGAGGCGGAGCGCCGGCACCTGCGCGGGACCCTCCGGGCGCAGGGCGTCGAGGAGCCGAAGCTGAGCACGATGGTCGACGACAGCGTCTCCGAGATGCGGTGGGACGGCGACGTGATCGTGGTCGACCGGCGTCCGTACGGTGAGGACGAGCCGGAGCTGAGGATCGCGCCCGACGAGCGCGGCATGTACGTCGTGATGGGCGGCAATTGGACGTGGGAGGAAGTCCCGGTCGACGCCGCCGACACCGTGCACGGATTCGTAGCACTGTAGCCGTATAGCTGGGGGCCGGTCCGTTGGGCCGGCCCCTTCCGCTTGGGCAAGATCAACGGTGATCCCGGCGGGATCACCCGCTGCCACAACGAGCCACGACCGGCCACAAGGGAGTACGACTGGACACGACCTGAGCAGGCCCGATAGAATAGATGCAGGTCAGCGGCCCGAAGCGTGGGGGTTCAAGTCCCCCCTCGGACACAAAAACGCGGCGTTTGCGCCCAGCTTTACGTGTTGGTGGTCAAGCATGCTTGACCACGCGATTCTCTTCTCGTTGATGGCACCAGCCCGTGTGGTTCCGGGTGGTGGTGGCCGTGGTTGACGCCTCGTCGGGTCTGGTGATTCCGCCGGTGGTGCTGTCCGACGCCGGCCGGTGGGTCGAGCGGTCGTCGGGTGGCGGGTTGCGTCGTGGTCCGTTGCCGTTGTCGTCGTTGTCGGAGCCTCGTCGGTGTACCCGGGTGTACGGGATGGCCGTGTTGGAGGGTAGTGGTCGGCTGCGGGATCGGGCGGTGGTCTGTGCTCTCGGGTGGGGCCCGGCTACCCGGTTGGATATTCGGAGAAGTGGCGGAGTCATCGTCGTGCGTCGTGATGATCAGGCCATGCTCCGGCTGACCGGTCAGGGGCATGTGCGACTTCCCGCGGTGGTGCGGCACTGGTGCGGACTCGCTGCGGGTGATCGTCTGCTGCTGGTGGCGGATCCGGCGGTGGGGCTGCTGCTGGTGTGTCCGGTGGCGGTGTTGGACGAGGTCGTCGTCCAAGCCCATGCCGCAGTGCTGGCGGGTGGTGTGTCGTGAGTGGTGTGAGCCAAGAGGAGTTGGACGCGGCGCGGTTGTTGTTGGCGCGGATGGGCATTTCGGCGGCGGACCTTGTCGAAGCACCGACGAGTCGGCCGCTGGCGCCGACGTTTGCGGAGTATGTGCCGGTGGTGTCGGCGGCGGTCAGCGCCGGCACGCGGCGGGCGTACGGTTCGTACTGGAAGCGGGTGATCGAGCAGTGGGGGCAGCGTCGGCTGGACGAGCCGACGCCCTCGGAGATCGAACAGCTCGGCGAGTACGTTAAGGCGCGCGTGGTGGCGCGGCGTAACGCGCGGGGTGGGCGTAGTGCCGTGGAGCATCTGGTCGCGGCGTTGCGGTGTCTGTACAAGCGGGCGGTGGCTGACGGGTATCTTTCGGCGGCGGATGATCCGGCGGCGAAGGTGGCCAAGCCCCGCAGGTTGCCGAGTACCCGGCGGGCGGTGGCGGACAGCCGGTTGGCGGAGATCAACAAGATCGCGGCGAGCACCGGGGATGATCCGGTGTTGGACAGTCTGCTGCTGCGCCTGCACACGGAGACGGCGTGCCGGCGGGGTGGGGCGTTGGCGTTACGGCCGGTGGATCTGGATCCGGAACAGTGCCTGATCCTGTTGCGGGAGAAGGGTGACACGGCGCGGTGGCAGCCGGTGTCACCGACTTTGATGCGGCACCTGCAACGGCACGCCGGCGACCGGCATGCTCCGGCGACCGGGCAGTTGCTGCGGTACCGGGACGGGCGGCCGATCTCGCGACGGCGCTATGACCATCTGTGGGTGCGTGTCGGTGAGCATCTGCCGTGGGTATGTGTGCAGCAGATCAGTACGCACTGGTTGCGGCACACCACGTTGACGTGGGTGGAGCGGAACTTCGGCTACGCGGTGGCCCGCGAGTACGCCGGGCATTCGGACAGCGGCAGCAGCGCCGGCACCACCGCCACGTATGTCCGTGCCACGTTGCAGGAGGTCGCACGCGCATTGGCGGCAATGACCAACGAGCCACATCCACTCGCTTGACGGATCACACGGACGGCGGTTGATCTGGACGTACGGTTCGGACCAACCGCCGCGACGCGTCTGGTCGATGCGAACCTTCGGCGTGTTCGGCGAAGGCGCGGGTTTGTGTGGGTCGGCGCATCGAGGCGGTGAGGCCGCGGTCGTTTGTGCAGGCTGCGCCCTCCATTGCGCTGAGATGCTCTGCAGTCTGGTCATCGCTACGGCCCAGGCGCCGGGACGCTCGCGCCGGTGCAGCGTCGGCAGGCTCTCATCCTGCTCATAGGCATGATCGTCGACTCCGTTGCGGGATCATCCCGAGCGCGACTACAACAGACACCCATTGCGGTGTTCCGTTTGCGGGCGTGCGCGGAGCAGTCGCCGAAAATCGCTCTGAACAGCGCGATCGCTGGGATCACCCCGCGTACGCGGGGAGCAGCTTGATGCCGGTCGCGTCGTTATGCAGCTGGAGGGATCACCCCCGCGTGCGCGGGGAGCAGCCACCGGCACGTTCAAGCTGGGCACGATCGACGGATCACGCCCGCGTGCGCGGGGAGCAGTCGACGGCGACAAAGAGAAGGTCGCGTTCCAGCGGATCACCCCCGCGTGCGCGGGGAGCAGCTGGCCATGCAGGGCAACGACGGGCCTGGCTGGGGATCATCCCCGCGTGCGCGGGGAGCAGGCGATTCCGCACGCCCACCTGGACGACAACGCGGGATCACCCCCGCGTGCGCGGGGAGCAGGAAGCTCGGCCCATCTCGATCACCACGACTCAGGGATCACCCCCGCGTGCGCGGGGAGCAGCTCGTCAGGGTTTAGCGCTCGCCAGCGGCGCGCGGATCACCCCCGCGTGCGCGGGGAGCAGAACCCGACGATCACCGCGACGAGATAGCGATTGGGATCACCCCCGCGTGCGCGGGGAGCAGGCCGCGATCGGGAAGGTCGGCGACGAGCGGGAGGGATCACCCCCGCGTGCGCGGGGAGCAGCAGGCGGCGCGGGCGATTGACGCGTTGGAGCGGGGATCACCCCCGCGTGCGCGGGGAGCAGGTTTCCCCTTCCCGTACTTGCGGTGTGCGTTGCGGGATCACCCCCGCGTGCGCGGGGAGCAGCATCGTCGCCTCCTACGCCGGCACCGTCGCCGGGGATCACCCCCGCGTGCGCGGGGAGCAGGGCGCCCCCGCCGCGTACAAGGAAGACGCCCCGGGATCACCCCCGCGTGCGCGGGGAGCAGAGAAGGTACGCGGAACGTACCGCCGGGGCCCCGGGATCACCCCCGCGTGCGCGGGGAGCAGCCAATCTTTGATGACCCCGGCGGCCATCCACGGGGATCACCCCCGCGTGCGCGGGGAGCAGACGGTGCCGCCGGTGTGCGTCCACGTGGTGCCGGGATCACCCCCGCGTGCGCGGGGAGCAGCCCTCGTCGCCGTACTGGACGTAGTCGCTCACGGGATCACCCCCGCGTGCGCGGGGAGCAGGGTTGCGTACGTTGACTCCAGTCGTCATGTCACGGATCACCCCCGCGTGCGCGGGGAGCAGTCCGCGCTACTCACTGACCCAGAGTTATGCAGGGGATCACCCCCGCGTGCGCGGGGAGCAGCGGGTGTCTCGTCGTACCCGGGCGGCATGATCGGGATCACCCCCGCGTGCGCGGGGAGCAGTCGCTGTCGGCCTTCGCCGCCGGCCTGGTGTCGGGATCACCCCCGCGTGCGCGGGGAGCAGGATCTCCGACGCCGACACGCCTTCGCGGCGCAGGGATCACCCCCGCGTGCGCGGGGAGCAGCGAACCTCGCCTCCGACCGCCCCGGTGTCGACGGGATCACCCCCGCGTGCGCGGGGAGCAGATCGCTGCGGCCGACGATGGCAGTGCACTGGAGGGATCACCCCCGCGTGCGCGGGGAGCAGACAAGGTGACCAAGGACAAGGTCATCCAGGGAGGGATCACCCCCGCGTGCGCGGGGAGCAGGCCACCAAGGTCGTGCGGGAGCAGCTCGCAAAGGGATCACCCCCGCGTGCGCGGGGAGCAGGCGACGGGCACCGTGGCCGCGTCGAGCTACCTGGGATCACCCCCGCGTGCGCGGGGAGCAGCTGCCGCCCGACATCGCGCCTGCTACCTCGGTGGGATCACCCCCGCGTGCGCGGGGAGCAGGGTGCCGGTCACGTAGACGGTGTCGGCGTCGCGGGATCACCCCCGCGTGCGCGGGGAGCAGGGTTGCCGCGTTGGCTGAGAGCGCCACGCCGCAGGATCACCCCCGCGTGCGCGGGGAGCAGACTTCCTGACCTGCGGCGCTGAAGATCAACTTCTTCGATTTTGTTCGCTTTGGTTTGCAAGATCGCCCTTCCGTACTGGCGTTGCAAGGGCGGCGGGCGGCCGTTGACGTGCGGCTGGGGGCAGCGTAGCGGGCGATTGCGGGGGCGAAGGGGTGACGCCTCGTACCGCTTGAAGGCGATCACGGTTCGGTCGCCGTTCCTGGTTGCCGGTCCGCCCGAATCTATCGGGTCCGATCAGGACGTGGCTGAGGGTGCCGTCGCATAGAAGGCCCGTTTCCTCGCCGTGGCTTCGGCAGTTCGATTGGCCGGACCGTCTTAACGGCGGATTGGAACTGCTGTCCTGCGGCCTGGGCGGTGCGACTCGCCTGCTCTCCGCGTACGCGGGGATGATCCTGCCCCGTATAGGCGCTCCGTGGCTTCAGTCCTTGCCTGCGCCCTGGTCCAGGTAGCTCGACGGGCTAGGGCCACTGCGGTATGCGCCAGTCGGTACCGCCGACGTGGAGGAAGTGCGACGTCGACGCAGCGTTCGAACACCGTCGGTGGCGCCATCGAGTGCGCTGTGCAGTAGTCGGATCCGATCTGTTGATCTATGAGCTACCGCTGCTTCTTGCAAACGAAGGATCCGGAACTGTTCCGGGGAACTGGCGGCGAGTGCTGGCCTACTCGATGTACTGGCCGTCGTTGCCGTCGGCTCGCCAGTCGGCGAACAGTTCGGCGAGCTTGGTTTTCGTTTGGTCGTTGAGGATCTTGGTGGTGTCGTCTCCGAGTGGTTTCAGGGCGTGTCGGCGTACCGCTGGGTGTCGTGCTGGTGCCGGGCAGATGAAGACGGCGAGGACTCGTAGCGCGCGAAGGGCTTCGTCACTGGAGACGATGTCGAGTAGCGGGACGCCGCCGAAGGCTGCGGTTTGAAAGCCGTGCCATGCCTTGTCGACGATCAAGCTGATCACGGCTTCGGTGACGTGTGGCCGGTCGACTTGCCAGGTCGAGTTCAGGATCATGTCGGTGACCTTGCTGGAAATGCTGTTGAACGTGTACCGGGTCGCCTCGATGGCCTGAACCAGTCCGATGAAGAGATCGCACCAGCCGTGGTTCGTAAGCTCGCGCTTGACGGTGTCAGTGTCGGACGTGATGCGGTCAAGCCCTGCGGCGATCTCCTGCCAGGCCCCGCGGCCCATCTCTTCGGCGAACGCTGTCACTTGGTCGACGGGTGACGGGTAGGGCTCGCCGAAATCAGCAACGACGGGTGTCAGGCGGACAGCGAGCCAGTCGGTGATGTCTACGCGGGCGAGGTCGATAGTCGTTTCCTGATTGCGGCCGACCAGTTTCAGGCGTCGCGGATGGTCATCCGTCCAGGCCAGCTTGCTCTGGAGGTTCTCGCGTTTCCGCTGGCGTACCGTGTGATCGCGTCCAACGTGGTCCAACCAGCCCTGTACGCCGTGCTGGGAACCACCGCAGCCGGTGCAGACGCAAAAATGCCTCTGGGCTGTCTCACAGCGGGAGTTGTGCGTGCCGTTGTCCATCTGCGGCCACCTCACTGGTCCGGTCGTCCCGGGCTGTGGAGCTCAATCGGTCAGTGACATGACTAAAAGAATCGGTATCAGTACGCTACGTCACTGATCGGCGCACAACAATGGGTTGCACCTTTCCGTCAGGTCGGCGGATCGCCCCCGCATGCGCCGGGAGTAGACCTGGTGGTGGTGCAACATCGTCACGCCGGCGGGATCATCCTCGTGTGCGCGGGGAGCAGATCAGCCCGGTTCCGCGGTTCACCACGGCAACGGGATCACCCCCGCGTGCGCGGGAAGCAGGGGCCACCGCCGCTGCAACGGCGATGGCCCTGAGGATCACCCCCGCGTGCGCGGGGAGCAGCATCACGGCTTCAAGGTCGACGCAGACGGCGAGGGATCACCCCCGCGTGCGCGGGGAGCAGGATGACGAGGTGGTTTTCTACGGTCGCGATTCGGGATCACCCCCGCGTGCGCGGGGAGCAGCAGCATGCCAATCTTCCGCACAAAGCCGGTGGCGGATCACCCCCGCGTGCGCGGGGAGCAGGGCATGAAGGCAGCCGACATCACGGACGAGAAGGGATCACCCCCGCGTGCGCGGGGAGCAGTTCGTCATGCTGAGCCGTGGCGCGGTTCGCCCAGGATCACTCCCGCGTGCGCGGGGAGCAGCCCAGCGTGTCGGCGCGGGTATCCATGATCGTGGGATCACCCCCGCGTGCGCGGGGAGCAGGAGACGCGCCGGATGCCTCTGCGGGTGGTGCCGGGATCACCCCCGCGTGCGCGGGGAGCAGGGAATGTCCGTACCGACCGCCCAATGGAGTACGGGATCACCCCCGCGTGCGCGGGGAGCAGGCCATGACTCGCCGCCCGCGACTGCTCGACCTGGGATCACCCCCGCGTGCCCGGGGAGCAGGGATCCACGTGTCGGCGGTGACGTCGGCGCCGGGGATCACCCCCGCGTGCCCGGGGAGCAGCCTGACCCGTGCCCTGGACCACGCGGATCCCGACGAGGGGGATCACCCCCGCGTGCCCGGGGAGCAGGGTGACCGGGTCGCCTCGGGTGATGGCCACCTAGGATCACCCCCGCGTGCCCGGGGAGCAGGTAGCCGACGTAGTTGGCGTGTGGGTGTGCGGCGGATCACCCCCGCGTGCCCGGGGAGCAGCGTCCGGGGCGACACCGAGTACAGCTCAGCGAGGGATCACCCCCGCGTGCCCGGGGAGCAGAAGTTCGAGTAGTGGAACCGGAACGGCTTCGTGGGATCACCCCCGCGTGCCCGGGGAGCAGGAGCTGGACGCGACCACGTTCGGCTCCGGCGGGGGATCACCCCCGCGTGCCCGGGGAGCAGTGTACAGCCTCAGGCACTGGTTCGGCACCTGGGGGATCACCCCCGCGTGCCCGGGGAGCAGACTTCTTGACCTGCATCGCTATAGATCAACTGCTTCGATTTCATTCGCTTTGGTTTGCAAGATCGCCCCTTCCATACTGGCGTTGCAAGGGAGCGGGTAGCCGTTGACGTGCAGCTGGAAAGCAGCATACCGGGCGATCATGGGGACGAAGGGAGGCGGCGCTTCACACTCGCTTGAAGACGATCACGTTTCGGTCGCCGCTCCTGGCCGTCGCCCCGTCCTGCTCCATCGGTTCTAATCAGGATGTGACGCGATGCTCCCGGCAGCTTGCCGAGCCGTTCGGTCACTGGCAGTGGACCACTCGTCGCCGCTTGTGGCGCGAGTTTTTGGTTTGTGGTGCCGATGGCTGGGGTCGACGAGATGGGCCTCCTTAACTGGGTGGGGAGGGGAAGGGCCCCTGGATGAGCGACCTGTCCACGAGCATGGTGAGCCGGAGTGGTCTCACGGTTGATCGCTGGCTGGAGGACGATGCTGGCTTTCGCCGGTGCGTGCTGCTTCCTCGACGCGTAGCAGGTTGTCGATGATTTCGGCTAGTCCTGCTTGTGAGGCGGGGGAGAGTTTGGTGATGGAGCGGGCCATGACGCGTACGTCGCGGCTTTGTCTTTCGAGGGGTTCTTGGTCGCCGAGGAGGTATCCGGCGGGTACGCCGAAGAACCTGGCGAGGGCTTGTAGGGTTCTGGCCTTCGGGTTGGGGTTGGGTGAGCGGAGGAGGCTTCTGATGCCTTCGGCAGTGATGCGGTCGCCTGCTGCGGTGAGGGCTCGGGCGACTTCGGCTTCGGTGTAGGGGCCTCGTCCTGGAGGCGCGTTCTGGAAGAGCTCGCGCAGTCTGGATTGAAGCAGGTTCTGCCCGGCTGCCTCGGTGGGCGGGGTGTCGTGTGGTGGTGTCATGGCGTCCCCCAACTGCAACTACAGTTGTCTCTATTCCAATCTGTAGTTGACGCCTCTCGGCGGGTCGTGCTTAGCTCTCAGTGTTCGGCAACTGCGGTTGTGGTCTAACGGAACTGCGGTTGGTTGAGAGTAGCGGATCGGGCTATCGCTAGCCAGATGGGTTCTGGTCCGCTGCGGCAGCGGTGGCCGGCGTGCGGGTGCCGCTGCCGCGAGGGCCTGCTCGCGATGCTCGGCGTTCAGGTCGTGACAGTGACGGGGGACCGACCCGCGTCGACGTGACGTCGGCGCTGGTCTGTGCTGCCGCGACGCGCTTCGAAGGAGGCGTAATGCTGATCGCATCGAACCGCGGGCCCGACTGCCTCGCGGATCCCGGAATGCCGATTACGGCGTCCCGGGTCCGCGAGGCAGGACAGCCAGAAAGGGCGAGTCGTGCCCTGTTGCCGGCTCCGTCGGTCACCGAGGAACCGCCGGTGTTTCCGCAATCTGAAAGTCCGTGGTGGAGGGCGCAGCGGTCGGAGGCGCCGGAGATTCCGCGTGAGTTCGGATCTGGCTCCCGTGTGGAGTCGTTGTGGCTGCGCGCTGCGGGATTACAGCCGGGCTGCCCGTTGGTCAGTGTGTCGTCCGCCGATGGTGGGGTTGGCCGGTCGACATTGACCGCCGCCGTGGGGGGTGTGCTGGCGTTGGCAGTGCCGGGGCCGGTGGTCGCGGTCGACGCGAATTTGCGGGCGTGGGGTGGTCTGGAGCATCGGGTGCCGCGGCGTAGCGCGGCGACGGTCTGGGATGCCGTGTGCGCGGGGGACGCGCTGACCAGGCCGCCGGTGGTGGAACGGTTCACGCAACTCGGTCCTACGGGCCTGCGTGTTCTGGTGGGCGAAAGCACGATGACGAGCCAACGGCGTCCGCCGTCGTGGCCTGAGTTGTTCGGGGTCGTCGGGCACCTGCGGTCCGTCTACACCCTGGCCCTGCTTGATCTTTCTCCGGCGGCGGTCGCGCCGGTGTGGCGTGCGTTGGCGTGGGCGACCGTGCCGGTTCTGGTGAGCAGGGCGACGGTGGATTCGTTGCAGCACACGATGCGGCTGCTGGCGCACATGAAAGCGGTGGGTTTGCACGAGACGGTGGACCGGGCGGTGGTGGTGGTCATGGCTGCCGCGCCGTCGGTGGCTCGTGAGGTGCGCGCGGTGCAGCAGTTGGCGGGGCAGGCGGCAGCGCATCTGGTGCGGGTGCCGTATGACCCGGCGTTGACCCGTCCGCAGGTGCTCGATCCGAGGTCCGTGGGCAAGGCCGCACGTTCGGCGTTGGTCGAGGTCGCCGCGGCGATTGTGGATCGCTGCCAGATCGATCGTGAACCACCTGCTGCTGCTGAGGCGGCGACTGACGGGGGGAAGGAATCGTGATGCTGCGATGGATGGCAGCGGCGCTGGCAGTGCAGGCGCCGACGGTGGTGGGGGTGTTGGCGGCACCGGAGCCGACACCGACGCCGAGCGGCGGGGGATTCGACTTCGGTCGGATCAGCCCTGACCCGGGGGCGGTTCCGCGCGCTGACTTGTTCTACAGCCTGGTCAACGCGTCGCTGTTCCTCGGGGTGGTGGCTGCGGTGGCAGGGCTTGCGGCCGGGGCGATCGCGTTCGGGGTGGGTCCGATCTTCGGCGCGCACATCATTTCCGATCGCGGCAAGTCGATGATGTGGAAGGCCGGGCTCGTCGCGATCGTGATCGGCTCGGTGACCACGATCATCAGCTTCCTCCTCCTGGAGATTTGAGGAGGCCGGGTATGCGCGGGACGCAGTTCAAGTCCACTGCTGGCCACTCGCGGTCGCGCCTGGTGGTGCCGGTCGTTGCGGTGGCCGCCGTGACGTTCGCTGTGGGACGGCTCAGCGCACCCGCACCGGCGGTGCAACCAGCCCCGCCTGGTGTGCGGGTCGTCGGTGGGGTGCCGGTCGGTTTTGCCGGTACCGCCCGGGGTGGTGGTGACGCCGCCGCAGCATTCGTGGTGGGCCTGTCGGTTGCTGCTACCCGGTCGGCTGCCGAACGGCAGACGGTGATCGCGGAGGTGATGGCCGAGGGTGTGCCGACCGCCGAGGTGGTCGGCGAGGCGCCGACGCCCGCCAACGGCGCCACGATCGTGCAGACGGTAGTGGCCCGGGTGTGGGTGCCGAATGAGGATCTGGACGCGCGCCTGCCGCAGGGGGCGGAGGTTGAGGCGCAGCTGCTGGTGTGTGCGCTCAGCGGCGCCGCCATCGGTGGCGGTGGCGTCGACCCGGAGGGGGGTTTGGCGGGCGGCTGGTACGTCCAGGCGGTGCGGGTGCGGTGGGCGGAGGGCCGGTGGCGGATCGTCGCCGCCCGGCGGCCGTTGCCGGTGCCGCCGCCGGATCTGCGCGGGACACAGCGCGACGGCGGACCTCGCGATATGCGGCCGTTGGCCGATGTGCTGAGCGCCCGGTCGTGGGTGCCGGGGACGGTGTGACGGTCATGCGCGCCACCGCCCGGCTGGTCCTGGCCGTTGTCCTGGGGTTCCTGGCCGTCGTGGTCGCGCCGGGCGGCGTCGTCGCGGCGCCCACGCCTGAGCCGTCGCCGCTCTCGGAGTCGTGCCCTGCCCCGTCGGTGGAGCGACCGGTGACCGGGGAGGACATGAATCCGCAGGTGAACTGGTGTGTGCCGTGGGTGCGGTGGCGGGCCGGGACGGGCTGGCTGACCGACTGCGGTAAGGCGGCCAGCGCGGTGGATCAGGAGCACTGCGACGCGGTGTCGTTGACGGTGCAGTCCCCGCCGCCGGAGGGCGTGGTGTCGGTGCTCGACGACCGGCTGCCTCCGCCTGGTGCTGTGCCGGTGCGGTGCGAACGGTTCGGTGACCGGGCGGGTGAGGATCCGGCGAACGCTGGCCGTTGGTCGGCGAAGCAGTCCCGTTGTGAGGCGCTGCGCGATGTGATCGCCGGCTTCTCGTCGCTGCGGGCCAGTGTGTGTGGAGAGCTTGATGTGGCGTGCCAGGTGGGCGAGCAGGTCAGGGGTGCCGCGCGGTCCGGCTTTGAGGGTTTGGCGGACATCGCGGTGGCGGGTTTCGCGTGGGCGCTGGGCAAACTCGCCACCCTGGTGTTCGCCGAGACCTCCGTGGTGGCCGACGAGCCGTTCTACGGCGTCTACAACGACATCTCCGGCGTGCTGATCATCGTGGTGCTGCTGTTCTTCGTCTTCTCCACCGCCATCAACGGGCTGCGGCTGCACGGACCGGGGCCGTTGTCGTCGTTGGGTGGTCTGGTGCGCGCGATGTTCGGCATCGCGTTCGCCGGTGGGATCGCGTTCCTGCTGATGGCGGCGTGGGATGAGGCCACGGTGGCGTTGATTCGCCGCAACCAGCAGCGGGACTGGCAGCCGAGCATGTGGGTGGAGGCGCTCAACGCGCTGACCGCGGACACCGGGACGGTGTTGTTTGCCTTCCTGGTGGCGGTCGTCGGGGTGTTCGGGCTGGTGCTGGTGTTTCTGATGCTGCTGTTCCGGTCGCTGCTGGCTGCCGGCGCGGCGGTGGTGGGGGCGATGGCGATGACCGGTCAGGTCATGCAGGAAACCCGGGGGTGGGGGCGGAAGTGGTTCTGGACCTGCAACGCCCTCGCCTCGTCGAAGTTCTTCATCGCCGCGTTCTGGATCTACGGCACGCGTAGCAGCTACGAGTCCGATCATGTGATCAACGTGCTGCGGGGGCTGTTCATCATCGTGCTGATGGTGATCGCGCCGTGGATTCTGCTGCGGCTGATGAGCATGTGGGACGGCTACCTCGCCGACATCGACGCCCGGGGGTTCGCGATGTCGGCCGTCAGCGCGGTGGGGCTCGACGCCGCCGCGCAGCGGCTGACCAACCCGGCCGGTGGTGGGGATGACGCGGCGGCGGTGATGCGCGGTAACGCCGACACCATCCCCACCACACCGGGCGCGCCGACCGGACATGGCGCTGCCCGCTCCGATGCGTTGCAGGCGCTGGATCGACAGGTCGGCGAGCGGGGCCGCGAACCCGACGGGCCGGACGGTGGCCAGGGCGGTGGGGAGAACGCGCAGGAGGCCGACGGCGTCGAGCGTGATTCGCGTACCGCGCAGGGCGACGTGTCGCGGGGGCAGCTCACCGTGCCTGGTGACCCGACCGGTCAGCAGGGCGCGCTGCCCGTCGTGCCCGGCCTCGGCTCCGGCCAGGCCGGACCGCCGGGCAGCGGCGGTCTACCGCAGGGCGGTTCGTCCACAGGCGACAGCTCGGGCAGGCCCGGGCCGACGCCGACCGAGGGTCCGGCACCTGCCGGTCCTGCCGCGGGCGGGACAGCGGGTGGAGCAGGTGCCGCTGGTGGGGCGGCGGCGGACATTCCGATCGTGCCGCTGTAGGCGAGAGGACACGGGGGATGCAGTTTCAGTTTCCGCCGCGCTCGACGCGCGGCTCGGTACTCGGGTTCAGCTGGGGGCAGATCGGCACGGTCGTCGCCGGGGTGATCAGTCTCGTCGTGGCGGCGAACCTGTACGCCGCCGGCCGTCCGGGAGTTGCTGTCGGGATGCTGCTGTCGGCGATCTTGCTGGTCACGGTTGGGCTGTTGCGGTTGCGGGGGCGGCGGCTCACCGAGTGGGTACCGATCGCCGTCGGCGCGGCGGTGCAGCGGACTGCCCGGCAGGACCGCTTCCGGGGTGGCCCGTTCGCCGACGGGCCGGTGCCTCACCTGCATGTGCCGGGTCCCGCGGCCGGCTACCGGTGGCTGCCTGCCGTCGCCGCTGACGGGTTGACCGAGATCGGGTTGCTGCACCACCGGCGCGAACGGACGGTGACTGCGGCCTTGTCGTGTGCGGGCAGCAACCTGGTGTTGGCGGACACGTCGGTGCAGCAGCAGCGGCTCACTGGGTGGGCGGATGTGCTCAACCTGCTCGGCACCGAGTACGCCGACGCCGGCTTGGTCCGCTGGTCGCTGATGGCGCGGGCGGTGCCGGAGACCGCCACGTCGGCGCAGCGGTACCTGACCCAGCGGGCGGTGGCCACCGACACGGCCGCCTATCGGTCGTTGGCGGAGTTGACCGCCGCGGCGGCGCCGTCCACGCAGCGGCACGAGGTCTACCTGGTGGCGGTGTTCGATTTGCGCAGGCTGTCGGGGGAGATCAGCGACGCCGGGGGCAGCGACGCCGCTGTCGCCACGGTGGTGCTGGACAAGCTTGTCGGGATCGAGGCGGCGGTGCGGGAGGCTGGCATCGGCACGACCGGCTGGTTGAGCCCGCGGGTGTACACGTCGGTGCTGCGGACCCAGTTCGATCCGCAGGATCAGCCGTTCGTCGACATGCGGGCCGGGCCGGAGCCGGTCGTCGCCCCCTTTACGGCGGGTCCGGTGGCCGCCGAGACGGTGGGCTGGTCGACCTACCGGCACGATTCCGGGGTCTCGCAGACGCTGTGGGTGTATGACATGCCGCGCCAGCCGGTGCCGGCGACGTGGATGACGGCGCTGTTCACCCGCACGGTCGGCCGCCGCACCGTGAGCCTGGTGGCGGAGCCGGTGCCGGCGCAGCTCGCCGCGCTGGCGACGCGTCGGGACAAGGTTGCCCGTGCCGGTGACGCGCTGACCAAGCAGCGGATGCGGCTGGTGCGCACGGCCCGTGAGGACGAGGAGGCCCGCGCGGTCGAGCAGATCGACCGGGAGCAGGCCGCCGGGCATGTCCGTTACCGGTACGCGATCCTCGTGACCGTCACCGCCCCCGACGTCGAGCAGCTGCGGCACGACGTGCGGACGATCCGGCGGGTGCTGGCCCGTACCGGCTGCCAGGCGGTTGTGCTCTACGGCGAGCAGGACCAGGGCTTCGTGGCGGGGGCGTTGCCGCTGGCGCGCGGGCTCAAACCGTTGCGGGGGTGGTTCGCGTGAGCGGGGTGCGTAGGGAAGGGGCGTGGTCGCTGCGCCTGGCCGACGCATCCGCGCGGCGGGATGTCGCGGCGGCGCAGGCCGCGCTGGGACGTGAGCGGCGGCAGCTGGCGCGGTTGTCGGATCGGCTGCTCGGCCCACCCGCCGCTGATCGGCGGGGCGCGTTCGGCCAGGCTGCGGGGCGGGTGTACTGGCGGCAGGCGTTGCCGCCGCTGGTGACCACGAGCGCGCAGTTGTGCTCGGTGTACCCGTTCGTCGCCGACCCGGGGTTGGGTGTCGATGGGCCGCTGATCGGGCAGGAGGTGTACTCGCGGTCCGGGTTCGTCTTCTCGGTCCATGAGCTGTACCGGGCGGGGGTGCTCAGCGCACCCAACGCCGTGGTCACCGGGGAGATCGGCAGCGGGAAGTCGTCGCTGCTGAAGACCATCGCGTTTCGGGGTGTGGTGTTCGGCACGCGCTACTACATCACCGACGTCAAGGGCGAGTACGACGGCCTGGCCGCCGCCACCGGCATCCGTCCGGTGCGGGTCGGTCCCGGCGGCGGGGTGGTGATGAATCCGCTGGCCGGGATCCGTCGCCTGCCGGGGCAGAGTGAGGCGCAGTGGTTGCAGGTGCAGCGGACCCGCCGGTTGTTGCTGGTGGAGGGGCTGCTGGAGATACAGCTCGGCGGGCCGCTGAGCGAGGCGGAACGCTCGCTGGTCGAGTACGCCCTCGACGCGGTGACCCGCAGCGACGACGGCACCAGCCCCGAGCGGATGGCGGTGCCGAACCTGTCGCGGGTCCTGGCCGCGATGGGCGACCCGGATCGGTGGGCGCATCGGTTGGTCGGGGTGCATTACCCGGTGGCGCAGTTCGTGGTGGACAGCCGGCGGGTGCGGCTGGCGTGGGAACGGCTGATTACCGGGGTGCTCGGTGGGATCTTCGACGCGCCGGATGCTGCGGGTCTGTCGGTGGACTTCGACCAGCCGGGCGCGATCCTCGACCTGAGGGCGGTCCGGGCGTCGGACGCGATGACGGCGATGGCGATGACCTGCGCCCAGTCGTGGCTGGAGGCGGAGCTGACCCGCCCAGACGCCCCGCCGCGGGTGTGCCTGTACGACGAGTTCGCGTTGATCGCCCGGCATCTGGGCCTGATCCGCCGGATGCGGGAGCAGCTGAAACTCGCCCGCGCCCTCGGCACGGCGAACATCCTGGCGTTCCACCGGTTCAGTGACCTTGCCGCCAGCGGCAGCGCCGACTCCGAGCAGGTCCGCATCGCCCGAGGGCTGATCGAGGACACCGGCGTGCGGGTGTCGTACCGGCAGGCCGTCGGCTCGCTGGAGGCGGCCCGCGAGTTTCTGGGCACCACCGATGTCGAGACCGACCTGCTGGCGCACCTTCGACGCGGTATCGGGCTGTGGAAAATCGGACTGCGGTCCTACGTGGTCAAACACCAGATCTCGGCGGTAGAGCGGGAGTTGGTGGACACCGACAGCCGGATGCACCACACACCCACCGCCACCGACCAAAAAGCGTCGGCCGTCGAGCCGGCCGCCACAGGGGAGGTGCGGTGATGGCCCGGTCGATCATGTCCCCGGGGCATCGACTGCCCCGCCGCGGGATGGCACGCGCCGACATCACCGCCCGGCTGACTCTGCTGGGCCTGACCGGGCTGCTGATGGTGGTGTGCACGGGCACGCTGTGGCTGGCCGGGCAGCTCGGTGGATTCATCGTCCACCGGCGTTGGCCCGACAGCAGTCCCGCCGACGCTCCGCGCATCGCCCTGCGTGTGGTGGCCGACCTGGGGGATCCGGCGGCGGCGTGGCCGCCAGCCGCCCGCGACGTCCTGCCGCCGACGCCGGTGCTGTACGGGCTGTGGCTGATCCTGCTGTGCGGCGTCGTCGCCGGCGTCGGTGTTCCTGTGTTGCGGTTCGCGCGGCGTCGGGTCCGGCGCCGGGGGTTCGCCGGCCGCCGGGACCTGGAGCAGGTGGTGACCGCTGCGGCGGTGCTGCGGCGGGTCGATGTGCTGCGGCCGGGCCTAAGCATCCGTGAGGCCGACAGCCCGCAGACGGTGGCGGTCAAGCAGCGTCGTCGGACGGATCCGCTGGAGGTGGGCCGGTTCCTCGGCCGGCACGCGCTCACCGGCGAGCCGCTGTACCTGGCCAACGAGTACACCGAACTGCTCGCTGGGGCGGCCCGGTTCGCCAACAAGACCTCCCGCTACATCATCCCGCGTGTCGCGGACGCCCGTGGGGCGGTGATCTCCACCTCGACCCGGCTGGATGTTGCCGCCGTCACCTACGACCTGCGCGCGCAGATCGGCCCGACGTGGATCTTCGAGCCGCAGGGGCAGGTGCGCGGGGTGCCACGTCTGCGGTGGTCACCGATCGAGGGTGCCGACGACCCGGACGTCGCCGCCTTGCGGGCCAAAGGGTTCGCCGCCGGCGCTGGTCTGAAGGGCAACGTCGAGAACGGGCAGTATTTCCAGGACCAGGCGGCGTCGATCATCCGCGGGCTGCTGCACGCCGCCGCCCTGGACGAGCGGGCGACGATGATCGACGTCGCGAGCTGGGCAGCCAACCCCGTCGACCCGCGGGCGGAGCGGATCCTGCGCCACCACGGGCAGACCGTGTGGGCCGACCGGCTGGCCTTTCACCGCGAATCCACCGGCCGCAGCCGCGACGCCATCCAGTCGGTGGTGTTCGGCGCGCTGGACCCGTTCAGCAACCCGCGGATCCTGCACGCCTGCTCCCCACCGCGCGGGCAGCAGTTCCAGCCGGAGCAGTGGCTGGCCGAGTCCGGCACCCTCTACCTCGTCGGCACCCGCAGCGGGCAGTCGCTGATCGCGCCGCTGTTCGCGGCCATCGCCGAGGACATCATCTACCGCACCCTGCAAGCGTCGTTCACCGCGCCCGGCGGCCGGGTCGAACCGTGCCTGTACCTGATCGGTGACGAGATCACCAACATCGCGCCGCTGCCGTCGCTGCCCGCGTTGGCCTCCGAAGGCGGCGGTTCCGGGATCGCGGTGTCGATCGCCTGCCAGAACACCCACCAGCTGGAGGAGCGGTGGGGCCGCGACGGTGGCCAGGCGCTGCGCGACGGCGCGAACGCCCGGTTCGTCATGGGCGGCACCCACGACGTCAACGCTCTCAAGGACGCCCAGTCGCTGCTGGGGCAGGTGCAGGAGCTGACCTCGGCGGCGAGCTGGGGCGGGGGCCGGGCCAGCGTGCAGGAGAACACCCGGCGGGAGAACCTGATCGACCTGGCCGAACTGCGCACGCTGCCCACCGGGCACGCGCTGGTGCTGCTGGGCAACATGCCGCCGGTCGAGGTCGTGCAGCCGGCCTGGTGGCAGCGTCCGGACGCCGACCGCTTCCACACTGCGCAGGCCGCGTTCACCGCCCGCCTCGAAGGGGCTTGCTGATGTCGCAGCGAACATTCACGTTCGACCTGCCCGAGGACGCGTCCGCGCAGCAGCGGGCCACCGTCGAGTTGGCCGAACTCATCGACTCCCTGCGCGGATCGGTGGAGCACCTCGCGGAAGCGCACGTCGCGCTGGTCGACCGCGTCGACGCCCTGGACAACCCGGCTGGCTGGATACCGGCACGGCACTGCTGGCGGGAGCTTGACCGCGATGCCGCCACCGAGTTGTGGGCGTGGCTGACCGACTGGACGCGGTGGTTGGTCGACCGGTACGGCCTGGCCCAGGACCTCGGCCCGTGCTGGCCGGCCCACCCGGCGCTGGTGGAGGAGCTGACCGCGCTCTGTGTGGCCTGGCACCACGCCTACTCCCGCAAGGCCGACCCGGACGCTCCGCTGCGCTGGCACGAGGCGCTGCACCGCGCCCAGCAGCGGTGGCAGCAGTGGGACCACACCCGCTGCCGCCACGGCCAGCACACCCCGACCAATCCGGACACCGTCTGGGCGGACTCCGTCCCCCACGAGGCCGCCGACCGGGCGGTCAGCGACGACATCACCGCACGGCCGGCCACCAGCGGGCCGGCCCCGGCCACAGGGGACAGCCGATGAGCCACCCGGCAGAGATCACCAACGTATGGGACTGGCAGCGATTCGAAACGGCGATCACCGGGCTGCGCGAGGGGATCACCCGCCTCGACGCCTTCATCGCCGGCATCCACGACACCCGCAACGACTGGCGCGACGAGGCAAGGGAGAGGCAGCAATGGACGGACATCGACGAGATGGCGCGGCGAGAGAACGAACTCGACTGGGCCAGCGACGGACACCTCGACGGCCGGTACCACCGCGCCGTCGACGAGTGACAACACGCCCCGTCGACGCCTGTCACGGGGTCGGCGACAGCCTGGAGCGACTCCGGCACCACATCGATTCTCTCATCGACACCGCCGCACGCCGGCCCGGCACCGACGCCCGAGGCGAGCTGGTCGACGTGCACCACCAACTCCGGCTGCTGGGCCAGCACCTCAACACCGCCCTGGCCGCCACCACGCCACCGGCGTTATCGCGGGAACTGCCGTGGACCAGCGGATAGCCCTGCGGGCGGTCACAATGGCGGCGGCCGGTCTGGTGGCCGCCTGCGGCACGACCACCGCGACACCGCCGCAGGGAGGGCCACCCAGCCAGACCCCGCCTGCGGCCACCAGCAGCAGTGGGCCAGCGGCGCAGGCGTCGAGGCTGCCGGCCGATCCGGACGGGGTCGGATCCACCGCGACAGCGCGCCCGGAACCGGCGACCTTGGATGCCGCGACGCGGTTCGTGCGGGCGTGGGCACGACCGCACCTGCCGGCCGAGCGGTGGCTGGCGGACTTGCAACCGCTCGCCGTCGCCGGGTACGCCGATCTGCTCGCCACGGTCGACCCGGCCAACGTTCCGGCCCGCCGCGTCACCGGTGCGGGCCGCGTCGCCACGGCAATCGACGGCCGGGTGGACGTCGATGTGCCCACTGATGCCGGGCCGCTGCGGGTAGCCGTGGTGCGGGAAGGAACCCGGTGGCTGGTCGCCACGATCGCCCCCGAACCCGGGGAGGCCGGTCGTGGGTAGCAGCCGGGTGGGGCTCGGCGTGGCGGTCGCCGCCGCAATGCTGCTGTGTGGACTGCCGGTCGCGGTGGTGGTGACCTCCGCCCCGGCCGACGGCGCATGCCTGCCATCGAACCCACCCGCCTCGGCCCTCACCGGCACCACATCCGGGTCGGTGGGGCGGTGGAACGCCGAGCAGGTGGGCAACGCCGCCATCATCGTCGAGGTGGGCCACGACCGGCAGATGCTGCCGCGCGGCTGGGTTATCGCCGTGGCCACCGCGATGGTCGAATCGAGCCTGCGGAACCTGCCCGGCGGTGACCGCGACAGCCTCGGATTGTTTCAGCAGCGGCCCAGCCAGGGCTGGGGAACTCCCGAGCAGATCCTCGACCCGGTGTACGCGTCCACAAGGTTCTACGACAAGTTGGAGCGGATCGACGGTTGGCAGCAGCTGCCGTTGACTGTCGCCGCTCAGCGGGTCCAGGTGTCTGCCTTCCCTGACCGGTATGGGGAGTTCGAACACGACGCCGAGCAGGTCGTCACCGCGGTCGCTGGCGTCGCCACGATCGGTGACCTGCCCGGGGCGAGCCTGACCAGCTGTCCGGAGTCCGCTCGGGTGGCCGCGTCCGGGTGGACGGTGCCGTTACAGGCGGCGGTCGGCAGCGGCTACGGGCCGCGGGGCGGACGCCTGCACGCGGGCGTGGACATGGCCGCACCCCGCCACACCGTCATTCGTGCCGCCTCGGCCGGCACCGTCGTGTGGGCAGGCTGCGACCCGAGCACCGGCAACTGCGACATCGACGGCAGCCCCCGCACACGCGGGTGCGGCTGGTACGTCGACCTCGTGCATCCGGGCGGATTCGGCACCCGCTACTGCCATCTCATCCGACGTCCCACCGTCGCCGACGGGGACACGGTGCAGGCGGGCCAGCCCATCGGCGAGGTCGGCAGCAGCGGTCGGTCATCCGGCCCGCACCTGCACTTCCAAACCCATGAGGGTGTTTGCACCGGGTCGCGGTGCGACCTGAACAACGCCAACTCCGTCGACCCGCAGCCATTCATGAGCGCCCGAGGCGCGCCCCTGGAAGGCAGGTGATGTCACCGCAGCACACCAGCGCATAACCAGCATCACTCTCACGGGGGGAGAGACGTGAACACGCACGACACGAACACGCCACGCCGACACGGACGGCACCGCACCGAGCCGGCACCACAGCCTCGGACCAATGTCGGACGGTTGCGGCAACGCCGCAACCGCCGCACCATCCGCAGGCCACGGTGGGTCCGATGAACGCCGCCATGCAGCGGCGGCCACGGCAGATCGCCGGCATCTACCGCCCACCGGTCACCAACCGCCCACCGCCACCACCGCCGCGACCCGGGCCGCTGGCGCAGCTGTTCCGCACCGCCAACACCATCCGTGCCCACCTCGAACACACCGTCCTGCGCGACGAGGGCATGACCTGGACCACCTACGACGTCCTGGTGCTCATCTGCGCCCGCCGAGTGATCGATACCCGCACCACCGCCGTTGAGATCGGCATCGCCAAAGCCACCCTCACCAACACGGTCGGACTTCTCGTCGACCGCGGCCTGGTCCGCCGCAACCTCCACGAACACGATCGCCGCCGCGTCGTGCTCCGCCCCACCCCCGAAGGGGTCGACCTGGCCCGCCGCATCCAGGGCCGCGTCGACGCCGAACAGACCCGCCTGCTCGCCACCGCCGGCATCTCCTCCGGCGACGGCCTCGCGCGGGCACTGCGGCAACTCGCGACGACATCCAGAGCCCACAAGGCGCTCACCAACCAGCCGGGAGCAGGCCGATGAGCGGCCGGATCGGCATGGCCCGCGGGCACGCGCTGTACGTCGGCGCGGTCCTTCTTGTCGCCCGTCGCACCTCGGTACCGCCGTGACAACCGGCGACGGTCGCCGGCAGCACTGCTCGCCGCGCGACCGCCCAAACGGACGACTCGCTGGCCGCCCCGGACGGAGCTTCCACCCCGAGAAGGAGAGACAGCATGGCTCGCACCGTGCTCAACGGACCCGATGACGACCCTCGTCTCAGTGCCCTGCTGCGCCACCTCGGCGGCAGCGCCAACACCAACCTCGGCTTCCCGGCCGCTGTGGACCTCGACTACCGCACGCTCAGCCCCTTTCTCGGGCACCTACTCAACAACGTCGGTGACCCCGGCCTCGACCCCACTCATCCCCACCACAGCAAACCGTTTGAACGCGAGGTGCTGGCATTCTTCGCCGACCTGTTCCGCGCCCCTCAACCGTGGATGGGATACGTGAGCAGCGGCGGCAGCGAAAGCAACCTGTGGGCGTTGTACCGTGCCCGCAGCCGCTACCCCGATGGCGTCGTCTTTCACTCCGCCGCGGCTCACTACAGCGTCTCCAAAGCCGCGCACCTGCTCGGCATGCCCACCGTCGTCGTCAGCAGCCAGCGGAACGGGGAGGTCGACTACGACGAGCTTGCCCGCTACGCCGAACTACACCGCCGCCGACCGATCATCGTCGTCGCCACCATCGGCACCACCATGACCGAAGCCGTCGATGACGTCGCCTACATCCAAGACCTCCTGGCCGACGTCGGCGTGCGTGACCGGCACATCCACAGTGACGCGGCCCTGTCCGGCGTACCGCTGGCCCTCAGCGAGGACCCGCCGGGCTTCGACCTGACCGACGGAGCCGACAGCATCTGCGTCAGCGGCCACAAGTTCCTCGGAACACCTGTGCCGTGCAGCGTCGTCATCGCCCGTCACCACGACAACGACAACCGCGGCAAAGCCGTCGCCTATACCGGTAGCCCTGACACGACCATCACCGGCTCACGCAACGGGCTCGCCGTTCTGATGCTGTGGGTGGTCCTTCAACAACTTGGTCGTACGGGTCTGCGCGTACGCGCAGAGTCCGGGCGCGACGTGGCGCAGTACGCCCACCAACGCCTGCTGGACATTGGCTGGCCGAGCTGGCGCAATCCCCACGCGCTGACCGTTGTCCTGCGTAGGCCGCCTCCGGCAATTCTGGCGCGATGGCCGATGCCGACGCTGGCCGGACTCAGCCACTTCATCTGCATGCCGGGTGTAACCCGCGGCCAGGTTGATCAGCTCACGGCGACCCTGGCAGCGATGACCCTCGGGGCGGCTACCCCGGCCTGTGTCAAGCAGCCAGCCGTGGGAGCGCCGATGACGTGACTTGGAAGGGCGTCGCCCGGTCTGGTCACTCCGTCTGAGGCGCTAGCCGGTATTGACATCCTCTGCGTGCGCAGGAAGCAGCACGATGCCCAACTCATCCTGTACGCCGACATGGGACCACCACCCCCGCATGCGCGGGGAGGAGGGGGTGCATGCCGGGATAGCGGCCTGCGGCCCCGGACCACCCTGCATGCGCGGGGGCAGGTGGCTTCAGCCACGCTGGCGACGCGGTCCGCGGATCACTCTCGCGTGCGCGGGGAGCAGCTGTGGCTGTGCGTAGCGCTGTTCAGCCGCCGGGATTACTCCCGCGTGCGCGGGAGCAGGGGCGCCGGAGGGGGCGTGGTGGCCCCGGCCCGGATCACCCCCGCGTGCGCGGAGCAGTCGGGCTGGAGTGGTGACCCGGGAGGTAGAGGGGGATCACCCCCGCGTGCGGGGAGCAGAGGCAGATCCGGCCCTTGATGTTGGCCTGCGCGGGATCACCCCTGCGTGCGCGGGGAGCAGTCGTCACGGAGCGGGGCTACGGTACGCGTGTGGGGATCACCCCCCGCGTGCGGGGGAGCAGTCGCTGTCATGGAAGTTTCCCCTTCGTCGGAGGGGATCACCCCCGGGGTGCGCGGGGAGCAGTGCGTCCGCGCCACACGGCGGGCGAGGGTGCGGGGATCACCCCCGCGTACGCGGGGAGCAGATCACCGCCGCTACCGGAGAGGTACACCTGACGGGATCACCCCCGCGTGCGCGGGGAGCAGGGAGAGCGGTCCCGTCGATGGGTACCGCCGTAGGGATCACCCCCACGTGCGCGGGGAGCAGCCGAGGAGCTTGAGTGTGCGGCCCTTGCGGTCGGGATCACCCCCGCGTGCGCGGGGAGCAGAGGGCGCGCCGGACGTCGCGGCGTGCCCAGGTGGGATGACCCCCGCGTGCGCGGGGAGCAGCCGGCCGCGCCGGATGGCCGGCACGGCAAGCGCGGATCACCCCCGCGTGCGCGGGGAGCAGGGCACCTGTTCGCGCCTGGGGTAGCCGCGTTCGGGATCACCCCCGCGTGCGCGGGGAGCAGGCCAAGGGGCATCTGCGGGTCATCGCTGGCACGGGATCACCCCCGCGTGCGCGGGGAGCAGGTGGGACAGCGACACCCTCTACCGGTGGTCCGGGGATCACCCCCGCGTGCGCGGGGAGCAGACGGCGTATTCGGCGGTGGCGTCGCCGGCCCAGGGATCACCCCCGCGTGCGCGGGGAGCAGGGCATCCCCGCCTTGACCCACGCGTACAGCTCGGGATCACCCCCGCGTGCGCGGGGAGCAGGGCGCCGTCGACGTGCCGCGCGCTCTGGCCGAGGGATCACCCCCGCGTGCGCGGGGAGCAGTCCTGGAGGTCGGTGAGCGGCTTGCGGGCACCGGGATCACCCCCGCGTGCGCGGGGAGCAGACTGATGGGAATTGAACCCGTAACGGGGACCTGGGATCACCCCCGCGTGCGCGGGGAGCAGACGTGCTCCGACAGCGTGTCGCCGGAGCGGCTGGGATCACCCCCGCGTGCGCGGGGAGCAGAAGCCGGCGGCCTGGAGGCGGGCGCGGACCTGGGGATCACCCCCGCGTGCGCGGGGAGCAGATGACCGATTGGCCTGGCCACGTGCTGGAGCCGGGATCACCCCCGCGTGCGCGGGGAGCAGGGCCCCCTCCTACTGCTGAGGAGGCACCGATGGGGATCACCCCCGCGTGCGCGGGGAGCAGGAGGTGGAGCTGGGCGCGGTCGG
Source organism: Verrucosispora sp. WMMD1129 (assembly GCF_029581255.1). Classification (NCBI taxonomy): domain Bacteria; kingdom Bacillati; phylum Actinomycetota; class Actinomycetes; order Micromonosporales; family Micromonosporaceae; genus Micromonospora; species Verrucosispora sp. WMMD1129. The sequence goes on from NZ_CP120741.1 coordinate 5,741,097, forward strand.
TTCGGATCAGGGATCACCCCCGCGTGCGCGGGGAGCAGGCGGTGCAGTCGCCTGGCCGGGGGCCGCCTACGGGATCACCCCCGCGTGCGCGGGGAGCAGGTTTCCGTGGCCATCGCGCAGCATCTGGAGCGGGGATCACCCCCGCGTGCGCGGGGAGCAGGTCATCCCGGGCCAGGTGGACATGTTCGAGGTGGGATCACCCCCGCGTGCGCGGGGAGCAGGTAGCCGGCCATCCACCGGCGGGCGTGATCACGGGATCACCCCCGCGTGCGCGGGGAGCAGTTCATCGCCGGCTGGCGTCAGTGGCGGCACGAGGGATCACCCCCGCGTGCGCGGGGAGCAGGTCGGCGCGGGCATCCTCGCTGGTCAAGTCCTGGGATCACCCCCGCGTGCGCGGGGAGCAGCCCGCAGGCTGGCCGGGCTGGGGCGGATATGGGGGATCACCCCCGCGTGCGCGGGGAGCAGCTCCACGTCCCCCGATCCGGCGAGCGGGTGCAGGGATCACCCCCGCGTGCGCGGGGAGCAGGGTGGTCCAGGCGACGCTGACGGCCCCGGCGGGGGATCACCCCCGCGTGCGCGGGGAGCAGGGCTCGACGCGGCGGCCCGTGGACATGTACTCGGGATCACCCCCGCGTGCGCGGGGAGCAGCTCTTTGTCCTCGTCCGGTGCGGGCTGGGTGCGGGATCACCCCCGCGTGCGCGGGGAGCAGCGCGGGTTGCGGGGCGAGTAGATGCCGCCCGGGGGATCACCCCCGCGTGCGCGGGGAGCAGGTGTCCTCTACGTGTGCGGAGCGATCGTCGCCGGGATCACCCCCGCGTGCGCGGGGAGCAGGGCCGAGCAGGGCCTGAAGGATCTCGCCACCCAGGGATCACCCCCGCGTGCGCGGGGAGCAGCCGACTCAAACCCGCACACGACTCACGTTCACGGGATCACCCCCGCGTGCGCGGGGAGCAGCCAGACTTGCCCATCGACAGACCACGCGAACGGGGATCACCCCCGCGTGCGCGGGGAGCAGCACCTGGCCGGGCTTCAGTACGTGCGGGGCGGGGGATCACCCCCGCGTGCGCGGGGAGCAGCGCACCAGCAAGATCAATGAGACGTACGCGCCGGGATCACCCCCGCGTGCGCGGGGAGCAGCCGTTCAACGACCTGCGGGCCGCCGCCCTGAAGGGATCACCCCCGCGTGCGCGGGGAGCAGCGGCACCGTCCGCAGTCCCATCCGCGCCGCAACGGATCACCCCCGCGTGCGCGGGGAGCAGGCTTGCTGACCTGCGGCGCTAGAGATCAAGTACTCCGTTTTTGTTTACTTTGCCTCGCAAGATCGTCTAGCTTCTTTCCGTTGGTAGCGGGTCGGGTGAGTGGTGCGGCGGAAGTTTGGGGTTCAGCGTAGCGGGTGTCATCGTGAGGATTACCGCTGCGCGAATGGCCTAGCTGGCTCCGCGGGCGGTGCTGGGCGTCAGGATGTGCTGCCGGACACGATGGAGTTGCTGTGAGGACTGTGCAGATCCGCACCTACAGCGTGCGGCAGGGGCGGCTAGACGAGTGGGTGCAGGCGTGGCAGACCTTGGTCGTGCCGTTGCGGCGTGAGTTCGGTTTCGAGGTGCACGGGTCGTGGGTGGACCGCGAGCGCGATGCCCATATCTGGGTTATCTCTTACGACGGTGACCAGTCGTTTGAGGACGCGAACGCGGCCTACTGGGCGTCGCCGCAGCGCGAGCAGCTCGGTGTGGATCCGGCGGAGTTCCTCGTGGGTGAGGAGGTTCGCACGGTGGAGCAGGTGCTCTAGCTTTCGGTCACGGGCAGCAGGTGGGCGCGGCGTTCGTCCGTGGTGAGGGACCGGAACACCCGGGCCCGCGCGGCGTCGGTCAGCGTCGGCAGGTCGACGTCGATGGTCCAGATGCGGGCGGTGGCGTCGACCGAGCCGGTGACCACGTGCGACCCGTCCGCGAGCCAGGCGAGCCAGGCGAGGCAGGTGACCGGGTCGCGGTGGACGCCGATCACCTGGCCGTCGCCGGTCTGGATGTCCCAGCGGCGTACGGTGCGGTCGTCGCCGCCCGAGGCGAGATAGCGGCCGTCGGGGGAGTAGGCGACGGCGCGTACCCGTCGGTCGTGGCCGGTGAGGATGCGGGCCGGCGCGTCCGGCTCAGTGGGTGACCAGATGCGGATGGTCCAGTCGGCGGAGCAGCTGGCGAGGTGGCGTTCGTCGGGTGCCCATGCGACGCCGTCGACGTAGTTCTGGTGGCCGGCGAGCAGTCGGCCGGCGGCGGGGTTTTCGATGTCCCAGACGCGGATGGTGCGGTCGTCGGAGCCGGAGGCGAGGTAACGGCCGCTGGGTGACCAGGCGAGTGCGCCGATCCAGTCGGTGTGGCCGCGCAGGAAGCCGACAACGGCAGCAGTGCGTACGTCGATGAGGTGGATGGTGTTGTCCTTCGCCCCCGCGGCGAGCCGTGATCCGTCGGGCGAGAAGGCCAGGGACTCGATCTCGACGCCGTCGTTGCGTAAGACGGTCTCGCCGGAGCTGTCGAGTAGACGCAGCGAGCCGTCCTGCGCCGCCACGGCTAGCCGGTCTCCGTGGCTGGCCATCGCGGTTATCCCTGCGGAAGCCGGGTGGATGGTGTCCTGCCGGCGTCGGTTCCGGTGCCAGCGGCGGACCGTGCCGTCCGCCGAGCCGGTAACGATGAGGCCCTGGTCGTCGACGGTCAGCCCGGTGAGGGCGGCGCGGTGCCCGGAAAGGAGGGCTTGTTCGGCGCCGCGTGGGCGCAGTGCCCAGATGCGGGCGGTGGCGTCGGCCGAGCCGCTGAGCACCCGGGTGCCGTCAGGGCTGACGGTGACGCACCAGGCCGTGTGCTCGTGCCCGCGCAGCTCGGCGACCTCCCGCAGCCGGTCGGTGTCCCACACGCGGATGGTGCCGTCGCCGGTGGCGAAGGCGACCTGCTGGCTGTCCGGCGTCCAGGCCACCGACCAGACGGTGTCGCGTTGCCCACCGATGACGCTGTGCTGCGTGCCCGTGGCCGCGTCCCAGATCCGTACCGTGTGGTCGGCGGATCCGCTGCCGATCCACCGCCCGTCCGGGGAGTAGGCGACGGCTTCGACGAGTTCGAGGTGGCCGCGCAGCGTCGCCGCCGGGCTGCCGGTGGCGGCGTCCCAGACGATGAGCGTACGGTCGTGCGAGGCGGTGACCAGGCGTGCCGAGTCGGGTGCCCAGTGGACGCCCCACACGTCGCCGGTGTGTCCGGTCAGCGTGGCGTGGGTGGTCCAGGTGGCGGTGTCCCACAGGTGGACGAGACCGTCGCGGCTGGTGGCGGCCAGTAGGGTGCCGTCGGGAGAGAACGCGACCCCGCGTACGCAGTCGTCGCACGCCAGGACCGTGACCAGGGTGCCGCTGGCCACCTCCCAGATCCGTACCGTGGCGTCTCTTGACGCGGTGGCGACGTGGGCGGAGTCGGGGGAGAAGGTGATGGCCTCGACCATGTCGGTGTGGCCGCGAAGCACGGCGGCGACGGTGCCGGTGGTGGCGTCCCACAGCCGTGCCGTGCCGTCGCGGGACGCGGTGGCGACCAGGCTTGCGTCGGGTGACCAGGCCACGCCCCGGACCGCATCGGTGTGTCCGGGCAGCACTGCCTCGACGTGGCTGAACGCCAACGCGGACATCAGCGCCTGCGCGGCGGCGGGAGTGGTGGGACATTCCGTCAACGCGGCCGTGGTCAACAGGACGGCCAATTCCGGGTAGCGGTCGACGTTGGCCAGCGCGTAGCGGCCGATCGACTCCGACACACGGCGCAGGAAAGCGGTGTCGCGGCGACGCGACGCGTCGACCAAGGCGTCCGCGGTGGGACTGTCCTGCCCGGCCGAGCGCATCGCCTCCAGCCACTGCCCGGCCAGCGTCAGCCGATCACCGGTCAGCAGATAGTCGGGGCTGCGGCCGGAGCGCTGCCAGTCCGCTGCCCACCGCTCCAACTCGGTACGCCGTTTCAATTGCTCGGCCCGCGTCTCGACCTCCTGGCGCAGCGGCGCCCACTGCCGGAACAACGCCTCATGCGCCACCTGCACGTACGGGTCGCCGTCAGCGGCTGAGGTCAACAGCCGGGCGTCGGTGAAGACGTCCACGATCCGCCGCTGCTGCGTTGACAGCTCGGTCAGCGGCACTCGACGTCGGGTCGGTTCGCCACCGTCCATCGACACCAGACGCAGCAAAGTGGACAGGATCAGCTCGACGTCGTATCTGGTACGCAGCTCGGCCAGGACGGTGTCCGCCTGCCGCGCCAGCGCCCCGGCCACCCCGCCCGACTCCTGGTACCGCTGCCGAGTGACCACGTTGCCGGCACCAACGGCCAGGTACAGCTCCTGCAACAGGTACGCCAGCAGAGGCAACGCGTCCGGCGTGCCGGTCTCCTCGACGATCCGGTCGACCAGCCCCGGCTCGAAACTCATCCCCGCCAGCCGGGCCGGCTTCTCGACAACGCTCACCAACTCGCCGCGCCGCATGGTGCCCACCGCCACCGGCGCGGCGAACAGCCGCGCGTACTCACCGGCGAGCAGCTCGGCCAGGAACTCGATGCGCAGCGTCGCCACCACCCACAGCCGGCGGTCCGCGTCCAGCGCCGTGGCAACCTGGCCGAGGAACAGGGTCCGCTCGGCCGGACCGGACAGCGTGATTAACTCCTCCAACTGGTCGAGGATCAGCAGCACCCGACCGTGCCGGTTGCCGACCTTCACCCGCCACGCCCGTACCGCCTTAGCGAAAGCGTCAGCCTCCGACCACATCTCGCGCAGCGCGACCGGACGCTGCCCACCGGACAACGTCGCTGCCAGCCCCGCGAGCCGGGCAACAGGCTCGCCCGCCGGGGCCAGCGAACCGAGCAGCTGCCACCGCTGCCCCCGCAGCCGAGGCACCACACCGGCATGCACCAGCGACGACTTCCCGCTCCCCGAAGCCCCGGTGACACAGACGAAACGCGCCTCAGCGTCTGCGGTGAGCTGGTGCATGCGGCGGACCAGATCCGCGGCCAGGTCGTCGCGGCCGAAGAACACCGCCGCGTCCTGCTCGGTGAACGCCGACAGTCCCGGATAGGGCGAACGGTCACCATCCCAGGTCGGCTTAGGGGTACGAGGGTTCTCCCACCACAGAATCAGCGCATTACCGCCGACCAGCACCAGCAACAACACGATCAGCGCGGGCCCGGCGATCACCTCGACCCAGGCGAACAACCCAGAACCGGCAGCCGCGTCCGTGGCCAGGCTCGTCGTTACCTCAAGCAGCACCGCGAGCAAAAGCACCGACAATTGCAGCGTCAGTGACGAACGCCGACCGTGCCGCAATCTTCCTCCCCCATGGACGGACGAACGTGTCGCGCCAGCGTTCACGGTAGTCGACCGAGCGCCGACCGTGACAGGCCGGCGGCTCGGTACTCGACGCGGGATCCGTAGGCGCAGGGAGCAGTTGCCGGCCCAGCCACGCGTCTTCACCGTCTCCGGATCACGTCCGCGTGCGCGGGGAGCAGCGCGTTCGCGCGCCGGACTCCGCCGTCTAGGGTGGATTACCCCCGGCGTGCCCGGGGAGCAGCCGTGCCGCCGGAAGTAGGCGACGGCGTTCGGGGATCACCCCCGCGTGCGCGGGGAGCAGCGCACCCCGCGCAGGAATCCGCCGGGGTTGATGGGATCACCCCCGCGTGCGCGGGGAGCAGGTGGGGCCCCACACTTCGCGCAGGCGCCGCTGTGGATCACCCCTGCGTGCGCGGGGAGCAGACTGCTCCCGGCCAGGCAACCTGCGGTGGGTCGGGATCACCCCCGCGTGCGCGGGGAGCAGCCACAACCATGAAGGGAGCTGCCGAGATGCAGGGATCACCCCCGCGTGCGCGGGGAGCAGCTGGAGGGTGTCCCGCTGAATGTCCCGATCAAGGGATCACCCCCGCGTGCGCGGGGAGCAGGCCCTCTAGACCTGGGTTGACGTCCCAGGTTGGGGATCACCCCCGCGTGCGCGGGGAGCAGGCCGCACGAATGTCGGTCAGCGTCGGCGTGGCGGGATCACCCCCGCGTGCGCGGGGAGCAGGGTGAGGCTCAGGTCGAGGCCGAGCACCTTCGGGGATCACCCCCGCGTGCGCGGGGAGCAGCGCTGGTTGCAGGGCGCGCATGCGCTGACGGTGGGATCACCCCCGCGTGCGCGGGGAGCAGGGGCGGACCCCCGCGCCGCCGGCCGCTGGCAGGGGATCACCCCCGCGTGCGCGGGGAGCAGCGCCAGCCCCACCCCCTGTTCGGCGCACAGCCGGGATCACCCCCGCGTGCGCGGGGAGCAGGGCCTGTACGACGGGCTGAGCGTCGGCGTGGACGGATCACCCCCGCGTGCGCGGGGAGCAGAAGTTGTACCGCGCCACCGCCGCCTCCTAGTAGGGATCACCCCCGCGTGCGCGGGGAGCAGGGCGTCCGGTCCGTGTACTCCGCCCGGACGTGGGGATCACCCCCGCGTGCGCGGGGAACAGAAGATTTCGCCCGTCTCCGAATGGACGAGCAGGGGATCACCCCCGCGTGCGCGGGGAGCAGGTTCCCGCGTGGCAAGGAGCCGCCGTATGAAGGGGATCACCCCCGCGTGCGCGGGGAGCAGCACACGTCGGTGCCTTTCCACTGGATGTAGACGGGATCACCCCCGCGTGCGCGGGGAGCAGACGGCGGCATCCGCGATGTCGTCGTGCGGGGCCGGATCACCCCCGCGTGCGCGGGGAGCAGACGGCGGCATCCGCGATGTCGTCGTGCGGGGCCGGATCACCCCCGCGTGCGCGGGGAGCAGTCCTTCACCGGCGACCAGGCCGCCACCGTCGTGGGATCACCCCCGCGTGCGCGGGGAGCAGACGGCGGCATCCGCGATGTCGTCGTGCGGGGCCGGATCACCCCCGCGTGCGCGGGGAGCAGTCCTTCACCGGCGACCAGGCCGCCACCGTCGTGGGATCACCCCCGCGTGCGCGGGGAGCAGACGGCGGCATCCGCGATGTCGTCGTGCGGGGCCGGATCACCCCCGCGTGCGCGGGGAGCAGTCCTTCACCGGCGACCAGGCCGCCACCGTCGTGGGATCACCCCCGCGTGCGCGGGGAGCAGCCTGGCCGCCGTCCACAAACGTGATCACAGTCGGGATCACCCCCGCGTGCGCGGGGAGCAGGTAGGCGGCCATCTGGCGTGGGGTGGCGCGGCGGGATCACCCCCGCGTGCGCGGGGAGCAGCGCCGGTGGACACGGGCAGGGACGGCGGTGGCGGGATCACCCCCGCGTGCGCGGGGAGCAGCCCACGTCGGACACCGCAGCTCAGGTCAACGAGGATCACCCCCGCGTGCGCGGGGAGCAGACTTCTTGACCTGCGGCGCTATAGATCAACTACTCCGATTTCATTCACTTTGCTTCGCAAGATCGCCTCTTTGCGGACTGTGTTGCAAGGGCGACGCCTCAGTGCTGAGGTGCGGTGAGAGCAGCGTACCGGGCGCGGCCGGTTCAGACGGCTGCTCAGGGATGACCAGTTTTGGTCGCCGCTATTGGTTTGCCGACCGCCCAGCTCCATCGTGGTCAGTTGAATCAGGATGTGAGGCCGAGGGTGCCCGATGTCAGGGCGTCGCTGATCTCGCGGGCGAGTGTGGCTCCGGTTGCTGATGCTCGTTCCAGGGTGGCGCGGAACTCGACGAGTTGGCGGAAGGCTTGGCCGTACGCGTGCTGCTGTTCGAGTGCCACGACCGGAATGGACAGTCGCCGAACGTCGATGCGCATGGCCCCGTTGCCGGTGCTGGCGGCGCGGCCGGCGATGCGCAGGTTGTCGGTGCGGGAGATGACGCCGGCGATGAACCACGGGTCGAAGCGGGTGGTGTCGACGCGGATCAGTTGGGTGCCGGGGCCGAGTTCGGCACCGACCTGTTCTGGGGTGGCCACCCGGGCGGTGATTCTGCGCCCGATGACGGGGACGAGGATGTCGCCGGGGCGTATCTCCGGTCCTGGTTCGTCGTCGGCGGTGCGGGTCGTCGTGCCGGTGGCGGGGCTGCCGGAGAGGATGTCGGCGGCGGTCAGCACGACAGCGGTGGCGGTGGCGCCCGTCGATCGGCTGCGTGCGGCGGCGCGGTGCACGGAGATGCTGCCGGAGCGGACGAGGTCGGCGACGTCGGCCTGTGGGGCGTCGCGTAGGGGTATGTCCGGTGCCTGTCGTACTGCCGGCAGACCGCGCCGTAGCTGGTCGAGGAGCTGGTCGAAATCGCTGATGTGGGCGATGACCTGGGTCGGGTCGGCAGTGAGGTCGCTGGTGTGTGGGAGGTGGCGTTGTGGGGTGAGGTCGACCTGGTCGTCGAGGACGTCGATGGCGGGCACGGTGCGGTGTACGCCGGGCAGTTCGGCGTACGCGGTCGAGCGGTAGGCGCTCCATGCCGTGGCCACGGTGTCGGTGAGCGGCCGGTCGGGTGCGGCGGTGGTGTCGACCACGAGCAGGTCGCCGGCCGGTGGCTGGTGTGGGTCGGGTTGTGTGAGCACCCAGACGTGCAGTCCGATGCCGGTGGGTGGCATCAGTCCGGCGGGTAGGGCGACGACGGCGCGTAGCGCGCCACGGCGGATCAGTTCGGCGCGGACGCGGCGGCCGGCGGGGCGCGATGCGGCGGCCGGGGGCATGAGGACGACGGCGGTGCCGCCGGGTGTCAGGTGGGCGAGGGCGTGCTGTACCCAGGCGAGTTCGGGTTCGGTGCGTGGGGGCAGGCCGTAGGTCCAGCGGGGGTCGTAGGCGAGCTTGTCGTGGCCCCATTCGTGGACGCCGAAGGGGAAGTTCGCCACGATGACGTCGGCCCGCAGGTCGGGCAGTGCGTCGGCGAGCAGGCTGTCGCCGACGTGGACGACGGGTGGCACGGCGTCGGGCACGCTGCGTCGGACGCGTAGGTGCAGCAGCCACAGCCGCAGCAGGGTGATCAGGGCGTACTGCGGGTTGATTTCCTGGGCGTAGCACCGGGTTGCCGTGCCCCGTGTCAGGGCTCGGTCGGCGGCCAGCCGCAGGATCGACCCGGTGCCGCTGGTGAAGTCGAAGGTGACGTCGCCTCGCCCGGCGAGGGCCAGCATCATCTCGGCGACGGTGTCCGGTGTTCCGGCCAGGCCGGACAGGGAGTGGGCCGAGGAGACGTAGCGGTGGTGCAGGTGTTCGAAGGCCGCTTCCGGGCCCTGTTCGGCAGCGAGTTGGTCGACGGTGCCGAGCAGGGTGCTGAGCTGTGCGGTCCACTGTTTCGGCAGCAGTGGGTCGACCATTGTGGCCACCGCCGGGTCGAGGGCGTGCAGCCGGGTGATGAGTTGCCGGGGTGTGGGCAGGCCGGCGTGGGGGGTGGGGGCCTGGTCGGCGCGGACGAGCAGGAGCGCGCCGGCGATGCCGAGCGCGTGACTGATCTGCGCGGCCGGCTGGTAGCTCTCGATGTGTCGCCAGGCCCACTCGTTGGTGCCGGCCTGGTGCAGCCGGCCGTGTCGGCGTAGCCAGTGCTCCACCTCGCGGGCGTCGAAGGACGGGCTCGCCGGGGTGCCGCCGACGGGTGTCGGGAAGTCGGCGTAGCGCCGTCGCCAGTTGCTTACCGCGGCCCGGCCGACGTTGGCCAGCCGGGCGATGCCGCTGGCGGTCAGGGTGGTCTCGCTCGGGGCCAGGGTCGGCTCTGTTGTCACTCGTGAACGTTAGCATAATGATCGAGATTGTGTACCCGGTTTACAGGCGCTACAGTTCCGGTCGATCAGTTCACACCCGGGAGGTTTCCATGCCACGTCGTGGGCGCAGCACCACCGTCGGAAAGATCGCCCAGCTCTGCCAGGCCCGTCGCGCCTCCGAGATCCGGATGCTCGGCGAGATGCTCCGCCGCGAGCAGCGCACCGAGACGCGTGAGGGCACCTACCCGCAGCCGGCGCGGGACAGCTTGACGCCGCGCTGACCACTTATCCGCACCTGCCGAATCCCGTCGATCTGAGGAGGACCATGAACACCCTTGCGCGAACCGACGCCCTCACCCGTTGCGTCCCCGTGCTTCCCGCCGGTCGCGTACGTCTGTCGCGGCGCGCGGCGCTACGCTCCCGGCACCCCGTCCCAGGCGTACGCGCGAGTGCGCCTTGACCCCGTCGTCGGCGCGGCCGTCGCCGACGCGTATGTGGCGGCCCCGCAGCGTGACGAGCGGGCCTACGCCGCCTACGCGGCCTTCTGCCGGGAGACCGTCGCGCAGTACCACCTCCTGGTGGGGCGGGTGGAGTTCGGTGGCCTGGGCGTGACGGTGCGCATCGTCGACGAGGACCCGTATCCCGACGTCGAGTCGATGATCGACGACGTGCGGCAGCGCCGGTTGAAGGTGTTCGCCAGTGCGGCCAGCGACAACCCCCACCCGTATCTCAGCGACGGGGAGAACGACATGTTCCGCGCGGTCCACGACGTGTTCGGGCACGCGGCGAGTGGCCGGGGGTTCGACCGGCACGGCGAGGAGGCGGCCTGGTTGAAGCACAGCACGATGTACTCGCCGCTGGCGGTACAGGCGATGACGACCGAGACGCGCGGGCAGAACTGCGCCCAGATCTTCCGTTACGGGGGTCGCCGGTTCGCCGAGCAGAAGGCGGCGCTGCTGCCCCGGCTGTTCAGCGATCCGCGTCTGGTGCGTACTGCTGCGGCAGCGCAAGCGAGCCGGTTCGTTCCGCGTTGAGCCGGACGATTTCCTCGCGTAGCTCCCGCACGGCCGGGTGATCCGGCCCGTCCACCCGCTCCCGGCTCTCCAGCAGGGTCGTGAGCTGTCGCACCGCCCGGTCGCGCTCGCCGAGCGCCAGATGAGTACGCGCGGCACGCAGACGAAGATCGAACACCAGGGGATCGTCGTCGCCGTGCTGGCGGGCCCGGTGCTCGGCGAGCCGTCGCCACTGCCTGGCGGCGGCGCGGAACTTGCCCGCGGCCTGCATCTGCTCAGCCTGCCGGATGGCCTTGTCGAGTTCCACATCGGACGGCTCGCCGGCAGGTGCGGCGGCGGCCCCGTGGTGGGGCGGGGTGCGCCCGACGATCGCCGCGTACGCCTGGACCGCGGTGACGGACTCGTCCAACACGCCCGGAATCGGCGGCAGATCCGCAGCCAACGGGGCCAGCACGCGGTAGACGTCGGCGGCGCTGTCCGGGCGGTCGTCGGGGGTGGGTGTCAGCAGCGCGTGGACCAGGTCGTCGAGGACCGCCGGGGTGTCGGGTCGTAGCGTGGCGGGCCGGGGCGGGGCGGCGGCCACCTGCCGCCGCACGGTGGTCATGGTGGTCAGGTCGTCGAAGGGTGCGCTGCCGGTGAGCAGGTCGAACAGGGTGGCTCCGAGGCCGTACAGGTCGGCGCGGTGGTCGGTTGGCTGGCCGAGGATCTGCTCCGGTGCCATGTAGCCGATCGTGCCGAGCGCCTGCCCGCTCTGGGTGATCCGGGAGTAGCGGTCGTCGTTGGGGATCGCGGCCAGGCCGAAGTCGAGTACCTTCACCGCGCCGCTCGGTTCCAGCATGGCGTTGCTGGGCTTGATGTCGCGGTGCACGAGTCCGAGTCGTTGGGCGGCGAGCAGGACGCTGCTGATCTGGGCGCCGATGGCGGCCACCCAGCCGATCGGGAGTGGACCGTGTTCGGCGACCAGGTCCGACAGGGCGACACCATTGATCTTTTGAAGGACCGCGTAGGGGTGGCCGGCGTGTTCGCCGAGGTCGTAGACGGCGGGTACGCCGGGGTGGTCGAGGCGGGCGGTGAGCAGTGCCTCGCGGCGGAAACGGCGGACCAGATCCAGGTCCGTGGCAGCGACGAACTTGACGATCACCGGCCGGTCGAGCAGCGCGTCATGGGCCGGCCAGACCTCACTCATTCCCTTGTGGGCCAACGGATATCGGGCCAGCCGATAGCGGTCCTTGAGGCTCGTGCTAGGCACCACGGGGCTCAGCATAACGACCGAAGCGGTCACCGTCGGACACATCCGTTCGGCACGCCGCATCCACTCTGGTGAACATTGCCCACGGAAGTACCCTTGCAAGCACAGTTCACAAGGTGCATCATGGGCTCGATGCGTGGCGGTGAGCGCTCGGTGCCGCCGTCCATGCTGCGTGAACCAGGCCGCCGGTCGTGTCCGGCGCGCGACAGTTCGTCCACCTTGCTCCTGGCCACGCCCAGGGTGCCCGTCATCGGGGGATGTATGGCTGAGTTGGCCATCGGCCGGGGCTTTCTGCCCGCCTACGCCCGGCTGCAACGCCGGGTGCAGCGCGCTGTCGACGCCGCCATCGGCAAGTTCGCCGAGCACACCCACGCGGGCCTGCACCTGGAGAAGCTGACCGGTGCGCGGGATCCGAACATCCGCACCATCCGGATCGACCAGTTCTACCGGGGGGTGGTGCTCGCGCTCGGCGAGGACAGGTACGCGCTGCTCGACGTCCTGCCCCACGACGACGCCATCGCCTTCGCGGTGAGCCGCCGGTTCACCGTCAACCAGACCCTGGGCGTGCTGGAGATGCGGGACCAGGTCGGCATCGAGGAGTTCACCCGCGCCGAGCCGGCACCGGCGAGCGCCGGACTGTTCGCCCACGTCTCGATCGCCGACCTCACCCGGCTCGGTGTGGACGAGGACCTGCTGCCGCTGCTGCGGGTCATCACCACCGACAAGCAGCTCGAGAGCCTGGCTGGACGCCTGCCGGAGAGCCAACTCGACGTGCTGCTGGGCCTGGCCAGTGGGCTGTCCGTCGAGGAGGTCTGGGCGGAACTGGCCGACCGGACCGTGTCCGGGGTGGACACCGACGACCTGCTGACCGCGGCGCGACGCACCCCCGAGCGGATCGCGTTCGTTTCGGGGCCGGTGGAACTCGCGGCCATCCTCGCCCATCCGTTCGACGTGTGGCGCACCTTCCTGCACCCGACCCAGCGGGACGTGGCCTACCGCGACACCTACAGCGGGCCCGCGCTGGTCACCGGCAGCGCCGGCACCGGCAAGACCGTGACCGGCCTGCACCGGGCGGTGTTCCTCGCCCAGCGGCTGCCAGACGGACAGAAGGTCCTGCTGACCACGTTCACCCGTGCCCTCGCCGACGCCCTCGCCCGACAGCTCTACCGGCTCACCGACGACCCGGCGGTACGCGCCCGCATCGACGTGATCAGCGTCGACAAGCTCGCCTACGAGATCGTCACCCGAGGCAGCGGTCGGGTGACCGTCGCCGACGCCGAGGTTGTCGACCAGCTGTGGGAGGCCGCGGCGAAGGCCGGCCCGACCTACCTCAACCGTGCCGGCCAGGTCACCACGTTCAGCCCCGCCTTCCTGCGCCACGAGTGGGAGCAGGTGGTGCTGGCCCAGCAGGTCACCAGCCGGGAGGCGTACCGCGAGGCGACCCGCCGGGGACGCGGCGCCGGCCTGCGCGCCGCGCAGCGCGACCAGGTGTGGACCGTCATCGAGACAGTGACCGGTGAGCTGGCCAAACGGCGGCTGCGCACCCACACCCAGCTCGCCGACGACGCCGCCGCCATCGCCCGCCACGCACCGGCACCGTATCGGCACGTCGTCGTCGACGAGGGACAGGATCTGCACCCGGCGCAGTGGCGGCTGCTGCGGGCGCTGGCCGCACCCGGCCCCAACGACATGTTCCTGCTCGCCGACCCGTACCAGCGCATCTACGACAGCCACGTATCCCTGGCCCAACTCGGCATCGAGGTCCGGGGCCGCACCCGCCGGCTCAGCGTCAACTACCGGACCACCCACGAGATCCTCGACCTGTCGGTCAAGGTCCTCGGCGGTGACGCCACCGTCGGACTCGACGGTCAGGACGACACTCTGCGCGGCTACCGGTCGGTCACCCGTGGCGGAAGACCCGAACTGGCCGCGCACGTCAGCCGCGACGGCGAGTGCGAGGCGCTCATCGAGCGGGTCGGCGCCTGGCTCGACCAGGGCGTCGAACCGCACGCGGTCGGGGTGGCCGTGCGCACCGGGCAACTGGTCAAGACCGTCGGCCGGATCCTGAGCGACGCCCACATCCCCGTCGCCGACGACAAGCGCGGCACCGACGGGGTGCGGGTTGCCACCATGCACCGGATGAAGGGGCTGGAGTTCCAGTGCCTTGCGGTCGTCGGGCTCGATGCGGGCGTGCTGCCGGCACCACACGCGCTCACCTCCGCCGCCGAGGATCCCCACGCCCACCGGCAGGACCTCCAGCGGGAGCGCTGCCTGCTGTTCGTCGCGCTGACCCGGGCTCGGGACGTGCTCTACCTGTCCCACAGCGGCACGCCGAGCCCGCTGCTGCCGGTGGCCCGATGAACGCCCGCATCAGCGCCGACGCCCCACCGCTGGGCGCGGCGGCACGCACGGTCTGGGGCAAGACCGACCGCCGGGGCACTTCGCCGGTGGGATGGCTTCCGCTGTGGCGACACTTGGCGGACGCCGCCGACGTGGCCGGACAACTGTGGGATCACTGGCTGGGCCGCGCCGCCCGGCACCGCATCGCCGACGAGCTGCCCGCCGGTGAAGCGGACGCCCGCGCCCTGATCGTCTGGCTCGCCGGCATCCACGACATCGGCAAGGCCACCCCCGCTTTCGCCTGCCAGGCGTACAACCTCGCGGAGCGGATGCGTGACCACGGACTCGGCTACCAGCGGGACCTGATCAGCGCCGACCGCAGGTACGCACCGCATGCCACCGCCGGGCATGTGCTGCTGGCCGACTGGCTGCACGAGCAGGACTGGGCCGACCCGCACCCGTACGCGGTGGTCGTCGGCGGGCACCACGGCGTGCCGCCGACCGACATGGGCCTGCGCGACGTGCGGGTGCGCCCCCACCTGCTCGGCGGCGACGCGTGGCGGCCCGTCCAGCACGAGCTATTGACCTGGATGACACACCGGTCCGGCGCCGGAGACCGGCTCGCCGACTGGCGCGACGTCGCCCTCTCCCAACCCGTGCAGGCCCTGCTCACCGGCCTGGTCATCGTGTCCGACTGGATCGCCAGCAACGAGGAGTACTTCCCCTACCTGCTCACCGGCAGCGACACAGATCGGCTACGCACCGGGTGGGAACTGGTGGACCTGCCCGTGCTCTGGCGACCCGCCGCCGCGCCGGCCAGCGTCGACGAGCTGTTCACGGCACGGTTCGCGCTACCGGCGGGGGCGACCCCACGCCCGGTGCAGCGCACCGCCGCCGACCTGGCCGAGACCATGCCCACGCCCGGCATGATGATCGTCGAAGCGGCCATGGGGGAGGGCAAGACCGAAGCGGCCCTGGCGGCGGTCGAGATCCTGGCCCGCCGCACCGGGGCATCCGGCTGCTACCTGGCCCTGCCCACCCGAGCCACCAGCGACGCCATGTTCGGCCGGATGCTGTCCTGGCTACGCCAACTGCCCGACACACAGGTCGGCCGGGGCGACCGTGACGTGCGACTGGCCCACGGCAAAGCCGCCCTCAACCCCGACTACGACGACCTGCGGACGACCTCGCTGCCCAGCGGCATCGGCGAGGACGCCGGAGGCGCCGACATCGGCGTGCACCGCTGGCTCGCCGGCGCCAAACGCACGATGCTGTCTAGCTTCGTCGTCGGCACCATCGACCAGCTGCTGTTCGCCGCGCTGCGCAGCAAACACCTCGTGCTGCGCCACCTCGGCCTCGCCGGCAAGGTCGTCGTCATCGACGAGGCACACGCCTACGACGTCTACATGGGCCGGTTCCTCGACCGGGCGCTGGAATGGCTCGGCGCGTACGGCGTACCGGTGGTCGTGCTCTCCGCGACACTGCCGGCACACCGACGCGCCGAACTGATGAAGGCGTACGACGACGGCCGCCTCGGCCCACCTCCGCCGCTGACCTGGCGAGACCGGGGCACACCACGCATCGACCCGTACGCGCCACTGCGCACCGATCTGCGGTACCCCCTGGTGACCGTCTCCACCGACAAGCGCGGCGCCACCGCCATCAGCTGCGGCGACTCCGGACGGGGCATCGACGTGACACTGCGGCGGCTCCCCGACGATCTGCCCGCACTGGTGGACCTGCTCCGCGACCAGCTGACCGATGGCGGCTGCGCCCTCGTCGTCCGCAACACCGTGGCCCGGGTCCAGGAGACCGCCGCCGCACTACGGACGGCCCTCGGGCCGGACACACCCGTGTCGGTGGCGCACTCCCGCTTCATGGCCGTCGACCGGGCCGCCAAGGACCGCTGGCTGCGCGACACCTTCGGCCCACCGGGCAGCACCGGCAACCGCCCGCACCGGCACGTCGTGGTGGCCAGCCAAGTCGCCGAGCAGTCCCTCGACATCGACTTCGACCTGCTCATCACCGACCTTGCCCCCGTCGACCTGATACTGCAACGTATCGGCCGGCTGCACCGCCACCCCCGCGCCGACCGACCCGCCCGGCTCACCGAGGCGACCTGCTGGATCACCGGTGCCGACTGGAGTGTCGAACTACCCCAGCCGGTCAGCGGATCACGGCGCGTCTACCAGCCAGCCACCCTGCTGCGCAGCGCCGCCGTTCTCCTGCCGTACCTGAACGGCGTGCCGGTGCGGCTGCCGCGCGACATCGCGCCGATCACCCAGACCGCCTACGGCGACACGCCGGTCGGCCCCGAGTCCTGGCAGCCCGCCATGGCCGAGGCGGAGGCCAGACAACGCGACGAGATCGCCACCAAGGAGTCCAAGGCCGACAGCTTCCGCCTGGCCGCCGTCGCCGAACCAGGCGTACCCCTGATCGGCTGGCTCTCCGGCGGCGTCGGCGACGCCAACGAACGCGTGGCGCAGGGCCACGTCCGCGACACCGACGCCGAAACCCTCGAAGTCCTACTCCTGGTACGCACCCCGCAGGGCCTGATCCTCCCCCCATGGATCGACGGCGGCGGCGTACCGGTGCCGACCAACAGTCTTCCCCGACGTCCGCTACCTCGGATGATCGCCCGCTGCACCCTGCCATTGCCACGAGCGATGACCGCCACCGACCTCATCGACGAGGTCATCGCCGAACTGGAACAGCGCCACGACCTCCGCGCCTGGCAGGACAGCCCGTGGCTGGCCGGCGAACTCGTGCTCGACATCAACGCCGACGGGACCGTATCGGTGGCCGGCTTCGACCTGCACTACGACCCGGACGAAGGGTTACGTACCACCCGCGCCACGACCTGAGTCCCACCCGACTGCGAATAAGGAGGTGATACCGGTGACCGGAGCACCACAGCCCGCCGGGTTCTCGCTTGTTGACCAGGCGTGGATTCCGGTGCTGGACATCGCCGGGACCCGCCGCGAGGTGTCCCTGCGCGACCTGTTCGAAAAGGCCAACGACCTGCGCATGATCGCCTGCGAGTTGCCCACGCAGAGCTTCGCGATCCTGCGCCTCGCGTTAGCGGTCCTGCACCGCGCCACGGACGGTCCGCCGGTGGAGGCCGCCTGGCGCACGCTGTGGCGGGGCCGTCAACTACCGACCGCCGACATCGCCGAGTATCTCGACGCCTTCCGAGACAGGTTCGACCTGCTGCATCCGCACCAGCCGTTCTACCAGGTCGCCGACCTGCGGGCGGCGAAGGAGAACACATACGGCCTGGAACGGCTGATCGCCGACGTACCGAACGGGATGCCGTTCCTGACCACCCGCGCCGGACCAGGCATGGAGTCGATCAGCCCGGCGGAGGCGGCCCGCTGGGTGGTGCACTGCCAGGCGTACGACACCTCCGGCATCAAGACCGGAGCGGTCGGTGACCCCCAGGCCAAGAACGGCAAGGGCTATCCGATCGGCGCGGGATCGGTCGGGTGGCTGGGCGGCGTCCACCTGGAAGGCGCGAACCTGCGAGAGACCCTGCTGCTCAACCTGGTGCCGTTCGCTCCCGGCTGGCAGTCGGGCGACGAGCGGGACCTGCCGGTGTGGGAGCGCGAGCCGCACACCGCCGCCGAGGAACCCGCCTCGACGCGTGGCCCGTACGGCTTGCTCAGCCTCTACACCTGGCAGTCCCGCCGCATCCGGCTGTTCGGCGATGCCGACGGCATCACCGGAGCCATGATCGCCAACGGTGACCGGATCGAATGGCAGGACCGGCACCTGCTGGAACCCCTGAGCGTCTGGGGTCGCAGCGCACCCCGCGAACGCGACCAGAAACGCACCCCGATCTACCTGCCCCGACCGCACGACCACGGCCGGGCCCTGTGGCGCGGGCTGCAAACCCTGCTGCCCGCGCCGCCACCGCCCGGTGGTGAGCCGCCGCAGCGGCTGCCGCCGATGGTGGTGCAGTGGCTGGCCCGGCTCACCGTCACCGGCGTCGTCGGCACCGACTTCCAGACCCGCACCCGTGCCGTGAGCATCACCTACGGCGCCAAGCAGTCGGTTGTCGACGAGGTGTTCAGCGATGCGCTGACGATGAACGTGCTGCTACTGGTGGCGGACTCGGCGCTGCGCGCGACAGCAGTCGACGCGGCCGGCGACGCCGAGGCCGCAGTGACCGTGCTGCGCCGCCTCGCCGACAACCTGGCCCGCGCCGCCGGTAGCCGGGACACCGAGGGTGGCGCCGCCGACCGCGCTGCCGAGCGCGCGTACGCCCTGCTGGACCGGCAGTTCCGCGACTGGCTGGCGCGCCTGGGCCCGGACAGCGACCCGGCCGCCGAGCGGGGCCAGTGGCAACGGCTGGTCTGGCGGGCCATCAGCCGGCTCGGTGCCGGGCTGGTGGAAGCGGCAGGCCCGACGGCATGGGTCGGCCGCACCGGCACCGACCGCGCCGGCCGGGATGTCCACTACTCCAGCTCCCAGGCCGAGGCGTGGTTCCGCACCGGTCTGGCCAAGGCGTTGCCGATGGGGGTCGAATCCCCGCAGCAGAGACAGGAGCAACCAGCATGACCACGGCAGTGGAAGCCGATCCGGCGGGCCCACCCCACAAGGTGCGGTACCGGCGTCGCCGGGAACTCGGCGAGCACGTCGCCCGCACCGTCGGCCACCTCCAGGCGCGGGCGTTGAGCACCGTGCCGCAACCCGAGGCGGTCAGCGCACTCGCGCGGCTGCGGCGCGGTATCGGACGAACCCCCGGCTTCGACTTCACCCTGGAGCGGTACGTGCAGGTGCCAGAGCACCTGCTGGGTCACCGCCCCGCCGACGACACCGAGCCGACCGACGCCGAACAGGCCGCCCACGACGCGGTCACCCTGTACTCGCTGCACCAGCAGTCCCGCCGGGAACGCATGCACGCCGACGGACGCGGGCTCGGCCACGCCATGGCCGACCTGGTCCGCAGAACGGCGGGGCCGGACGGGGTACGGCGACGGTTCGCCGCCCTCGGCACCGCCAGCACCTACCCCGAGAGCATCTACCACCTGCGCAGCCTGATCACGATGCTGCGGGAACACCAGATCCCACTCGACTACGGCCTGCTCGCCGACGACCTCCAGACCCTCCGCCGCCCTGACCGCCGCCCCACCATCCAGGCGATCTGGGGACGGGAGTTCTTCCGCAGCCGACCCAGCACCCACGCTGACGCTCCGAACACCGACAACTCCGAGGAGGACCCGTCATGAGCCGCACCATCATCGACATCTACGCCCTGCAGACCGTACCGCCGAGCAACCTCAACCGCGACGACACCGGCTCACCGAAGACCGCCGTCTACGGGGGCGTACGTCGTGCGCGGGTGTCCAGCCAGGCGTGGAAGCGGGCGATCCGGCTCTCCTTCGCCGACCTGCTCGACCGCTCCCAGCTCGGCGAGCGGACCAAGCGCGTGGGGGAGTCCCTCGCCGGGCGGATTCGGGCGCTCGACCCGAGCATGTCCGAGGAAGCAGCGTCGGCGCTGGCTGCCGACACCTTCGTGGCTGGTGGCCTGGCCAAGGCCGACAAGAAGAAGGGCGAGCTGAAGGACGTCGAGTCCGGCTACCTGCTGTTCCTGAGCCACCGGCAACTGGACAACCTCGCCGCCGCCGCGCTGGAAGCGGCGCAGACCGGCGGCACCCTCGACAAGGCCCGGTTCAAGGCGCTCGTCGACTCCGAGCACTCGGTCGACATCGCGATGTTCGGGCGGATGGTCGCCGACATGACCGACATCAACGTCGACGCCGCCTGCCAGGTCTCCCACGCCATCAGCGTCCACGCCGTCGACAACGAGTTCGACTACTTCACCGCCGTTGACGACCGCAAAGCCGACGCCGCCGAAACCGGCGCCGGCATGATCGGCACCGTCGAATTCAACTCCTCCACCCTGTACCGGTACGCCACCGTGGACGTCGACGCCCTGCACCGCACCCTCGGCGACGCCACTGCCACCCGGGCCGCCGTCGAAGCGTTCCTGACCGCGTTCGCCCGCAGCATGCCCACCGGAAAGCAGAACACCTTCGCCCACCGCACGCTCCCCGACGCCGTGCTGGTCCGGCTGCGCGACACCCAGCCGATCAACCTCGTCGGCGCCTTCGAGACACCCATCCGGGAGACCCACGCCGCCGGACGCATCGAACTGGCCGCCGAGGCACTGGCGAAGCACACCGTGGCGGTCGAGAGCGCCTACGGGGAACGGCCCGTCGGCAGCTGGGTCACCCAGGTCGGCGAGCGGACCGCAGTCCTGGCCGACCTGGGCAAGGCAGTCACCTTCAGCGAACTCGTCACCGGGGTGGGGGAGCAGGTCACTGTGGCACTCGGGCAGCCGGCATGAGTGTGCTGCTGCTGAAACTGGCTGGCCCACTGCAATCGTGGGGCTCGTCCAGCCGCTTCGCCCGACGGGGAACCGAGGTCGCACCGACGAAGAGCGGCGTCATCGGCCTGCTCGCCGCCGCCAAGGGCATGCGACGCACCGAACCGCTCACCGACCTGCTGGGCCTCCAGTTCGGCGTACGCCTGGACCAGCCCGGTCAGATCCTGCGCGACTTCCAGACGGCACGGTCCCTCGACGGCCGCCGCAGCGCACCATTGACCTACCGCTTCTACCTGTCCGACGCGGTCTTCCTCGCCGCCGTCAGCGGCGAACGGACCCTACTGACCGGCCTGGCCGAGGCTCTGGACCGCCCCCAGTTCCCCCTCTACCTCGGCCGTCGATCCTGCCCACCGGTCGGCCCGATCAACCTCGGCGTCCACGACGACACCCTCGACGACGCGTTGAGCCAGTGGCCCTGGCTCGCCGCCGCCTGGCACCGCAAGAAGGCCGCCCACACCGTCCGCCTGGAGATCATCCGGGATGCGCGCCCGGGGGAGCCGGTCACCGAAACGGTTCCCGACGAGCCGGTCAGCTTCGACCCCGCACATCGGCAACACACCTGGCGGTCGGTGGTGCGCCGGCACGTCGACGTCACCAACGACCTCGTCGAGCGGGCCGGTGTCGCCGAGCACGACCCGCTGAGCCTGCTGGGAGGCTGAGCATGTTCCTCACCCGGTTCCAGATTAACGCCGCCCGCCGCAACGCCCGCAAGCTGCTCGCCTCGCCGCACGCCATGCACGCGGCCGTCCGCGCCGCCTTCGCCGACGCCGCCGACTACGAGCGCCCCGCAGCCCGCACGCTATGGCGCCTCGACACCCCGGCTACCGCCACCGTCCACCTCTACATCGTCAGCCCTGGACGACCCGACCTCACCCACCTGGTCGAGCAGGCCGGCTGGCCCACCAGCGACGAAGCCTGGACCACCCGGGAGTACGACGGCCTGCTCGCCTCGCTGCGACCGGGCCAGGAGTGGGCGTTCCGCCTCACCGCCAACCCGACCCACAGCGGACGAAAGACCGCCGAGGCGAAGGAGACGCAACGCTTCGGATACCTCCGCGAGCACGAACAAACCGCATGGCTGCTCGGGCGGGCCGAACGACATGGCTTCGCCCTCGCGACACAGCAGGACGGCCGCCCCAACCTGCGGTTGCACAGGCGTCAGACGCAGTCCTTCAAACGTGGCATGGGAACCGTCACCCTCACCACGGCCACCTACGACGGCATCCTCCAGGTCCTCGACGCCGAAGCCTTCCGACGCGCGTTGACCAGCGGGATCGGGCACGCCAAGGCGTACGGCTGCGGCCTGCTCACCCTCGCTCCCGTCCAGGACCGCCAGTGAAGATCCCCGGCGTCCCACCGGCGGAACTGGCCGACCTCAACCGCGCGCAGGACCGGCTCAGCTTCATCTACCTCGAACGCTGCGTCATCCACCGCGACAGCAACGCGATCACCACAACCGACGACAAGGGCGTCACCCACATCCCGGCCGCCACCCTCGGCGTGCTCCTGCTCGGACCGGGCACCAGCATCACCCAGCAAGCGATGATGCTGCTCGCCGACAACGGCGCGACCGCGGTCTGGGTCGGCGAACACGGCGTGCGCTACTACGCCCACGGACGCCCCCTCGCCCGATCCAGCCGACTACTCGTCGCCCAGGCCGCCGCAGTCACGCACCGCGACCGGCGGCTCCACGTCGCGCGGGAAATGTATCGGATGCGCTTCCCCGGCGAAGACACCACCGCCCTCACCATGCAGCAACTCCGCGGCAAAGAGGGAGCCCGAGTACGCCGCAGCTACCGCGAACATGCCAAGCGGACCGGTGTGAACTGGAACAACCGCGAGTACAACCCGGACGACTTCACCGACAGCGATCCCGTCAACCAGGCATTGTCCGCCGCCCACGCCTGCCTGTACGGCGTCGTGCACGCCGTCGTCGTCGCGATCGGCGCCTCACCCGGCCTCGGTTTCGTCCACACCGGGCACGACCGATCCTTCGTCTACGACATCGCCGACCTCTACAAGGCCGACATCACCATCCCGGTCGCCTTCGACATCGCCGCCAGCGGCTCGACCGACATCGGCGCGGACACCCGCCGCGCTGTCCGCGACCGCATCCACGACGGTGCCCTCCTCGACCGCTGCGTACGCGACATCCGCACTCTGCTGCTCAGCCCTGGCCCCACCGGGCCGATCGACGAGGAGTGGCTCGACGAGGAAGCAGAGAACGACACCGTACGCCTCTGGGACGACAGCGGCCACGAACTCACCAGCGGCCGCAACTACGGCGGTGGAGCCGACTTCTTATGACCGTCATTATCCTTACCGCCTGTCCCGAAGGGCTGCGCGGCCACCTGACTCAGTGGCTGCTCGAAATTTCCGCCGGCGTGTACGTGGGCCACGTGAACAGCCGAATCCGGCAACGTCTCTGGGGCAAGGTTGTCGAGATGGCCGGGCCTGGCCGGGCCCTGCTCGTCCATCAGCAGCCAGGTGAACAACGGCTGTGCTTCCAGGTCCACGACCACCACTGGCAGCCCGTGGACCTCGATGGCATCACGCTGATCCGTCGACCCACCGACCGGAAGACCTACAACCCGGCCCTGTCTCGGGGCTGGAGCAAGGCATCAAAGCGTCGCCGCTTCGGAGGGTCTGTCAAACGAACGGTGTAACTCGGGTTGTTGACGGCTACTTGCGGCCTGCGGACAGGCGTCCTTCGAAGGCGATGTCGAAGGCGTTGAGGGCTGGCTTCCAGCGGATGGTCCAGCGCCGGCGGCCCTGCCCGGTGGGGTCGAGGCTCATCACGGCCAGGTAGACGCATTTCAGCGCGGCGGCCTCGTTGGGGAAGTGGCCGCGGGCGCGGACGGCGCGGCGGATGCGGGCGTTGACGCTCTCGATGGCGTTGGTGGAGCAGACGACGGTGCGGATCTCGGCGTCGAAGGCCAGGAACGGCACGAACTCCGCCCACGCCTGCTCCCACAGCCGCACGATCGCCGGATACTTGCCGCCCCACGCCTCGGTGAACTCGGCGAACCGGGCCCTGGCAGCCGGCTCGGTGGGCGCGGTGTAGACCGGCCGCAGGGCTTTGGCGATGGCGTCCCAGTGCTGCCGGCCGGCATACCGGAACGAGGCACGCAGCAGATGGATCACGCAGGTCTGCACCACCGCTTCGGGCCACACCTCGCCGATCGCGTCGGGCAGCCCTTTGAGTCCGTCACAGACCACCATGCACGCGTCCGCGACACCGCGGTTCTTCAGCTCGGTGAGGACCTGCAGCCAGAACTTGGCGCCCTCACCGCCGTCACCGGCCCACAGCCCGAGGATGTCCCGGGTGCCGTCAACGGTGACGGCCAGGGCCAGGTAGATGGGCCGGTTGGCGACCTTCCCGTCACGGATCTTCACGTGCACCGCGTCCAGGAAGATCACCGGGTAGACCGGGTCCAAAGGCCGGTTCTGCCACTCGGTCATGCCCTCGACAACCTTGTCAGTGATCGTCGAGATCGTCTGCCGTGACACGTCGGCACCGTAGACCTCGGCGAGGTGGGCCTGGATCTCCCCGGTGGTCAGGCCCTTGGCGGACAGCGAGATGACCATGTCGTCCACACCGGACAACCGACGCTGCCGCTTGCGGACGATCTGCGGCGCGAACGACCCATCCCGGTCGCGCGGCACGTCAATCTCGACCGGGCCGACATCGGTGAGCACCGTCTTGGCCCGCACACCGTTGCGGGAGTTCCCGCCGTTCCTGCCCGCCGGCTCGCCCTTGTCATAGCCCAAGTGATCGGTGATTTCGCCCTCAAGCGCTGATTCCAGGACTCGCTTCGTGAGCTGCTGCAACAGACCGCCGTCGCCGGTCAGCTGCAGACCCGCCGCACGGGCCTGCTCCACGATCTGGGCGACGAGTTCCCCGTCGAGACCCTCCGCCGGTTGTCCCGGCCCGTTCTTCGCCACCGCGGCAGTATCCACGGCGGCCATCGATCCATCAGACATCAGGTGCTGCTCCTTGATCAGGAGTTACACCGTTCGTCTTACAGTCCCGCTTCGGACGCCGTTCTCGGGAGAACGACCGCACCTCGGCGGCGATCGCGAAACGAGGTGAAGAAGACGAACTCAGTTGAACTCTCAGTAACCTTTCTGCGCCGAAGTCATGTCGCCGTATCGGGATCACCCCGCGAGCAGTGAGGCGATTTTATGAGTGACAGCTACGTAGAGGATCACCGCCGCGTGCGCAGGGAGCAGAGTTTGTTCGCCGTCTGGTAGGCCGGCTGGGCGGGATCACCCCGCGTACGCGGGGAGCAAGTCGCCTCGTGGTCATCCAGGCGCCCCAATGGGGATCATCTCCGCGTGCGCGGGGAGCAGAGGTTGGCCAGGTCGACCACTGCGCGGCGGGCGGGATCACCCCCGCGTGCGCGGGGAACAGGCGCTGGGGGTCATTTGGGCGACGGTGTTGTTGGGATCACCCCCGCGTGCGCGGGGAGCAGATCGACACCGTGCACGCCTTCCTGCGCACCAAGGGATCACCCCCGCGTGCGCGGGGAGCAGAAGCTGGGCGAGGTCGACACGCCCACCCGCACGGGATCACCCCCGCGTGCGCGGGGAGCAGGGCACCGTCCACCGCAGCCGACCCACCGTCGCGGGATCACCCCCGCGTGCGCGGGGAGCAGTTCTTCTCTAGGGTGTCGATTCCCCGGGGCCGCGGATCACCCCCGCGTGCGCGGGGAGCAGGTCCAGCCGTACGCGGCGGAGAACACCCGCCGGGGATCACCCCCGCGTGCGCGGGGAGCAGTGGGATTTGCAGTCGAGCGGCGGCGGCTACCGGGGATCACCCCCGCGTGCGCGAGGAGCAGCACAGGCCGTAGGAGTTGTCCGGGGGCCGCGTGGGATCACCCCCGCGTGCGCGGGGAGCAGCGACGGCCCGGTTGAGTAGGGCGGTGCGCTGAGGGATCACCCCCGCGTGCGCGGGGAGCAGGCCGCAATCGACCCGTAGGCGGTGTCCGGGATGGGATCACCCCCGCGTGCGCGGGGAGCAGACGTCCTACGGCTACCGGACGTGGTCCGGGGCGGGATCACCCCCGCGTGCGCGGGGAGCAGTCAGAGCTTCCACCTATGGCTGGTGTGCCAGCCGGATCACCCCCGCGTGCGCGGGGAGCAGGGCCGGTGCTAAGAGTGTGTTTGAGAAGGTCTGTTGTGGACGGTGTGGCGGCGTGACATCTGTTGCCGGGGCGGGCAGGGTGGCGCGGTGGTTGCACGTCGCGGTTACCCCTCGGACCTGACTGACGCCCAGTGGGCGCTGATCGAGCCGTTGTTGCCCGAGCCGAGCACGGACGGCCGCAGGGAGAAGCATCCGCGTCGGGAGATCGTGAACGCGATCTTGTACGTGGTGCGGTCGGGGTGTCCGTGGCGCTATCTGCCGGCGGATCTGCCGCCGTGGCAGACGGTGTACTGGTACTTCACCCGGTGGGAAGAAGCCGGCGTCACCGAGAAGCTCCTGACCACGCTGCGGGTCAAGGCGCGGGTGCAGCAAGGCCGTCAGCCGGACCCGTCGGCGGGGATCATCGACTCCCAGACGGTGAAGGGCGCGGATACCGTGGGTCGGGACAGTCGGGGCTACGACGCCGGGAAGAAGGTCAACGGCCGCAAGCGGTTCATCGTCACCGACACCCTGGGACTGCTGGTCGCCGTCACCGTCCTCGCCGCGAGTTGGCAGGACCGCGACGGTGCCAAGACCGCCCTGCTGGGCGCCTACATGATCAGCCCGATCCGGCATGTCTACGCCGACCAGGGCTTCGCCGGCCGCCTGGTCGACTGGACTCGCGACACCTTGCGCACCACCCTGGAGATCGTCCGTAAACCCGCTGACCAGCGCGGCTTCGCCGTCCACCCACGTCGGTGGGTGGTCGAGCGGACTCTGGCCTGGCTCACCGCCTGCCGCCGCCTGGCCCGCGACTACGAACGCCACCCGGCCATCTCCGCAGCCCTCATCCGCTGGGCCGCCATCGCCGGCATCACCCGCCGCATCACCCGCGGCCAACCCGCCCGCCGGCAACCCCGCCGCACCTTCACCAGGACCTGATCAACTCCATCTCAAACACGCACTAAGTGGGCGTTGGCTACCCCCGAACGGCTGGTCCCACAGTGCCGTCGAGTGCGCTCTTTCAGGCCGCTAGCGGGTGGCCGACTTGGCGTTTTGGACGAGAGTGGAACGCACGTCAGCTACCTGACAGTTCCGCCGGTGATCGTCTGAGTACGATCGCCCGCGCTGGAGATGGGAGGAAGATGTGGCGCTTTTTAGGAAACGGAACACGCAGCCGGTAACGCCTCGCCACGTTGTGGAACCGCCGGCACCCCGGCGACCGGAGTCGGCATCAGCGCTTCTTAACGTGCTGTCGGCCGGGCTCGAAAGCGCACTGCCGGAGAGCCAGCGCTCGGCCATCTGGTCCGGGTTCAACGGTCCAGTTGATTCCTCAGAGGCCAGCGAGAGTCGGCGCGCTTTTATATCGCTCGACTGGCTAATCCGAAGCTGGACTCCTCAGTGGACGAGATATGTCGACGGCGTCGGCGAGGAGCTAGCGGTCAAGCTCGAAGGGTTGCCGCCGATCGTTGACCTCCCCACAGCCGAGACCGCGGGAAACTTCGTCGGCGTCTTGGAGAGCATTCCGGCAGAGGCCGAGAAGACGATCGCAAAGTACAAGGGCAACGCCTACGATGAGGCAGCCGCTGCGGCGGCCCGAGAGGCAGCGAGCAGAGTATGCGCGGAGTCGGCGGGTAGTGCCGTGGCCAACGCCGCCGCGTCGACCAACCTCGATGCGTGCATGGCTGCGCGGACGGATGTGGCGCTGGCTGGCGTGACCGCAATCGCGCTCCTAGCCAGTCTAGACGGGGTTGCTCCCTACATTCGGCATTGGGCGTCCGGTCCGGGTGACGCCGAAGCGAAGATCATCTCGGTTCAGGCTCTAGCGCCTCACGCGGCGTGGCGTTCACTCAGTCCGACTGCCGAGTCTCTTCAACAGTCGGCGTTGCAGCTTCATCGCCGCCTCGCGATGTTGGGCTAGAGATTTGCAAGGGGACGCGATTACCACTCTAGACATCGGAGACACCCGAGGCGCGGCGGCCGCCGCGTTCCGTTGTGACGCGCTTGCCTCTTACGTCGTCGAGCGAAACCTCAGCCTGGTACAGGCTCTCTCGGCGGCCGCGAAACGGGCCGGTGACCTCCAGCAAGCGAACGAGGCCGTCCTGTCCGACCTGTCGGCACGCACGCTTAGCTCCGCCACGTCGCGGCATCTACGCAACGCTCAGGTCGCGACCCAGCGGGTTTACGGCCTCATCCAGGATGAGATCCGACGAAGTCATCGCGCCGCAAGCGACAGGGCGGACGGTGGTGCCGCGCTGGCGGCCGAGTTCGATCGCCTCGCGCAGGCATGGCGGCAATCCGTCCAGAACGCCGTGGAGGCTGCCCGACTGGCGGCTCAGACTTTGCCGGCCGAGCTCGATGTTCTGGAACCCATTGTGGGACAAGTACACCCTGGTCCGGCGTCACGTCTGCCCGCGTATGTCTTCCCACAGGACAGCTACAAGGGAGATGGCCAGCGCGACGAGACGCAGGAATGCCGGTGGCTGATGGAATTGGAGGTTTTGCCCGACCGCCCCTGGGCCGTAGTCCCCCGCATCGATCGTGGCGAGCGGAGCGTCATCTTCCAGCCAGATGACCGTGACTTTCCGGTGGAGGCCGCGTGCCGTGCCGTGCAAGCCGTCATAGTCGACCAGATGTCCCGTGCCGCACCGAATACGTTGCGGCTGACCTGGATCGACACCCTACACCAAGGACAGAGCGCCGGTCCGCTGCTCGACTTAGTGACCTCAAACAGCCGGGTGATCGATGAACAGGTGTGGACCCAATCCGACGACATCGAGCAGGCGCTGCGCCGCGCCAGCGAGCGGATGACGCAGATCGAACAGCACTGCCTGCGGGGCCGACATGCGGATCTGGACGACTACAACCGGCAGGCCGGCGCACTTGCCGAGGCCCGCCACGTGATCGTCGTCTCGGGGTATCCACATGGCCTCAGCGCGACGAGTGCGGAGCAACTAAGGCGAATCACCGAGTCCGGAGGACGGCTCGGCGTCTCGGCGCTGGTGGTGATGCATCCCTTGATGGCGTCGCTTGCTCGCCTGGTGGATGGCCTTGCGCCGGGATACGCGCGCTTGGCGGACGGCGTCAACCCGCCGAGCCTGCCGTCGTGGTGGGAAAACGGTCATCTGCTGCGTGGCGATTATGTATTGGGTCGGGCCGGACGCCCTTATGCCAGCGTGACCACTCGCGACACGGGTGTGACAGTCTGGGTGCCGGTCCGCTTCCGACAGCTTGCCGTCTCGGCAGCGGCCAAGATCGTTGGCGCCTATGCCTCAGCTGCCGACCGGTTGCCGCCCTCGGGAATGAGCGCCCGCAAACAGGCTGAACAAGAGCTCGACCCGGCGGTACGCACCCCGGCGGTACGCTCGGCGATGATTCGATGGTTGTATGACCAGCAGCTGGTGGGCGCTGCACCCGAGGACTGGGAGATCTTCGTTCAGACCGGATCCTCGTCGCTTCGCTTTCTGCACCGCGAACCACTCGGCCACGACGAAGTCCGTAGGCAGGCTGCCTACCTCTACCAAGAGGCTTATGTGGATGCAGCCGACGGTTCCGAGGGCTGGACGAGCCCGAGACTTACCGCACGAGGGACAGACAAAGCACTAGCTCGCGATAACACTCTGGCGGGCTACCTGCTCAGCAGCTCAAGGACGGTTGTGCACATGACCGAACAGAACAACTATGGCCTGAACATTCAAGGCGGTGTCCATGGCGGGCAGGTGTCTTGGATTAACGGTATCGCTGAGCAAAATCAGGTGAATGATTTGCGTGCCGCACGTGGGTACGAGAGCGTCGCGGAAGTTGTCAAGGAAGTTCTCGCCCAACTACCGCAGTTTGGGCTTCCGGAGGATGAGGCCGAAGGGGCGCGCGACAGCGCCAACGAGCTTTTGGTCGAGACCTCTTCGCCGACACCGAACCGGAGCAAAGTGCTTCGGTCGCTGGCCGCGCTCAAGGGATTTCTACTGCCGGTCCTGAACCAAGCGGCAGATGGCGCGGGAGCGGGAGCGCACGAAATGGCCAAGACGGCTGTCCAACGACTGCAGCACATCTCCTTCTAAGCCTGTTAGTAGATCCCAATACAGCCACCCGGGGACGACACGGATGAATGAAGACGAGATTCGAAACGCGATCAAGATGAGCCTGGAAGCGGCTTTTAGCAACGTCGTAGTTAACGAATTTGGTTCAGTCATGGTCTACATGCCGGGGAACCCCATCGGCTGCAAGATCGCTCGTCTCCCAGACGGATCATTGATAGTTAACCTTGAGGCACCAATTCTTCTTGACGTCCCGACACCCCCATCGAGCCTATACGAATTGATCTGCTTGCTGGCCGGGAAAATCGGCTACGGTTCCTTCCTCGTGATCGGCCACTCCAACAAGGACATTCAC
Organism: Verrucosispora sp. WMMD1129; assembly: GCF_029581255.1. Classification (NCBI taxonomy): domain Bacteria; kingdom Bacillati; phylum Actinomycetota; class Actinomycetes; order Micromonosporales; family Micromonosporaceae; genus Micromonospora; species Verrucosispora sp. WMMD1129. The sequence continues at coordinate 5,771,230 of NZ_CP120741.1, forward strand.
ATATTCCTGAGAGCGCAGCTCCTGCCCGAGGTAGCCTGCGGACCAGAGATTCGCCGCGCGGTCGAGCTGCTCCACGCTGCCTCGATCCAGGAGATTCAACGATTCCGCTCCTTCACTCCGCCGATTGGCGGTACTACGGTGCAGTGAGCCGCACGTCAGCCAGCAAATGGCCGACGAACTGGCGCCACCTTGCGAGGGAAGACAGCACAGCCGGTGCTGCGGGGTCACGCTCGACCACTTCAAACGTCATGTCGAGCTCCTGGGCATCCCGCTCGTGCCGCCGTCCGCGCTCCGTGCTGTGGAACTCGCAGTGACGCAGAGGGGTCTGCGGTGGGTTTATGGTGCTTGGAGCCAGCGGGTGTGGATGTCTTGGTAGCGGAGTGGGTCGACGGCTGCCGGGTCGTTGAGGAGTTCGACGAGTAGGGCGCCGTTGGGGAGCCGTCGTGTGTGGGCGATGATCTCGGGCAGTGGTGCCGGTGGCAGGTGGCGATCGGGGCCGAGGTAGGTCCACCAGCCGAGTTCTGCGGGCCAACCACCGGCAGGGTGAGAGCCGTCGTGGATGTCGAGGTGCCACACCTGCTCGGATGACCACTCGTCGAGAATCCGCCCGACATCGGCCTGCAGTCGCTCGGCGGCTTCAAGCCACAGGCTGGTCAGCCGGGCGTGCAGGTCGCGGAAGGTGTCGGCCTCTGGGACTGGGCGACGGTGACAGAACACCGCGTCCAGCGCCCACGTGAGAGTCCCCGCCCGCCACGCTACGAAGACATCGACCCCGTCAGTGGTCCACAGTTGGCCACCCGCGGTGCCCGTCGCCATGGCGTCGAGTGCCGCTTGCGGGTCGTCTACCGTGCGTGCGTCGCCGTCCGGGTTGGTGAACAGGTTGATCAGCCCGTCGGGGCGTTGCGGGCGCAGGCCATGGCAGGCCGCCAAGGCGTACAGCTCGCGAAGAGCCGGCTCTGCCGCCGCCGGCACGTGTAGTTCCCAGAACCAGTCCGACCCCACGACGGCATGATGACGATCGGCTTCAGGCCGCAGCAAGCCACTACCACCAGAACACGGTGAAGCGCGGCTTCGTCGCGGCGGACACACTATCGCTTGGCACATTCTTTGCAAGATCGAGTATACGGACATGCCGCAGATCGGGCGTTGCGGTACGTGACCGAGGACAGCAGAGCCTGGCGCGCGGTCGTGCCGAAGAGCGTGCATCCGATTCAAGAATGCCCTGATCGGCCGCAGCTACTCACCGTCAGCGAACTCTGTCCGGCACCGCCTGACGCCACCGACCGATCACGACGGGATGTGCACCGGAGGGCCATTGTGAATTCTTCGATCGGATTCCACGGCCGGCCGCCGAGCCCGAGCCGGAGCAGCCGCCCCGGCCCGCCTGGATGAAGCCGGCGGATCTGCTCGGCGCGGCGGTACCCCGGCATGTCGACCCGGTGCCTGTGGCTTGCCGCTGGCTTGCCTAGCCGGAGACATCGCCCTTGCGGCCCGCGGGCGCCATCGCCTGATCCGCTTGCAAGCGGTAGCGTATCGAGCGGGGTAATTCCACGGAAGGATCAACGATGACGCTGCGCGATACCCCGCCGTTCCGTGCCGACCACGTCGGCAGCCTGCTCCGCCCAGCCCTTCTGCTCAAAGCGCGCGAGCAGATGGCCACCGGCGAGATCAGCGCCGACGAGCTGCGCGCCATCGAGGACGAGGCCATCCGCGACGTGATCCGCATGCAGCGCGACGTGGGTATGCGCTCAGCCACCGACGGCGAGTTCCGGCGCACCTCATGGCACATGGACTTTATCTACCGTTTAGGGGGGATTCGTCCCACCGATGAGAAGATCCAGGTGCACTTCCGTAACGATCAGGGCGAGCTCGATTTCGAGTCGGCGGCGCTGGCGATCGACGCCCCGGTCCGGCTCACCGAGACGATTTTCGGCGACGACTTCACCTTCCTGGCGAACGAGGTGGATGACGACGTCACCGCCAAGCTGACCATCCCGTCGCCCAGCATGGTCCACTACCGGGGCGGCCGCGCGGCCATCGACCCGAAGGTCTACCCCGACGAGGAGCAGTTCTGGGCCGACCTCAGTGCCGCCTACGCCGAACAGGTCCGCCGCGTCGCGGACCTGGGCTGCCGCTACCTGCAACTCGACGACACCAGCCTCGCCTACCTGAACGACCCCGCTCAGCGGCAGCTGCTCAACGAACGCGGCGACGACGCCGAACACCAGCACCTGCGCTACATCCGCCAGATCAACGCCGCGATCGCCGACCGCCCCGCCGGCCTGGCCGTCACCACCCACATGTGCCGCGGCAACTTCCGCTCCTCATGGGCCGCCGAAGGCGGCTACGACTTCGTCGCCGAAGCCCTGTTCAGCGAGCTGGCCGTCGACGGCTTCTTCCTGGAGTACGACGACGAACGCTCAGGCGGTTTCGCCCCGCTGCGTTTCGTCCCGCCCGGCAAAATGGTCGTCCTCGGCCTGGTCACCACGAAGAAGGGCGCCCTCGAATCCAAGGACACCCTCAAGCGCCGCATCGACGAGGCCGCCAAATACGTCCCGCTCGACCGAATCTGCCTCTCCCCGCAGTGCGGCTTCTCCTCAACGGTGGAAGGCAACGTGCTCACCTACGACGAAGAGGTCGCCAAACTCCGGCTGATCGCCGAAACCGCAGAGGAAATCTGGGGCTGACCGCTCAGAGGGCGGTCGGAGATCTCTGGTGTTGGTCTATGCGTTGTGTCCGGTTGGGGATCGTTGCGCCTCGCACCAGAAAGGTCCCGAGCGATCCAGGTCGGCGCAGTCCAGGACCACCGCCAGGATGACGTCGCTGCGTCCACCAAACCGAGCCGGCCCGTCAGTCATTGCTGCAGGCTATGCGGCAACCATGGGCTCCGGACGGGGCGCCTCGCAGGAGGTACTGCGCTTGCCCAATAGGCCACCGGGTCTGCCGCCGACCGGCCGCGCTGTCTGCGCTGACGGTGTTCCGGCGGACGTCTCTGCGACCACGGACAACGGAGCTTGACCGGGATCATCGGCCTTTGTCCTCGGTACGACTACTGTGGTGGGGGTGTCGGAGTTGCCGGTCGCTGCGCTGACGTCGGCATTCCCCGAAGTGCTGGCCGCGCAGGTTCGGGCCGTCCAGCAGGTGCTGCGTCCACCGGAGTTGAGTCATGCGGCCCCGTTTCCGGTACGCGTTGGCGGAGAAGCGCTGCTCATCCCGTACCGGGTGTACTACCCCGTACCGGACGCCGATGTCCTGCGAGACCTGACGGTTCACCAACAGCTGGTCCTGGGATGCATCTTCACCCGGCACCATGACGGGCTCGTGCGACAAGCGCACTTGGAGCAGGTCATCGGGTCCACGGAGCCTTGGGTGGTGCCATATGTGGTGCAACTCGTCGGGGAGTACGTGCTGCAAATCATCCTTGCTATCCGGCGGGAGTTGACCGCGGTGGGCGTCGTCGGGACCACTCAGCAGACTGTTTACGGACAGTTCATTGCCGACAACCCGACGGACTTTCGCCTCGTCCGCCAGCGGGTGGCCAGATATTGGGCCTGTTACTACCGCAGCAGGTACATACGCCTCGCGGACTATCCCGGGGAGACCCTCGCTGCCGCCCTCCAGCTCGCAGCGCGCCATTACGCCGCTGCGCACTGATCTGCCGCCGACCGGGCGTCACAGCGCGTGACGGAGGAACGGCGGCGACAGGCGCGTTCGTGCCGATGAGCGTGCGTTGGGCCGAGGCAGGGGTGGTGCTGGCCGCGCGGCGATGCGGGCTTATACACGAGGCTGGGCTTGACCGCGATCCATTCGCGGAGCTGGTCGGCGAGCCGTTCATCCTGGACCTCGTCCAGGTGCCATTGAGCAGCATTGACCAGGTTTCTCGCAAGGCGAGACAGGCGCATCTGGGTGCGGTCAAGTCTGTGCAGGTCTCGGCGGGCGCCGAGCATGGGCACTTGGTCCCGACCAACCGGGATGGCGTCAAGGCAGGCCCGGACGATGTCATCAGCGGATGGCAGCAGATCCGGTAACTCGGCTCCCGCGCGTCGCATGTCAGCCGCGAAGTAGGCCACCTTCTCGGCGCTTTCGGCTCGGGTGAGGACACCGCGGGCCTGTCCCTGGCGCAGTAGCCATAGCTTCAGCTCCACCCAGTCGGCCCGCCGACGTGGTTGGTCGCCAAGGAGTTGGTCGATGACCAGCAGCAGATACAGCCACCAGTTGACCCGTGCGCTCGTTGCCGGCTGGCGGCGGTCCAGCCAGTCCCTACGCTGGTTGTCGCCGAGCCGTAGCAGATGAGCCAGCCCATCGGTGATGGCCTGACGCTGCGCTCCGAGACCCGCGGCCGCCACGGCCTCGGGAGGTTGCCGCCCACTGATCGACCAGACGTCGCCAACGTCGGTCACCTCCCCGCCTGGAGTGGGGGCGACCACGAGGGACACCCGCGACTCGGCAAGCCAGTAACGCCGGAAGCCGGCATCAGACGCTTGAGTGATCTCGTCGAGTCGATAGCCGAGCCGCTCCAATTCGGCGTTCAGGCGCGCGAACCCCAGGTGTCGACCGAACGGCCCGTACCGTCGGATGAGGCTCCCGGTGACGTCGAGGGACGCCAAGCGGTGCACTTGCACGGTGAAGCCCGTCGCATGCCAGGGATCGGATCCGGACCGACGCGCCCAAAAGAACTCCACCAGGCCGTAGTCGCGCCGCATCACCGCATGGCCGCAGTCCTCGACGAAGTCAGTACCGATCGCGTGAGCTACGCCGTCCGGCGAGTCGATCAGGCCCACTCCGACCACGGCGCCACTGACGATCACGTCCACAAAGATGTCCAGATCAGCCACCCGGCAAGCGTGAACAAGCAACCGCCGCGACGCAAACACGATCGGCCACCCAACGACCGATCTCCGGCCCGTCGCGCATGCGCATCCGCACATGCCGCCGTCCGCGTGCTGTCGGGAAGGCGCTGGCGCAGCCGGGTGCGGTGGCCTGCAGGGCTGCCTTGTACCGTGGCTGATCACCTATGGCTTACTGTCGTCCAGCGTGGACGGCGTTTAAGTAGTTCGGCTGGAGGTAGGCGGGCTGAACTCGATCGCTCACCTACTGCCCAAGGCACGTGGCCGGTGCGGGGTGTACGAGTTGACCTTCGCCGACGGCCAGCGCTACGTGGGGCAGGCTGTAGATGTGGTGACACGGTTCTGCGCCCACCGCCGGACTTGGTCGGACATCGTCGAGATCGCCTTCCAACGCGTCAACCGTAGCCAGCTCGACGAGGCGGAGCGTGATCAGATCCGCCGGCGCGAGGCAGCCGGGGTGCAGCTGCGCAATGTCGTACACACCGCGGGTCGGCTCGGTGTCAGCGAACTGGACGTTCTCCTACCGCCAGCGGAGCAGCGACGCTGGCTGATTGACCACAAGCCGCGGATAGTTCGCCTCGGTAGCCGGCCACACGATCCCGTCCTACACCACCGGGGTCGACATCGCTTCACTCGGCTGACGGCCGATCCGCGGTTCACCGACGAGTTGGCCCGCCTGGTGGGCACCTACCTGCGCGCCATGGTACCGGTGCCGGAGCTGACGGAGCTGAGCTACTGGACGATCAGCGCGCTCCCGGCTACCAACGTCGCCACCTACCCGCGCCTGCTCACCGTCTCGGTGCACGCTCTGGAGACCCTGTACGTCTACCACGACAGACACACTCCGCAGGATCTGCGCCTCTGCATGAATATCGATCGGGCTGCCGCAAGATCGCACCTTCGTACTCGCCTCGGACTGGCGTGGATGAACACGGTCGAGGCCTGCTACCGGATCCGCCCCGGGGTGCTGGGACTGCACTTCACGTCGATACGATCCGTCCACGACGCGCTCACCCACCCAGGAATCATCAAGGCTGCCCGCAGGCTCAACCTGGACCTCATGCGCAAGGGCCCGGCGCTGAACTGGAAGACCCACTGTCCGGACCTCGTCGAGCACGTCCTGTCCATCTGACCGGAACAGTGCCAAACCAGCACTACCAAGGCGGACATGATCCGCGTCCGGTGACGTCCGAACCTGCTCAAGCCGGTCCGGCCTGCATGTCTACGGAAAGGCGACCGAGGATGGCTGTATGCGACGGATGGCCTGGGCGTCAGGTGAAGCGTGGTGGCTGCTTCGGTCGCGAGAGCGCAGATGATCAGGGTCAGCCTGAGCCTCCTAACGGGAGGTGACGGGAATCATCATTCGAGCACGTACGCCGTCACATGGCCAAGGGGCGAATAGCCAGCAGCATCCTGCCCGCTACCGCCCGGTGTCCGCTGATCGAGCGGTAAGTTCGCTGGCTGCAGCGGATGGATCCGTAGTAGAGCGGAGCTTGATGATCACGGGATATGACACGGTCCTCATCACGGCCGCGCCGGTCGACGCTGGCATTCGAGTGATGCTGGACGATCTGCACGGCAGATGGCCGAATATGGTGGTCGCCCTGGGCGGGGACCACGTCGGGCCCTTTCTTCCGTGGCGGACGACGCGGGCGCAGGTACCGGCTGGCGCAGGTGAGGTGTACGTCGCGCGCGATGCGGAGATGGAGCGGCGTTGGGACGATCTCGGGTACTCCCTCATGGAGTACGCCGAAGGACCGTTCGCCGTGCTCTACCAGCCCTCCAGCCAGCCGACGGTCGAGATTCAGCTCAATGAAGATCCCTACGGACCAGGAGGATTTGGCTTCGAGCCCTATCCGGCGACGGTGGTCACCGCCGGGCTGTCGCTGGTCACTCTCGTTACGCCGAACGCGGACAGCTCCTTCAGTCAAGGTCTGCTCAACGCGCTCAGACAGGCGCTGATCAGTCAGGCACGCGGCTGATCCATCCCGCTGCGATCTATCGCTGAGCATCGTCATCTGCCGCGCCCGGTGCGCTGCGTTACGTACGGCTCGACCACCGAGACAAGGCCCCTTGACCGCGCTGTCCATCGTGAGATCGGCTCGTCGGCTCATGCCTGCGAGCCGCCGCTGTGCAGTGTCCCGCCGAGCCGGTCCTGGTTCCGGTCCGGACGTGGCCGATGGGCGTGCGCCGTATCGTGTTGGCCATGATCGAGGCCGCTGCGCCGAGGACGCGTAATCGGAGAGGCACGGTTGCCCTCGTGTGCGCGTGCGTGAGTCTGCTTCTGTCGCTGATCGCGTGCGGCGTGGTGGGACTGTCCGTCGGCAGCAACAGCATAGACCTGCTCCCAGTGCAGTCCGGGCCGCAGGTCGCCAGCGCGGCCCAGGTGGAAGCCATCGCTCAGGTGACCCTGCCGCCCGGCAGCGTGCTGCTGGTCGCGGTGTATCGCAATGGCCTGGAAACCCAGCTCTCGGCCAAGTTCCGCATACCCCGCACGGAACTCGACGCCTTCGTCGCCACGGCGAATTTCACGACGGCTCTCGCACCAGGGCTTCGGGCAGTCGACGCCACGCACAACATCGGTGGCGGCAACACATGGGACCCCGAAACCGCCAAGACCATCGCCGGCCTCGATGAGGAGCAGCCACTTGCAGACGGCACCCGCCGAGCGCTCCTGGTCGACCTCGACGCACCCGATGCAGTCACCGTCTACCTGTACGCCAGCCGCGGCTGAACCCTTCAGGCCGGCATATCCTTCGCCGCAAGCAGCGGATGCCGGACGCCGGGTGCGGTTCGGACTTCAGTGCCCACCGTAAAGTGCCTGCGTGATGTCCTGCCGTAGTTGCACCGCCTCTTCGTCGCCGTCGACCAGCAGCAACACCATGAACGGAGCGACCTGCCCCTGCGGTCGGCCGAGCGGGCTGGCCCAGTGGCGAACTGCCCGGGCGAGGACACGGAAGAGCGTGTGCCGGTCCTGGACGCTGTCCGACAACAACTGGGTTGCGTTGTCGACGATCACCAGGTAGCCGTCCGCCGGCAGCCAGCGCAGATCTCGGAGGCAGTCGGACATGGCGTTCCAGTTCCAGCCGAAGTAGCTGGGGAAGAACAACGCGTCCGAGAAGTCGTAGAAGACATGGTCGGCATCCGCCATCCTCGTACCGTCAAGGCGGGCGACCACGAACCTGCCGGACGCTGGTAACACCGCCGCCAACTCCACCACGGAGCCGCGTGAGCAGACCACGAGCGGATCACTCAAGCCGTGCCACGCGTCGTCCGTCATCCTCCTGTCCACCTCAAGCGACGTCCTCCCCAGCTATCGCGGCCCCATGGTGTCACCTACGTCCGGAGCTCCCGCCACGCGTGCGCTTCGGTTGGAACAGTAGGGCCGGTACGCTCGGTCCTGTGATCGAGCTGGGTAGCCGAATGCGGTCCCAGCCGGCGCCTCCCCGAGTTGTCTGGGCATCGCTGATCCGACCTCGCGATCCCAGGGCTCGGCAATGGTTGGACCTGCTTGATGACGAGGTCGACCCACAAATCCTGGATAGCCTTGAACCGCGTCTTGTGGTCTGGTCGTCTCTTTGGGCGGACAGGCTCGACGAACGGATCCGGTTCGATATCGAGCAGGATGGTTATGAAAGTCGGCTGCGCTGGACGCTGCTGACCCCGGGACCGGAGCCGACGGTCAGCAAGATCGGGCACATGCGGTTCCGGCTCAACGTCCTCATCAACGGACGGCTGCGTCGCTCGTACGGTCAATAACGAAGCGGCGTGCCGAGGGCGGAGCACATCGTGGCCGGCGCGGACCAGACCAACTTCCCCATGGTCGCCACCTTTGCGAGGGCCGGCTATCCGATCGCCCAGGAACGCATCGGCCGGATCTGAGCGGGAGCGGACCAGGCCATCACTGACGGACATCCGTGATGGTGGGGGCGGGCGGTGTCAGCGGCGGTCAACGGTCGGCGGAGTTCCGGAAGCGATAGTGAGATCCCAGCCGGGGAGGTCAATGTCGTCGTTCGGCGTGAGCATGGGCCTGTACGAGGTGGCGGCGGGCCGGCCGGCGTGCTCCCACCGGTCGAGCCAGCTCCGCAATGCGGCCAGGGATGGGGATCGTGGGCCGTCGGCGATGATGGTGGAGTTGGTGAGGATCATGGCCGCTGAGGAGGCGGTCGTGTGGCCGATGCCGCGTACGCCGTTGTGGAGAGCGGCGACGCTGCGGTTGTCGCCGGCGGCGACGACCGAGTAGGCCGTCCACGACAGCCAGTCCAGCGGTGATCCGGCGTAGGTTTCGGTGTGCTCGGGATTCAGTAGCAGACGCAGTGCTGCCCGGGCGCCGGTGTGCTGTTGGTCGTCGCGGTCGCGCCAGCCTATGGAGATCCACGCGGGTGCCGGCTGTTGGTGGATGTAATCCACCCAACGGCCAGGGACGGTCAGCGCGTCTTCTACCGGGCTGGCGGTGCTCTGGGCGTAGCCGCCGAAGGTCATTGCGTCGACGCGTGGTTGTCCTGCCGACAGGCTGATGGTCGTGATCATGGTGGTGGATGGCTGCGCGGCGATGGGTAGGCAGGTCACGATTCGGCCGTCGGGGGTCAGTTGGTCCACCCACGCGCGTGGTAGCCGCGGTGGGGTGCACCACGCCACCAACCGCTGGTAGGGGGCGTGCGGCGGGTAGCCGGCCATACCGTCGACGACGTGGCAGGTGATGGTGGTCAGTCCGCGTTGGCGGTGTAGCCGGTCGGCCCAGCTGATCAGGTGCTCGTTGATGTCGATACTGGTTACGCGACCGGATGCTCCGGCCAAGGCGGCCAGTAGCGCGCCGGAGTATCCGGTTCCGGTGCCGATCTCCAGCACGCGAGCGCCCTCAATGACGTCGAGGGCGATCAGCTCCCGGTGGATCGACTCGGAGGCGGAGCGGTGCAGAGTCTCACCGCGGTGCTCGTTGTGGATGTAGTAGTGCTCGGGCACAGCGCGGAATACGACTGCGAGGTCCACCGTCCTGCACTACTCCCATTCCTTCCGGCGGGGGCGTTGACGAGATCGAGCACAGCAGGCGGCGTGATACGCCCTCCGTGACGTGCCCTCGCGACGTGGGCGGTGCCATAGCGGCGGATCAACTCATGGCCCAGCCGTCGTCATCGTCTGAAAAGACGCTAGCCGCAGCCCGAGCTGCTCCGAAAGTCCGCCGCGCAAGCATCGAGGCCGCCTCCGAACAGGTGGGTGAACGCCGGATACGCCGTCGGCGCGGACGTGACCTGGGTGGTGCCTCCTCCTTGCAGACGGTGCCACTGCGAGCGTCGATCCGGCCGGCGGGGATGTCACCGTCCGCGTCGGGATGGATCACAGGTCCGGTACGACTCGTGTGGTCGTCGGACTGGCGCCGACAGCGGGGCTGGACGTGCGTGGCGCCCGATCCCGTGGTCCGGGGCCGCCCTTTGGTGTCGGCGCGTTCGAGGCGGTGGTGGTTACGGTCCGGGTGGGCGGCGGGGGTAGTTGTCGGTGACGGCGAGGATGTCGGCGACGGCGTCGCGCCAGTGCATCGACTGGCGTTCGGTGCCGAAGTGGAGGTGTTCGGCGCAGAACCAGTAGGCGTTTTCCGGGTGGCCGACCCAGTGTGCGGCTTCGCGTCTGGCGAATGCTGCTTTCTCTTGGTCGTTGATGGCGAAGTGCACCACGGTGAATTGTGTTGCTCGGTCGGTTGATCCGCAGACGAGGCACAGCGGTGGCTTCATGATGGTGAGTGTCCCAGCTTCGATCCGAATCTTGGCACCAGGTTTCCGAGGGATACGCGTTCTCGCGGTCACCAGGTGATGATTCGTCGGATGGTGGCGATCTGGTTGGCCCAGCCGTCGATGCGGATGATCGTGACGGTGGCGCCGGTGCGGGGTGCGTGGATGATGAGTCCGTCACCGAGGTACATGCCGACGTGGCGTGGGTTGGTCATGCTGCCGTGGCTGCCGGGGATGAGGATGAGGTCGCCGGGCAGCAGGAGTGCGGGGTCGGTGACCTGGTGGCCGGTGTGGGCTTGGTCGGTGGTGACGCGTGGGATGGTGATGCCGGCTGCCCGGTAGGCGGCCTGCGTCAGCGATGAGCAGTCGCACTGCTGGGCTGGGTCGCCGGAGTGCGGGTTGGTGCAGGAGCCGCCGAAGTGGTATGGGGTGCCGATCTGGTGCATGGCCCAGCCGATGGCGGTCGTGACGGCGGGTGGGGTGTCCGTGGGTAGCGTGAACTGGTCGGGTAGGGGACCGAGTGCGTCGGTGGCGCAGGTGGTGAGGGTGCCGGCCAGGTGCTCCACCAGGTGCAGCGCGTCGTCGGTCCATGTGGCGTAGGCGTGCGGGAAGGCGGAGACCTGGACCGTCTGGGCGGTGTGGCTGAGCGGCATGGACTCCCATCCGGGGACGGTGAGGAGCTTGTCGTAGAACTGTGCGGCTTGGTGGGCGGGGTTCGACAGGTGGGTGGTGGTGCTCCAGCCTTGGCTGGGGCGTTGTTGGAACACGCCGATGGAGTCGTGGTCGTTGCGGTCGCCGAGGTGCGGCAGGTTCCGTAGGCCGGATTCCTGCATGGCGGTGGCGAGGGCGATGACCCAGCCCCAGCGGGGTACGCCTTTGGCGACGCCGACGTCGATGATGGTCGCGGCGATGTCGAGCTGCTCGGTGTCCCACCCGCCGGGTGGGGGACCGGTGAGCCGTGAGGCGGGTATGGCGGCGGCACCGCATCCGCCGGGACCGCCACCGGTGGCGGCCGAGAGCAGGAGTACGGGTAGGCCGAAGCAGGCGACGATGACCACGGCGACGACTCCGATGATGATTCTGATCATGGACGTTGCCCTCCGGTGAAGACGAAAAAGGGCCGGTGCCGCGAGTGCGCGGCCGGCGGGAACGGCCTGCTCCTGTGGGGTGCCGGTGATCGATGAGCGGCAGCAGCCTGGCGGGGGCCGTGCGGAGCAGTCCGGCGATCAGGTCGGTGGCTTCGAACAGGGATTGCCGATCGGGTCGGTGCGGCAGGGCGCCAGCTCCAGTGACCGCGCTCCCCAGGTGGGCACCGACCAGCTGGTGGCGGGGACGGTGAGGAACAGGGCGCCGGTGACCTGCCGGGGCGAGCAGGGTCATCGGCTGGCCGGACCGGTGGCCAGACGCTGGCAGGTGCGGTCGTTTGCGGCGAGGCAGCGCTGGCCGTGGTGGGTGGGGCAGGTGCAGTCGCAGGTGCGCTCGTAGGCGCGGCGGTTCACCGCTGTCTGCCCGGATCGTGAAGCACGAAAAGGGGACGGTGGGCCGCCGACGCGGGCGGCCCACCGTACGGGTTGTGGTCAGGCAGTGGAGGTGCGCAGCACGTCGGCGGCTTGGCGGAGCAGATGCTCGATGGTGCGGCTGGCGTTGTAGTGGTCGTGCCGGCTGTCGATTTCGGCGGCGTAGGCCCAGTCGAAGGTGCCGTGGGTCACGGCGGGCACGTGCCAGAGGTCGCCGGCGTGGTCGAGGAAGAGGGCGCAGCCCCACCGGTCGGCTAGGAGGGTGAGGGGTTGGGTGGTGCAGGTGATGGTGCAGGCGCAGTCGGGGTCGGTGTAGGTGGTGCGCGGCTGCTGGTGGTGGACGAGGCAGCGGCAGTCGCAGAGCCGCTGCCACGGCGGGATGTAGGCCATCGGGTTCCTCCGAACGTCTACGCGCGCACGCCTCGGTCGCCGCCGGCGGTGGGCAGCTTCCGGGTGTACGCGGTGGTGGAGTGGTCAGCCCGTCGCTCAGTTCGGCGGCGGGGTGATGGAGGTGCGGCAGGGTCGCAGGAGGACGTTGTCCTGGACCTGGCGGGTCTCCTCGACGGTGAGCAGATGGGCGGGCAGCCGCGGTAGGTGCTCGCGCCAGGCGCGGTAGAGGCGGTGGGTTCCGTCGATGAGCAGCGGGGCGGGTGGGGGCCCGCTGATGTCGAGTTGGGCGACGATCACGGGTGTGGTCAGGTCGGTGGTCATGGCGTAGGCCCGGTCGAGTGCGGTGCTGGTCGGGCCGATGAGGCTGACCGCCCGCTGGTGCGGGTCGTCGAGCCGGGTCAGGCCGTACGCGGTCGCCCACGTCGCGACATCGAGGGGCCGGGTGTCGCGGGGCGTGGTGGCGATCAACGCCTGTGCGGCGTCGATGGAGAACACCCAGGGCCCGAAGTGGAACCACTGCGGCTGTCGGGGGCGAGTCATGTGCCGCGTCCGTTGTTGGTGAGGTGGGTGTAGATCGCGACGCAGCGCAGGATCAGCTCGTGTGAGGGCAGGGTCAGCAGCCGCTGTCGTTTGTCGTCACGAAGCTGGTCCCAGATGAGGACGGTGACGGCGGCGGACCACACGTCCACGATCACGCCGTCGATCTTGGCGTGCTGGCGGTCGGCGACGATGCGTTGCAGGGTGTCGATGAGCGTGGCGTCTCCGGGTGGGTGGTTGGCGTCATCGGGTCGCTGGGCCTCGGGGAGCAGGGTGTAGCAGTCCTCGCAGGTGTCATCGATGCGCGGTGGGTCCTCGGTCTCCCACCGCTGCACGTCGGCGGCAAGGAGTCCGCACACCGACTGCCGTAGGTCGCGGGGGTGGCGGATGTGGCCGCTGATGGCATTACCTTCGTTCATCAGAGGTCCCCTTCCGGGAACGCTTTGGCCGCTTGTCCCTTGAGGACTGATATGAGACGGCGTCCCGGGAGGGTGGCCTTGGAGGCCCGACGCCCACAAGGGTGTCGTCCCGCGAGGACTGGTCCATCAGCACGGCGCCGCGCCTTCGGTCTGTACGCACAGTCACGATGTGAAGGGGTGGTGCGATGCTGGGGGTCGGTATCGACTGGGCGGAGGAGTTCCATCTGGTCGCGGTGGGCCGTCCGGGTGAGGGTGTGGTCGAGGTGGCCCGGGTGGAACACACTCCGGCTGCGGTGGCGGCGCTGGTGGCGCGGATCGCCGGGTTGGAGCCGGACCCGGCCGAGGTGCGGGTGGTCATCGAGACCCGGCATGGGCTGCTGGTCGAGGCCCTGGTCGACGCCGGGTACACGGTGTTGCCGGTCAACCCGGACCTGGTGGCCCGCCGGCGTGGGCCGGCGCGTAAGAAGGACGACGCCGAGGATGCGCGGATCGCCTGCCTGCTCGCGTTGGACCAGTACAGCGATCTGCGGGCCTTGATCCCGCACGGGGAACTGGCCGGAGAACTGCGCGCTATCGCCCGCGACGACATCCGGGCCTGCCGTGACGAACGCAGGTTGCTCAACCGGCTGCGCGCCGACCTGGCCGCGGTGTTTCCGGCCGCGCTGGCCATCGCCGGTGACGATCTGGGGAGCCCGGTGGTGCTCAAGCTGCTGCAACGCTGGCCCACCGCCGACGAGTTGGCCGCCGCCAGCCACGACGAGGTCGAGGCCCTCGCCCGGGCGGCCAAGCATGGTTGGCCGCACCGGCTCGCCGACCGGGTCACCCAGGCCCTGACCGGTGATCACTTCCAGCCCCGCGACTACCTCATCCGCGCCAAGGCCGACACCATCCGGCTGGCCTGCGCCCAGTTGTTGCTGCTGCGCGAGCAACGCCGCAGCTGGCACCGACGCATGGGCGAACTGCTGCTGGGCGACCGGCGTCGAGGACGCGCCAAACAGCCCGGTGATAACCGGGGGCCGGCGGTTCCTGGCGGCGAGATCTACCTCAGCTTTCCAGGGCTCGGAGATCGACTCGCCACCAGGATCGCCGGTGAAATCGGCGACGCGATCGGACAGTTCGACACACCGAACGCGCTGCAATGCTACGCCGGCAAGGCCCCGGTCACCCGCCGCTCCGGCAAGAGCGAGCTCGTCGTCGCGTCCCGGCTGGCCTGCAACCGCTACCTCGCCGACGCCGTACAGCAGTGGGCCTTCACCAGCCTGCGCACCTCCGGCTGGGCCCGGGAGTTCTACGACACGCAACGTAGTCGAGGAAGAAAGCACCACGCCGCACTGCGAGCGCTGGGCAACCGCTGGCTGGAGGTCCTGTGGCACTGCCTGACCAAGAACACCCCCTACGACGAGAACGTCCACGTCGCCAACCGCAACCGCGCACTCGGCCGGGTCAACCAGCCCTCGAAACTCGCTGCTTGACCCGGGGGTTGACAAAGGGTGTCTGATGACCGGCGCCTGCCTGGTGATGGCCGAGCCGGGCGGCCACCGCGACGCCCGCTACCTGGTCGAGACCATCCGCCGCGAGCGCATCACCACCGTGCACTTCGTCCCGTCGATGCTGCGGGTCTTCCTGGCCGAGGACGGGGTGGCGGACTGTCCCGGCCTGCGCCGGGTGCTGTGCAGCGGCGAGGCCCTGCCGCGTGAGCTGCAGGAGCGGTTCTTCGCCGTCTCGACGGCCGAGCTGCACAACCTGTACGGCCCGACCGAGGCGGCCGTCGACGTCACCGCCTGGGCGTGCCGCCGCGACGGCGACCCGAGGCCGGTGCCGATCGGCCACGCCATCGCCAACACCCGCATCCACGTGCTCGACCAGCTGTTGCAGCCGGTACCGGCCGGCGTGGCCGGTGAACTCTGCATCGGCGGGCGGAACCTGGCCCGGGGCTACCTCAACCGACCGGACCTGACCGCGGAGCGGTTCGTCGAGCACTCGTTCGACCCGGCCCTCGGTCAGCGCCTCTACCGCACGGGCGACCTGGCGCGGTTCCGCGACGACGGCGCCGTCGAGTACCTGGGCCGCCTCGACCACCAGGTGAAGCTCCGCGGTCACCGCATCGAGCTGGGCGAGATCGAGCAGACGCTCACCGACCACCCGGCCGTTCGCGACGCCATCGTCACCGCCCGGCCGTACGGTGGTGACCAACGGCTGGTGGCCTACCTGTCCGGCGACGAGCCGCCCGCCGCCGGCACCCTCATCGCCCACCTGCGGCAGCGGCTGCCCGACTACATGGTGCCGGCCGTCTTCGTCACGCTGCCGGCGTTCCCGCTGCTACCGAACGGGAAGGTGGACCGCTCGGCGCTGCCCGAGCCGGAGCTGTCGCGGCCCGACCTGGCCAGCCCGTACGAGGCCCCGCGTGACGATCTGGAGCGGACCGTCGCCGCGGCGTGGAGCCGGCTGCTCGGCATCGAGCAGGTGGGTGTGCATGACAACTTCTTCGAGCTGGGCGGCCACTCGCTGCTGATGGCGGAGCTGCGCGGCGCGCTGCAGGACACCATCGGCCGGCCGGTCACGCTCGTCGAGCTGTTCCAGCATCCGACCGTGCGCGCGCTGGCCGAGCACCTGGCGGCCGCCCCGGCCGCCGATCCGCTGACCGCCGCCCGCGAGCGGGTGGCCGGCAGGCGGGCGGCGCTGGCGGAACGCCGCCGGAGCGCCGCGCGCCGCGCAAGATCCGTACCGAATCCACAGGGGAGTGACCAGTGAGCGACTCGATCGACGACCTGTCCCAGGTGGCCGTCATCGGCATGGCGGGACGCTTCCCGCAGGCCGCCGACGTGGAGGCCTTCTGGGCGAACCTGGTGGCCGGGAAGGAGGGCATCTCCGCCTTCTCGGCGGACGAGCTGCGCGCGGCCGGGGTCGACCCCGCGCTGGTGAGCCGGCCCGGTTACGTACGCGCCAAGGGGGTCCTCGACGGCGCCGACACCTTCGACGCCGGCTTCTTCGGATACAGCCCCCGCGAGGCGGAGCTGATGGATCCCCAGCATCGGGTCCTGCTGGAGTGCGCCTGGGAGGCGCTGGAGTCGGCCGGCTACGACCCGCAGGCGTTCCCCGGCCGGATCGGCGTCTTCGCCGGCGCCAGCCTGAACACCTACCTCCTGTACAATCTGATGGCCAACCGCGGCGTGATCGAGGCGCTCGGCCCGTACCAGACCCAGCTCGCCAACGACAAGGACTTCCTCGCCACCCGGGCCGCGTACAAGCTCGGGCTGCGCGGGCCCGCCATCACCGTGCAGACCGCCTGTTCCACCTCGCTGGTGGCGGTTCACCTCGCCTGCCAGAGCCTGCTGTCCGGGGAGTCCGACATCATCCTGGCCGGCGGGGTGTCGGTGAACGTCCCGCTGCGTAACGGATACCAGTACGAGCCCGGCGGCATCCTGTCCGCGGACGGGCACTGCCGGCCGTTCGACGCCGCGGCCGGCGGCACCGTCATCGGTAACGGCGTCGCCCTGGTCGTGCTGCGCCGGCTCGCCGACGCGCGCCAGCACGGCGACATCATCGACGCGGTGATCCGCGGATCTGCGGTGAACAACGACGGCGCGCTCAAGGTGGGCTACACCGCGCCGTCCGCGGACGGCCAGGCCGAGGTGATCGCCGAGGCGCTCGGCGTCGCCGGCGTCGCGCCGGAGACGGTCGGCTACGTGGAGACCCACGGCACCGGCACGGCACTCGGTGACCCGATCGAGATCGCCGGCCTCACCCGCGCCTACGGCGAGGAAGCCGCGACCCGTGGCTCCTGCGCGATCGGCTCGGTGAAGAGCAACATCGGCCACCTGGACGCGGCTGCCGGCGCGGCCGCCCTGATCAAGGCGACCCTCGCTCTCAAGCACGAGGCCATCCCGGCCAGCCTGCACTACGACCGGCCCAACCCGGAACTGGCGCTGGAGACGAGTCCGTTCCACGTGAACGCCGTGCACCGGCCGTGGCCCCGTACCGACGAGCCGCGCCGGGCCGGGGTGAGCTCGTTCGGCATCGGCGGGACCAACGCCCACGTGGTGCTGGAGGAGGGTCCGCCGGCCGTACCGGCGGAGCCCGGCCGCCCCTGGCAGCTGCTGCCGCTGTCGGCGCGTACCGACGCCGCCCTCGCGCAGGCCGCCGAGCGGCTCGCCGACCACCTCGAGGCGCATCCCGACGACGAGCTGGCCGACGTGGCCTTCACTCTGGCCACCGGGCGCCGAGCCTTCGAGCGGCGGCGCGCGGTGGTGGCCGTCGACCGCGCTGACGCGGTACGCCGGCTGCGCCGGGCCGCCGGTACGCCGGGTACCGCCGGTCGGCCGGTGAAGGTGGCCTTCCTCTTCCCGGGACAGGGCACCCAGTACGCCGGCATGGCCCGCGACCTGTACGACGAGGACCCGGTCTTCCGGTCCGAGCTGGACCGCTGCCTCAACCTCTTCCCCCCGGCAGTACGCGCGGCGCTGTTCCCTGCCGGCGAGCCGCGGGCCGACCTGACCGAGACCGAGCTCGCCCAGCCCGCCTTGTTCGCCGTCGAGTACGCCCTGGCCCGTACCCTGATCGCGGCCGGCGTCGAGCCGCACGCGCTGGCCGGCCACAGCATCGGCGAGTACGTCGCCGCCTGCCTCGCCGGCGTGTTCCGCCTCGAGGACGCGGCCGCCCTGGTCACCGCGCGGGGCCGGCTCATGCAGGCCACGCCGCACGGCGCGATGCTGGCCGTCTTCCTGCCCGAGGCCGAGACCGTGGAGCTGCTCTCCGACCGGCTCGACCTCGCCGCCGTCAACGGCGCCGCGCTGTGCGTCGCCTCTGGGCCGGGCGACGCCGTGGACGACCTGGAGCAGCAGCTCAAGACCCGGGGCGTCGGCTGCCGCCGGCTGCACACCTCGCACGCCTTCCACTCGGCGCTGGTCGAGGACGCGGTGCCACCGTTCGTCGCGGAGGTCGGCGGGGTCGCGTTGCACCCTCCGACGATCCCAATCTGTTCCAACCGCACCGGAACGTGGCTCGAGGACGACCAGGCCACCGACCCGCAGTACTGGGGCGCACACCTGCGCTCCACCGTGCGCTTCGCCGACAACCTGAGCACCCTGCTCGCCGATCCCGACCTGATCCTGCTCGAGGTCGGCCCGGGCGACTCGCTGACCACCTTCGCCCGGCGGCATCCCCGCTGGACGGCGGAGCGTGTCGCGGCCGGCACCATGCCCCGGCCCGGCGAGCAGCGGGTCGACCGGCAGGCCCTGCTGGAGGGGCTGGGCACCATCTGGGCCGCGGGCGCCACGCTCGACTGGTCCGCCGTGTGCGAGGCCGACCGCCGCCGGCGGGTACGCCTTCCCTCGTACCCGTTCCGGCGCCGCCGCTACTGGGTGGAGCCCGACCGCCCGGAGACCTCGGGCCCGGCCACGCCGGCGGCCTCGTCGCCGACCTACCGCCCGAGCTGGCGACGGTTGCAGCCGGGCCGCCCCGGCGTCGACGACGGCCCCTGGCTGCTGCTCGGCGCGGAGCTGCCCGCGGGCCGGGCCCTCGCCGGGTCGCTGCCCGCCGTCGTACGCGTCCGCGCGGGCAGCGGCTTCGCCCAGGACGGCCCGGACGCCTTCACCGTCGACCCGACCGACCGCGACGACCACCGGCGGCTCCTCGACGCGCTCGGCGACCGCCGGCCGACCCGGGTCGTGCACCTGTGGAGCCTGGCCGTGGAACCCGGCACCGACCTGGACCGCGCCGAGGCCCTCGGATTCCACAGCGTGCTGGCGTTCGCGCAGGCGCTCGCCGACCGGCCGGACCAGTTGGCGCTCACCCTGGACGTGCTGACCCGCGGCGTGTTCGGCGTGACCGGCGACGAGCGCCTGCAACCGGAGAACGCCACCCTGGTCGGCCCGTGCACCGTCGTCCCGCAGGAGGTCCCCGGCGTCACCTGCCGGCTGCTCGACCTCACCGGGACGGGCGTCGAGTCGCTGGCCGACGCCCTGCGGTCGGCGCCCGCCGAGCCGGTCCTGGCCCGGCGGGGCAGCCACTGGTGGACCCGCACCTTCGACGCCGTCGACCTCGACCCCGGCCCGTCCACCGGCCGGCTGCGCGACCACGGCGTCTACCTCATCACCGGCGGCCTGGGCGGCATCGGCCTGGCGCTCGCCGAACACCTGGCCCGTTCCGTGCGGGCCCCGGCGATCGGCCTCCTCGGGCGGACCCCCGTCCCGCCCGAGGAGGCCTGGTCGCAGTGGCTGGCCGAGCACGACGCCGACGACGCCACCAGCATCCGGATCCGCCGGCTGGAAGGGCTCCGCCGCCTCGGCGCCCGTGCGGTGGTGCTGCCCGCCGACGTCACGGACCTCGCGCAGACCACCCGCGCGGTCGACGAGCTGCGGTCCCGCTTCGGCGCGCTGTCCGGCGTCATCCACGCGGCCGGGCTGCCGGCGAGCGGTCTGCTCGCCGGGAAGTCACGGGCCGACGCCGACGCGGTCCTCGCCGCCAAGACGCGCGGCACCCTGGTCCTGGACACGGTGTGCGGCCGCGACCCGCTCGACTTCTTCCTGCTCTGCTCCTCGCGCACCGCGATCCTCGGCGGGCCGGGCCAGCTGGACTACTGCGCCGCCAACGCCTTCCTGGACACCTTCGCCGCCGCGCGCGACGGGGTGACGGCCGTCGCGTGGGACACCTGGCGCGACACCGGGATGGCGGCCGACCCGGCCGGCGGGACGGCCGTCGCCCATCCGCTGCTGCAACGCCGACTGCGCAGCAGCCCGACGGTCGAGACCTTCCGCACCACCATCAGCACGGCCGACAGCTGGATCGTCGACGAGCACCGGATGCAGGGGCACGGGCTGGTCCCGGGCACCACCTACCTGGAGATGGTCCGGGCCGCCGTGGCGCCGTACGCCGACGGCCGGGAGATCGAGTTCCGGGAGGTGCTCTTCACCTCGCCGGTGATCGTCCCGGACGACCAGGAGCGCGAGATGCTCACCACCGTCGAGCGCGGCGACGACGCCGTGCTGAGGTTCCGGGTGCACAGCCGGGGGGCCGCGGGACGGCAGGAGCACTGCACCGGAACGGTCGTGCTGCACGACCCGGTGCGGCGGCCGCCGCGCGCTGCCGCTGACCTGCTCGCCGCCTGCGACGTCCAGGAGGTGATCGAGGGGGAGGCCGCGCTCCGCCGGCGGCTGCGCCTCGACTTCGCCGCCGAGGGCGGGCTCATCCGGTTCGCCGTGCACGGCCGGTGGCGTAGCCTCAGCCGCGTCCACGTCGGCACCTCGGGAATGGTCGCCGACCTCGAACTGCCCGAGCGGTACGCCGGCGACCTGGACACCTACCTGCTGCACCCGGCCCTGCTCGACGTGGTCGGCGGCGCGTCCCGGGTGTACGCCGCCGAGGGCTACTACCTGCCGTTCTGGTACGGCAGCCTGCGGTTCGTCCGGGGCCTGACCACCCGGATGGTGTGCCACATCCGGGTCAAGGAGGGCGACTCGTCCGGCGAGACGCTCACCTGCGACGCCGACGTCCACGACGAGCAGGGCCGGCTGCTCGTGCAGATGCGCGACTTCGTCATGAAGCGGATCCACGAACCGGCGGCGATGCGCGACGAGGTCGAGCGGGCCGCGTCCGCCCCGCCGCAGCCCGTACCGTCCGGCCTGGCCACCCTGACCGACCCGACCGGTGGGCTGACCGTGGCCGAGGGGACCGACCTGTTCGACCGGATCCTGGCGACCGACCCGCGCCCCGAGCAGCTTGTCGTCTCGACCCGCGACCTGGCCGCGGCGCAGCGGGCGGCCGCGGCCATCGACCCGGCCCGGCTGGCCGCCGAGCTGGCCGAGGTGGCGGCACCGTCCGTCCTGCACCCCCGCCCCGACCTCGACGTCCCCTACGAGGAGCCCGCCCCGGGCGCCGAGGCGGACATCGCCGCCATCTGGCGCGACGCGCTCGGCATCGACCGGATCGGCCGCCACGACGACTTCTTCGCGCTGGGCGGCCACTCCCTGGCCGCGGTTCAGATCGGCACGAAGCTGCGTGCCCGGTTCGGGGTGGACCTGACCCTGCGCGACTTCTTCGACCAGCCCACCGTGGCGAACACGTCCAGGCTGATGGCCGGCGCCGCGGACACGCCGGCGCCGGCGCCGATCGAACCCATCGCCGACGGCGTGAACGAGCTCTCCGACGACGAGGTGGACGCCATGCTGCGCGAGCTGCTGGCGGCCGAAGGGGGAAGCGAGGCATGACCATGCCCGATCTTGACGGCCTCTCCGCGGCCGACAAGCGGCGGCTGCTGGCCGAGCGGCTGCGTACGCGGGCGCGCGAGTTCCCGCTCTCCTTCCCGCAGCAGCGGCTGTGGTTCCTGGAGCAGCTCGTGCCGGGCGGGGCCGCGTACAACGTGCCGATCGCGGTGCGCCTCGACGGGCCGCTCGACCTGGACGTGTGGCGGCGTTGCTGCGACGAGATCGTGCGCCGGCACGCCGCGCTGCGTACCACCTTCGCCGAGGTGGACGGCGAGCCGGTGCAGCGGGTCGCGGCCACCGGGCGGGCCGACCTCGCGGTGGTCGACTGCGCCGGCGACGACGTGCAGCGCCTCGTCCAGCAGGAGGTGCGGAAGCCGTTCGACCTCGGTACCGGCCCGCTGCTGCGGGTGCGGTTCTTCCGGGTGGCGCCGCGGGAGCACATCCTCGTGCTCAGCGTGCACCACATCGTCGCCGACCTCTGGTCGGTGGCGGTGACCGTACGCGAGCTGGTCACCCTCTATCCGGCGCTGCGCGACGGCCGCCCGTCCCCGCTGCCGGACCTGCCCATCGAGTACGTCGACTTCGCCGCCTGGCAGCGCCGGCAGCTCGAAGGCCCAGGTCTCGCCGACGACCTCGCGTACTGGGCGGCGGCGCTGGACGGCGCGCCGCCGGTGCTCGACCTGCCCACCGACCGGCCACGACCGCCGGTGCAGACCTCGCGGGGCGGGTCCACCCCGTTCCGGCTTTCCGGTCCGCTGACCGAGCGGCTGCGCGCGTTGACCCGCCAGGAGGGCGCGACGCCGTTCATGACGATGCTCGCCGCGTTCACCGCGCTGCTGTCGCGCTACAGCGGTCAGGACGACGTCGTGATCGGCGCGCCGATCGCCAACCGGACCCGGCCGGAGATCGAGGGGCTGGTCGGCTTCTTCGTCAACACGTTGGCGCTGCGCGTGGACCTCTCCGGAAACCCCACCTTCCGTGATTTGCTGTCCCGGGTCCGGACCGCCTGCCTCGGCGCGTACGCGCACCAGGACCTGCCGTTCGAGCGTCTCGTCGAGGAGCTGCACCCGCAGCGGGACCTGTCCCGGTCACCGCTGTTCCAGGTCTCCTTCGTCTTCCAGAACATCGAGGTGCCGGCGCTGGACCTCGGCGGGCTGCGGGTCAGCCCGTACACGGTCGCCAGCACGACCGCGCGTTTCGACCTGGAGCTGCAGGTCTTCGACCGGCCCGACGGGCTGGGCGGCTGGTTCGAGTACAACGCCGACCTGTTCGACGGCGCCACCATCGAGCACCTGTCCAGGGCGCTGCACCGGCTGGTCGAGCACGCCACCGCAGCGCCGGACCAGCCGGTCGCCCGGCTCGACCTGCTGAGCGAGGACGAACGCCACCGGCTGGCGCGCGAACCCAACGACACCCGCCGGCTGTGGGCCGACCTGTCCTGGCCGCACCTCGAGGTCGCCGCCCGCGTACGGGCCGATCCCGACGCCGAGGCGCTGCGCTGCGGTGACCGGTGCCTGACCTACGCCGAGCTGGACCGCCGGGCCAACCAGCTCGCGCACCACCTGCGCCGGCTCGGCGCCGGGCCCGGGGACCTGGTCGGGATCTGCACCGAGCGCAGCCCGCAGATGCTGGTGGCGATGCTCGGCACCCTCAAGGCCGGGTGCGCGTACGTCCCGCTCGATCCGACGTACCCGGTCGAACGCCTCGCGTTCATGATGGCCGACTCGGGGCTCAAGACCCTGCTCACCGAGGGCGACCTCGCCGACCGGCTGCCGGAGCCACCGGCCGTGGTGGTCCGCCTCGACGGGGACGCGGACGCGCTCGCGGCCGAGGACACGGCGGCGCCGGACGTCGAGGTCGCCGGCGACGACCTGGCCTACGTGATCTACACCTCCGGCTCCACGGGGCGACCCAAGGGTGTGCAGATTCCGCACCGGGCCCTGGCGAACTTCCTGCGCTCGATGCGCGAGCTGCCGGGGATCACCCCGGCGGACACCCTGCTCGCCGTCACCACGCTCAGTTTCGACATCTCGATGCTGGAGCTGCTCCTGCCGCTCACCACCGGCGCGCGGGTGCACCTGGTCAGCCGGGAGGTGGCCGCCGACGGCGCCCGGCTCGCGGCGGCGCTGATCGCCTCGGGGGCCACCCTGATGCAGGCCACGCCCTCGACGTGGCGGCTGCTGCTGGACGCCGGCTGGACGCCACCGGCCGGGTTCCGGATGCTCTGCGGCGGGGAGGCGCTGCCCGAGGACCTGGCCCGGCGGCTGGCCGGTGCCGGCGGGGAACTGTGGAACATGTACGGCCCCACCGAGACCACCATCTGGTCGGCGGTGTCGCGGATCACCGGCGGGGTACGGCTGGGCGAGCCGATCGCCAACACCGAACTGCACGTCCTCGACGCGTACAGCCGACTGGTGCCACCCGGCGTACCCGGTGAACTGCACATCGGCGGCGCGGGGCTGGCCCGCGGCTACCTCGGCCGGCTCGAGCTGACCGCTGAGCGGTTCGTTCGGCATCCCTTCCCGATCGGACTGGGTGACCGGCTCTACCGCACCGGCGACCTGGTGCGGCGCCGTGCCGACGGCGGCCTGGAGTTCCTCGGCCGGATGGACCACCAGGTGAAACTGCGCGGTTTCCGCATCGAGCTGGGTGAAATCGAGACGCTGTTGGCGCAGCAGCCGGCGGTCCGGCAGGCGGTCGTGCTGGTACGCGAGGACACCCCCGGCGACCAGCGCCTGGTGGCGTACGTCGTGGCCGACGAGCTGCCGGCGCAGCCGGACGAGCTGGACCAGTGGCGCAGCATCTGGGACTCCGCGTACGACGAGGCGGCGCCGCAGGTCGACCCGACGTTCGATATCAGCGGCTGGAACAGCAGCTACACCGGTGAGCCCATCCCCGCGGTGCAGATGCGTGACTGGGTGGACCGGACCGCCGAGCTGGTGCTGGAGCGCGCGCCGCGCTCGGTGCTCGACGTCGGGTGCGGAACCGGCCTCATCCTGCACGCCGTGGCCCCGCACTGCCGCCGCTACTGGGGCACCGACTTCTCCACCGTCGCGCTGGACCGGCTGCGGCGCTCCGCCCGCTATCCCGGCGACGTCCAGCTGCACGAGTGCGCCGCCGACCAGCTCGACCGGCTGCCGGACCAGCTCTTCGACGTCGTCCTGCTGAACTCCGTCGTCCAGTACTTCCCGGACGGGGAGTACCTGGCTCGGGTGATCGAAGGGGCACTGCGCCGGCTCGCCCCGGGCGGCGCCGTGGTGATCGGCGACGTCCGCAGCCTGCCGCTGCTCGAGGCCTTCCACACCTCGGTCGAGCGCCACCGGGCCGAGCCCGGTGACACCGAGGACATCCTCGCCGCGCGGGTACGCCGCCGGGTGGCCGAGGAGGAGGAGCTGGTCATCGACCCGCGCTACTTCCTGGCCCTGCGCGACCGCATCCCCGGCATCGCCGACGTCCGCGTGCAGCCCAAGCGCGGCGGGTTCGACAACGAGCTCACCCGCTTCCGGTACGACGTCGTACTGGCCGCCGGCGCGGCCGTTGCTGCGGTGCCGTGCCCCTGGCAGGAGTGGACCTCCATGGGGGCGTTGCGCGCGCAGTTGGGCGGCGACATCGTCGCCGTACGGGGCGTGCCGAACGCCCGGGTGCTGCCCAACGGTGGCGTCGACCCGGAGGACCTGGTCCGCTTCGCCGAGGCGGCCGGCTACCGGGCCGAACTGGACTGGTCCGACCACGGCCCGGACGGCGCCTACCATGTCGTGCTGCGCCGGCCCGGCGCCGCGGACCACCCGGTCGCCGCGGCGCAGCCGTCGCCTGCGGACCGGCCGCTGTCGGCCTATGTCAACGGCACCGCCGCCCGGCGTGCCCGCAAGCTTCAGCCGCGGCTGCGCGCCGCACTCGCCGAACGGCTGCCGGAGTACATGGTCCCGTCGGTGTACGTGTTCCTGGACGCGCTGCCGCTGACGCCCAACGACAAGGTCGACCGCCGCGCGCTGCCCGCCCCCGACCGGCTGCGCGCGAGCCTGCGCACGCCGTACGAGCCGCCCCGCGACGACCTGCAGCGCGCGCTCGCCGACATCTGGGGTGAGCTGCTGCGTGTGGACGGGCTCAGCGTGCACGACGACTTCTTCGACCTGGGCGGCCACTCGTTGCTGGCCACCCAGGTCATCTCGCGGATGCGGGCCCGCCTCGGCGTCGACGTGTCGCTGCGGGATCTGTTCGAGCATCCGACAGTCGCGACGCTGGCCGGATGGTTGACCGCCCGGGGTCCGGTACCGGCCGCCGTGCCGACGGCCGTCGAACCGGTGCCCCGCGGCGGGGACCTGCCGCTGTCGTTCGCCCAGGAGCAGTTGTGCGTCGACTTCCCGGTCCCGCCGCAGGACGCCTTCCACACGGTGGTGACCGCCGCGCGCCTGCGCGGGCCGCTGGACGAGGACGCCCTGGGCCGGGCCCTCGATCACCTGGTGCGACGGCACGAGACGCTGCGCACTCGGCTGGTCACCCGGCCGGAGGGGCTGGTGCAGGTGATCGACGAGGAGGGGTTCTGGCCGCTGACCCGGGTACGGCTCGACGAGGCCGACGCCGCGGACCCACTGCCCGCCGTCCGGCGCGTGCTGGACGAGGAGGCGGATCTGCCCTTCCCGCTGGCCGACGGTCCGCTGGTCCGGGCCCGGCTGATCACGGTGGACGACCGGGACCGCGTGCTCATGCTCGCCATCCACCACGCCGTCACCGACAACTGGTCGTACGGGGTGCTGCTGCGTGAGCTGGCGGTGGCGTACGACGCGTTCGCCGACGGGCGGGACCCGGGCCTGCCGCCGTTGCCCGTCCAGTTCGTCGACTTCGCCGCCTGGCAGCGCCAGGAGTACGCCTCCGGCGCGTGGGACCGGCAGGCCCGCTACTGGCGCGACCGGCTGGCCGACCTGCCCCCGACGCCGTCGTTTGTCGTCGAGGACCTGACGGCCGACGAGGCGCTGCCCGCGTCCCGCCACGACTTCGTGCTCGGCGCGGAGCTCACTGCGGGCCTTCGGGCGCTGGCCAACCGGGAGAACGCCACGCTGTTCATGGTGCTGCTGGCGGCGTACGACGCGCTGCTGGCCGCGTACACCGACAGCCGTGACCTGGCGGTCGGCTTCCCGACGGCCGGCCGCGACCGGCCGGAGGCCGAGAACCTGATCGGCTACCTGGTCAACTCCCTGGTGGTGCGCGCCGACCTCGGGGGCGACCCGAGCTTCCGCGAGCTGACGGCGCGGGTGCGGGAACGAACCCTCGAGGCGCACGCCCACCACACCGTCCCGATGCAGCCGCTGCGGCGCGAGATGCCCGCCGCGCGCGACCGGGTGCGGCTGGGGTTCAACCTGCTCAACGCGCCGCTGCCGCCGACCGTGCTGCGCGGCGTACGCCTCGAACCGGTGTCACCCGACGACGGCTGGGTCTTCGTGCACGTGCCGCCCGGCCTGCGGCCGGCGGAGGTGGACCTCGGCCTGATCGTGATGGAGGACGCCGGCGTGCTGCGGGGCCTGTGGCTGCATGCCGCCGACCGCGTCGACGCGCGCCTGGTGGGTCGCCTGCGACGCCAGTGGGGCCGGCTGCTGGAGATGGTGGTGGCCGACCCCGACCGGCGGATCGAGGAGCTGGGACGGGTCCTGCGCGCCGACGGGGCGGGGGAGCCGAGATGAGCGAGAAGTGGTTCTGGGCCCGCCGTCCGCGGCCGGCCGCGTCGACCCGCCTGGTGTGTCTTCCGTACGCCGGCGGAGCGGCGACGGCCTACCGGACATGGGCCCACCTGGCACCCAGTCACGTCGAGGTGTGCCCGGTCGAGCTGCCCGGCCGCGGCGTGCGGATGGGGGAGGAGCCGTACCGCCGGCTCGCACCGCTGGTCCGGGCACTGGCCGATGCGCTCGAACCGTTGCTCGACCGGCCCTACGCGCTGTTCGGCCACAGCATGGGTGGCCTGCTCGCCTTCGAGCTCGCCCGGCTGCAGCGCCGCCGCGGCCACCCCGCGCCCGCACACCTGTTCGTGTCCGCCTCGCCGGCCCCGGGACGGCGCCACGAGTCCACGGTGCACGACGCCAGCGACGCCGAGGTGAAGGCCCGGCTGCGCTCGTTCAACGGCACCCCGCCGGAGGTGCTCGACAACGAGGAGCTGATGGCGCTGGCGCTGCCGATCATCCGCGCCGACTTCGCCGTGCTGGAGACCTACGAACTCGTGGACGAGCCACCGCTC
Organism: Verrucosispora sp. WMMD1129; assembly: GCF_029581255.1. Lineage (NCBI taxonomy): Bacteria > Bacillati > Actinomycetota > Actinomycetes > Micromonosporales > Micromonosporaceae > Micromonospora > Verrucosispora sp. WMMD1129. Next base: position 5,799,087 of record NZ_CP120741.1, read on the forward strand.
GACATTCCGCTCACCGTGTTCGGTGGCATCCACGACCGCACCGTCCAGCCGGCCGACCTTGCGGGCTGGCGTGACCACGCGACGAGCGTGCAGCTGCGGATGCTGCCCGCCGGCCACTTCTTCCTCGACGAGCTGGCGCCGGAGCTGATCCGGTTGATCACCGCCGGGGTCGGCCCCGTCCGTCATCCGGTTCGGTAGCGCAGCGTCGGGCTTGCGTGCCGGCACGCAAGCCCGACGGCCCGCCGGTCGGGCAGGTCACGGGCCGGCGCTCGGCCCGGCCGCCCGCTGCTCGGTGGGTATCGCCTCCAGCGCTTCTCGCGCGTACTCGCCGATGGGCCGGGTGCGGCCGTCGTCGTGCCACTGTTCGAGGGCGCTGAAGTAGACACCGAAGATGTAGGTGCGCGCCAGGACCCGGGCCGGAACCGGCCCGTGCCCGCGGTCGGCCAGGGCCGCGGCGATGCGCTCGACCATGGCGTCCATCGTGGCGTACACGGCCGCCCGGACGGCGGGTTCCTCCAGCACGTAGCGCATCCCGCGCCACGGCCCTCCGTCGCCGGCGCTGGCCGCGAGGCGGGTCATCGTGCCGGGCAGGTCGTCGAGGTCGAAGACCTCGTCGAAGCCGTCCGCCCCGACGGCCGCGAACGGGTCGACGGTGAACAGCCCCTCCTTCGAGCCGAAGTAGCGGTAGAAGGTGGACGGTGACACCGCCGCTTCCCGCGCGATGTCGTCGATGGTGACGTTGTGGAACCCGCGAGAGTCGAAGAGCTCCATGGCCGTGTCCTGGATTGCCCGGATCGCGGCCATGCGATTGCGTTGACGCAGGCTGAGCGGCATGTCGTTGAGTGTAGCGATGTGAAACTCTTACTCAGAAAGCAACCAACTATCAAGGTGATAGTAGCTGTCAGAATTTGCTACGATGCCGGTATGGACGCGATCGCGGTGCGAGGTGTGCGCAAGGTGTTCGGCGGCACCGTCGCGTTGAACGGCCTGGACCTCACGGTCACCGAGGGCGAGGTGCACGGCTTCCTCGGGCCGAACGGGGCGGGCAAGAGCACGACCATCCGGGCCCTGCTCGGCCAGCTACGGGTGGACGCCGGTGAGGCGAAGATCTTTGGTCTCGACTGCTGGACCCAGTCGGTGGCGGCCCACCGGCACCTGGCGTACGTGCCGGGGGACGTGGCGCTGTGGCCCGGCCTGACGGGAGGGGCCTGCATCGACGTCCTCGGCCGGCTGCACGGAGGGGCGGACCCGCGCCGACGGCGGGAGCTCATCGAGCGGTTCGAGCTCGACCCGACGAAGCGCACGCGCACCTACTCGAAGGGCAACCGACAGAAGGTGGCGCTGATCGCGGCGCTCGCCACGAACGCCGACCTTCTCCTGTTCGACGAGCCGACCTCGGGGCTGGACCCGCTGATGGAGGAGGTCTTCCAACAGTGCGTCCGGGAGCTCAAGGACGGCGGTCGGACCGTCCTGCTGAGCAGCCACATCCTCTCCGAGGTGGAGGTCCTGTGCGACCGCGTCAGCATCATCAGACGCGGTGCGGTGATCCGTACCGGAACGCTCACCGATCTGCGCAGCCGTACCCTCACCCGGGTCACCGCCCTGACCAGGCACCCGCTGTCCGGCCTGGAGCAGCTCGACGGTCTCGTCGACCTCGCCGTGACGACCCGGCCGGACGGCACCCACGTCAGCTTCCGCGCCGGCCCCGCGGCGCTGGCCGCGGCGGTCGGCTGCGTCGCCGCCGCCGAACCGGCCTCGCTGACGGTGCAGCCGCCCAGCCTCGACGAGCTGTTCCTCACCAACTACCGCAGTGACGTCCCGGACGCCGTCGCCGGGAGCGCGGCGCGATGACCGGATACTGGCGCTGCCTGGCGCTGAGCCTGCGCACCGGCTACACCCAGGTCCTCGGCTGGCCCCTGCTGGTGGCCGCCCTCGTGGTCGCGAGCGCGGCCACCATCAACGACACGTACCCCGACCAGGCCAGCCGCGACCGGTACGCCGGGGCGTACGAGCTGCTGAACGGCAGCGCGGCGTTGCAGGGTCGGGGGTACGACCTGCACACCCTGGGCGGCATCCTGGTCAACGAGATGGGCTACCTGACCCTGATCATGATTCCCCTGATCGGCGTGCACCTCGCGATCCGGTTCACCCGCAGCGTCGAGGACACCGGACGGCTCGACATCCTCACGTCGTACCCGGTCCACCGGCTGGCACCGGCCGCGGCCGGGGTGACCGCCGCCGCGGTCGCGGCGGCACTGACCGCCGTGATGACCGCGATCGGGCTGTCGGCGCTGGGTTACCCGCCCGGCGGGTCCTGGCGCTACGCCGGCGGGCTCGCGATCTTCATGCTCGTCTTCACCGGGGTGGGCACCCTGATCGCCCAGTGCTGCCGAACCGCCCGGACCGCCTACCTGCTCGCGGCGGGTGTCTGGCTGATCAGCTACCTGGCCCGCGCGGCGGTGGACGCGCAGCAGTGGGACGCGACCGGGTGGAATCCGCAGTCATGGCTGGCCGAGATCCGGCCGTTCGCCGCCGACCCCCCGTTGTGGCCCTGGCTCGCCGCCGGCGCGCTCGCCGTCGGCCTGTTCGCCGCCACCGCCGCGGTCGCCGTCCGGCGTGACCAGGGAGCCGGCATCATCGCCCCACGGCCGGGTCCGGCCACGGCGCCGGCCTGGGTCCGTTCCCCCTTCACCCTCCTGGTACGGCTCACCGGCGGTCTCGGTGCCGGCTGGGTCGGGGCGAGCGCGTTGTTCGCCTTCGCCTTCGGATACCTGACCCCCCAGATCAACCACCTGGACGCCGCCACGAAGGCCGAGCAGAGCGCCACCGTCGACGCCACCCTGACGATCTTCGTCCAGCTGACCGCGCTGCTCGCCGCCGCCGCCGGGATCCAGATCGTGCAGTGGCTGGCGGCCGAGGAGACGGCCGGCCGGGTGGGCTACAGCCTGTCCACCATGGTGAGCCGGTGGCGGTGGTGGACGTCCACCACGCTGCTGGCGACGATGTGGTCGATGCTGGTCCTGCTCTGCGGTGGTCTCGCCACCGGTCTGGGCCTCCAGGCGGGCTTCGGCGAGGGCCACTACTTCGGCAAGGGGCTGACCGCCACCCTGTCGTACGCCGCCGCGGTCGTGCTGCTGACCGGCGCCGCCGTGGCCGTGCATGCGCTGAGCCCCAGAGCGGTTCCCGTCGCGTGGCTCGCCGTCGGCTGGGGCCTCGTCGTCTGCCTCCGTGCCGACCTGCTCAAACTCCCGTCCTGGGCGCGTCAGCTCTCCCCGGTGCACTGGATCGGCGCGGTTCCCCGCGACGCCTGGCACCGGCCCGCGGCCCTCGCCATGGCCGTTGCCGCCGTCGCTCTCGTCGCCGTGTCGGCGGTGCGCTACCGCTGGCGGGACCTCGAAGCCGGGTGACCTCCGCCGCATGAGCGCGGCCGCCGTGGATTCCGACTACGCGGCTCGGCCCCCGTCCCGCTCCGACCGCCAGTCGGCGGACAGGTCGACGTCTTCGCTGGGGCGGTCGAGGACGCCGTGTGCGGCGATGGCGTGTCCGCTGGCCAGTGCGAACCCGTACCGGCCGCCGACCTGCAGGGCGATCTGCGCGTGCCGGCGGTGGATCGGCGGGCTCTGGCCGGCCACTATGCGGCTTGTCGGCGCGAGCTGACCAGTTCGGGGAAGCGTGCTTCCCACAGGTGGCGCACCTGTGGGGCAACACGAGGGTGGGCCACAGGCGTAGCAGGACAAAGATGAGCGGGAGCAGGACCCGCACTTGCTCCTGGTGCGCTGAAGAAGGGCACGACAAGCGGTCGTGAAAATCTCCCAACGTGGGGCAGTTGCAGCGTCCTACCGCGGGCACGACAAGCGCAACTGCCCGCGCAAGTGAACCGCCGCGACGGCTGATCGCAGCGGCTGTGGGCGCGGCGACCGGGTGGGCGGGCCGCCGGCGCTGGCGGTTCGCCGCAGGCGAGGGACACGCATCCATTTAGGGCCCAGCAGGCGGTGCCACACGAACTGCTCCAACAGGTGATTGTCGAGAGTGGAGCACCGCCGACGATCAGCCGACCTGACCCCCCGCATTTCCGGTTCGTCGTTCGAGGGGTGATTCGCGAGAGCAGAATCGAAGCCTGCGATCGTGGGAACCGGGCGCCGCCCTGCAGACGGCAGTTCGACGACTGGTCGATCCACCAGGTCAGCGAACTCTCGGCGGTGACATCGCACCAGTGAGATCATGCAACTTGTCCGGCGAGCCTGCGAAGGCAAGCAGTGGGTGACTAACGAGTACAAGTTGACGCTGATGGGGGGATCTCCCGTTGGAGCATCGCGTCGGGCGAGGACCGCAACGTAGATGCGGGCGGGTCGGAGACGGCGATGTACAGCTGCGCTCGACCACTGCGTAGGGCCGATGCGACAGGATCATCCGAGCGCGACCACTCCTGACACCCAATGCGGTGTTCCGATCGCGGGCGTGCGCGGGGAGCAGTCGCCGAGACTCGCCCTGAACAGGGTCGGCTCCGCCTGAAAGTTCAGCCGGCGTTGACAGGTGAGGCGACGCCGGCGGGCGTGAGCACGGCTGCGGGGTTGGGGGCGCTCGTCGGAGCGGCCCTTGCCGCGGCTCATGTTCTCCTCGGAGAATCATCAGAACTTCGTCAAGTATCCGACTGATGGGGGTGCGAGGCTGCGGCAAGGCGATCCGTCCGGTCTCAGGTTCGCCCGTCGATGTTCTCCGACCGCGACGCGCCAGAGTGGGGTGACCGAAGATGGGCAGACGTCGCGGCGACAAGGCGATCGTCATCGGAGCGAGTGTGGCGGGCCTGGTGACCGCACGAGTTCTGAGCGATCACTTCGACCGGGTGACGATCCTGGAACGCGATCGTCTGCCTGACGAGGCGGTCGTGCGGCGTGGCGTACCCCAGGGTCGGCACGCCCATGTGCTTTTGACCGCCGGCCAGAAACTAAGTGACGTCTGGTTCCCCGGGCTCGCCGGCGACCTTCTGGCGGAGGGAGCGGTGCTTTTCCGTACCAGAGATGTGTTGTGGCATCAGGGAGGTGCCTACTGGGTGAGGCCTGATCCCGGCCGCCCTGGGCTGTCGATGAGCAGGCCACTGCTCGAGAGAGCGATCCGCAGGCAGCTACTGCTGGAGCGGTCCAATGTTTCGATCGTCGACGATGTGGCGGTGGACGGTCTCATCCTGAACGGTGACCGGGTGGTCGGTGTCCGCTCCGACGAGTCAGAGCACCGGGCGGACCTCGTCGTCGGATGCACCGGCCGCAACACCAGATTCCTCGACCACCTGGCCAAGGCCGGTTATCCCGTGCCCGAGGTTTCCGCCATCCCGATCGATGTGACCTACGGGACTCGGCTGATGCGCCGGCGACCAGGCACGGAGAACAGCGTGCCGATTTTCGTTCTCGGCGACCCGGCTGGCGATCACCGGGTAGGGACTGCACTGCCTGTCGAGGGCGATCGATGGATAGTCACCCTCGGCGCCGTGCACGGCGAGGAGCTTCCCACTGATCCGGACGAGTTCGAGGAGTTCGCCAGCACCCTGCCCGCACCCGTACTCGCCGACATACTGTCCGGGGCCGAGCCGTTGGGCCCGGTCCTGGTGCAAGGGCTAGCGACCAGCCAGCGCCGCCATGTGGAGAGGCTGCGGCGAACTCCAGCGGGATTCGTCGTTCTGGGAGACGCCATCTGCAGTGTCAACCCCATCTACGGGCAGGGGATGTCAACGGCAGCCATTCAGGCGGAGGCGCTGGGTCAGGCCATCGAACGGCATGGCGGTACCTCCCCGGCGCTGCCGCGGGATTTCTATCGGAGAGCGGCAAAGGCCATCGACATGCCCTGGCGGATGGCCGCCGGGCCTGCCTTCACGGGGCGCGGCTCCGGTATAGCCGGGACCATCAGTGCCACGATCGGGGGCTGGTATTTCGACAGGGTGATCCGGGCGTGCCACACGTCGGTCCGGGTCTCTCGTCGCATGGTTCAGGTGCAGAACCTGACGGCCCGTCCGGCGACGCTGGTCACTCCGGCCATGATCGTCCGGGTCCTGTTGTCGTCGCGGCGGTCCCCGGCCCGGAGTGACGCCCGGCGAACGACCGACAGGGCCATGTCGAACCGGCGACAGTGATCGGGCTCAGGGACCGGGAGCGGTCCCCGGGCTCAGGCCAGGAACCTGTCGATGTGGAACAGGAATTCGGCCCAAGCCGGTTCAACGGCGGTCAGCAGGTGGTTCCGGCTCTCCAGGAACACCAACTGGCTGTCCGGGATGAGGGCGGCCAACTCGCTCGCCTGCGAGGCAGGAACCCGGGCGTCGTCGCGGGAATGGATGACCAGGGTCGGGCACTCGACCCGGTGAGCGATGTCGGAGACGTCGATGTCAGCGAACTCTTCGAGGAATCGAACTCCGTTCTCCGGTGAGGTCGTCTGCCGCTGAAAGGCGATGAAGGCCTCACACTCCTCAGGCCTGCCGTCCGGCAGGAACTGAGACGCGAACACCCGGAGGAAGCTGGGATCCTGGTGTATCCACCCCACCCGGGCCAGGTCCAGATCGAGTGCCGCCGCGGCGCGTTCGGCGTCGTTCGATGCACGGACCTGTCGTCCACGTGCATAGGCGCCCGCGAGGATCAGCCGGCTGACCCGCTCGGGATGGCGCACGGCATAGGCGATCGCCACCGCGCCGCCCTGCGATACGCCCAGCAACGGAAACTGATCAAGGCCCATCGCGTCGGCCACGGTCTCCAGATCGTCGACCCAGTCTTCGAAGGTGAAGCTCGGCACGTCCCAGTCGGACAGGCCGCAACCCCGCTCGTCATAACGAATCAGCCGTCGGTTACGGGCGAGCCCGTCGAGCCAATGCGACCACAACGGAGTGGTCCGCTCGAGGTCGAGGTGAGTCATCCAGTTGGCCGCCTTGAGCAGGGGCTGCCCCGACCCGATCGCCGCGTATGCGATCCGGGTGCCGTCCTCCGCGTTGCAGAACCGGATCGTCTGCCGGTCTATGCTGACCGGTCGGCCCGGCCAGCTGCCGGAGGCCTGGCGGGTTTCGCTCGCCGACGGCGAGCCCGCCGGCGTGGTCGGGCTGACGAACTGGTAGCCGCGCCGATGTACGGTTCGGATCATCTGCTGCCGGCTGCCACTGTCCCCGACGGCCAGGCGCGCTGTCCTCAACCCGGTCGTGAGGGCGGCCTCGCTGACGAATCGGTCGCCCCACACCTCGTCCAGCAGTTCGTTCTTCGTCACCACCCGGTCCCGGTGCCGGACCAGATGGCACAGGAGATAGAGGGCCCGCGGCTCCACATGAACCAACCTGCCCGCGTGCACCAGCTCATGCCGGTCCAAGTCCAGTTCGTACTCACCGAAGCGATAGCTGTCTCCCACAATGCCCGAAGCCTACTGTTCGCGACAGGTTGGCCCATAGGACGAGACGGATGTTCGTCAGGTGCCTCTCCGATGTGGCGCCCAGTGCCTACGCGGCCATCGCCCGCCGGCGCCGGTAGCCGGGTCGGGGAGCGATTCACGCTTCCGTTGATCCCGCTCTCCAGGCTGCGAGCCGAATCCTGCTGGACTTCCGTTGCCCGATTCGCGGCACCGTTGGCGTGCATGCGGGAGATGGCAACCCTACGGCGCCCGGTGTGGGTCCATCCCACGGATCGGGCCCGGCGCGTTGGTATCGGCCTGGTCCTCGTGTCCTCGAGCCTTGCCGGCGTGTGGCGGACGATCCGGCTCGGCGCGGCTCTCGACGTCGAGGGCGCCCACATCCAGGGCAACTCAAACATCCACCGAGTTTCCTCAGACGTCCCTCAGGACTGCGGGCTCCGAATCCACGACACTTCAATGGTCGATCTTCAAGGAGATCAAAGGAGGAGTAGTTGTCCAGAATCAAGGGAACCCCGTCGAGGCGATTGACGTTCCTCACGGCAGTCGCCGTCGCCGTCACCGGCGTGGCGACCGCGACGGGTGCGCCGGCGGCGGCCGCCGCGCCATCGAGCCCTTCAGCCGCCACCCCGCATTGTGTGGTGTTCGGCTTCACCTACAGCCAGACCCCTCGAACGACGGAATGCTACGCCTCCCTGCGGACGGCGATCGAGGTGGCAACTACCGGCGGCGCGGGCATGATCACCAACGGCCCGACGACCAGTGCCGGTCTCACCGAGGGCTACCGAGCCACGGTCAACGCCGCAGGTGACGCGGCCAGGGCCGCCGGCGGGAATTCCCGGTACATCGGCGCCATCGCGTTCAGCGGGAAGAACTACACGGGATACAGCACCATCGCCTCCCTGGCCGTGCAGTTGAGCGGTAACGGCCTATCCCTGGACAGCTGCCGAGGCGCTACCACCAGCATATTCGCCAGGCACGTCACCGGCATCCAGTCGATTCAGAGCTTCAACCAGTGCCTCGTCCGCAATCAGTTCGGTGGACTGAAAGTGCACGCCTTTCCCGACGAAAGGCTTCCGGATCGCGACATCCCCTACAGCATCTCCCCCCTGAACTTCGTAGACGCACCGACGCGCGACGAACTGCTGACCAGGTGCGATCAGCACCCGGACGACTGCGAATTCCAGGTCGAATCGGAACTCGTCCAGACACCGGGCGAATATGAATACCAGGACCGGCTGGCGAACTGCTCAAACAGCGACTCGTCCCTCGAGCTCTCCTGGAACAGGACCGTCGGCGGCAGTATCTCGATGGGGCTCTCCGTCTCGGTCACCGCCACCGCAGGAGTTCCCGGCGCAGCGGCGATCGAGTCGTCGGTCACCGCGGAATTCGGCACGACATGGCAGTGGTCGGGAAGCCGAACGAAGACAGTCGCGACCACGGTCCGCCCGAACGACTGGGCACAACTGGTCGTGAGCCCGCTGATGCAGACGGTCTCGGGCAAGTACATCGTCACCTTCGACCAGCCGGTGCACGGACTGACGTCGTGGGAGATCTGGGACGTCGAGGCCGAGCGCCCGCACCCCAGTGAGGCAGTCCACTACACCGTGATTGGCGACACGATGACGCCGGCCGAGATCGAGGCCTATTGCAGCCTGGGGGCCGTCGCTGCGCGCCGCGCCGGCACCGCTCCCGAAACGCCCGGAATGCGGTTCATCGATCCACCCTACGGATCAGAAGGTTAGGGGTTCGAGTCCCTTCGGGCGCGCCACGCGATCAAGGCCGTGACCAGCGAAAACGTTGGTTGCGGCCTTGACTGTTCCCGCTATGTGCCGCGATCTTCCACCATGTGGGAGATCGGTGCTCCGTTGGTGCTCCAAAGTTCGCGTGCCGTCTGAGTGGCGGTTTGTGCTCGTGCGTGCTGACCAGTGCGTTTGCGTGTCGCCTGGTCTGGATCATCGCGGAGGTGTGCGTCGGCAGGTCGTCGGGTTCCGTCCACTGTGGCCATTGGTGTGGATCTTCTTGGCGGCTGTCGCCGCGGGTGTGGTCGGCGGGCGTTGACGTGGGTTCACGGCTTGGCGGGTCGGGGGCTGCACCATGGGGTGGGGGTAGTGGCCAGTGGTGGCGGTGGTGTGGTGTGGGCATCTGATCTCCGCCCGGTTGTCCTGTCCCGGGCGCCGGGTAGTGGAGGGCACTTGACAGGGTGCGGTTGAAGACCGTGCGGGTTGGGTTTGGGCCGGCACGAGCCGGGCTCCCGGCTCGTCGCCGGGGTTTCCATCGGGTCTGGACCAGGTCGGTGCCGGCTACGCGATGAACCGCAGCCGCCGGTGACCGGCGCGGGAGGGTGTTGGTCGAGCGGCTTCGCCCACGAACCGTTCACGTGCGGTGCCTGCACGATGCGGTTCGGGACTGCCATCACCGGCGCACGCTCATGCCGATGAGCGGGCAGGAGATCATGCGCGATGATCCGGTGCGGCATAGGAGGCGTCACTGTTCGGTGCTGAGCTGAACTTTCGTGTATCGCCACGTGCCAGTACTTCTTTGATCATCGGGCGGGTGTAGGCCTTCTCCGGATCCTCCGAAGGATCGCCGCCTTGGTAATACTCGCCTTCGTCGAACGCCTCGAACACGTCAAGAAACACCTGGGGTAGCGCTGTTTCGAAGGTGGCCGTGTGGTGAGCATGAAACCAGTTGACAATCTCGTCGCACGTCCCAAACGGCAATCGTCCCTGGTCATAGAGGGTGGCCAGTTCCATGGCCAGACCATCCAGGAAGGCGTCGTAGTCGAGCCGGGTCCACGCCGTCCATCGTTCGATCTCCTCTGTTCCCGTGATAATTTCCTCGCCGCGCGCGTCTCGGCTGACGAGCTCTGTCAGCACCTCGCTCATCCGCATACGGAATTCCACCACGTACGCGGCCGCCCGACGACTCTCTTGTCGATCATCCAGTAGTGCCGGTGAGCCGGCAGAGGTCATGCACGCTTCTGCCGCTCCCCGTGTATCGCGCTGCGGCTGGAATATGGCGTGGAGGTTGCTGGCCGGGTCGGGCACGATGCGGGGTGTGATGCTGCTGGTTCCTGCGGATCCATTGCGACCGCGTCGTCCCGACGAGCACTTCAAGGCGGAGGCGGTGGCTGCTCGTGAGGCCGGACTTGACGTGGCGGTGGTCGATCACGACGCGCTGACCAGGCCGGGGCGTGTGGATCAGGCGGTGGCGTTGGTGCCCGCCGGCGGTGAGGCGGTCTACCGCGGCTGGATGCTGCGCAGCGAACAGTACGCAGCCTTCGCCGAGGCGCTGTCCCGACGCGGCGTGAAACTGCGAACCTCGCCCGAGCAGTACCGGCGGGCCCACGAACTGCCCGGCTGGTACGCCGCGCTGGCGGCACACACCCCCACGTCGGTGTGGACCACGGGCGACCTGCGCGCCGAGTTCGATCGGGTGCGCGTCGAGCTGGGCAACGGCCCGGCCGTCCTACGCGACTACACCAAGTCGATGAAGCACCACTGGCACGAGGCGGCGTTCATCCCCGACCTCGCCGACAGCGAGACGGCCTGGAAGGTGGCAAGCCGCCTGCGGCACCTGCGTGAAGACGACTTCGTCGGCGGGTTCGTCCTACGCCGCTATGAGCGGTTCACCTCCGCCGAGGCGCGTACCTGGTGGGTCAACGGCGTCTGCGCCCTGGTCAGCGCGCATCCGGACACCCCGAACGACGTCCCGCCCCACAACGTGGACCTGGACGCGGTCACACCGCTCATCGCCGCACTCGGCCTGCCATTCATCACGGTCGACCTCGCCCTACGCTCCGACGGACTCTGGCGGATCATCGAGACCGGCGACGGCCAAGTCAGCGACCGCCCAACCACCACCGAACCCAGCACAATGATCACCGCGCTGCTCGCCGGCACCAGCTGACTGTCGTATGTGTACCACGGCGAGGCATCACCGATGAGCTGCGAGCCCTTCACGCTCGGGTCGACTCCAGCCACGAACCCCGCTCAACTTCGAAGAGCCATCATACGTGCGCGTTGACGAACCCACCGAGGGGTCTTCTGGCAACCCGCTCTCTTTGGTTCAGTGCACGTTGTAATTGAACAAGATCATCCAAGGCCTCGGCAATACCAGCTGCCGAAGGCGCTGCCTCCCCCAGTCTTCTCCTCAGTGCCATCACATCCGCCTCGGCTTGTAGCGCCTCCAAGCGTCGCCCGGCCTCGTACAACCGAATACTGTTGTTGTTGAGCGCTGCCACCAAGTCTCGCTCGTACGCCAGCGGGTTGTTCCGCGCGAGTTTCTGGTAGATGGTCACTGCTTCTCCGCTGATTGTCGCTGCCTGCTCGAAGTCCTCCGTGTCCGCGAGCCAGATGGAGTGGAGATAGAGGGTGATGGCAAGGTCACTGAGGTAGCGGTTGGGTACGTCGACCGCCAACGCACGGTAGATAGCTGCCGATTCCGCGCCGATCTCGACGGCTTTCGATGGACTTTCGCCTGAGTTTGATATCGCGAGGGCGAAGTTCCGCAGTGCCCGCGCCAAGCCGCCGTAGAACCTCCTGCCCTGCTCACCGCCGGCCAGCAGGCGAAGAATGTCTACGCTCTCGCGCGCCTTGTTCACTGCTGCGTCGTGCCTGCCGACTTCGGTCAGCCGCACCGCAAGATGATCGAGCGCCCCAGCGAGGCCATAACGGTCGCGGGGTGTTCCGCTGTCGAGCCGACGCCAGATACCCTCAGCTCGTTCGGTGTATTCAAGCGCGGCTTCGCGGTCGCCGAACTCGGATTCGAGGTAGCTCATATTGACCAAAGTTCGTGCGAGCTTGAGTTGCACCTCCCGATGGTCGTCGACGGCAAGCAGGCCTTGGTAGATGTCCTTGGCGGTGCGCGTCGGAGGCAGGGCATCCTGCCGCCTGCCGGCGCCCGTCAGTCGCCTCCCGAGTCGGGCATTCCAGTCCGCTGCCGTTATTGGGGCATGAGCGCCTGTCAGAGCGTGTGGAGTCAGGTACTCCATCAGCGCGGCAGCCGGAGGATCGAGCTCCAGGTCAGGATGTTCCGGGATCGACGCCTCTACGGCCAGTAGTACGGCCGGGTCACTACCCAACAGGCCAATCAGACCGGTGAGCGCGAGGCTTCCGGCTGCTACGGCCAACTCCGGACGTTGACGAAGCACCGGAGCCAACCAGGTGCGTGTTACGTGCTCCCAGCGACGTGCTGCCTCCACATGCATAGCGATGGCCCTGCCTTGGAGGCGGGTGATGTCGGGCCCTGCGTCCAATCCTGGGCTTAGCAGTTGGTCACGGATTCCGGCGGCCCACGGCTGTGCCGCGCTATCCGTGATCGGGTGCCCCGCGATGCTCAAGGCGACGAAGTCCTCACCGAGCCGATCTGGACGCAGCGGTTCCAGTACGGTGTGGCCGTCCATGGACGGGTAGCACACCAGATAATCATCCAACAACACGGAGGCTCGTTCGGCATCGGCCGCAATGCCCACTCGTTGAAGAATCCGTTGCCCCACGGCGTACGTGACGCCGGAGATCAAGGTGGCCAGGTAGGCCATCCGCGCCATCACCGGGGCCGGACTCGATACCTTGCCGTTCGCGTGTAACTTTTCCCAGTGCGCATACTCCCTGTCGATAAGGTACGCGGAGATGGCATGGTCATTCGAGGGCAGTTGTGAGTTGTCACGGGCTGCGACGACCGACGCGAGTGCGGACATGTGGATCGTCAGCACCGATTGTGGTTCGTCACCCCACCCTGCCGGTGGGGTGAGCTCATCCCTCGGAATCCGCACTTTGAGGATGTCAGCAAATCTCCGCGCGGTCGTCTGGAAGAGCTCGTCGCGCCGGCAGGGCGTTGATGCCAGCGGCATCAGCTGGATGGTTTGTGTCGCCACTCCGTTCTCATGCAACTCGTGAGCAAGAGTTCTCCACCACTCGGTCGACCTCGCGACCAGAAGCACGCGCGCTTTCGTCTCGGCCCTTGCAATGATGTCCGCAAGAGCCCCTCGGAGATCAGTTGCAGGCCAGCGGTCAGCATAATCGATGAGGAAGAGGAAGCCGTCTGGTGGCTTCGCGTCGGGGCCAAAGGCACTGTACGGCGAGGCCATAACGTCGTCCCCTGCTCCTGCCAGGCTGCTCTCATGAGCGATTTCCGCCGCCTGCCACCTGCCCGTCCCCGCGATATGGTCGACGAAATGCGATGCCAACCGAGTCTTACCCTGACCGCCTAATCCACTGACGAGCAGCACGGAGAATTGAGGTGAAGAATCGACCCATTGCTGAAGAACATCCGTCTCCGCATCACGGTCGACAAACCCGACAACCCTGTATCGCGCTGCGAGCAGCTGACTCGGAGACAACTGAGCAAGTCGCCGGTCGTCTACCGCTTCTCTCAAGAGACGCTGTGCCCTATAACTGCGGCGACCGATGGCCACATCCCCAACCATGAGCCCCGTTATGCCAACAAGGGCGTTGCTTACGTTCCCCGTCCTGCTCACGTTCAGCTTCGATCGGTTCCCCAGCAGAGGACCCGGATCACGCGGCGTAGATGGGGACATGCTCATGAAAGCCTCGCTCCAGTGATTCCTTCGCCGCCACCACCGTCAATATCGCCGGTTTCCTCTACTACGAGGTCAGTGTCCTTCAGATGTTCGGCAGGGGCGTCGAGCCCTGTGATCGCTCGGTACTTTCCGCCCCCGACTTTCCCGGTGCCTTTTACGGTTATGGTCCTGCGCCGACTTGCCTTACTGGTCGCTACCAGCCCTGCAGCCAGCGCCAAGACGCCGCTCATCGCCGAGATCGGGCCGGCCACCTTGTCTGACGTGTCCAAACCAACGAGAACGAAGAACACGGCCATTGCAACGGCCGCCACAACCGCCACTGTCCACACAAGTCGCTTGAGCACTTAGGCCCTCCATCTAGGACACGCCGACCCGCCCCACATCCAAGGTGCGTCCATGTCCTTGCTCTCCACCAGTCTGACGGCTACCGTGCTTAAGCGACAACCCGCCGTGTAGCAACGCATACAGCTTGAACGGCGCGGTCCAAGAGCTGGCCGCACCATACAGGTGGTCCCAGCAGGTACAGCCTTGAGAGGGCCCGAGCGCCGGATCTTGCCGTAACGAACATTGAGCCTATTCGAGGCTGATCTTGCATCTCAGGGTAGGTGCGGTAGGCCTGGTGATTCGATGGGCGCGAGGCTCCAGGTAGGACAGCTGTCGACCAAGACTCGAAGCCCCGACCGGGAGCCTCGCCATGCTGTCCGAGTGGACCGCCGGAAGCAAGCATCAGCCGGATCGCGCAGTAGCCGGATGCCTCGACCTTCTCCCGTACCCAGAGCTGCCCGTCTTCTTCCCGCTTAACGCGGAAGATGTCACCCTTGGCGGCATCCAGGGCGGCCCATGGTGCAGAGGGCAGCCGGACTCGGTCCGGCGAGAGCGCCTCGGCGCCCATCCCGAGGGCCGATGCCGGCCCACCTGACATCGGGAACCAAACCTGCACCCATTCCATTGCCGGTGTGATCAAGGCGTCGTCTGTCGAGGGCATCGCTCAATTTTGTCGCACCGGACGGCCAGAGGCATGGGACAAACAAGATCGGGTTCACTCTCATGCCGCAACCGGCGCGCCGATCTTGCTGCTCCGTCGTGCCGTGGTCCGGGAAATTGGAAGGCGGTAGTGATCTTCGCTGGTCATACTGGTGCCCATGAAGCTCGCTGAGGCTCTTGCGCTGCGCGCGGATGCGTCGCGTCGCGCCGAACAACTCCGTGCCCGCATCGTCGCCAGTGCTCGATACCAGGAGGGTGAGACGCCTGCCGAAGACGCCGCCGCACTTCTGGTGGAGGCGGGCGAGGTGCTGGGGGAACTGGAGACGCTGATCCGGCGGATCAACCGCACCAACGCCGCCACGCATGTTGAGGGTGGCACACTCACCGACGCGCTGGCCCGCCGCGACGTGCTGCGCTTGCGGCACAGCGTGGTCACGTCTGCCGCGGACGCCGCAGCCGGGGAGGGCCAGCGCGGGTTTCGGCAGTTGCGGTCGGAGCTGAAGATGATTCCGGCGCTGCCCGTGGCGCAGCTGCGGCGCCAGGCCGACGATCTCGCCCGACAACTTCGCGAGGTCGACACCGTGGTCCAGCGGACGAATTGGGAGGTTGACCTGCTGGACTGAGAGGTTGCGGAGCAGGTAGCCGATGTGGAGGCGTGCACGAACCCGAGAGCCGGCGGGTAATCCGGTTCACTCCTGGCGCGCCGAGGGCAGGCGCAGGGGTTCGACTCCCCAGCACACAACGCACGCCCAGCACAGCACACAGGTGACGGCGCACAGGGCACGGCACACTACCGAGTGCAGATCCACGACGGTGAGGGTGGGGCAGGGGCCTACCGCAACCCATACAGATGCAGCTCGTTCCTTACAACGTCCGATGCCCGCACTGATCTGAGACCGCAAGCCGCGCGCTACGCAGCGTTGCGCCGAGCCGGCCCGGGTTCCGTCCGATCGTGCCGATGCGGGTACACGTGATCTTGATGGCGGGGCCGACGATCGGTACGGCTTCCGCCTGTGCGGTGAATCGGTCATCGCTCGTTGCCGTGCGGTGACCAGTCACGTGTCGGCGTAAACCAGAGCAGGGCTGAGCCGTGCGGGAATTGGGTAGTCCGATCCGCACGTCGTCGCTACCGTCGCGTGGTGGCCTACCAGCATCCGCTCGCTTACACCTTGGGGCTCGAGGGCGTGTCGTTGCTGCGTGCCTTTGCCGGCGACTACGACCAGGACTTCGTCGAAGCGCGGATCAGCGAGGTCCGGCGCCTTCTGGACAGCCCTGCGCTGGACGGTGCCGGAGTCACCGCGGCGCAGGTCGACACCCTGAACGGCTACAAAGTGTGGTCCGCGACCTATGATCAGCCAGGTAATGGGTTGTTCGCTGTCGAAGAACCCATCGTGCACGAGATCCTCGGCGCCCTGCCTCTGGGCGTGGCCTTGGACGCGGCTTGCGGCACCGGTAGGTACATCGGGTACCTGGCCGAGCAGGGCCACCACGTCATCGGCGTCGACAGTTCCCCGGACATGCTCGCTCACGCTCGTATCCGCGTTCCGAACGCGGAATTGCGGCAGGGCGACCTGCGCAATCTCCCCCTGCCCAACGACCATGTCGACGTCGTCGTGTGTGCTCTGGCGCTGACTCACCTTCCGGATGTCGGGCCGGCGATCACCGAGTTTGCCCGAGTCCTGCGTCCTGGCGGCCATCTGGTGATCACGGACGTGCATCAGGAACTCGTGGCGTTGGGCTCAGTGCCGCGCGTTCGTGCTGCCGACGGTGATCCTGGGCTACTTCCGGCTTTCCGACATCGGGCTAGTGACTATCTCCGCGTCGCCTTGCCGTTGGGCCTGCAGGTACGGCGTTGCGAGGAACCTCGGATGTTCGGCGATGCCAGCGGGAACATGCCCGCGGAAATCGTGACGGGACCGTGGGACGCATGGCCTTGGTCGTTGCTGGGCATCGTCCCGGCGGCATTCGGCGCCGCCTGGGACGGAACACCGAGTCAGATCATCTGGCACTTCCAACTGGCGACAAGCGCAACCACGGCTGCTGCCCCTCCTTCCACTATGCGCTGAGCCAGTCCTGACACCGTTCCTGTCGATGATGGTGGACGAGGCCCGACCCGAGACCGAGTGGCCGATCAGACCGTATCGAGCGGCAACGGCGCTATTGCCGAACTCTCGCCGCCCCCGATCTGACTCGTTCCGGCCTGCCGACCGCATGATCATGTACGCGGATCTGCCGCACCGAGCGCATGGCAGCGTCCCCGCCAGGGTGGTGCAGGTGCCGATGCTGGGGCATTCGGTCCTTCCGGCCCCGGCCACCATCCGCCCGGAACCTACGATGGTCTCGATGACCATTCCCGAACGGCGACACGAAGACGTGCCCACCGACGAAGCCCGCGTCGACGAGGCTCTGCGGCTGCTCTCCGGCGTGCCGGTCGAGCTCAACGCTGCCGTCAAGCGGCTCAGCCGGGGCAGCGGTGTCTACGCCTGGTGGGCTGCCCCGTCGGTCCTGCCCGATCTCCCCGGGCTGCCGAATGAGAACGCCCCGTCGTTACGGCTGCTGTATCTCGGACGGGCGACCAGCCTGCGAGGGCGGATCCTGCGCAACCATCTGAGGCGTTCGGGCAGCTCGACGCTGCGCCGTACCCTGGCCGGACTTCTGGTGTCCGAGAGATACCGGACGACCTGGACCGACCGTGTCGTCCTGGTCCCCGAGGACGAGGCGCGGCTGACCACGTGGATGCACACACCTGCGCTTGACGTGGGCGCAGGACCCGGAACCGACGACCATCGAGACCGAACTCGTCCAGCGTCTGCACCCGCCGCTGAACGTCCACGGCGTCGACCCCGAACACATCCAGCCGGCCGTTGTCGCCGCCAAGAACTCATACAACGCCAGCAGCCGCCCGGCCGAGCCTCCGCCAACGCCGTAACTGGTCAGCCGACATGCGGACGGGTACGGCTTTCGCGCTCATGCCGCGATCACGTCGAGGTGCGTGTACTCGGACATGTTCGACTATGTTACGAAGTCGTCTGCGCGCGGGTCGGCATCCCACCCAAGCCGAGCCAGTTCCCGAAGGACTGCTCGCGCACGATGAGTCCAGAAAAGCAGAACGTGATCACGTTCTGCGGTCCCGAAGGACACCGCGAGTGCAAGGGCCCAATGCCTGCCCACGATCGGCCCGTGTGGCAATGCGGTCACCTCAGCGTGTTGCAACACCTCGGAGCCGGCCCGCGACGAAAAAGTCAATGTGCTGTCCTCGACCCAGAGGCATACTGACGGCCAGCGCATCCGCTTGACGACGCGCAGTGAATCGCCGCGGGTGAAGTCACGACGATCGACATAGGTGAGTCCACCGCGTGCCAGCAAGGTCTTGGAAGCCATCGCGGGATGATATGCCTACAGCCCGATAGCTCGGCGCGCGCCGGCGAGTCTCAGCGGTGCCGCAGGAACCTTCATGGTCCTGTACGGATCAAGTAGCGGTCGAGCCGGGGGCGCTGGTTAGGCATTCTGCTCGTCGAACGGCTCGTCACTCCACCGCCACCACGCCTCCTCGCCATCGAGGTGGAGAAGAAACTCAGGAACCTCCTGGCCATCCGGGTACCGAAGCGTCACAGCGTTCCGGACGGCCTCGTACGCGTGCTCCCAGGACTCGACATCCTCATCGATGCCATCGAGCAGCCGCAGCTCCTCGGCGAACAGCGGCCGAAGCTCCGTCAGCCCTTCTCTCGGGTCGACACGAGCGTTCAACCACGGGAAGTCGCCACCGTTCACCACGAGCTCAGCAAGCACCCCGCCGTCGTCGCGTCGGTGCAGCGTCCAGGCACCACCGTGATGATCAATCACGATCACGACACTAGCGACCCGTAGAAGCGTCTCTGCTGACCTGCCCGGCTTCGACACGGTCACACCTCCGGCCAGCAAATGCACGCTTCTGCCGCACCCCGCGCGGTTGGTGCTCCAGCCGGATGGCAGGGTTCTTGCATGTCGGAGGACAAGATCGGTTGGCTAAGTCGGGAGCTGGCGGTGCCGGAGGTGGCGCTGGCCGTGTACGACTCAGCCGGGCCCGGGCAAGTCATCCTCTTTCTGCATGGGCTTGGTGGATACGCGTTGGAGTGCTCTGCCGTCGCTTCGCGCCTGGGCAACGAGCACCGGGTGGTGAGCCTTGACCAGCGTGGTCATGGATCGAGCACCACGCGTCCGGATGACCTCAGCAGGGCGGCGTTCGTCAGCGACGCCGTGGCCGTGATCGAGAACCTAGATGTGGGTCCGGTCATGGTGGTCGGTCAGTCCTTCGGAGCCCACACGGCCCTCCTGCTGGCAGCAAGTCGCCCAGAGCTGGTGTCGGCGCTCATCCTCGTCGAGGGAGGCGTGGGCGGCGGCGGGCAGGAGGCAACCAACGAGGTCATCGACTGGTTCGCATCGTGGCCGACCCCGTTTGCCGACACAACGGCCGCCGCCACGTACTTCGGCGGGGGGAGGGCAGGTGAAGCCTGGGCGGCAGGACTCGCGCCATCCGCCACGGGACTGGTGCCCCGCTTCGAGCTCGAGGTCCTCCGAGAGGCGATCCATGCAGTCAACGCCGAAGCGCGGTGGGCCGATTGGGCGGCCATCAGCACGCCGACCCTGCTCGTCAAGGGCCAGCGAGGTTTCCTGGAGCAGGCCGAAGCGGACGAGATGCTGGCAAGCAACCCCATGGCCGCCATGATCGTCATCGATGGGGCCGGCCACGACGTTCATTTGGACTCTTCCGAACAGCTTGCCGCCGCGATCTCAACATTCGTCGGCGAAATCGAATCCCGCACCACTTGATCGACCGCCGTCCGCAGCAGCACCCGTGCGTTTACCGGATTTGCCGCATAGCGCTTGTAATCGGAGGTGGGATCAGGGCGTGCTGGCGGCCGGCCGTAGCCGAATAGCAAACGTCGGGCGTCCCAGACGTCGGGGCATGACGTTGGGTGCGGATGGTGGCGAAGTCGGAGGCAGTGACGTGAACGGAGTGCTCACCATCGATGAGCGTCGCGTCGTTGGTTGTGCGCACCAACTTGGCCTCATACTGAGCAGTCACTGGCCAGATGTAGCCGCTCACCTAATCGCACAAGGGGCCGACGGGGAAGCGGTCGCTTAGCTTGATCTTTAACCTGTGCGGCGTGGGCGGGGACTGCTCGAGGTCTTCGGTTTCTTCCTTGCGTTCGCGCTGATGTGCACGTCGTGTCGTTGAGCGGGTTGCTTGTTCGGTCGGCCTGGTGGTCGCCCTGGACCTGGTCGGGAGGGTTTCGGTGCGCTGGCCAGGCAGGCGGTCTTCGCGCGGAGGTGCCGGAACCCTCGTCGGACGCGGGCGGGTGAGAGGCGTTCGGGCGGTGTCGGTTTCTCCCAGGGGCGGCGCAGGTCACTGGTGAGGCCGCGTGCCAGGCGCAGCTGCGCGTAGACGGCCAGAATGAGCCAGGTCCACCGGTCGGCGGCTTGTGGGGTGCGGATCTTCGGGCAGGTCCAGCCAAGGGTCTGTTTGAGCAGCCGGAAGGTGTGCTCGATGTCGAAGCGGCGCAGGAACGCCTGCCAGAGCCGGTCAACGTCGGCGGGTGTGGCATCGGTCTCGGACCACCACAGCCACACCGGCTTCGGGATCGCGCCGCTAGGCAGGTGATTCACCTCCAGCCGGATCACGGTGCCTTCGATGAGTGGCAGGTCGCCGGTCTGGTCGATCCAGGCGTTGCGGTGCGTCAGCCGGGGATGTAGCCGGTCCCAGCTGCGGGCGGTGGCAGCGCCGTAGAGGCGAGTGTCGGTCACCGTGGTCACCTCGGGCGCGCCCCAGCTCGCGGGGTCACCGAAGATGAACTCGCTGCCGTGGCGGGGTGGTCGACCGTTCGTGCCCGGCCGTCGGGGCGGGGCCGCGTGGCGCAGCACTCGATCGGAGCGCATCCGGCCCAGCACCTGCACCGGCAGGTCGCGCAGCAGGTATGCCAATCGGGGCGTGTCGTAGCCGGCGTCGGCGACGACCAGGATGTGGGGATCACCGGTGCGCCACTGCCCAGCGGCGATGAGTCGCTGCACGAGGTGGCGGAGTTGCCCGGCGGTGACGGTGGCGGCATCATCGCCCGGCGCGAGCCGCTGAGCATCCAGCGGCGCGGTCCAGGAACTGCGACCGGGCTCCAACGCCGTGACGAACGAGTACGGCCAGCCAGGAATCATCACGTGCTGGTCCTTGCCGCGGCCGTAGGTGTGGCACAGGATCCGCTCCGCGGAGGTATGCGCGTCGGGCCGCAGCCAGCAGGTGATGTCGACCGCCAGGACAAGCCGGCCGTCGGCCGCGCGAGGCAGCGGAAGCGCCGCCAAGCTCCTGCGCAGCCGCTCGACATCCACCCGACCTCGGGCCAGCGCCGCGTACAGCGACCCATGGCCACGACGATGCTCGCCCACCAGCGACAGCTCCACCAGCGAATGCACCGGCCCGTCGCCGCACAACACCGCGTCGGCCAACTCGAACATCGCATCCGCCCGAGCGGTCAGACAGGCATGGAACTCCCGCCGAAACGCCGCCAGCTCCCCGAACGCACCAGCAGAACCAGCATCATGCACACTGACCACCAAGACAGCCCCTGGTATTGATCCTCTTCCCTCGACAAGAAGATGATCGACCAGGGGCTGTCACCATGATCAGCCGGGGTCACCGACCAGCCGCCAAAGGTTAAAGATCAAGCTTAGAGTGTGTTTGAGAAGGTCTGTTGTGGACGGTGTGGCGGCGTGACATCTGTTGCCGGGGCGGGCAGGGTGGCGCGGTGGTTGCACGTCGCGGTTACCCCTCGGACCTGACTGACGCCCAGTGGGCGCTGATCGAGCCGTTGTTGCCCGAGCCGAGCACGGACGGCCGCAGGGAGAAGCATCCGCGTCGGGAGATCGTGAACGCGATCTTGTACGTGGTGCGGTCGGGGTGTCCGTGGCGCTATCTGCCGGCGGATCTGCCGCCGTGGCAGACGGTGTACTGGTACTTCACCCGGTGGGAAGAAGCCGGCGTCACCGAGAAGCTCCTGACCACGCTGCGGGTCAAGGCGCGGGTGCAGCAAGGCCGTCAGCCGGACCCGTCGGCGGGGATCATCGACTCCCAGACGGTGAAGGGCGCGGATACCGTGGGTCGGGACAGTCGGGGCTACGACGCCGGGAAGAAGGTCAACGGCCGCAAGCGGTTCATCGTCACCGACACCCTGGGACTGCTGGTCGCCGTCACCGTCCTCGCCGCGAGTTGGCAGGACCGCGACGGTGCCAAGACCGCCCTGCTGGGCGCCTACATGATCAGCCCGATCCGGCATGTCTACGCCGACCAGGGCTTCGCCGGCCGCCTGGTCGACTGGACTCGCGACACCTTGCGCACCACCCTGGAGATCGTCCGTAAACCCGCTGACCAGCGCGGCTTCGCCGTCCACCCACGTCGGTGGGTGGTCGAGCGGACTCTGGCCTGGCTCACCGCCTGCCGCCGCCTGGCCCGCGACTACGAACGCCACCCGGCCATCTCCGCAGCCCTCATCCGCTGGGCCGCCATCGCCGGCATCACCCGCCGCATCACCCGCGGCCAACCCGCCCGCCGGCAACCCCGCCGCACCTTCACCAGGACCTGATCAACTCCATCTCAAACACGCACTTAGCTTGATCTTTAACCTGTGCGGCGTGGGCGGGGACTGCTCGAGGTCTTCGGTTTCTTCCTTGCGTTCGCGCTGATGTGCACGTCGTGTCGTTGAGCGGGTTGCTTGTTCGGTCGGCCTGGTGGTCGCCCTGGACCTGGTCGGGAGGGTTTCGGTGCGCTGGCCAGGCAGGCGGTCTTCGCGCGGAGGTGCCGGAACCCTCGTCGGACGCGGGCGGGTGAGAGGCGTTCGGGCGGTGTCGGTTTCTCCCAGGGGCGGCGCAGGTCACTGGTGAGGCCGCGTGCCAGGCGCAGCTGCGCGTAGACGGCCAGAATGAGCCAGGTCCACCGGTCGGCGGCTTGTGGGGTGCGGATCTTCGGGCAGGTCCAGCCAAGGGTCTGTTTGAGCAGCCGGAAGGTGTGCTCGATGTCGAAGCGGCGCAGGAACGCCTGCCAGAGCCGGTCAACGTCGGCGGGTGTGGCATCGGTCTCGGACCACCACAGCCACACCGGCTTCGGGATCGCGCCGCTAGGCAGGTGATTCACCTCCAGCCGGATCACGGTGCCTTCGATGAGTGGCAGGTCGCCGGTCTGGTCGATCCAGGCGTTGCGGTGCGTCAGCCGGGGATGTAGCCGGTCCCAGCTGCGGGCGGTGGCAGCGCCGTAGAGGCGAGTGTCGGTCACCGTGGTCACCTCGGGCGCGCCCCAGCTCGCGGGGTCACCGAAGATGAACTCGCTGCCGTGGCGGGGTGGTCGACCGTTCGTGCCCGGCCGTCGGGGCGGGGCCGCGTGGCGCAGCACTCGATCGGAGCGCATCCGGCCCAGCACCTGCACCGGCAGGTCGCGCAGCAGGTATGCCAATCGGGGCGTGTCGTAGCCGGCGTCGGCGACGACCAGGATGTGGGGATCACCGGTGCGCCACTGCCCAGCGGCGATGAGTCGCTGCACGAGGTGGCGGAGTTGCCCGGCGGTGACGGTGGCGGCATCATCGCCCGGCGCGAGCCGCTGAGCATCCAGCGGCGCGGTCCAGGAACTGCGACCGGGCTCCAACGCCGTGACGAACGAGTACGGCCAGCCAGGAATCATCACGTGCTGGTCCTTGCCGCGGCCGTAGGTGTGGCACAGGATCCGCTCCGCGGAGGTATGCGCGTCGGGCCGCAGCCAGCAGGTGATGTCGACCGCCAGGACAAGCCGGCCGTCGGCCGCGCGAGGCAGCGGAAGCGCCGCCAAGCTCCTGCGCAGCCGCTCGACATCCACCCGACCTCGGGCCAGCGCCGCGTACAGCGACCCATGGCCACGACGATGCTCGCCCACCAGCGACAGCTCCACCAGCGAATGCACCGGCCCGTCGCCGCACAACACCGCGTCGGCCAACTCGAACATCGCATCCGCCCGAGCGGTCAGACAGGCATGGAACTCCCGCCGAAACGCCGCCAGCTCCCCGAACGCACCAGCAGAACCAGCATCATGCACACTGACCACCAAGACAGCCCCTGGTATTGATCCTCTTCCCTCGACAAGAAGATGATCGACCAGGGGCTGTCACCATGATCAGCCGGGGTCACCGACCAGCCGCCAAAGGTTAAAGATCAAGCTTAGAGGGCGGCGGCAAAGCACGAACAGCGGCCATCCGCGTGTTGGCCGCTGTCCGGCGCAGTGCACTCGATCGTGTCGAGATGAGTGTCCAGTCAGAGTGGCACGCCCGAATCGGTCTCCTGGGTGCCGTCGCGGGTCGGTGGGATCAGGCGATCCGGTAGCCGACTCCTGGTGTCGTTGCGATGGTCGGCGGATCTCCGAGTTTGCGTCGTAACCGGCCCATGGTCACCGTGACGGTGTTGGTGAACGGGTCGGCGTTCTCGTCCCAGACCTGGTCGAGCAGGGCTTCGGTGCTCAGGAAGCCTGGGCTGGCCCGTAGCAGCGCCTGCAGCACGGCGAACTCCTTGACCGAGAGGTTGAGTTGCCGTCCGTCCCGAACGGCGGTCCGGCGTACCGGGTCCAGCGCGATGCCGGCTGCGTAAAGCGTCCGGGGACGCGCGTCTGGCTTGCGGCGGACCAGCGCCTGGATACGCAGGATCAGTTCCGGGAAGTGGAAGGGCTTGGCGAGATAGTCGTCCGCGCCCAGGGTCAGCCCGCTGACCCGGTCACCTGGCGCGCTCGCCGCGGTCAGCATCAGCACCATCGGCCGGTCCGCCCGCTCGGTGATCATCTGGCACAGCGTGTCGCCGTGGAGGCCGGGCAGGTCCCGGTCCAACACCACTACGTCGTGCGCGGTGAAGTCGAGCTTGGCGCCGGCGGTCAGCCCGTCGTGCGCGAGGTCGACGGCCATCCCCTGGTCGCGCAGCCCCTCCGCCACGACTTCGGCGAGGGCGTGATCGTCTTCGACGACGAGGATCCTCATGCCACCACCGGTACCTTCGCGACCGGAAGCGTGATCGAGACGCGTAGGCCGCCCGCCGGCCGCGCGAGCAGGGCGAGTCGGCCGCCGTGGGCGGCAGCGATGGCGGCCACGATGGATAAGCCCAGTCCTGAGGAGCCGGTGCGCTCGCCACCGAGCCGCTCGAAGGGCTGCGTCAGCCGGTCGACTTCCCGCTGGTCGAGGACGCGGCCACCGGTTTCGACGACCAGCACCGTCTCCTCCTCGGTCGGGGATCCGGTGATCTCGATCCATCCGCCGTGCTCGTTGTGCGCCACTGCGTTGTCAACGACGTTGCCCACCAACCGCGATAGCAGTGCCGGGCTGCCCTGAATCGCTGTTGCCGGTGGTACGTCTGCCGTCACGCTCAGCCGTTTCGCCTTCACGTCGGCGGTCCTTTCGCGCAGGGCCGTACCGATGAGATCGCCGAGGTCGACCGTGGTGGCGTCGGCCAGCGTGCCGTGCTGTGCCCGGGCCAACACGAGGAACCCGTCGAGCAAATGGTCGACCCGGTCCAGTTGTATACGCAGGCGGTCCGCGAGCGCCACCGTCGAGGGGGCCGGGTCGGGCTTGGCAACCGCGACGTCCAGCGACGCCCGCATCGTCGCCAACGGCGTACGCAACTCATGGGATGCATTAGCGACGAAGCGGCGCTGTGCGGCGAACGAGGCTTCGAGTCGTTCGAGCAGTTCGTCGATGGTGTCGGCGAGGTCCTTCACCTCGTCGGCAGGGCCACTGACGGCAAGCCGCCAATCCAGGTTGTCGGCGGAGACGCGCCGCGTGGCGTTGGTGATGAGCCGCAGTGGTCGCAGCACCCGCTGAGCCAGCACCCGACCGAGCAGCAGCGACACGGCCGCCATCACCATAAGCGCTACCAGCGAGCCGGCCAGCAGTTGGCGGGCCTGCTGCGTGTGCACGGCGGCAAGCTGGTCCTCCAGCTGCCGGATACGCTGCTGCGCGGAATCCGCGCTGCCCCGGACCGGGGGATTCCCGGCGGGTGCGACGCGGCTGATGCTGCCGCCGGAGAGCAGGAAGGTCAGGCCCAGCAGCCCGATACCGGACACGAGGAACACCGCAGCATAGAGGATCGTGAACCTTGCCCGCACGGTCCCTCTGGACAGCCTGATCATTCCTCCAGGATGCCCTGGGCCACCTAACAACAGCATGACAGTGGCGGTTCGGGTGGCGTTACGTGCCAATCCGTAGAACCGACGGCATGCCGACCACCGAACTGCTCCGGCGGGAATGGGCCGCGTTCCGCCGCCCGGACCGCCTGACCGCCCTGGCCGCCGCAGCCCTCACGGTCATCGCGCTGGGCCTGTTGTACGCCTTCGGCAACCAGTCGTCCTGCCCCGGGCCGTGCCCGGCGGCTCCCGTGGCCAGCGACGGCGCTACGGTCAGCGACCAGTTCTGGTTTCTGCATCGCGACCTGGGCCCGGAGGGCAGCATCACGGTCAGGCTGACCGCGATGACCGGGACGATCACCTACCCTCCGCCGAACCATGACCAGATCGTGTCCGGGCTGGTGCCGTGGGCGAAGGCTGGGATCATCGTCAAGGACGGCGTGCGGCAGGGCTCCCAGTACGCGGCGCTGATGATGACCGGCGACCACGGCGTGCGGTTCCAGTACGACTACAGACACGACATCGCCGGAACCGCAGTCGTCTCGGAGCAGTCCCCGCGCTGGCTGCGCCTGACCCGCTCGGGCGACACCATCACGGGCTCCGAGTCGGCCGACGGCAAGCAGTGGCACACCGTCGCAACGGCGAAGCTCGACGGGCTGCCGGACACCGTGCAGGTCGGTCTCTTCGCTACCTCCCCCGGCGACCTCACGCTCCGGAAGGTCGGCCTCGGCGGTGCGATCGAGGAGGTCCGGTTCACTCAGGCCGTCGGCGTCTTCGACAACGTCGCCGTGGAGGGCACCACCGGTGGGTGGGCCAGCGACCCGGTCGGCGAAATGAACCACACCGACTGGGAGAAGCACCACAACGCGTCGGGAGCCGTCGAGAAGAACGGCGTCATCACAGTCAGCGGCACCGGCGACATCGGGCCGCTCGGCGAGGAGGGCGCGCGTAGCGTCGAGAAGGCCCTGCCCGGCCTGACGATCGCGCTGGTCATCGTGCTCATCGTCGCGGTCCGCTACGGCGTTCGCACAGTTCACGAGGCACCCACCCGGCGGGTGATCGCCACCCGGTCGGCTGTCGTCGGAGCGGCCACCTTCGTCACCGGTCTGGTCGCCGTCGGCATCGTCCTGCCGCTGTCCATCGCGATCCTGAAGGGCAACGGCATCCCGGTGCAACCGATACCGATACTGATCGGAACTCGGGTGATCGTCGGCGTACCGGCGGTGCTCGCCCTCTGCGCCGTCCTCACGTACGGGCTCGCCGTGTGGCTACGCCGCGGCTCGGCGGCGATCCTCATCGGGCTGTCGCTGGTCGCCCTGCCCTACGCCGTCACGGCGTTCCCACTACTACCCGACACGGTCTCCGAGTGGCTGCTCCGGCTCACCCCGGCCGCCGGCTTCGCCGTCAAACAGACAATGGAGGAGTACCCGCAGGTCACCGCGCATTACTCGCCGTCGACCGGGTACTTCCCACTTCCTTGGTGGGCCGGACTCGCCGTGCTCTGCGCGTACACCGTGATCGTGATGCGAATGGCCGTCGGCCGCAAGCAGGCTGCGGACAGCGACCGGCGATAGCAGGCGGTGCGGGGGCAACGCCCCCGCACCGCCTCCGACTACCCGAGGACGACGCCGTCGGCGTCGGCGATGCGCTTCGAATTGGGCGGGAAAAAACCACCAGCGACTGGTCCGTGCGCGACCACCCAAGTGGCTTGGCGGCACAAAGGTTGCAGGGCTCAGCAACCCGTTTCGGGAGAGGCGCGAATTTGGAGCCGAGCCGAGCCGGCGCACGCTCATGCCGCGGGTCGCGATCGCGGCGGCGATCGTGGGTGGCAGCAGCAGTGTCATTCGCGTAGCGGTGTGTCGGATGCGGGGTACGTCGCGCAGGGTGATGCGCACGGCGAGGACGGCGCCGGCGACGACGACCGCTGCGACGGCGCCGTAGAAGACACCAGCGGCAAGCCACACCGGTACGGGCACATCTCGGGGCAGGTCGAATGCCGCCACGAATGCCTGGTGCAGGCCGATGACCAGGACGTATCCCATGATGAGGGAGAGCGCTGCGCCCACGCTGGCCACGCCAAGTACCTGGCCGTAGCGCGGTGGGATCCGCTGCACGCCGGCTTCCTCGGCGATCCTCAGGGCGATCCCGGCGGGGTCGGTGCCGAGAAGCTCCGCAGGATCGATCCCGTCGGCAGTTGCGGCGTCGAGTTCGTTGCGCAGGTCGGCAGCGAGAGTCGCCCGGTCACGACGGTGAATGCCGAGAGCGCGCCATTCTCGGTCTGCGGCGGCGAGGAGGTTGTCAACGGCCGACGTCGACGTGCTCATGGTCATCTCCCGGATTCAGTGGACGGACGGCGAGGGTTTCGTTTACGACGCTGGCGAACTGGGTCCACTGCTCGCGCCAGACGTTCAGTCGGTCATGGCCGGTGTCCGTGAGCCGATAGACCTTGCGGGGCGGGCCGTTGGGGCTGGGCTGCATCGCGTTGGCCACGAGTCCTAAGCGGTGCAGTCGGGTGATCAACGGGTAGACGGTGCCGTAGCTCACCGTTCCGAACCCAGCGGCGTCGAGTCGGCGGACGAGTTGGTAGCCGTGCGCAGGCTCGGCGGCAAGTAGCGCAAGCAGGCACATGTCCAAGCAGCCGCGCAGGAGCTGGGCCTGCCGCTCGGCCGACTCGCCCGACTCGCCGTTCACTACCATGTGGCACATAGTACGGCCGGTACTATGTGGCGTCTAATAGATGTCCCGGAAGAGGGTGACAGCGGCTCAGCTCCGCCACCCACGCCACCCAGATGCTCCACTACGTCGCGGCGCCTCACCAACCACGTTTGCTCGCGGAGCCCCTCGTCCCTCGGGTTCTGCGACAGGTCCGACCCGGAACGCTACCGAGGTCTGACCGCGCAGCACCAAGATCGAGCGCACTGTTCTGCCGCAGTCCGGGCGCAAGCCTGTACATCGCCGAACGGAGGAGGCGGGACCATCGACCGTCGGTCAGACTCGATGTGTGACGGCTGCCAGCAATCGCGACCGTGTCTTTGAAGCACTTCGGCTCAGCTCCGGACCGCTGGACGATGACCAGCTGTCACAGCGTACGGGTGTCCGGCCGCGGCAGCAGGTCAACCAGATCTGCCGCGCGTTGCAGTTGGCCGGAGCCGTGCGGCGGTGGGAAGGCCCGGATGGGAAGATCGTCAACGAACTCGTCGAGCGGACGAGCGGGGTCCTAGCTGGCGAGGATCCGAGAACACCACGTAGCGGGCCGCTTTCTCCGGCTGCCGTTGTTCGGACGCTCGGAGATCACTTGCCTCCTGGGCACTCTGCGGAGCAGCGCCACGCCGAGCGGGTCATGCTTGATCTGCTGGGCCGTGACCTGGCCTTGACGTTGGAGCCGGCGAAGATCGCGGTGCCGTCGGGAGTTCGGGTCGAGGTCGACGGCTGCGACAGCGGCCGAACTGTTCTTGTGGAGTGCTGGGCCCATCAGGGTCCGCCGAAGTCGGCGCAGCGTCACAAGGTACTGGCCGACGCGTTGAAGCTGACGTGGATCGCAAGCACGATCGACCCGCGGCCCCGCCTGGTGCTCTGCATGAGCGACCCGGCCGCAGCGAGGCCGTTTCGGCCAGCGGCGCGTACCTGGGCCGCACAGGCGCTACTGGATCTCGCGATTGCCGTCCATGTGGTCGAGATTCCTGACGACATCCGTCAGAAGGTCCGCGCAGCTCAGGAACGCCAATACCGGTAGCGGACGACGCCGGACCGATGCCATTCGCAGGGGGAATGGCTCCGGCGAGCGCGTCTGCCTTGTCAGAATTTGGTGGCTGTTTGGGGCCCGTGCCGCGTGCCGCTGTCTGCCCGCTGACGCAGCAACGTCACGCTTTACCTGCCAGCCCCCGTACGTCACCGCACGGGCTGGTGAACGAGTATTGGATCTCCGCCGGCCGTGCGGCCGGATCTGTCGCCTCGCCCGGTGGAGTGGCTGCCCGGTTTGGCGACGGTGGGCCGGCACACCCTTGTCGGGTGTGCCAGGATCCTGCTGTGGTCCTGATCGAGATTGTGGTGGGTGACATCACGCGGGAGGACGTGGACGTCATCGTCACGGCCGCGAACGAGTCACTGCTCGGTGGCGGCGGTGTGGACGGCGCGGTTCACCGCGCTGCTGGGCCTCGCCTGGCGCAGGCCGGGGGTGCGATCGGCCCCTGCGAGCCGGGCGACGCGATGGCTACCCCGGCGTTTGACCTCGACCCGCCGGTGCGGCACATCATCCATGCGGTCGGCCCGGTCTGGGAAGGCGGCGACCACGGTGAGGCCGAGGTGCTGGCCTCCTGCTATCGCAGGAGCCTGCAGGTCGCCGACGAACTCGGCGCCCGCAGCGTCGCTTTCCCGGCAATCGCCACGGGCGTTTACGGGTTCCCCGCCGACCAGGCCGCCCGGATCGCAGTAGCAACGATCAAATCCACCCCGACAAACGTCCAACGGGCAAGACTCGTCGCATTCGACGAAGACACCCGCAAGCACTTCCAAGCCGCAGTGACAGCCACCGGCTGACCCATCCGGATTTGCCGCACCAAGCGCATGGGCGGCAGGTGTGCCCGTCGCGGACGGTAGTCGTCCTCGCTGGCGCGGACGTTCGGCCTTGCCGATGTGAGCGAGTCGGCTATGTCGCATGTCTGTGCGCGGCGAGGCATGCCGATCCGTGCTTCGAGCGAGTGAAGCGTCGATTCGGGCGCGTCGAGGCAAGGGCCAAGTGCGGTCGACGTGCAATGCGGACCTCGCCCACCAGGAAGAAGCAAGCCTCGATACGCTCGGTCGCCTCCGGCGGCCCCTGCTGCCGGGCGAGAACCACAGTTCGGTCACCGACCGCCCGACCGAGAAGTGTCGGCTCCGCCTGAAAACTGGCTCTGGCACACATTTTGTGAGTCGCGCTCGCCGGTAGTTCGGGTTGGGTGCCGAGGTGGAGATCATTCCGGCGTTGTTGCCGCACCTGACGGGCCTGCGGGTGGAAGCGGTGGTGGTTCGGGGCATCACGGTCAGGATCGACGCGGCGACGCAGACGGTGCGGGCGTCGTGCGGGGTCTGCGGCGCTTGGTCAACCACTGTGCACGGTCGCTATGTGCGGCGGCTGGGTGATGTCAGGTTGGGGAGCCACGAGGTGCTGGTCGCGTTGACGGTCCGCCGATTCGCTTGCGTGAACGCCGAATGCAGACGGCAGACGTTCGTCGAGCAGGTGCCGGGGCTGACCCGAAGGCATGCCCGCCACACGGTCCTCGCGACAGGTGATCTGCAAGCCGTCGCGGCGGCGTTGGGCGGCCGACCAGGCAGCCGGTTGGCGCAGCGGCTGGCCGTGTCGGTGTCCCGCTCCACGTTGATCCGGATGATCCGCCGGATGCCCGACCCGTCGCCGGTGACGCCGACGGTGCTGGGCGTCGACGACTTCGCCCGCCGCCGTGGGCACCGATATGCGACGGTGCTGATCGACATGCACACCCGCCGGCCGATCGACGTTCTGCCCGACCGCACCGCCGACACCCTCGCCGCCTGGCTGCGCGACCATCCTGGTGTTCAGATCATCTGCCGTGACCGAGGCGGCAGCTACGCCGAGGGCGCCCGCAAGGGAGCACCTGACGCGATCCAGGTCGCCGACCGGTGGCACCTGCTGAAGAACCTCAGCGACACCGTCGAGAAAGTCATCCGTGGACACCGCCGTTGCCTACGTACCCACACCGAACCGACATCTGCCCTGGTCGCCCCGGCCGACGAGTCGGTCAGGACGGGACGGCGGGCGGCGAACACCCGCCAACGCCACGCGGCCGTGCACGCCCTGCGAGCCGAAGGACTGTCGATCAGCGCGACCGCCCGCCGGCTCGACATGAACGTCAGAACCGCCCGCAAGTACGCCCACGCCGCCACCGCCGAGGCGTTGATCGGCCCGAACGCCGCCAGCCGACCCAGCGTCCTCGCCCCGTTCCACCCCTACCTGCGGCAACGCCTCACCGACGGCGTCCACCAGACAGCCGTGCTGCACGCCGAGATCGTGGCCCGCGGCTACCGGGGCAGCTTGCGGGTACTGCGGGACTGGCTCGCCATCAGCCGCACCCGCCCCACCCCTGCGACCGCAGTACGGGTGCCGTCGGCCCGGCGGATCACCGCCTGGATCATGCGCCCCGGCCACAAACTCACCGACGACGACCGCGCTGATCTCGCCGACGCCCGCCGCCGCTGCCCGGACCTCGACACCGTCGCCGGCCTCGCCCGCGGGTTCGCCGCCCTGGTCCGTCACCAGGGCACCGGGCAACACCTCGACGCCTGGATCAACCGAGCCCGCCATGCCGGATACCCCGAGATCCGCGGCTTCGCCGCCGGCCTGGCCAGCGACCGTGACGCCGTCGTTGCTGGCCTCACCCAGCCCTGGAGCTCAGGCCCCGTCGAGGGCCAGGTCAACCGCATCAAGACGATCAAGCGACAGATGTATGGCCGAGCGAACCTCGACCTCCTCCGCAAACGCGTCCTGACCACCCCGTGAGCCATCAACAAGATCAATCACAGAATGTGTGCCAGAGCCAAAGTTCAGCCGGCGTTGACAAGAAGATCTCCACAGCAGACCAATACCTCATCACCCCGCCCACGGACTTGTCAGGAGGGCCGATCTTCTACGGCGACCAGTCAGCCCGATTCGCCGCAGTCAGTGACCTCGGCCCGCTTCCGGATCAGGGACGAGTAAATGAGCGGGGATCCGGTAAGCGTGCTCCCGGACTCGGCACCCTCCCAGATGAAGTCCTGCGTATAGCTCCCGTAGCCGTCCAACGGGAACAGGCCGTCGTTGGTCATGTGCCACAGCCGGGTGGGATCTCGGAACACCAGCGACAGCACGAACCTGTTGCCGGGATCCTTCAGGCGCCCGGCGGTGGTCGCGTGGGCCAGAAGCGCTACGTCCACTTTCTCGCATGGTCTGAGGTCCTGCTGGTGCCAGAAGAACGCTTCTCCGGATTGCGCGATGGCGAAGACCGCGGCATCTCGGAGCGGGACGGGTGACCTGTTCAGCACCGAAACCGTCGCGACGATGACGAGGCTGGAAGACTGTGGCCTCGCGGACGCGGAGGTGTCGTCGTCGGCGATCCAGAAGGCCACGCGGGAGGCGTAGCGCCGTTCGTACCGCTCGCGGACGGTCTGGTTCAACGTGATCTGGTCACGGTTGACCTGCTGCTGATCTTTGAACGCCTGGAAGGCGAAGACCGCGGCCACGGCGCTGACGGGAATCGTGGTAAGCGCGGCAATTGCCTGAAGACCGGTCCCGTTGCGGTTGAACCATGAAAGCCGGCCGCGGCCCGCCACCGGCACCTTCTCGGATTCCACTGGGTCGTCCTGATTGGCCACAAAGCCACAGCCTATCGACGCCGACAAGCGGGTGGACCGGCGACGTATAGGCTCTCGTAGCCGCGACCCGGGCGCGCGGATCCGGACTTGCCGCCGATCGGTCTTCACTGTACGTGACCGCGGACGGCAGGGCTGAAGACGCGGTGTTCCGAGTTCCGTCGCTGGTGGCTGAGCGCTGCCGGTGTGAGCGCCGGTTGGGACCACGAGTAGCCCATGGCACGCTCATGCCGCATGAACGATGAATTCGCGAAGGTCAACCTGCACGGGAGGCTGCGGCGGGACCGCGAGGCGCTGCTGTGGAAGCTCGACGGCTTGTCCGAGTACGACGCCCGCCGGCCTTTGACAGTGACCGGGACCAACCTCATCGGTCTGGTCAAGCACGTGGCTACCGTCGAGGCCAGATACTTCGGCGAGGTCTTCGACCGCCCTTGCCCGGAGCCGCTGCCCCGGTGGCAGGATGCCAACGGCAGCGATCTGTGGGCGGCTGAGGACGAGACCCGCGATCAGATCATCGCGTTCTACCGGCGCACGTGGGAACACTCGGACGCGACGATCAACGAGCTTCCCCTCGACGCCCCCGGCCACGTGCCGTGGTGGCCGGAGCCTTATGCCGACACGAACCTGTTCGCCATCATGGTTCATGTCCTCGGCGAGTCCATCCGGCATGCCGGGCACGCCGATATCCTTCGCGAGGGCCTCGATGGCCGGACCGGATTGCGCGCCGAACACGAGAAGCAGATCGACGAGGAAGCCCGGGCAGCCCACTGCGCGAAGATCGAGCAGGCAGCCAGGTCGGCCGCACCAACCTCGGCTTAGTTCAGACATGGCCCACGCCGATCGCAGCGACGAAGCGCCCGGAACCCGTACGAGGTTCGGCACCTGGTTCAGTGGTACGAGGACGCCCGCACTCATCTGGCCGAGATGAGTGCGCCTGACCATGCCGATGGGCAAGGCCTTCGAGTTAGCATCGCCACATGGGAATGGAGGCCGGGGCGATCGTCGCAGGAGTGCTAGACCCCGCCGACATTCGCCCGCGGCTTGCCCGTGGTCGGGGTCTGCGCATCCCCCTTGGCGAAACTGTCACGATGCCTGTTGCCGCAGCCGCTGCGAGGTCCCTGCGTATCGCGCTCCGGCCTGATGTGGCCGTCTTCGCCTCGTCCAGCGGCGGAGGGCCGATGCTGACCGTCCTGCAACTGGTCAGCGACTCGGACGCCGCGACCGTGCGCCCGGCTTTGGAAAGCCTTGTCGCGGAGTTCCGCCTGGTGGCAAACGCGCTCGTCGCACAAATGGGAACGTACTCGTCCCCATTGAGCGGTCCTGACACGGAGTGCCCGGAGTCTGTGCGATATGACGACGCGACCTGGTACCTGCACCCGCACGGGGAGCACTGCCAGTTCGAAAATGCGGCGAGCGGCGAGGTCGTCGAGACAAACATCTATGCCCCTGACGTCGTCGATCCGTACTTCCTGTTGCAGTACGCGAAGACCTCCGGCCGCCATAGCGCTGTCGTCGACGCCTGCGTGGAGGGATTCCACGACATGTGCCGTCTACTCGATCGCGCTGGGATTCCTTACGGCTGAGGTCGTCTTTGTAGTGTGCTGCAGTGTCGGGAGGGGGAATTCCTTGCCGAACCGGCGCCCTTTCATGCCGCTACCGGCGCACTGCCCTCGCTGCTCCTTTTGCCGTGGCCCGTAAATTGGAAGGTGGCAGTGATCTTCGCTGGTCATACTGGTGCCCATGAAGCTTGCTGAGGCTCTTGCGCTGCGCGCGGATGCGGCGCGTCGCGCCGAACAACTCCGTGCCCGCATCGTCGCCAGCGCCGGGACTGCGTAGATCGACACACTCCCACATGAGCTGGTCCGAGCAGTACAGCGCCGAATACGCCGACGGACGTGTTCCGTTTCTCTCAGTTAGCCGACTGGGTTGGTGCCCCGGGATGCCTCTCAGGCACGGCTGGCGGACCCGTCGTGGCCGACCATAGGCCCGGCCGCGTTACGGCGTGCCGCCTCGGGCAGCGGAGGCTCGTTCGGGTCCACCTGTGGTACGGACTGTTGGCCGTTGCGCTGCCAGCCGGGGTTGGCGACGAGGCGACGTCCGTGCTCGTCGAACGTAGCGCCGCGCAGGTGGGCAGGAACGAACCCCGCCTCCGACTGGGATGCCTGCTGCCGCGGGGCTCGGGGCTTCTTCGGCTTTCGGCGGGGTTTACTCATGCTGTGAGTGTGACAGCGGCGACGCGAATTTCACGGGTCTGGCGGCGTGTCGTGGGCGTCACCGCCGGTGATGAACAGCAGTTCAGCCGAAGCGGCAGACCCGGACGTTTGATGAGGAGCCAACGATCATGGAGTGATGTATTCCCTGCCTGGGTCGTCACGCAGTCTCTGACTCGCCGTGCCAGGATCGTCTCGTGCGCAACGAGGAACGGCTACGAACACGGACGCCCGAGTCCCGAGCCTTCGCGCAGCGCGTACAGCTCGTCATGAACCTGACCTCGCGCCTCAACGTGCTGCCGTTTGACGACCTCGATGCGCGCAGGACGGTGCTGACCGAGATCTTCGGTAAACCGATCCCTGACTCGCTGTCCGTCCTGCCTCCGTTCTACTGCGACTACGGGCTTGGAGCATCGTTTGGAGAGCGTGTGTTCATCAACCAGGGATGCTTTTTCCTCGACTACGGGGGCATCACCATCGGTGACCGCGTCCTGATTGGTCCCCGAGTGACTCTGAGCACGGCCGGACATCCCGTCGAGCTCCACGAGCGGTACGACTTCATCACGCACGCGCCCATCGTCATCGAGGATGATGTGTGAATCGGTGCCGCGGTCACGGTCACCCCTGGAGTGACAATCGGTCGGGGCTCGGTCGTCGGCGCGGGCGCCGTTGTCGCGAAGGACGTGCCGCCGCTGAGTGTGGTGACGGCAACAAGCGTTGTCGAGCGAAAGCGTCTCAAGCCAGCGTCTACCGCAACCTGAAACCTGCGGCTCACCCACGCACATCGGCTACTTGACGGGAAGGCGGTAGCTGGCGTCATCCGGTCCACCGGCCAGTGCAGGCAGCGATGAAACCCTGGCAAGCGGCGCGCTCGGGAGACGGCAGATCCGTGCACTCGCCTGAACTGTTGCGCGAGGTCCGCACGCAACTGTGCAGGCGTCGGCCGCCGGCCCCCTCAGACGACGTGCGGACGCCACGGGAATCGCTCCGCGACGGCGGGATCGTCTTCCAGAAAGCCGACGAATGCTCGAATGACGTCCTCGACGTCCGGCAGCTCTGCCCGGAAGTGCTGGTCAGGCGCGCCATCTCGCCGTTCGAGCGCGTACCACCCAGGTCACGTACCGGCCTGTTGACCGTAACCGGCCTGGACATACCAGTCGTCGGCCCGAGCGAGCACCGCGTTGTAGTTGTCCGTGGACAGGTGCACGAGGACTTTGCGCACCAGGTCGGCATCCGGGTCACGGAACGGACGACCCCACGCAGAGGTCAACTCGAAGCGCCAGGACTCTCGAAACGGCGTGCGAAGCTGGTTCCACTGCGGGTCGTAACAGTTCAGCCCGTGCTCTTCCGCCAGTCGAACGGCTTCACACCATCGGGAAGTACACCAGTGGTCCCCCCGCCTCGCTCATCAGCGGTCCGGTGGACCAAGGGCTGTCCTCACCGGCATCGGTGCCGATGTCGGGGTATCGGGCCAGCAACGCCCGCACATACGAGGTCACACGCGCCGTAGGCGCCGCAGGAGCATCGGACCCGACGTAGCGGTCGTACAGGCGCTGGAACTCCGCGGCAGCAGCGAAGTCATTCGCCGGCCGGTCACCCTCCCAAACGGCAAGGTCATATGACGACGCTGCCTGACGAGCATTCGGCGCGGTCGAGTAACGACGGCGCTGAGGCGATTCCGCGGCTGCGGCCGGGTCAGTTCGCGGTCGCGAGGGCAGGCCAGGCTCTGGTCGGTGGCCTGCTTTCACCGCCGTTGCTGATGTGGACGTCCGGATTGCAGGGCCGCGTCAAGGCCGTTCAGCCGCAGCACGCTCGCGCCGCGCAGGTGCGCCAGGTCCACACTGCCGTCTCTCTCGTATCTGAGAAAGGTCACCTGCTCGGTCCAGTCCAGGCGGGTTCCGTCCGCATCGACACCGAGCCGGACCGTGACCAGCGAGGTCCATCGCAGTTCGCCGTCGATGACGGCCTCGTAGCCATAGACGATCCGGTGAGTGCCCACGATGTCGATGTATCGCGACCGGTACTCCAGCCGTTCGGGCACGGTGTCCAGCCCGGTGTAGGTACTGCTGGCCGTCTCGCCTCCGCCCACTCGGAAGTCGTGCTCGTAGGAGGCCCCGCTGCCGGGAAGCCGGAACCACCGCCGCCTGATCGCGGTGTCGGCGAACGCCGTGAAGACCTCGCCCGGCGGCACGTCGAGGTGCCGCGAAATCGTGAACGTGTCGTGCCGGACCATGCCGTTCCTTCCGCCGTCACGGCCACAGAGGGTGGCCGCACACCAGTTACGATCAGTAAGAAACGTGCGCCCACCGGATTTAGTCCGGCTTTCCCATACGCACTTTGAAGTCAGCTACTGACCCATGAGGAACAAAGAGCCATGACAAGCACCCTTGGTGCCGTACTCGCACACCGCGGGGTCACGCCGGACTGCTTACAAACGATCGAGCTCGTCCGAGACGTACTCGCGCGGGTCGGCGACAAGTGGACGCTGCTGACCATCACGGCCCTGGCGTCCGGCCCGCTGCGCTTCACCGCACTACACGAACAGATCGCCGGCATATCCCAGCGGATGCTCAGCCAGACGCTGCGCGCACTCACCCGCGACGGGTTGGTGACCAGGACCGCATACCCGCAAGTACCTCCGAGGGTCGAATACGCCCTGACGCCACTGGGCCGCTCACTGAGCGAGACGGTGGATGGGCTCGTGCGCTGGGTCCGCGACCACCAGGGCGACATCGCCCGAAACCGCGACGAGTTCGACCAGGCGCCTGCCGCGAACACAGCCACCCCGCCTCACGCATAGCCGGGGGACTGCGGATGAAAGCCGTGGACGGGAGTCGGCTGCGGATCGGGTCGCGGAAGCTGGTCAGGGATCGTGTGGCGCGGTACCGGTCCTGAGCTGGGAATCGTCGCGGGTTCAGTCGGTCGTAGCGGGGGAAACCGGACTGCGCTGCTGGCGCAGCGGACGAAGGCGGCGCTGGACCTGGACCGAGACGGTAGCCGGTGGTGTGCGTGATGTCGCAGAGCCATCCCGACGACTCTGCGACATCACGCTGAATCGGCGATCGTACCGGGCGGGATCAGAGGCGGACGCAGCCCATGGTGAAGTCGTCCCAGGCGATCTGGGCCCAGTAGGGGTTGTTGAGGAGCCCGGTGGAGGTGAACGGGTAGGCGTACAGGCTGATCTCGATTGCGGTGGTGTTCGCGGTGAAGCTAGTCAGCGTGACCTTGGTCCATCCGCTGTTCGCGGGGAGGGTCTGGGTCACCGAGCGGAGGCCGGTGCCGTTGCTGGCGCGTTCGGCCCTGACCCGCACCCGCTGGCTGGTCGGCGACAGGTTGCGGACATAGACCGTTGCGGCGCACGTCGTCGCCATCGTGTTGTACGTGAGGGTACGTCGCGCCTCACCGGGGGAGTCGGCGCTCATACTGTTCTCCTGCATCAGCACACCCCAGCTTCCGCTGCGGACCGCCGAGGCCTGGGTCGTGCGGCCCACCCAGTGTCCCCAGTTGATGTACTGCCACGCCGGCTCGCCGGCCTCCCAGCTGACGTAGTGATTGGTGCTCGCGGCCTGGGCGGGCGTGGCCACCCCGACCACGCCCACCAGCGCCAAGGCGACGGCGGCGCCGATCCGGCCTGCCCAGGTGCTCCTGCGGCGGACGGGGCCCTGGCTGGCTGTGCGTGACATGCGATTCTCCTTGAGCTGTGGCCACTATGGATGGAGGTCCGTGGTGACCTTCGGATTGGTGATCAACACGCTACGGCTGCGCACCGTCGACATTCGTGAGTAGTGGGCACTCAACTTCGGCCGGGCGCGGTACTCACGTCCGCGCACACCGGCAGCCCTGGCCCACCCGCCAGGTGCGTACAGTCCACTGTGGGAGGTGTCTGGTGGAGGGATCGCGAGCGACGGTGATCGACCGGACGGTGCCGTTCGTCGGTCGCGAGGCGCAGCTGGCCCGACTGATCGACACGATCACCTTGCGCCCGGGCGCGGTGATCGTGACCGGGGCACCGGGGGTCGGCAAGACGCGCCTGGCCGAGGAGGCGCTGCGGGTGCTGGCCGGGCGCGGCTGGCGCTGCCTGCGCGGGTACGCGGTGGCAGCCGGGCGGGACATCCCGCTGGCCGCCCTCTCCGGCATCGTCCCGGCCATGCCGCCGATAGATGCGGACGGGCCGGCGGGCCTGCTAGCCGGCGTCGTCACCGCGCTGAACTCGCTCGCCGAGACTGGTCGGATCGTCGTGTTCGTCGACGATGTGCACCAGCTCGACAACGTGTCGGCGGTGGCGCTGCACCAGGCGGTCCGGGCCGGATCGCTGGCGCTGCTGGCCACGTTGCCCACCGGGGCCGAGGTGCCGGAGACCATTGGGGCTCTGTGGCGGTCCGGCCGGGCAGCCCGGATGGACGTCGACCCGCTGGACGCGGCGGATCTCGAACAGGTCCTGGTCGGCTGGTTGGGCGGCCCGGTGGCCTGCGGAACCCTGGACCAGGTGCGGCGGGCCACCGCCGGTAACCCGCTCTACCTGCGTGAGCTGGTGCTGGCCGCCCACGACAGCGGTGCGTTGACCCACGACAACGAGCTGTGGCAGTTGCGCGAGTTGCCTGCGGCGGC
The DNA here is from genome assembly GCF_029581255.1 of Verrucosispora sp. WMMD1129. Lineage (NCBI taxonomy): Bacteria > Bacillati > Actinomycetota > Actinomycetes > Micromonosporales > Micromonosporaceae > Micromonospora > Verrucosispora sp. WMMD1129. Next base: position 5,839,306 of record NZ_CP120741.1, read on the forward strand.
TGGTCGGCTCGACGATCTTGTCCGGTGCCGGCTGGCTGGGCTCGACTCCGCCGAGCGTACCGCGCTCGAGGTGCTGGCCCTGGCCGAGCCGGTCGGCGTCCGGCTGCTGCACGACGTGCTCGGCGGTGACGTGGTGGAGACCCTTGAGCGGCGCGGCCTGATCACCGTCCGAGCCGACGGCCGCCGATGGGAAGCGCAGCTGGCCCACCCACTGTATGGGGAGGTCCTGCGCGGCAGGATCCCCACCAGCACCCGTCTGCGGTGGTACCGGAGGCTCGCCGACGCCCTGGAAGCGTACGGCGTGCGCCGGTGGAGCGATCTGCTGCCGTGGGCCGTGTGGCGGGTCGACGGGGGCGGCCCGGCTGACTCGGCGCTGATCGCCGCCGCCGTGCGGGAGGTCGCCGACCAGCCCGCCGACCCGCGTCTGCGGGAGCGGCTGGCCCAGGCGGCCTGGGAGTCGACCGCCGACCTCGACGCCGGGCTGCTGCGCTGTCGAGTGCTCATCGAGCAGGGACGCACCGGCGCGGCCCTGACCGCACTGGAGGACGTGGCGGCGCACGCCGGTGACGACCGCGCCCGCCGGGACGTGGCGACCGCCCGGTCGTGGTTTCTCGGCTGGTGCCACGGGTCGGTCGCGGATGCGTTGTGGCGCCTGCGTCAGGACGCTGCGGCGCTGGCCGACCCGGTGTCACAGGTGACCCTGCGGGTGGATCGGGCCAACCTGCTGGCCTGCGCCGGCCGGCCTCGCCACGCCGCCAGACTGGTGGCCGACGTGGATGTTGCCGACTCTCCCGAGTTGACGGTGCGGGTCGCCGCCGTCCAAGGGGTGGGGCTCCTGCTCTCCGGCCAGCTTGACCAGCTACGAACCGCACTGGCCGGCGCGGTCGCCCCGCCGGTGAGCCGGTGCGCCATGTATCCGGCCGAGTACGCCTCCGGCGCGCTGCCGGTCGACGTGTGGGCGTACGACGGGATGATCGCGCAGGCCCGGGAAACCGGCCACGAGGTGCTGACCCACACCTACGGCCTGGGCGACCGGATCGCCCACGCTTCCGCGTTGACCAGCCTTGCCCTTGCCGAGATCACTGCTGGCGCGCTCGGTACCGCCCGGCGCTATGTGACCGAGGCGCTTCCGGTGCTGCGCGACTTCGGGGTACGCCACCATGAGGGACGGTGCCTGGCGGCTGGGCTGCTCGCCGCCACCTACCAGGGGGATGAGGCGGCGGCCGACCGGTTCGAGAGCCGGCTCGCCGAGATCTGGCCGGCCCTCGCGCAGATCGAGCTGTTCCGGTTCGAGGTGGACCGGGCGCGTGCCTGGCGGTGGTGGCAGCGGGGCGAACCCGGGGCCGCTCACGCGCTGCTGGCTGCCAGCGCCCGGCGCTGGGACCATCGGGGCGGCCTGCTTCCAGCGGTGCTGCTTGCCAGCGATCTGGCCCGGATGGGAGAGCCCACGACTGCGGCCCGCCTGCTGCCGGCGGATCCGATACCGGCGCGTTGGGGGCTGGGCGTGGCGTTGGTGGACCTGGTCCGGGCATTGGCCGCGCCCGACGTGGCGGAGCTGGAGCGAGTCGCGGCGATCCTGGCCGAGCTGGGATGCCACCTTTACGCCGCTGAGGCGACCGCCGCAGCCGCGGTGGCGGGGGCTCGCCGCCGGGCGACCGGCCGGACGGGTACCGGCGTCCGCCGTGGCGAGGTGGATGACGCCGCCCGCGCAAAGGCCCGGGCGGCGGTGGCAGCCGGCCGGTGCGATAACGCGCGCACCCCGCTCCTGGCCTCGGTCGGCGACCGTTCGCACCTGACCAGACGAGAGCGGGAGATCGCCGCGCTGGTGGCGCGAGAGCTGTCGAACCAGGCGGTCGCCGAGCAGCTTGCCCTGTCGATACGCACGGTGGAGAACCACCTCAACCGGATCTTCGCCAAGCTCGGCGTTCACGGCCGGGCCGAACTCGCCGACGTGCTGCGGCAGGGCCGGCGCGACCAGCTCTGACTCGAATTCTGCGACACCGAATCCTGCTCGGCTGACCGGCACTCACCGTCACCACCGAATGTGAGACAGAGCCATTCGCCTTGCGGTCGGCCGGACTTCGATGCCAGCTGTCGCAATGTCTAGCGGGTGCTGCCAGCGACAGTGCCCGGATCTGCCGCTGGTCGCGCTTTGGCTGGTCGAAGCTTGGACGGTAGTGGTTTAGGGTGGCCGGATGCTTGACCTGAGCAGGTTGGATCTGGAGGAGATCGCTACCGCGCTCGAGGACCAGACGTACTACGACCATCGATGGCTGATCGACCCGCGAACCGGTGAGATCGTGTTCTGGACGACGGACGGGGGCGTCGACGGGCGTACGCCGGTTGACCTTGACGACCTTGACCTGGTGGGTATCGATCCGCTGCCGTCCTCCGTGTGGTACCGGGACATGGTCGACTTCGCTGAAGGAATCAGTGACGCGGCGGTCGGCCGCAGACTCGCGCGAGCGATCCAGGGCCGGGGTGCCTTCCGCCGGTTCAAGAACACGTTGCATGAGGAGTATCCGCACCTGCTGCCGGCGTGGCACGCCTTCCGCGACGCGCGCTCACGGCGGCGGGCGGTGGAATGGCTGGTCGACAACTCGCTGATCGACGACGAAACGGGCGAGCGTTGCATGGTTGAGCACCCGGATCCCGACCTTCCCTGAGCTGGCGCCTGCGCCGCAACGTCCCCGACGACGAAGGCACGCACCTACCGCTGGTGCTTGCCGTCGTTCGCCCGCTGCCTACACATGGGCGTTACTGCGAGTAGTCGGCGTGTAGTTCGGCGTACGGCCGACGTTGGTCAGGGTGGCGGCGGATTCTGCCCATGCTGATCTCGGCGCAGCAGTGCGTACCCGGCGTGCGGGCACGATGAGCCGGACACTCCTCGGCCAGGGCGCGGACCTGGTCGGCTTCCAACTCGAATGCCTCGCGGCTGCCGGTCAGCACCAACGTGTCAGCGGCGATGTCCCACCGGAGATGATCACGGAACTCCTGATGCCAGACTCGTTGATGGTCGGCGACCGACCGCACCGGCCATGCATCGTCGGGTAGGACGACGGTGTGCGGCCGGCCGGTCCCCAACCGGGACCGGACCTGCTTCCACCGTGACGGCGGGAACGCCAGACGGCGATGCAGCAGCACCAGGTCGAGCGGGCGTCCCCAGACATGGTGGGTGGGCAGTTCCGCGCGGCGCAGCGGGAGGCAGACGATCGTGTGCGGCGACCGGGCAGCCAAGCCCCACGCCAGGGCGAACATGGCTGCCGTTTCCTTGTCGAGGCAGAACTGGGCGCCGAGACGGCCCTCGTAGAGGCCGGCGAACCTCGGTGCCTTCGCCGGGCGCACGACTCGATAGCGGCGGCCGCCGAGGTGGACGGTACTGACCATCACCGGCCATTCGCATCCGCCCAACCGTCGACCCACTCCCGCAACACCCTTCGACACGTGCCGTCTCGCCGTTCGGCGAGCATTGTTGCCCGACCTGGCACAACACGGCGACCGAGTTACCTGACGGCATTTTCCACCCGAGTCCGGATCGAGTGCGCTCCAATGCCGCGTGTGGCGCGGTTTGCACTTCGTGACGGAGATCAGTTGCCCGGATTGGCGTCCTTCCGGTGGGCGGGGGTGATGAGCAGGGCTCAGCAGATCGATGGCGGCCAGCGATGCCTGCGCCACTCGTCCCATGTCGTGAACCCGGTCGGTGGGTTGTCAACGGGTTCACTGCCGTCGAGTTCACCTGGCGTGGGGATATCGAAGCGGTCAGCCCACTGCGCGAGTTCCCGATCGGACATGGGCCACGTGGTGTGTGGCGCTGCCGCTTGCCGCTGGTCGCGTCGTCTCCGCTGCTCCGTGGGGGTGAGTTCGAAGTAGCGCATCTCCACCGCCGCACCGAGGTCTGCTGCTGCCTGGCGGAGCGCGGAGCGCTCGTTGCGGTCCCAGAGGCCGAAGTCGATCACAACGTTGTTGCCGAGTTCGAGGACGCGCAGCCCGATCTGGAGGAGCCGTCCCTCGATCACGTCCCCGGCCGAAGGCGGATTCTCGTGCCCGTAGAGGGCCTTCACCCACTCGTCCTTCGTCAGGCGAAGCGCTTTCTGCTCGACCTCAATGCGCCGAGCGGCCGTGGTCTTCCCGGTGCAGGGGAGCCCCACGGTCAGGAACAGTGTCGGTTGCCCCACCATCACCTCCGTACGGACGCCCCATCATTGCTGACACCCGCTCATGCCGCGGCGCGGGCGCGCGGATCCGGATCTGCCGCGGACCGTGCGTCACGTTGAGTGAGGGAGTGGCGGCGCTCGATGCGCGGTCCTGCCGCTGGGCGTACGTCGTATCGTGTTGGTCATGGTCGAGGCCGTTGCACACACCGAGCGCTTTTGATCGACCTCGACGCACCCGATGCCGTCACCGTCTACCTGTACGCCAGCCGCGGCTGAACCCTTCAGGCGTACCCTCCGCCGCAAGCAGCGGACGCCGGACGTCGGCTGCGGATCGGACTTCAGTATTCGTAAGAGCGCGGTTCCCCAGCGACGCTCTAATCCTGGCCTCAGCTTGATCGGGGACGATGAGCAGCAAGGCATCGACTGGAAGGGGGCGGGTCGGCGTGCGGATCATGATCGCGGATGACGACGCGGCCATTCGTGAGTCGCTGGAGCGGGTGCTCCAGGTCGAGGGTTACGACACCAGCACCGTCGCCAACGGCCTCGCCGTGCTCGACGAGGTCGGTGGGGCCGGCGGTGACACCTTGGATCTGCTGATCCTCGACGTGATGATGCCCCGCCTCGGCGGGTTGGAGACCTGCCGGCGGTTGCGGGCCGCGGGTCGGGATCTGCCGGTGCTGATGCTGACCGCCCGTGACCAGGTCTCCGACCGGGTCGCGGGGCTGGACGCGGGTGCCGACGACTACCTGCCCAAGCCGTTCGCCACCGAGGAGTTGCTGGCCCGGGTACGGGCCCTGCTGCGCCGGCGCACGCCGGGCGACGGCGAGTCGCAGGTTCTGTCGTTCGCCGATGTCCGGCTCGATCCCGACAGGTTCGAGGCGCTGCGGGGCGGACGGCCGCTGCGCCTGACCCGGACCGAGTTCCTCCTCCTGGAGGTCCTCGTGCGTAACGCGACCCGGGTGTTGACCCGCGAAGCGCTGTTCGAGGCGATCTGGGGCTTCGACATGAGCGCCACCGCCAACAACCTCCAGGTGTATGTGAGCTACCTGCGCCGCAAGATGGAGGCCGAAGGTGAGCCACGTTTGATCTACACGCTGCGCGGCCTGGGATACACGTTGCGGGAGACTCCTCCGTGAGCAGGCCCGCGGGCCGGGAACCGCGTCGGCTGACCCGATGGTGGCGTCGACGGTCCCTGCGGACCAGGTTGACGGTGATCGCGGCGACGGCCATCGCCGTCAGCGTGTTCCTGGCCTTCCAGGTGTCCAGTGAGCTGCTGGACTGGCAGCTGCGGGACAGCGCCGAGAATCAGCTGCGCGCCGACTCCCGCGTCCTGGCGGCGACCGCGGAGCGCGCCGGTCTGGGGCAGGTCCCGCTACCGCCGTATCCCGGATCCGGTCCGCTGGTGCGGGTCATCCTGCCCGACGGCTCGACCCGGACGCCGGTCGGCCAACCCGCGCTGCCCCCGGTCAGCGAGCACGCCGGGCGCGTGGCGCAGGGCGGCTTGGCCGACCTGATGGAGTCGAACGACAGCGACGAGGACGGCTACGTCATCTACACGCTCCGGGCGGGCGACGGCGCGGTCCAGGTGGCCCGCGTCGTCGACGACAGCCCGATCAACCAGTTCGGGTTCGGGATGCTGCTGATCGGGCTGCTCTGCGTGGTCGGCGGCGCCCTCGTCGGGCGGACCGTGGCGCGGACCGGGCTGGCACCGATCGACCGGCTGGCCGCCGCTGCGGAACGTGTCGCGCACACCCGGGATCTCGACGCCCACATCCCGGATGAGGGCGGTGGGGAGATCCGGCGGCTGATCCAGTCGATCAACGACATGCTCGCCGCGCTCCGCGACTCCCGGCAGGCCCAGCGGCTGCTCGCCGAGGATGCCGCCCACGAGCTCAAGACCCCGCTCACCAGCCTGCGCCTCAACGTCGAGCTGCTTATCCGGCTCGATCGGCGCGGCACCCTGGACAGCGCACTGCCGGCGGACAGCCGAACCCGGCTGCTCAACGATCTCGGCGGCCAGGTGGCCGAGTTGAGCACCCTTGCCGCCGAGCTGACCGACCTGGCCCGCGGTGACGTCAGCGACGAAAACACCGAGCTGCTCGACCTCGCCGACCTGGTGGTGGCCGCCGCGACCCGGGCGCGTTCCCGCGTACCCGACATCGAGATCGCGCTCGACCTCATCTCCGTGTGGGTGAGCGGCCGTCCCGCCGCGCTCCAGCGGGCGGTGCTCAACCTCATCGACAACGCTGGCAAGTGGTCCCCTGCGGACCAGCCGGTCCAGATCCGGCTCCGTGCCGAGGGCACGTCGGCGGTGCTCGAGGTCGACGACGCCGGACCGGGCATCGACGCCGCCGACGTACCTCGGGTGTTCGACCGTTTCTACCGTGCCGACAGCGCCCGGGCGTTGCCAGGATCCGGTCTCGGGCTGTCGATCGTGCAGCGGGTCGTCGACGCCCATGGCGGCCGAGCCACCGTCGCACGCTCCGCACGCGGTGGCGCGCTGCTCCGGGTTGATCTTCCGGCCGCGACCCCGCCCGCCCCGATCGCGCGCCGTACCGCGGGGGAGGACAGCGCGGTGCGCTGACCCGTCCCCCCGCCCGGCGGACGCGGCGTAGGACAAGGGACGGCGGCCCTCGGGCATGGCTCCGGGGGATGGCCGGTCAGATCCGCCTGCCGAGCACCCACGAGCACCGCTGGGAACGGCGTCAGCATGGCCAGACGCACCCGACCTCATCCGACCAAGGGTGTCTCTGGGCCTGGATGAAACGCGGGCGTCACCACCATCGCGTCCACGGCGTCGACCACCTCGCCGACCTGGTCCGACAGCTGCTAGTTGGGTCGGTGTGTCGTGGGGTGGTCCGGGTGGGGGCGGGCAGCTGAGCCCGCCCGCACGTAGGCGTACGACTCGGGTACGACGTACCCGGTGCCCGACGACGTCATCCGGCCGCGATCGCCGCTCGGCGGCGGCGCAACACGTAGCGGACCAGCTCGCCGAGCGCGGTGATGGACAGGGCGAGACCGAGGCCGACCGCCAGGCCCAGCATCCGGTCGGATTCGAAGGCGGCGCCGCCGAGGTAGCCGATCAGGCCGGAATAGCCGGCCCAGGTGACGGCCGCGATGGCGGCGAACGGGGCGAAGCGGGCAAGCGGGTAGCCGGTGGCACCGCTGGCGGTCACGATCGCGGTACGGCCGCCGGGGACGAACCGGCCCGCGATGATCAGGGCGCCGCCCCGGCGGTGCAGGTGCGGGGCGATCCTGTCGGCGGCGCGGATCAGGCGGCCGCCCGGACGGCGCCTGCGCAACAAGCGCCCGATGAGGAAACCGATGTGATCACCGACGAAGGCGCCCAGCGCGGCGAACACGATGATCAGCGGAAGCGACGGGATGCCCGACACGGCGAAGACCGCCGCCGCGATGACGACCGACTCCGACGGCAGGAACGGCAGGAACGCGTCGAGGATCGCCAGATAGATGAACGGAGAGGTCATCGCGTTCTCGATCGTAGCCATCAGGTCCATCGGGACCGCTCCTCCCCTTCGAGCACCCAGGCGCAGAGCCCGACTACGGCGAGCACGAGCGCCAGCAGAACCCGTTCGGCCAGGCCCGCGAACGGGAGATGGCCTTGGCCGAGCAGCACCGCCGGCCCGTTCGCCGCCGCGAACGCGACGCACGCGGCGAACGCGGACCACCCGGCCGCGCGCAGCCAGCGAACCCGCGCCGGGTCTGCCCCGCGCCCGGCACGCCGGGCGATGTGCAGGGCGAAGAGCGGTGGCAGCGCTGCCATCAGCGCCGCCCCGAAGCGGTGCACCGCGGCGGCGACGTCCGGTTCTGTCCCCGGGAGGTTCGTGGGGAATGCCACCACCGCGACCAGGGACACGCACCACACCGACAGCAGCACGGTGAGGGGCCAGGACGGTGGCAGCGCGCGCCGGGCGCCGACCAGGAGCCATGCGCCGGCTGCCGCGAGCCCGCACGCCGCCAGGGCCAGCAGGACGGCGCCCGGCACCGTCCGGATCGATTCGCTGACCATCTGGTCCACCGGGTCGACGTCGCCGACCAGCAGCAGGCCCGCCCCGGCCGCCGTGCCCAGGCCCAGGCTCAGCTGGACGTTGCGATACCAGCGGGAGGAGCCCGCTCGGATGATCGTCGCTGTCATGCGGCGACCTCGGCGGGCGCGGGCGACTCACGGGCCGGACGCATCCGGTAGAGCTGCTCGAACGCGGACACCGTGTGGGTCTGGTCGTGCTCCTCGGCCACGGCACGAGCCCGGTGCCCCAGCTCTTCTGCGTGCTTCGGGTCGCCGAGCACGGTGAGCAGTCGCTCGGAGAGCACGACCACATCGCCGGGCGGGAACAGATAGCCGGTCTCCTTGTCCCGGACGAGGTGGGGCAGGGCTGCGGCATCGGCGCCGATCACGGGCCTTCCGCTGGCCATCGCTTCGAGCGTGACCAGGCTCTGCAGCTCGGCGGTGCCCGCGTTGACGAAGACCGCCGACGCCGCGTATGCGGAGGGAAGGTCCTCATCAGAGATGAAGCCGGTGAACGTGACATGCTCGGCGACGCCTAGTTCCCCGGCGAGCGACCGCAGCGTCCGGTCCTCGGACCCGGTGCCGACCAGAAGCAACTGGACGTCGAGGGAGCGCCGCACCACCGCGAACGCCCGCATCACGACGTCGAGGTTCTTCTCGGCGTCAAGCCGGCCCACGTACGTGATGGTGGGCTTGTGCGCGAGGCTGTAGGCCGATCGGAACTCGGCCGCGGGCGCCTGCTCGCGAAAGCGGGTGAGGTCGATGCCGCACGAGATGGGCAGGACCGGTCCGGACACACCGGAGACGACGGCGAGCGTGGCGGCGTACGGGGTCGGGGCTGTGACGATGTCTGCCTTGGCGAACACCCGGGCGGCGTCGCGCCATGCCCAGTTGTGCGCCCTCGTCCGGCCAGCGTTGCCGATGGGCAGGTAGTGGATCAGGTTCTCGGGCATGAAGTGGTTGGTGGCGATGACGAACAGGCCGCGCTCGTGCGCCGCGTCGACCAGCGCCCGGCACAGCGGGAAGTGGCTCTGCACGTGCACCACGTCGGGCTGGACCTCGTCGAGGATCCGGCGGGCTGCCGCGCGCAGCCCCAGCGGCGGGCAGAACCGAAAACGTGGGTGGCCCGGCACCGGCAAGGAACGCACGCGGTGCTCGACGACGCCGTCGCTGGACATGCCGGCATGGTTGCGGGTGTCCGTCGACGGCGCGACCACGTGCACCTCGTGCCGGGCGGTCAGTGCCACGGCCAGGCGCTGGGCGAAGTAGGACGCCCCGTTGACGTGCGGGGCGTAGGTGTCGGCACCGATGAGGATGCGCATGGGACGAACTACCTTTCGTCGGTGGTATCGCTTGATGACGAGGCGGAAGACAGAGACCGGCACGGCGACGGCTGCGGTGAGCAGGAAGATGCCGCCGGGCAGTGCGAGCAGGCCGGACAGTTGGCTGCCGAGCAGTGCACCGAGACCGATCAGCACCAGGCCGCGTACGGCGGCGGCGGCACCCACCCAGGCGGCGAATCTTGGGTACGGGAGCCCGGCGAGCCCGGCCGACACGAACGCCGGGAGGGCGAAGACGTCGACGAGCTTGGCGGTGATCACCAGCCGAGGCAGTGACATCCCGGTCAGCCGGTCGAGCAGCGCCGTCGCCTTGAACCTGCTCAGCAGTGACGCCACCCAGGGCCGCCGGGCCGACCGGCCGATGAGGTAGAGCAGGCTGTCGCCCACCACCTCGGCCAGCGCGACGATCAGCCAGATCGGCCAGAACGCCGCAGCGCCGGCGCCGACCAGGGTGCCCGCGGTGATCGTCGCGGCCGGCCCCTCGATGAGCACGAAGGGACCGAGCACCAGGTAGGGGTGCTCAAGCACGGCCTGTGTCAGATCCATGTCGTGACGCTTCGGCCGAAGGCTGTGCACCGGTCGTTCCTGCGCGAGGCCGAGCGATGCAGCTCCGTGGTAGGGGCTCCGATCACCGACCGCGGCACCCATCGGCCTGCCAACCGACCGGCCCGCGCTTGCCCGGGCGGCGCTGCGTTGACTGCCATCACTAGCCCCCTACGTGCGGGTTACGTCGCTTGTCTGAGACCTACTGATACCGAGCGAATCTGAGGCGAGCGTTAATGCGGCGCTCAGCCCGGGTGGCCGAACCGGGTGCTCACGTACGCAACTCGACCGGCACCGCCCGCGCGTTCGGCCGTAGCGCCCACCACAGCAGGCCGACCCAGAGCGCGGTCAGGATCGCGGCGCCGAGCAGGTCGGTCGGGTGGTGCATGCCGCGGTACAGCCGGGACAGCGCGACACCGGCCGGCATGACCACCGCGAGCACCACGGCGAACCAGCGCCACCGGCTGCTCACCCGGCCCATGATCAGGACCGCGATCGCCACCGAGATGCACATCGTCGCGGCGATGTGCCCCGAGGGGAACGACGACGTGGGCATCGGGCCGTCGAGCTGCGGCACCGGCGGGCGGTCCCGCTGGACGCTGGCCACGGTGCACAGGAACAGGGTGAGCTCGCCGACCATGGTGAGCACCACGAACACCACCGGTCGCCACTGCCGCCACACGACCAACGCGATCAGGCAGAACACCAGCGATATGGCCAGGATGGCGCGGGTGTCGCCGACCTTGCTCCACACCCAGCTCACGTCGTCCAGGGTGGGCGTGCGCGACGTCCGCAGCCACCGGACCACGCCGTCGTCGACACGTCCGAGCCAGGTGCCCTCGGTGTGGTTCTTCACCAGGTAGCCGACGACGTACAGGATGCCGAACGTGAACACCCAGCCGGTCAGGATCTCGGTGGCCTTGACCCACCGGTACGGAACAGGTCGGCCGGAGTCCGGCACCGGTTCGATCGCCTCGACGGCCTCCGGCTCCAGGCCGTCGTCGAGCGGCGCCACCGGGTGACCCGTCTCGCGCCGCCACAGCCGGAACGCGTACGCCGTGACGCTCAGCCACAGCGCGCCGAGCAGCCAGCCGGCCAGTACGTCGGTCAGATAGTGCACGCCGAGCGCGATCCGGGTCACCCCGATCGCGACCACGAGCAGCGCGACGGCCGCCGTGAACAGCTTCCGGTAGCGCACCGCGGGCAGGAACACGAGCAGCAGCGCGCCGTAGACCACCATCGACCCGAGCGCGTGCCCGCTCGGGAAGCTGTTGCCGAGCCCGATCGCCACCGGTGCCTCGACCACCGGGCGCAACCGGCCGACCAGCGACTTCACCGACGGGTCGAGCAGCAGCGCGCCGGCGGTGGTGGCCAGCAGGTAGACGGCGAGGCGGACCCGCCGGCGCACCAGCAGCAGCGCGGCGACGCCGACGAGCCAGAGCATGACCGGCCGCCCGCCCAGCCGGGTTATCCCGTTGAGCGCGTCCACCAGGTACGACCGGGGCGACACGACCTCGTTGAGCTCCCGGGCAACAGCTTGGTCAACGCTCGTCACCGGCTCCAGGTGCAGCCGGACAAGGAGCACCAGCAGCCCGAACCCGAGCCCGATCGCGACGACCAGCAGCGGCGCCCACCGGTCGGCCAGCCGACCGGGCGGCGCTTTCCCGCACGGCGCCGCGTCGGTCGCCATCAATCGCCTCCAGGTACGAGCTGCATCGCTTATCCGATGCGAATTCGTACCGAGCGAATCTGAGGCGACGATTAATAGACATCCGGGCGGTGAGGTGAAGTGGCACCGTGGTACCGCCTCACTGCGGAGGATTGCAACCGCAGTACGACGAAACAGGGCGGAATCGGGCCTAGCTTGGAGGCTATGACGAAGCTTGACAGTCCACTGAGGAGGGTTGGTGCGGCCACCATGGCGCTGGCGACGGCGCTCGCTGCCGTCGCCTGCGGGTCGGACGCCGACAACAGTGCGGCGCCTGTTGAGGCCGGCTCGCACAGCGCGCACGCGGGCGGGTCGTCAGCTCCCTCGCAGCCGCTGCGCGCTGGCGAGCGGTTCGTCGGCCTGAAGATGGCCGAGGCCTACACGCCTGCGCCGCCGGAGGGGGGCGGCTCGGACGAGTACCGGTGCCAGGTGCTCGATCCGGGCCTGACCGCCACGGCGTTCCTGACCGGGACCCAGTTCATGCCGGAGAACGTCGCCATCGCGCACCACGCCATCGTGTACGCGGTGCCGCCGGGCGGCGCGGCCGCGGTGCGCGAGCACGACGCGAAGACCCCCGGCCTCGGGTGGCAGTGTTTCGGCGGGACCGGCGTGGCCGGCGCTGAGGTAGAAGAAGGGGACGCGGCGTGGGTGGACACCTGGGCACCGGGCGCCACGGAGACGCTGCTCAGCCAGGACGCCGGCTACAAGCTGGAGCCGGGCAGCCTGCTCGTGCTCCAGATCCACTACAACCTGCTCGCGACCGGCGGCAAGCCGGCCGGGTCGGACCGCTCGGCGGTGCGGCTGCGGCTGACGGACGGTACGCCACGGACCCGGGAACTCGATACGTGGTCGCTCGACGCGCCGATCGACCTGCCCTGCGCCGCCGACGAATCGGGTCCGCTGTGTGACCGGGCGGCCTCGATCGTGGACGTGACGAAGCGTTTCGGGGCGGAGGTTGGTGAGATGGCGGACCGTCAGGTGGAGGAGTGCAACCAGGGCGGCGTGCCGAAGCCCGGTGACATCCAGACCTGCGATCACAAGGTGGAGGCGCCGATGACGTTGTTCGCCGGGTTCGGCCACATGCACATGCTCGGGCGGGCCTTGAAGGTCGAACTCAACCCGGGCACGTCGAAGGCCAGGGTGGTGTTGGATGTGCCGCAGTTCGACTTCGACAACCAGCGGCTGATGAGGCTGCCGTCGCCGGTGGAGATCGGTCCGGGGGACACGCTGCGGGTGACCTGTACGCACGACGCGGGGCTGCGGAAACTAGTGCCGCAGCTGAAGAAGCTGCCACCGCGCTACGTGGTGTGGGGCGACGGTACCAGCGACGAGATGTGCATCGGCATCATGGTGGTCTCCCCACGCAAGCCCTGACGAAGCGTCGAACGTGTGTGAGTTCACGGAGGTCACAAGCCGAACAGCTCCGAGCTCACACACGTCCGCACTGAACTCATACGCGTACGGCGTCGTGGCGGTGGGACGGGCGGTGACGTGAGCGGCTGCAGGCTGATCCGGCGGCGGAGCTGTCGATCACGCGGAGCGGATCGGCCCGGAGCAGCGCGGCTGGGAACTACGGTCGCGCTTCCGACGGACGCGCGAGATGAAGCGTCAAACCGGGCGGGCGAGTCTCAGGTCGTAGGCGAGGGTGACGGCCTGGATCCGGTCTCGCGCGCCGATCTTGGCTAGGACCCGCCCGACGTGGGTCTTCACGGTCGACTCCGACAGCGTGAACCGTTGCGCGATCTCGCCGTTGGTGAGGCCGTGGCCGATGGCGACGAAGACCTCGCGCTCGCGTTCGGTGAGGGAGTCCAGCCGGGGATCCTGCCGCTGCACGGGCCCGCGGAGTTCATCGTCGATTCGGTCGGCGAACGCGTCGAGCAGCCGCCGAGTCAGCGCCGGCGCGATCACCGCGTCCCCGGCGGCGACGGCCCGGATGCCGGCGAGCAGCTCATCCGGGCGGGTGTCCTTGAGCAGGAAACCGCTCGCCCCGGCCCGCAGCGCGGCGAGCGCGTTCCGGTCCACGTCGAGCGTCAGCAGCAGGATCCGCGAACGTCCGCCGGCGGCGACGATGCGCCGGGTGGCCTCGATCCCGTCGCCGTCCGGCATACGGATGTTCATCAGGACCACGTCGGGATGCAGCTCGATGGTCCATCGAACGGCCTCGGCACAGTTCTCGACCTCGCCGACGATCTCGATGTCGGGGGTGTTCTCCAGCAGCATGCGAAACCCGAAGCGTTGCAGCGGCCGGGTCTCCACCACGAGCACAGTGATCATGAATGGCCGCCTTTCCGGGTCGCGTGCACGAAGCAGCCGCCGTCCGGTGCGGGCCGGCGCTGACCGTGCCGCCGGAGGGCGCGGCGCGCTCGGTCATGCCGGCGGGGCCGAGAGCCGCGTCGCCCGGCGATGCCTACTTTCATAGAGGGCGAACCTGAGACGACTGTTAGAACCAGTGACGTACGGGGCACGTGCCGCCGACGTCGTACTCCCACATGTCAGGGCGGACCGGGGTGATCTCTCCCTCCGCCACCAACTTGTGCGTGGCGCTGGGCAACTGGTCCGGCCACCCGGCCTGAGCGCCGCATTAACGGTCGCCTCAGGTTCGCTCGGTACCACTAGGCCTCAGACAGCGACGTAACCCGCAGTAGGGGGCTGGTGATGGCAGTCAACCCAGCGCCGCCCGGGCAAGCGCCAGCCGGTCGGTTGGCAGGCCGGTGGGTGCCGTCCCTGACCAACCACTCATCGGAGGTCTCGTGTCGTCACGTCCAGGTTCCACGGTCGTCGATAGGCAGCCCGGCAGCCCGCTGCCAGCCAACGCTGATGACGCTGCGGCCATGCTCGTCGGCGCCGTCAAGCGATACGGCTCCGACCGGTCGGCCGTCGTCGCGCTCGACGATGTCACCATCGCGTTCCCGGCGGGGAAGTTCACGGCCGTGATGGGCCCGTCGGGTTCGGGAAAGTCGACGATGATGCACTGTGCCGCCGGGCTGGATCAACTGACGTCGGGCCGCGCATTCGTCGGCAACACCGATCTGTCGACGCTCAACGATCGCGAGTTGACCAGGCTGCGCCGAGAACGGATCGGGTTCGTGTTCCAGGCATTCAATCTCGTGGCGACGCTCACGGCCGAGGAGAACATCTGCCTGCCGATGACGTTGTCGGGGCGCCGGCCGAGTGTCGCAGTGCTCGATCAGGTCGTGTCGCTGCTGCGCCTGGATGATCGGATGCATCATCGGCCGGCGGAGCTCTCGGGTGGCCAGCAACAGCGAGTTGCCGTCGCCCGGGCGCTGGTCGCCCAGCCGCAGGTGGTCTTCGCCGACGAGCCCACCGGCAACCTCGACACCCGGTCCGGACAGGAGATCCTCGGATTCCTGCGATCAGCAGTCGATCTGCATCACCAGTCGATCGTGATGGTCACGCACGATCCCAACGCCGCTGCCTGGGCGGACCACGTCGTGTTCGTCGTAGACGGCCGAGTGCACGACGTGATCGATCACCCGTCGGCCGATTCGGTGATCGACGTCATGAAGGGCCTGGGGCGATGAGCCAGATGATGCGGAGTGCGACTCGAAGCGTGCTCGCGAGTCGGGGTAGGTTCGTGCTGACGGGCACGGCGATCATGCTGTCGGTGGCGTTCCTCGTCGCGACGCTGGTGCTGTCCGACTCGATGCGCGGCCGAGCAGCCGGTGACATCGCCAAAGCGTTGGCCGGGACGGATGCCGTGGTGCAGGGCGTCGTCCTCGGCGAGCCCGGCGGAGGGCCGGGAGATCCGGAAAGGTCGGTTCGGCGCTCGCTGGATCCCGACATCACCGAACGCGTCGCTACGGTCGATGGCGTCGACGGCGCCGCCTCGCAATGGATCGGCTTCGCGAAGCTGGTCGTCGACGGATCGTCAGTCGGAACGGGCACGGCGAGCGACGTCGGTCGCAACTGGGTTGCCGACTCGGCGCTCAATCCGTTCCGGCTCACGAGCGGGCGACCACCGATCGAGGTCGGAGATATTGTGATCGACCGGTCGCTCGCCGATGACGCGCGCTTGGCTCCGGGTGACGTCGTACAGGTCCTGACCACGACGGGGATGCACGACGCGACCATCACCGGTGTCGCGACGTTCGCGTCGGCGGACGCGGCACCGCTGCAGCGAACGGTGTTGTTGCCCGACGGAGCGGTGTCCGCCTGGCTCGACACCGCAGCGCCGACGGAGGTGCTCGTCGACATCGCGGAGGGCGCTGACCGCGCCGAGGTGCTCGACCGATTGTCAGCGCTGACTGATGCCGAGGTCATCGACAGGTCCGACCACGTCCGGACGATGCAGGACGCCGCGACGTCACCGCTGCAGTTCCTGACCGTGTTCCTCCTGGCATTCGCCGTGGTCGCGGTGTTGATCGGTGTGACGATCATCTTCAACACGTTCGCGCTCACCGTCGCCCGCCGCCGGCGGGAATCGGGGCTGCTACGTGCGATCGGTGCGGAACGACGCCAAGTGCTCGGCGGAGTGGTGATCGAGGCGGCCCTCGTCGGGACGATCGCCACGCTTGCCGGCCTCGTGTGCGGGGTCGCGGGAGTGGGCGCGCTGCGCTGGCTCGTCGGACTCGCCGGGGTCACGTTGCTCACCGGGCCGTCGATCGTGAGCACGACCTCGATCGCGGTCGCCGCGACCGTCGGAATCGGCGCAACGATCCTCTCGGCCTGGATCCCGGCTCGCCGCGCGGCGGCGACACCGCCGATCGAGGCGCTACGCGAGAGCGCGGCGGAACCCCGGATCGTGAGCCCGGCGCGAACTGCGAGCGGGCTCGTGCTCGCCGCGGCGGCGATCGCTGGAGGAACTGTGGCTGTGGTGCGCTCGAGCGCGACGTGGGTCATGCTCATCGCTGCAATCGTCCCGGCGCTCGTGCTCTGCGGCCCGGCGATCGTGACCGCCGCAGCGCGTGGGAGCGCTCAGTTGGCCCGCCGCGCCGCCGGTGTGTGTGGCTCGATCGCAGCGGGCAACCTGGCTGCCAGCCCCCGTCGATCGGCGTCAACGGCGCTCGCGCTCATGCTCGGCACCGCGATGGTGACGATGTTCGCCATCTTCGCGAGCTCACTGACGAGCGCAGTCGGGACGGACGTTCGTAAAGGACTGCAGGCCGATCTGGTGGTCACGTCGGCGACCGCCGACTTCCCGACGATCGATCCCACCCTGGCCGGCCGGATCGCAGCGCTGCCCGACGTCGACGCAGTCGCTGCGCTGTCGGTCGCCGAAGGGATCGTGGCAGGTAAGGCCGAGGCGATCGGCGGCATCGACCCGACGGGACTGCCCACCATGTTCGACCTCGACCCGATCGCCGGCGACCTCGCCGAGCTGAGCGAGGGGGGCGTGGCCGTGGTCGGCGACGACCCGACGCTGCTGGGCGGCACCCTCGCGATCGAGTTCGAACGCTCGACACTTGAGGCGCCGATCGTTGCCGTGGTGGCGAGGAGCACCGGCGGTTTCGAAGCCCCTTTGTACTTCGTCGACCGTGCGACGCTCGACGACTCGGTCGGTCGTTTGCTCGACGCTCTGTTGTTCGTCGACCTCGCCGACGGAGTGGTCGCGGACGCCGAGGAAGCCGTGCGGGCCCTGGTCCGAGCCACGCCCGGATCGTTCCTCGAGACCCGGGCAGAACACGTCGCCAACAGCGGGAGCGAAATCGTCGCGTTTCGGAACTTCATCGACGGAATGCTCCTCCTCGCTAGCTTCATCGCGCTCCTCGGAGTCGCCAACACCACGGCGCTCGCGATCAACGAACGCTCTGGAGAGCTCGGGCTGCTGCGAGCGGTCGGCGCGACTCGCCGCGAGCTGCGTCGAATCGTGCGGCTCGAGGTGGCACTCCTGTCGTTCGTGGCAGCATCGATCGGTATCGCCGTCGCAGTCGGTTTCGGCTGGGCGCTGATCGACGTCACCGGTGGCACGGAGATCCCATCCGTCGTCGTACCGTGGTCCCGCCTCGCAGTGACGCTCGCCGTTGCGGTCGCAGCCGGAGTCGTCGCCGCGGCGTGGCCCGCGTTCCGGGTCTCCCGGGTACCCGTGCTTGAGCTGGCGGGCCGGGACCGCTGATGCGCAGATCCTGTTCAAGCAGAGAGTGGCAGCACCGGTGTCACCGATCTGCTGGTGATCGTGTCACAGCCGACGTCGCAGCAGAACGGCTCGGCCGACGACTACACCTCATCACCGACGCGCCCTGCTGGTCGCGGTGATTCGCGGCTGGGCGTACGTGCTCGATGTGCTCGCTACCGGGACGCCAGTGGCATGCTGAGCCCGTGAGCGTGCGTGACTGGCTCGTCGGCGCGGCCATCGCGGTCGTGCTGCTGCTTGTCTCCTGGGCATTGCTGATCCTGCTGGTCCGTCGCCTGCCACCGGGCATCATGCGCGACCTGGCCGCCTTCGTCCCCGACTGCGTCACCACCGTCCGTCGACTGCGCGCCGACCCGCGAGTGCCCCGCCGAGCAAAGATCGCCGTGCTGATCGCCGCGATCTGGGTAGCCAGCCCCGTCGACCTGATTCCCGAGTTCCTGCCCGTCATCGGCCCCCTCGACGACATCGTCGTTGTCGCGCTCGCTCTGCGTTACGCCGCACGCCGAGTACCTCGAGACGTCATCCTCGCGGCCTGGCCCGGTCAACCGCGGCTGATCGAACGGCTGCTCGGCACGCCGCCACCCTGACAGACCGGACCACCCAGGCAGACTGACCTTGTGATCGTGCACAACCTGTGTTGATCCGCGCCGCCGGTACGCCGCCCTGCGCCCTGGCGCGCCATCTCGCGGTCGCCGGTCTCGACGGCGGGACGCTGCTGCCCGTGCCCATTCAGCAGCCGACAGTTCCCGGCAGCTCGCGTCTCGCGGGTCGTTGATGGTGTATCTCGCTGCCCCGGCCAGGCGGCCATGGCCAGTTCCGCAGTGTCGCTGAGCTCGGCCGTCGTGGCGCCATCGCGGGCGCGCTGGGACATGCCGTGCATGACGGCCCAGATGGACTCGCCGGCCGGGGAGCGGCCGTACGTCTCGATGACCTCGTTGAACAGGGACCGCTTGTCGCCGAACGCCGCGTAGAGGCTGCCGGGGTCGGATGCCCACCGCCCGGGTCAGGTCGTTGATCGAGGTCCCCTCGTATCCGTTCTCCCAGAACAGGCGGGTGGCGGCTGCCAGTGCCGCCGCCCGGTTGAAGGTCGGCGGCCGGCCTCAACTCGCGGCGCAGCAGACGGCGCGCGTCGCCCTCAGTCGGCTGGGCGAGGCGGACGACGTGGTCAGCATCATCGCCTTCCTCGCCTCCGAGTTCGTGGGTGGCGTTGATGGTGCGTGTTGGCCCACGCCTGTGCAGTTGTCTGCCTCACACCACGTCAGAAGGATCAGGCACGCGGTGTCTTGAGGCTGAACCCCTGGAAACGAACGGAGGGCCTGCCCTCTTGGTCACGCATCGGCGATCCCCATCCATCGGTGCTGGACGCTTCCAGGACATCTGAGCCATCTGCACCCAGCAAGGAGAAACCGGATGAACCTGGCTCTTTGGATTGCTGCCGGACTGCTGGCAGCGGTCGCCCTAGCCGGCGGCATCAGCAAGACATTCGTGCCCAAGGAGAAACTGGCTGCGCACAGTGGCGGGGAGTGGACCGGACACGCCAGCGTCGTCTTCGTCAAGACTCTCGGGGTCCTCGAACTCCTGGCTGCGGTTGGCCTGATCCTGCCCGCCGTGCTCGACATCGCGCCGTTCATGGTGCCGGTGACCGCCGTCTGCTGGATCTTGCTCATGGTCGGCGCGATGATCACCCATGGCCGCTTTGGTCAGCCCAAGTTGGTAATGCTGAACTTGGTCTATCTTCTGCTTGCAGCCTTCATCGCGTGGGGCCGCTTCGTCCTTGAGCCTTTTACCGGCTGACGAAGACGTGCCGCTGGCCGGGGTGGTGTCCTGTGCGCGGGTAATCCGCAGCACGGGCCGCCCCGGCGGTGGCTTCGGCCGGATCGACCGGCTGCCTCTCGTGGTCGGTCGTCGGGCGCGGGAAGAAGTTCAACGGCCGCAAGCGGTTCATCGTCACCGATGCTCTGGGCCTGTTGGTCATCGTCCGGGTCCTGGCCGCCTTGTGGCAGGACCGCGACGGCGCCAAGGGCGCTCTGCTCGCCACGTACACCATCGAGCAGCGAACTGTATTCCGTCATCCGGGCGAATCGCCGCCAAAGGATAGAATGCTCGGGCACGACGAGTGGCCATAGTGGATCACTGGAGGCGATCTGGTGCGGTGGCAAACGGCGGCGATGCACGACCCGCGCCTACCGCTCCGGCTGTCCGAGCGGGCCGGCGCGCCGTCAGGCCGGCGTCATCTCCCGGGCGCGGCACCGTCGGCCGGCCAGGCGCCGGCGCGAGCCTGGTCAACGAGGGCCATGCTCGCCGGACTGGTGAGTCTGCTGCTTGCCGGTTGCACCACTGAGCCGGAGCCGACCCGACTGGACGGCACCGATCAGATCGTCGAGCCGATGGTCAGCACTGCGGCACCGCCCGGTCCTGAGTTTGACCTGGCCCGTCGGAGTCTTGCCGGCGCCCAGCTCACCCGGGACGGCAAGTATCAGGCTCGGCTGGCCGGTGACTGGGTGGTCGTCTCCACCGCCGACGGTGCCGAATTCGACCGGTTCGGCACCGGCGCCGAAGACGCCCGGATCAAGATGGACTTCTCTCCCGACGGGCGATACCTCGCGGTCGGACTACCGGACTCGGTGGTCCTCTACGACTTCACCACGAAGAACCCCACGGCGCTGCCCCTGCCGGAGGAGGTAAGGCGGCCGGACGGCGCACCCCAGCCGCGCGCCGGCAGGTTGCGCTTCTCGGCCGACAGCGGCCATCTGGTGGTCGAACTGTTCGATGAACGGAACAACAGTCGCTACTGGCTCCACGATCTGCACAGTCGTCGCGAGATCGTTTCGCCGCTTCCGTCGAGCATCGAGGTTCCGAGTGATCCGGGTTCCATCTTGTATGTGGCTGGGCTGGCCGTGGTCAACGGCGGAAAGCGGGTGGTGATCGCGGGTCAAGAAGGCTTCCTGGTCTGGGCACCGGACGAGCAGACATTCCAGTGGCGGCTCTGCGCCTGCGGCAGCACGCTGACCAGCACGGTGGACCGGCAAGCTCGGCACGTGGCATTCCTGACTCTGAACGACGAAGTGGTGCTCTGGGACCCAGGCCCTCCCCAAGAGGTTGGACACTGGAAGGTGCCGGCCGTGCCACTTGGCGCCAAACCGGCAGTGAACCCCGCCGAGATGGAGTTCACCGAAGACGGCGGCTGGCTGCTGGCCGGCCCGGAACACGGCCACGTGTGGTCGGTCCCGGACGGCAAACTGGCGGGTTCGTGGCAGGGGCCCGGGTCGTGAGCGGTGGCAAACCGAAACGGCGGCGCGGCACCAGCGGTCGGGACCGGAAGAAGGCAGTCCGGGGTGGGCGTCCGACAGCGGCCCAGGACAAACCGGGTGGCGATCAGCCGCTACCGCGGCTGCGCCGGGTGCTGGGATCGTTACATCGGGCCTGGTGGTTCGTGCTGGGCACTGCGGTAGCCGCCCTCCTCGGCGCCGTCGCGGGCATCTATGTTCCCAGGTGGGTTGACCATCTGGACCCGCAGGTCGTCGCGGTACACGTCGTGGCGAATCCGGCCACCGTGGACACCTGGGGCACTGCTGAGTTCGCCATGGTGCTGCCGAAGGACGTCCGGCCCCCCGATGATCCACCGGTGGGCTGCGCGACGCTGATCGACTGGGCGCGCGCCCTCGGCGCTGTCGATCACAAGGTGAGCCGGGTGCGCGTCGTCGTGCAGGGCGCCAGCGATCAGGGAGTGCTCATCGACAACCTGCGTGCTCGCGTGATCCGGCGCAGCCAAACTCCGGAACCGGCCGGTGTGCAACTGCGCTGCGGCGGCCAGCAGGGAGCCGTCGAACCACGGGACGTCGAGATGGACCTGGACGCTCCCCAGCCGGCCGCACGCTACCGCACCCTGATCGAGGGGCGCAGGCCACTGTTCGGGTTCACCCTCGCCAAGGGCGAGACCGAGGTGTTCGACCTGACCGCGTCCACCACCGGCACGGTGGAGTGGACTATCGAACTCGACCTGGTGGTCGCTGGGAAACGGAAGCGGGTCGAGGTGACCAACCGGGGTCGGAGCTTTGTCACGACCGCAGCGCCCGGACCCCGGACCTACCAGGTACCCCCAGGCGGCGACCACTGGATCGAGTGTGCGACGCCCCGCCGCGCATGCCCGGAGGGCGGTCCGCCGGCACACTTCAGGTACGACTCCTGACAGCTCCTCAGCCTGCAGGAACGGTTCCCTCCTATGCGAAGACGGTCGGCTGCAGCTGACCTTCGTCGATGCGGCAGTCGTGGCCGTACCCGGCGGCAGGCGTCGCCCGCGCGTCGGTAGAAACCGACGGCAGGGCGCACCCGGTCTACGGACGGCTGCAGATCCCCGGTGGACCAGAGCCGATGCCGGCGTCGCCTCGGCGGTGACGCCGGCATCGGCCGCGCTCGTTACGGAGTGACCACTCGGCCACCGAAGGTCACGACCAGCCGACCGTCGGAGGCGAAGGACCAGCCCAGAGCGCCGGTGTACGACGAACACCGGGTCCCGTTGGTGCCGGACCAGAACTGGTTCGAGCTGTCGGAGTTGCCGATGATCCGGTCGTTCGAGCCGCCGTTGCACGAGGTGTTGTTTCGGAACACCGAGGAGCCGCCGTCGAAGTTGAAGTTGCGCTCGGCGTTGCCGATGTTGGCGTTGTTTGACACCGTCATCGTGCCGAGGTTGCGGTTGTAGGTGAACCCGTGCTTGCCGTTGGCGTAGGCGATGTTGCCGCGGATGGTGTGGTTCACCGCGATGTCCTCGCCGCCGAGCTTGAATCCGTTGCGGTCGCCGTTGCCGGCCTGGCCGCCGTTGCTCAAGGTGCCGTTGTGGTAGGCGAGGGAGGACTCGATGGTCACCGCGCCGATGGCCCCGGTGTCGCTCTTGGTGTAGAGGTCGTAGCCGTCATCGATGTTGTTGTGTGCCACCGTGTAACGGAAGACGTTGCCGGGACCGACGGTCAGCTTCGGGGCGAAACCGTCGGCATCCTCGCCGTCGGAGTCGACGTTGTCGTGCGACACCGTGCTCACCACGAGGTTGTTGGAGGGCCACTGGTCGCGGGGCGCGTTTGCGATCAGCCGCGAGAGTTGCAGCCCCGAGTCCCGGTTGTGGCGGGTGATCGTACGCTCGATGATGTTGTTGTTGCCGGCCAGCAGGATGCCGTTGTCGCCGGCCCGCTCGACGATGATGCCGCGGATGTGCCAGTACGATCCGCCCACCGCCAGGCCCCGGTTGGCCGGGTCCTCGCTCTGCGCCGAGAAGTTCAGGATCGGGGTCTCACCCGCGTACGCGAAGATGTTCTTGCGTGCGCTCGACGTGCCGTTGTTGCCCTGGGCGATGGTGATGGTCTGCGAGTAGCGGTAGGTGCCGCCGCGCAGGAAGATCGTTCCGCCGGTGGGAATCCGGGTGATCGCGGAAGTGAGCGTCGTCGGGTTCGCAAGCGTGCCGGCCGCGCTGTCGGTGCCGGTCGGCGCCACGTACAGCGTGCCGCTCGACGGCGGGGGCGGGCTGGTCGGTGGGGGCGTGCTCGGTGGCGGGGTGGTCGGCCCGGTCGTCGGCGGCGGGGTCGTCGGCCCGGGCGTGGCACCTGAGGCGTACGTCTCGAACTCGGCGATCCTCGGCGTGCCGCTTGCGCCGGTGATCTCGAAGTTGATCTTTCGTAGCGAGGTGGCGGGGAAGTTGATGACCCCGGCCCCGGCGCCACTGGCCAGGGTGGCGCCGGTGTCGTTGTTGACGAGACGCCAGGAGCCGACGACACCTACCGCGCCGGCCGCCTCCCGGATGTTCACCGACGCCACGGTGGTGGCGGTGCCCCACTTGACGGAGATGCGACCGGTCGTGCCGGTCGGCGACCAGTAGCTGCCCATGTCGCCGTCGATCACGTTGCCGTAGCTGGTGCCGCTGGCCTTGCTGGAGCCGTCGGCGCCGGCCCCGAGACTGAGGTTCGTCGCGTTGGCGCTCACCGATGCGGCGGCGAATCCGTCGGCCGAGCCGGACGCTTGGGACACCGGCAGCGCCGAGGCAACGGCGGCTGCGGCGGCCACGGCGGTGCCGCCGGCGAGCAGCCTTTGTCGCACGGTAGTTCTCACTGTTCGTCTCCTCGGGGAGTGAGCACGGTGCGAGGCGTCTCCTGCGCAGCTCGACACCGCAGGATGGCTACATGTTCATGTCATCAGCCTGGCTATAGAGCTAAACATCGATGTAATGCCAGGCTAGGAAAGCGCTTGCCGGCATGGCAAGCCCAGCGATGTGCAGGTTTGTTGCAGGATTGTGGGCAGCCGCCCGTCGAGCCGAGAAGACACGGGCAGCACGGCGGCGCGAACCGCCTCCACCGCGCACGGCCCGCATGTGCAACCCGGCTGGAGCAACGGGCAGCCAAGGTACGCGCGAGACTCGCCACGATCGACACCGAACGTTCGACGCGCGCCATGGAGCCTTGAGACGCTGACGTCCTAGGACGATCTGCAGCGGATGAGGCGTCTCATGAAAGCGAGGATCAAGCCCACCCGTGACGCCTTACCGGCAGCCGGCAAGGACTGGTCGGGGCGGTCAGCGGTAGGGCGTTGCAGGGCTCGCCAGCGGGGGAGGCGATGGGCTGGCCGGTCGCCCAGCGGGTCCGGCGGCCGGTCAGCCGTTGCGTAGGACGCGGTAGCCGAGCGTGGGTGAGAGCCGCATGATCGTGCGTAGCAGCTTGGTCCTACCGACGTAGATCTCGTCGCCGCCGCGGCGCATGCCGTCGAGGACCGCAGCCGCCGCCTGACTGGCGCTGATCTTGCCGCGGCCACGCCCGTGCGTCATATCGGTGTCGACGAGGGCCATGACTGCATCGATCACCCGTACGTTCGGGGCTGCGTCCTGGCACTGGTAGCGAAGCGCACGGGTGAAGGTGCGCACACCCGCCTTGGTCGCGCAGTACACCGGTGCCGATTGTTTGGGTGCCAGTGCCAGCCCGGTGGAGACGTTCACGATCGCTGCGGAGGGCTGCCGGCGCAGGTGTGGCAAAAGGCCGGTGGACAGCGCAATGACGGCGTCGAGATTGACGGCGACCTCGCGACGCACGGCCGGCCGCAGGGAATGCGGGTCGGCGCCGAGGAAGTCGGTGAGTGTCTGCACGCCGGCATTGTTGATCACCACCGAGAGAGCGGGGTGTCGGTCGGTGACCTCGCCGATGAAGGCATCGACCGCGTCGGGATTTGCCAGGTCGACCGTCCAGGGGTGGACGCGGCCGCGGTGCTCGGCCTCCAGCGCGGCGAGCTGGCCGTAGTCGCGTCCGACAGCCACCACCTGTGCTCCACGTTCGACCAGTTGCCGAGTGAGCTCTCGGCCGATGCCCCTGGCGCCGCCTGTGACAAGGATCGTTCTGCCTGCGAGGTTCATCGCCCCGCCTCCTTTACTCGCGCCAATTGGTGGTCCCGGTTGCCGAGGTGAGGCTGGGAGGTCGGGCGGGCGAAGGCCGTCCGGTACGCTGCGGGCGTCATGGCGGTCCGGCGTCGGAACTCGCGGGTGAAGTGCGGTTGGTCGGCGTAGCCACAGGCGAAACCGACCACGCCGAGCGAGTGTCCGGCGTTCATCAAGAGGTCGGCGGCGGCCTCGGCGCGCGCGGCGGCGAGCAGCACGGCGAAGCCGCCCTCGGCCTGCAGCCGGCGTTGCAGGCTGCGTGGCGCCATGCCCAGCTCGGCGGCCAGGGTACCCAACGTCCAGCGGTGGGCGAGGTTGCCGGCGAGCAGACGCCGGGCCCGGGCTGCCACGTCGGTTCCGGTGAGCGGCCGATCCGCCCTTGCCGTCGGCGCAAGCGACGACCATGCCAAGTGCCAGACCGCGGTGGCGTGACCGGGCGGTGGGGCCGTGAAGACCCCGTCGGCGTACACGACCAGCACCGGGCGTGAATCGAGCGCGACCGTTACCCCGCGCGCACCGATCGCCGCCAGCAACGCAGTCAGCACGCCGAGGATCAGCGCGTCCTCGGCGGGCTCGGGCGGCGCTCCGGGCGGCCCGACGTGCTCGGCGACGAGGTGGGACGGGCCCGCCTCGCGCACCACGACCCGGTGGCGCGAGTGGGTGAAACGCTCCAGCCGGCCCCACCGCGCGAAGAGGTCGTCGGGGGTCCTGGCTGCCGCGAGCGCCAACAGGGCCGGATCCGGCGGCAGCCGCGGCAGGAACAGGCCCACGCGCAGCAGTGGCAGCAGTCCGTGGGCCTGCGCTACGCCGGCCAGGAGCCGGCGTTTGGCATCGAGCGGCATCAGCGCACCACCCGACGGGTACGCCGGGACCGCGATCGCCTCCTCGGCGAGCGCGCGCCGCACCGCTGCGATCAGGACCGCGCTCGCGAACTCGTCCACCGGCTCCTCGTCCCATCTCCCAAACTGTTTCGGGGAAGGCTATGCCGGCAGCGACCGGACGTCTTGAACAATGACGCCAGCCCTGCAACGCGAAGGTCCCCCCGGGGGGCCTCGACTGCGAATCCACAGACCGCAAAGATCGGGCCGCCGGCACGCCGCCTGGCTTACCAGCAGCCGAGTTGTGGAATCATCGGCGACGAGAACCTGATCTTGGTGGTCGGCGTCTGTATGGACGTGAGGCAAGACGAAGGGGAGTTGCTGCGGCGGATCGCGCGTGGCGACGGCGCGGCGTTCGACGAACTGTACCGCCGGACGTCTCCGTGGTTGCTCTTTCGTCTCCGCCGCCGCTGCGCGGACGACGACCTGATCGCTGATGTCATCCAGGAGACGTATCTCGCGGTGTGGCGGGCCGCCGACTCCTACGCGGGTATGAGTGCCGGTAGCGCGGTCGGCTGGCTGTGGTCGATCGCCGCGCGGCGGCTCGTCGACGGATTTCGGCGACGCGCGAGGGAATCCCAGGCGGTACCGCTGCCGCTGGCCCTGGAGGACTCGCCGGCGGCGGAGGACGTGGTGTTGGCCAGCGCGATCGGCGACGACATGGGTGATGCGCTGCGCCGGCTGGCACCGGAGCTGCGCCAGGTGCTGCACGCTCTGGTGTTGGACGGACTTTCGGTCCGGGAGACCGCGCTCATGCTCGGCCTTCCGGAGGGAACCGTGAAGACTCGCGCCCGTCGTGCGCGACTGGCACTGCGGGAGGCGTTGTCGTGAACGCACACATCCCGGTCCGGGCATTGGGCCGCTATGCCGCCGGTGATCCGGGCATCGCAGCGGACGTCCTGTGGGCGATGGAGACGCACCTGGAGCAGTGTGCCGACTGTCGGAGTCGGCTGGCGGACGCCAGCGACGGTGATTCGATGGCGCTGCTGGCCACCGTCTGGGTGAAGGTGGAAGCTGCGATGTCCGCCGCCGAGCCGGCGACTGTCCGGCGCCGGTGGATGCCTGCGCGGTCCGCCCGGTGGGTGACGCCGGTGCTCGTTCCCTGGCTCGTGACGACGGTGCTGGTGGTGCTGGTCGCACTCGGGTTCGACCTGGCGGTCGCCGGCCGGGGCGTGGCACCGCCGTCGCTGGTGGTGCTCCTGGCGCCGGTCGCGCCGCTCCTCGGGGTCGCCACCGCCTGGACCGGGCGGCTCGATCCGGCCCACGAACTGGTCGTCGCGACCGCCCGGGCCGGCCTCGGGATGGTGCTGCGACGAACCCTGGTCGTGCTCGTGGTGGTGATCCCGGTGCTGACGGTGGCCGGTTGGATGGTCGGCGCATCCCCGGCGCGCTGGTTGATGCCCTGCCTGGCGTTCACGGCGGGTGCGCTGGCGCTCGGCAAGGTGGTCGGTCTGCCGAGGGCGGCGTGGGGCCTGGCGTTGCTCTGGGCCACGGTGGTCGTCGGGCCGAGCATCGTCACCGCCCGGCTGCCGGTACTGCTGACCGAGGCCGCCCTGCCGGGCTGGGCGGCGCTGACCGTGATGGTGGCTCTCGTCCTCCTGCCTCGTCGCAGTGGTTACGCGGAGCTCCGATGAGAAGAAGGTACGGAATGAGGAAAGGGATCAGTGCCGCCCTCCTGGCGCCGACGACATACGCGTGGGCGATCCGGGCGGTGGAGCTTCGGGTGCGAGCGGGCAGACGCCTGGCCGTCGATGGCCTCGACCTCTCGATGGGCAACGGCGTGCACGGGCTGCTCGGGCCCAACGGAGCCGGCAAGACGACGCTGATGCGGGCGCTCGCGACCGTGTCGCGCCCGGCCGGCGGCGTGCTCGAACTACTCGGTCACCCCGTGCACGCACGATCCGACCTGCGGACGTTGCGCCGGTCGATCGGCTACCTTCCGCAGGAGTTCGGGTTCTACGGCCGGTTCACGGTGCGGGAGTTCGTCGAATACCTTGCCTGGCTGAAGGAGGTGCCGGCGCACGACATCCCGGACGCGGTGCAGCGTGCGTTGGAACGTGTGGGCCTGGCCGAGCGTGGCGACTCACGTCTGAAGACGCTGTCCGGTGGGATGGTACGGCGAGCCGGCATCGCGCAGGCGATCGTCAACGATCCGGAGATCCTGCTGCTGGACGAGCCCACGGTAGGTCTCGATCCCGAGCAGCGGCTGGCCTTCCGCTCGCTGCTGCGCGAGCTGGGCGAGCACACCTGTGTCGTCGTCTCCACCCACCTGGTGGAGGACGTGGTCGCTGCCTGCACGAACGTGGTGCTGATGGATGCCGGTCGGCTGGTGTTCCACGGTGGTCCGGCGGATCTGGTGGAGCTGGGCCGCGAGGGGGTGGGCGACAGTTCGGCCGAACGCGGGTACACCGAGCTGTTGCGCCGGCACCGCGCGGCGGGGGAGCACACCGCATGACCGGCCGGATCCTGCGCATCGAGATCCATCGGTCGGTGGCGCCCTGGACGGCCCTGGGCGCCGCGCTGGTCGGCGCCGCCCTGCTCTACGTCGCGCTGGACGGTTGGGGGGGACGCTGGATGCTGCTGGCGCTCTGGCAGCGGGAGTTTCTGTTCATCCTCTGGCCCATGGCGCTGGGCCTGGGCGCGTGGCAGGCCGGCCGCGACCGCCGCTGCCGCACCGAGGAACTGGTCGCGGCGACCGCCCGTCCGCGGTGGCAGC
Source organism: Verrucosispora sp. WMMD1129 (assembly GCF_029581255.1). Classification (NCBI taxonomy): domain Bacteria; kingdom Bacillati; phylum Actinomycetota; class Actinomycetes; order Micromonosporales; family Micromonosporaceae; genus Micromonospora; species Verrucosispora sp. WMMD1129. The sequence continues at coordinate 5,868,165 of NZ_CP120741.1, forward strand.
GGGTGCTGCCGGCAGCCACGGCGATGGCGCTCGCCGGGGCCGCCGGCTACGTCCTGATGTATCTCGGCGGCGCGGTCCAGGTCGCGGCGTATGCGAGCTATCTGCCGGGGCAGTCCATCGTGATAGCCGGTGTCGGTGTGCTGTGGATGGTGTCCGGCGTCTGGCTGGGCATGACCGTCGGGGCACTCGCCCCGTTCCGCCTGACCCCACCCGTCACCGCCATCGTCGGCGCCACCGTGGCGCTCGTCGCCATCACCGACCGGGGGTACGCCCACGTGCCGAAGATCGTTCATCTGCTGACGCCGTCACCGTTCGGGTTCTGGGGCGACTTCGTGACGGTGCTGGGCAGAGTCAGCGTCGCCCACACTGTCTGGCTGGTCGGCCTGGCAGCGAGCGCGCTCGCCGGCTTCCTCTGCGCCACCCGGACCGCCCGGATGGTGGCGGCCCTGCCCGCCGTGGTGGCGGCCGTGGTGGCCCTGGCGGTACTTCCCGACGGCCGGCAGCGGCTGCCGGTGCCCGATGCGGCGGCGGTCGCGCTGGTCTGCACCGCCGGACCGGGGCCCGAGGTGTGTGTCACCCGGGTTCACGCCAGCGCTCTGGCGGAGCTGCGGGATCCGGCGCGGCAGGCGCTCGCGACGATGTCGGCGAAGCTCCCGCAGGCACCGACCTCGGTCCACGAAACACCTGAATCCTGGTACGAGAACCAGCCGACACCGCGACCGGGCGATGTGCTGCTCGTGGAACTCGAGCTCGCGCCCTGGGGTGGCGTGAAGGGAACCCCCGACGAGTTGCGGTGGCGTCTCCTCGACGGGGCGGGCACCCGGCCGTGTGCGTACACCATCGGAAAACCCGACGCGGCCCGGGCGAACCGCGTCGCGCGGCTGGCCGCGGCCGCCTGGCTGGCCGACAGTGCGCCACCGGACGGCCCGGACGGCGACGCGGCACGCCAGGCGTGGCAGGCACTTCGCGCGTTCCCGGCGGCCGAGCAGCGGGACCGCGTGGCCGCGCTGCGGAGGGCGGCGCTTGCCTGCACCGAGGTGAATTTGCTCGACCTTCTGGTCGGTGACCACCCATGAGATGGCTCACGTTGTACCTGCGGTGCCGGGGCGTCCCGGCCGCCGCCGGGGCGGCGGCGGCCGGCGTACTCGTGTTGTGGGGGCTGGGCCAGACGGCCGAGGAGCCGCGACTCAGGCTCGCGGTCGCGTTGTTGTCGACGCTCGTCGCCGTCGTCGCGTTCGGTCCCGGGCTCGCCGGCGCCGATCCCGCGTTGGAGCGGACGGCGTCCCTGCCGTGGCCGCCGCGCCGCGCCGCGCACATCCTGGCGGTGATGGCCACCGCGACGCTCATCGCCGCGGTGCCGGCGCTGACCGGTGAACCGCTGGCGACGGCGGCGCTGATGATCAGGAACACCACCGGGCTCGGTGGGCTCCTCGCCGTCGGTGCAGTCTGGGGTGCGCAGTGGGCCTGGCTTCTCCCGGTCGGGTGGACACTCGTGGTGATCCTGTCCGGGCCGGCGAGCGGGCACCTGTATCAGGAGATCCTGACCTGGATGCTGCAGCCGGCCGCCACCGCCTCGGCCGCTGCCTGCGCCGCGACCATCGCCGTCGTCGGCGTGGTCACCCACGCCGTTCTCGGGGGCCGCCGGTGAGCACCCGTCCCGGCGGATCACCGAATCGCCCCGGCCCGACCCGGAGCACGGCCGTCACTGTTCCGACCGAGGGTGTCTGCCGTCGCGGGCGGCGCTTTCTCGGCCAACTGAGCGTGGCAGACGGACAGCAGTTGCCGCAGTCGGGTCAGTCGGGCGATGTGCTCGTCGATGATCTCCAGCCGGCGGCGGAACATTTCGCTCGCCTGTGGCAGCCGGATGTGGTCGGGCACGGTGTGTTCGGGCAGAGTGTCGCCGTCGAGCAGATGAAGATGGGCGCTGAGCGTGGCGATGTCGTCGACGGTCAGGCCGAGCGACAGCAACTCGCGGATGATCTTCACTCGGCCCACGTCGGCATTGCTGTAGGTCCGTTGCCCGGTGCGGGTGCGTATCGGTGGCGCCAGCAGTCCCCGCTGTTCGTAGAAGCGTAACGCCCGCGGTGTGGTTCCCGCTGCCGCTGCGGCGTCACCGATACGCATCGTGCCTCCCGAGTGTCAGAGCGCTACGAGGACGGCGCCGACATGCCGTCCCTCGACGACCTCCTGGAACGCTCGGGCGGCGCGGTCGATTCCATGGATGCGGGTATGCGGAAACCGGATGCTGCCAGCCTGTAGCCAGTCGCCGAACCGCTGCGTCCATTCGGCGAGCGCGTCGGGGTGGTCGGCGGCGTTGAACCCGCGCATGCTGATTCGCTTGAGCACGATGGGCGCGAGGTCCAGTTCCAGCGGTGCGGTCGTGCCAGCGCCCTCGGCGGCGAGTTGCGCCGACAACGCGCCGATCAGCACGATGCGGGCGTGGGGCCGGGCGGCTTGCACCGCAGCCTGAAGTTGTTCGCCGCCGACGGTGTCGAGCGCCACGTCGATGCCGTCGGGGGCGGCGGCGGCGAGTTGCGTGGTGATCGGTTCCGCTCCGCGTACGACGACCGCATCGTAGCCGAGTTCGGTGGTCAGGAGGCGGGCCTTCGCCGGTGAGCCGGTGGTACCGATGACTCTGGCCGCGCCGAGACGACGGGCGATCTGGCCGGCGAGGGAACCGACGGCACCGGCGGCGCCGGTGATGAGCACCGTGTCGCCGGCACGAACGGCGGCGGTGCGGGTCAGCGCCGCGTACGCGGTCCAGCCCTGCGACAGGTGAGCCAGCGGATCCGGTAGCGAGTCTCCGAGCCGACGGCACTGATCGACCGGGACGACCGCGTACTCGCGCCAGCCGAGGTCGTGCCCGACCAACTCGCCCGGACGCAGGCCGCTGGAGTCAGGGGCGGCGACGACCTCGCCGATCGCGGCGCCGGGCAGCGGATCGCCTGGTCGCGGACCGGGCAGTCCCGCCGCGGCCGCGCCGATGAGGGTCCGGAGCAGGGCCGCGGAGACCAGGAAGGCACGGTTGCGGACCAGAACCTCGCCGGACGAGCGGGGTGGCACCGGGACCTCAACGAGGGTGAAGTCTTCCGGGCGCGGCAGGCCGTCCGGAGTCGTGAGCAACTGAACCTGACGATGGGTGGAAGGCAGTGAAGGCACGTGACGCTCCTTGCTCGGTCGGTGGAGCGCGACCGTAAACCCTGACCCATGCGTCAGCTGCAAGTCTCAAGGGCACACCCACATGACTGGTACAGCAGGCTGTACTTTCTGGGCCGCGGCACGCCGGAGCCGACCTTGCGTCGCTATGGTCTCTGCCGGGAGGTACGGGATGCCGCGCAGGGACGCCGCTGGCGCTTCGGCCGCTGTGGGACGACTGGGCCCGCAGCTCTGGCGGGCGGCGCGGCGACACCTGCGTCGCCGCCTACGAATGTCTGTCGACGCCGTCGAACACCTCGTCGGCGGCCTCGGCACGTCGATCCTGGCGCTGGCGGCCGTACTGCTCCTGGTCCTGGTGGCGCTCGCCAGCGTGGTCGGCGTCGGCCTGGCGATGGTCCCGTCGGTGGCGAAGGCGGTCCGGCTCGCCGCCAACCGGGAGCGGGCCCGGCTGTCGCGATGGGACCGCGATCTGCCCCTGCCGCCGGCGGTCCCCACCAGCCTGCGCGACGTCCTGCGCGATCCGTGGTTTCGGCGTGAGTGCGCGTTCGTGGGCATCCACGGCACCGTCGGGTTCGGGCTGGGTGTGCTCGGGCTGTCGCTGCCGATCTCCGCCGTGCAGAACCTGCTCTTCCCGCTCTACTACTGGGTGCTGCCGCCGGAGGCGGGCGGCCCGGGTTTCATCGACTGGCGGATCGACGGGCTCCCCGACGCGCTGCTGGTGGGGCTGATCGGGGTCGGCTGGCTCGCCGCGACCGTGGCGCTCAACCCGCCGCTGGCCGGGCTGCAGGCGCTGCCGGGGCGACGGTTGCTGGCACCCCCGCGCGACGTCGACATGTCGCTGCGGATCGCCGAGCTGACCGCCACCCGGGCGGCTGCGCTGGACGCGCACGCCGTCGAGCTGCGGCGCATCGAGCGGTCCCTGCACGACGGGGCGCAGAACCGGCTGGTCGCGGTCACCGTGCTGCTGGGTGCCGCGCGGCGGGCGATGCTCCGGGATCCGGCGCGGGCGGTGGAGATCCTGGACCGCGCGCACGACTCGGCCGAACTGGCCCTCGCGGAGCTGCGCAGCGTCGTACGCGGGATTCTGCCCCCGGTGCTCGACGACCGTGGGCTCGCCGCCGCGCTCGACGGACTGGCCGCCGGCTGCGGGGTGCCGTGCACGGTGGAGGTCGACGTCCCGGGCCGATGCGCCGCGTCGGTCGAGGCGACGGCGTATTTCGTGGTCGCGGAGGCGTTGACAAACGTCGCCCGGCACAGTGGTGCCGCCTCGGCGGCGGTCACCGTGCGGCGCAGTATCGACCGGCTGTACGTGTCGGTCGTCGACGACGGCCGGGGCGGTGCCGACGAGGGCCACGGCTCGGGCATCGGCGGCATCCGGCGGCGGGTGCAGGGCCACGACGGCCGGTTCACTCTGACCAGCCCACCCGGTGGGCCGACGACCCTACTCGTGGAGCTGCCATGCGGATCGTGATCGCCGAGGACGACGCCCTGCTGCGGGAAGGTCTGTCGCTGTTGCTGCGGGCCGAGGGGCTCGACGTGGTCGCCACCACCGACTCACCGACGACCTTCCTGGCCGCCGTCGACGAGTTCCGGCCGGACGTCGCGATCGTCGACGTCCGGATGCCGCCCACCCACACCGACGAGGGCATCGTGGCCGCCGTCGAGGCCCGGCGTCGTCGACCCGACCTCGCGGTGCTGGTCCTGTCGGCGTACGTCGAGCAGGCATTCGCCACCGACCTGCTCGCCGGCGGCGCGGTCCGGCTCGGCTACCTGCTGAAGGAGCGGGTCGGCCGGGTCGAGGAGTTCCTCACCGCACTGCACCGGGTCGCCGAAGGCGGTACGGCGATCGACCCGGAGGTGGTCGGCCAGTTGTTCGCCCGCAGTCGTCCCGACAGCACCCTGAGCCGGCTCAGCGCCCGGGAACGCGACGTGCTTGCCCTGATGGCTGAAGGGCTCGGCAACGGGGCGATCGCGCAACGGCTGTTCGTCACCGACGGGGCCGTGCACAAGCACATCCGCAGCATCTTCGCCAAGCTCGGTCTCGCCCCGGACGACCGCGCCGACCGGCGGGTGACGGCGGTGCTGCGCTACCTCGAGGACGCCCAGCGCCGCAGTTGGTGAAGCCGGCGACGCGCGATTGGTACAGCCTGCTGTACCCCGGTTGGCCAGCACGCTAGATCGTCCGGCAACCCATCTGACCATAGCGTTCTCCATGTCATCGTCCTCTGACGACATGGAGAGGTTGGTCCAGATGTCCGTCCGCGTTGGACGCCCCGCCGACCCGGCGGTCCGCGTGATACAGCTCGCCCGTACGTATGGTTCCGGACCGCAGGCCGTCACCGCGCTCGCCGGCGTCGACGCGGAGTTCCACCGCGGCACGTTCACGGCGGTGATGGGGCCGTCCGGTTCCGGCAAGAGCACCCTGCTGCAGACCGCAGCCGGCCTGGACCGGCCCTCCTCCGGGCAGGTGTGGATCGGCGGCCAGGATCTGTCGCGGCTGTCGGAGACGAAGCTGACCAAGCTGCGGCGCAGCCGGATCGGCTTCGTCTTCCAGGCGTTCAACCTGATCGGCGCGCTGACCGTCGAGGAGAACATCCACCTGCCGCTGCGGCTGTCCGGGGTACGCCCGGACGCCGCCTGGCTGCGCCAGGTGGTCGAGCGGGTCGGGCTCGGCGACCGGTTGCACCACCGCCCGGCCGAGTTGTCCGGCGGGCAGCAGCAGCGGGTGGCGATCGCCCGGGCGCTCGCGATGCGTCCCGAGGTGATCTTCTGTGACGAGCCGACCGGCGCGCTGGACACCCAGACCGCCGCCGACGTGCTGGCCCTGCTGCGGTCGGTGGTCGACGACGCGCAGCAGACGGTGATCATGGTGACCCACGATCCGGTGGCGGCCTCGTACGCCGACCGGGTGATGGTCCTGGCCGACGGTCGGATCGTGCGGGACATGCCCCAGCCGGGTGCGGAGCAGATCGCCGAGCAGTTGGCGTGGCTCGGTCGCCGCCAGCTCGTCACCCAGGAGAGCTGAGCCATGCTGATGCTCGCCCTCCGGATGCTGCGCCACCGCATCGGCAGCGCGGTCGCCACCCTCGTCGCGCTCACCTGCGGCGTCATCATCCTCATGTCGATGGGCGTGATGGTCGAGTCCGGGATGCGGTTCACCCCCGCACCCCAGCGGTACGGCGCCGCCGACATCCTGGTCGCGGATCGCGACATGACCATCGAGACCACCGAGTTCGGGGAGACGTCCGCGGTCACCGTGGACCTGCCCACCGGCGGAAGCGTGCCGGTCACCCTCGCCGAACGCATCGGGCAGCTGCCCGGCGTGGCGGTCGCCGCCGCCGACCGTTCGATCCAGGCGGTCGTGCCGATCGACGACTCCGCACAGGGGGCGGTCGCGCACGGTTGGAGCAGCGCCGCGCTCACCCCGTACCGGATCGTCGACGGCAACCAGCCGGACACCACCGAGGAAGTCGCCATCGACGGCCGGCTCGCCTCGGCAGCCGGCGCCCAGCTGCGGCCCGGCGACCAGATCACGGTCCTCGCCGCCGGCTCGGTCAACCAGTACCGGATCAGCGGCATCGTGGACCGTACCGCCGCCGGTGACACCCCGTCCGCGCTGTTCTTCACCGACGAACACGCCGCGGCGCTCAGTGGCAGCCCGGACCGGGCCGGACTGATCGGGATCGTCCTGGCCGCCGGCGCGGACTCGGCGGCCGTGACGGCCGAGGTCGACCGGCTGGCCGCCGACTCCGGCGCGACGGTCTACACGGGCACCGAACGGGCCGGAGTCGAACAGTCCGAGGCGCTCATGGCGGCCGACATGCTGATCCAACTCGGTTCGGTACTCGGTGGCTACGTCGCCGGGCTCGTCCTGTTCGTCGTCGCCGGAACGATCGGCCTGGCGGTCCGCCACCGCCGCCGCGACCTGGCCCTGTTGCGCGCTGTCGCGGCGACCCCGGGACAGGTACGGCTGCTGGTCGTCGCCGAGGTCGCGCAGCTGGCCATCGTCGCGGCGGCGATCGGCATCCCCGCCGGCCTGTGGGCGACCGACTGGGTGCACCGACAGCTCATGGACCGCGGCTTCATCCCCCACGGCTTCCCGTTCGACGGCGGGGTGCTCACCGCGGTGGCGGTCAGCGTGGCGACCGTGCTGGTGGCGGTCTCGGCGGCGCTGATCGCGGCCCGTCGCACGCTGCGGATCCGGCCGACCGAGGCGCTCGGTGAGATCGCCGTGGAGCCGGCCCGCAGCAGTCTCCTCCGGCTCTTCGCCGGTCTGATCGCACTCGGCGGCGGCGTCACGTTGACCATGTTCACCACCGCCCTCCGTGGCCAGGCCGGACTCGGCGCGGCGCTGGGCATGCTGTTCGTCTTCGTCCTCGCCGCCGCACTGCTCGCGCCGTGGATCAACCGGTACGCCGCACAGGTACTCGGCCCGGTGCTGCGCGCTGTGTGGGGCGACAGTGGATACCTGGCGGCGGCCAACCTGCGGGCGAACGCGCAGGGTATGGCGACCGTGCTGACCGCGCTGGTGCTGTCGGTCGGCTTCGGCGGCTCGATCTGGTTCCTGCAGGACAACCTGGACCGGGAGGCCGTCGCCCAGACCCGCGACGGGCTGCTGGCCCAGCACTCGCTGGTGTCGGCGGTCGGGCTGCCGGCGAGCGCCGCAGCGGACGCCCGCGAGCTGCCCGGCGTCGTCGCCGCCACACCGATCCGGCGTACCTCGGTGATCGTGCCGGTGATGGGGGGCGTCGAACCTGTCGGTGCCCAGGCGATCGACCCGGACGGGGCCGACCAGACCATGGACCTGTCGGTCACCGAGGGCAGCCTCGCCGACCTGCGTGGCGACACCGTGGCGCTGTCGAACCTGCAGGCTTCCACCCAGGGGGCGGAACTCGGCGACCAGGTCGAGATCTGGCTCGGCGACGGTACCCCGGTGACGCTGCGGCTGGTCGCCATCTACGAACGCGGGCTCGCCTTCGGGGACGTGACCCTCAACCGGGAGACGGTCGACGGCCACGCCCCGACCAACCTCGACGACGAGGTTCTGATCCGCACCGCACCGGGCGACGCCGAGGCCGTCGCCGGGCTTGCCGGCCTGGTCGAGCGGTACCCGGGCAGCGGCCTGGTCGACACCGGGGCCGTCGGCGCCCAGCTCGCCACCGACCTGGCGCTCAGCGCCTGGATGAACAAGCTGGTCATCGGCGTCATGGTCGGCTACGCCGCCCTCGCTGCCGCCAACACCATGATCATGGCCGCGCTGACCCGGGGCCGTGAACTGGCCCTACTGCGCCTGGTCGGTGTCACGACCCGTCAGGTCAAGCGGATGGTGCACGCCGAACAGGTCGGCCTGCTCGGCACGTCGCTGCTCATCGGTGGTGCCATCGCCGCCGTCACGTTGGTCTCGGTGGTCCGGATGATGACCGGACAGCTGATCCCCTACGTCCCGCCGCTCGGCTGGGTCTCGATCATCGGCGGTACCACGCTGCTCGCGCTGGTCACCACCATCGCTCCCATCAGCGCACTCCTGCGGATCCCGCCGGTCAACAGCATCGGCGTCAAGGAGTGACCGTCAGCCAGTCCACCGCAGGCTTCGACGAATCGTCGTCGGCTCCGTGGATCGGCGCACAGGGCGCCCGATCCGAACACTCACCAGGAGATTCCATGTCACCGCAACACACGGACAGGTCCGGTAAGGCGATCAACAACGACGATGGCGCCGCGACGCCGCGTAAACGGTTCGGCGCCGGCCGTCGCACCGCCGCCGCACTGGCGCTCGTCGCGCTGGTCGCGTCCGCCGGCATCGGCATCCAGTACGCCGACGCCGCGCAGGCCCAGCGCCCGAAGAAGGACACCGTCCAACGTAGCCTGGACGCGCTGGTCAAGGCCGGCGTCGCGCCCGGGGCGCTGGCCTCGGTACGGGACAGCAAGGGTCGCGTCACCAACTACACCGCCGGCGTCAACGACCCGCGTACCCGGGCGAAGGTGCCCACCGACGGGTACGTACGGATGGCGAGCAACACCAAGATGTTCACCGCCGTCGCCGTCCTGCAGCTCGTCGACGAGGGCAAGGTGCAGCTCGACGAGCCGATCGAGATGTACCTGCCGGGGCTGGTCCGCGGCAAGGGCTTCGACGGACACACCATCACGGTCCGGCACCTGCTGAGCATGACCAGCGGGCTGCCCGAGTACGACCTGCCGGACGTCTCCGTGTGGGGCAACAGGTACTACGAGCCGCGCGACATGCTCGACTCGGCGTTCGCCCGCGAGGCGCACGCTCCGGCCCCCGGCGGGCAGGTGCAGTACCGCAACGCCAACTACATCGTGGCCGGTCTGCTGGTGCAGAAGGTCACCGGTCGCCCGATCAGCGAGGTGATCACCAACAAGATCCTGAAGCCGGTCGGGCTGCACGAGACGTACTGGCCGGGTGTCGGTGACAAGACCATCCGCCGGCCGTACGCCAAGGGCTACCTGCCTGACCCGGAGACGATGAAGTGGGTCGACACCACTCAGGTGGACCCCTCCATCGCCTGGGCGGCCGGCCAGATGATCTCCACCCCGAGCGACCTCAACAAGTTCCTGGTGGCGCTGCAGTACGGGAAGCTGATCTCGCCGGCGACCCTGGCCGAGATGCGCGACAGCAAGGTCTTCCACCCCGGTGGCGAGGCTTTCCCGGACCTGGTGTGGCAGTACGGCCTCGGCGCCACCGGGTACGACCTCTCCTGCGGCGGTCGCGCCTGGGGGCACGGCGGCGACATCGACGGATACTCCAGCCGTTCCGCCATCACCGCCGACGGTCGCGCCGTGACCATCGTGGTGACGGCCGGATCGAGCCCGGTCCCCGACGGCGTCTTCCAGGTCCTGGACGCGTTCGACGCCGCCCTGTGCGCCGGCAGGTAGCCGTCGCCGGTCAACTGACCCGATCCCTTCGCCCGACCCGCCACCGACGGGGCGACCCGCCTCGCCGGACCGCCGCCTGGACACCGCCTCGGCTCGACCGAGGACTTCGACACGGGCCTAGCCGGAACGCCTGGCGCACCCGGGCCGGGCGGCGGTCCGGCCGCCATCCGTACCCAGTCCAAGGAGCAGCCTGCCATGCCCACTCACCCCACTCGACTCCGCCGGCCCACCCGGTCGCGTCGCCGGGTCGTCGCCATGGCGACGACCGCGGTGATCGCGGCGGGCGGTCTCACGGCCGCCGGCCCGGCCGGCACCGCCTGGGCCGAGACCCGTCCCGACGCCATCGGGCAACGCATCGAGAAGCTCGTCGGTACCGATCGGCACCCGGGGGCGCTGGCCGCCGTCCGGGACCGTCGCGGCCGGAACCAGCACTACTCGGCCGGGCTCGCCGATCTGCGCACCGGCGCCAGGGTGCCGAAGAACGGCCGGGTACGCATCGGCAGCGCCAGCAAGATGTTCGCCTCCGTCGTCGTGTTGCAGCTCGTCGGTGAAGGCACACTGGATCTCGACGAGTCGGTCGAGACGTACCTGCCGGGTCTAATGCGCAGCCCTGGTGTGGACGCCGACGCGATCACGGTCCGCCAACTGTTGCAGCACACCAGCGGGCTGCCCGACTACACCGACACGATGTTCCCGGAAATGATCGACATCCCGCGGTACCAGCACACCTACTTCGAGCCGCGGGACCTGCTCGACATGGCCAACGCCAGGGCAGGCCGGCCGGCCGGCGACTGGGCCTACAGCAACACCAACTACCTGCTGGCCGGCCTGATCGCCCAACGGGTCACCGGCCGGCCGTTCAACGAGCTGGTCACCACCCGGGTCATCGAGCGGATCGGCCTGCGCGACACCTACACGCCCGGGGTCGGTGAGGAAGGTATCCGCGGCCGGCATCCCAAGGGTTACCAGCTCGACGAAGCCACCGGCGAACTGCTCGACTTCACCCGGATGGACCCGAGCTGGGGATGGGCCGCCGGCCAACTGGTCTCGACTCCGGCCGACCTCAACACGTTCCTGCGGGCCCTGCTGACCGGCAAACTGCTCAAACCCGCGCAGCTGGCCGAGATGCGGACCACCGTCGCGCTGCATCCGCGATCGGGAGTGGGGTACGGGCTCGGTCTCTTCCGCACCCCGTTGAGTTGCGGCGGGGTGGCATGGGGCCACGGCGGTGACATCCCCGGTTACTCGACCGTCAACGGCGCCACCGACGACGGTCGCGCGGCGACGCTTGTGGTCACCTCGCTCAACGGGTCGGTCACGGACGGCTCCCTCGCCGCCGACCGGGCCGCCCTCGTCGACGCCGCGCTCTGCGCGAAGTGACCGGCATGGCAGGAGTACGACTCTCAGCATCGCCCGATCAGCAGTAGGCCATGCTCATGGGAAGTACCGCAGGACCGGGGTTGCCGGTCAACGCCGGCTGAACTTCTCAGGCGTAGCCGACACTGCGCGACATGGGCGGGTCAGGTGTTGGTCGATGTCAGTACCCTGCCGACATGTGTCGGTTCGCCCGCAACCGCGTCAGAGGCCACACGGTGCAGGGTTTGCCACCCGCCGCGTACGGCGGCTTTGTGCTGGTTTTCGGGGTGGTCCTCATGGTGATGGGGGCCGAGCGAAGCTACGCGTTCGTCGCCGGGGTGCCAGGGCACGTCGCGGTCAGTGATTGCCACTTCGAGTCTGACGGTAAGCGGGACGGTTGGGCGTGTTCGGGTCCCTTCACCGCAGACGACGGCAGCGTCCGCATCGACCGGGTACACATCCGCCCCTTGCGCTACGACCGGCCCAACGGCGCGATCAGGGCCAAGGTGGCGCGGCCGGGCGCCACCTTGGCCTGGGAGCCGGACCCCTGGTTGCTGCTGCCAGCCGGCGGAGGTCTGGTCCTTTTCATGCTCAGCGCCTTCGGTCTGTGGTCGACGCTGCGCCCCGACCGGGGCGGCCCGGAGTTCGCCACCCCCTGACAGGCGGTGGCTCCGGTGGGGAACACGTGCACCCGCCACTGCGTCGACGCCCGCAGCTCTACGGACAGCTCCTCAAGTCGACGTACCGTTGCCGCCAGGTCCACGTCCCGTTACCGGAGGGCGCCTCATGACGCTCAGGCACCCGCGACACGCTTGGCGACCAGGCGGTTGCCGAGCACGAGGTGGTCGATCTCGGTGCTCAGGAAGCAGTTCAGCGCGTCGGTCGGGCTGCACACGATCGGTTCGCCGGCCACGTTGAAGGACGTGTTGATCAGGCACGGCACGTCGGTAAGCGTGGTGAACCGCTGCAGCAGCGCCGCCAGCCTTGGGGTCTGCTCGGTGGTGACGGTCTGCACCCGGGAGGTGCCGTCGACGTGCACAGCACCTGGGATGACCTCCCGGAACTCCGGCCGGACCGGGAAGACGAAGGTCATGTAGGGCGACCGGATCTTCCGGCCCATCTCGAAGACTCTCGGCGCGTCGTGCTCCATCACCAGCGGCGCGAACGGCCGGAACGGCTCCCGGTGCTTGACCCGCTTGTTGATGATGTCTTTGATGTCGGGGAAGTTCGGGTTCGCCAGGATGCTGCGGTGCCCGAGGGCCCGGGGCCCGTGCTCGATCCGGCCCTCGAACCAGCCGATCACGACCTTGCCGGTGAGCAGCTGGGCCACCTGGTCGACGACCTCGTCATCGGTCAGCCGGGCGGTCCACTCCACCCGGTCGGCGAACTCACCGAGCGCCCGCTCGACCTCGACATCGTCGTACTCCGGACCGAGGTAAGGGGTGACCGACGGCGCGTACTTCACCTCGGCGGTGTTGGCCGGGTGGTTGACCCACGCGAACACCGTCGCGCCGATGGCCACACCGGTGTCACTGGCGCCGAAGCTCACCGAGACGTCGGAGAACCGCGAGCCCTCCAGCAGCTCGGTGTTGTTGACGCAGTTGAGCGCCACCCCACCCTCGACCAGCAGGTGATCCAGGTCGGTCCGGGTCTCCAGCGCCGCCACCTGGTGCCGGGTCACCACGGTCACCATCTCCTGGACCGCCGCCGCGACCCGGGACTGGTACTCGATGGTGGCCTCCGCTGGACCGAAGTGCTTCTCGATCAGGGGCTCGAACTGCCGCGGGTTCTCCAGGTCGTTGGGCAGGACCATGGTGTACCGCCCGCCCTCGTGCAGTTCGACGAAGTGCTCCAGGAACGGGTTGGGAGACGGCGGCTCGCCGAACCCGGCCAGGCCCATCACCTTGTATTCATCGTTGTTGGGCACGAATCCCAAGAACCGCGTGACGCAGGAGTAGAGATTGCCCAGCGAGTCATTTGCCGTCACGAACGAGTCCTCGAAGACCCGGATCCGGCCGTCCCGGATCTCCCCGGTCAGCGACGACAGCAGCTCGGCCCGGCCGTCGCTGATCAGGAATGCCGCGTCCTTGACCCCCGCCATGTAGTACCCCGTCATCGCGTGGGCGAAGTGGTGCGGGACGAATACCACCTTCGCAGGGTCCGGGGTGAAACCGGTACGAGCGGCGAAGTCGGCCAGGATCGCGTCGTGTCCCAGCACCGTGGCGAACACCATGCCGATATGGTTGAGACGAACCAGCTTCTCCATCGGCGGCATCGGGATCGATGCCAGTTCGCCCAGCGTGCTGTCGAAGACCTTGGCGTCGAAGTTCCACGGGATCGCGATCAGGTCGACGTCACCGAAATCGATCCCCGCATGATCCAGGACCCAGCGGATCGAGTTGATCGGGAAGTCTGAGGTCTTCTTCTGCCGATTGAGGCGCTCCTCCTCAACCGCGGCGACCAGCTCGCCGTCCACGAGCAGCGCCGCGCCGGCGTCGTGCCCGAGCAGGTAATGCTTCTCGGTGCCAACTGCGCCATAGTGTTCGGCAAACATCTCCGCACTGCGGGAAAAACCGTTGCACCCCAGAATGATCATCAGCTGGCATCCTTTACTCTGGCGTCACGCTGCGGTTTCGGCTGCGTTGCGATTAGATCTCCCTATCGGAAGCTATCCGGGTGCCGATCACCGGGCAAGGTGCGTAACACACCAGTGGGCATGCATTCCTCACGGCTGTATTCCGTTTCTGGCTTGAACGGTTCGCCCTTGGCTAGGCGGTAACGAGACCTCCGACGAAGCGGGTCTTGGACGCGCATCGGTTGGCCGGTGCTGTGGATCAGGGCTGGGACGCCACGGTGAGCTTTGCGATGTCTGGGGCATAGACGGTCATCCAGTGCGGATGCAGCCGGTAGTAGACCACGTCGTTGTCCCAGTCGAAGAGGTCTTCGCCGTAGAAGTCCTTCAAGTACGCGAGCACGTCCGGCCAGTCCGCGGCGTGGTCGCCGTTGCGGGGGTTGAGGATCTCCACCTTGCCGTGCGTGAAGACGCCGAGGTCCTCACCGCGCATATGTGCGGCGCTGACGGCGGGCCGCGCCGCGAGGTGGCGCGCCTTGGCGGCGTCGGGCGCCGTGCCGAAGTACCACTTGCCTCGCAGGAAGTGCCCGTCCACGCCGCTGATCCGCGGCTCACCCTTCGCCGTCACGCTGGCCAGAGCGAGGGTGCACATGCCGGTGAGGACCTGGGTGAGCTGCTCTGCGTTCAGTGTGCGCGCGGTGTTGATGATCGAGCGGAGGTGGGAGGTGGAGCCGGCGAGGGAGGCGTCAAGGAGGGCTTGGAGCTTTTCGAGATCTTCTGGGGTTTCGCGCATGGAGGTCCTTGTCTTTCCCTATCTATCTGTGCCGAGGTCCGTGCCTGTCACCGGCGCCGACCGATGAACCCATGCTCCACCCAAAACCTGACACCTTGCGTCATATTTCTTCAACCCGGCTTGCGGACACCAGCTGGCCGCACGGCAGCCGGCGCGACATGAATGGCTCCCGGCTGGCGACGCGCACGCTCTGCGGCTGGAAGAGGACGGGCTCACGTTCGCCCGACGCGATCGTCATAATCGGCCTCGTGAGAGAGGCGCTGTTCGCGTTGGCAGGTACTGCCTTGGGTATCGTCGGCACTCTGCTCACCGACCTGTGGCGGGCCAGAAAGGCCGACATCCGCGAGCGGCGCGAGCGGCTGCGCAATGCGTGCGTCGACTTCACTGCGGCCCTCGTCCGCCTGCGGCAGGCATTCTGGGGGCGAGGCTACGATGCGGAGGGCCGCCGTACGACGATGCGGGAAGCCCACGACGAGGCCCGGGTTCAGTTCGAGCGGTTGAGGTTGAGCACGACCTCGCTCCAGGTGCAAGAGGAAGCCCGGTACGCATTGCGGTACGGCTACGGACTCCTGCGCCAGCTCGAAGGGCTGCCGCCGCGGGAGGACGAGGTCGAGCCGTCGGCGCTGGATCAGCTCGAAGACCACCTGGTCCGGCTGTTCGTGGAGGTCCGTCAGGAACTCGGGGTCCCACGCCCCCACCACGTACTGTCCGAACGCGCCTTCTTCGAGAAGATCTCCCCGACCGCAGCCGTCGATTGATCGACAATCGCCGGAGTCCCAACCACACTCCGAGGACGTGCCACACCGACCGACTTTTCCTCGTGTTGGCGAACGGACACTCACTCCGAAGCCCCGCATGGCCGTCACCACCACGGGCACGAGCGGACGGCGGCATGACAGCGCATGTGACCCTGGGGCAGCAGTACCGAGTAGCGCCGCGCCCGGCGGACCGCACGGCACCGTCGATTCTGGCAGGATCCGTCGGATGCGCAGACTGCTGGTGTTCCTTCTCGTGATGGCTGTTGCCGGCTGCGGCGACGGTGACGCGACCGGGACGGGAGCCACCGAACAGTTCACCCAGGGCGGCGTCAGCATGGAGCCGACGGTCAAGGCCGGCCAGGTTGTCACCGCACAGACAGTAACCGGCACCTATGAGGCACGGCGCGGCGATGTCGTCCTGCTCCGTTCCCCCGGCGGTCTCTGGGGTGACCGTAAGGCGCCGCTGCTCAAACGCGTCGTCGCGGTCGGCGGCGAAACCATCGCCTGCTGCGATACCTCAGGCAAGGTGACGGTCGACGGTAAGCCACTGGCCGAGCCCTATGTGAGTGAGGACGCGTCGCTCGACGAGCCGCCGAACCCGAACTACTGCGGGCCGCGCCGGTTCGCCGCGGTCACCGTGCCGGCCGACTCCGTCTTCGTCATGGGCGACAGCCGCGCCCGGTCGAACGACTCCCGGTGTGCCGGGCCGGTGCCGGTGTCGTCGGTCTTCGCCGTAATGGTCGACTGACCAGGGCGCACCTGACACTTGCCACGGACGCGCCCGAGATGGCCGACGCTGAGCGATCGGACGGCGGCATGAGCGCACAACTGCTCTTGACGCATCGTAAGGAGCCCCGGGCCTGACCTGAGGTTCTGATCTGTGGCAGATCGGTAGCTGTGACCGGCCACCGCAACCCCAAGGTGGAGCATGGCGAGAGGCAGGATTTCCCAGGTTAGGCTCGACGCGGTTCCTGACTTCGGGGAGTTGCCGATGCGCGTCACCGCCTGGCTCCGATCACCGTCCATCCGCAGGCGCCTGTCCATCGCCGCCGTGCTGGTCGGCTGTTTCGTCTGGGCGATCGTCATCGTTGGGCTATCGTTCGCGATGGTGGAGCGCGGCAGCGGACAATGGTGGGTGATCCCGATTTTCGGCGCGTTCGTGCTGGCGATTGCGGTGCTGGCCGTCAGCTGGGTTCCTGCGGCACCGTCTCGGGCCCACGCGGCACCAGCAGGTCTGTCCGTACTCGTCGCCGCCCAGGGTCCGCCGCCGGTTGCCGTGCAGCGCAAGCCCGCCGAGACGCTCAGCTCGCGCGAACTGGAGGTGCTGCACCACCTGGCGGCCGGCCACACGAACGCGGAGATCGCCAAGATGCTCTTCGTCGCGCCCGGCACGGTGAAGGCGCACCTCAACCACATCTTCCGCAAGCTCGAGGCGGCGAGCCGTCTGCAGGCCGTTGCCCACGCCCGCGAGGCCGGTCTGCTCGACTAAACCCCTTTTAAACCGCCGGTAGACCGTTCGGCAGATGCCTTACCCGGCGGTCCCTCCTAGCGTCCCGGGGCATGAAGCAGCGTGCTGATCGGATCGCGTCGTTCGCCCTCGTCGTGGCGTTTACGGTCGTGGTGCAAGGTTTGTCCCTGATGGAGTTCCTCCCACTGCCGATCGCACTGCTGATCGGAGCCGGATGGGCGGTCCTCATCTGCATTCCCATCGCGATCGCGGCGAACGTCCCCACCGAACTCGTCATCATCCCGGTTCTGCTGGTCCTCGGATGGCGTCCCGGCAGCCGCCGGATCCTCTTCGTCACGGCGGCCGCGCTCTACTTCGTTCACCGGATCTGGACCTACCTCGTGTTCGCCCCCGACCGCCTGGACTTCGCCGCGGCAGAGCGGTCCACCGCCGTGTTGACCGCGGCGGAGAAGGACCAGTTCACCGCAGCGCTGCATGTCGACGACCCCCGGTGGATCAACAACCTGTTGATCTTCGCGGTCCTCCTACTTTCGGCGTTCTTCTCCCGGCTACGGGAGGTCAACAGCCCCACCGTTGCCGCGCCCACCGCCCGCGGCTGACTCGGCTCCGTGGGCCCAACGCACTGACATCGGCCACGTCCGGACGCTGGGTGGCCTCGGGAGCAGTCACCGCCCGTGGCACGCGGTCGGCGGTAGATCTGCGTGCTATCCGCCGCGTGTGGAAAGGTCCTCACCGCTGATCACGGTGCAGTCGAACATCTCGCCGAGGACGGCCCGCTGGTGCTCAGCCAGCGGGTTCGCGAACACCACCACCTGAACCTGCCTCGCCCGACAGGCATCGGCGACTTCGCGGGTCTTGCCCCCGCTCACCAACGTCCGCCGCGAGAACGGAGCAGAACAGGCCCACGAGTAACACCTCGGCACCCGGCAGCACTCGCGCTGACTCCGTCCGGCGTTGGGTCACGCAGCGATCATGCCAACGCCGGCCGCTTGGCGCACTCATCAGCACGAGCGCGCACACCCCGCCCACGCCGCAGAGGTTCAAATCAAGTTAGGGGCGTGTGGTGGATGCTGAGGCGAGGCGGGCGTTGAGCGTGCTCGCTGCACGGTGGGCGGCGTCGGCGAAGTCATCTCCGGCTGACGCGTACAGGATGTCGCGGGAGGAGTTGACGATCAGACCGAACGTCGCGCCAGCCGTGCCGCCGCTCAGGCACGCGTCGATGTCGCCGCCCTGTGCACCGATCCCGAGAAGGAGGATCGGCATCTCCCCGACGGCAGTGCGGATGCGAGCGAGCTTGGCAGGATCGTTCGCACCCGCGGTGACCGCACAATTGGCGTGGACATTCCACTTCTCCGCGACCGTTCGGCAGACGTGCTCGAACAGCGTCGAACCGTCCGCGAGAGCGAGGTCCTGGAACTCGGTCGCCCCAGGATCGGAGTTGGCGCCCATGACGATGGCACCCTTCTCCGAGCGGCGGAGGAATGGTTTGAGCGAGGCTCCACCGAAGTACGGGTGAACTGTCACGACGTCGGCGCCCCATGTGTCGAACACCGCGGTCGCGTAATACTCGTTGGTGTTTGCGATATCGCCGCGTTTCGCGTCCACGATGACGAGGACACTCGGGTGCCGATCCTTGATGTAGGCGATCACCCGCTCCATGGCCACGATCCCGTCGGCACCGAGCGCTTCGAAGAATGCGCTGTTCAGTTTGAACGCGGCAGCGTAGTCGTGGGTAGCGTCAACGATCTCACGACAGAAGTCAGCGGTGCGACGCGCGTCACTGCCCCGGATGACCGACGGCAGCCGAACTGGATCGGGATCGAGCCCGACGCACACGAGCCGTCCCGCAGCCCACCGACTGCGCACCATCTCGTAGAAACCCATCGAGCCCTCCAGCGACCAGGCTACCGACAGCGGCCCTGAACCTGACCGACCTCAGGCCCAGCAGGTTCATGTAACCCCGCCGCGAGTCGAAGCAGTGTCCACCGGACGCCGCGGCACGCTTGCCGGTCGGTGGTCCCGCAGCCTGCGTCGCCTTGAGCGTCGACTGATCGGACGCGCTCTTCTGCTCGTCGCGCGTTCGTGTCGCCCGCCCCGGGTGATGCGGACGATCTGCTCGCGGACGCACTCCGCGTCGGGGTGACCGAGCTCGTCAAGGATGCGCAGGGCCCGCTGCCAGGTCTGCACGGCACCCGCCCGGTCGCCCGACGAGCGTCGGCTGGCACCGAGCCGGATCAGGCTCTCCGCTTCGTCGTACCGGTCACCGATCTGCACGAACAGGCGCAGCGCCCGGTGGTAACACCGGACCGCTCGACGGTGGCGACCGAGACGGTCGTGGATGAAGCCGAGGCTGTCCCAGGTGTTCGCCTCGCCGTGCCGGTCGTCGGTCTGGCGCAGCAGCACCAATGCCCGCCGGCAGTGTTCGAGCGCCGGCCCGTACTGGCCGAGTTGCGCGTACGCCCAACCGATCCCGTTCTGCGCGCTGGCCTCCCCGGACAGGTGGCCGACGATCCGATACAGATCCGCGGCGCGTTGCGCGTGGTACAGGACCTCGGTGTGCCGACCGAGCCGGTCCAGCATTGCGCAGAACGCCCGATGGGTACGCGCCTGCCCGGCGTGGTCGTCGAGTTCACCGAAGAGCTTCAGCGCTGCGCGGTAGTGACTCTCCGCCCTTTCCTGCTCGCCTGTGCGGGCCAGCACCCGGGCGAGGTCGCGGTGGGCGCTGGCGTGCCCGGACGGGTCGTTCGATCGCCGAGCCGCGGCCAAGGCGGTCTGCTGCACGTCGACCAGGTCGAACCAGTGGCCCCGGCGTTGCAGGAAGTCGACCAGGGTGCGGGCCAGCCGCCACGCGTGCCCCTCGAACCCGATCCGCGCTGCCTGGGCGACTGCCGCGAGGAGGACGCGATGCTCGGCGGTGAACCAGGCCAGCGCGTGGCGGTGGTCGCTGATCGCCTCGGGCACCACCCCGGGTGGGGTAGCGGCCAAGGGGATCGGATCCCAGCTGGGCTGCAACCGCAGCGCGGCGTTGTGTGCCGAGTGCAGGTAGTGGTCGAGGCCGCGTTGGATCGCCGCGCGGTGGGTCTCGGGTGTCTCGGTGTTCTCGATGAGCTCGGCTGCGTACTCACGTAACAGGTCGTGGGTGCCGAACCTGCCCGGCGCGTGTTCGGTGACGAGGTGGGCGTTGGCCAGTTCCGTCAGCAGCCGGTGCACCTGATCGCGGGGCAGCCCAGCCAGGCTGGCGGCGGCGGGTATCCCGATTTCGGGACCGCAGTGACAACCGAGGAGCCGGAACAGTCGCGCGGCGGGCGGGGTGAGGCTCTGGTACGACCAGGAGAAGACCGCCTGCACGTCGGTGACGACGTCGCAGGCGTCGAACGCGTCGCGTAGGCACTGCGTCTGCCGCAGTTCGGCGGCGAGGGTGGCCAGGGGAAACCCCGGGTGTGCCAGTCCTCGGGCGGCGACCACGGCCAGCGCGAGCGGCAACCGCGCGCACCGC
This sequence comes from Verrucosispora sp. WMMD1129, assembly GCF_029581255.1. Taxonomy (NCBI): domain Bacteria; kingdom Bacillati; phylum Actinomycetota; class Actinomycetes; order Micromonosporales; family Micromonosporaceae; genus Micromonospora; species Verrucosispora sp. WMMD1129. Next base: position 5,888,661 of record NZ_CP120741.1, read on the forward strand.
TCGATCATGTCGTCGACGGCCCGTGGTTCGACCGTCAACCGGTCGACACCGAGGCGCCGGGCCAGCAGCTGGCGTGACTCCTCGACGGTGAGCAGGTCAACGGTTATCGGTCGGGTTCCCTCGGCGGCAACCAGACCGCTGAGACGGTTGCGGCTGGTCACCAACGCCAGGCAGCCCGGGCTGCCGGGCAGCAGGGGGCGCACCTGGTCGGCGTCGTGGGCGTTGTCCAGCACCACCAGCATCCGCCGGCCGGCGAGAAGGCTTCGGTACAGCCCCACCTGTGCGGACAGTTGGGCGGGGATGCGCTCGGGTGGCACGTCGAGGGCCTCAAGGAACCCCCGGACCGCCTCGGCGGGCGTCGTCATCGGGCCGGCGGGATCGAATCCCCGGAGGTTGACGTAGAGCTGTCCGTCCGGGTACCGCTCGGCGACCCGGTGCGCCCAGTACACCGCAAGGGTCGTCTTACCGACCCCTGCGGTGCCGGAGAGCACGACGCTCGTCGCGGCGGGTTCACCGGCGCCACCTGCGTCCGGGACGGCAGACCCGTTGCCGACACCGCCGGCGGCGTCGAGTTGGGCGAGTTGCGCGGTACGGCCGACGAAGCTGGCCAGGGCCGGTGGTAGCTGGTGCGGGACGACGGTCGATCTCCGCACGGCACCTGCTGCCGGAGTGCTCGCCTGGGCCACCGGGACTTCGGTTTCCTCCTGCCGGTCGGCCGGATTCGGCGGCCGCCGACCTTCCTCGACCCGGTCACGCGCGGTGGCCAGCGCTCCCTGCTCGGCGCCAGTGGCGCCGAGCAGACCGGTCAGGATGTCGAAGCGCTCGGTGGAGGGCAGCACGTTTCCCGCGAAGTACTCCCCGATGACGCCGCGCGACCAGCCGGTCTTCGCCGCCAACTGCCGGTACGTCAAGGGGGTGTCGCCCTGCTGCCGGGCATGTCGGCGCCGCAGCTGGCGCAGCAGCCCGGCCAGATCGTGCACCGTCCGCACCTCGGCGGCCTCGCGCACGATGGCGAGTGCGGAACGGGATCCCTCAGACATACGGTCGATCGCCGGTCGGGCGTCGGGACGTACGGACATGCGGCCTCCGCGTGCTGGCCGCCCGGCGGTGGGCGCTGGTATCCGGGAGCGTAATCAACCCGGTTGATCACCGAGAGCAGATCGACCGATATCCGTCAATGCACCCAGACTTCGGGAAGGCGCTTGCTTGCGGCGCGTCCGTCCACGGTGGTGGACGGTCGGCGCGGGCCCGGCATCCGGGTCGAGGGTGGTGGCCGGTAGCCGGCAGATCGGTTTCGACGGTGCCGACCGGCACCGGTGTCTACCCCGGTTCGGTCTCGTCTGCCCGTGTCCAGTGGCGTCCAGTGGCGTCCAGGATGCCCCGCGCTCGGCTGGAACGCGTGCCACCGTCCGTGGGCGGGATCGTCCCGCCCATCAGATCGAGGAAGGAACACGACGTGAACTTCCGGCATGTGACACCGCGAGGTCCGGCGACGGCACCGCGCGACCGAAGGGGAGGCCCCATGACAGACACCGATCGCCTGCTGCGCGTCAGCCGCACCAACTCGACGGTTCTCATCAGCCCTCAGCGGCTCGGCGCCCTGCTGTTGGCGCTCGTCCTCGCCACCGTCTTCGCCGTCTGGATCGACCAGCGGCCGGCGCGGGCCGATGCCAACGCTCTCACCGACGACAAGTCGGTGTCCGTCGCCACCGGATGGTGGTCCTACACCAACGTCACCGAGCAGTACGTGACGGACCGGCTCGACGAGCACGACGCCCGGTTGACCGATATCGAGGTGTACGACGCCGCCGCCGGCACCTACACCGTCGTCATGGTCCGTGACTCGGGCGCGTACGCGGTGCCCGGCTGGTGGTGGTACCCCAGCCTCACCTTCGCCGAGGTGGGCCAGAAGATCAACCAGCACACCGCTCGGCTGATCGACATCGATCCGTACGTGATCAACGGCCAGGTCCGGTACGCCGTGGTGATGGTCTCCAACACCGGCTCCGCCGCGCGCGCCTGGTGGTGGTCGAGTGGCGTCACCTCCGCGGCGGTCGGTGACTTCCTGGCGGCGAACAAGCCCAACGTCGGTGACCCGGTCAAGCGTCTGACCGATCTGGAGACGCACACTGTCGGGGGCAACAAGGTGTACTCCGCCATCTACGTCGCCAACACCGGGACCGACGCCAAGTCCTGGCAGTGGTGGCTCAACCAGAGCGCTGCCTCGGTGCGGCAGAAGATGGACGATTTCGGCGGACGGATCACCAACCTGGAACGTCAGGCCGACGGAACGTACAACGTCATCCAGGTGCACAACTCGGGCAGCGACGCCAAGGCGTCCTGGGTGCATTTCGGCCTCACCTCGCTGAGCCAGGCGCTCGACGTCGCGGCGCAGCACGGGGCGCGAGTGTTCGACGTGGACACGTACCTGGTCGGCGGCGCACGCCGGTACGACGCTGTCATGATCGACAACGTCAGCGCGGAGACCCGGCGGCTTACCGATCTCATCGCGCCCGCGTACACCGACGCCGATGGGCTGCCAACCGCCGACTTCGGCTTCTACCTCAAGCGGGTGGGCGGCAGCCAGAGCACCGGCCTGCGAACCACCTTGCAGTACGAGCCGGCCAGCTCCATCAAGGCGGTGCACAACCTGACCGCCATGCGCAGCGTACGCAACGGCGAATCGCTCAACTCGTCGTTCACCTACTACAACTACCCGAACAGCCCGTTCAACGCGAACACGAAGGACGCCTGTCCGATCCCGGCGGACGAGGTGCTGGCCAACCGGGTCACCAGCACCCTGGACTTCGGAAAGGACAACATGATGTCCATCTCCGACAACCGCACGACCAGAGGCATCGTCCTGAGGTACGGGTTGGGAGCGGTCCAGGGCGCGGCGAACGCGGCCGGGATGACCTCGACCACCATCAATCAGGACCAGGCCGGCTGCGCGTACCTCGGCGGGAAGCGCAACTTCACCACGCTCGTCGACATGGGCCGGCTCTACGAGGGGGTGGAGGACGGCACCCTGCTCGGCGCAGGGCAGTTCCGCACCGAGTTCTACCAGCCGATGAACACCGGCGTGGGTGGCGGCAGCCCGCTGGCGGCGATCGTGACGGCCGAGGCCAACGCGCAGGGCAAGGGCGCCGTGGCCGCCCAGTTCATCGCCCTCATGCGCAACCACTTCAAGGGCGGCAGCTACAACGTGCCGTGCTCCCAGGTCGGTTGCTCGAACGGCTGGGTCTACGTCCGCACCAACGCGGGCAGGATGGCCCTACCGGTCAAGTCGGGCGGCGTCGTGGGCGAGCGGGTCTTCGTGTACGGCACGTTCGTGGACAATCAGTACGTCTGCAACACCTGCTCGACGGTGTCGCTGGACAACGCCGTGGGGACGATCAACGCCGAACTGTTCCGCGCCGAGATCCGATCCGCCCTGCTCACCTGGTAGTCGAAGGGCCCGACCCCGACATCAGCAGGACCGCACCGCTGCTGTAGCCGGTGGGGCGTGCCGCGTCGCGCGCCCCACCGGTCATTGAAGAGACATCTGGTCCGGCGGGTGCGGCCGTCCAGCCACGCCGAGAGCGATCGATTCGCTCAGGTAACACACCGGGGGTGGCTACGGCAGCCCGAGACGGTGTGCCGTGATCAGGCAAGGGTGTCCGGTAGCCGGAAGTGCGCGAAGTGCGCCGAACCGATGAATGAGGTAATTGCAGCGATCTTCTCGCCGTCCAGGGTCAGGACGTTGATCGACCAGGCAAGGTACCTGCCGGCGTCGGCGTTCCACAGATAGCAGCCGACGGTGGGCTGGCCGTTGGCGCTGGTCGGCAGGTGCCGCCAGGAGCCGCATCCGGTCAAAGGGACCCGCACCGCGAAGTCCATTACCGCATCGACGCCCTGGTACCAGTGGGGCAGCGGCGGCATCGACCAGGTCACGTCTCTGGTCAGCAAGGTGACGAGGCCGTCGGCGTCACCGTTTTCGAGCGCGGCGGAGAACGCGACGACGATCTCTCGTAGGCGGCCGTCGTCGATCTTGCGCAGTGTCTGCTGTTGCGAGCGGGAGGGAGTCCGTTGCGCGATGACCTTGCGGGCGCGCGCCAGCGCGGAGTTCACCGATGTCGTCGACGTGTTCATCATGGTGGCGATCTCGGCGGCGGTGAAGCCCAGAACGTCGAAGAGCAGCAGCGCAGCCCGCTGGTTGCCCGGTAGGTGCTGGAGGGCGGCCACCATCGCGAGTTCGACGGCTTCGCGCTGTTCGTACCGGGCGTGCGGGCTCGCCCGGCCGCCGTCGAGACCCGCGTCCGGGTATGGCCCGAGCCAGGCGACGTCGGTGCGGGGGGCCGCGTCGAGCACGGTGTGTTGGCTGGACGGGCCAAGATCGACAGGCACGGCTCTCCGCTGCCGGGTTTCCATGAGATCCAGGCAGGTGCGGGTGGCCACCGTGTAGAGCCACGAACGCAACGAGCCGCGCCCCTCGAACCGGGCGAGTCCTCGCCACGCACGAAGCAGCGCTTCCTGCAGCGCGTCGTCGGCGTCGTGGGTGGAGCCGAGCATGCGGTAACAGTGGGCGTGCAGTTCCCGACGCAGCGACTCGACCAGGCGCGTGAACGCGGCGTTGTCGCCGTCGCGTGCACGGGCCAGGTCGGCGTCGGCACCGTCCGCGGTCGTCGCATCCGGCGTAGGCCTGAGAAAAAGATCGCTCACGAGCGACGATTCTGCCCCACGACGCGAGTCACCTACTTCCGAAGGAGCAACACAGTCCTGTTCCCAGGAGGATCACGATGAACGCCGCATCGACCGTTCCCGTCACCGCCGCGACGCTGGAGGTACCCGGCGCGCGGCTGTACCACGAGGTCCGCGGCCAGGGGCCACTCGTGGTGCTCGTCGGCGCCCCGATGGACGCCAAGTCGTTCGCGCCCCTGGCGGACCTGCTCGCCACCGACCACACCGTGCTCACCACCGACCCCCGCGGCATCAACCGCAGCCCCGTCGACGACCGCGACCGGGACTCCACCCCCGAGATGCGCGCCGATGACCTGTCCCGGCTCCTGTCCCATCTCGGCCGCGGCCCGGCCGCCGTGCTCGGGTCCAGCGGCGGCGCGGTCAGCGCACTCGCCCTCGCCCAGACCCACCCCGAGCAGGTTCATACGGTGATCGCCCACGAGCCGCCGCTGGACGAGTTGCTGGACGACCGCCAGGAACTGCGCGAGCAGACCGAGGACATGATCGCCACGTACCTCTCCGGCGATGTGCGGGGTGCCTGGACGAAGTTCCTGGCTACGGCGAACATCCAACTGCCGGACGAGGTGTTCGAGGCAATGTTCGGCGAGCGGGACGCGCAGACGGCCGCGGACGAACACTTCCAATTCGCCCACATGCTCCGTGCGACCACCCGCTGGCAGCCGGACGTAGCGGTCCTGCGCTCCGCGCCGCCCCGGATCGTCGTCGGCATCGGCGAGGACTCCAGCGGCCAGCTCTGCGACCGCACCTCAAGGGCCCTCGCCGCGGCGTTGGGTATCGCCCCGACCATGTTCCCCGGCGGCCACATCGGCTTCGTCGAGGACCCTGAGCGGTTCGCCACCCGGCTGCGTGTCGCTCTGCGTGAGGGCTGATGCGACACCGGGCCGCCGCACGGAGAGACAGCGGGGGACAAGGGGATACGGCGGTGGCCCGGCGGTCGGCCGTGTCGTCTGGTGTGGTTACCCGGTGGCGGCGTGTCGGCGGTAACGGCCGGGTGGTTGGCCGTGGGTGCGGGTGAAGGCGCGGTTGAAGGCGAATTCGGAGGTGTAGCCGACCTCATGGGCGATGGCGGCGACAGGCCGGGTGGTGTCGCGGAGCTTGCGTGCGGCTACGTCGAGGCGCCAACGGGTGAGGTAGGTCAGCGGGGGTTCGCCGACGTGGTGGGTGAATCGTCGGGCGAGGGTGGCGCGGGAGACGTTGACAATTGTGGCGAGGGTGTCCAGAGTCCAGTCGTGGCCGGGGCGCTCGTGTAGCACGGCGAGGGCACGTGCGGTGACCGGGTCGCGCAGGCCGCGTAGCCACGAGGGGGCCATGGTGTCACCTTCGGTATCGAGCCAGGCTCGGACGACGTGGATCAGCAGCAGGTCGAGTAGGCGTAGCGCGGCGGTGCCGGAGCCGGTGGCGGTGTGGCTGCGGGTCTCGTGGGCCAGCAGGTCCAGCACCGAGCGCAGCCAGGGTCCGCTGTCCGGCTGGGCGGTGGCCACGTGCAGCACCGGCGGCAGCAGCCCCAGCACGGGATGGGCGATGTCGGTCGCGTACTGGTAGCCGGCGCACAGGATCCGGGTCCGCGCCCCCGGCCCGTCGAGGACCAGTTCCCCGTCGGGACGGATGAGGCTGCGCTTGAGGTCCTCGTCGAAGCGGCGGGTCGGCAGGCCCGGATCGGTGGCCAGTTGGTGGCGGGTCCCGGCGGGCAGCAGCACGAGGTCGCCCGGGGACAGCAGGCGAGGCGGCGCGGCGTCGGTGGTGAACCAGCAGGTGCCGGTGACTACGGCGTGGAATGCGGCTCCGTGGCGGGCCGGCAGCTCGATGGCCCAGGGTGCTCGCGCGTCGAAGGTTGCCATGAGGCTCGCGTCGACCCGGGCCAGCGCCAGTACGTCCCCCAGAACATCCACCCGCACAGCGTAGGGCCGTAGCAGGGACAGCAGCGGACCGGATGAGACGGACGGGCAAACAAATGAGTAGCGCAGGCATTCATGTCCTCATCGGCGAGCGGCAGGGTGGTCGGCATGGAGATCACCGGAAGCACCGCCCTCGTCACCGGAGCCAACCGGGGCCTGGGCCGCGCCCTCATCGATGCCCTGCTGGAGCGCGGCGCCGAGCGTGTCTACGCCGGTGCCCGCGACCCGGGCATGGTCCGCCCCGATGAGCGGATCACGCCCGTCGCCCTCGACGTCACCGACCGGGCCGCCATCGCGCAGCTCGCCACCGTCGCCACCGACATCGACCTGCTGATCAACAACGCTGGCGCAGCCGCGTTCGCCCCCGCCCCGGACGCTGACCCGGACGGGCTGGCCCGGGAGTTCGCCGTCAACTTCACCGGCCTCTATGACATGATCCGGGCGTTCACCCCGATCCTCATACAGAACAAGGGCACGCTGGTCAACGTGCTCAGCCTGCTCGCCTACGCGCCGGCACCCCCGATGGCGGGCTACTCGGCATCCAAGGCCGCGGCACATTCCCTGACCCTCGCCCTGCGGCCGGCGCTGACCCGAGCCGGGATCGGTGTGCACGGCGTCTACCCCGGCGGCATCGACACCGACATGCTCGCCGGTGTGGACGCGCCCAAAGCAGCGCCTCGCTCCGTGGCCGCCGCGATCTGCGACGGCATTGCGGCCGGAGACGAGGACATCTACCCCGACCCGAGTTCCGCGCACATGGGCGAACTGTGGAATCGCGACCCGCGGGCCTTCACCGCCGCGTTCGCCGCGATGGGCTCCTGACCGTCGCACCGCCACCCACCGACAAAGGAAAATTATGAAGATCACTGTGTTGGGACTCGGCGCGATGGGCTCGCGGATGGCCCGCCGACTGCTCGCCACGGGCGAGCACGACATCACCGTATGGAACCGCACGGCCGAGGCGACGCGGCCCCTGATCGAGGTGGGTGCCGCTGCGGCGACGACGCCGGCGGCCGCCGCCGAGCGGTGTGACCTCGTGCTCAGCATGCTGCGCGACGACGACGCCGGCCGCGAGGTGTGGCTGGCGCCGGAGAGCGGCGCGCTGACCACGATGGCACCTGGGACGGTCGCCGTCGATTGTTCCACTGTGACCCCGGCGTTCTCCGCCGAACTCGCTGCCCGGTGCAGCCGGCGCGGGGTGGATTTTCTCGACGCCCCGGTCCTTGGCTCGCGCCCCCAAGCGGACGCCGGTACACTCATCTTCCTCGTCGGCGGCCGACCGGCGGTGGCGCACCGGGTGGAGCCGGTGCTGCGACAGATCGGCGGCGCCGTGCACCAGATGGGACCGACCGGGACCGGCGTACGGATGAAGCTGCTCCTCAATTCTCTGTTTGCCGTCCAGGTCGCCGCCGTCGCCGAGCAGCTCGGCGCCCTGCACGGCACCGACCTGGACACCGCCCGTGCGGTCGAAGTCCTCGCCGCCACTCCGGTGGCAAGCCCGGCCGCCGCCACCGCCGCCACCGCCATGCTCGGCCACACGTTCCCGGCGTCCTTCCCCATCGATCTGGTCGCCAAGGATCTGCGATACGCCGCCGCAGACGCTGCCTCCCGTCACGTCACCGTCGTCCTGACCCACACGGCCGCCGACACCTACCAGCAGGCGATCGACCGAGGACATGGCCAGGACAACATCACCGGAGTCGTTCAACTCTTCCGAGCGTTGCGGCCCGCCTGACAGGCGGCGGCGCACCTCGGCGATGCTGCCAGCAGCAGCGCCAACACATATCGGCTTCGTCGCACCACCTAGACGTGGATAGAGCGGAACGTCGGATGCTCCGTCATCCGGGTGTTCGCCGGACACCAGGGACGGTCTGAGGCGGGCACGGCCATCGCGCGCGTACGGGCCGACATCTACGACATCGCACAAGGCCACGCGCTCACGGCGAGAATGACCCCACGCCTCACCGGCAGGCCCCGACGGGCTATGACCACCGGAGAGGGGCACGGGCCGTGTCGGCTGCCTTTCCCGGCTTGCCGCCGCCGTTGGCCGTTACGCCCTTTCAGGGCTCACTGTTCCCGGTCCCCCGGTGTCCGGCCGCCGCAGACGGGTAGACGTCGGCGAGGGCTGGTCGATCGGTTGGGCCAGACGATGGCCCGGCGGACCCGGCCACGCGCCGAGAAACGCGACGCCCTCGGGCCGCTCGTGAGCAGCAAGGTCAGGCGCTCGGGCAGAGCCGCCTGGCCCTGACCAAGGGAGTCGATGTCATGCACATTCCTTACGGCATGATCGACGAACTCCGCGGGAGCGTCGTCGCGCCGCAGGCCCCCGATCTGGTCCCTGCCGTCGAAGGTCGGCTTGCGCTCCGCCAGGCGGGGTCTCGGGATCTGCCGGCGATGTCCCGGGCTCACGTCCAGTTGCTTCCGATCGGGCTGTTCCCGTCGCTTGGAGCCCGCTTCATCCGCCGATGGCAGCGCACTTATCTGAACTCACCACACGGCGTGGGTGTCGTCGCCGTCGACACCGCTGCCCCCCAGGATGAGGTCGTCGGGTTTGTGCTCGGTGCCAGAGACCACGCCGCCTACACGACCGAGTTGACGAAGGACAGGCGCGTACTGGTGCCCCTGGCCCTCGCCGGGTTGGCCGCGCTTGCGGTCCGGCCCCATGTTGCCCTCCGCGTCCTACGAACGCGGGCCCGGCCGTGGATCCGCCGGGTGCTGGGACACCGGGCGACTGTGGTGAGACCGGCGCGCGCTGGGTCGGTTGCGGCTCCACAGGTGGCGGTCATGACTGCGCTGGCGGTGCAGCCGGAATGGCGCAAGAGCGGCATCGGGATGATGCTGGTTGATCGTTTCGTCGAGCTTGTGCAGGAAACGGGCGCGAGGTGGGTCGAAGCGCAAACGTCGACCGGGCCCCTGGGGGCTACCGGATTCTACGAACGGTTGGGTTGGGAGGCTCGGACCCACTGGTCCACACCCGACGGTGACCGGGTACGGACCTACCGCTGCCGGGTCGGCCGCGCGGATTGAAGCCCTGGGCTCCTTCGGTGGCTGCCGACTGGGGTGCGGTATCGACAACCCGCCGATGACACTCTCGGTGCCGAGCGCTTCCCGGCAATCAGGACGCCCTGCGGGTTGCAGGTACGACAGTCAGCAGGTGTCGGCGAGCAGTGCGGTGATCCGTGTGCTGGGTTGGGCGGTCGCTGACCTGGGTCGGGCCCGGGTCAGCGTCCGGGTGACACGTCGCGGGTGACCTGGTCGATCCGCCGAAGTCGCCCGTCCGCCGAGAGCTGCCCGAACATGTAGATCTCCGTCGCGATTGTCTTCCCGGTGGCCATGTCTGCGGTCAGGGTGTATCGCGCGGCCACCCGTTCAGCCGAGTTCACCGTCTCATGGACCTCGACGCGGACGCTTGTGGCGCGCTTGCGGGCCGGTCGGACGTGCGCCAGGAGCCTCTCCCGATCGAGATGGATGCCGTCATTGCACATGACGAAGTCGGGCGTGTGGTATCGGTCGAACACCGTTGCCGCGTCCTCCCCGAAGGTGACCTCCTGCGGGTAGTGCATGAGATAGGCGGTGACATTGGCATCCATGTGTTCGCCTCCAGGTGCATCAACGTAGCTCTGACAGTACCGTCAAATTTAGCGCCACCCGGTAGGCTTGACAAACGTGTCTGAGCTAGGGGAGTCGCGGCAACGACGGCAGCGGGCCGACGCGAGGCGCAGCATGGCCGCAGTCTTGGACGCCTCGGTCGCGTTGCTGGGGCGGCAACCAGACGCGTCGATGGAGGAGATCGCAAGGGCGGCCGGGGTCTCCCGCCAGACGATCTACGCGCACTACCCATCGCGCAGCGCGCTGCTGGAGGCTGTGACGCAGCACGTCACAGCAGAGGTCGCGCGGGAACTCGGCGGCGTCGACCTCGACCGGGGCAGCGCCCTTGACGCCCTGGGACGGTGGGTCGACGCCAGTTGGGCACTGTTGGAGCGTTACCCGGTGCTGCTCACTCCGGCGATTGCCGCATCGGGGGACGGCGACGAACGGGAGCGCCACGAGCCGGTCGTCGGCGGACTGCTGCGGCTGTTCGAGCGAGAGCGCCGCTGCCGCGAGTTCGACCGGGCGATGCCGACGACCTGGTACGTCGCCGCGATCATCGGCCTCGGCCACGCCGCAGGTCGGGAGGTCACCGCTGGCCGGATGACACAGGCCGAAGCCGGTGCGGCATTCCGGGAGAGCGTGCTCAGGGTGTGCCGCGCCCCGCTGTGACAAGGCGTGCAACACCCCGCCGATTTGGCGGACGAAGGAGGGCGGCAGAGGTGTGCAGTCGGGGTTGGGGATCGAGGCAACCCGGCATGGATCGTCAGGATGGATGCCGCCGTCAGGTCGGCAAGGGATAGTGAGGCGTTGTCCCGCAGAAGCATCACCGCAGGCTCCGCTCGGGACACCACGATGCTGACGCGGGCTCGGTGTTCCCGATTCAGACCGGGATGCGAGGCTGGGCGGGTGACCTACCCGCTTGCGCGTCGCGTCTACGACACCTGCCATCTGACCGGACGGTTCCGTCTGCGCTCCGGGCAAATCAGCGAGGAGTACTTCGACAAGTACCTGTTCGAGGGAGAACCGGATCTGTTGCGCGAGGTCGCCGAAGCGATGGTGGCGCTGCTGCCGGAGTGCGACGTGCTGGCGGGGATGGAGATGGGCGGCATCCCCCTGGCCACCGTGATGTCGCAACTGACCGGGCTGCCCACGGTCTTCGTGCGGAAGCACGCCAAGGAGTACGGCACCAGCAAGGTCGCCGAAGGCGGTCCCGTGAACGGGCGGCGGGTCGTTCTGATCGAGGACGTCGTGACCACCGGAGGCGCCCTCCTGGCGTCGTGCGGACAGCTCCGCGCCATCGGCGCCCAGGTGGACACCGTGGTCTGCGCCATCGACCGTGAACAAGGCGGTCGCGAGAACCTGGCAGCCGAGGCGCTACAGCTCCACGCCGCCCTTACCCGTCGCGATCTGGAAGCCTCCCTGATGGCGTGAAAACACCGGTGCCGGCTCGATCTGCGGCAGAAGGAGTGTGCGTCGGCCGCCCGGTATGAGCGGCTGTGGCATGCCGAGGAGTCCGGATCAGAGCTCATCCAGCAGCAGAACGCCCTGTGGTGAGTAGAAGTAGTCGCGTACGTGCCTCGCCCAGTCTTCGATCTTCGGGTCCTCCGCGTGCACCAACCACTCGGACAGATGCGCGTACTCGTCGGTGTATCCGTTCTCCCAGAGCCACCGCAGCGTTTCGTGTCGACCCGCTCCGAAGATGGCCTGGGCGTCGAAGCCGGAACCCAGATCCATGTCACCAGTGCGGAACTTCGCGCCGTACAGGCGGCACGAGTCTGCGGGATCACCGATCAGGAATAGCAGGAAGGCAGCTACGTAGATCTGCTCGTACTCGTCGCTCTCCCCGTCGTCGGGACTCTCGCGCCAGGCCCTTTCGCGGTCGAAGATCTCTCGCAGCATCCCGTGATGGGGACGCGGGTCGCCGACGTCCACTATCCGGAGTGCTTCCCGGCGCGAAGCCGGACTCGACAGGTCCACAGACATGGGCACGCGTGCACAGTAGTCGAGCACGATTCGTCCAGTTGAGTCGTGGAAGAACAGGCTCGCCCTGGGTTGCCGAGCACGACGGCAGGTAGCTGACGATTCCCGGCCCCTCGGGCAGATCCATCCTGACGGATGGGCCTTTCGTACGATGGCGACGCAAGAGACACGGGACAAAGTGGTTGCCTCCCGGGTGCTCGTGCGACAGGTTTCCCGCATGGACGAGATGACGCTCGCCAACCGCACCGCTTGGGACAAGGCGTACCAGGCGCAGCAACTCCACGCCTACGACGAGATGTCGGCCGAGGCGGCGACCGGCGTCACGCTTGTCGCCAGTGAACTCGAGCTGCTCCGGGACATTCTGACGGCACGGCCCGTGGTGGTCCATCCACAGAGCGGCAATGGACAGGATGACATCGCCCTGGTCCAGGCCGGCGCTCGTGAGGTGATCGGGGTCGACTACAGCGAGACCGTGGTCCATGCCGCGCGGGGACGCGCAGACGCCCTCGGTGTCGCCTGCCGCTACCTGATCGCGACGGTCCCCGGCGTGCCGCTGCTCGACGGCTGCGCGGACCTGGTCTACACGGGCAAGGGCGCCCTCATCTGGATGCCCGACATCGATGCCTGGGCCGTCGAGATGGCCCGCCTGTTGCGGCCCGGCGGACACCTGTTCCTCCACGAGGGCCACCCGGCGACCGAGCTGTGGACCTGGGATCTGGACGAGCCGCGCATCCGACCCGACCGCAGCTACTTCGGGCGCTCTTTCGTCTGCGACGACAACAGTTTCCCAGCGAACGGGGCTGTCATGTGGCAGTGGACGCTCGGCCAGACCGTCAGCGCGGTCGTCAGGGCGGGTCTGCAAGTCCGGTGCCTTGAGGAGTATGCGGAGCCGTTCTGGCGCATGGGTGACATCGACGCGGCCGCTTTCCGCGGTCGTCTCCCGAACACGTTCGCACTGTTGGCACGTCGCCCCGCCGCGCCATGAGCCGGGTTGCGCGAATTGCGGCAGTCAGGCCAGGTGGTGGGTGTCATTGAGTTGGACCATCCAGCGGTTGTGGAAGTAGTCGTCCTCGCGCAGGTGGGTTATGCCTCCAGGGGAGAAGCGGATGCCCACCAGACCGGCCGCGTCGATCGGCATGCCAATCCAGGCCGCGAGCAGGAACGTGGCCGTTCCCCCGTGGGTCACCACGACCTGATGCTCCGCCTTCGACCGTAGGATCCGCTCCAGCGCGGCGTAGGTGCGTACGGCCAGCTCCCATTTCGTCTCAGCACCGGATACGCCCTCGTCATGACGCATCCGCTCACCGTTGGCGGGCGGCGGTATGAACCGTTAGTCCAGCCATGCCTGCGGGCGTCCTCCTGCCTCGCCGTACGACTTTTCGCGTAGGTCGGTGTCCAGCACCACGCGCGCTGCGAGCCGCTCGCCGATCACCTCCGCTGTCCGCCGGGCTCGCAGCAAGTCGGACGAGAACACCTCGACGCCAGCAGCAGACGACAACCGGTCGGCGAGCGCCTGCGCGATGAGCTCAGCGTGCGCACGGCCGCGGGCAGTCAGGTCAGAATCGAACCAACCGCCGACCAGTCCATCGACGTGGTGCGTCGCCTCCGGGTGCGTGACGACGTACAGGTTCCTCATGGGCGCAGGATGCCATGCCGCTGGTCGTTACCGTTAGGCTCCCGAGGGGCGCGTGCTGCGCAGCGATGGCGGCCTTCGGCGGGTGGCGGGCTGATGGGCATCGATTACGGACACGACCATTCGTACGCCCTAGACGCCCGCCAGTCCCTGAGCCGGCGCGACACCAGTGTGCCGGTGACGCCCGTATGAGATTGGTGTCGGCATTCGTACCGATCTGGATCCTTACCGCGCTCGGCTACGCGGCCTGTCGTTGGGGCCTGCTGGGTGAGACGGGGGCGTCGGTGCTCGGCCGGTTCGTGTTCCACCTTGCGATGCCGTCCGCGCTGTTCCTGGCTCTGTCCCGAATGCCGCTTTCCGGGCTGGCCGGTCGCTCGCTGCTGGCCTTTGGGGTGAGCACGGCTGCGGTCGTCGGGCTCGGGTGGCTCGGCGCGAGTCGGCTGTTCGGTCGCGAGCCCGGCGAACGGCCGATCTGGGGCATGGCCGCCGGGTACGTGAACTCGGCGAACCTCGGCATCCCGATCGCCACGCAGGTTCTCGGCGATGTGGCGTTCCTGGCAGAGGTGGTGCTGTTGCAGGTGCTGGTGGTGACGCCCGTGATCCTGGTCGCGCTGGACCGGCACCGCGACCCGGCCGGGCGGGTACGGGTTCGCCGTATCGCCTCCCTGCCGGTACGCAATCCGGTGATCCTGGCGTCGCTGCTCGGCGTCGCATGCTCGGCTGCCGGCCTGCAGTTGCCGTCGGCGGCCAATGCGTCGCTCGCCCTGCTGTCAGGCGCTGCGGTTCCGGCCGCCCTGGTCGCGCTCGGGGCGTCGCTGCACGGCACGACACCGTTCCGGGCCGAGCCGGCCGAGCTGGCCGTGATCACCGCGCTGAAGCTCGTCGTGCAGCCCGTCATCGCGTACGCGGCCGGATTGGCCATGCAACTGTCCGCGCCGCAGCTGCTCGCCGTGGTGGTGTGCGCGGGCCTGCCGACAGCGCAGAACACGTTCATCTTCGCCCAGGAGTACGGCGTCGGCGAGACGGTGGCCAACCGGGCGGTCATGGTGACCACGACGCTGTCGCTGGCCACCCTGGCCGCGGTGGCGGCGCTGCTCGGGTAGGTCCGTCAGCGGCGACTCGTTCAGCGATCACGGCGGCGGAAGAGGGCACTCCGGGAAAGGCTGGTCAGACGGCCTGGTCCGGTCAGAGCAGGATGGCGGATAGCGGCAGAGAAGTGAACCTGTGAGAGAAGGGACGATGAGGCACCGCACGGTCCGTACTCGCACTGAGAGGCAGTTGTCGTGAAGCACGCACCGGTTACCCTCAGCCCGTACGACCCGCAGTGGGCTGCGCTATTCGAGCAGGAGCGGGTCAGCCTCGAAGCCGCTCTGGCGCAATGGCTGGTCGGGCCGGTTGAGCACATCGGCTCCACATCGGTTCCCGGGTTGGCGGCGAAGCCGATCATCGACATGATGGCACCGGTGCGCAGCCTGTCAGAGGCGGCAGCCGCCATCGAGGTGGTGACCGCTCTCGGCTACCGCAACGGTGTGCACCGTCCGGAAGAGGCGCACTACTTCTTCAAGCCGGAGACCGACAACTGGTGGGAACGTACCCACCAACTTCATCTCACCGAGCCGGCCTCCCTGCTCTGGCGGCGACGAGTCGTCTTCCGCGACGCGCTCCGGTGCCGGGCGGACTACCGGTCCCGGTACGAGCAGCTCAAGCGCGATCTCGCGCACGCTCGCGGCACCGACCTCATGGCCTACGCGCGCGATAAGGACGACTTCGTCAACGAGGTCCTCGGCGTGCGCGACAGGACGCAAGCTCCGACCGTCAGTTACTCCCGGAAACCGTGACAGTCTCCGACACCCGACGGATAAGGCCGAGCGGATCAGCGCGCACTCGATCATGAAGTCGCGCTGGGGGTGGGGCCGGCGGCGGTCCTGTCCGTACGGCAGGGGTGTGTGTTGGTGGATGCTGCGCGGGTCGCGTGCAGCGATGCCAGGAGTCGTAGCCGGTCGGCGTCGGCGCTGCCCGGCTCGGTGGTGAAGACGAGCATGACGGGTCCGGGGTTTCCCGGTAAGGGGTAGGTGTCCCAGTCCAGGACGATGTCGCCTACCTCGGGAATCCGGAAGGTCTTGGTGCCGCTCACCGACTCCCGTACGTCGTGCCGGGCCCACAGCCGCCGGAAGTGGGCGCTGCGGATGCTCAGTTCGCCGACGATCGCGGTGGCGCGTGGGTGGGTGGGGTCGGTGGCGACGGCGGCGCGCATCATGCCGATGTAGTCCAGAGCCTGCTGCTCCCAGTCCGGGCAGCTCCGCTCGCCGGTCAGCGTGTCGTCGAACAGCAGCAGAAGCATGTTGAGCCGGTCGCTCGGGTAGGCGTCCGGGTCGCCGAGCAGCGCCTGCGCCATCGGGTTCCAGTCGAGCAGATCGAGATGCCGGCCGAGGATGACCGCGGGGGTGTCCATCACCCGCAGCAGGCGCCGGGTGCTCTCCGGTACCCGCTCCGGATCGCGGTTCACGCGGGCGGGGGTGGGCCGGCGGGCGGCGTGGGCCAGGGTGAACAGGTGCCGGCGTTCCTTGTGGTCGAGGCTGAGCGCGCCGGCAAGGGCGTCCAGGACGTCGTCGGACGGGCGTACCTCCCGGCCCTGCTCGATGCGCTGGTAGTAGTCGGTGCTCAGCCCGGCCAGCAGGGCCAGCTCCTCGCGCCGCAGCCCGGTGACCTTGCGCCGGCCACCCGGCTCCAGGCCGACGTCGTGTGGACGCAGCCGGCCACGCCGCGCGCGGAGGAAGTCGCCGAGCTCCCGAGCGTACGGATGAGGACCGTTCATGCCGCAAGTGTGCCGCGGCCCGGACCGCCGAAGGTAGGTCCCGCAGACCTAGGCAACCGCGAACGATGGAACCGGCCCGGATCGCTCCTAACGTCGACGGCCGCAGCGCACCGACACCCCTCAGGAGCAGCAGATGACCGGATGGACCGCCGACCGCATTCCCGACCAGCACGGTCGGGTCGCCGTCGTGACCGGCGCGAACTCGGGCCTCGGCCTGGTCACCGCCACCGAACTGGCCCGCCACGGCGCCCACGTCGTGCTTGCCGTCCGCAGCACTCCCGCTGGCGAGGAGGTCGCCCGCCGGATCGGCGGCGACGTCGAGGTCCGCGAGCTGGACCTGGCATCCCTCGCCTCCGTGCGGGCCTTCGCGGCGAAACTGACCGGCGACCACCCGGCTATCGATCTGCTCGTCAACAACGCCGGTGTGGTGCTGCTCGGCCCGCGCCGCACCTCCGCCGACGGATTCGAACTGCACCTCGCCACCAACATGCTGGGCCACTTCGCCCTGACCGGTCTGCTGCTCGGGAACCTGGCCGCGGCGCGGGACGCCCGCGTGGTCAGCCTCAGCTCGATCACCCACAAGAGCGCGCACCTGGACTTCGCTGACCTGATGTTCGAACGCGACTATCGGGCAACCACCGCCTACGGCCGGTCCAAGCTCGCCACCACGATCTTCGGCATCGAACTGGACCGGCGCCTGCGCGCCGCCGGGGCGCCGATCGTCAGCGCGCTGGCCCACCCCGGTCTCACCCGCACCAACCTGACTCCGCGCGCCTGGGAACACCGTGGCCGGTTCGGGCGAATGATCGCCTGGGCCGGGCTGCTGGCGACCCAGCCGGTGGAGCAGGGTGCGCTGCCACAGTTGTGCGCCGCGACCGAGCCCGGTGTACGCGGCGGCCAGTTCTTCGGACCGTCCGGGCTCTGGGAGACGCGGGGCAGGGTCACCGAGGCCCGGCTCAGCCGGGAGGCCGCCGACCCGGCCGTCGGCAAGCGGCTGTGGGCGGCAGCCGAGGACCTGACCGGCGTCACCTATCCCTGACCCACCACTCGGTGGTCGACATCTGCTTGGGGCGGCGACGAGGGTGGTGGGCGTTAAAGTCGCCAGACATGGGACTTCTGACCTTCAGCCTCAACGTCACCTTGGATGGTTGTGTCGACCATCAGGAGGGGATCGCCGACGACGAGACGCATGCCCTTTTTACCCGTCTCATGGATGAGGCCGGCGCGATGCTGTGGGGCCGGGTCACCTACGAGATGATGGAGAGCTACTGGCCTGCCGTCGCCCGCGGCGACGTGGAGGCGCCGCCGGCCTTGCGTGAGTGGGCGGTCAAGCTGGAGGCCAAACCGAAGTACGTGGTGTCGTCGACGCGCCAGGACTTCCCGTGGACCAACAGCCACCACATCGCCGGCGATCTACGCGAGGGCGTGCAGAAGCTCAAGGACACGACCCCGGCGGGGGTCCTCCTCTGCAGCGGCAAGCTCGCGACCGAGCTCGACCGGCTGGACCTGATCGACGAGTACAAACTGCTCGTCCATCCCAGGATCGCCGGCCACGGTCCGACGCTGTACCAGGGCGGGCTTCCCGGCACGCGTCGGCTCGAGCTGCTCTCGGCGGATTCGCTGCGCAACGGTGCGGTGGCCATGCACTATCGCCGCGCCAGCTGAATCACAGCAGTCCGGTCGCCGCCAGCGCGGTGCCATGCTGGCGGGTGAGGTCTTCGGTGGCCGACCTGGTGTGGAGAACCGGGCAGTGCGGCTGGCTGTCGTACCCGTGTGTGAGGCTTCGGGGCATGGCGACTTTCGTTCTGATCCACGGCGGCGGGGGCAGCGCCTGGGACTGGCATCTGCTGGCCCCTGAGCTGTCCGGAGCGGGCCACGACGTGGTGGCGCCGGAGCTGCCGATCGAGGACAGGTCTGCGGGTTTCGCCGAGTTCTGCGAAACGGTCGTCAGCGCGATCGGTGACCGCAGTGACCTTGTGGTCGTCGGGCACTCGTATGGGGCTTTCACGGCTCCACTGATTGCCGACAAGCTACCGGTGCAGCTGATTGTGCTGCTCACGCCGATGGTCCCGCTGCCGGGTGAGCGGCCCGGGGACTGGTGGGACAACACCGGTTACCGCGGCACGGAAGGGCTCAGCGAGGAGCAGCAGTTCTACAACGGCGTACCGGCCGAGATCGTCGCTGAGGCTGCGGCGCACGGCCGGGACCAGGTCAGCGCGGAGTGGAACGAGCCATGGCCCCTGGACGCCTGGCCGGCCGTGCCGACGAAGGTGCTCATCGCCCGTGAGGACCGGTTCTTCCCGGCGGATTTCCAACGTCGGGTGGCCGCCGACCGGCTCGGCGTGACTCCGGACGAGATTGACGGTTGCCACGCTTTGGCGCTCAGTCATCCGAGGCAACTCGCCGACCGGCTGACCGCGTACCTGCGGCACTGACGCCTACCACGGGCGGGCCGGGAGGCTGTGCACCGGTGTCGCCGAGGAGGTTGAAGGTCCGTGGTGGCGTGAGACGGATCGCTCAGGCAAGGGGCGGCGCATCCTGCGGGTTGGTGGCGTCGGGCCACCAACCCGCAGCGCAGGGGCATGATCAGTGACTACAATCCGCAATCCCTCAGCGGACCGTGAAGCGGATCTCCTGCTGCGGTGCTAGACGGCATCCCGCTGGTCCAGCCACTTGAGAATCGCCTGGTTCGTCTCTTCCGGCTTCTCCTGCTGAATCCAGTGACCGCAATCCAGACTGATCACTTCCACATTCGGCACGAATTCCGTCAGCCTTTCAGACCTCGCGACCGGGTCGCGGTCGCCGTAGATCATGAGGGTGGGCTGTTGGATGATCGGGTTCACGTCGGCGAGCAGACGCCAGTTGCGGTCCAGGTTCCGGTACCAATTCAGACCGCCCGTGAAACCTGTTGATTCGAAGGCGGAGACAAAGACGGCCAGCTCGTCGTCGCTCATGATGGGATCACCGAGTGGGGTTTCCATTCTGGCGAGGTTGATCCACACGTTGCCCGGCTGCGGCTCTGTGAGGGGCACGTTCTTCCGGTACAGGTTCCGAAGGAACTGGAACGTGTTCTCCTCGAACACGGCGTCCGCGACGCCCGGCTGTCGGTTGAAGTGGACGAAGTAGAAGTCGCTACCGAGCACATCCTCCATGAACTCGATCCAGGGCCTGTCCCCGCGCTCGAGGTACGGCAGGCTCAGGTTGATCACCTTGTTGACGCGGCTCGGGTGCAACAGGGTCAGGCCCCAGACGACGGCCGCACCCCAGTCATGGCCAACGAAGGTGGCATCGTCGTATCCGTAGTGATCGAGCAGTGCGACGAGGTCGCCCGACAGGTGTGCGATGTCGTAGTCGGTGACTTCGGCCGGGCGGGACGAGTCGCCGTAGCCGCGCTGATTCGGGACGATGACGTGGTAGCCCGCTGCGGCTAGGGCGGGCATCTGGTGACGCCAGGAGAAGGCGTGCTCCGGCCAGCCGTGACAGAGCACGATGGGGTTCCCCGCGTTCTGCCGGCCGGCTTCGAAGACTTCGAGCTCTACACCGTTGACCGGAACGCGGGTCGGCTCGGGGAATTCGGTTGTCATGCCGGGATCATGCCGACCGATACCGGTCACCTCCTGACCGGTTTTCGTGGAAGTGTTGTCGAGGTGCGAGCCGACCGGTTGATGGCCATCCTCCTGCTGCTGCAACAGCGCGAGCAGGTGACCGCAGCGGAGGTCGCCCGGGAGTTGGAGATCTCCGAGCGCACCGCCCGCCGCGACCTCGACGCGCTGGGTATGGCCGGAGTCCCGGTGTACTCCATTCAGGGTCGAGGCGGCGGCTGGCGCCTCGTGGGCGGTGCCCGCACCGACCTGTCCGGATTGACGGCGAGTGAGGCCCGCGCCCTTTTCCTGGTCGCTGGCCCGGCCTCGGCTGCGACGCCGGCCGTGAAAGCGGCGCTGCGCAAGCTCGTCCAGGCCCTGCCGGAACCTTTCCGGGCGCAGGCCGAGGCGGCAGCGTCGTCGCTCGTGATGGACCCGCAGCGATGGGGGGCGAGCCGGGGAGAGCCGCGACCGCCCCGTTTCCTCGACGCGCTCCAAGACGCGGTGATCCGCGGGGTTCAGGTCCGGCTCGGCTACGTCGATCGCGAAGGGACCGAAACCGAGCGAACCGTGCACCCGCTGGGCATCGTCGCCAAGGGCCCCTCGTGGTACCTCGTCGCCAACACCGAGGCCGGACGGCGGACCTTCCGGATCGACCGCGTCTCGTCCGCCGATCCGACCTGCGATCCCGTACACCGGCCCGAGGACTTCGATCTCGCCGAGAGTTGGCGCGCGATCGCCGACGAGGTCGACCGCAAACGAACGCCCCTCGAAGCCCGGGCGGTGTGCGCGCCCCGGGGGATAGGCGTGCTCCGGATAGGATTCGGGGGCCGGCTCGAGGTGGGAGGCGCCACGACCGACGGCCGCATCGAGGTCGTGATCCGCGGCAACGACGAACGCACACTCGCTGGCGAGCTTGCCGGGTTGGTCGAATGGATCGAGGTGACCGGCCCTCCGGGTGTGCGCGACCACCTGGCCTCGATCGGCACTACGCTCGTCGAGCGATACGGCTGAGACCGGCAGCCCTGGGGAACCCGGACCTGAGCGACCTGTTGGCCGCCGCCGAAACCGGCATTCCGCAGCGTGGTCGACAGCGACGCGCCGACGTTCCTGCCCCCGGGCGACACACCGGCCCGGATCACCGAGGCGGGCCGACTCGCCGAGCAGCCGGTACCGCAGTCGCCGGCCGCCGTCGTCCGTTGCGTCCTTGGCAGCCTGGCCCTGGCCCACCGCCGGGCGGTGCGTCAGGTGCAGGACCTCTCCGGCCGGCAGGTCGACGCGGTGCACATCGTCGGCGGGGGAGCGCGCAACGCCCTGCGCTGCCAGCTCACCGCGGACGCGTGCGGGCTACCGGTGCTGGCCGGGCCGGTGGAGGCCACCGCGATCGGCAACCTGCTGGTCCAGGCGCGAGCGGCCGGCGTGGTCGGTGGTGACCTTGCTGCGTTGCGGGGGCTGGTGCGGCAGACTCAGCGGATCGTGCGCTACGAGCCTGGCGACGGGTCCGGGACGGCGCGGGCAGCCGAGCGGCGGGTGGGGGTGTGAGGTGCGGATCGCGTTGTTCGTGACGTGTCTGGCGGACACCCTGTTTCCGGAGGCGGCGAAGGCGACGGTGCGGTTGTTGGAGCGGTTGGGGCATGAGGTGGTGTTCCCGCCGGGGCAGACGTGTTGTGGGCAGATGCACGTGAACACCGGCTATCAGGAGCAGGCGGTGCCGTTGGTGCGGCGGCACGTGCGGACCTTCGACCCGTTCGACGTGATCGTCGCGCCGTCAGGGTCGTGTGTCGGGTCGGTACGGCATCAGCACACGATGGTGGCGCGGCGGGCCGGTGATGTCCGGTTGGCGGCGCGGGCGGAGTCGGTGGCAGCGCGGACGTTCGAGTTGTCGGAGCTGTTGGTTGATGTGCTCGGGGTGACTGATGTGGGGGCGTTCTTCCCGCATCGGGTGACGTACCACCCGACGTGTCATTCGCTGCGGATGTTGCGGGTGGCCGATCGGCCGGTGCGGTTGCTGCGGGCGGTGCGGGGGCTGGATCTGGTGGAGTTGCCGGCGGCCGAGCAGTGTTGCGGGTTCGGTGGCACGTTCGCGGTGAAGAACGCGGACACCTCGACGGCGATGCTGGCGGACAAGCTGCGGCACGTTGTCTCCACCGGTGCGGAGGTCTGCACGGCCGGGGACGCGTCGTGCCTGATGCACATCGGTGGCGGGCTGTCGCGGTCGGGTGGCGGGGTGCGTGCGATGCACCTCGCCGAGATCCTGGCCTCGACCGAACAGGACGAGAGCCCCGGCGAGCGGGATGAACTGGTGGTGCGGTCGTGAGGCGGACGTTCCTCGGCATGCCGGCGACCGCCCCGGCGGGTGTCGGGCACCTGCGGGGTGAGGAGCCGTTCCCGGCTGCCGCCCGGCGGGCGCTGGCGGACACGCAGTTGCGCCGTAATCTCGGGCACGCCACGGCGACGATCCGGGCGAAGTCGGCGGGTGTGATCGGTGAGGTGCCGGACTGGGAGCAGTTGCGGGCGGCCGGTAGCGCGATCAAGACCGACGTGCTGGCCCGGTTGCCGGAACTGTTGGAGCAGTTGGAGGCCCGGGTGAGCGCGGCCGGGGGAGTGGTGCACTGGGCGGCCGACGCCATTGAGGCGAACGCGATCGTCGTCGACCTGGTACGCGCCACCGGTAGTGACCGGGTGATCAAGGTCAAGTCGATGGTGACGCAGGAGATCGGTCTCAACGAGGCCCTTGAAGCGGCCGGGATCGCGCCGGTGGAGACGGACCTGGCCGAGCTGATCGTGCAGCTCGGCGACGATCGGCCGAGTCACATCCTGGTGCCGGCGATTCACCGTAATCGGGCCGAGATCCGGGAGATCTTCCTGCGGGCGATGCCGGGAGTGGATCCGGAGTTGACCGACGAACCGGCGGTGCTCGCGGCGGCGGCGCGTCGGTTTCTGCGGCAGACGTTCCTGTCCACGTCGGTGGCGGTGTCCGGGGCGAACTTCGCGGTGGCGGAGACCGGCACCCTGGCGGTGGTGGAGTCAGAGGGTAACGGTCGGATGTGTCTGACCCTGCCGGAGACGCTGATCACGGTGATGGGTGTGGAGAAGGTGGTGCCGACCTGGCGGGACCTGGAGGTGTTCCTGCAACTGCTGCCCCGGGCCTCGACCGGGGAGCGGATGAACCCGTACACCTCGATGTGGACCGGGGTCACCCCGGGTGACGGGCCGCAGGCGTTTCATCTGGTGCTGCTGGACAACGGCCGCAGCGCGGTGCTCGCAGACGAGGTGGGCCGGCAGGCGCTGCACTGTATCCGCTGCTCGGCGTGTCTGAACGTGTGCCCGGTGTACGAGCGCACGGGTGGGCACGCGTACGGGTCGGTGTATCCGGGTCCGATCGGTGCGGTGCTGTCCCCGCAGCTGACCGGGGTGGCCGACAACGCGTCGCTGCCGTACGCGTCGTCGCTCTGCGGAGCCTGCTACGACGCCTGCCCCGTGAAGATCAACATTCCGGAGTTGCTGGTGCACCTGCGCGGCCAGGCGCCACATCCGCGCGGTGAGTCGGCCGCGATGGCCGCCGCCGCGTACGCCATGGACCACCCGGCGCTGTACGCGGCGGCGCAGCGCGCGACCCGGCTGAGCCGGCTGGCCGGCCGGCGTGGTCGGGGCCTGCCGCCGCCGTTGTCCGGCTGGACCGCCGGCCGCGACCTGCCCGAGGTACCGGCGCAGACCTTCCGGCAGTGGTGGGCGCAGCGGTGAGTGCCCGGGAGATCATCCTCGCCCGGCTGCGGGCCGCCCTCGATCCCGCGCCGGCCCCGGTCGAGGTGCCACGTGACTATCGGCGCGACGGCGCGGTCGACCTCGACCGGCTGGTCGACCGGCTCACCGACTACCGCGCCCACGTGCACCGGGTCGCCGAGACGGCCGTCGCCGACACCGTCGCCGCCATCCTGCCGACCGGCGCGACCGTCGTCGTACCACCGGCACTGCCACCGGCCTGGCTGCCGGCGACGGTGACCGCCCTGCCCGACGACGACCTCGACAACAAGCAGATCGCCGCCGCCGACGGCGTGATCACCGCCGCCGCCGTCGCCATCGCCGACACCGGCACCGTCGTGCTGGACGGCTCACCCGACCAGGGACGCCGCGTCCTCAGCCTCCTACCCGACCTGCACATCTGCGTGGTCCGCGCTGCCCAGGTCGTCGCCAACGTGCCGCAGGCACTCACCCGGCTCGCCCCGCACCGACCACTGACCTGGATCAGCGGCCCGTCAGCCACCAGCGACATCGAACTCAACCGCGTCGAGGGCGTCCACGGCCCCCGCACCCTGCACGTCATCCTGCTGCCCTGAGTTCACCCGGCATCGGCTGACCACCGGCGACGGCATCCCGCCGACCCCAAACGGGGGCGGCGGGGGGTATCCGTTAACCACCGGCGAAACTGCCCGATGTGGCCGGACGCTGACGCCCACCCTGACACGACGCCCGGGCGGGGAGGTGAGCGCTCACCGCGTCGGGGTCGATGAGTTGATGGAGGTGTCCGCCGGGAACCTCTGCGACGCTCCAGCCCCGGGTGCGTGCCTCTTGCGCCATGCGGTCGTACGGCGGCCGGCGGTCGGGGAACAGCGGCGCGACGGTGTCCTCGTCCCACCAGTTCGTCCATTGCGGCAGCCGGCCCTCCGTTGCGATCGACCGCAGGTAGGTCAGGCGTTCGGGTGACGCGGTAGGCGTGGGCCCGTACCGCGAGGGCAGACTGGCATCGACGAACACGCACCCGACGACCGGACGGTCGGCAGCCGGTACGACAGTTGGCACCAGAAGACCGGCGTTGCTATGAGCAACCTGCGCCGCACGACCGCAGTGTCAGACCGTCTCGTCGTCGAGAACGCTGCTGACGCCGCGAAGCTGCGCAACGTAAGCCCTACCGACCAGCCTCGGCGGAATGATCCGGGTCAGCACGCGTACCGGTGGGGGAACGGGTTTGTTGGTTCGTTCGCGCACGGCTCGCCGCGAGACCTTGCGCACGCGGCGGGCTCGCAGCATCTCGTAGCGGCGCAGCGTTCGCGGTACGTCGGCGGGGGCGACGCGCAGCGCGCGGCTGAGCAGCCAGGCGTCTTCGAGTGCCTGGTTGGCGCCCTGCGCCTGGGTGGGCGGGAAGGCGTGCGCGGCGTCGCCGAGCAGGGTCGCTGCACCACGACCCCACTGGTCCGGAACCTGATGGGTGACGTGCCGGAACGGCTCCAGGTCCTCTTCGCGGATATTCCCAAGCAGTTGTTCGACGAGCGCGCCGTAACCGGTGAACCGGTTGGCGAGGGCGGCGACGGGCGAGCCCTCCAGCGGCTGGTGGACGTCGAACCACCACATGAGAAGCCCGTCGCCCGAGGGCAGGAGGCCGACCAGACCAGCAGGGCCTACGACACAGACACCCGTGGTGCCGGTGGCCAACTCGGGCAGGACCGGCGACAGGCCCTGCCAGGTGGTCCACTCGTTCGCGGTGGCGGGCGTCGGGTCGAGGACCGCGCGGCGCACGGTGGAGCGGTGCCCGTCCGCCCCCACAACGACGTCGGCCTCGTGGCGGTCACCGGTGGCGTCGATCGCGGTCACACCGTCGGGGCGGACCTCGACGTCAACGACCTTTCGGGAGAACTCCACCGACACCCCCTGCGCGAGGTGCTCGATCAGGGCGTACCGCGGTACCGAGGTCACCGGGAAGCCGGTGCGCTGGGCGAGGACCGTCAGGTCGGCGCTGACTATGGTGCGGCCGTCGGCGGTGCCGAACCGCAGCGTGTCGAGACGGCCGCCGAAGCCGTCGAGTGGCGCGCCGAGCCCGGCCAGCGCCGCCGCACCGTTGCTGAAGATGGTGACCGCCGCGCCCCCCGTCCGCAGCTGCGGGGCCTGTTCGAAGACGCGTACGCGATGCCCCGAGGTCGCGAGCCCGCGGGCGAGGGCGAGCCCGCCGACGCCGGCCCCGGCGATCAAGATGTGCACAGAACCCTCCCCGTTCACTACGGCCGTTGTACTACGGATGCTGTCATATGATGGTCGGGTGCCGCCACCGAACGAACGACGCCGGGCGCAGCTCGCGGATGCCGCCATCGATCTGCTCGTGGAGTCGGGCATCCACGGCGTCACACACCGGGCCGTCGACCGGCGGGCCGGGCTGCCAGCCGGAACCGCGTCGAACTACTTCCGGAGCCGGGAAGCTCTGCTGGTGGCGACCGCCCGCCGGATCGTCGAGCAGCACCAGGCCGACATGGCCGAGGCGAGCCGACCTGACGCTGCGGCCGTACCGGGCAAGGGAGACAGCGTCGAGCTCGCCATCGACCTGATCTCGGGCTCGCTGATGCTGGCCGCGGGCCCGCACCGCGCGCGGTACCTGGCCGTCTTCGAGCTACGCCTGGAGAGCCTGCGGCAACCGGCGCTCGCTGCGGTGATCGACGAATTGACGGCGGCGATGGCGGCATTCACGGGCGGGTACCACGCCGAGCTCGGACTGCGGATTCCCCCGGCTGCGATCCCGCCGATGCTCGTGATGTACGCAGGCGCGCTCTTCGCGTTGGTCACCGGGCCCGCGGAGGCCGTGACACCGGCGGCCGTACGACCGCTCGCGGCCGCGATCGTGCGAGGCGGAATCGCGGCGGCACAGGCGTAATCGTGCCGCCGAGGCCACCGCCAGGGTGGCCGCGCCGTGCGGTCTCCTAGCGGTGCGCTCGGCTTCGTCCGCCCACCGCTCGGCCTGCCGCAGCCGAATCCTGGACCGTCCGTGACTCATGCGCGCATCTTCTCCGGACGTCGCCCGGGCGACTCCTGCCCGCGGATGAGCGGCCGCCTACCGCGCCGGCGATACTTGCGCGGCGCCTGCCGCGTCTGCGGCAGCCGGTTACGCCGTCGGCCGCAGCGCGAAGTGCATCCATCTGCGGGACGACCAGCGGTGCGTCCGGCGACATGATCGGGCGGTACCCGGCCATCGAGGAGAAGATGATGACAACTGGGGCTCCCGGTACGGACGGAGCTCTGGCGGGGCTGGCCCGCTTCTGTCAACGACGTCGCCGCTTGGTCCTGCTGGCCTGGACCGTCGGCGTGATCGCCGTGGGGTTCATCGGCTTCGGCTTCACCACCTCCCTGCTCGGCCCCGACGTCGCGGTCAAGCAGGGCGGGCTCGGCATGGCCGTTGCCGCGCTCATCGACGCCACCATCGTGCGGATGGTGCTCGTCCCCGCGGTGATTGAGCTGTGCGGCAAAGCCAACTGGTGGATGCCCGGACGCCGGGCACCGAAGCCGACCCTGCCCGTGCCGACCAGGCTCGCGGACGAGGCCAGCGTCTGACCCTTTCCAACACCTACAGCGCCGCGCAGCCGTACGCCACATGCGGCGGCACGAACTCTCGCCGCCGCGCGACGACCGGGCGGTGCGACCCGAAGACATCGCACTTGCTGAACGAGATGCACGAGAAGGAGAAGGCACATGGGTTCATCGAGAGTCTCGATGCCAGTCCGACGGATGCTTACGGTGACCGCAGCCGTCCTGGTCGGAGGCATCACCCTCGCCGTACTGCTCGGAGCGACCGGGCTCGGCGGACCGGCGGCCGCCGACGGACCGGGAGCCGCCATCGACGCCTACGAACTGACCACCGGGCGATTCGTGTCCCTCGTGGGCGCGCTTGCGGCGCTGGCCGGCGTGGTCATCGGCGGACTGGCTCTGAGCCGCCCCAGTAGTCGCATCGGCACCCGCCGCGGGCGGCTCGGAGCCACAATCGCGCTGATGGCAGGGCTGGTCGGCATGGCCCTCGGCGGATATGTGGTGGCCGCCGCCAAGGGTGGTCCCGGCACCGGCTACGGAATAGTCGGTGGCGTCATGGCCCTGGTGGTGGGGCTGATCGCCGTGGCCCTCGGCGGACTGGCCCTGGCCCGCTACCGCCGGACCGGCCGGCTGAGCAGCTGACCGGGCGTGCTGAGGCGTCCCCCTGCTCGTATCAGACGGGCAGGGGGACGCCGGCAACAGCGACAACCAGCGCTGTACTCGCCGAGACCAGTTCACCGGACAAGGCCGTAGCCGGCGACCGTCGTCGGGTTCGAGGCGATCCAGCAGAGGATTGCCGTGTCCGGTTGGGCTACCACTGCCGGGTGGTGATCAGCTGGAGCTTGTGAGCAGTTGGTCGGCGGCGCGCTGGATGCTCTGGCTGAAGTAGGCGACGTCGGTGTAGTTGGGGGTCGGCTCCTCGCCGATGTCCCAGTCACAGTCCGAGCCGGCGCTCACGATGCCGACCTGCTCCCAGACGCCGTGGGGAAGCCGGTGCAGGGCTGGCCCGCCGGAGTCGCCGGGGCAGTGGCTCCTCTGGTCCACCGACTTCGCGCAGATGGTCGACCTCGGGTACTCAGGGTGCTCATCCCACCAGGGGTCGTCGAAGCACTGCTCGTCCGGCAGGAACGGCAGCTTCACCTTGTGGAGGAAGCGTTCCTGGGGGCCGCCTGACTTCTTCGTGCCCCAGCCGGTCACGGTAAGCGTCCGTAGCTGTCGGGGCTCGGTGGCCAGCCGCAGGATGGGCAGGTCGAGCGGCCGTTCCAGCTTGATCACCGCCCAGTCCGGTCCATCCCACCACTCGGTTCCGCCGATGTGAGCGGTGGATCTGGTCATCGTCCGGCGTGGGTTCTTGAGGTCGACGGTGCCGGAGACGACCGTCAGGCTGTCGGCTGGCTGCTCATCGACGCAATGCTGGGCGGTGAGCACCAGCTGCGGGTGAATAAGGGTCCCGCCGCAACCCACCGGCAGAAGCCGGACCATCCACGGGAACTCACCGGGCGCGGCCCGTTCACCGCCGCTGATTGCCGCGGCCGGAGCCGCCGTTACCAGCACGGCGGCCGATGCCACCACGGCGATCAGGAGTCGTTTCAAGCGCATCTGACACCCTTCGATGGACTACCGGTACGGAGGTAGAACGGCGCCAGCGGGCGTTTTTGTTGCAACCCGAGGGAGATCCGACGGCCGGCACCACCCCTGTACGCCGTGCGGAGCGTCGCGGCGGTGGGGCTGTGGTGTTCGGGGGTTCAGTCGGACGGGGTTGTTTCGGGTACTTGAAGGGCTCGCCCGCACACTGCCACCCAGTTGGCTTCGACGGCGACGTGGTCGACGGTGTTGGCCAGGTATCTGATGGGAGCGTTGGGCTTGAGCGGCAGGAGCGCGTCGAGGATGTCCATGTAGAGCGACTCCCGCAGGATCTCGGCGAGCAGTCCTGGCAGTCTCGTGGGCATGTCGGACAGCGGTGGGCAGCCGGCAGCGACGAGAGCCTCGATCTCGGGCCAGTCGTCGCTGCCGTTACGGACATCGGCCAGTCCGTCGTTGAAGAAGGTGTCGTAGACCGGTTGGAACACCGTGACGAGGTGCTGGATCGGCACGTGCAGGCAGTACGGTGCCACCGACCAGCCTGGAACATCCTGGCCGAACTGCATCGGCCCTCGGCGGACGAGCTCACCGGCTGCGACGGGAGTATCGGCAACAAGGGCGAACACGGCAGCCAGTATGCCTCCCTCGGTGCGGGATGCCCTACCCGCTTATGAGAAGGCCAAAAGTGGCATCGGGCTGTGCCGGATGCTGCTGAACGCATCCTCGTGCAGGTCGAGGAGGATGCGAGGCTCGTGCGCCGCGACGCTGATTACCGGACGGGTCTCCGCAGTCACTGAGCGCCAACGCCGCCGGTCGCGTAGGTATGAGGTGCCGCTGAGTCGGGCCAGCGTCAGCTCAGCCTCAGATTGTGCTGTTCGAGGGCGGCCTCGATGGTGTCCAGTGCTTTGGGTCCCATGCCGTGCAATCTGGCCAGGTCTGCGCGCGGCACGCCCGCGAGCTGGCGTAGGGCGGTGTAGCCGGCGGCGTTCAGCGCCCGCGTCGCGGGTGCGCTGATCTTCGGCAAGGTGTCAAGGGACGAATCCATCGCTCGATGCTAGACCGCCGACACCCGATGGAGACCTGTGACGCTCTCCTTGAGCAAAAGATCAGGTGGAGAAGGGGCCAGATGGGACAGGATCATCGGGTCGGTTTGTACGCGACGACGAGCTCCCAGGTGCCGGGCAGCACCGCCACGTGGTGGAAGCCGGTCTCCGTGAGCAGGGTGGTGTAGAAGTCCACCTCGCGTAGGCGGCTGACGCTGCTGTCGACGCCGATCAGGAAGTAGCTCCAGAAGAACTGCATGGCGAGCCGGTCGGGGGTGCGGAACTCCTCGCAGATCAGGATCAGCCCGCCGGGCTGCAACGCCGCGTACGCCTGGCGGACCAGGTCGCGGGCGACCGCGTTTGGCCAGTCGTGCAGAACCCGGACGAAGGACAGCGCGTCGTAGCCGCGCGGTAGGGGTTCGGCGAAGAAGTCGCCGCCGACGAAGCCGAGCCGTTCCGGGTGACCGCGGTCGTCGCGGGTGGCCGCCACCAGTGGTTCCACCGCCGGCAGGTTGTACACGTCGGCCCGCAGGTGCGTAGCGGCGTCGAGGATGTGTGCGGCGAGTGTCCCGTCACCGCCGCCGACGTCGAGCAGGCGGTGCCGGTCCGACCAGAGTCGAGGTGAGTGCCGGCGTATCGTCTCGATCGCCGGTCCCAGCCCGAGGGCCATGCTGCGTTCGAACTCCGCGGTCTGCTCGGCGGTCTTCGGTGGCCAGGCGAAGCCGTCGTCGATGCTGACCTCGCCGCGTAGGCTCTCGGCCAGCCGGCCGTGCAGCTGCCGCCACGGGTAGCGGTCCCGGTCCCGTTCGGTGGCGCCCGGCCCGACGACCGCGTTAACCGCGTCGCGTAGCCCTGGCACGGCTCGGTAGCTGGTCGCGCCGATGTCGTCGCCGGGCTCGTCGCGGATGACGAAGCCGAGGCTCTCGATGCAGTCGAGGAATTTGTACAGCCGTAGTGGGAGCACCCCGAACCGGGTGGCCAGCGCGTCGAGGCGGACCGGTCCGGCCTCCAGCGCGTCGAGCAGCCCCAGGTCGAGTGCCGTGTGCAGGACGTCCATGGCCTTGGGGCCGTTGACGAGCAGGCTCATCAATGCCCGGGGCGAGAGGGTGACGGTCACCGGTGCAGCTCCTCTTCCAGCGCATCCATGAACAGGTCGATTTCGTCGAGGGTGTTGTAGACGTGCGGGCCGATCCGCAGATAGCCGCGCCAGCTGCAGATCGCGTCACGGGCGGCCAGCCGCCGCTTGACGGCCTCGCCGTCGGGGATGTCCAGGCACACCACCCCGCCTCGCCGGGCGATGCTGGTGGGGCTGACCACGACGATGCCGGCGGCGTCGGCCCGGTCCAGCAGCCGTTGGGTGAGCGCCAGCGAATGCCGCCGGATGGCGTCGATACCGACACCGAGCAGCAGGTCCAGACCGATCTGGGAGATCAAAGAGGTGAGCGGGTAGGGGGTGCCGCCGGCGAAACGACGGATACCGGTCGCCCAGCCCGGTGACGGTCGGAAGGTCAGCGCGCGGTCGCCGGCCTGCCAGCCGGTGGCGGCCGGAGTCAGCAGTGGCACCAGGTCCGGCCGGACGTAGAGGAATCCGGTGCCGACACCGCACAACCATTTGTGGGAACCGCCGATGACCACGTCGACGCCGAGCGCGGTGACGTCCAACGGCATCACCCCGACGCTCTGGAAGGCGTCCACCACCACCAGCGCGCCGACCTGGTGGGCGCGGGTGACCAGGCGGGACAGGTCGGTAGTGGCGCCGGAGGTGAAGCTGGCGTGCGGCACGCACACCAGCAGCGTCCGCTCGTCGATCCGGGCCTCCAGCGCGTCCTGGTCCAGGTGGGGACCGCCGGTGCCGACCACGTCGAGCTGCGCGCCATATCGGGCGTACGCCCGGAAGATGAACGGCACCGTCGGATAGTCGAGATCCGTGATGACGACGCGGTTGCGGGGCGGGCGGTAGTCGAAACAGGACGCCACCCGGGCCAGGAAGGTGCTCAGATTCGCATCGGTGATCACGCTGCCCGGCGGCGCGCCGATCAGCGCGGCCACCGAGTCGGCGTACCGGTCGAGGCCGACGTGCCAGTCCTGCCAGACGTCGTCGCGCCAGGTGCGCAGCGTCTCCCAGTAGTCGTGCAGCACCCGCTCACCGCCCCGGGGCACCGCGCCGGTGGAGTTGCTGTTGAGGTAGACGCAGGTGTGCACAAGCGGGAACTCGGCGCGCAGGGCGGCGTGCGTGCCCGCGTCGAGGCATCGGGGGCTGTGCTCGGGCTGGCTCATGCGCAGCGCCTTCCAGTCGGGCCGGCCGCCGGCGGATCGGTGGTCATGGGGGTGAAGACCGGTGCTGCGCTGTTCGCCGCGAGGTACGGCGTGCCCTCGGTGTAGCCGGTGCCGGTCTGGGCGCCGAGCATCCACACCGCCACGCGGAGATGGGTCCGGCGCCATTGCGTCAGGGCACCGGCGAACGCAGCCATCCGTCGCGCCACCAGGGCGCCGTCGGCGCCGGTGAGCCGGCCCTCAGACACCGCCGACCGGTACGCCTGGTCGACCGTCGGCTGGCCGACGCGTACCCGGGCCTGTATCTCCGGTACCGACTGGTAGGCCACCGAGTCCAGCCGATCCGCCTGCGGGGTGCGACACAGCGATTCGATGAGCTTGTACGAGCGGGACTGGATCGCGCTGGCGCCCTCGGTGTACTGCCGGAAGGTACGGAACGACTCGGGCTGCATGGTGGCCAGGAGGGAGAAGAGTGGAGCCGCGGCGCGCAGCAGGTCGCCTGCGTACCCGAGCCGGTCGGCGGCGGTGCCCGGTGTGTGCCCGGCCAATGCGGCGACCGCCGCGCGAAGTTCGTCGGCGACCCCGGCGAAGAGGCACTCGTAACCCTGGAGTACCCGGATGAACAGGTACTCGTCGTGCGTCACGTGGACCGGCAACATGGTCAGCCGCAGCAGCGGATCCCCGGGGAACGCCAGGTCCCGGGCGATGGTGTGCAGGTTGGCCGCGGTCGTGGTCGGGGCGTCGCTCCCGATCGCCTCGGTCATGCCGAGACGGGCCAGCGCGGGTGCGGCGGCTCGGACACCGAGTCGGCAGCGTTTGACGACCACCGCTGGCCCAGGTCTCTGCAACGGAAGTAGCCCGGTCGTGCGCGCGTCGGCGGCCAACTCGAATGCCAGTGCGTCGGCGACCAGGCGGACGAGGAGCCGATCCCGGGTCTGCCGCCGGGCGGCGGTCTGCGCGCCCGGGGTCGGATCGTTTGGTCCGCAGGGCAGTCGGAGCAGCCGCAGGGCGAGGTAGCTGCGGTAGTCGTAACGGCCGTCCCACTTGTCCAGTGCGACGTCCAGAAAGTCGGTCAGCTGCCGGACCGCGGCGTCGCCGGTGCCGGAGACCGGGCGGGTCACCGCCTGCCGGGCGCTGTCGAGCAGGGCGAGGAAACTCTTTTCCGCGAAATGTTTGCCGCTGCGGTGAAACTCCTTCAGCACTGGGGAGTAGGGAAAGCGGCGCGGTTCGGTCGGGCGCGACAACCAGTGAATCAATGGACGCACGTGCCACCCCTCGAAGTTGACGAGACGAACCTCACTGACGGTCGCCGGAAATGCCGGCGACCGCAGCTGCGTATGGTTCAGCCGGGCTATTCGTCAGTGGTGGGGCGCAGTCGCGCCTGCCACAACTCGGGAAAGAATCGGTGTCCGGCGAGTCTTGCCAGCATGTTCGCTGGGCTGCCGGGGTCACCGGCCGGGGGATGGCCGCCAATTCGCAGGGCCACCTGGTAGTGGCGGACCCGCCACACCGACACCCGTTCATCCCATTCCACCATCGCCTCGGCGAGCCGGTGCAGCGGATCCGACGGATCCGCCGGGCACAGGTCGGCCGCCTCGACACCGTGGGCGGCAAGCTGCTCGCCGAACGCGCGGCCGAGCTGTCGGCTGGCGCCCTGGACCTGCCGCCAACCGGGTGACTCCGCACCAGAACCGTTGCCGAGGGCGGGCTGCATCGCCTGAAAGTCCACTGGGGACAAATATCGCAGCATCTCCAGTTGGTCGGTGATCAAGCGGACCGCGAGCGTCGCCCGGGCCAGCAGCGCCTCCGCGGCCGGTAGCTGACCGGCAGCCACCTGGGTGGTCGCCTCCGCCAGCTCCGCCGCAGCCAGTTTCAGCCACAACTCGGTCGACTGATGCACCACCTGAAAAAGCAGCTCGTCGCGATGTATGACCTCGTCCGGCCTACGTTGGAGACCGAGCAAAGTATCTGTCCGCATGTAGCGTGCATAGTCCGTAGCGCCGTGACCTGGCAGAACAGGTGAATGGTCGTGCTTCACGGAATAGGCCCTCCGTTTGGCGCTGACGCCGGATCAAAAATACGCTGGCGGACATCATTCCAACGACGGACACCGATGCGCTACCCCTTGGTCTCGATGAATCTGGAAACGTGTCGAAGAGCTTGCCGGTTTCCCCCGTGTCTTCCGCATATCTGGGCAGGCCACCGCGGACAGCGTTGTCGTTGGCCGTGATGGGCGCGTCGCCGGCTTCCCGGCCTGAGGTCATCGCCGTCGCCCGTCGGCAGCGGGCCCGAGCGGCTTGGCGGGCGGGGACCGGCTTGTCCTTCCCGGCCCTTCCGCGTTTCGACGTCGTTGGCTGCCGAAACGGCCGCCCGCCAAGCCTCTCTCGTCCTCGTGTCGGTGTTCAGCCGTCGGTCAGCACGGCGGTGGTCGCCAGCCGTCGCGGTACCCGACCCCGTCCGGTCGTAGCCGGACCTCGTCGTACCACGAGCCGGGTACGGGTTCGGTGCGGATCACCGCCGGCCGCTCCACCACGACGCAGACGTCCGGGCCGGGCCACCACCAGCCGCCGGATCGCGCCAGGTCGGTCCAGGTCCGCAGCTGGTCGCTCGCCTCGGCGGTGTACGCGGCCAGTCCGAGCCGGTGCAGGGCGTCGTAGTACCCGACCCAGAATGCGTCCTGCTGGCTGTACCAGCAGACCGGCGTCTGTCGGTCGCCACCGGGCAGCCCTGCGCGGACCGGTTGCGTGAAGCCGGGGATCAGGCTGCGGTGCAGGGCGTTGCGGACGCCTCGGTGCAGCACGACGCCGAGTGGCACCTGCCGGTCGAGAGCATCCTGCGGTGGCAGGTCCGGCCAAGGTTCGCGGGTCCTGCCTCGGCGAACGGGAGACAGTTCGGGGTCGGTGTGCTGGACCCCGTCGCCGAGCGCGGCCCTCAGCCGGGACGCCACGGTGGCTATGTCGCTGGCCGGGGGCGGTGGGCCGGCCGGGGCGGGGTCACGGACCCGTTGGAGGAGCTGGCCGAGGGTGGGCAGTTGCCGGATCAGTGGCAGGGCCGCGGCGGGGGAGTCCGCCCAGACGAACCGGGGCTGGTGGCGGCCAGCTCGGGCGTAGATCGCCGTGAGGCACCGTTGCGTGGTGGGTCGGTCGGCGGGTTCGGTGGAGAGGGCGTACCCCAGCCACTCCTGCCGGATCACTTCGGCCTGCCGCCACAGATCGCGGGGGGCCGGGGAGAGGGGCGCGGCATCGTCGTGCCGCGTGGGCGCGGTCAACGCGCCAGGGCGTGTCCGCCCTTCCGGTTGGAGATCATCGCTAGATGATGGCCGGTCTTGCCACGATGCGCAACTGCTCTGAGTGGCCCCGGGGAGACCTCAGGGTGGGCTCGCGTGGTGACCAGCTCGGCATGCTGGCCTGGCGGTTGTGCGTGGCATGGTGGAGGCATGTGCAGGAACATACGCGTGCTCCACAACTTCGAACCGCCGGTGACCGACGATGAGATCGAAGCCGCCGCCCTCCAGTACGTGCGCAAGGTCAGCGGCACGACCCGGCCCTCAGCGGCCAACGAGGAGGCGTTCGGCGAGGCGGTCCGCGCTGTCACGGCGGCCACCCGAACCCTGCTGGACAGCCTTGTGACGAAGGCGCCTCCCCGAGACCGCGAAGCGGAGGCAGCCAAGGCCAAGGCACGCGCGGCCGAAAGGTACGAGCCTCGAACGATCACCTCGGGATGATCCGACCTGCCGGCCACGCGTTGGTCGGCCCGTTCCTGCTCGAACGGGATTCGGCGGAAGGCGACGTGGCCGCTGTGGCGAAGCTCGACACCCCGGCGGTCAGTCACCTGCTCTCAGCGCGCTGAGCACGGCCGTCACCTCGGGTCGTGACGCAGCCGGTCGCCGGACCGCGGTCGTGATGCGCCGGGTCAGCGGCGGGTTCAGCGGCCGGGTCACCACCCGGTACCGCGGGTCAACCGCCAGCTTGGGCAGCATGGTGATCGAACGACCGCTCTCCACGTGCTGGAGCGCCAGCATGTAGTTGTTGAACCGGCAGATCACCACGGGCTCGAAGCCGGCCTCCCGGCACAGCCGGGTGGACAGCTCGGACATGTACGAGCCGGCGACGTCGAACGTCCAGCGCTGCTGCGCGCACGCCTCCAAGGCGACCGACTCGGCGCTGGTCAACGAGTGCTCCGGGGGCAGCACGAGCACGATCGGATCGGTGGCGAGCGGCACCAGGTCGATCTCCGGCGAGAGTTCGGCGCCGGTGAAGTCGGCCGTCGTGATGATGAGGTCGACGTCCCCCCGACGCAGCGCCGGCATGCTCTCGTGCGGCTCCAGTTCCAGCAACACCACGCTCACGTCCGGGTGCCGGGCCGCGAGCCGGGCCAGCGCCGGTTCGGCGAGGGCTTGCACGGCACTCTGGAACGCGGCCACGGTGACCGTGCCGGCCGGTTCGTCGGCGAGGCGGCGCAGCTCCGCCTCGGCCCCGTCCATGGCCGCGAGGATCTCCCGAGCCCGGCCGGCGAGCAGTACTCCGGCTGCGGTGAGCCGCACCCGCCGCCCGGTTCGTTCCAGCAGCGCGGTCCGGGTCTCCCGTTCCAGCGTGGCCAACTGCTGGGACACCGCCGACGGGCTCAGGTTGCCGCGCTGTGCGACAGCCCGGACGGTGCCGTAGGTTGCCAGGTCGGCGAGCAGGCGCAGCCGCCATGGATTCAGCGTCATGCCCCCCGACTGTACGGCTCTGCTTAACAGCGACAGCGGAAATGTGCGATGGACGTGCCTTAGCGGGGCTGCCTAGCGTCGGCTCATGGCTGATTCGTTCTGGTCCGACGCCGATCGTCACCTGGTCCGCTACATCGGCGCGGGCAGCTTCGTCCGCGAGATCATCGACCACGCCGAAGGCAGTTTCGTGTTCACCGCCGACGGCCGCCGCCTGCTCGACTTCACGTCCGGGCAGATGAGCGCCATCCTCGGTCACTCCCACCCGGCTGTGGTGGCCACGATCCAGCAACAGGCCGCCACCCTCGACCACCTGTTCAGCGGCATGCTGAGCCGGCCCGTGGTGGAGCTGGCCCGCCGCCTCGCCGGCTCCCTGCCCGCGCCGCTCGAGAAGGTTCTGCTGCTCACCACCGGCGCAGAGTCCAACGAGGCGGCGATCCGGATGGCGAAGCTGGTCACCGGCCGGCACGAGATCATCTCGTTCGCCCGGTCGTGGCACGGGATGACGCAGGCGGCGGCGAGCGCCACCTACAGCTCGGGACGCAGAGGGTACGGGCCTGCGGCGCCCGGCAACGTCGCGATCCCCACGCCGAACGCGTACCGGCCCGACTTCACCCTCCCGGACGGCGAGCTGGACTGGCGGCGTCAGTTGGAGTTCTCGTTCGAGCTGTTCGACGCCCAGTCGGTGGGCAGTCTGGCGGCGTGCATCGTGGAGCCGATCCTCAGCTCCGGTGGCGTGATCGACCTGCCGCCGGGATACCTCGCGGCGCTGCGGGACAAGGTGCACGAGCGCGGCGGGCTGCTGATCCTCGACGAGGCGCAGACCGGTCTGTGCCGCACCGGCGAGTGGTACGCGTTCCAGCGGGACGGCGTCGTGCCGGACATCCTGACCCTGTCCAAGACGCTCGGTGCCGGCCTGCCGTTGGCTGCGGTGGTGACCAGCCCGGAGATCGAGCAGACGGCGCACGAGCGCGGTTTCCTCTTCTTCACCACGCACGTCTCGGACCCGCTGGTGGCCGCGGTCGGCAACACGGTCCTGGACGTGCTGGAGGCCGACCGGCTCGACGAACAGGCGGCGCACCTGGGCGCGTACCTCCGGAAGGGGTTGCGGGAGATCGGCCAGCGACACCCGGTGGTCGGCGACGTGCGCGGCCGCGGGCTGCTGGTCGGGCTCGAACTGGTTAGCGACCGGGAGTCGAAACGACCGGCCGACGCGCTGGGCGCCGCCGTGACCGGGCGGTGCCTGGAGCTGGGACTGCACATGAATGTGGTGCAGTTGCCGGGCATGGGCGGCGTGTTCCGTATCGCGCCGGCGCTCACCTCCACGCACGCCGAGCTGGACCTGGGCCTGGAGATCCTCGACCGGGCGCTCGCTGACGTGGTGCCGCAGTTCACGGCCTAGCGGTCAGAAATCCGGGTGGCCGATGGCGTCGTGCCCGCGCCTGGCGAGGAGGCCACTCCACGACGACCGTTCAGGCACGTGGTTCGACCAGGCCGTTGTCGTACGCGAAGATGACGGCCTGGATGCGGTCTCGCGCCCCGATCTTGGCCAGGATGCGCCCGACATGCTTCTTCACGGTGGATTCGGTGAGGGTGAAGCGTTCGGCGATCTCGGTGTTGGTGGCGCCCTGGCCGATCGCTTCGAGGACCTCTCGCTCTCGCTCGCTGAGCGTGGTGAGGCGAGGGTCCGCACGGATGGTCGACGCCGGTTTCTGGAGGTAGGCGTCCATCAGCTTGCGGGTCAGGCTGGGGGCCACCACCGAGTCTCCGCTCGCAACGGCGCGGATGCCGGCGATCAGCTCCTCGGGGCGGGCGTCCTTGAGGAGGAAGCCGCTCGCGCCGGCCCGCAGTCCCGCATACACGTACTCGTCCAGGTCGAATGTGGTCAGGATCAGCACGTGGGTGCGGGAGCCGGCCGCGGTGATGCGGCGGGTGGCTTCGATGCCGTCCATGCCGGGCATGCGCACGTCCATCAGCACCACGTCGGGCCGGGTCTGCTCGACTTTCCGTACTGCCTCGGCGCCGTTGGCGGCCTCGCCCACCACGCTGAAACCGGGTGTGCCGTCGAGCAGCATCTTGAAGCCCATCCGTTGCAGCTGCTGGTCGTCGGCGATCAGGACAGTGGTCATGCAGGCTCCTTGAGGACTACGTCGACGAGCCAGCCGTGCTCGGTCGGGCCGGCGGTCACCACCCCGCTGTACATGGCGGCGCGTTCCCGCATGCCGAGCAGGCCGTGGCTCGGGGCGGCGGGTCTGCCACGGCCGTTGTCGCGTACCCGTACCCGTACCTCTCCATCGGAGGCAGCGAGAGTGACGTCCGCGGTCGCGCCGCTTCCCGCGTGTTTGAGGGTGTTGGTGAGCGCCTCCTGAACGATGCGGTAGACCGCGAGCTGCACGCCTCGGCCGAGGGTGTGCAACTCGCCCGAGGTCGAGTAGGTGACCGGCAGCCCGGCCGCCCGCACGCTCGGCAACAGCCGGTCGAGATCGTCGATGCCCGGCTGCGGGCTCAGTTGCGGATCGTTGTCTCCTTCGCGCAGTACGCCCAGCACCCGGCGTAGCTCGGACAGCGCCTGCCGGCCGGTGTCACCGATCAACCGGAGCGGTTCGGCGGACTGCTCAGCCCGCGAGGTCGCGAGCGCGGCACCGCCGTCGGCCAGGCCCACGATGACCGAGACGTGATGGCCGACGATGTCGTGCATCTCGCGGGCCACCCGGGCCCGCTCCTCGGCGACGGCGAGGCGGGCCTGCTGATCCCGCTCGACCTCCAGGCGGGCGGCGCGGTCCTCGAGAGCGATGAGGTACGCCCGGCGGATGCGCACCGCGATGCCGGACGCGACCGCGGCAACTGAGGTGCCGATCACCAGGAACAGCGTGATGGTGCGGTTCTCCGTGACCGGATTGATCAGATAGATCTGGGCGACCAGCAGCGCGAGGGTGATCCCCGAGGCCCAGGCCAGCGCTCGCCACGAACCTCGGGAGGCCACGCCGAACAGCATCACGAGCAGGATCACTCCGGCGCCGACGCCGACGTCCAGCAGTCCCTCTGTCAAGTCGATGGCCGCGGTGACCAGGAACGCCGGGAACGGGTACCGCCGTCGCCAGTACAGCGGCGGTAGCAGGACCAGGGTCGCGATCGTCGCCGAGAGGGGATTCTCGATGATGTTCGGGATGCTGAAGAGCACGATCGGGACGGCCACCAGGGTGTCCATCACCCACGGGCGGCGCCGGTCGAAGGCTCGTAACCGGGCCTGCCGGTCCACCAGCCATCCCTGGGTGCTCATCACCGGATTCTCCCTCTACCCGCTCACGCGTCGGTCGTCTTCAGCCGGTACGCCGTCGCGGCGAGCGTCACGACCACGTACCCGGCGAAGACCGCGAGGCCGGCCCACGGGGCCAGGGCGCCGTCCGAGTGGGTCAGCGTCATCACGGCGCTGCCGGCGTTGCTGGGCAGGTACGGGGTGATGGCCTCGGAGATCGAGTCCGGCAGCAGAGCGGCCAGACCGGGCACGATCAGCAGCAGGCCGGCCAGGATCGCGATGGCGCCGGCGCTGGAGCGGACGAGCATGCCGAGCGCGACCCCGAGCACCGCGACCAGGCCGAGATAGAGGCCGGCGCCGAGCAGTGCCCGCAGCACGCCGTCGTCGCCGAGGTCCAGAGCACCGATCTCGGCGTTGAGCACGGCCGACCCCGCCACGAAAGCGGCGAAGGCGCCGGCGGTCATCGTGACGAAGGCGGCCGACCCCGCCACGAGGCTCTTCGACCAGAGCACCGGCAACCGGCGCGGCACCGTGGCGAAAGTCGCCCGGATCATGCCGGTGGTGTATTCGCCGGCGCCCAGCAGCGCGCCGAGCACGCCGACGGACAGCGCGGCCAGGGCGCTGCCGGACAGGGCGAGGTCGATCGAGGTCAGGTTGTCGCCCGAGAAGGAAGCCGAGGCGATCATGCCGAAGGCGATCAGGAGGAAGACGGATATGCCGGTCGTGATCCAGGTGGAGCGCAGCGAGGAGAACTTGGTCCATTCGGCGGCGACGACGCCACCAGGAGTGATCTTCATCGGGAGGCCTCGTATTCGACAGCGTCGCGGGTCAGGTCCATGAACGCCTCTTCGAGGGAGGCGTTCTGCGGGGTCAGTTCGAACAGCGGGATGCCACGGGATGCCGCGGCCAGCCCGATCACGCGGGCGGAGGCGCCGGCGACGAGCAGTTCCTCCGCACCGGTCGAGGTGACCGTGACACCCGGGCCGGCAATCGTCGTGCGCAGCGCGTCAGGGGCGGGAGTGACGACCCGGACACCCTCGGCCGTCACGAGGTCGGCCACGGTGGTGTCGGCCAGCAGCCTGCCCCGGCCCACGATGACCAGATGGTCCGCGATCAGCGAGACCTCGCTCATCAGGTGCGAGGACAACATCACGGTGCGGCCCTCGGCAGCCAGGCCGGTGAGCAGCTTGCGCACCCAGAGGACACCCTCCGGGTCGAGGCCGTTGACCGGTTCGTCGAGCATCACCACGGCCGGGTCACCGAGCAGGGCGGCGGCGATGCCGAGCCGCTGGCCCATGCCGAGGGAGAAGGCGCCGACCCGCTTGTGGGCGACGGCCGAGAGACCGGCCAGGCCGAGCACCTCATCGACGCGCGAGCGCGGAATGCCGTGCGTACGGGCCAGGGCCAGTAGGTGGCTGACCGCCGTCCGGCCGGGGTGCGCGGCCTTGGCTTCGAGCAGCACGCCGATCTCGCGCAGCGGCGCCTTCGACGACGCGTACGGCTTACCGTTGACCAGCACGTCGCCGGAGCTCGGCGCGTCGAGGCCGACCACCATCCGCATGGTCGTCGACTTGCCAGCCCCGTTGGGGCCGAGGAAGCCGGTGACCTGTCCGGGCTTCGCGGTGAACGACAGGCGGTCGACGACCGTCTTCGTGCCGTACCGCTTGGTTACTTCACGTATCTGAATCATGCCCGCAACGCTAGGTGCGCCCAGCGTCAGGTCCGTGGCACCGCAGTCGACACTTTCCGGGCGCCCGTGGTACTCCGGTACCACCGACAGCAGTCTCCTGGGTATGTCGGACAGCGGATGGGTGGCACACCTGCCCTTTGCGCCTGCCGCACCAACGTCGCTGCGTACGTCAATCCGCGATCAGCCGGACGAAGGGCGGCACGGGCGGAATGACGTCCAGATCTGCGCGCAGCGTCACATGCTGATCGGCTCGATCGATCTCCCGGAAGCCGGCGAAGGCATAGGTGATCTGCATCATTCTGTTCCGGCCGGTCTCGACCAGGTCCGCGTGCAGCTCGACGCAGGCATCCCGCGCCTGCCGCATCAGGTGGCTGAGCACGATCCCCCCGACGCCGCGGGACATCACGCGGCACGACATCAGCAACAACCGTAGCCGCCAGACCTTTTCTGACGTCTCGATCAGGACGAGCCCGATCTTGCCGTAGGAGCCGAAGCGGTCGTCGAGGGCGACGACATAGAGACGGTGGTCGTCTGAGGCGCGCGACTTGTCGAGGTCGTCGTAGGAGTACGTCCGACCGGTCGAATTCAGCTGGTTGGTGCGGATTGTCAGTTCCTGGGCCCGTTGCAGGTCGGCCCGGGTGGCGGATTCGATCCGGACGACCAGCCCCAACTGGGAGAGGAACTCGTCGGGGGTGCCGATGAACCGCTTCTCCTCGTCGTCGCGTCGGATCTGGTTGCGGTACATCTGGCGGCGTTCCCGCGACTCGTCGGTGCGGAACCGCGGCTGGAATGCCGGCGTCCGCATCGCCTCGACGAGTTCCGCCGGGTCCATGCACAGCACCTGCGGACACGCCATGGCGACCTCCGCCCGCTCGAACTCCTGATCGTCGACGAAGGCGATCGTGTCGAGCCCGATGTTGAGCTTCTCGGCGATCTGCTGAACGGAGTGTGACTTGGCGTTCCACCCGATCTGCGGGCAGAGGAACATCTCGGCGAGACCACTTCGCGCTATCTGTGTCCAGGCCGCCTGGTGATCGTTCTTGCTGGCGATGGAGTGCAGAATTCCCAACCGGTCGAGCGCCTCGATCGCCTCGACGACCTCCGGCTTCACCGTCACCGTCGCGTCCTCCAGCAGGACGCCGGTCCAGATCGTCTGGTCGAGGTCCCAGACCACACACTTGATCCGACCGTGCCGCTCCTCCTCACACGGGTCGTCGCTCACCGAACATCCCTTCGGTACGCGTCGGCCGCGATCGTGATCCGCTGGATCTCGTTGCTGCCTTCGATGATTTCCATGACCTTGGCGTCGCGGTACAAGCGCTCCACCAGATGGCCGGGGGTGCAGCCGACGGCACCGTGGATCTGTACTGCCTCGGCGGCATGTCGGGCGGCTGCGGTCGAGGCGAAGTACTTGGCCACCCAGGTGGCCATCAGTGTGTCCGCGTCGCCCTGGTCCTTCAGCCGCCCGGCGGCCTCGTAGAGCAGTCGCGCGGCCCGGGTGTCGGTGACCATGTCGGAGAGCTTCGCCTGGATGAGTTGCCTGTCGCGCAACGCGATGCCACCGACCTTGCGGTGCGTGGTGTGGTGGGCGCAGGCGTCCAGGCAGGCTTGGAGGATGCCGACTGAGCCGGCGGCCACGCTGTAGCGGCCGAAGTCCAACACAGCGCTCATCACCATGCCGTTCACGAAACCGTCCGGACCGACGAGGGCGTCCGGTCCCACCCGTACCCCTGCCAGGGTGAGCCGTGCGAGCATGCTGCCGCGGGTGCCCAGCATGCCGGGGATCGGCGTCACCGTCAGCCCTTCGCTGTCGCGGGGCACCAGGAAGGCGGCGATGCCGGCGCCGGTGCGTGCGAACACCAGGAACAGGTGCGCCCGTTGGCCTCCGGTG
Organism: Verrucosispora sp. WMMD1129; assembly: GCF_029581255.1. Lineage (NCBI taxonomy): Bacteria > Bacillati > Actinomycetota > Actinomycetes > Micromonosporales > Micromonosporaceae > Micromonospora > Verrucosispora sp. WMMD1129. The sequence continues at coordinate 5,932,623 of NZ_CP120741.1, forward strand.
ATCCACGTTTTGGTCCCGTGCAGGACCCATCCACGTTCGTCCCGGACCGCTCGGCTGGTGAGGTTCACGGCGTCGCTGCCGGCGTCCGGCTCGGACAGGCAGAAGGCCCCCAGCACCGATCCGGCGGCCAGGCGCGGGAGCCACTGCTCCCGTTGCCGGGGCGTGCCGAACCTCAGCAGCGCCCAGGAAACCATTCCGTGCACGGTGAGCAGGCTGCGTACCGATGAGCAGGCGTGTCCGATCTCCTCGTGCACCTGACCCACCGTCAGCATCGAGGCGCCCTGCCCGCCGTACCCGACCGGTAGGAACGGTGCCCACAGTCCGGCCGCGCCGATACGGTCGAGCGTCTCCGACGGGATGCTGCCGGCCTGATCGAACCGGGTGGCCAGCGGTGCGAGGTGGGTCCGGGCGAAGCAGCGGGCAGCAGTTCGATCCGTTGGTACGCGTTCGGTGCTCGCAGCCATCGGTGACATCGCCGGTGCCGCCGTCACACCGTCGCGGACTGACGGTCGACCAACGCGCTTATCGCGTCGATGCTGCGGAAGCTGTCGATCCGCATCTCGTCGCTGGGCACGGTGAAGTCGAAAGTCTTCTCCACGAACATCACCAGCTCCAGCGCGAACAACGAGTTGACCAGGCCGAGGGCGAAGATGTCCTCATCGTGGGCGATCTCCACGTGCGGGAACCGCTGCTGGAGGAACGCGGCGACGACGGCGCTGGGGTCGTTGTGGGACATGTGTTCCCCTCCTGTGCTGGTAGCCGGGTAGTCAGGCGGTCGGGCCGTACTCGTAGAAGCCACGACCGGACTTGCGCCCGTGCCGGCCGGCGTTGGCCATGGTGCGCAGCAGCGGGCAGGGCCGGTACTTGCTGTCGCGGTAGTGCTGGTAGAGCACGTCGATGCTGTGCAGGATGGTGTCGACGCCGATCAGGTCGGCAGTCTCCAACGGGCCCATCGGGTGGCCGAAACAGCTCCGAAAGACCTCGTCGACCGCTTCGGCGGTGGCAACGCCCTGGTGGACCAGGAAGGCCGCTTCGTTGACGGTCAACATCAGGACGCGGTTGGAGACGAAGCCGCAGACGTCCTTGACGTCGATGGCCTTCTTGCCCATCGCGTTCAGCAGTTCACGGGTACGCCGAACCGTCTCGGCCGAGGTGTGCTCGCCCGCGATGAGCTCTACGGCGGTCTTCATGGGTACCGGGTTCATGAAGTGCACGCCGACCAACTGCTCCGGTCGGCCGGTCACCGCTGCGAACTCGGTGATCGGAATCGCGGACGTGTTGACGACGAACACCGTCGCCGGATCGCAGATCCGGTCCATCTCCAGGTACAAGGCTCGTTTGAGGTCCCACCTCTCGGGGATGTTCTCGATGACGAAATCCACCTCGGCGAGCGCCTTCGGATCCACGCCGGTGCTGATCAACGCCATCGCCGCAGCCGTGTCCACGGCAGGACCGCCGAGCATCCGGCTCATCCGCAGCTGCGCCTCGATCTTCTGCAGAGCCGCGTCGAGAACCTGCTGTTCGGTGTCCACAAGGACCACCCGATGCCCGGTCTGGGCCAGGTTCTGCGTCACGCCGATCCCCATCACGCCGGCTCCGGCAACGCCGACAACGCTCATGGTCGGGTTCCTCTCCTCAGGTCAGATCACACGTCCGTCTCGGGAGCTGGTGTGGTGTCCAGGAACCCCGTCGGTCGTCGGCTGGGCCCGGCGCGGCCCGGCCCCGAGCCGGTCACCGACGGTGAAGTCACCGGGATCGCCGACGACCTCGACCAGCACCATGCTCCAGGCGGCCACGGGACTGGCGCTGATCAGCACGGCCCGCTCACCCTCGCGCAGCCGCCCGGTCCCGATCTCGGTCGCCAGGTTGAGCAGGACGTCGTTCGCGCCGAGATGGCCCAGGTCGCGCAGGTTGTCGTGGCAGGCCGCCGCGATTGTCACGCCGAGCGTCTCCTCAAGGAACCGGAACCCGCCCAGGGACAGGTTGTGGCACACATTCCGGGCGACGTCCCCCGGCGCGAGCCCGTTGCGGTCCAGCAGGCGTCGGTACATCGCGCCCAGCCGGTCACGGCTCTCCAGCGCCAGGGTGAAGGAGTACTCCTGGAGGTCGCGGCACTGCTCGGACCAGCGGGCCGACGGGCGGTCCCGGTAGTCCACCCGGAACAGGTCCCAGTAGTGGCCGTTGGTCTCCTGCAGCACGTCGAGAACGCGCAACGGCCCCTCCCTCGAGACGACCGCGGCCATGCCCCCGTCGCCGCTGACCGTCACCGGGTGCCGGTAGCGCCGCGGCGTGGCCGGCGTACTGCCGTGCACGACGAGGACGTCGCTCAGATCCGGATCGGCGGCCAGCAGGCCGCGCGCCACCAGCAGCGCCGGCGTCATCGACACACAGCCCAGCCCGCCGACGGAGAACGTCAGCGCCCGGTTGGCGCCGAGGTGTGCCTGCAACCGGGTCTCGGCGGAGCTCATCAGCGTGGTCGGCGCACGGGACTCGACCGCGACCAGGGCCCCGATCTGATCCGCGTCGAGGCCGGCGGCGACAAGCGCCCTGCTGGCGGCGCCGGCGGCCAGGTGGAGCGCGTCCAGCTCCGGATCGGTGCGAATCCGCTCGATTCCGAGGTCGGCGCAGAGCTGCCGCTCGGCCGGTCCCAGGTACGCCAGTTCCGGCAGCTCGGCCACGGCGACCGACCGTTCCGGCAGGAACGACGCCACCGTGCGTAGGGCGAACGTCCCGGACATGTCGCCGCCTCTCCCCGGTTTCCGCTGACTCTGCCGACTCTGCCGGCCCCGCCCGGCCGCTGGCAGAGAAGGACGGGCAGAGGCGGGGTTGCTGGTCCGGCTCTGGTCCGGGCCCGCCCGTGGGCACCACTCTCGGAACCGATGCCGATGCCGATCGCCGGTGAAGGGGGGCCACTGATGTCGGCCCGAGTTGGTACCGCGATGAACATCCCGCCGCCGATCCGGCCGGTGCCGCGCACCGGCGTGCTGCGGCTGTCACCCGGGCAGGAGCGGCTCTGGTTCCTCGACCGGCTGCACAGCGGCGGTACCGGGTATCTCATCCGGTCACACCTGCGCCTGCGCGGCGCATGGGATCCCGCGGTGTTCGAGCGCGCCGTGACCGAGGTCGTCCACCGGCACGAGGTGCTGCGCACCCGGTACGAGGACAACGCCGGCGATCCCGTGCAGGTCATCGATCCACCCGGCCCGGCCGACGTCACGGTCGTGGACCTGACCGGCGGCCCGGCGGGGGATCCGCATGCCGCGACCCGGGCGGCGGCGATGCTCGACGCGGCGGCGGCCCGGCCGTTCGACCTGCGCCGGGAACACCCGCTGCGAGTCGTCGTGGTACGGCTTGCGCCCACCGAACACCTGGTCGGGCTCACCCTGCACCACATCGCGGTCGACGGTTGGTCGTGCGACATCCTGATGCGCGAACTGGATCAGGCGTACCGCGCGCTCGCGGCCGGCCGGCCCCGGCCGGCGCCACCGCCGGTGCAGTACGCCGACGTCGCGGCCTGGCAGCGGAGCCGTCGGGAGGCCACCGGCACGTCCGGCATCGAGTACTGGCGGGACCGGCTCGCCGGGCTGGACCCGGTCACACTGCCCACCGACCGGCGGCGCGATGCCGGCCGCGACCGGCGCGGCGACGTGTTCACCGTCGACGTGCCGCGGCACGTCGCCCGGCTGGTCGACGGCATCGGCGAGCGGCACGGCACGACCGCGTTCATGACACTGCTGGCCGCGTTCAAGGTGCTGCTGGCGCACCGGACCGGCCGCACCGACATCGCGGTCGGGCTAGCCGACGCCGGGCGGGACGAGCCGGAGACCGAGGACCTGATCGGCTTCTTCATCAACACCCTGGTGCTGCGGACCGACCTGTCCGGCGGGCCGTCGTTCGTCGAGGTGCTGCACCGGGTGCGCGAGACGGTGCTGAGCGCACTGATGCACAACGACGTGCCGTTCGACGACGTCGTGGCCGCGGTCCGACCCGGCCGGGACCCCGCCCGCAACCCGCTGTTCGACATCATGTTCCAGGTCCTCCACACCTCCGGTACGCCCGGCACGCTCGGCGGCGCCGCGGTGGAGCCGCTGCCGGCGACTGCCACCGCCGCCAAGTTCGACCTGGTGTTCACCGTTCACCGCACGGCGGCGGGCGACCTGCAGTGCATGCTGGAGTACGCCGCTGATCTGTTCGACCGGACGACGATGCAGTGGCTCGCCGAGGACTACGTGGCGCTGCTCGAGCGGCTGGCCGGCGCACCGCAGGTCCGCGCGGTCCAGCCGGCCCCGACGCCCGGCGCGCCGACCACGGCGGCCACCCCTGCGACACAGCCGGCAGCCGCCCCGGTGCCGCCGTCCGGCCCGGTCGAGCAAGCCGTCGCCGGAATCTGGTCGGCTCTGCTCGACGTCGACGACATCGCCGCCGACGACGACTTCTTCGACCTCGGCGGCAACTCGCTGCTGGTGATCCGGGTGCGCGCCGCGCTGCGGCGCACGTTCGCTGTCGATCTGCCCGTGCAGGTCCTGTTCGAGGCCGCCACGGTGGCCGAACTCGCGGCTGCGGTCACCGCCGCGGTCCGCGCCGACGTCGGCCGAATGTCCACCAGCCAGGTGCAGGGCGTACTGCTCCGGGCCGCCCCGAAAGGAACCCGATGACCGAGATGTTGGAGTCGCCCAGCCTGCACGAACAGCTGCTGGAGCGCCGGCTGCACGGCCTGGAGACGTTCACCGAGCCTGGTATCCCTCAGGTGTCACGGGCCGTCGCGCCGCCGCTGTCACCCGCGCAGCGCCGGCTGTGGATTCTCGACCAGCTGCGTCCCGGTGGTGTCGAGTACGTGGTCCAGATCGCGCTGCACATGGTCGACCACCCCGGCAGCCGGCTCGACGTCGCCGCGTTGCAGGCCGCGCTGGACGGGCTGGTGGCGCGGCACGAGGTGCTGCGCACCCGCTACCCGGCCGGCCCTGACGGCGAGCCGGTGCAGCTGATCGACCCACCCGCCCCGGTCCCGTTGCCGGTCCGGGACCTCACCCACCTCGACAGCGAGACGCAGGGCACGCTGCTCGACCAGCTCATGTCGGTCGACCGCGAGCCGGTTGACCTGGCCGCCGGGCCGGTCTTCCGCGCGCTGCTGGTCCGGCGTGAACCGGACCAGAACCTGCTGCTGCTCACCACCCACCACATCGCGATGGATCTCTGGTCGGAGAACCTGCTGGTGGACGAGCTGCGCCGCCGCTACACCGCCGCCCTCGACAATCGCCCCGCCGACCTCGCCCCGCTGTCGGTGCAGTACGCCGACGTCGCGGCCTGGCAGGGACAACGGATCGCCGAGCTGCGCGGCACCCAACTCCCGTACTGGCGTCGGCAGCTCGCCGACGCCACGCCGGTGGACCTGCCGACCGACCGGCCGCGGCCGGCGGTACGCGACGCCGCCGGCGACATCGTGCCGTTCACCGTGCCCACCAGCGTGGCGGCGGCGCTGGGCCGGCTCGCCCGCGCGCACCGCGCCACGCCGTTCATGGTCCTGCTGGCGGCGTACGCGGTCGTCCTCGGACGGTGGAGCGGCCGGACCGACGTCACGGTCGGAACGCCGGTCGCCGGCCGTGGGCACGACGACACGCACAACCTGATCGGACTCTTCCTCGACACCGTCGTGGTGCGGGCCGACCTGGAAGGCGACCCGACGTTCGGTGACCTGGTCGACCGGGTCCGTGGTGCCGCGTTGGGCGCGATGGCCCACCAGGAGCTGCCGTTCGATCAACTCGTCGATGACCTGGCACCGGTCCGCGACCCCGCGCGCACCCCGCTGTTCTCGACGATGCTCGTCTGGCAGGAGGCCGGTCCGGGCGGCTTCCACGCCCCCGGCCTGCACGTCGAGCAGGTACCGATCCCGTTCGCCGACGCCAAGGTCGACCTGACCTTGGCGGTGGCGCCCGGCCCGGACGGCACGCTCGCCGGTGCCCTGGTCTACGCGACAAGTCTGTTCGACCGCGACACGATCGAGCGGTTCGCCGCGCAGGTGGGGCAACTGCTGGCGGGTGTCGCCGCGGCGCCGGACACCCCGCTGTCCGCCATCACCATCCTGCCGCCGACCGAACGCGAGCTGCTGCTCGACGGCTGGAACGACACCGCGTCCGACGTGCCGGCCGGCACGGTGCCGGAGCTGTTCCGGGCCCAGGTGGCCGCCACCCCGGACGCGGTGGCCGTACGGACCGAGGACGGCAGCCTGTCCTACGCCGAGCTGGACGTCCGGGTCACCGCGCTGGCGCACCGGCTGCGTGCGCTCGGCGTCGGCCCCGAGTCGGTGGTCGGGGTGTGCCTGGAACGCGGCCCGGAGCTGGTGACCGCGCTGCTGGCCGTGCTCACGGCCGGCGGGGCCTACCTGCCGCTGGACACCGAGAGCCCGGCCTCGCGGCTGGAGGACCAGCTCACCGAGGCCGGCGTGCGGATCGTGGTGACCGACCGGACGACCGTCGGCCACACCACGCGGACGCTGGTCCGGCCGGACGCCGTCGATGGCGCCCCCGACGGGCCGCTCGGCGCCGACCTCCACCCGGACCACCCGGCGTACGTGCTGTACACCTCCGGCTCGACCGGCCGACCCAAGGGCGTGATGATCACCCATCGGGCGCTGCTGAACCGGCTGACCTGGATGCAGCGCGAGTACCCCCTCGACGGCACGGACCGGGTGCTGCACAAGACGCCGTACGGCTTCGACGTCTCGGTCTGGGAGCTGTTCTGGCCGCTGGTGACCGGCGCGACGCTTGTGGTCGCCCGTCCGGGCGGGCACCGCGACCCGGCGTACCTGGCTCGGGTGATCGCTGAGCACGGCGTGAGCACGCTGCACTTCGTGCCGTCGATGTTGCGGGCCTTCCTCGACGAGCTGCCCGGCCCGCTGCCGTCGGTGCGGCGACTCTTCGCCAGCGGCGAGCCGCTGCCCGCCGAGGTGGCGGCGACCGTGCATACGAAGATCGGCTGCCCGTTGTACAACCTCTACGGTCCCACCGAAGCCACGATCGACGTGACCGCGGCCCGGTGCCGGCCCGGGGAGCCGGTCACGATCGGCCGGCCGGTCGCCAACACCCGCGCCTACGTCGTCGATGCGGACCTGCGCCTGCAGCCGGTCGGCGTGCCCGGCGAACTGGTGCTGGCCGGCGTCCAGCTCGCCCGTGGCTATCTGCGCCCGGCGGACACGGCCGACCGGTTCGTTCCCGACCCGTTCGGCGCCGGGGGCCGGCTCTACCGCACCGGCGACCTGGTCCGGCACCGCGCCGACGGCACGATCGAATACCTGGGCCGGCTGGACCGGCAGGTGAAGCTGCACGGCAACCGCATCGAGCCGGGCGAGGTCGAGGCGGTACTCACCGCGTACCCGGACGTCGCCGCCGCCGTGGTCACCGTGCACGACGACCGGCTCGTCGCCTACCTCGAAGGCTCGGTCGATCCGAACGTGGTCGCGGCGTACGCCCGGGCCCGGCTGCCGCTGAACCTGGTGCCCACGCGCTGGATCGTCCTCGACGCGCTACCGCTGACCGCCGCCGGCAAGGTCGACGTGCGGGCGCTGCCGGCGCCGCCCGCGCATGTCGGGCCGGTCGAAGCGGAGCCGCTCACTCAGCTTGAGCGGACGCTCGCGGACGCGTTCACCGACGCGCTGGGCATCGACACGATCGGCCGGCACGACGCGTTCTTCACCCTCGGCGGTGACTCGATGCGGGCGATCCGGGCCGTCGGTGCGCTGCGGGCCGCTGGCCTGCCGGTGTCGGTGCACGACCTGTTCAGCCACGCCACGGTGGCCGAGCTGGCCGAACTGGTCGGTACGCGGGAACCGGTCGAGCCTGGTGCCGGCCCGTCGGCCGTGGCGTCGTTCGCGCTGCTGTCCGACGCCGACCGTGCGCTGCTGCCGCCGGGCGTGGTGGACGCGTACCCGATGGGCGAGATCCAGGCCGGGATGGTGTACGAGATGCTGGCCGCACAGCGGCCCGTCTACGTCAACGTCAGCTGCTACCGCATCGCCGACGAGCTGCCGTTCGACCTGGCCGACCTGCGCGCAGCCGCGGCGTTGCTGGTGCAGCGGCACGATATCCTGCGCACCTCGTTCGCGCTCACCGGCTACACCCGGGCGCTGCAACTGGTGCACGAGACCGCTGAGGTTCCGGTGGAGCTGGACGACCTGCGCGACCTGCCCCCGGCCGCGCAGCGCCAGGTCCTGGACGAGTTCCTGATCGCCCAGCGCGACGTGCCGTTGGACCTGGCCATGCCGCCGCTGCTGCGCTACGCGGTGCACCGCACCGGAGAACGCGAGTGGTGGCTCACCCACGTCGAGTGCCACGCCATCCTGGACGGGTGGAGCCAGACGTCGGTGGTCGGTGAGCTGATCCAGACCTACCGGACGCTGCGCCGGGGCGACACCCCGCAGCCGGCGCCGCCGCCCGCCGTCCGGTTCGCCGACTTCATCGCCGCCGAGCAGGAGTCGCTGGCATCGGCCGCCGATCGGGACTTCTGGACCGCCACCATCACGGCCACGGACAAGCTGGAGATCCCGGCCGGGTGGGGCGATCCGGAGGCCGGCGCGGACCGGACCGACGACGCGCCGGACTCGATCGACGTCGGGTACGCCGACCTGGAACCGGCGCTGCGCCGGCTGGCGGCCGACGCGGGTGTGTCGCTGAAGAGCGTGCTGCACGCCGCCCACCTCACGGCCTGGGGCGTGGTCACCGGGCGGCAGCGCTTCTCCGCCGGGCTGGTCGTCAACGGCCGGCCGGAGCTGCCACGCGGTGACGAGGTGATCGGCATGTACCTGAACACGGTGCCGTTCCCCGCCGATCTGACCGCGGCGAACTGGCCGGACCTGGTACGGGCGGTCTTCGCGCAGGAGGCCCGGCTGTGGCCACACCGGCGCTACCCGATGGCGGCGATGCGACGCGACGGTCGGCACCTCTCGTCGCTCGTCGACGTCAGCTTCACGTACCTGGACTTCCACATGATCGACTGGAGCTCCGGCATCGGTTTCGAGTCCGACTTCAGCCCGAGTGAGCTGCCGTTCTCCGCGGTGTCGTTCCCCGGCCGCCTGTGCCTGGTGGGCCGACCGAGCCGGATCCGACGGCCGTACCTGGAACTGGTCGCCCGCACCTACCGCCAGGTGCTCGCCGCGATGGCCGCCGGCCCGGACCGCGACCCGGCTGCCCTCCCGGACGCGGCACCGGCCACGGGGCCGCGCACCGTGACGCTGGCACCTGTCGACCGCGACCGGGTCCTCGTCGCGCCGAACCGCTCCGACCGTATCTGGCCGTCCGACGAGCCGGTACACCGGCTGATCGCGCGGCAGGCCCGGTCCACACCCACCGCGGTCGCGCTGCGGCAGGGCGCCGTCAAGGTCTACTACGCCGAGCTGGACCTGCGTGCCAACCGGCTGGCACACCGACTGCGCGCGCTCGGCGTCGGCCCGAACACCGTCGTCGGCGTCTGTCTGCCGCGCACACCCGACCTCGCCGTCAGCATTTTGGCCGTCCTCAAGGCGGGCGGCGCGTTCCTACCGCTGGACCCGCAGTACCCGGTCGAGCGGCTGCGGTTCATGCTCGACAACGCGGCGGCCGCAGTGGTTCTCACCGCCGGCCCGCCACCGGCCGGCCTCACCGGGGCCGGTTCCGCGCAGGTGCCGACCGTCGACGTGACTCACGAGTCCGCCCTGCTGGACCTGCCGGTCACCGCGCCGCAGGAGACCGTGTCACCGGACGACCTGGCGTACGTCACCTACACGTCCGGCTCGACCGGGCGCCCCAAGGGCGTCGCCGTGCCGCACCGGGCCGCCCGCAACCTCCGCTACGCCCAGCAGGAGATCTTCGACGTCCGGCCGGGCGACCGGATGCTGCAGTTCTTCTCGGCGAGCTTCGACGCATCGGTGTCCGAGTTGCTCGCCGCGCTCACCGCCGGCGCCGAGCTGGTCCTGCCCGGGGTCGGCCGCGACCCGGGCGACCTGCGCGGCGAGGCAGCCACCCTCACTCACATCCTCCTGCCGCCGTCGATGCTGAGTCGGTTGGACCCGGCGGATTTCCCGAAGCTGCGGATCACCCTCGTCGGGGGCGAGGCGTGCCCCGCGGCGCAGGCCGACCGGTGGGCGCGGCACGCCGCGTTCGTAAACGTCTACGGCCCAACGGAAACGTGCGTGTATGCCACGTATGCGCCGGTCCTCGCCGGCACGCCGGACCGGGTACCGCCGATCGGCACCCCGCTGGCGAACGTGCGTTGCTACGTCCTGGACGCCGAGCTGCGACCACTGCCCGCCGGGGTGCGCGGCGAGTTGTACGTCGCCGGCGCGGGGCTGGCCCGCGGTTACCTCGGCCGACCCGGCCTGACTGCGGACCGGTTCGTTCCGGACCCGAACGGAGCGCCCGGCAGCCGGATGTACCGTACCGGCGACGTGGTGTCCCGCGCGGACGACGGCGCCCTGTACTTCCACGGCCGCGGCGACCAGCAGGTCAGCGTCCGCGGCTTCCGGATCGAACTCGGCGAGGTGGAGCACGCGTTGCAGGTGCATCCGGCCATCGCGGCCGCGGCGGTCGCGGTCGCCGCGGCGGGCACCGAGGACGCGACGCTTGTGGCGTTCGTCCGGCTCACCGACGGCGCCGGCGGCGCTGCCCCCTCGGCTGCCGAACTGCGCGATCACGTCCGCCGCCAGCTGCCGGCACACCTGGTGCCGACCCGCTGCCACATCGTCGCCCAGTTCCCGGTAACCGCCTCCGGCAAGGTCGATCGCGCTGCGCTGGTGGCGGCCGAGCCGGAACCGGTCGCCGCGCAACTGGAGCGGGTGGCGCCGCGGACGCCGCTGGAGCGGGCGATCGCCGGTGCCTGGGAGCAGGCGCTGCGGCTGGACCGGGTCGGCGTCGACGACGACTTCTTCGACCTCGGCGGCCACTCGATGGCGATGATGCGAATCATCTCGCTGCTGCGGGAATCGCACGGCGTGGAGCTGACGTTCCGCGCCTTCCTGGAGCACCAGACCGTCGCGCGGCTGGCTGCCGCGATCGTTGCCGGCGCGGTCGGCATCCCGGAGCAGCCGGCCGAGGCCGGTAGCCGCAACTGCGCGATGCTGTGGCTGCGTCGCGGCACCGGCGCGCCGCTGTTCTGCATCCACCCGGGCGGCGGCAGCGCCCACTGGTTCCAGCGTTTCCTGCCCTATCTGGACCCCGAACTGCCGCTGGCCGCGTTCGAGTGGCCGAAACCGCACGGTGACAACGCGCCGATCCCCACCGCCGACGAGATGGCCCGCCGGCACTTCGACGAGCTACGGGCCGTCCAGCCGCACGGGCCGTACCGGATCTTCAGCTGGTGCGGCGGCAGCACCATCGCGGCGGCGCTCGCCACCATGCTGCTCGACGCCGGCGAGGAGGTGATCTTCATGCTTCTCGACCCGGTACTGGACGCAAAGACCAGGCCGAAGTTCTACGAGCAGATGGGCTTTGTGCGCCGGCTGGAGAAGCTGGTCCTGGAGATCGACCGGGGTGGGCCGCAGATGGACACACCCGAACGCCGCGCCGAGATCATGGACCTGTACGGACGGGTCGCCAACGACATCGACGACAGCGAGGGTATGGCGCTGCCCGAGCGCGGTGTCGGCACCGCCTGGCCGCGGATGGTCCGCGTCTGGCGGGAATCGCTTGAGGCACTGATCGAGTACCCGAACCCGACCTACGCCGGCAAGCTGCACCTCATCGTCAGCGACGCGCTCGCCAACAGTCGGCACGTGGTGACCTCCGGCCAGGCATTCACCGACTACTACGCTCGGTGGGAGGAGCTGATCGACGGTGGCATCGAACTGCACCGGGTACCCGGAGACCACATCGGAATCATGAAACCGCCCCTGCTCAAGCACCTGACCGATGTGATCAGCGCGGTGCTGGGTGGCTCCCGATGACCACGACGACGACCGGCACGGCCGCACTCGGGCCCACCGCGCAGCAGCGGGCGTGGAACACCACCACCCGCGGGTTCACCGCGGACGGCCCCGTGCACCGGCGGTTCGAGGCGCAGGCCCGGCTCCGACCGGACGCGGTGGCGGTGCGCTGGGCAGGCGGCACGTTGACCTTCGCCGAACTGGACCGGCGTGCCAACCGGCTGGCGTGGGCACTGCGCGACCGCGGGGTCGGACCGCAGACACCGGTCGGGATCCGGGTGCCGCGCGGCCCGCAGCTGGCGGTCGCCGTGTACGGCGTGCTGAAGGCGGGCGGCTACTACCTGCCGGTGGAGCCGACGCTCCCGGCCGAGCGGGCACACACCCTCCTGGCCGAGGCCGGTGCGCGGGTACTTGTCGTCGCGGCCGGCGGGGACAGTTGGTCGGTACCGGCCGGGGTAGCTGCGGTGTCCGCCGACCACCCTGTCCCGGACCGCCGTGAACTGTGCGGCCCCGAACCCGGCACCGACGCCGACTCCACCGCCTATGTGGTCTTCACCTCCGGCACCACCGGCCGACCCAACGGCGTCGAGGTGGCGCACCGGTCGCTGCACAACCTCTTCGCCTGGTGTCAGCGCACACACGGTTTCGGCCCGCACGACCTCGGCCTGTCGGTCGCCTCGTTCAGCTTCGACCTGTCCGTCTTCGACCTGCTCGGCCTGCCCGGGTACGGGGCCGGCGTGTACATCGCCGACGATGCGCAGCGACGCGACCCGGAGCTGCTGATCGACGTCCTGCTACGCGAGCCGGTGACGTTCTGGAACTCCGCGCCGACGACGCTGGCCCACCTCGCGCCGTTGCTCGACGGACACCGCGACGACGCTGGGACGGGCGACCTTCGCCTGGTCTACCTCGCCGGCGATTTCCCACCGCTGACCCTGCCGGACGACGTGCGGTCGGTTTTCACCCGGGCGACGATCGTCAACCTTGGCGGCACGACCGAGACGACCGTATGGGCGAACTGGTACGAGGTCGGGGCGGTCGACCCGGCCTGGCGGAGCGTTCCGTACGGCCGGCCGATCGACAACGCCCAGTACTGGGTGGTCGACGAGAACCTGCGGCCGTGCCCGGTCGGCGTCCCGGGCGACCTGCTCATCGGCGGCGATGTCCTCGCGATCGGCTACCACGGCCAGCCGGAACTGACCGGGCAGCGGTTCATCCCGGACACGCTGGGACCCGACCCCGGGGGTCGGCTGTACCGCACCGGCGACCGGGCGAGCTTCGGCCCTGACGGTGTGCTGACCATCCTGGGCCGGGTCGACGGGCAGGTGAAGATCCGCGGCGCGCGGGTCGAGCTCGGGGAGGTCGAGCACCGCCTCCGCGGCCACGCTGACGTCCGGGACGTGGTGGTGCTGGCCCGGCCGAACCGGGACGGCGACCGGGTGCTGGTGGCCTACGTCCGGCCGGCACCCGGCTGCCGTCCGACCGTACGGGAGCTGCGTCGGCATGTGGCGGCGGGACTGCCGGACTACATGGTTCCGGCGGCGGTCGTGTTCGTGGACGGCTTCCCAGCCACCGCCAACGGCAAGCTCGACCGCGCCGCGCTGCCCTGGCCGGCGCAGACCGGCAGCACGCACACGCTCGGTGCCCCGGGGTGAGCCCTGCGGCGACCGCCGCGCCACCCGGGCACCGTCGCGGGCTGCGCGCGGTGGTCGCCGCCGGTGCCGTGTCCGCCTGCGGCTACCAGGCCAACACCCTCGCGCTGCCCTGGCTGATCCGGGAACTGGGCCCCGAGGTGGCGGCCGGCACCACGATGTACACCAGCTGCCAACCGTGCCCGATGTGCGCCACCGCCATCGAACGCTCCGGCCTCGGCCGGTTGGTGTTCGCGCTCTCCGCCGAGCAGTTCGAAAGTGTCAAGCCGGCCACCCCGGCGCCGGCTCCGGTCCGGTACGACGGGCCGGCGCTGTTCGCCGAGGCCCGTCGACCGATCGAGGAGCACTACTGATCGGAGCTGCGGAAATGCGGCCGGTCTGTGCAGCCGCACCAATGATCAAAGGCCCGACCTCTGGAGTATGTCCGTATAACGGCCCACCCATGATTTACGGGGATTGACAGGCCCGGATCCAGGCCGGTAATGTGTGCCGCACCGCGAATGCAAATGCGCATGTGCACTGTCTCTGTACGCGCCACGATGGACCGCGTCCAACATGTGGATAACTATTGACGGATCGCCGTCACGTCGACATAGGATTCGCTGGACACATTTCTACGTCCACTTGATGGTGGATTCTGCTGGTCAGCAGAGAGGTCGGGGCACGTTGGGGTCGCCCCGCCGGAGTGAACCTAATGTTCATCCGGAATTCTCGCCGTCCGTGAATGGGGCTGCGGCGAGTCCTTTCTGAACGCCGCGGTGGTGGCGTCTCGTTCGTTTCGTGTCACGGGGGAAGCATCGAATGCCGTCCGAGTACGCGGTGGCAATTGTTGGTCTGGGCTCGAGAGGGTGCAGCGTCTTCGAGCGTATCGTCGCGCTCGCCCGGCTCGGGGTACCCGGTGCGCCCACCCGGGTGGAGATCATCGACCCGCGCTCCGACGGTCAGGGACTGCACGGCACCGACCAGCCGGATTACCTGCTGCTCAATACGCTCTGCGGTGAGATCTCCATGTATCCCGACGAGGAGTCGGTCGGGTCGTACTGCGGGCCGGCCGGCCCGGATCTGCACAGCTGGGTGACCGAGCGCGGCCTGCGGCTGGCCGAGGACGGGCACACTCTCGGGCCTGCCGGCCGCCCGGTCCGGCCCACCGATTTCCTTCCCCGACGCGTCCTCGGCGAATACCTGCGCTGGTTCTTCGAGCAGGTACGCCGTGGCGTTCCCGACGGTATGCGGGTGACGGTGCACCGTTCGGCCGCCGTCGACCTCGACTCCGACCAGCGCGGTGGTGTGACAATCACCTTGGCGGACGGCTCCCACGTCCGCACCGACTACGCGTTCCTGACGATCGGACACACCGGCAACGAGCCGCCGCCCGAGGGTGCCGGGGACGCCGGGGCGGACCGTCGGATCACCGATCCGTACCCGCTGCCCCGGCGGCTCGACGTGATCGGCGCGGGGGAGACCGTCGCCGTCGCCGGCTTCGGACTCTCGGCCATGGACGTCATCGCGAGCCTCACGGTCGGACGCGGCGGGAGGTTCGAGCGGCAGGGCGGCGCGCTGCGGTACCGGCCGAGCGGCGCCGAACCACGAATACTGCTGTACTCCCGGTCCGGCGTGCCCTTCCGGGCCCGGCCGGACCGGGCGGAAATCGCCACCGCCTTCCCGCCGATCGCGCTCACCCGGGCCGCGGTACGCCGACTGCGCGACGCCGGGCCGATCGACTTCGACCGCGCGATCCTGCCGCTACTGATGATCGAGA
The DNA here is from genome assembly GCF_029581255.1 of Verrucosispora sp. WMMD1129. Lineage (NCBI taxonomy): Bacteria > Bacillati > Actinomycetota > Actinomycetes > Micromonosporales > Micromonosporaceae > Micromonospora > Verrucosispora sp. WMMD1129. The sequence goes on from NZ_CP120741.1 coordinate 5,947,921, forward strand.
TGCGGGTCGCGTACCACAGGTGCCGCACCCTGCTCCGGGACGGGCCGGACGCGCAGGAGCAGTTGGCCGCCGGTCTGGCCGAAGCTGCGGGTGACGGCAAGCTGGTCGCCGCGGTGGACTCGCTCGACCGGCTGCACGGTGGGATAGATCCCGCCGAACTCTGGGACGGGTCAGCGGCCGTGCGCATGGAGGACAGCGACAGCTACCAGCGTTGGCTGCTGGCCACCATCCGGGCTGACCTCGACGAGGCCGACCGGGGGGTGCTGGGCAGTCCGATCAAGGCCGCCCTGGAGGCGATCCGCGACGTCCGGGACTTCCTACGCGACGCGGTCGCGGCCCAGGGGCTCGCCCCGGGCTCCCGGGAGCACTTCTTCGGGCAGATGGTGCCCCTGATGAACCGGGCCGTCGTCGGCCCGCAGAAGGATCGCCACCACGAGTTGGTCACCCTGGCGGAGGCCGGCCTGATCCGGTTCCCGCTGGGGCCCGCGCCGCGCGCCGCCTTCGACCCCGGCGCCGGTCGCTGGGAGCTGACCTCCACCCGCCTGGCCACGGTGCACCGCGAACACGCGGACTGGCTCTGCGCCGGCAGTTCCCCCTGGCCCACCGTGCACTCCTCGGCCAGCCCGCTGGTGCGCTCGTTGTACCAGCGAGGACGCCTCCGGCGGCACGCGCCCGGCAGCGCAGCGGTACACGCCGCCGACGTGGACGCGAACCTGCATCCGGTGGGTGAGGACGGCAGCGATCCGCGGCTCTGGTTGATCGGGCCGCTGTGTGAGGGCCCCACCTTCTACAACCACCTGATCCCCACCCCGGGATACTCCCGCGCTTTCGTCGACGCGCACCGCTGCGTCGCGGAGATGTTCCACAAGCAGAAAGGACCGCAGTCATGAGTACCCTGGCCGAGGCCGACGAGGCTGCCAAGCACCAGTGGAACGAGGCGTATCAGCTCGACGGGCACCCCAACCTCTGGGGTGATCCGCCGGTGCCGTACGTGGTGAACGCCGCGAAGCTCTTCGCCGACCACGACGCGATGGTCGTGCTGGACCTCCCCTGTGGCGACGGACGGAACCTGTCTCCGTTGGCGCAGGCCGCGACGGTGGTGATCGGTGGCGACACCTCCGTCAACGCGATGGGCCTCGCCCGTCGGGTGATCGCCAAGGCGAACGCGGACAATGTCGTCCTCCGCGCGGTGGACGTCTTCGCCACCGGTCTGCCCGACGACGCCGTGGACGGCATCTTCTGCTGGGATCTGCTGGGTCACCTCACCGAGCCGGTCAAGGCGCTTCAGGAGCTGTACCGGATCTGCCGGCCCGGTGGTCACATCGTCGCGAACATGTGGACCATGAACGACTGCCAGGTCACCGACCCCGGCATGGTCGAGACCGGGCCCAAGGAGTACCTCGACCACGCCGGTTTCTACTGCAAGTTCTACGACCGGGACGATCTGGCGGCTTATCTGGAGGCCGGCGGGGTCAGCGAGGAGGTCGCCGGGGTGGAACTGCTGCGCTGGACGGAGCCGCCGCATGCCGGCTACCGGCCCTGGTTCCACGAGCACGAGAGCCTCGCCTTCACCATTCGGAAGCGGGCCAGGCGGTGACGGGTCGCTAGCGGGTCGGCGCCGCCCTTGCCGGCGGCGACCGGCCGCGCATTCTTCATCCCACCGAAATTGACACCACCAACGGGGACTCGATGTATCTGCGGAAGGTAACGGGCTTCGGGACAGCCAACGGCACGTTCGGGGAACTGCTGCAGGGGGTCCTGCCGGAGGACGAGCGCCACTTCCTGGTGACCCTCCCGATAGCCGGCTGGGCACACGCGGCATTCCACTATCTTCCGGACCGGCCGGAGGTCGAGGTGCGGCCGGCGCACAAGACCAAGGCCCGCCGGCTGGCGATGCGCCTGCTGCGGACGTACGGGATATCCGGCGGCGGCGTGGTGGAACTCGGTGGTGCGTTGCCGGAGGGCAAGGGCCTGGCCAGTTCCTCGGCGGACCTGGTCGCCACTGCCCGGGCGATCGCCGATGCCATCGGCATTTCTCTGGACGCCGCGGCGATCGAGGGTTTCCTGCGTGATGTGGAGCCCTCCGACGGGGTGATGTATCCGGGCATCGTCAGCTACCACCATCGAGAGGTACGGCTGCGGGAGAAGCTCGGTTTCCTGCCGCCGCTGACCATCGTGGCGCACGACCTCGGCGGCATGGTCGACACGATCCGGTTCAACCGGTCGACCGCCCTGCCCCCGATGCGGGTCCGCCACGAGTACCGCGCGCTGCTGGCCGAGATGGCCACCGCCGTGCGAGCCGGTGACCTGATCACGGTCGGTCGGATCGCCACCCGCAGCGCCGAGTTGCACGTGCACCGGCATCCCCGTGCTGACTTCGCGCAGCTGCGTCAGGTGTGTCGTGAGGTCGGCGGCCTGGGGTTGGCGATCGCGCACAGCGGGACCTACCTCGGTATCCTGCTCGGCGAACATCGAGAGGGCGAGGAGCGGACCGCCGCCGCCCTCGCCCGCTGCGCCGACCTGCCGGGTAAGGTGCGGGTTTTCCGAACCCTCGGCGCCGCCGACTATCCGACCGGGCCCGCCACTGCCGGGCCCGCGAGTCGGTGCGGTGAAGGGCTGACCGAGCTGCGCGAGCAGGTACGTGAAGGGACGCCGACGTGAGTACGACAGACACGATCGCGGATCGGAGTTGGTCGCGGGCGCGTACCGCTGTCCTCCGCGACGCGGTCGGGGTGGGCGTGGCCGTCGGTGCGCTCGGGCTCTCCTTCGGCGCACTGTCGGTACTGGCCGGCTTCTCCGTCGCACAGACCTCTGCGCTGTCGCTGCTGATGTTTTCCGGCGCGTCGCAGTTCGCCGTGATCGGGGTGATGGGCGCCGGCGGTGGCGCGCTGACCGGCGCGGCCACCGCCACCCTGCTGGGGGTGCGCAACAGCCTCTACGGCCTGAACCTCGCGTCCCTGCTGCGGCTCCACGGGGCGCGGCGCCTGGTCGGCGCGCACCTGGTGCTCGACGAGAGTTCGGCGATGGCGACGGCCCGCAGCGACCCGCGCGAGGCGCGTCTGGCGTTCTGGGCCACCGGGATCTCCGTCTTCGTCCTCTGGAACATCGCCACGCTGGCCGGTGCGCTCGGCGCACACGTGCTGCCCGACCCGGAAGCACTCGGGCTCGACGTGGCCGCACCGGCCGCGTTCATCGCCCTGCTGCTGCCGCGACTGCGCGGCCGACGGCTGTGGGCACTCGCCGTCGCCGCTGCCGTCATCGCGCTGATCATGGTGCCGCTGTTGCCGGCCGGGATACCGGTGCTGGTGGCCGGACTGACCGCCATCGTCGCGGCGTTCACTGCCCGCCGGGCGGGTGACCGCTGATGTGGACGGCGGTCCTGCTGGGCACCCTCGGGGTGTATCTGCTCAAGCTCGTCGGGCTCTGCGTACCCAAGTCGGTGTTGGAACAGCCGCAGGTGCAGGAGGCGTCGGCGTTGCTTCCGGTGGCGCTGCTGGCCGCCCTGGTCGCGGTGCAGACCTTCGCCACCGGCCACGATCTGGTGCTCGACGCGCGCGCCGCCGGCTTCGCCGTCGCCTTGGTGGCGGCGTTGCTGCGGGCACCGTTCCTGATGGTTGTCGCCCTCGGCGCCGGTACCGCCGCCGTGCTGCGTCTGATCACTTAGCGCCACCGGGGTGTTTGTCCTCGGTGTCCACTGCACGAATAATTGTGGTGCAGATGACCACACGAGCGCTGAAGGGGGACGGAGTGGCGAGCCGTCGAGGGTCGCCCTCCCATCAACCTATGGGTATTGATCACCACGGCCGGACCCAACGGCTGGACTGGGCAGACGTCACACTCCGCGAATGGGACTGCACGGTCCTGTGGTCGGATCCGGCGGATCCCGACCAGGGCATCGTGCTGGACCGGTCCGCGTTCTACCCTGGCGGTGGCGGTCAGCCGCCGGACCACGGCGTGCTGATCTGGCAGGGTGTGCAGACGCGGATCGTCGGCACCCGCAAGGGCGACGACCTCTACCTGTTGCCCGCGCCGGGGGACCCGGTGCCCCCGGTCGGCACCACGGTGACCGGTGCGATCGACGACGACCGCCGTAGCTCGCTGATGCGTACGCACTCGGGCCTGCACGTGCTCTGTGGCACCGTCTTCCGCGACTTCAACGTGCTGGTTACCGGCAGCAACATGGAGCCCGGCGAGGCCCGGATGGACTTCAACCTGCCGGAGATCCCGCCGGGCTTCAAACAGAGCCTGGAGGATGCGGTGAACGCCGAGATCGCCGCGGACCGCAAGATCGTGGTGCGGATGCTCTCCCGGGAAGAGGCGAACGCAACGCCCGACCTGGTACGGACCCAGTTCAAGGCACCGCCGGAGCTGCCCGAGGTGCGGGTGGTGGACATTGTCGGGCTCGATGTGCAGGCCGACGGGGGCACTCACGTGGCGTCGACCGGTCAGATCGGCCGGGTGACCGTCACCAAGGTCGAGAGCAAGGGTCGGCAGAACCGGCGGGTCCGGATCAAACTGAGTTCCTGACCTGCGGGGCTGGGCCGGTGTCGTGACCACCGGCCCGGCCGCACACCGGTCAGCGGGCGTCGGGCAGTTCGCGCCGCAGGATCGCGGGCCACTGCTGCGGGTCGTCGCCGAGGTAGCCGTGGATCCAGTGCAGCCAGCGGTCCATGCCGAAGCCGACACACGCCGACGACGCCGTCGCTCCGGTGGCTTCGGTCATCGCGAAGCCCTGGCCGAAGTGCTGCTGGTGCAGGTTGACCGAGCTGACCGCGACCGCGGCTCCGCTGCCCGCCATCCGTCCGCACACCTCCTGCTTGAGATCCCAGGTGCTCTGGTAGCTGGCGAGGTCGGCACGGCTGTCGGTGAAGAACGGGTCGTTGGCCGAGCCGATCCGTGCCGGCAGCCCCAGTTCCCGGACCACCTCGGTGAGATCGGCGAGTGCCCGGTCGCGGAACCGGCGGGCACCGGCCCGGTCACCCACGTAGATCACCTCGCGCATGTCGAAGGACCAGAGCCGGGTGACCTCGTCCGTGGTGCCGGCCTCGTACCGACCGCACGACTGACGGGCGGTGGCGATCAGCGGCTCGGTGAGCCGGGTGCCGCTGAGCGCTGCGAACAGGTGCAGGCACACGGTCGGTGCCACGGCCACCGGCGCCTCCCGCAGCTCGGCACGGCGCTCGGCGGCGGTGCGGGCCCGGGCGAACCGGTCCAGCGCCGGCAGGTCGGAGGCCACCACCGCGCAGGTGGTCAGGTGCTGCGGGAAGGTGCGGGCGTAACCGGCCCGCTCGATGGTCTCCCAGGCGACCAGGTGGGGGACCAGGTACTCGTCGGCACCCCAGCCCCGGGCCAGGCGGAGAAACAGGGCGTCCAGGGCGCGGACGAGCCGGGCGGGACCTGGACCGTGCACGGCCAGGCCGGGCCCGACGGCGACGCGATCCGGGCGGCCCTCGGCACCGGTGACCGGCGCCACGTCGGCGGACCAGGAGTCGTACACGATCCGGGCCTGCCGGTCCGGCACGACGCGGGCCCGCTCCAGGGCCTCGGTCAGTCGCTGACCGATCTTCTCTGCCGCGTTGTCGTCGACGTGGTAGACCACTGTGAGTTGGTCGGCGTGATCACATTCCCATGACCATGCCTCGTCCAGGCAGTAGGGGAGCAGATCGTCGAAACACCGCCGGCCGTCCGGCGTGAGGCGGACGTCGGCCTGCCACACCCTCGGTGCCGGCGTCACGATCGGGGCGCTCATCGTCGACTCCGGGGCCGGCAGTCCAGGCGCAGGCCGCTGGCGGCGCGGAAGCCCCGCCCGCGTACCGGCGGGACGGGACCGAGCGGGTGCACCTCGGCCACCCGCTCGACCAGCGCCTCCAGCACGACTTCCAGTTCGGCCTGGGCGAGACCCATGCCGAGGCAGACGTGCCGGCCGGCGCCGAAGGCGAGAGACGGTCGGTCCCGGCGGGTGTGATCGAACCGGTGCGGGTCCGGATAGATCCCCGGGTCGCGGTTGGCGGCGGCCAGGCAGACCTGGACCGGAGTGGCCCGTGGAATCGGTACTCCGGCCAACTCGACGTCGGCAGCCGCGAACCGCAGCGTCACGTGCAGTGGTGGCTCGTGCCGCAGCGTCTCGGCGACGACCGCCGGGATCAGCGCCGGGTCGGCGGCGACCCCCGCGTACAGCGCGGGATCCGCGGCCAGCCGGGCGAACAGATTGCTGATCGCCGCTGCGGTCGTCTCGGTGCCCGCGGCCAGCAGCAGGATCGCGTTGTTGACGACGTCCGCCTCCGTCAGCACCTCGTCGGCGGCGAGGACGGCGAGGATGCCTCCGTCATCCGTGCCGGCGGCGATCCGGCTGCGGAAGTACGCGGCGAGTTCCCGCCGCCGCTGCACCACCGCCGCCAGCGGAACCGGCGCGTGGTCGACGTATTCGACGAGCGGCCGCATCGCCTCGTGCAGCCACTCGGCGTCGCCGTCGGGCAGCCCCATGAAGCGGCACACGACCCGCATCGGCAAAGCGGTGGCCAGCCGGTCTGCGAGGTCCGGGCGGGCGTCGGCCAGCAGGTCGTCAAGCGTCGCCGCGGCCAGTGGAGCGATGATGTCGCGGGCGAACGCGGCCACCTTCCGGGGGCGCAGGACTCCGGCCGTGGCCGCCCGAGCCCGGGTGTGCGCCGATCCTTCCTGGTCGAGCATGGACGGCCCGAAGGCCCGTCGGCTGGTGCGGAACGGGTGGTAGACGGTGAAGTCCGGCGAGGTGACGACCCGGCGGACCAGGTCGTACCCGACCACGAAGTACGACTCCAGGGCGGGGACGTACGACACGGGTTGGTGCTCGCGGTGCCAGTCGTACAGCGGCCAGGGGTTGGTCTGGAAGACCGGGTCGGCGAAGTTCAGCTCACCGGCCGGCCCGGCGGTCAGATCGACCGTCGGCATGGAACCCTCCTCAGGGTGTGAAGCCCAGGTCGCCGGTGCCGTCCAGGAAGTCGTCCAGGTGGGTCAGGTCGGCGAGGGTTTTTCCGTCGTGCTGCATGGCCTCCTTCAATGCCTCCTCGCGGTCGCGAAGGACCGCGCCCGCGGCGAACACCGCGCCGACGCGGTCGGCGGGGAGCAGCAGGAAGCCGTCCGGGTCACCGAACAGCCAGTCGCCGGGGCGAACCGCGGTGCCGGCCACCTCGACGGTCTGCGGCAGGTCGATGGCGCGCTGACTGGTGGTGCGCGCCGACACGAACGTCACCTGCGTGGAGAAGACCGGCACGTCGATGGCGGCGAGGTCGGTCAGGTCGCGTACGGCGCCGTCGACCACGATCCCGCCGAGCCGTTGCACCGCCGCGGAGGTGAGGAAGATGTCGCCGACGATCGCCTCGGAGCGCGTGACGGTGTTGTGGATGAACAGCACGTGCCCGGGCGGTGTCTGTGCCAGTGCCTGCAACGCCGGGAGCATGTCGTCGGTCGTGGCCACCGGGAAGACCGGCCCGCAGACGCGTGGCCGGCCGTTGCGCGGCACCGCCGGCAGGTGCAGCGGCGCCACGAACTCGGGCGCGGCGTCCGCGAGCTGGGCACAGCCGACGGTCGCGAAGCGACGGCGGATCCGGTTGATGTGTTCCTCGTCGGTGGGTCGCTGCTCGGTGACGGTCATACCCGTTCTTCCGTTCCGGCGACGACGTCGTACAGGCCGCGGAGGGTGTAGAAGGTCTCCAGCTCGTGGTCGGCGAGATCGACCGCCACGCCGGTGGTCTCCTCGACGAAGACGATCATCCGGATCATCGAGAAGGAGTTGACCAACCCGAGGTCGAACAGGTTGTCGTCCGGGTCTATGTCGGCGGGCGGGGCGGTGGTGCCCGCCTCGGACGCGGTTCGGGTCAGGAACCCGACAACCTCACGGTAGAACTGCTCTCGCTCCATCTGCTGCCTCCCGGTCATCCGTTGAGTACGTTCCACAGCGTGTCCACGCCGCCGCGCAGTTGATCAGCCGGCACCGTCAGCGGCGGTGCGATCCGGATCCGTTCGCCGTGCCGGCCACCGGCGAACACCAGGACGCCCGCCTCGAAGGCGGCGGCCACCACCGCACGGCTGGTCCGTGCGGTCGGCCGGAAGGACAGCGCCGGACCGGTGACGTGCACCTCGTCGGCGAGCCCGGCGGCGGTGAGGCGGTCGGCCAGATCCCGCAGCGGACGCTCGACGGTGGCAGCCATCGCGGCGACGTCGTTGCTGTCGAGGTAGGCCGCGACCGCGACCGCCGCGGCCGGGCCCATGGTCCCGGTCTGGAAGGTGTGCGCGAGGTAGACGGCGGCCGCGTCCCGCTCCAGGTGTTGTTTGTAGACCACGGCGGAGAGCGGGTACATCCCGTTGGTCAGTGACTTGCTGAACAACACCACGTCCGGGTCGAGGCCGGCGGCGGCGGACGGGCTGAAGGGGCCGTGCCGGTGGAAGCCGCACTGGATCTCGTCGGCGATCAGCAGCACCCCGGCGGAGCGGGCCGACTCGGAGAGCTGGCGCAGCCAGTCCACGTCGAGCGGCACGTAACCGTTGGCGCCCTGCACCGGTTCGTAGATGACGCAGGAGACGTCGGTCCAGTCCTCGGGGACCTCGCCGGGAGTGAGATGCCCGACCTCTGTGTTGAGCAGCTCGACGAATCCGGTGTCCTGAAGGGAGAACTCCCGCTGGACGGTGGTGACGGCGGCTGCGTCGACGCCCAGGCCGTGGAAGGCGCCGCGTACGCCCAGCACCCGGCCGGGCCGGTGCCGGCGGGCCAGGGCCAACGCGGTGGAGACCGCGAAACTGCCGCCGATCTGGAACAGCACCCGCCGGTCGGCGGTGCCACCGAGTCGGCGGCACAGCCAACGAGCGATCAGTTCGGCGTCGGCGGTCTGGAAGGGAGCGGCGAGGTCCGACGGTCGTCGCAGCGCCTCCACGATGGCCGGATTGCGATGGCCGAAGTTGACCGCGGCGAACGCGGACATGAAGTCGGTGCAGGACCGTATCCGCCCGGCCGGGTCGGCCAACCGTAACGTCGCGTTCTCGGCGTCGACGAGGAGATACCGGCCTGGTAGGACGCCGCCTTCGTCGAGGCGGCTGAGGTACGAGGTGGTCTCACGGTCCAGTACGGCGTTGCTCACAGGCTCAAACTCCTCGGAGAGGTCCCGGGACGCAGGTGCACGCGGCGACGCGTGGATGCCGGCGACGCTGAAGCGCAGCAACCGGCGGACGGCTCAGCGGCTGGACCCCGACGGTCCGCAGCTGGGCAGGGCACGTTTTGCCGGCTGAGGTCGACGCAGAGCTTGGGCCGCACCCGTCGCCGGCGCGGATTGCGCGCCTGGCCGGTGCGAGGAGATGACCGCCCGTTATGAACGCGAAGTCGTGGTGTTTCCCCCGATCCACCCGAACACGCGACAGACGCTAGACCAACCCGGCACGCACGGTCAACCGAAATGCTGTCGCATTTCCGCGGCGGTCTTCCTTCCGCCGAGCGCCTCGTGGTGGTCGTCTGCGCGCCGCCACCGTTGAGAGATCTAGATTGCTGCCGCGTCGCTGGCGGGCGGTTTGTCGGCGCGGACTGCGTAGTGCCGTCTGGACGTTTCCGTTCCAGCATACGGACAGCTAATGCTGACAGAGCCACAGGTGGGGGCGTATGGGCGGTCCGGAGAACGTCGGCAGCATTGACACCCGTCAGGGGGCTGTCTCACCATGGGAGCGCGCCCACGGCCGGCCATCGCTCGCCCGTGAGCGCAGAAGTGCTGGTCGCCGATGGCAAACAGGCAGCCGGTGCCGAACAACGGGGGATTGCTGCAAACGCGTCGCGACGATCTCGTGGCCGGGTGTACGCGCCTCCGTGTCGGTGAGCGCCACCCACTCTCCAACTCCGTTCTGACCGTCGTGCCTATTGGGCCGCATGGTCCGCGGTGAACGGCTGTGAGTTGTGCCCGATGAGGAGTTCGCGTGCCCGTTGACAGTGCCAAACGGCAGGTTTGGCTCGTGCAGCAAGGCGTTTGGGACACGCCGATGGAATCCATGCCCCTCGCCGCCGGCTACCTCAAGGCCACCGCGCTCGCCGACGAACGGATTGCGCGGGAGACCGAGATAGAGATTCGCAATTACCGTGGCGGGATGAAGCTTTCCGCGCTCTCCCAAGATCTATTTCGGGACGGCGCGCCCGATGTCCTGGCGTTCTCCGTGCTCGGCTGGAACTACCGGGAGTTCGGGGTCCTGGCGGAGACGTTCAAGCAGCTTCGCCCGGACGGCTGGGTGATCTTCGGCGGCACCCACGTGGCCAACCGCGCCCAGCGGACCTTCGCGATGGTTCCCGAGGTCGACGTGGTGGTCAACGGCGAGGGCGAGTTCGTCTTCACCGAGCTGGTCACCGCCTACCTCGACGGGCGCTCGCCGCGGTCGCTGGGCGACATCGACGGAATCTCCTTCCAGGATCCGGACGGTGCGGTGGTGACCACGCCGGACCGGCCGCGCCTGGAGGACCTGGACGTCATCCCGTCGCCCCTGCTGACCGGGGCCATCCCACTGCTCGACGACGCCGGCGAGTTCCGGTACGACGTCGCCCTGATGGAGACCAACCGGGGCTGCCCGTACAAGTGCTCGTTCTGCTACTGGGGCGGTGCGGTAGGCCAGCGGGTGCGGGCCTTCTCCCGCCAGCGTCTCCGCGACGAGCTGGAGTTCCTCGCCCAGCACAAGGTGCACACGGTGGTGCTCTGCGACGCCAACTTCGGCATGCTGCCGATCGACGCGGAGTTCGTCGCGGATCTGCTGGAGATTCGTGAGCGTTACGGGTACCCGCGCACGCTGGAGACGTCCTGGGCCAAGAACAAGTCGAAGGTCTTCTACCAGATCGTCCGGGACATGAAGAACGCCGGGATGCGCAGCTCGTTCACCCTGGCCCTGCAGACCCTCTCCGACGACGCCCTCAAGCTGATGAACCGCCGCAACATGAAGGTCAACGACTGGCGCGACCTCGTCGAGTGGCTCAAGGCCGAGGAACTGGACTGCTACGCGGAGCTGATCTGGGGCGCCCCGGGGGAGAGCCTGCAGTCGTTCCTGCGTGGCTACGACCGCCTCGCCGAACACGTGTCCCGGATCGCCGTCTATCCGATGCTCCTGCTGCCGAACACCGAGTACTTCGACAAGAAGGACGCGTACGGGTTCGTGACCGTGCGCGGCGACACCGACGACTTCGAGTACGTCCTGGCCCACCACACCATGCCGCTGCGGGAGAATCTCGAGGCTCGCCGGTTCATCTTCTACGCCCGGGTGCTGGCGGAGAACCTGGTGCTGCGGCACGTGTGGGCGCCGGCCCGGGTGTACGCCGGGCTCAGCCAGTCCACGTTGCTGCTGAACTTCGCCGACTGGTTGGAGCGTCAGGACGACGCCGACTCGGCGCCGCTGCGGGAGGCGGCCGCCAACGCCGCCGCCGAGTTCGGCGCGGTCAGTCCGGCGCTGGTCTACATGTACGGCGATCCACGTGCCAAGACGGTGCTCAGCCAGTGGTGGCAGGAGGCGGTTCGTCCGCTGGTGCCGGAGTCGGCCCGCCGGTGCCTGGACGAGGCATTCCGGTACGACATCGTCACCCAGCCCACCTGTGCCGAGCCGGGCAGCCTGGAAGCGGCCGGGTTGGATCTGGTCGACATCGACGGCGAGGCCTTCCTGCGCGGCGCGCCGGTCGAGTTCGAGTTCGACGTGCCGCGCCTGGTGGAGGCGATCGGACGTGGCGAGACGGTGCCGATCGAACCACGGCGACTGGTCACCTCCTTCTACTACAAGGTGGGTTTCGCCGCATTCGTGGCCACCACGAATCACGAACAGTCGGCGTACTTCCTCGGCCGGCCAGAGCGCGACGTCCTGGGCGGCCAGCTGGTCCAGGACGTAGCCGGATGACTTGAGCGATCGGAGAGACATATGGACCTGGGTATGCGGCACGTGACGCAGCTGACCGTCGGCACCTGGCAGGCGGAGGTGCTCTACACCCTCGCCGAGCTGGACGTCTTCACCGCGCTCGCCGACCAGCCGGCCACCGCGGCGGAGCTGGCCGCCGCCCATGGGTGGCACCCGGAAGCCACCGAGGCGGTACTCGACGCCGGCGTGGCACTGCGGTTGCTGAGCCGTACCGGAGCGGTGTACGCCAACACCGAGCTGTCCCGCCGGCTGCTCACCGGGGACACCGACGAATGCCTGGTCGAGTGGGTACGAACCATGGGCCGCTGGGCCCGGGCCTGGGCGCGGCTGACCGACGTGGTCCGCAACGGCGGGCCGGCCCTGGGCCACGACATTCGGCTGACCGAGGACCCGGCCTACCTCGCCGACCTGGAGGTCGGGTTCTTCCGGTACGCCACCCGGCTCGCCGAGGAACTGGCCGTGTGCGTACCGGGCCCGCTGGAGGGTGCACTCGTCGATCTCGGCGGGGGCTGCGGCGCGTACTCGATGGCGCTGTGCCGGCGGCATCCCGGGCTCACCTCCGTCATCTGGGAACTGCCGGACGCGGTGCCGCTGGCCAGCAAGGTGATCGCCGAACACGGGATGGCCGACCGGGTCAGCGTGGTGGGGCGCGACTACACCCGGGAGGAGTACGGCACCGGCCTCGCCGCCGTGCTCATGTCCAACATGCTGCACTCCGAGCGGCGGGAGACCGCCGCCGAAATGCTCCGGCGGGCGCACCGGGCGCTCGCGCCGGGCGGCCGGCTGATCGTCAACGGCAACCTGCTCAACGAGGACCGCACCGGGCCCCTGTTCTCCGCGCTGCACAACGTCTCGTCGATGGTGCTGTGGGAGGGCGGACGGGACTTCAGCGTGGCCGAGCTCAGCCGGCTGATCATTGACAACGGCTTCGGTGAGCCTCAGGTGGAGCCGATCGCCGGGGCCTCGTCACACGTGCTGATCGCACGCAAGCCGGAGTAACGGTGCGCCACGAGACGGTCGTCACCGATCCCACCGAGCTGTACCGGCTCCGCGACGGCGTGTACGCCGCCGACCTGCTCATCGTGGTCGTCGCGGAGCTGGACCTGTTCACCTGGCTCGACAGGTACGAGCGCGAGCACGACGACCCGGCCGGGATCGAGCAGGTGTGCGGGGCGCATCACCTCGACCCACGGGCGGCCGACGTGACGATCACCTACCTCGTCGCGCGGGGGCTGCTGGTCCGCGTCGGCGACCGGATCGTGCCGACCAGGGTTGCCCGGGACCACCTGGTCGCCGGTTCGCCGTACGACCTGCGGGCCTACTACGCCTCGCTGCGGGAGCGGCCCACCTGCCGGGATCTGCTCGCGGTCCTTCGTTCCGGACGCCCTGCGGCGTGGGCCGGCGCCGGTGGCCAAGAGGTGTGGTCGGATCGGCTGGCGTCGCCGGAGTTCGCCGCTTCGATCACCGCCGCGATGGACGCGCGGGGCGCGTACCTGGGCCCGGCCCTGGCCGAAGCGATCGCGGACCTGCCCGCACGCGCGGTCCTGGATGTGGGCGGTGGCTCCGGAATCTACGGCTCCGCGCTGGTGGAGCGACTGCCTGGTCTGCGGGTCGATGTCTTCGAACGGCCGCCGGTGGACGACGTCGCCCGCACCCTGCTGGCCACGCGCGGCCACGCGGACCGGGTCGGTGTCGTGGCCGGCGACATGTTCGCCGGCCTGCCCGGTGAGTACGACGCCCACCTGTACTCGCACGTGCTGCACGACTGGGGAGCCGGCGAGGTCCGCCGGCTGCTGGCGAACTCCGCCGCCGCCCTGCCGCCCGGCGGCTGGCTCGTGGTGCACGACACCCATATCGACGATGAACGATCAGGGCCGTTGCCGGTGGCGGAGTACTCGGTGCTGCTCATGCACTCGACCCCCGGCAAGTGCTGGTCCGTGGCGGAGCTGCGCGGCATGTTCGCCGAGGCCGGCTTCGACTACGTGGACTGTCGGCCGACCGCAGCCGACCGCACCGCCGTCATCGGTCGGCGGGCCCGCCGATGACCGAGAGAAAGGTGGCGGCCGTGTCGCCCACCCTGACCGAACGCGTACGCGGTTGGACGCGGCCGACCCGGGAACGCTGGTCGGCCATCTTCCGGCTGCTACCCCGGGCCGGCGCCTCAGTGATCATCGCTGCGGTCCTGCTCAACCTGGCGATCGGCGTGCTGCCGATGGCCTTCATCATCTGGACCGGCCAAGTGCTCGGTGACCTGCCGGCAGTCGCCGGTGGGACTCCGGACGCCTGGCGCACCGTCGTGCTCAGCCTGACGATCGCGGTGGCCGCCTTCGTTCTCCAGCAGATGCTGGTGCCGTTCCAGTCGGCTCTGGGCGAGGTGGTGATCCGGCGGGTGGACGGCTTCTGCGCCGGGCGGCTGGGCCGCGCCGCCCTTGCCGAAGCCCCGATCGCGGTGCTGGAGCGACCCGACATCAGCGGGCTGCTCGGTGAGGCGCGGGGCGGCTACGACCGGGTGCTGCCCACGCCGGGTGACGCGGTCGCGGGCGCGCTGGCGTTGATCGCGCGGTACAGCCAGCTCGCCGGTGCGGTCATCCTGGTCGGGTTCGTGCTCTCGGTACCCGCTGCGCTGCTGATCGGGGCGACCGCGTTGATCGTCCGGTACGGCCAGCGTGGTTCCCTCGGCCGCTTCGGCGCGCTCTGGGTCAGTCTGCTGCCGAGCCGGCAGCGGGTGATGTATCTGCGCTCCTCCGGCACCAGCACGAAGGTGGCCAAGGAGATGCGGATGTTCGGGCTGCTGGAGTGGTACCAGCGCCGGCATCGGGACGACTCACGTTCCTACCTGGATCCGCTGTGGGTCGGCCGGCGGCGGATCCTGCTGCGCCCGTTCCTCGCGTACGCCACCGTCGCGCTGGTCGGCGGCGCGACGGTGCTGTACTGGCTGGCCGGTGCCGCCGGCAGCGGCACGCTGACGCTCACGCAGCTGGGTATCGCCATCCAGGGGGTGCTGATCCCGATCCGGTTCGGGGTGTTCTTCCCGGAGTCGGACGTGCAGACCCAGTACGGCATGCAGGCGTACCAGGCGCTGACCACGTTCGAGCGGACCGCTGCCGAAGGCCGGGCCGGCGTCGCCGGTGACCTGCCGGTGCCGGCCGGCCCGATCGGCCCGATCCGCTTCGACGACGTGGCGTTCCGCTACGGCGAGAAGGGCAGCCCGGTGCTCGACGGAGTCTCCTGCACCCTGCCGGCGGGGCGGAGCACCGCCATCGTCGGGCTCAACGGTGCCGGCAAGACGACGTTGGTCAAGCTGCTGGCCCGGCTCTACGACCCGACCGGTGGGGCGATCTCGGTCGGCGGCGTCGACCTGCGCCAGTACTCACCGCGGGACTGGCAACAACGGCTCGCCGTCATCTTCCAGGACTACGTGCACTACGAGCTGGACGCGGCGGCGAACATCGGCCTGGGCGCGGCGGACCACCTCGACGATCGGGAAGGTCTGCTGGCCGCCGCCCGCCGGGCGGGCGCCGAGGACGTGATCGACGCTCTGCCGCACGGACTGGACACGATCCTGTCCCGGCAGTACGCGGGCGGCACCGACCTCTCCGGTGGCCAGTGGCAACGGATCGCCCTCGCCCGGGCGCTGTTCGCGGTGCGGCACGGCGCGTCCGTCCTGGTGCTCGACGAACCCACCGCTCAACTCGACGTCCGCGCGGAGGTCGAGTTCTACGACCGGTTCCTCGAACTGACCCGCGGACTCACCACAGTGATCATCTCGCACCGGTTCTCGACCGTACGACGCGCCGACCAGATCATCGTCCTGGACGGCGGACGGGTCACCGAGCAGGGCAGCCACGACGAGCTGATGGCGGCCGGCGGCCAGTACGCCGAGCTGTTCCGTCTCCAGGCGCGGCGCTTCTCCGGCGACGACGAGCCGCTCGTGGAGGTGACCGCATGATAGGGCTGTTGCGTACCGCCCGTTTCATGCTGGGCCTGGCGGCCCGCCTGGACCGTGGCCGGCTCATCCGGTCGGGCGTGTTGATGCTCCTGGGCTACGCCGCGACCCCGTTCATCGCGCTGGGCCTGCGGGATCTCACAAACGCCGCGCTGAGCGGCGACGTCTCGGCGGCCACCATCGCCGCGCTTGTCGTCGCGGTGCTGCTCACCTTCGAGCTGATGTTGGGCCACTTCGCGCACCTGTCGTACTTCGAGGTCGGCGAACTGGCCGAGGTGGCCCTCAACGAGGAGCTGTTGCGCCACGTCAACGCGGGCCACGGGCTGGAACGGGTGGACGACCCGGAGTTCGCCGACGGCGTGACGATGGTGCAGGAGGAGCTGGTCCGCACCCGGGTCGCGCTGGAGGCGGTGCTGCAACTCGGCGGCCTGCTGCTCCAGGTTCTCGTCACGACCGTCGTGCTGGCGATGCTGAATCCGTGGCTGCTCCTGCTGCCCGTCGCGGCTCTTGCGCCGGTGTTCATCGGTAAGCGGGCCCAGGCGACCATCGACGCGGCCAAGGAGAACGCCGCCGAAACCACCCGGCAGGCACGGCACCTGCTGGAACTGGCCACCACTCCGGCCGCGATCAAGGAGATCCGCCTGTTCCACGGCGAGCAGGAACTGCTGCGCCGGCACGAAAGGGCCTGGTCGGCGTCGACCCGACTGTTGTGGCGGGCGCACCGCCGGGCGGCGACGCTGCGCTCCGCCGGCCAGTCGGTGTTCGCGCTGGCGTACGGCGGCGCAGTGGTGCTGATCATCTCTCAGGTACGCGACGGGCGCGCCGACGTGGGCGACGTGGTCCTGGTGATCACCCTGGCGGTGCAGGTGGCGGTGCAGGTGGCCAGCGCTCTCAACCTGCTCGCGCTGTTGCAGGGGGTCGGCCGGACCGTGGCCCGGCTGACCCGGCTGCGCCGGTCGACCGGCGCGGCGACCACCGTGGGCACCGAGTCGTCCGGCGGGGTGCCGGAGCGTCTGAACGACGGCATCGTGCTGGAGAACGTCAGTTTCCACTACCCGGGAACCGACCGTCTCGTGCTCCGCGACATCAACCTGCGGTTGCCGGCCGGGGGTTCGGTTGCCATCGTCGGTGAGAACGGCGCCGGCAAGAGCACGCTGGTCAAGCTCCTCTGCGGGCTGTACCAGCCGGTTTCCGGGCGGATCCTGCTGGACCACGGCGACCTGGCTGACGTGCCGGACGACGAGTGGCGCAAGCGGGTGGCCCCGCTGTTCCAGGACTTCGCGCGCTTCGAACTGCTGGTGCGGGAGAGTGTCGGGCTCGGTGACGTGGCGCGCGTCGAGGACCGCGACGCGGTCGCCGACGCCGTCGACCGGGCCGAGGCCGGCGGCGCGGTGGCCGCGGTGCCGGGTGGTCTGGACGGGCTGCTCGGAAAGGGGTACGGCGACGGCGCGGAGCTTTCCGGCGGTCAGTGGCAACGGCTCGGGCTGGCTCGGACGATGATGCGCGACCGACCGCTGTTGCTGGTGCTCGACGAACCGGCGGCGGCCCTGGACGCGGCCGCCGAACACGCCATCTTCGAACGCTACCGGGACTCCGCCGGGCGGGTGGGCGCCGTCAACGGTGGCGTCACGCTCTTCGTGTCGCACCGGTTCTCCACCGTGCGCATGGCGGACCTGATCGTCGTGCTGGACGGTGGCCGGGTGGCCGAGAGTGGCAGCCACGCCGAGCTGATGGCGCGCGGCGGTCTGTACGCGGAGCTGTTCGGCATGCAGGCGCGGGTGTCCACGTGACGGCGTCGATTATCGTGCCGTTCGCCGGCACCCGTACCGCCGAGGCGGCGCTGAGCTGGGGGCAGGAGTCGATCTGGCGGACCGTACGCTGGCTCGACGAGGACGACCCGTACTTCAACATCCCGTACGTGCTGCCGATCGTCGGCGGCCCCGACCTGGACCGGGTCGGTGCCGCGTTGCGCCGGCTGGTGGAGCGGCACGAGGCGCTGCGTACCACGATCGCGGACACTCCGGACGGTGCCCGACAGACCGTTGTGGCGGCCGGCGAGCTCTGCGTCGACGTGCACGAGGCCGGGGACGACGACGCGCAGGTGGCGCAGCGGGTCGCCGCCGACCTCGCGGCCCGCGCCTTCCGGTACGCCGAGGAGCTGCCGTTCCGCTGCGCGGTGGTGCGCCGCGACGGTGTGGCCACCCAGCTGGCGCTGGCCCTGTCGCACCTGGCCGTGGACGCCTGGTCGATCCGGGTGCTCACCGACGACTGGGCCGCCCTGGTCGCCGGCGCGGACCCGGGTGACGTGCCGACGCAGCCGCTGGACCGGGTGGCGTTCGAACGCGACGGCGCCGGTGCCGGTCGGGGTGCCGAGTCGGTGGAGTACTGGGCCCGGACGCTGGCGCAGGCGCCACGGACACTGTTCGACTTCCCGCCACGGGAACCGGAGACGCTACGGTTCGTGCGGGTCGGCATGGAGTCGCCGGCCCTGGCGGTGGCCGCCACGGAGCTCGCGCACCGGTGGGGAGTGAGCACCGCCAGCGTGCTGACCGTGGCCTGTGGCGTCCTACTCGGGGTGCACACCGGGCACGACCGCGTCGCGCTTCAGCTCATCGTCGCCAACCGGCACGACCGGCGGTTCCGCACCATGGTCGGCCCGGCGGCCCAGGACGGCCTGCTGCTGCTGGATCTGGACGCGGGCTCCTTCGCCGAGACGGTGCGGCGGGGCCACATGCAGGCGATGGCGGCGTACCGGTACGGGCATTACGATCCGGCGGCCGTTCGCCAGTTGCGGGAACAGGCCGGCCTCGTGCGGGGCGCCCCGATGGACCTGTCCGCGTACTTCAACGACATCCGAGCCTCCGGAGTCTGGCCCCGGCTGCCGGCCGCGCCCGACGGCCTACGCGGCCTCAGCTCACGGACCCGCACCTTCGTGGTGGGCTCGCACGCCAAGGTGGACGCCAAGGCGTTCTTCGCCACCGGCGCGGCCCCCGACACCGGCCAGCTGTACCTGCTCGCGGACACCGCCTACCTGGCTCGCGAGACGGCGTTCGCCCTGCTCCGCGCGGTCGAGGAGATCCTGGTCACCGCCGTGGAGTCCGACGATCTGCGGATCTCCGACCTCGCCGCGGTCGCCGGGCTCGCCGTGGTTCGGCGCGGGCCCGGCTGGACCCGTAGCGGTCCGGACTGGGTACACCTCGACGCGCCCGCCGCAGCATCGCAGGACACGCCCGAGATCGTGCAGAGGTCTTCTACCCCCGGAGGCGCCGTATGACCGCTGTGACCGAACTGACCTGGGACGACGAGATGCGGACCGCGGTGGACCGCCTCACCCACACCGCCGAGGAGAACTACTACAACCCCTACCAGACGTTCGAGTGGCCGGATCACATCGACGAGAGCATTCCGTGGATGAGTGCCGACCTGATGACCGTGCACGGCACCGAGGCGGCCGCCGAACTGTCGTCGGCGCAGCGACTGGCGCTGTCCAAGTGGGAGAGCATCCACTTCTACAGCCTCAACGTGCACGGGATCCGGGATCTGATGACCGAGGTCGTGGCGCGGATACACACGCCCGGATTCGAGATCCCCACCCCGTTCTTCCATCACTTCCTCGGTGAGGAGAACGAGCACATGTGGTTTTTCGCCGAGTTCTGCCTGCGCTACGGCGGGAAGATCTATCCGGACCGGACGATGGCGTTTCCCCGGGAGCCGGCCAGCCCGGTCGTCGACCACTTCATCGTCTTCAGCCGGATCCTCATCTTCGAGATCATCGTCGACTACTTCAACAGCCGGATGGCGGCCGACGCCACCCTGCCGGAGACGATCCGGGCCATCAACCGGGTGCACCACCAGGACGAGTCACGGCACATCGCGTTCGGCTGCCACCTCGTCCGGGTGCTGTTCGACCGGTTGCGGGCCACCTGCGATCCGGCCGAGGTGGAGCAGGCCCGCCGGTACGTGGCCCGGTACATCGAATCCTCTCTGCACCAGATGTACAGTGTGGACGCCTACCGGGACGCGGGGATCGACCGGCCCGCCGCGTTCCGGCAGCGGCTGTTGGCCGACCCGGGACGCCGAGCGGTGCACGAAGCCTTCGCCGGGCGCGCGTACAGCTTCTACCGACGGATCGGGGTGCTGGCATGACCGCGGGCCCGACCGAAGCTCATCTCGGCGCCGTGCCGGCGCTGCGCGACCCGGGCCCCGGGCTGATCGTGCTCGACCCCGACCAGGCTCGCCTCTTCCACCTTCTCGACGGGCTCTTCGTCGGGGTCGCGGAGCGGTTCGGCGCGGCGCCCGTGGTCGGGCCGCCGCTGCTGCCGGCGGCGGACCTCGTCCGACTCGACTACTTCCGTAACTTTCCGCACCTGGGCGTGCTGGCCGCCCGCCTGACACCCGAGGCGACCGCCGAGGCCGCCGCCGGCGCCGACCCCACCGCGCTGGACACCGTGCCGACCGGCTACCTCCTGCCCTCCGCGACCTGCTACGGGTTGCTCACCGCCATGACGGGCGTCCGCCTCGACGCCCCCGTACGGCTGTCCGCGACCGGCCGATGTTTCCGCAACGAGGAGCGGTTCGAGGGCCTGCGCCGGCTCTGGGGCTTCCACATGCGGGAGATCCTGTTCGTGGGGGACCAGGACGGTGCCGCCGGGCACCTGAACGTCTCCCGCGAGATGATCCTCGACCTCGCCAACCGGCTCGGCGTGCCGGTGACGGTGGAGGCGGCCAACGATCCGTTCTACGACCGGACCGGTTCCCGGGCCCGGCTGGCCATGCTGGACCCGGTCAAGCACGAGTTCGTCACCGTGGACGGCACCGCCATCGCCTCGGTGAACCGGCATCGCAACTTCTTCGGTGAGCGGCTCGACATCCGGCTCGGTGCCGACAACGCGTACAGCTCGTGCACCGCGTTCGGTGTCGAACGCTGGATTCACGCGATGGTGTGCGCGCACGGGTCGGTGCGCGCCGCGCTGGCGGTCGCGGAGCGGGCCAGTGGCTGACGTCCCGGTCACCACCGGTGTGCTCGGCGTCCGGCTGCCCCTGGTGCAGGCCGGCATGGGCGGGGTGGCCGGCCCCGCCCTGGCCGCGGCGGTGGCCGAAGCCGGCGCGTTGGGGACGGTGGCGCTGTACCGCGTCGACGCGTCGACCGCCGCCGAGTTGGTCCGCCGCACGGCGGAGAACACCGCGGCCACCTTCGGCGTCAACGTCATCCCGGAGGTTGCCGGGGCGACGCTGCCCGCGCAGGTCGCCGCGGTGCTGGACGCCGCCGACCGAAGACTGGTGATCAACGTGTACGGCCTGCCGCCGTCGTGGCTGGTACCCCGGGCGCACGACGCGGGGCACACCGTTCTGGTTCAGGTCGGGTCGGCCGCCGACGCTCAGCGGGCGGCGGCGGACGGCGCCGACGTGCTCGCCGTGCAGGGCGTCGAGGCCGGCGGACACCATCTGGGGGACCGGCCGGTGGCGGATCTGCTGGCCGAGGTGCTGGACCGCGGCGTGTCGGTGCCGGTGCTGGCCGCCGGTGGTATCCAACGCGCCGACCAGGTCGCGGAGCACCTGCGGGCCGGCGCGGGTGGCTGCCTGTGCGGCACGGCGTTCGTGGTCGCGGCGGAGGCGGCCGCGCATCCGGACTACCAGGCCGCCATCGTGGCGGCCGGCGAGGACGCCACCACCGTCACCGACCGTTTCGCGATCGGCTGGCCGGGTCGTCGGCACCGGGTGCTGCGTTCGGCCGTCACGCAGGCGGCGCAACCGCCGGCCGGCCGCTTCGTCGCCTGGACCACGGTTACCGGCCGGCGGTTGCCGGTGCCGCGCGGGTCCGCCGCCGTGCCGACCGTCGAGACGCAGGGCGGGATCGCCGAGATGGCCCGCTATGCGGGTACCGGCGCCCGGTGGGTGACGGCGGTGGAGCCGGCCGCGGAGATCGTGTCGCGTCTGACGGGCCTGCCGGCCACCGGCGAATCCGTCGCGCGGGTCGGAAGTGCGCTGTGACCCGCACGGTGCCGCCGGGCGCACCGGACGGTCGGGACCTGGCGGGCCGAGGTCCGGGGCGCTGGGATCTGCCGGGCCGGGATCTCGACGGTCGCGGACCGGGGTGTGGGCCTGTCGAGGCACTGCGCCGGCTGGTCGGTGATGCGCCGGAGGTCGGTCTCGACCTGGTCGCGGTCGATCGGGTCCGCCGCGCGATCGACCGCCACGGCGACCGCTGGCTGGCCGACATGTTCACCGGGGCGGAACTGGAGCAGTTGCGACTCGTCCGCGGTGATCTGCCCGAACGGGCGGCCGGCCGGGTCGCCGCCAAGGAGGCGGTCGTCAAGGCGTTGCGCCCGGACGACCTTGTGGCCTGGCACGACATCGAGGTCCTGCGGCTGCCGCACGGCGCTCCGGTCGTGCGGTTGTCCGGCCGGGCCGGGCGGCACGCCGAGCACCGCGGCGTGCGTTCGGTCGCGGTGAGCATCACCCATCAGGACGGCTGGGCCGCGGCGATCGCGGTGGCCGGGTCCGCTGACCCCGACTTCGAGGAGTACCCACATGGATGAGATCCGCGAGTGGATCCGGAGCAGGAACCCGTCGCTGACCGGCGACATCGGCGAGGACGACGACCTCATCGAGGCCCGCTTGATCGATTCGCTGGACTTCCTGGACTTCGTCTACCTCCTGGAGGAGGTCTCCGGCAGTCCGATCGACCTGCAGCAGTTGAGCGTCGATGACTTCCGGACACTGGGCCGGATCCGCAAGCGGTTCCTGCCGGCTGAATGAGGCCCGCTGCACGGGGGGACGACAAGATGCCGAACTCCCTTCTCGTCCGGGTGACGGACGAACGGACCGTCGAGGCGGAAGCGACCTGGGGACAACGGGCCATCTGGTCCTGCATCCAGTTCATGGGGGAGCACGATCCGTACTTCAACGCGGGGCGGGTTCTGCCGGTGCCGCAGCGGTGCGGTCTGACCGACGTCGCCGACGCACTCGGTGAACTGCTTCGCCGGCATGAGACGCTGCGGACGGTGTTCGAGTTCGCTGACTCGACCCTGCGGCAGACGGTGCAGGGCTCCGGCGAGCTGCCGGTCGCGGTGGAGCCGTTGTCCACCGCCGGGCACGCCTCGGCGGACGCGGCTGCCTGGACACGGATGTACCAACTCGCCGGCCTCGTGTTGCCGGTGCACGAGTGGCCGGTACGGATCGCGGTGCTGACCGAGGCTGACCGACCACGGTTCGTGGCGGTGGTGTTCAGTCATCTGGCCGTCGACCACACCGGTGCCGAGCTGGTCATGGCGGATCTCGCGGAGCTGTTGGCCGGGCGACGGCCGCCGCTTCCCGAACGCCAGCCCGTCGACCAGGCCGCGTACGAGCGATCCGAGGCGGGGCACGCCACGAGCGAGACAGCCCTGCGGCACTGGGCCCGTACGCTCCGGAACATTCCCGCCTCCATCTTCGACTACCGCACCCACCACACCGGGTCACCCCGATTCCGCCGGACGATCATGTACAGCGAGGCGGTCACCGCCGCCGCCGCGGCTGCCGCCGTACGCCTGCGGGTCACCTCGTCGGCGGTGCTGTTGGCGGCGCAGGCTCTCGTGTTGGGCCGGTACACCGGCCACGACGTCGTGCCGGTGCAGCTCATCTGCGCCAACCGCGACACGGAGCGGGAACGGCTGGTCGCCACGGTCGCCGGAGACGGCATCGTCCGGGTCGATCTGGCTGAGGACTCCTTCGCGCGGATCGTCCGGCGGACCTTCCTTGCGGGCGTGGGCGCGTACCGGTTCGGTTACTACGATCCCGAGGCGGCCTGGCGGATGAGGGCCGCCGAGCACCTCGCGCGTGGCGCGGTCCTCGGCATCGGCGTCTACTTCAACGACGTACGCGACGGCGTCTCGTCCGCCGTGCCGACCGACCCGGCGGACGAGCGGACGATACGCCGGCTGGCCGCCAGCACGAGGATCGAGCCGGCCGGCGGTTGGGACCTGATGGATGCCCGGGTGTTCCTGACCGTGGCCACCGCCGGCGCGGCGACCCGGCTGTCGATGCTCTGTGACACCGCGTACGTGCCGACGGAGGACGTCGTCGCACTGCTGCACGGCATCGAACGGGTGGTGATCGCAGCGGCGACCGACGACCTCACCGCAGAGCTGACCTCCGAGGCCATCGGGGTGCCGTCGGTCGTGCGCGGCCCGGACTGGGTGCGTGGCCCCGACGGATGGGTCGATCTGGCCGGCACTCGCGCGCTCTGGCGCGATCTGCTGCCCGACGCCACCGTGGGTGGGGTCTTCCTGGCCGAGGATCCGGCCCCGACCGGCTCCGGGTTGGTCGGCTATCTGGCCGGGCCGCCCGACGGCGACCTGCACGACCTGCACGAGGCGTTCGTCGCCGCGCTCGGCGAGCGGACGGATGTTCGCGCACCGTCCCGCTACGTCCGGTGCGCCCACGGGCCGGATGATCCGGACGACCGGCTGGCGTGGGAGAAGTGCCCGGTGCTCGCCGAGGGAACGGGACGGCGGGTCGACGGCCCCACCGATCGGCTCTCGGTCGATCCTGCGGTTCGTCGCGCGGCCTGGGTTGCCGCAGACGACGGTCGCTGAAGAACCTCGGGCCACGACCGGGGGAACGGCCGTGGCCCCGGCGTCACGCCAGTTCCGCCAGGAACCGGTGCATCCGGTCGAGCGCGTCCGTCAGGCGGTCCGGTGGCTGGGTGAACGACAGCCGGACATGGCCCCTGCCGTGCCGGCCGTAGCTGCTGCCCGGCATGACGGCGACTCCCGTCTCGGCGAGCAGCCGCTGCGCGAAGACCACGTCCGGCAGGCCCGTGTCGCTGATGTCGGGGAACGCGTAGAAGGCGCCCATCGGCGGGGTGAGTCGCACCGAGGGCATGTCGAGCAGCCGGGTGACGGTGAGGTCACGACGGGCGCGGTACTCGGCGGCGTACCTCGCCGACCAGCTGGCCGTCTCGGGCGCGGTCAGCGCTGCGGGCAGCGCCCGCTGGACGAACGCCGGCATGCAGCAGTTCGTGTTGGTCATCAGGACCGCGAAGTCGGCGGCGAGGTGTGGGGGAGCCACCATGATCCCGGCCCGCCAGCCGCACATGGCATGGCTCTTCGACAGTGTCTCCGAGACGATGACGCGTTCCGGCGGCAGCTCGGCCAGCAGGGCGTCGGTGTCCACACCGGTCCAGTTCAACCCCCGGTACGCCTCGTCGCGCAGCACGTAGAAGGAGTGCCGCCGGACGAGGTCCGTCAGCTCCCGGGCGGTCTCCGGGAGCAGGACGGCTCCGGTGGGATTGTGTGGTGAGTTGACCACCAGCAGGCGGGTCCGGGCGGTGACCCGGGCGGCCAGTTCAGCGATGTCGGGGGCGAAGCCGGCCGTACCGCGGAGCGGATAACTGACGGGCACCCCGCCGGCGAGCCGCACCAGCTCGGCGTAGACCGGAAAGCCTGGATCCGGGAGCAGCACCTCGTCGCCGGGAGCGACGAGGGTCAGCAGGGCGAAGTGCAGGACCATGTTGCTGCCGGGCACGAGCAGCACCTGCTCGGCGGCCACCGGCATCCGCAGCA
Source organism: Verrucosispora sp. WMMD1129 (assembly GCF_029581255.1). Lineage (NCBI taxonomy): Bacteria > Bacillati > Actinomycetota > Actinomycetes > Micromonosporales > Micromonosporaceae > Micromonospora > Verrucosispora sp. WMMD1129. The sequence continues at coordinate 5,973,304 of NZ_CP120741.1, forward strand.
GCCGCGCGTAGTGTCCGGCGAGGTGCTGGCGTATCTCCGGGTCACCGGCCGGGGCCGTGTAGTGCGTCCAACCGTCACGCGCGCTGCTGACCATCGCCGACACGATGTGGGCCGCCGTCGGCAGGTCGGGCTCGCCGAGTTCGAGGTGGATGACGTCCCGGCCGGTGGCGGCCAGTTCGTCCGCCTGATGCTGCACCGCGAACGCCGAGTGCCGCAGCAGACTGCGCAGCGGAGGCTGCGCGGATACGACGCGGGACGCTGGCGGTGGAGTTGCCAGCGTACGCAGGGCCTCGGTCATTCCGGCTCGCCCAGCACCCGCTGTACCTCGGCGCGAATGCGTCCCTCGGTCGGCCACATCGTCTCTTCCAGTGGGGGAGCGGACGGCACCGGAACGTCGGGCTGGCACACGTACCCGATCCGCCCACCGGCCGCAGCCGCCACCCCGGGCTCGTCGAGCAGCCGGGACAGGATCTGCGCGGGCGCACCGGAGCGCGGGCCGTCGTCGACGAAGACCAGTCGCCCGGTACGGCGGACCGATGCGGCCAACGCCGCGGTGTCCAGCGGGACCAGCGTGCGGGGGTCGAGGACGTCACAGTGCACGCCGTCGGCGGCGAGCGCGTCGGCCGCGTCCGACGCGACCTTGACGGCGCCACCGATCGCCACGATCGTGGCCGCGTCGCCGTGACGCAGGTGCGCGGCCTCGCCGAAGCGCAGCGGAGCGGCGGCGAGCGCGGCACTCAGCCCCCGCTGACGGTTCAGCTCCGGTGCGACGAAGTACAGGACCGGGCCGGGCCACCGCGTCGCGCCGCGGAGCAACGCGCACGCGTCCCGCAACGAGCCGGGTACGACCACGGCGAGACCCGGTGTCTGCATGAAGATGCCGTACGGACACTGTTCGTTCTGCGGGCCGAGCTGCTGCCGCCCGCGGGTCGCCGACGTCACGATCATCGGCACCCGGTACTGGCCGCCGGAGAGATAGTGCATCCGGCCGGCGTGGTTGACCAGTTGGTCCATCACCAGCATGGCGAACGAGGCCCGGTTCAGGTCGACGATCGGCCGCAGGCCGCTCATTGCCGCGCCGACCGCCATGCCGGTCATCGCCTGTTCGGAGATCGCGCAGATGCGCACCCGGTCCGAGCCGAATCGTCGGCGCAGCGACGCCGGTGAGTTGGTGGCCAGGAACACCAGGTTCGGATCCCGGGTGAACTCCTCTTCGAGGACGAGATCCAGCAGACCGACTTCGTTCACGGTTCCTCCGCCCAGACATGCGTCGCCGCTTCCTCCGGTGCCGGCCATGGGGAGCTGCGGGCGGTTTCGACGGCGCGCTCGACCCGCTCGCGGGCTCGCTCCCAGATGGCCTCGACGTCCGCGTCCGACAGCCTGTCCCGCAGGGGTGGGCTCTGTCGTGCGGTGTCGATCGGATCCCGCGCCCGCCACGCCGCCATCTCGTCCGATGGCCGCACCTCCGGCGAAGGGCGCTCGAACTGCAGGTGGAACCGGGTCAGGTAGGTCCGCGCCTCGATGAACGTCGGGCCCCCGCCGCCCCGGGCGAGTCGCACGGCATCGTGGGCCGCCGTCGCGACCGCGGCCACGTCGTTGCCGTCGATCCCCACCGCGCGGACCCGGTGTGCCTCGGCCAGGCGTAGCAGTGACACCTCGGGATAGACCTCCTCGGTGCGGTTGCCGGCCTGGTACCCGTTGTGCTCGCACACGATCACCAGCGGCAGCCGTTGCACGGCGGCGATGGTGAGGGTCTCGTGCACCGCGCCGCTGCCCAGGGCGCCGTCACCGATGAACGCGACGCTGACCGCCGGCTCACCGCGTACCTGGGCGGCCATGGCGGCGCCGGCGGCGACGGGTACGCCGGCGCCGACGATGCCGCTGGACATCAGCAGATTGGTTCGGCTGTCACTGATCAGCGCGGCTGCCTTACCGCCACACAGCCCGGCGGCTCGGCCGAACAGCTCGGCGGTGAGGGCGTCGAGGTCCACCCCGCGGGCGATCGCGTGCCCGTGCCCCCGGTAGTGGCTGACCAGGGAGTCCGCCTGGGTCAGTGCCGCGCACACCCCGACGGCGATGGCCTCCTGGCCGACGTACGGATGCACCGGCCCGATCACCTCACCGGCGGTGCGCAGCTCCATCATCCGCTCCTCGAACACCCGGATCAGCACCATGCTGGCGAACATGGCGACCGGGTCCGGCGCGGCCGGTTCGGCGCTCCTGGCCGGGGCGACGGCCGTGGTCATGGGGTCTCCTCATCTCGGCTGTCGTGCGGAAGGTCAGGTCGTCGGGTGCTGATGATCAGGCCGGTGCCGGCCGGGATCGGCGCTGTGACGAGCCGGGGGTCGTCGGTCAGCGTCCGTTCCACCCGCAGCACCGCGGCGCGGTGTTCGGGGTCGGTGTAGCGCCCCAGGTCCATGTCGTCGACGACGAGCAACCCGCCGGGCGCCAGCGCGTCGATCGTCAGGTCGAGGCCGGTCCACTTGCCGGCGACGGCGTCGGCGAAGACGAGGTCGAACCGGCCCAGCGTGGGCAGCAACGCCTCGGCGTCACCCGTGTGGATCACGACGTTCGTCGGCCAGTCGTCGGCGCGCACGGCTGCGGCCAGGGACTCGTCCAGCTCGACCGTCTCCAGCCGGGCGTCGTCGCGCCGGTCGATCCCTTCGGCCAGCCACGCGGTGCCGACCCCCGTACCGGTGCCCAGTTCCAGGATCCGACCGTTGGGCGGGACCGCTGCCGCCAACGTCGCCAGCAGCGGACCCACCGGGTCTTCGCAGGCACCGTGGAAGCCGTGCTCGGACGCGCGGGCGAGGGCGCGGCGCACCCGGGGCGGCACCGCGGTGCGGGTCGTCATGGCGCCACCTCCGACGGGTCGGGACGGGATTTCGCGTGCCACTCGTCTCGTACCGGGGTGATGACCTCGGCCACCAGCCGGCGCAACAGGGTCGGCGACGCGTCGGGCGGCAGACTGAACACGACGTGCCGGGCCCCGGCGGCCACCAGCCGCGCCGTCCAGAACCGGGCCGCGAGCAGGTCCCCGGCGGCCACGTGCAGTTGCGCCGACAGTGTGATCTCGGCAGGGTCGCGTCCGCTGTCGACACAGTGCTTGGCCAGCACGTCCCGGCCCTGACGCAGGGTGCTGACCTGGCCGTCGGCCACGTTCCAGACGTCTGCGTGCCGGGCCACGACCTTCAGGGCGCGCGGTCCGGAGGCCCCGAGGACGAAGCGGGGCCGGATGCTCGGGCGCGGATTGAGACCGGCGCCCTCCACCTGGTAGTACCGGCCGGCGAAGTGGACGGTGTCCTCGGTGCAGAGCCGGTGCACGACGGTGCATGCCTCGTCCCAACGGGCGAGCCGTTCCGCCGGAGCGGGCAGGGGTATGCCGAGCCGCCGGCATTCCTCGGCGTGCCAGCCCGCACCGAAGCCGAACTCGACCCGCCCGGCGGAGACGTGGTCGACGGTGGCGAGCATGTGCGCCAGCACGGCGGGATGCCGGTAGACGTTCCCGGTGACGAGGACGCCGATCCGTAGTCGTGCGGTCTGGGTCGCCAGGGCGGCCAGCAGGGTCCACGCTTCCAGGCAGCTGCCGTCGGGCGCGGCGTTCACCGGCTGGAAGTGGTCGTAGAGCCAGGCGTCCCGCCATTCGCCGTCGGCGTCGGCGGCGGACCAGAGCCGTTGCAGTTGCGACCAGCTGATGAGCTGCTGTGCGACCTTGAAGCCGAAATTCAGCTGGGCGGCCGTCACGGCGTACGCCATCGCGTACGGATGGTGGACCGACTCATCGAGTGCTCCTGTCCCGCGGTCGAGGCGCACGGCACACCCCACCAGCCGGCACGAATATGGCAGAACCAGACGGCGGCAGGCCGTTCCCGACGGCGGTCGCGGTGTCATTCCCGTGTCGTGGCGACCGACGACGCGAATTGTTAACTTAGCGTCAGTTCAGTTCGCACAACATTGTCGTCAGGGCACGCGTCAACGCACCTGACGTCACTTCTGCGCAGTTGCTGACCAAGCCCTCGATGCGGTCGCCAATTGTGGTGCGACGGCATGGGCGTACGCGATGTGTGCTATTTGAATCCCCCGTTGAACGACCGGTGTGGTGTCGCCTGAAGAAGGTGGCCACCTGTCTCTGTTGAGCCTCCGGTGTGACGCCGTGACAGTCGGTCGTGACGCCTCGATGATGGAACCGTGGCTAGCGCCGGGTCGTCAACCAGCATCCCGCGCAGTGAGAAGCGCCTATCTCGACAACGGCCCGGGACCACGGAAAACCATAGTGGACCATCCCGCTGCCTTGACGGGATGGCTATTGTCGTCCGGGAGCCCGCGCGCCGGCCGGTCCGCACTGCGGCCGGCGACACTTTACGAATCCAGCCGCTATCATCGGACGTCGCGCGCGCTTTGCCAGATCGCTTTCACGCCGACGGGGGAACGAAGGCGCATGATCAACAATGCTCGGTCGCGCAATACCACCGCGGTGCTCGACGAGGGCGCCGGCCCACCGTCGCGCAGCCGACTGTCGGACGCGGACCTGTCCGCCATGCTGCTCATTCGGCACTTCGAGAAAAGTTTGCTCAAACTCTTCGAGCAGGGATTCCTGCACGGCACGACACACACCTGTCTCGGGCAGGAGTACGTGCCCGTGGCGTTGACGTCCCTGCTGCGCGACGACGACCACATCTTCAGCAACCACCGGGGCCACGGCCACTACCTGGCCAGATTCGCGGACCCCGAGGGCCTGCTCGCCGAGTTGCTCGGTCGCGCCGGTGCTGTCTGCGGCGGTGTCGGCGGCAGCCAGCACCTGCTCCGCGAACGGTTCCTCTCCACCGGCGTGCAGGGGCAGAGCCTGCCGGTGGCCGCGGGCGTGGCGTTGCACCTCAAGCGGTCCACCCCGGGAGCGCTCGCCTGCGTCTACACCGGTGACGGCACCTGGGGCGAGGGTGTGGTCTACGAAGCTCTGAACATCGCCGCCCGGTGGGAGTTGCCGCTGCTCGTCGTCACGGAGAACAACGGCATCGCCCAGTCGACGCCGACCGTGCAGCAGATGGCGGGCGACATCGGTGGCCGGGCGGCGGCCTTCGGCATCGCGTACGAGCGGTTCACCGACACCGACGTGAACCGGCTGCGAGCGGCCCTGCGGCCGCTGGTGGAGCAGGTGCGCCACGCGTCACGGCCGTTCGTCGTCGAGTTCGTCACCCATCGCCTCGGCCCGCACAGCAAGGGCGACGACTCCCGCTCGCCGGCCGAGTTGCGTGCGGTCCGCGCGGCGGACTGGGCGACCGGGTACGCGGCCGGGCACCCTGAGCAGTTCGATCGGATCGACGCGGAGCAGTCGCGGCGGGTCGAACGGATCGTCGCCGAGGTGCTGGCCCGGCCGCTGACGGCGTGGAGCCCACGGTGACCGCCCCCCGGGTGGCCGGCGATCTCAATACCGCGTTGCACCGGCTGTTCGCCGAGGACGAGCGGGCCATGCTGCTCGGCGAGGACGTCTGCGATCCGTACGGTGGTGCCTTCAAAGTCACCCGGGGGCTCTCCACCCGGTATCCCCACCGGGTCCGCAACACACCGATCAGCGAGGGTGCGCTGGTGGGTGTCGCCAGCGGGCTGGCCCTGGCCGGCGACACCGCCATCGCGGAGATCATGTTCGCCGACTTCGTCACGCTCGCCTTCGACCAGTTGGTCAACTTCGCCAGCAAGTCGACCGCCATGTACGGCCGTCGCCTGCCCCTGCGCCTGGTGGTGCGTTGCCCGACCGGTGGGAATCGCGGGTACGGGCCGACCCACAGCCAGACCCCGCAGAAACATCTCGTCGGCGTACCCGGGCTGGCGCTCTACGAGGTGTCGCCGTTGCACGACAACCACACGCTGCTCACCCGGATGCTCGATGACGGGGTGCCCGCCGTGCTGTTCGAGGGCAAGGTCCTCTACGGCGAACGCATGTTCACCGACGGCATGGTGGACGACCTCTTCGGCTACGAGCTCACCGACGGCGTGGCCCGGATCCGCCTGCACGACCCGGTACCGCCGGACTGCGTGCTCATCACCTCCGGCGCGCTGGTGCACCGCGCCGTCGAGGCGCTGCGTGAGCTGCTTCTGCACGACGAGATCGTGGCCGAGCTGCTTGTCGTGTCCCGGCTCTACCCGGTGGACCGGGCGCCCCTGCTGAGCTTGACGGGGCCGGCGCGGCGGGTGGCGGTGATCGAGGAGAGCACCGCCGGCGGTACGTGGGGCGCCGAGGTCGCAGCGGCTCTGCATCCATCCCTGTGGGGCACCCTGGCCGCACCGATCCGCCTGATCCACTCGCTCGACAGCATCATTCCCGCCGCAGCCCACCTGGAACGACAGGTGCTGGTGCAGAGCGGCACGATCCGGCACGCCGTCAAGGAGCTGGTCAATGGCTGATATCCGAATCCCCCGGCTCAACACCAACGACGCCTCGTACGTGCTGGTCGAATGGTTGGTCGACGACGGCGCGACGGTGCAGAGCGGCGCGACGGTGGCGACGGTCGAGACGTCGAAGGCCCTGGAGGACCTGGTGTCCGAGCACACCGGGGTGCTGAGCCGCCGACTGCCGGCCGGCGCCGACTGCCGGCCGGGTCAGGTCGTGGCGGTACTGACGCCGCCGTCGCAGGCGCCGCCGCCGGTTGCCGGCCCGGACCGCGAGGAGGCCGACCGTACGCCGCAAGCCCCACGGGTCGCGCCCGCTGCCCTGGTGATCACGGAACCGGCGCGGGCCCTCATGCGGGAACACGGCATCGACGAACAGGATCTGGCCATGCTGGGCCGCGCGCTGATCCGTCGCAGTGACGTGGCGGCTCTGCTGGCCGGTCCGGTCGTGCCGCCGCTCGACGCAGCGGAGGTCACCGCGGTTTCGCAGGAGGACGGCCATGCCCGGCCCACCCGCTGACCACGGCCCGGATCAGCCGTTCCCCGGCTGGGAGAGCGTGCAGGCCAACCTGGCCGGAGCGCACCTCGCCGGCGCCGTCTGCGCCGAGCTGGATCGCCGCACCTTCCTGCACCCCGGTCCGCCGCTGGACATCGCCGACGCGCCGGCGCCGATGCGGTCGGCCATCGTGGGCGCACTGCTTCTCGAAGAAGAGGCCGACAGCCCCGCCGCCGCCGAGCGGCTGATCGACCGCCGCGAGGTGCGGCTGCTGCCGTCGGTCGATGTGGGTGCCGTGGTGCCGATGACGGGGGTGCTGTCGCCGTCCATGCCGGTCGTGGTCGTGGCGGACGCCGACGGGCGGCAGGCGTTCGGTCCGCTGGAGAACGGCGCTGGCGCGTGCCTGCGCTTCGGCTGTCACGAGCAGCAGGTACTCGACCAGATCCGGTGGATCGGCCAGGTCGTCGTACCGGTGCTCGACCAGGTCGCCCGGCTGACACCGATCAACGTGACCCGCATCATGGCCGAGTCCCTGCGCCGTGGCGACGAGTGCCATGCCCGCACCGTAGCGGGCAGCTCCCTGCTACTGACCCAGGTCTTCGCCACCCTACTGGGTCGCCAGATGTCCGGCCCGGACGTGGCCCGCGTGGCCCGTTGGTGCCGCGCCAACCTGCACCTGTTCGGGGCGTTCGCCACACCCGCGGCTCGCCTGCTCGCCGACACCGCACACGGCCATGATCGCAGTCCGATCGTGACCGCGCTGGCCTCCAACGGGAACGAGTTCGGCGTCCGGGTCAGCGGTACCGGCGACCGGTGGTTCGTCACCGAGGCGCCGGTGGGCGAGGTCGTGCTCTTCGACGGGTACCGCCCGGCGGACGCCCACCCGATCGCGGGTGACTCCTTCGTCATGGAGGTCGTGGGTCTCGGCGCCGTGGCGCTTGCCGCCAGCCCCGTGGTCGCCGCGCAGCTTGGTTGGTCGGCGGCGGACGTCGCGCGGCACACCGCCCGGATGCGCGAGATCACCGTCGAGCCGGGGGACCGGTTCAGGCTGCCCGGCGACGATTTCCGGGGCGTCGCCACCGGCATCGATGTGCATCGGGCGGCGCGTGCCGGCTTTGGTCCGTCGGTAAACACCGGCATCGTGCACCGACGGCCCGGCGTCGGCCAGATCGGTGGCGGCATCGCGGACCTGCCGACCGCACCGTTCCGCGAGGCTGCGGCCGTGCTCGGTGCGGCCAGGGGAGTGCCGTCATCGGTTTGGCGTTGAGGTCGGTCGGGGTGAGGCTGCTCAGTCGAGCTGGGCGCGAGCAACCCAGTGATGGTCCCGGGGCGGGCAGAGGCGCTCGGGCGGCGCGGGCAGCCACGAGCACTCGCCCGCGTAGAGCTGCCGCAGCGTGTATGCCTCCGCCGTCCAGCCCTGGTGGCGCAGGAAGTCGCCGAGGTCGTCGAAGCCGAGTTGGAACGCGGATCCCCGTGACGTCATGAAGGCCAGAAACGTCTCGTTGGCCGGATCGGTGTAGTAGTCGGTGTGCGGCGCGTCGACAAGCAGTACCGAACCGCGCGTCGACATCTTCCGCACGGTCCCGATCAGCCGGGTGAAATCCTCGATCTCGAGGTAGGGAAGCAGCCCTTCGATGATCCAGACCGTGGGTTCGGCCGGTTCGTAGCCGGTTGCCCGCAACTGCTGCGGCCACGTGTCATGCCGAAGATCGGCGCCGAGGGAGGCCCGACGGCAGACGAGCCGGTCCCGGACCGGCTCCAACATCCGCTCCTTGGTCTCCAACTGGCCCGGCAGGTCGACCTCGAAGAACCGGGTACGCGAGGGAAGATCCAGTCGCCATGCCCGGGTGTCACTGCCGGCCGCCAGGCAGACCACCTGGGTTATGCCAGCGTCGGCCGCCGCTTGAAGCGCGATGTCACCGAACCGGGCTCGGACGATCACGGACCCGACGGTGCCGCCGGCGGCCAGCGCCGCCTCCGTCATCTTCCGGGACACCGGGGTGCTCAACAGCCTGGCGTACCGGTCCACCAGGTAGGCGTCGGGGCGGTCGTGCTCCATGGCTCTGATGACGGCGGTGATGAAGCCGGTCTCCTTCACCGCCCTGGACTCGTCGTTGCGCCCGGCGAGGTCCGCCGCCCCCGTGCTGGTACCCGCGCTCTTGCCGGGCTGCCGAGCTACGCCCAGCGACGGTCGGGAGTTGACCCAGTCCTGATCGAACCTGCCGGTCCGGGCATAGCTGCGGGAGATTTCCGCGAGTTCCGCCTCGCTGAAGACCTCCCGCACATCCGTGAACCCGTGCGGTGCCCGCTGGTGGGCGAGCGTGATCACCTTCTCGGGCCCCAGGGAGCGGTTCGCGTGCTGCAACTCGGTCATCTGCGGGCGGCGTTCGTCCTCGTAGGCGCGCAGGGCGCTGCCCAGATCGGCGTGGGTCGCCAGGTGCCACGACAACACCCGGGCGTCGACGATGGCCTGGGTGGCCCCGTTGGACCCGGCCGGATACATGGCGTGGGCGGCGTCGCCCACAAGCGTCACGTCGTTGAAGCTCCAGCGCGGGATCGGGTCTCTGTCGATCATCGGGTACCGCTGGACGTCCGCCGTGTCGTCGAGCAGGCGGGGCAGGTCCACTCCCGGCGGCGCCCAGCTGCCGAACTGGCGCAGTACGGCTGCCCGCCGCTCGGCGGCGTCCGTGCGATCGTGCGGCGGCAACGGGTCGGCCTCGTCGTCAGGGAAGGCGGCGACCCAGTTGATCAGGGACTTGTTCGTGGCGTTGTCCCTGTCGATGGGATACAGCACGAGTCGCCGCCGGTCGTCACCGAGCACCGCCATCGTGCTGCCCGTCAGGAAGTGGCGGCCCCAGGCGGTCCCTCGGTACATCGTCATGCCGTTGGCCGGGGGCGGTCCCTCGGCCGGGTAGAACGTCGCCCGGACAGCGGAGTGAATGCCGTCCGCGCCGATGAGAAGCCCGGTGTCGACCGTACGCGTGGTGCCGTCCCGGTCCATGAAGGTCCCGTACGTCCGACCCGGCTCGCTGTGCAGGCCGACGAGCCGTGCGTCGGTGACGATGGCCCTGTCACCCAGGCGCAGTCGTACCGCGTCGGCCAGAACCGTCACGAGCCGGGCACGGGAGATCGAAAGCTGCGGCCATCGGTAACCCGCCTGAGTGCCGCGATCCTCGCGCCACACGAGATCCCCACGGGTGTTGTACATCGCCAGTTCCCGGGTGCGGACCGCGTGCTGCTGCAACTCGTCGAGCAGCCCGAGTTCGGCGAGTTCCCGCACGGCGTTGGGCAGAATGTTGAGCCCGAGCCCGTGTGGACGCAGGTCCGGCTCCGCCTCGAAGACCGTGACCCGGTCGAAGCCCGCCGCGTGCAGGCTGAGCGCGGTGGCCAGCCCCGCGACCCCGGCCCCCACTATCGTGATCTCCATCGTCAGCGTCCTACCTTCCGGGTACGTCACGGCAGTTGGACCCGCTGCGCAGCGGTGGCGTTGAGCAGGGCGCGGTTCTGTCTTGTCAGGGCGAGGATCTCCTCTAGGAGCCCCACACTCCCGCCGCCACTGCCCAGTTCATACAGTCGGAGTTCCTCCTGATAGGCGCGTCGCGCCATCACCAGATGCTTTCCGCGGAACGACGTGAGGGTCTGCAGGGCTCGCCGCAGGCTCCTCGCACTGGCCTCGACGATCTCGTCCGCGGACCGTGCGCCGGCGGTTCCGAGGGCCGCGACGACGCGGGACGTGATGGATGGCGTGTTCGCCCACTCCGCGTACCGCTCCCGCCACTGCGGCAGGGTCTGCGCTGACACCTCACGGCAGAACTGCAGATATCCCGGGCTTCCTCGGTCCGAAGCCCACAGGAGCAGGTCGATGAGAAAGATCGGAATGTGGGCCGCCGCCGGTCCCATGTAGGCGCGGCCGGCGACGCGGACGTCCTCGTAGAACGGTCTGAGCACCCGCGCGAAGAACTCGGGGGTGACGCTCGCCTGGATACCGCTCATGACCGTGTCCGCCACCGCGATCTGCGCGGCGAGCGACGCGATCCGCTCCGCGTGGACGGGCGCGGCCGGGTCCTCCTGCATCAGCGAGCGTCCGACATCGACCGCGTGGGCGAGGTTCGGCACGCAGGTGCGTACCGCGTTGATCAGGCTGCGTTCCATCGGGTGCCCCGTGTAGAGCCGTTCCCGCTCACCCGTCGGATTCCACGACGTGTAGTGGTACACCGTGTCCCGCGGAATCATCCCGGTACGCTGGCCCAGCAGCTGGAATGACCTGGTCGCGCCCGGCACGGCGTCGAAGGCGGACACCCCGTGCCGTTGCAGGCTGCCGAGATACATGCCGAGATCACGCATGGCGGCGAGACACTCCGCGGTGGTGAAGGCCGCGATGCTCTCCGCCGGGGGAAGCGCAGCGCCGAGCACCCGTGCCAACGCGGCGACATCGGCGGCCCTGTTCAACCTGGGCAACATCCGAAGCTCGCTGTCCAACCGCAACGGGTCGAGCCTTCTGACCTGCTCGTTGTGCTCCTCGGAGATCACATCCACATTTGCGCTGCGGTGCACGTGAATCCTTCCCCCACGCGGATCCAGGCGATGTCCCTGATTCGAGCAGGAAGGCGTCGTGCCGTACGAATACCTGACAGAGCCCTGACAGATAGCCGTGCCCGTGCGGCGGTGGCCGAGGGGCCGGGCGGAGTCAGGCGTGCAGGGTGGGGCGGTAGGTGAGTTCCTGGGCGCGGCCGTCGAGGGTCCGGCTTTCGAGCAGTTCCAGGTCGAAGTCGGCCGCGCCCTGGAAGACGGGTTCCGTGCCGGTCTGGCCCGTGATCACCGGGAAGACGGTCACCTGGACGCGGTCGACCAGGCCGGCGGCCATCAGCGCACGGTTCATCGACAGGCTGCCGTGCGACCGCAGGGGTACGTCGGACTCCTCCTTCAGCCGGGCGACGACGTCGACGGCGTCGCCGCGCGCGATTGTCGCGTCCGGCCAGTCGAGGGGAGCTTCGAGGGTGTTCGACACCACCGTCGCCGGGAGGTTCCGCATCCGGGTGACCCAGGCGTCGCGTACCTCGGACTCCTCGGTGCTCTCGGCCAGCAGCTGCGCGAACACCCGGTACGTGTCGGCGCCGAAGACCATGCGCTGCTCCGCGCGGTACGCGGCGAGGCGGTGCGCGAGCAGCTCCGGGCCCTGCTTGCCCCAGTAGCCGCCCCAGTCGCCGCTGTGGGTGCCGTAGCCGTCGAGGCTGGCGAAGACGTCGAAGGTGTAGGTGACGGTCATGAGGTTCTCCTCGTCCGGGTGAGTTCGGTGTGACGACGTTGCAGGAAGGCGCGTTCGGTCTCGTTGGTGGCCAGTGCCATGGCCTCGTGGTAGGCGGCCCGGGCCTCCGTGTCGCGGCCGAGCCGGGCCAGCAGTTCGGCGCGGGTGGCGGGCAGCCGGTGGTAGCCGGGGAGGTCGATGTCCGCCAACGCGGCGAGGGCCACCGCCGGGCCGTGTACCTCCGCCACCGCGACCGCACGGTTGAGCGCGACGACCGGGTTCGGTGCCAGCGCGAGCAGTTGGTCGTACAGTGCCAGGACCTGTGGCCAGTCGGTGGCGGCGCCGTCGGTGTGCACCGCGCTGATCGCGGCCTGGATCTGGTACGGCCCGGGCCGGTTGCGCCGCAGGCAGCGGCGGACCAGGTCGTGGCCTTCGGCGATGAGGGCCCGGTCCCACAACGACCGGTCCTGATCGGGGAGCGGGACGAGTTCCCCGCCCGGGCCGAGCCGGGCCGGGCGGCGTGCCTCGGTCAGCAGCAGCAGGGCGAGCAGGCCGAGCACCTCGGGCTCGTCGGGCATCAACGCGGCGAGTTCGCGGGCGAGCCGGATCGCCTCGGCGCACAGGTCCGTCCTGATCAGCGGCCCCGCGGTGGACGTGTAGCCCTCGTTGAACATCAGGTAGAGCACGGTGAGCACGGGCGGTAACCGGTCCGGCAGCTCGTGTTCGGCGGGTACCCGGTACGGGATGCCGGCGTCGCGGATCTTCTTCTTGGCGCGCACGATCCGCTGGGCGACGGTGGCCTCCTGGATCAGGTAGGCCCGGGCGATCTCCGGCACGTCGAGGCCACCGAGGAGCCGGAGCGTAAGGGCGGTACGCGCGTCGGGGGCGAGGGCCGGGTGGCAGCAGGTGAAGATGAGTCGCAGTTGGTCGTCCTGCACCGGTCCCACCTCCTGGGGTTCGTCCGGTTGGTGCAGTAGCAGGGCTTCGGCGTGCCGGGCCTCGCGGGTGGTCTCCCGGCGGAGCCGGTCGACGGCCCGGTTCCGGGCGGTGGTCACGATCCAGGCGCCGGGGTTCGGCGGCAGCGTCTGCCACTTCTGCAGCGCCGTGGTGAAGGCGTCCTGCACCGCCTCCTCGGCGAGGTGGATGTCGCCGAGGAGGCGGGCCAGGGTGGCGACGCAGCGGCCGTACTCCGCGCGGTAGACGTTCGCCAGGTCCATGTCGGGTGACCGGCTCCGGTTCAGGCCTGGGACAGGTCGTCGAAGGGGCGCACCTCGACCGGGCCGCAGGCCGCGGCGCACTTCTCGGCCCAGGCGAGAGCCTCGTCCAGGTCGGCGCACTTGATGACCCAGAAGCCGGCGATGTGTTCCTTCGTCTCGGCGAACGGCCCGTCGCTCATGGTGGTGGCGCCGTTCTCGATCCGCACGACGGTGGCGCTGTCGGGCGACCGGAGCCCTCCGCCGAAGACCCAGGCGCCGGCGGCCTGCATCTCGTCGTTGACCCGGCCGGTCTCCCTGAACATGGTCTGCATCTCCTCGTCGGACGGCTCTGGTGCGCCCTCGACGAAGTGCACGGACAGCAGGTACTGCTTCATGACGATCCTCCGGTAACTCGATGGGTGGGCTCAGGCGGCCAGGCGGCGCGCGACAGCGGGGATCACGATCGCGGCCGCGACCAGGTGGGTGAGCATCAGCAACGCCTTGGTGGCCGGGCCGGCGTCGACGACCACATCCGGCACCAGCGACAGCACGGTCAGCACCACTGTCGTACGGACGAAGGTGCGCCGCGGACGTCGGGCGAGGCGGGACAGCAGCGCGGCGATGACCACGCCGATCAGCGAGAAGAAGGCGGTCAGCACACCGAAGCCGGCGACCGGGATCGGGGGCTGCGCCGATGTCGAGACTGACACCGGCCGCGTGGCCGGCGGCGGCGACGGCCATCGTGGCGGCGCTGGCGGCAGCCGTCGCGACAACGCCGGTTCCGATCAGCGCACCGGTGGCCGGCAGGGTGGCGCGGGTGGTGTTCGTGGTGGTGCTCATCGTGCCCTCCAGCAGGCGTATCGTCCGGCTCGGTGCCGGGCTCTCACCAGAGCTACGAAGAGGACCCACCCCGATCGACAGGCACGCCAAGATTTTTTGCGGAAGTTCAGTCCGGCGCGGGCTGCGGCCGGGCTTTCTGCGGATAGAACGTCTCGTGGCGGGCCAGCATGGCGACGAACTCGCCGATCTTTCGTTCCCGGGTCTGGGCTCGCTTCACGGCGTTGAGGCGGTGGATGAGAGCGAACCGGTTGGTCTTGGTGAGCACGTCGAACATGGCCTGGGCGGCGGGCTCGGCCGCGATGGCGGCGAGGAGGTCGGCCGGCACCTCGGCTTCCGACGGTGGGGCGTACGCGGCCGCCCATCGGCCGTCCGCCTTCGCGGCCTGCACGGCGGCGCGGCCCGATGGCAGCATCCGCCCCTGCGCCTCCAGCCGGGCGACGTGGGCCACGTTGCGCTGGGACCAGGAACTGCGGGGTCGGCGAGGGGTGTACCGGATCCAGGAGGTCTCGTGATCCCGTTTGCGGGCCTGCCCGTCGATCCAACCGAAACACAGGGCCTCGTCGACCGCCTGCTGCCAGGTCAGGGTGGTGACCGAGCCGCCCTTCTTGGTGAGGGCGAGCCAGACGCCGGGCGACGTGGCGTGGTTGACCGACAACCAGGCACGCAGGGCGTCGGCGTCCGCGACGATCAACTCATCCAGCTCAGCGCTCGCCATGACGGCAGACTAGTGCGGTACCCGGACATGTTGGCCGTGTCGCTGCCCGGACCGGCGAACCTGGTCGGGCGCCGCAGCCTCGGCAGGTGACAGTGATCGGGCGGGTAGCGTCGGCAGCATGTCGTTGGAGGCCGTCGGGGCGCTGCGGGAGCCGGTGCGCCGGGCGGTGTACGAGTACGTTGTCGCGCAGGCGGAACCGGTGAGCCGTAACGAGGTCGCCGAGGCGGTGGGCGTCGGCCGTACCCTGGCGGCCTTCCATCTGGACAAGCTGGCCGAGGCCGGACTGCTGGAGACGTCCTACGCGCCGCGCAGTGGCGGGCCGGGTGCGGGACGGCCGGCCAAGCTGTACCGGCGGTCGGCGGCCGAACACGCGGTGACGCTGCCGCCGCGCGACTATCGGCTGCTGGCCGATGTGCTGGCGAGTGCGGTCGAGCGATCCGGTGTGGAGCCGGCGGTCCACTCGGCAGCGCGTGAGCTGGGCGCGAAGCTCGCCGGTGGCGGGGTGTTCGAACGACTGGGGACGCTCGGCTACGAGCCGTTCGAGGATGTCGACCAGACGATCCGGCTGCGTAACTGTCCGTTCCACGCTCTGGCCCAGGCGTATCCCGCACTGGTCTGCGGTTTGAACCTGGCACTGCTCGACGGTCTGGTCGGCGACCGTGGCTGGGACGTCCGGCTCGACCCCGGGCCGACCGGGTGCTGCGTCGTGCTCCAATCTAAAGACAATCAGGATTGACATAGAACGTAGGCTTGGCCGCATGGCCGACCATCACGTGGCGCAACTGAACATCGCCCGGCTCCGCGCACCCCTCGACAGCCCCGAGCTTGCCGATTTCGTGGCCCTGCTTCCCGAGGTCAACGAACTGGCCGAGCGCTCGCCCGGTTACGTGTGGCGACTGCAGGACGAGTCCGGTGACGCGACCGCCCTGCGACCCTTCGAACCGGACATCATCGTGAACCTGACAGTGTGGCAGTCGATCGAGTCGCTGCGCGGCTTCGTGTACCGGACCGCGCACCTGGAGCCGATGCGTCGGCGGCGGGAGTGGTTCACTCCGCTCGACCGCCCCCACCTCGTGCTGTGGTGGATTCCGGCCGGCGTCCTGCCGACCCTCACCGAGGCCGCCGAACGGCTGGAACTGCTGCGCCGTGGCCCGTCGCCGGAGGCGTTCACCCTTCGCGAGCCGTACCCCGCGCCCGGCGAGCGGGTCGCCTGAGCGGCCACGCCCCGTCATCGATCGACGTCCTCCCGGACTGGGCCGACCAGCATCTGGGCGCGATCGAGGCGGCACGCCGGGCGTACGACGACGCCGCTTCGGCCACCTGAAGCGCGGCCGTCGGGTGCCGCGCGACGTCGACCGGTGGCCAGGCCGGTCCGGTCTTCGATCGGGTGATCGGCGCGGGTAGCGTGAGGCGATGGAGGGCGCGGGGCCACGACGCGGCGCGGACCAGAACGTCGTGCGCGAGGTGAACCGGTCGCTCGTGCTCGCTGCCCTCAGGGCGGGCGGACGGATCTCGAGAGCCGGCATCGCGCGGGTCACCACGTTGGCCAAGCCGACCGTTTCCGCGATCGTCGACGAGTTGATCGCCGACGGCCTGGTCCGCGAGGTCGGCCGAGGGGCCACCTCGGTCGGTGGCGGCCGGCCGCCGATCCTGCTGGAGTTCAACGCCGCCTCGCATCTCGTCGTCGGCGCGCACATCGGCGCCCGGCGTACCACGGTGGCGGTCAGCGATGCCGACGGGCGCGAGCTGGGGCGTCGTGAGTTCGACACGCCGGCCGGCGCGCCCGAGGCGGTGCTGCGGGAGGTCGCGGCGCAGGCGACGGGCGTCGTCGGGGCAGCGGTACCGGGCGGACGAATCGCCGCGGTCGGTGTGGTGCTGCCCGGGCTCACCGACTTCCACCGCGCAGTCTGCCTGCTGGCGCCGAACCTCGGGTGGCGCGACGTACCCGTCGGCGAGGTGTTGACCGCCATCCTCGGCGTGCCGGTCTACCTGCACAACGCCGGTCAGGCAGCGGCGGTCGCGGAGCATCTCGAAGGCGTCGGCGCCAAGGTCGGGGACCTGGCGTTGCTGTACGTGGGTACCGGCCTGTCGGTGGCGGTGCTCTGCGCCGGCCAGGTGCTCTACGGCACCGGTGGCACGGCCGGCGAGATCGGACACTGCCGGATGCCGGGCGGTACCGTGCCGTGCAACTGCGGCAACGTGGGCTGCCTGGAGACGCTGGCGTCCGGGCCGGCGCTGGTCCGGCTCGCGCGGGAGGCGCTCGCGGCGGGCCGGGGGTCGGTGCTGAACGGCGGGTTCGACGTACGGGACGTGGCTGCCGCGGCCCGCTGCGGTGACGTCGTGGCGACCGACGCGGTGGCGGAGGTGGGCCGCAACCTGGGCCTGGCCGCGTCGTGGGTCATCAACGCGTACAACCCGGCGATGCTGGTTCTCGGTGGCGGCCTCGCCGCGATCTCCGATCTGCTGCTGCCCCACCTCCGGGCGACGACGACGCAGTACGCGCTCGGTCCCGCCCGACGTGCTGTGGAGATCCAGGTTTCCACTCTCGGCCGGGACGCGGAGGTACGCGGTGCGGTGCTGCTCGCGTTGCAGCACTCCACAACGTACGACCGGGTGGTTCTCCGGTCGTGAGGTCGCGGACCGGCAGCGCCCCGACCACTTAGGAAGGGCATTGAACTAACTGGTTCCCGGCCGTAGAGTCGGGCGCGACAGCATCGCCCGAGTGCCTTGACACGCCGGCACCGGACCCTGTGGAGCGTGCGATGACACTGGTAGCCGGGGTCGACTCGTCCACCCAGTCGACGAAGGTGGTGGTGTGCGACGCGGACACCGGCGAGGTGCTCCGCGAGGGCCGCGCCCCGCACCCCGACGGGACGGAGGTCGACCCGCACCTGTGGTGGACCGCCTTCGAGCGGGCCAGCGCCGGGCTGCTGGACGGCGTGGCCGCGATCGGCGTCGGCGGGCAGCAGCAGGGCATGATCTGCCTCGACGAGGCTGGCGAGGTGGTGCGTCCCGCCTTGCTGTGGAACGACACCCGCTCGGCGCGCGCCGCGGTCGACCTCACCGGCGAATTCGGTGGCCCGCAGGCGTGGGCCGACGCGGTCGGGCTGGTGCCGGTGGCCAGCTTCACGGTCACCAAACTGCGCTGGTTCGCTCGCGCCGAGCCGGAACTCGCGGCCCGGACCGATACGGTGCTGTTGCCGCACGACTGGCTCACCCATCGATTGCGCGCGGGCGGGGGAGAGCCGACGACGGATCGCGGCGAGGCCTCCGGCACCGGGTACTGGTCGCCGGCGACCGGGGAGTACCGGCGGGACCTGGTGCGGCTCGCCTTCGGTCGGGACGTGGCACTGCCCCGGGTCGCCGGCCCTGCCGAGACGGTAGGCGAGACCGCGTCCGGTGCGATACTCGCCGCCGGCACCGGCGACACCATGGGCGCGGCACTCGGCGTCGGCCTGAGACCCGGCGACGTGGTGGTGTCGCTGGGCACCTCGGGATGCGCGTTCGGGCTGAGTGAGGTCCCGACCGTCGACCCGAGCGGGTTGGTGGCCGGCTACGCCGACGCGACAGGTCGGTTCCTGCCGCTGGTGTGCACGCTCAACGCGGCAAGGGTGCTGGTCGCGGTCGCCGATCTGCTGGGCCGGTCGCTGGCCGAACTCGACGAGTTGGCGCTCTCGGCGCCGCCCGGCGCGGACGGATTGACGCTCCTGCCGTACCTGGACGGGGAGCGCACCCCGAACCTGCCTGACGCCCGCGGTCTGCTCGCCGGGCTGACCCGCGCGAACGCGTCGGCGGCGAATCTGGCGCGGGCCGCTGTGGAGGGCATGCTCGGCGGTCTCGCCGACGCCCTCGACGCCCTCCGCGCCCAGGGCATCCCGGTCGTCCGGGTGCTGCTGGTCGGCGGCGCGGCCCGGTCGCGGGCGGTGCGGGCGGTCGCGCCGGCGTTGTTCGGCGCGCCGGTGAGCGTGCCGCGCCCTGGTGAGTACGTCGCGCTCGGCGCGGCACGTCAGGCGGCCTGGGCGTTGGCCGGTGGAGCCGAACCGCCACAGTGGCCGGTCGCTGCCGACGAGGTGGCCGCCGCCGGCACCCCGGACGTGCACGAGCGCTACGTCGACGTCCGTCAGCGGGCGCTTCCACTGCTCGCGGCGACGGAGGGCTGAGCGCTATTGCCAAAGATGTGCAGATGCATCTAGCTTGCATCTGTGGCCATCTCGTGGATTCGCGCCGCCGTCGGCGTGCCCGTTGCCCTCTCCGTGGCGCTCGTCAGCGGTTGCGGTGGCCCGCCCCGGGACGATGGTGCGCTGGGTGGCACCAGCATCGTCATCGGCGCGGCGTCGGAACCGGACAACCTCAACCCGGTACTCGGCTACGCACCCAACGGGGCGAGCAAGCTGTTCGACGGCCTGGTGGACCGGGACGCCGACCTGAGCCTGCGGCCGGCACTGGCAGCGGAGCTGCCCCGGGTCTCCACCGACGGCCTGACCTGGACCGCGGATCTGCGGCCCGGCGTCACCTTCTCCGACGGTCAGCCGGTCACCGCCGAGGACGTGGTCTTCACCTACGAGGCGGTGGTGGCGCCCGCGTCGCAGTCGCCCATCGCCGCGGACTACGAGGCGCTGGAATCGGTGCGCGCCGTCGACACCGACACTGTCGAGTTCCGGCTCAGGTACCCGTACCAGCCGTGGGCGCAGCGGCTGGCCCTGGGCATCGTGCCCAAGCAGGCGCTGGCCGGGCAGGACATCCGCGCGGCGAAGTTCAACCGGCACCCGGTCGGCACCGGTCCCTATCGGTTGGTGGACTGGCGGGCCGGCGAACGGATGGTCCTGACGGCGAACCCCGACTACTACCGGGGCGCCCCGCAGGTCACCGACGTGACGATCGTGTTCGCCGCCGACGACAACGTACGCGCGCAGCGGATGGCCGCCGGCGAGTTCGACGCCGCCGCGTTGCCACCGAAGCTCGCCAGGACCTACGAAGGCCGGCCCGGCTACCGGGTCGTCTCCAGCCGTAGCGCTGACTACCGTGGCATCGGGCTGCCCGTCGACCTGCCGATCACCGCGACGGCGCAGACCCGTCGCGCCGTCAACCTCGCCATCGACCGGCAGGCCATGGTGGACACCATCCTCGCCGGCCAGGGCACGCCGGCGAGCAGCCCGGTCGCGCCCGCGCTGGCGCAGTGGCACGTACCGAGTACGGCGTTCGCGTTCGACCGGGCGCAGGCCGCACGACTGCTCGACGAGGCCGGGTGGCGGCCGGGCCCGGACGGCGTACGGGTCAAGGACGGCGTGCGTGCCGAGTTGCCGGTCCTGTATCCCGGCGACGACGTGCTGCGCAAGGAGTTGGCGGTGGCTGCGGCCAGCGACATTTCCGAGATCGGGATCGAGGCCCGGGCGGAGAGCGCCACCTTCGAGCAGATGTTGCAACGGCGCACCAGCACCGCCGGACTCTGGGGCGGCGGCGACCCCTACGACCCGGACAGCGCCGCCTACACCCTGCTGCACTCGAAGTACGCCGACACCGGCGGCTATGTGAACATGACCCGCTACCGCAATGCCGAGGTGGACGCCGCGCTGGACCGCGGCCGGCAAGCCGGCGACGCCGACGCGCGGGTGGCGGCCTACCACGACTTCCAGCGCGCCTACGCCGACGATCCGGGATGGGCGTTCCTGGTCTTCCTGAACCACACGTACGTGTTGCGGGAGGGGTGGACGGGTCTGCGTGACCAGGTGGAACCGCACGACCATGGTCTGATCCACGGGCCTTGGTGGAACCTGGAGGAGTGGACTCCGGCCGCGGCGGCGGTCCGGTGACGGTCGCCGAGCCGACGAGCGCACCGCCGCGCCGGTCGCTGGCCGGGGCGCTGGGTCGGCTGGTCCTGCGCCGGCTGCTGCTCGCCGTCCCGGTGTTGGCTGCGGTCAGCGCCACCATCTTCGTCCTCGGCAAGGCATCGCCGTTCGACCCCGTCGCCTCGTACTTCGGTGTGCGGATTCTGCGTGCCTCCCCGGAGCAGGTGGCGCAGATCCGGCAGGACTGGGGCGCGGACGACCCGGCTCTGGTGCAGTACGGTCGGTGGCTGAAACACCTGCTCAGCGGCGACCTCGGCGACTCCCGCACGTTCGGGTTGCCGGTCGCCACCCTCATCGGTGACCGACTCGGCTGGTCCGCGCTACTGGCCGGCACGGGCCTGCTGCTGGCGTTGGCACTGGCACTGCTCGCCGGCACGGCGGCCGCGTGGCACCGGGGCGGGTGGTTCGACCGGGCGGTCTCCTCGGTGGCCTACACGCTGGAGGCGACGCCGGTGTTCTGGCTGGCCCTGGGCGCCCTGTCGCTGTTCGCCGTGCGACTGCGCTGGCTGCCGGCGGCTGGGCTGACCGACCCCGGCGCCGACATCTCCGCCGCGCAGGTCGCCGAACATCTGATTCTGCCCGCCGCAGTGCTGGGTGTGGCACAGGCGCCGTGGTTCCTGCTGTTCATCCGCGAGTCGGTGGCGCACGGGCTGACCCAGGACTACGTCCTCGGTGCCCGTGCCCGTGGTCTGGGGGAACGCACGGTGGTGTTGCGCCACGCGTTGCGCACCGGCCTGCTCCCGCTGATCACCCTGGTCGGCGCGCGGGTACCCGAACTGATCACCGGCGCGGTGCTCGTGGAGGCGGTGTTCTCCTGGCCCGGCGTCGCCGCCGCCACCGTCACCGCCGCGACCACCGTCGACTTCGCGCTGCTGGCGGCGCTGACCCTGCTCGGGACCGTCTCGGTGCTCGTGGGGAACCTGCTGGCTGACATCGGCTACTCGATCGCCGACCCCCGGGTGCGTGCCGATGGGTGAGCAGGCTATCGCGCCGCACTGGCGGCCCGCCGCCCGCCGCCGCGCCGGATCCGCCCGGCCCGGTCAGGCGTACCGGCGTCGGGCCCGGCTCCGGCTGGCCGTCTCGGTTGCGGTGCTCGCCACCCTGACCCTCACGGTCCTGATCGTCCCGCCCATCGTGGACCTCGACCAGCAGAGCGTCGACCTGCGGCAGGCCCTGCTGCCACCGTCGTTCGCCCACCCGTTCGGCACCGACGAGGTCGGTCGAGATGTCCTGCTGCGTTGCGTGTACGGGCTGCGCGTCTCCTTCATCGTCGGGCTGGTCGCTGCTGCGGTGTCCACCGTCATCGGCGTCGCCGTCGGCGCGGTGGCCGGTGCCTTCGGCGGCTGGGTCGATCGCATCCTGATGCGCGGCGTAGACGCGGTCGCCTCCGTACCGCATCTGCTGCTGGGTATCTTCATCGTGGCGATGTTCCAGCCCGGCCTGGTGCCGGTCATCGCGTCGATCGGGCTCACCCACTGGCTCGGCACCGCCCGCATCGTCCGATCGGAGATCCTGTCCCTGCGGGAACGACCGTTCGTCGACGCCGCGGTTGTCGGCGGTGCCTCCCGCTGGTACGTCATCCGGCGACACCTGCTGCCCAACGTCGCCGGGCATGCCGCCCTCGCCGCGACCCTCGTCGTGCCGCACGCGATCTGGCATGAGACCGCGCTGTCGTTTCTCGGCCTCGGACTGCCGGTCCACCTGGCCAGTCTCGGCAACATGCTCAACGACGGTCAGCAGTCCCTGCTCACCGGCGGCTGGTGGAACTCCTTCTTCCCTGGGCTGCTGCTGGTGGCGGCCGCGCTGGCCATCGCGGGGCTCGCCGGTTACGCCCGCGAGCGCACCGACCCGTATCGAAGTTCGGAGATGATCCGGTGACGGTCCTCGTCGACGTACGTGATCTGTCGGTGCGCTTCCGGCTGCCGCGCGGGACCACCGTGCGGGCGGTGAGCGGCGCGTCCTTCCAACTGCGGGCCGGGCGTTGCCTCGCGCTCGTCGGCGAGAGCGGCTGCGGCAAGTCCGTCCTGGTGGGTGCCCTGCTCGGTCTGCTGCCCGGCAACGCCGAGGTGGCTGGCACCGCTGCGCTTACCGACGGCGTCGGTCGGGTGGACCTGCTCACCGCCCCGGAACCGGTGCTGGCCCGGCAGATCCGTGGCCGGCGCATCGGTCTCGTGCCCCAGTCACCGACCGCTCACCTGACCCCCGTGCACACGGTGCGCCGTCACCTCACCGAAACCCTGGCCACACTGCGGCCGACGATCGGGCGGCCAACCCGGCGACGGCGACGGGCGGCGGACCTGGCCGCCGTCGAGGCCGGGGCACGGGTCGGCCTGCCCGCGAGCGCCCTGGATCATTACCCGCACGAGCTTTCCGGCGGCATGGCGCAACGTGCCGTCACCGCCCTCGCCCTGGCCGGCGATCCTGAGGTCCTGCTCGCCGACGAGCCCACCACCGGCCTGGACGCGCCTCTGGCCAGGCGGACGCTGGACGAGTTGCGGCATCTCGTCGACCTCGGGCATGCGGTTCTGTTGATCACTCACGACCTGGACGCCGCCGCCCGCATCGCCGACGACATCGCGGTCATGTACGCCAGTCGCATCGTCGAGACCGGGCCCGTCGAGACGGTGCTGCATCGGCCTCGGCACCCGTACACCGCTGGTCTGCTGGCCGCCCTGCCGCGCAACGGTTTTCACCCGATCCCTGGCCTGCCACCGCAGCTCGACTCGCTACCGGACGGCTGCGCGTTCGAGCCGCGCTGCCAGCGTGCCGGCGCCGAGTGTGCGCAGGTGCCGCCGGCGGCGACCGACGGTGGGCACCTGGTCGCCTGTCACCGGCCATGCTGACCGCTCGCGGGATCACCGCCGGCTGGACGCCGGGTCGGCCCGTCGTCCGAGGGGTCGACGTCGACCTCGAACCTGGCGAGGTGCTGGGGTTGCAGGGCCCGAGCGGCTGCGGCAAGTCCACCCTCGCCCGGGTGCTCGCCCTGTTGCACCGGCCCACGGCCGGTGTGGTGCGTATCGACGGCGATTCGGTGAGCGGACACCGGTACGCCGTTCCACGCGAGCTGAGAACCCGGATCGGCGTGCTGTTCCAGCAGCCGAGGATCTCCGTCGACCCCCGCCTGACGCTGCGTCAGATCATCGTGGAACCGCTGCGAGCCAACGGTCGGCGCGCCGAGGCGACCCAGCGGCTGTCCGAGCTGGCCGGGGCCGTCGGACTCACCGAGGACCTGCTCGACCGCCGTCCGCACGCGGTGAGCGACGGGCAACTGCAGCGGGCCTGTCTCGCTCGTGCTCTCGCGTTGCGGCCCAGGTATCTGATCTGCGACGAGATGACCGCCATGCTGGACGCTTCAACCACCGCCGCTCTCGTCCACGTGTTGAACGCGTACCGGGATCGGGAAGGCGCCGGAATCCTCGCCATCAGTCATGACGACGACCTGCTCGCTTATTGGACTGACCGTGTTCACCGGCTGCACGACCAACATTGACATTGCCGTCATCGCGCGTGATGTCGGGCGATTCTACTATACATGCCGCCGCAACTTGCTCACCATGTCATGATTCTGAAAGGTGGCTGGGGTATTAATTCTGCACATCCGTGACAAGGTGCTCGATGAATGTCTCGTCGAATGTCACACAGCATTGATCATGAGCTCGTCCAATGCACTCTGACCTGCTTATTCGTGGTCCCTGTAGGCTGCATTGACAGACTTGGTGGTCGCGGCTACTGTTTGCGACGGAGCCGTTGCGGTGTCGTGAGAGCCTCCGGCGGTCGCAGTATGTCCCTAGTCCGGGGGGAATTGTTGGACATCCGCGAAATGCCACGTAAACATCAACCGAGGTCTTTTGCTCAAACCGATATCGCGACAGATTCGACACCTTCCTGGTGGGGTAGAGTCGGTGTTGGCACTGCCATGGGGCACCATGGCGAGTTGCTTCAAGGCGTTTTCCACGACAAATCCGGTAACCCTCGTCGTGGTCTGGTCACGATGCCGGTCGTCGATCTGAAAACGGTGGCGATATTCCGAGGAAAGGCCGGCTCCGGTCCGGTGCGTATCACGGTTGAGCCGGGCAGTAAGGACAAGGCCCGTCGGGCCGCCGAGCTTGCCGTCGACTACTGCGCTCAGCGCTCCGGGAGCCCTGCCGTGCACGGGCACCTGGTGAATCACACGGCGGTCATGAGCGGTCTGGGCCTGGGCGCGTCCACAAGCGACGTGGTCGCCAGCATCCGTGCCGTGGCCGACTGGTACCGGTTGTCCCTGCAACCGGCGGAGATCGCCCGACTGAGCGTACTCGCCGAGCGCGCCTCCGACTCCATCATGATCGAGGACCGGACCGTGCTCTTCGCGCAGCGCGAAGGGGTGGTGCTGGAGGACTTCACCACCCCGCTGCCGCCGGTGATCGTCGTCGGCTGTGTGGCCGGTCCCGACCTCAGCGTCGACACGTTGACGCTCACGCCCGCCGAGTACGACCCGGACGAGTTGATTCGACTGCAGGTCATGCTCTCGACGTTGCGGCACGGCATCGCCACCGCCGACGTGACGCTGATCGGCGCCGTGGCGACGGCGAGCGCCCGGATGAACCAGCGCTTCCTTCCCAAGCCTGAACTCGAAACGTTGATCGCAATCGGTGAGGCGCACGCCGCCGCCGGAGTGCAGGTCGCGCACAGCGGTTCCGTCGCTGGCCTGATCTTCGATCCGGAGCGTGCGTCCGTCTCGGACGACATCGAGCGCTGTGTCCGGGCCATGAGACATGCCGGCATCACCCATACCGAGGTGTTCTGTTCGCAGCCGGCCAAGACGGGAGGACGGGGATGAGATCCTCAGTGTTCGAGGAGATCACCGCAGGGGTGGAACGACCGCAGATCGTCCGACTGGGACCGAACCTCTTCGGCGTCGTGTTCACGCTGATGAAGATGATCCCGGCACGCTACATCCTGCGGCAGGCTGTCGCGCGCGGCGACATCGGTCCCGACACGCTCATCGTGGAGACCACCTCGGGTACCTTCGGACTCGCCCTGGCCATGCAGACCGCGCTGCTGCGCCGACGCCTGATCCTGGTCAGCGACCCGGTGATCGATGACGAACTGCACCGGCGACTGACCGACCTCGGCGCGACCGTGGAGATCGTCCGGCACATGGCCGCGAGCGGTGGCTACCAGGGGGCGCGGCTGGAGCGGCTCGCGGAGATCCGTGCCGAACACGAAGACTCGTTCTGCCCCGAGCAGTACGCGAACCCGGACAACCCCCGCTCCTACTCCCTGGTGGCCGAGCTGCTCAGCGAAGCCCTGCCCCAGGTCGACCTGCTGATCGGACCGGTCGGGTCGGGCGGATCCATGTGCGGTACGGCCTCCTTCCTCCGATCGGTCAGTCCCGACCTGCGGCTGATCGGCGTGGACACACACCGCAGTGTGCTGTTCGGTCAACCCGACGGAGCGCGATCCCTGCGCGGCCTCGGCAACAGTCTGATCCCACCGAACCTCGACCACACCGCGTTCGATCAGGTGCACTGGTGCAGCGCCGGTCAGGCCTACCGGGCCACCCGGAAACTGCACCGCGAGCACGCCGTCTTCCAGGGGCCGACCAGCGGCGCGGCCTTTCTCGTGGCCGAGCGGGTGGCGATGACGAACCCCGACGCGGTGACCGTGGTCATGCTGCCCGACCAGGGCTACCGCTACCAGTCCACTGTCTACGACGACCGGTGGCTCGCCGAGCAGGGGCACCTGGCCGACTCGACCGAGGATCGGCCGGTGGAGACTAGCCACCCCCTTGCCGAGCACGCGGAGTGGTCCTGGTTCAACTGGGGACGACGGAGCCTGCACGAGGTCCTCGAACATCGCGGCACCGCAAGCGTGGCGGCGCGATGAGCGACACGGGCCGGATCAAGGAGCCCATCGGCCTGCGGACGCAGCGGCAGATCTACGGTGAGCCGACGCCGGCCGAGATCGCCGAGGAACTCGATCGCACCACCCTGGTGGACCTGGCACACGTGGTCATGCTCAGGGAGCGGCGGTTGATCGAGCCCGAGGCGGCGGTCGCGCTGGTGACGCTGATCGAGCAGCTTCGCGACAGCCGCTTCGCCGCCCTCGCCAACGCCCGCATGCCGCGCGGGCTGTATCTGGCCTACGAGCAGTACCTCACCGCGGAACTCGGCGAGGAGGTCGGCGGCGTACTGCACACCGGACGTTCCCGCAACGACATGAAGGCCACCATCACCCTGACCCGGCTGCGCGAGTGGCTGCTGTCCTTCCTTCAGGAAACGTCGAGGCTCGTCGCGGTGCTGCTGAGCCGGGGACGTGAGTACCGCGACGTCGTGATGCCGGTGCACACCCACTACCAGGCGGCGATGCCGATCACCTACGGCTACTACCTGACCGGCGTGGCGGCCGGGCTGACCCGGGAGATCGAGTCGGCCTGGGACTCGGCCAGGGGACTACGGCGCTGCCCCATGGGCGCCGGTGCGGTCGCCGGAAGCGACCTGCCGATCGATCCGGCCCGGGTCGCCGCGCTGCTGGGATTCGAGGAACCACCGGTGCACGCCCTGGACGCCATCGCCAGCCGGGACGTCGCGCTGCGACTGCTGGCGGACGCCACCGGCGTGGCCGTCGTGCTGAGCAGGCTCGGCACCGACCTGCAGCTGTGGAGTACCGAGGAGTTCGGCTTCATCCAGTTTCCCGACCGTCTCGTCGGCGGCAGTTCGGCGATGCCGCAGAAGCGCAACGCCTTCCTGCTCGAACACGTCACGGCCGCCGTGGGGAGGGTGAGTTCGTCCTGGGTGGGCGCGGTCACCGCGATGAAGGGCGCACCCTTCACCAACTCGATCGAGGTCGGCACCGAGGCGGTCGGACTCGCCTGGCCGGGTCTGCGAGCCGCCACCGACGTCGTACAGCTCGGTCAGGTTCTGGTCAGCGGCGCCCGACCACGTCCCGGCCGGATGCGACAGCGGGCGGTGGAGGGGATCACCACGGCCACGGCGGTGGCCAACCGACTGGTCCAGGACGGCATGCCCTTCCGGGTCGCGCACCACACTGTCGGTGCGGCCATCCGGGAGCAGCTGGCCGAGGCCGACGGCGAGCCGACCGGCATCGACTGGGTGGCGCAGCGATTCCCGGCGGCCGCCAAGGTCGCCGACCCGGCGATCGCGGCGAGCCTCACCGACGCCGGCGGCGGCCCCGGTGACTGGCAGCGCGGGTACGACGACGTGTACGGCAGGTTGCGGGTCCTCCGCGACCGGAGTCAGCGGGAGTTGGCGCGGCTGACCGCCGCCCGTGCCGAGCTGAACAGCGCCGTCCGTGAGCTGCGGCACGGCAGGACCACGGCCAACCAGCAGAAGGAGGATCGGTGGACGCCTCGGGGGTGATGGTGTTCGTGGAGAGCAACACCACGGGGACCGGTCGGCTCTACTGCCGGGCAGCTCGGCACCGAGGACTACGTCCGGTCATGCTCGCCCGCGATCCGTCCCGCTATCCGTACCTCGCCCAGGACGGGATCGATGCGCTCGTCCTCGACACCGGTGACGCCGAGACGGTCGCGCGTGCCTGCCAGCAGCTGGGGCCGGTCGCGGGCGTCACCTCCAGCTCCGAGTACTTCGTCCCGGTCGCCGCCCGGGCGGCACGGCGGGTGGGTCTCGCCGGCCCCGATCCCGTTGCCGTCGAGCAGGCCCGCGACAAGGGGTTGCAACGGGAGGCGCTGCTGGCAGCGGGCGTATCCGTGCCTGACTTCCGCGTGATCCGTACGCCGGGCGAGGCGACGTCGGTCGCGGTCGAACTCGGCTGTCCGTTGGTGGTGAAGCCGGTGCGGGGCTCGGGCTCGGTGGGGGTGCGGCTGTGCCGCACCAGCCGGGAGGTCGTCGAGCACGCGACCCGGTTGCTCGCCACCAGGGTCAACGAGCGGGGTCTGCCCGTTGAGCCGAGAGTCCTCGTCGAGCGCTTCGTCAGCGGGCCCGAGTTCTCCGCGGAGTTCTTCGACGGTGAGCTGGTGGGCCTGACCGCCAAGCAGCTCGGCCCGCCACCACACTTTGTCGAGACCGGGCACGACTTTCCCGCGGAGCTTGAGCCGACGGCTGCTGCCGCGCTTACCGAATGCGCGCGATCCGCGTTGCAGGCGCTCGGCCTGACCTGGGGGGCGACGCACACCGAGCTGCGGTTGAGTCCCGACGGACCGATGATCATCGAGGTGAACCCACGCCTGGCCGGCGGCTTGATCCCCGAGCTGGTACGCGCGGCCCTCGGCATCGACCTGGTGGACTGCGTCATCGCGCGGGCAAGCGGCGACCTGCCCAAACTGCGTCCACTGCGCAACGCACACGCCGCGATCCGATTCCTCATCGCGCCGGGCGACGGGGAGATAGCCGAGGTCGACGGGGTCGAGCCGGCGGAACGGACCGCGGCGGTCCGCGCCGTCAACATTGGCGTGGCGGTCGGGGATCGCGTCGCGGTGACCGGGGCGTTCACCGACCGGATCGGCTCGGTCATCGCCGCTGCCGACACCGGTCCGGAGGCCGCTCGGCAGGCCGAGACGGCGCTGGGTCGACTGACCGTACGGCTCGCAGACCACGCGGAGAACGGAATGGCCGGCAAATGATCGAGTTGCGTAGTGACACCTTCACCGTGCCCGACGCGACCATGCGACACGCCATCGCCGAGGCCGCCGTCGGAGACGACGTCTACGGTGAGGACCCGACCGTGCGGGCGCTGGAGCGGCGGGCGGCGGCGCTGACCGGGCATCAGGCGGCGGTGTTCACCCCCAGCGGCACCATGGCCAACCTCTGCTCGGTCATGGCCCAGGCGGAACGTGGGCGGGCGGTGATCGTCGGTGACCGCAGCGACCTGTACCTTTTCGAGGCCGGCGGACCGTCGGTGCTCGGTGGCACCGTGCTGCGCCCGGTGCCGAACCTGCCGGACGGCACGCTCGACCCGCGTCGGTTGACCGAGGAGCTGACCGTCGACCGGCAGGATCCGCAGTTCGCGCTGCCCGCACTGCTCTGCGTGGAGAACACCCACAACATGGCCGGGGGCGTGCCACTGGACCTGGGATACCTCAAGCACCTGCGGGATCTCAGCGGGGAACACGGCATCCGGCTGCACCTGGACGGTGCGCGGGTCTTCAACGCCGCGGTCGCCCTCGGCGTACCGGTAGGCGAGATCACCAGCCTCGCCGACTCGGCGCAGTTCTGTCTGTCGAAGGGGCTGGGCGCGCCGGTCGGCTCGCTGCTGGTGGGTAGCGCGGAGGTGATCGAACGGGCCCAACGGATCCGCAAGATGCTCGGCGGTGGCATGCGCCAGGCCGGTCTGCTCGCGGCGGCCGGTCTCATCGCGCTCGACGATGTCGAGCAGCGGCTGCGGAGCGATCATGAGCACGCGGCCATCTTCGCCGAGTTGCTCATGGCCTCCGACGCGCTGGAGCTGCGTGGCGGAGCACCCCGTACCAACATCGTCTTCTTCCGGGCCGCCGGCGTCGAGAGCCAAACCTCGTTCCTGCGGCACTGCGCCGACGGGGGAGTTCGCCTCCTCGAACTCGAAGCCGGCTGGGTGCGGGCGGTCTTCCACGGCGGGGTCAGCGGGGCGGACGCGCGACGCGCGGCCCACGTCATCCGTACCGCCGCCGAACGCCACCCGCGCTGACAGACCCCGCTCCGACCGCCGCCGTCCGTGGCAGGAAGGCCGAGATGAGTAGCCTCCCCGAGTTCCCTTCGATCCCCGCCGCGCTGAGCCACTGGGCACAGCGGCGTCCGGACGCTGTCGCGTTCACGTTCGTCCAGGCCGGCGGGGCGATCGAGCAGGTGACCTACGCGCAGCTTGAGGAGAACGCGCTACGGGTCGCGTTGTCGCTGCGGGAATCGACGCGGCCCGGCGACCGTGCCCTGCTGATCCTGCCACCCGGTCTCGACTTCCTGACCGCGTTCCTCGGCTGCCTGCACAGCGGTGTCGTCGCGGTGCCGCTCTACCCGCCCCGCCCGGGGGCGCGGCTCGATCGGATCGAGAGCGTCGTGCGCAGCTGCCAACCGGCGCACGCGGTCACCACGGATCTCTTCGTCGAGCAGTTGACCGCCTTTTTCGGTGGGAACGCGACCGCCTCGATGCGGATCCATCCGTTCAAGTCACTCCTGCACGGTGAGCCCGGCAGCGCGGGGGTGGCTGCCGTCAGGCCCGGGCCCGGCGGCGAGGATCTGGCCTTCCTGCAGTACACCTCCGGCTCGACAGGCCAGCCCAAGGGCGTGATGGTCAGCCACCGCAACCTCGTGCAGAACGAGGAGGCGATCGCCGAGGGCTTCGGCATCCGCCCCGACGACATCGTCCTCAGCTGGCTGCCGATGTACCACGACATGGGGCTGATCGGTACCGCCCTGTTGCCCGTCTACCGGGGCATTCCCTCGGTGCTGCTGGACACCTTCGCGTTCGTGCACGATCCGATGCTGTGGCCGCTGGCCGTGGACCGCTTCGGCGCCACCTGCTCCGGTGGCCCGAACTTCGCCTACCAGTTGCTCGTCGAACGGTACGACCGGGCCCGGCTCACCGACATCGACCTGAGCCGGTGGCGGATCGCGTTCAACGGGGCCGAGCCCGTGCGCGCGGAGACGATGCGGGACTTCGCGACGTGCTACGGCGTGCACGGTTTCGACCGCGACGCCTTCTTTCCCTGTTACGGCCTGGCCGAAGCCACTCTCTTCGTCGCCGGAGCCGAACCGGGAACGGGGTACCGGTCCCGACACGTCAGCCGCCGGGAACTGGAGCGCGGCCGGCTGGTCGAGCTGCCGGAGGAGACAAGCGAGGCCGGCACGAGCCTCGTCTCGTCGGGGCGACCGGCCCGGCACACCGAGATCGTCATTCGCGGCGGTGACGACGACCGGGTCCTGCCCGACGGGGAGATCGGGGAGATCTGTGTGCGGGGGCCGGGCGTGGCCCAGGGGTACTGGGACGATGCGACGGCCACCCGACAGACCTTCCACGCCGACGTTCCTGGTCGCGAGGGGCGCTGTCTTCGGACCGGGGACCTCGGCTTCACCTGGCAGGGCGAGTTGTACCCGGTCAGCCGCAGCAAGGACCTGCTGATCGTCGCCGGGCGGAACTTCTACCCGCACGACGTCGAGACCGTCGCGCTGACCGCCTGCGCCGACCTGCGCGGCGGTGCCGCAGCCGCATTCCAGCCGGATCCCGACGCCCCGCCAGTGACCCTGGTGGCCGAGGTGGCCCGGGCGTCTCTGGCCCGCCTGCGCGATCCGGCTGCGGCGGCCGCGGTGCGGACGGAGGTGCTGCGCGCCGTCGGTGTCGAGTGTGACCTCCAACTGGCCGAGGTGGTGCTGGTCTACCCGGGCTCCCTGCCCAAGACGTCGAGCGGAAAGATCCGGCGGAGCGAGACCCGGGCCCGCCATCTCACCGGCCGGCTGCGGGTGCTGGGGCACTCGGAGAATCCACAGCCGCGTCCGGCACCGCCCACCGCCGACCAGCTCGACGCGCTACACCGTCGCGACCGGGACACGCGGCGGCAGCTGGTGCGTCAACTGCTGGCCGCGCTGGTCAGCGCCGCGGGGCAGCAGCTGACGGTGCAGGACTGGTCCCGGCCGCTGGCCGCACTCGGGCTCGACTCGCTGCGTACCGCCACCGTGAAGGTGAGGTGCGAACAGCAGCTCGGCCGCTCCCTGGACAGTCGACTCTTCACCAGCGACCGCTCCCTCGAAGAGATCGCCGAAGCGGTGGTGGTGTTGACCGGGCAGCCCCCGGAGCCCGCGCAGCCGGAGCCGACGACCGGATCTCCGGATCGGGTCGCGCCGGCCACCGACGGCCAGGTGCAGATGCAGTTCTATGACGAGTTCCATCCGCAGGACACGGCGAACATCCTGACCAGCGCCGTCCGCCTGTCCCGTCGGTACGACCCCGACCTGCTGCGCGCCGCGGTTTCGGCGGCGGTGGCCCGGCACCCGGCGCTGCGCACGGTGCTCGGGTCGCCCGGCAGCGGGACGCAGATCGTGCGGGACAGCCCTCAGCTCGACTGGTCGCAGGTGGCGCTCACCGATATCGACGAGTCGGTCGACTTCTTCCTGCGGGAGGTCGCCGACCGGCGGTTCTGTCTCACCGAAGGTCCGCTGGTCCGGGCCGCCGCCGTGCTGACGCCGGAGAGCACCGTCTTCATGCTCGTCTGCCACCATGCGATCGTCGACCACTGGTCGTTGCGGGTGATCTTCATGGAGATCCTGGCGGAGCTGCCCGGGGTGCGCCTGGGCGGAGAGCTTCCCGCCACCGACCGGGGCGACTACGTGCAGCGGCAGCGGTGGTTGTCCGCCTCAACCGACGACGAGTCGGCCCGGCGCCGGCTCACCGCGCTTGCCGAGCGGTGGCACCCACTGCGCGACCACCTGCTCTTCCCGACCGTCCGAACGGGAGGCACTCCGGGCCGGAACCCCGCCGCGATCATCGACTTCGAGGTGGACGGTGCCGACCGCCTCTACCAGCGGGCCCAGCTCCGTGGGCACACGCCGTTCGTCAGCCTCGTCGCGGCGTACCTGAGGGCGCTGCATCGGACGACCGGCGAACAGCGGATCGTGATCGGCACCCCACACCATGGCCGGGACGACTGGCGCTTCGCCGACATGGTCGGCTACCTGGTCAACATGCTGCCCCTGGCCGGCCGGTTCGAGGACGACGAGCGCCTGGAACAGATCGAGGACCGCAGCCGGGCCGAACTGCGCGACGCCCTGGCCGACGCTGATCTGCCGTTCGCCCGGCTGGTCAAGGCGCTCAGCCCGGACCGGCACGGGCAGACACCCCTGTTCCAGGCCACGTTCACCTTTCAGCAGTCGACGGACGGGCTGCTCGACGATGGTTTCTCGATCCCGTCCAGCGGATGCCGCCAGCGGCTCGGAGAGGTCGAGGTGTCGGTGGTGGACGTACCTCCCCGGGATGTCGCCTTCACCGTCAGCCTGTACGGCACCCGGCACGCCGACCGCCTGACGTTCCGTCTGGTCTACCAGCGGGAGCGGATCGACGCCGCCACCGCAGCCCGGATCGTGGCGGAGTTCCAGTCGGCCCTCAAGGAGATCGCATCGCCCGGCCCCGCGCCGGCCGTCGAGGAGGCAGGACGATGAACAGCCAGGACATTCCGGTGCCGTCGGTGGGGCAGGCGCGGAGTTTGGTGGCGGGGTTTGGGGAGTCGGTTCGGTGTTTTCCGGATCGGGTGGCGGTGCGGTGTGGTGGTCGGGGTGTGACGTTTGCGGAGTTGGATCGTCGGGTGGGGGTGTTGGCGGGGGCGATTCGGGCTGCGGGTGTGGATGTGTCGCGGCCGGTGGGTGTGTTGTTGGATCGTTCTGTTGACATGGTTGCTGCGGTGCTTGCGGTGTTGCGGGTGGGGTCGTCGTATGTGCCGTTGGATGTGGGGACTCCGGCGGGTCGGTTGGAGTTGATTGTGGATGATGCTGATCCGTCGGTGGTGGTGACCAGTGGTGGGTTGGTGGGGTTGTTGCCGGAGGGTGTGCCTTCGGTGCTTGTGGATGATGAGGGTGTGGTCGGCGGTCCGGTGGACGTGGCTGTGGCGGAGTCGGGTGGGGATGATCGGGCGTATGTGATTTTCACGTCGGGGACGACGGGGCGTCCGAAGGGTGTGCAGATTTCGCACGGTAATGTGTTGCGGCTTTTTGGGGTGACGGAGCGTCATTTCGGGTTTGGTCCGGATGATGTGTGGGCGATGTTCCACTCGTTCGCCTTCGATTTCTCGGTGTGGGAGATGTGGGGGCCGCTGTTGTACGGCGGTTGCCTGGTGATCGTGCCGAGGGAGACCGCCCAGGATCCTCGGGCGTTGTGGGACCTGCTGGAGCAGGAGCGGGTGAGTGTGCTGTGCCAGACGCCCACCGCCTTCAATCAGCTGATCGCCGAGGACGCGACCCGGGGCCGTCGACTGCCCCTGAGGTGGGTGATATTCGGCGGCGAGGCGCTGCACTTCGCCGACCTGCGGCCGTGGGTGGCCCGGTACGGCGACGAGCAACCACAACTGATCAACATGTACGGCATCACCGAGACCACGGTGCACGCCACCTACCGGCGGGTGCGGCGCGACGACCTGGATCAGGGGCGGTCGTTGATCGGAGTGCCGCTGGCGGACCTGCGGTTCACCCTCGTCGACGCCGACCTCAACGAGGTGCCCGCCGGCGAGGTGGGGGAAATCATCGTCACCGGGCCGGGGGTCAGCGCGGGCTACCTGGGCCGGCCCGAGCTCGACGCCGAGCGGTTCGTCCGGTTGCCCGGCAGCACGGCGCGGTCCTACCGCTCCGGCGATCAGGCCGTGCTGGTGGAGAGCGGCGAGTACGAGTACCGGGGCCGGCAGGACGACCAGGTCAAGATCCGCGGATTCCGGATCGAACTCGGCGAGGTGCACGCCGCCTTCGCCGGCATCCCCGGCGTACGGCAGGTCGTCGTCACCGTGGTCCGGCCCGAGACCGCCGCCGATCCGGTGCTGCGAAACCGGACCGCGTCGCTTGAGATCACCGATGTGCGGGATCTGCTGCGCGGCGAGAGCCGCCGTGCCCCGTCGCCGAGCACCGGCCCACGGATCGTCGCCCACCTGGTCGCCGACGACGACCTCGACCCCGGCGAGCTTTTCACCCGCCTTCGGGGACGGCTTCCGAACTACATGATGCCGTCGTTCATCGTGCCCGTCGACGCCATCCCGCTCACCCAGAACGGCAAGGTCGACCGGGACCGGCTGCCGACCGCCACCCCCGCGAACAGCCTGCGTGAATCCCGCCCGGTGGAGGCCGCCGGGCAGGGCAACCTGGTGACCCTCATCCGCCAGATCTTCGCCGAGGTGCTGGGCGTACCGAGCGTCGGCAGCGACGACTCCTTCTTCAGCGTCGGCGGTGACTCGATCACGGCCCTGCGGCTGCGTGCCCGCGCCCAGGAGCGCGGCGTCACGCTGAACCTGGTCGACATCTACGGCACTCCGACACCCGCCGGACTCGCCGCCCTCGCCGGAACTGCGCAGGCGCCGTCGGAGAATCGCCCGCCGACCCCGCCCTTCAGCCTGATCAGCGCAGCGGACCGCGCGGCGCTACCGGACGGCGTGACCGACGCCTACCCGGTCAGCACCCTCCAGGGGGGCCTGCTCTTCCACAGCGCCTACGACGCTGACGTCAACATGTACTGCGACATCTTCATGTTCCGGCTCCGAGCCGGCTACGACCATCGGGCGATGGAGCAGGCGGTCGCGCGAGCGGTGGCCCGCCACGAGATCCTGCGCACCTCCTTCACGTTCACCGACCACTCGCAACCGCTGCAACTGGTGCATCCCAGCGCGCCGTCCCGGGTGACCGTGGTGGACCTGCGGCACCTGGGTGGAGAGGAACAGGATGCCGAGCTGAGCCGGTGGCAACTGGGGGAGCGGCAGACCGGGTACGACTGGAGCGTCGCTCCGTTGATGCGGTACACGGTGCACCTGCTGTCGGCCGACGAGTTCCAGTTCTCCGTCAGTTTCCACGACGCGCTGTTGGACGGGTGGAGCGAATCATCGCTGATCACCGAGATCCTCTCCGACTACTGGCAGCTGCGGGCGGGGGACAAGCCGGTGGCCGCCCCACCCCGACGCCGCTACGCCGACTTCATCGCGCTTGAGCAGGAGACGCTGCGCGATCCGTCAGTCCACGAGTTCTGGGCGCGGGAGCTGAGCGGGGCGGAGCCGACCCTGCTGCCCCGGAATGCCGTCGCGACCGGGACGGCCGCCCGTAACGAGATCGGCTTCCTCAGCGTCGAGGTCGACGCCGATCTTTCGGCGGCGC
This sequence comes from Verrucosispora sp. WMMD1129, assembly GCF_029581255.1. Taxonomy (NCBI): domain Bacteria; kingdom Bacillati; phylum Actinomycetota; class Actinomycetes; order Micromonosporales; family Micromonosporaceae; genus Micromonospora; species Verrucosispora sp. WMMD1129. Next base: position 6,009,787 of record NZ_CP120741.1, read on the forward strand.
TCGACGAACTCGCCGCCCGCTGCGCCGTCTCGCTCAAGCACGTGCTGCTGGCGGTACACGCCCGGGTGCTGGCCACCGTCACCGGACGCTCCGACCTGGTGCTGGGCGTGGAGTCGAACGGTCGGGTCGAGGAGGAGGGCGGCGCCGAGGTGATCGGCGTACACCTCAACCTGCTGCCGTACCGGCTGGCCACCTCCGGCACCACCTGGATGGCGCTGATCCGGGCGGCGTACGCCAAGGAACAGCAACTGTTGCCCGTGCGGCGGTTTCCCTACGCCGAACTGCAGCGGCTCAACGGCGGCCGGGAGCTCACCGACGTGAGCTTCAACTACACGCACTTCCACAGCTACGAACAGCTGGCGTCCGCGACGTCCCTGACCGTGGTGGACGCGAAGGCGTACATCCAGACGCACTTCGCGCTCCGTACCGAGTTCAACAAGGACCCCTTCACCAAGCTGCTCTCTCTCGATCTTGAGGCCGATCTGCACCGGTTGAGCGAGCCGCAGGTGCGGCTCATCGCCGCCCTGTACCGCCACGCGTTGGCCGATGCCGTGGCCCACCCCGAGACCGTGCCCAGCCGGCGTACGTTGCTCGGTGAGACGTACTGGCAGGAGCTTGTCGCCGCGTTCGGACCGCCCGCCCGGCCACTGTCCGCGCCCGGCTACTTCACCCTGCTGGAGCAGTCGTGCGCGACCCACGCGGAGGCGCTGGCCGTGCGCTGCGGCGAGGATTCGCTGACCTACGCGGAGCTGGCCGTACGCATCGAGCGGATCGCGGCCCGGCTGGCGCGACGAGCCGTCACGGCCGGAACCGTGGTCGGCATGTCGGCCGCACGGGGCATCGACTCGTTCGTCACCGCGCTGGCGGCGATGCGTATCGGCGCGATCTACCTGCCCCTGCCCTCGGGGCCACCGACCAGGGTGGCCAGCATGCTGCGGACCAGCCAGGCCGCGCTGGTCCTCGGCGACAGGCAGAGCGAGGCAGCGCTCCGTGAGGCGGCCGGGCCGACACCGTTGCTCCTGCTCGACGAACTGGTGGCCTCGGGCGACGAGCACGATCGATACGCCGGGCCACTGCCCGGCGGTCGGGCCGCCGCCTACGTCATCTTCACCTCCGGCTCGACGGGTGAGCCCAAGGGCGCGACGATCCGGCATGACGGGATGCTCAACCACCTGGAAGCGAAGATCGGCACGCTGGGAATCAGTGCCGGCGACCTCGTCTCCCAGGACGCCGCCGCCACCTTCGACATCTCGATCTGGCAGATGCTCGCGCCGCTGGCGGTGGGCGCGACATCGGTGATCTATCCCGACGAGATCAGTCAGGATCCGTCACGGTTGCTGCGCGCCGTGGCCGAGGACGGCATCACCGTACTTGAGGTCTCACCCACGGTGTTGAGCGTCTTCAGCGCCGAGTTGACCCACTACGGACTGGCCGCCTTCCCGCCGTTCCGGCTGCGCTGGGTCGTTTCCAGCGGGGAGACGTTGACCCCGAAGAGCGCCAACGCATTCCGTCGGCACCTGCCGCAGGTGCGACTGCTGAACATGTGGGGGGCCACGGAGGTCTCCGACGACTGCACCCACTACGAGATCATCGGGTGGGCCGACGAGCGGGCCGCCTCGGTGCCGGTGGGCCGTCCCATCGACAACGCCAAGGTCTACGTCCTCGACGAACACCGTGAACCGGTGCCGACGGGCACCCCGGGCGAGTTGTACGTCGGGGGGCTCTGCGTCGGTGCCGGCTACGTCAACGACGTCGAGCGCACCGCCGCCGCGTTCGTACCCGATCCCATTGCCGAGCAGCCTGGGATCGTGGCCTACCGGACGGGTGATCGGGGCCGACTGCTGCCTGACGGGAACCTCGAGTTCCTCGGCCGGATCGACAAGCAGGTCAAGATACGCGGACACCGCGTCGAGCTGGCTGAGGTGGAGGGGGCGCTCGCCGCGATCCCGACACTGCAGGAGAGCGTGGTCATCGTGCGTTCGGACGGCGAACACGGCAACCAGCTCGTCGCGTTCTTCGTCCCGCAGACGGTTGCCGGCGACGGTGGGACCGCTGCCGGATCGGGCCCGTCCCGGGCCGAGGTGTCCCCGCTGGAACTACGCGAGCAACTGGCCGCCATCCTGCCCCGGTACGCGGTACCGGATCACCTTGTCCGCCTCGACGTGCTGCCCCGCACGCCGCACGGCAAGGTCGACACCCGGTCCCTCGCCGGATGGCAGCCGGCACCGCCGCCCGAGCTGACCGACGACCTCGAACCGGGGAACGAGACCGAGGCCGTCGTGATGGATGTCTGGCGCAGCGTGCTGCGGCTGTCGATGCGGCCCGGTCCACTCACCGACTTCTTCGGCCTGGGCGGTCACTCGCTGCACGCGGCGCAGGTGATGGCCCGGCTACGGGATCGCTTCGGGATGGATCTGCCGATCCGTCTGCTGTTCGAGAATCCGAACCCCCGCGCCCTGGCCCAGCGGATCGCCAGCGGTCGCGGGGTCGTGCCGGCGACCGACGGAACGCGTATCCGGCCGGCACAACCCCGACCGGACCGGTTCCCGCTGGCCGCCAACCAGGCCGCCCTCTGGTTCCTGTGCCAGGTCGACCCGGACGACCGCTCCTACGACAACACGGTGCTGTTGCACCTGTCCGGGGCGCTGGACATCACCGCGCTGCGCTCCGCGATCACGACTCTGACCAGCCGGCACGAGGTGTTCTCGATGCGCTTCGGCACCGAGGAGGGCAGCAGCTATCAGCGACCCGACCGGGACGCGGTGGTGACGCTCGACGTGGTGGACGCGACGGGGGAGCAGCTCACCGATCCGACGGAGATGACGAGGTACGTCCGGGACCAGGTCCTCAGTGACCTCGTGCTGGACCTGACCAGCGGCCCGGTCGTGGTCACCCGCCTGTTCCGGTTCACCCCGACCGAGCATGTGCTGCAGTGGAGCAGTCATCACCTGGTGTCGGATGGCTGGTCCACGAACGTGGTCTTCAGCGAGATCACCGAGGCGTACCGGGCGCACCGGCAGGGGCTGCCGCCCCAACTGCCGGAGCTGCCGATCCAGTACGCCGACTATGCCCTCTGGCGGCACGAGCGGGCGGCGGCCACGGCCGGCGCGGACGTCGACTTCTGGCGGGACTACCTGGACGGCTACTCCGGCGACCTCGGCCTGGTGACGGATTTCCCCCGAACCGAGGAGCGCAGTCGGGAGGCCGGTTACGTGGCGGTGCGGTGGCCAACCGGACAGCGGGATCGCGTGCAGCGCGCCGCGGAGGAGGCCGGGGTCACCACCTTCATGCTCCTGCACAGCGCGGCGGCGATCGTGCTCAGCCGATTCGCCCAGCACACCGACATCGTGTTGGCCGCCCCGGTCGCCGGCCGCGACCTTGCCGAGACGGAGAACCTGGTCGGCTACTTCGCGGACACGCTGCCCTTCCGGTACCGGGTGGAGCCACAGGCCACCGGCGCTGCCCTGGTCGATGCGATAGCTGCCAGCGCCCTCTCCGCGCTGGATCATCAACAGCTGTCGTTCCAGGAGATCGTGCGGGCGGCGCGGCCGCCTCGGGTCGCGGGGATGCCGACCTTGGTCCAGGCCATGGTCGCCGTCGACAACTACCCGCTCGACCTACGCACGCTGCCCGAGGTGACCGGTCGGCTGGTGCAGCTGCCACCGGCGACCGCGCTGTTCGACCTGCTGTTCCGCTTCGTGTTCGACCCGGAGCCGGAGCTGTCCGCACAGTACGACGCGACGCTCTTCACCCGTGCCACCATCGATCGGCTCCTGGCTGCGATCGGCCGGGCACTGGAGTTCCTGGTCACCCACCCCGACATGAAGCTCTCCGAGATGCGGCTCATCGATCAGGACGACCAGACGGAGCTGGAGCGCCTTTGGCGCGAGATCAGCGGCGATGACATCGACCTCGGCAAGGCGGCGGCGCAGATTGTCGAGTCCCCGTCCTGGCCGGACTTCCTGGCGGCGGTCCAGGCACGGCAGGGCCTGCTCGCCGCGCTGCTGCTCGCGTTCTGACCCACCGATACCAACTGTTTTGACGAAGGGCCAACCGTGAATCAGGTTCTTGCAGATCTTCTGCGTCAGCGGGTGATTCAGCGTAGTCAGTCGGATTCGACGGTCACCGATGGCGACGCGCGGATCGGCCGGAGCGTGCCGTCGGTGGGGCAGGCGCGGAGTTTGGTGGCGGGGTTTGGGGAGTCGGTTCGGTGTTTTCCGGATCGGGTGGCGGTGCGGTGTGGTGGTCGGGGTGTGACGTTTGCGGAGTTGGATCGTCGGGTGGGGGTGTTGGCGGGGGCGATTCGGGCTGCGGGTGTGGATGTGTCGCGGCCGGTGGGTGTGTTGTTGGATCGTTCTGTTGACATGGTTGCTGCGGTGCTTGCGGTGTTGCGGGTGGGGTCGTCGTATGTGCCGTTGGATGTGGGGACTCCGGCGGGTCGGTTGGAGTTGATTGTGGATGATGCTGATCCGTCGGTGGTGGTGACCAGTGGTGGGTTGGTGGGGTTGTTGCCGGAGGGTGTGCCTTCGGTGCTTGTGGATGATGAGGGTGTGGTCGGCGGTCCGGTGGACGTGGCTGTGGCGGAGTCGGGTGGGGATGATCGGGCGTATGTGATTTTTACGTCGGGGACGACGGGGCGTCCGAAGGGTGTGCAGATTTCGCACGGTAATGTGTTGCGGCTTTTTGGGGTGACGGAGCGTCATTTCGGGTTTGGTCCGGATGATGTGTGGGCGATGTTCCACTCGTTCGCCTTCGACGTGTCCGTGTGGGAGATGTGGGGGCCGCTGTTGTACGGCGGTTGCCTGGTGATCGTGCCGAGGGAGACCGCCCAGGACCCCCAAGCCCTCTGGGACCTGCTGGAACGGGAGCGGGTCACGGTGCTGTGCCAGACGCCCACCGCGCTCAACCAGCTCATCGCCGAGGACGCCACCCGCGACCGTCGACTGCCGTTGCGCTACGTCATCAGCGCAGGTGAGGCGCTGCACTTCGCCGACCTGCGGCCGTGGGTGGCCAGGTACGGCGACGAGCAACCACAACTGATCAACATGTACGGTCCGACGGAGACCACCGTCTACGCCAGCTACCGGCGGGTGCGGCGGGAGGACCTGGATCAGGGGCGGTCGCTGATCGGGGTGCCGCTGGCGGATCTGCGGTTCACCCTCGTCGACGCCGACCTCAACGAGGTGCCGGCCGGCCAGCCGGGCGAGATCGTCATCACCGGTCCCGCGCTGAGCAGCGGATACCTCGGCAGCCCGAGACTGAATCGGGCGCGTTTCGTGCGCCTGCCGGCGACGGGGGAGCGCGGCTACCGCTCGGGCGACCAGGCCGTGCTGATGGAGACCGGCGAGTACGAGTACCGGGGCCGGCAGGACGACCAGGTCAAGATCCGCGGATTCCGGATCGAACTCGGCGAGGTGGAAACCGCCCTGCGCGCTCTCGGCTCGGTCTCCGCGGTCGCCGTTGTCGCCCGTGATCTACCACAACGTGGCACCGCGCTGGTGGCCTACCTGGTGCCGAGCCAGCCAGGACTTACCGCCGTCGCCCTGCGGCGTGCGCTGGCCGCGTCGCTGCCGGCGTACATGATCCCGAGTGTCTTCGTCACCCTGGACGCCCTGCCGCTCAACCAGAACGACAAGGTGGACCGGCGGGCGTTGCCGGATCCCGCCCAAGCGACGCTCCTACCCGACACCGAGCACGGCCCGGCGCCGATCGCCGCGCCGGTGTCGACCGCGTCGAGCGGTGACGTCGACGAGGACCGGGTGGCACAGGTGGTGGCCGGCCTGCTCGGCATCGAGCGGGTCGATCCGCAGACCAGCTTCTTCGAGTTCGGCGGCCACTCCATCCTCGCCATCCGGCTGGTCGCCCGGATCGGGAGCGAGTTCGGCGTCGACATACCGCTGCGTCTCTTCCTGCGCGACCCGACCGTACGCGGGCTCACCCAACTCGTCCGGCGCGGCGGCGCCGACGGGCGTACCTCGGGCGGTGGCGGCATTCCGCTGTACCGCGTGCCACCGGGCGAGCCGGTGCCGGTGACCGACCCCCAGGGACGGTTGTACTACCTGGCCCAGCTGCAGCGGGACAGCGCCGCGTACAACCTGCACCAGACCGCCCTGATCGAGGGTGAGCTGGATGTCGACGCGCTGGAACGGGCCTTCCGGGCCATCGTCGACCGGCATGCCGCCCTCCGCACGGTCCTGCGCCTGACCGACAGCGGCATCGTGCAGGTCGTCCGTCCCGCCGGCCAGTTCAGGATGGCGGTCGAGACGGCGGAGGTGCCGCCCGGCGCGGACCTGAAGGCAGTGGCCGAGCGGTTGTCCGAGCAGGAACTACGCCGTCCGTTCGACCTGGAACACGACGACATGCTGCGGGTACGCCTGATCAGGCTGATGCCCCACACGCACGCACTGCTGATCAGCATGCACCACGTCGCCTCCGACGGCTGGTCGATCGGCATCCTCGCCCGCGAGGTCGGCCATCTGTACCGCGCCTTCCACCAGGACCTCGCGGCCGATCAGGCCGAGCTACCGCCGTTGCCGGCGACCTACGCCGACTACTCCTACAGCGTGACGCGCTGGGCCGACAGCCCGCAGGCGACTCGTGACCTCGGCTACTGGGAGGAACGTCTGCGGGATCTGCCACTCGTGCACGGCCTTCCACTCGACCGGCCCCGCCCCATCGAGGCGACCCATGCGGGTGAGAGCATCATCCAGCGGCTCGACCCGCGGCTCACCGAGGCGGTACGAGCGCTGGCCCGAACCTCTGGGGGGACCCCGTTCGTGCTGCTGCACGCGGTGTTCGCGATGCTGCTGGCGAAGCGGTCGGGCAGCGGTGACGTGGTCGTCGGTACTCCGGTCGCCAACCGCAACGGCACCGAACTCGACGGACTCATCGGAATGTTCGTCAACACCCTGGTACGCCGGACCCGGGTGGACGACGCCCCCACTTTCCTGAGCTACGTGCAGCACGTCCGGGAGGAGGCACTGCTCGACCTCGACCATCAGCATGTGCCGCTGGACATGGTGGTGACCCGGCTCAATCCGGCCCGCTCGACCGCCCACTCACCGCTTTTCCAGATCATGTTCGCCTACCAGGACGACCAACGCGGCGGCATCGAGTTGGACGGACTTGCTGTCGACCTGCTTCCGTCACCGAGTCAGGACACCCAGGCGGAGCTGATGCTCGATGTTTTCGACATCGGCCGGAACCTCGAACTGCGCTGGCACTTCAACCCCGACCTGTTCGACCGACCGACCATCCAGTCCTGCGCCGACGAGTACGTCGACCTGCTGCGACGTGCCCTGGCGGAGCCGCAGTCCAGTGTGGCGGCCCTGCTCGGCCGGGAAATACGCGGCACCCGGCGGCTGCTGGCGCTGCGTCGGCGGCCCGAGGGCGCCACGCCGATCTTCGCGCTTCCCGGGGTGCTCGGTCTTGGTACCTCCTTCGCCCAGCTGAGCGCCATGTTCGACGATCGTTCGTTCTTCGCGGTGTCGACCAGAGAGCTGTTCCAGGAGGGGGGCGACGGCACCGTCACCGCGCTGGCCAGCAGATGCGCCGAGGTGATCGCCGCGGCGGCGGGCACCGGACCTGTCGATCTCGTGGGCCACTCCTTCGGCGGCGCGCTCGGCCTCTACGTCGCGCACGAGCTGCAGGCCCGAGGCGTTCCGGTCACCCGCCTGGTGGCGCTGGACTCGGTGGACCCGGAAGCGGTGGGGCGTCGCCTGGGGACCAGCCGCGTCGAGCAGTTCGTCTCGTTCCTGGCGATCCTGGCGGAGATGTTCCCGGTGGTGCGCGAGCACGCCCCCTCGGACCTGCCGAGCCTGCTGCGAACCACGCCGGAGGAGCAGATTCTCGCCGAGGTCCAGGAGCTGATCGGGACGGACGCGCCAGAACTGCTCAACGGTGACCTCACCGAGGTGTTCGACGCGTTCAGCGGGATGTCGTCGCTGCGCTGGCCGCCGGTCACGGTCCCGCCGGACCTTTCGATCATGCTGATCGAGGCCGCGCAGACTCGCCATGACCAGGGCGAACAGCCGAGATCGGGTTGGCAGCGGATCGCCGGGGAGACGTTGACGTACGCCTCGGTCGCGGCCGGACACGAGGCGATGCTCTACCGTCCGCACGTCACCGAGGTGGCCGAGCTGATGCGCCGCTTCCTCGGTCAGCGTGGGCCCGTCGCCACGGACGGGGCAGGGTCGGCCTCCCGATGACGACGACAACCCGCCCCATGATGTTGGCCCGACTACTGATCGCCGGGGCCGGGATCATGAGTCTGGCGAACTCGGTGGCGATCCCCTTCCTCGCGATCTTCCTCCATCGGGAGCTGGGACTCACCCCGACCACGATCGGCTTCATCATCGGGTCGTCGGTCTTCTTCTCGATCTTCGCCGGCTTCGTCGGTGGCTCACTCTCCGACGCGCTGGGCCGCACCAGGCTGCTGCTGCTCGCGTTGTCCGGGGTCATCGCCTCCTTCGTGGCCTTCTACTTCAGCAACGGGGTGCTGGCGGTCTTCTTCATCAACGCCGCCCTGGCCCTCAGCAGCAGCACCTTCAACCCGGTGGCGAAGGCGCTGCTGAGTGATCTGCTGCCGGCGGAGGACCGGCTGAGATGGTTCTCGTACCAGTACATGGCGGTCAACGTCGGGTTCGCCGTGGGGCCGTTGCTGGGCGCGTACGCCGGCCTCTCCGGCGGCCGGGTGGCCTTCCTGGTCGGCGCGGCGGTCTACGCGGTCTATCTCTGCCTGTTCGGGCTGACGCTGCTGTTCCTGCCACCGATGACACCTGCGGTGCTGGAGCAGGAGCCCAGCACCGGCTTCCGAACCCACCTCGAAGGGCTGCGGGACAGCTTCCGGGTGGTCGTCCGGGACTTCCGGTTGCTCTGCTTCATCGCCGCGGGTCTCCTGCTGGAGGCGGTACACAGCAAGATCTCGGCGCTGCTGGCGCAGCATCTCTCCGCCGGATTCGCCGACGGCACGAAGATCCTCGGCTACGTGCTGACCACAAACGCCGTCACCGTGGTCGTCGTCCAACTCTTCGTCTCGCGGTACGCGCGCAAGCGTGACCCGGTGCGGTCGATCGTCATCGGCGGGGTGCTCCTCGTCGCGGGCATGGTGGGCTTCGCCTTCGCCGGTCCGGGTTGGCAGTTCGTGGCGGCAATGGTGATCTTCACGATCGGGGAGACCTTCATCATCCCGGCGGAGTTCGCCGTCATCGACCGGATCGCACCCCCGGACCGGCGGGGCAGCTACTTCGGGGCACAGACCTTCGCGCAGCTCGGTGGCTTCATCGGACCCTTCACGGGTGGACTGATCCTGGCGCACTACGGCGGCACGGCGATGTTCCTCGGGGTGAGTGTCTTCGCGGTGATCAGTGTCCTGATCTACCTCCTGGTGGGACGTAACCTGCCCGGTCTTCAGATGGGCAAGGCCACCCCTCGGGCTCGGACGGCGGTCGGCGATGGCGCGACGTGACCGGGTACGCGACGGGGCGCTGCGGCTGCTGCGCACGCCGGCCGTGCGGGCACACGCCGATCGTGGCTCGGTGCGGCTGAGCGGCCTGACCGACCGGGCCATGGTGCGCCGCGACGACCGTGGGGTGCCGTGGATCATCGCCCACGACGAGCACGACCTCTACTTCGCCAGCGGCTTCGCGCAGGCCAGCGACCGGCTGTGGCAGATGGACGTGCTCCGGCGACGAGCCCGCGGCCGACTGGCGGAGGTGCTGGGCGAGACGGTCGTGCCCGAGGACGTACGGGCCCGCAGGCTCGCTCTGGAACGGGTGGCCCGCCAGTCGCTGGAACTGGTGGACCGTGCGTCGTACGCCTGCCTGGTGGCCTTCAGCGACGGCGTCAACGCGGCGATCCGCCGGCTCCGGCGGCGGGCCGGTCTGCCGGTGGAGTTTCTGCTGCTCCGCTACCGACCCGAGCCCTGGACACCGCTCGACTCCGTGCTCATCGTCAAGCACCTGGGGTTCGACCTCGGCACCAACCTCCGGCAGGAGGTCTTCCGCATGCGACTCGCGGCGGAGCGGCCCCGCTACGCGGCCTCCTTCTCCGCGCCGCGCTACCCGATCGACGGCGCGGTGACCATCAGGCGTCCGGGGCAGGGCGTCGACATGCGCCTCGGCCGCCCGGGAGCGTCCGAGTCCGCCCCGGTCGTCGAGTTGCCTGAGCAGTCCCGTGCCTGGCTGTGGGGGCTGCTGGACGGGGAGACGTCCCCCGGATCCAATGCCTGGGCGGTCTCGGGGCGACTCACCCGCTCGGGCGCGCCCCTGCTGGCCAACGATCCGCACGTGCTGTTCACCCAACCGAGCATCTGGTACCAGATGGGTTTGCTGCTGTCGGCGGAGCCGGCGACGGCGTACGGCATCACCGTCCCCGGACTGCCCGGACTCATCGCCGGCAGCAACAGCCGGCTGGCCTGGGGCATCACCAACGCCACTGTCGACACCCAGGATCTCTGCCTGCTCGACGGCCCGGCAGCGCGGCCGACCTGGCGGCAGGAGAGCGTCATCTCGGTCCGGGGCGGCGCGGACGTCGCGGTCCGGGCCGCGGGCGGGCAGCGGCACGTCGAGTTCGACGCGCCGGGTCCGGACGGCGCCGCCCGGCTCGGCCTCTTCTGGAGCGGCTTCGTGCCCTCCACCGAGATCGTCGGTTGTCTGCGGATGTGGCGGGCGGAGACCTATCCCCGCTTCCGGGCGGCCCTGCGGGACTTCGGCGTGCCGGTGCTCAACGTGGTGGTGGCCACCGCCGACGACGTCATAGCGCTCAAGACCGCCGGGAACGTGCCGCGGCGACGGCCGGGCAGCGGGCTTGCCCCAGCATCGTTCGGCGACGTCGCCGAGTCGTGGCAGGATCTGCTCTCCTTCGACGAGCTGCCGGAGACGGTCAACCCCGCCGAGGGCTACATCATCTCCGCGAACCACAAACTGGTGCCGGACGACGCGAAGGTCCACGTCGGCGTCGACTGGGTCGCCCCGTACCGGGCCGAACGCATCGAGCAGCTGATCCGTGACGGGTCGATTTCGGCTGAGGAGTGCGCGCGCTGGCAGAACGACCTGGCTGACGGAAGGGCGGCCCGGGTGCTGCCGGTGCTGCTGGACGCGCTGGCTGCCCGCCCGCCCACGGATCCGCTGGCGGGGACCGGGCACCGCCTGCTCAGCGAGTGGGACGGCCACGCCCGAGGCGAGCAGCCGGCGCCACTTGTCTTTCTCCGGCTGCTGCAGGCCCTGGTGGACCGATGGGTGACCGAACCACTGGGTGCGGATCTGGCTACCAGCATGCCGGATCTGACCCTGCAAGTTGATCATCTCATTCTCGACGCGGAGGCCCGACGACAACTCGGCGAGACCGAGCCACTTCCGGTCGTCGTCGCCGAAGCGCTGGAGACGGCGATCGCGAGAATCGTCACCGCACACGGCACGGACCCGGCAGGTTGGCGTTACGACGCGGTGCACCGCGTCAACGACCGGCATCCGATCGCCAAGGCGCTTCCCGGGCTGCGCGGACTCTTCGGCGGCGACGAGACCCCGGTCGGAGGCAGCGGCCACTCGGTCTGCCTCATGACCCCGGATCGCAGCGGCGCCGCGATCGAGGGAGCACCCTGGCGCTTCGTGGCCGAGGTCGACCCCGCCGGGCCGCTGCTGCGGGACGTCCTGCGCCACGGCAGCTCGGGGCTGCCCGGCTCCGCGCACTACGACGACCAGACGCCGGTCCATGCCCAGGGGCAGACCTACCTGGTTCCGCTCGCCGGGCCGCAGGGCGCGGCAGACCGGACGCTCACGCTGCTGCCGTCACGCCCGGCGACAGGTTGAACGACGGTACCGCACCGCGGGATCGACAAGCGCCCACCGACGGGCCGGCCGACCGGCCGGGGACGGTACCCTGCGCCTACCGGGGGCGGCCCCGGCCCGGCCGGAGAGGATCGCGTAGCTCGTGGATGACATCGTTTCGCTGGTCCGGCCCGAGATCTACGCGATGCGGCCCTACAGTTCGGCGCGCGTCGAGGCGGAGCAGGTCGCCCGGGTCCACCTCGACGCGAACGAGAACCCCTACCCGCCGTACCCGGGCGGGCCCGAGCAGGAGGGCCTCAACCGGTACCCGGAACCGCAGCCGCCGTCGCTGCTGAGCCGCTTCGCCGAGATCTACGGCCTGCCGGTGGAGCAGCTCTTCCTGTCGCGTGGTGCGGACGAGTCCATCGACCTGTTGGTCCGCGCGTTCTGTGCGGCCGGCCGGGACGGCATCCTGATCACACCGCCGACCTTCGTCATGTACGAGACGGCTGCGGCCATCCAGGGTGCGTCGGTGTGCCGGGTGCCCCTCGTGCCCGGGGTGTACCAGCTCGACACCGACGCGATGCTGGCGGCCTGCGACGCCGATCCCGGGATCAAGCTCGTCTTCGTCTGCTCGCCGAACAACCCGACCGCCAACCTGATGGACCGGGCGTCCGTGCTGTGGCTCGCCGAGCGGCTACGCGGCCGGGCGATGGTGGTGGTCGACGAGCTCTACCTCGATTACTCGGGACAGCCGTCACTCGCGGGCGACATCGCCGGCCATCCCAATCTCGTCGTCGTGCGCTCGCTGTCCAAGGAGTACAGCCTCGCCGGTGAGCGCTGCGGCATCACCCTCGCCCACCCGGAGGTCGTCGGGGTCCTCCGTCGCATCATGCCGCCGTACCCGCTCACCGTCACGGCGATCCGCGCGATCGGCGCGGCGATCTCGCCTGCGGGCATCGCCCAGGGACGCCGCAACATCGAGCGTATCGTCGCCGAGCGGGATCGGGTGCGCAACGCCTTGGCGCAGCTGCCGGCGGTGATCGAGGTGTTCCCGTCGGACGCGAACTTCCTGCTGCTGCGGACCGAGGATCCGCAGCGGCTGTGCGGCGCCTTGGCCGCGCAGGGCATCCGGCTGCGGGACCGCAGCAGTGTGATCGACGGTGGCGTCCGGCTGTCGATCGGCACTCCCGAGGAGAACGACGAGCTGCTCCAGGCTCTCAAGCTGCACGGCTGAGCCGTTCCCGTCGGCCCGGTCTCCGGCTGTCCGGCCGCGGTTCGGGCCGTTCGCGGCGTGGGAACCGGCCGGCGCGCGGCCGGGTAGCGTGCGGGCGTGACCGCGACAGGAGCGGTCACGCCCGCACCGGTCGGGCTCAGGCTGCGGTGGGTTGCCGCAGCGCCTGCCAGGCGCCGTAGCCGCCGAGCAGGTCGGCGACGTCGGTACGGCCGGCCTGGCGCAGCAGGCTGGCCGCGACCGAGGAGCGGTAGCCGCCGGCGCAGTGCACGACGACGGGCCGGTCGTCGGGCACCTCGTCGAGTCGCCGGGGCAGTTCGGCCAGCGGGATGTGCAGCGACCCGGCGATGGAACCCTGCTCACGCTCACCGGCGTTGCGCACGTCGAGCACGCGCGGCGGCTCGGTCCGGTCGAGGGACTCGCGCAGCTCGGTGGCGGTGACCCGGCTGGCCGGGGTGAGGTCGGCGACCATCTCGCGGAACGCGTCCTCGGGATCGCGCAGGTAGCCGGCGACATGGTCGAAGCCGATCCGGGCGAGGCGGGTCACGATCTCCTCCTCGCGGCCCTGGTGGGCGATGACGAGGATGGTGCGCTCGGGCGCGACGACGCTACCCGCGGTCTCGGCGAAGCGGCCGTCGGCGGGGATGTTGATCGCGCCACGGAGGTGCCCGGCGGCGTACTCGTGCGGGTCGCGGGTGTCGACGACGATGGCGCCGTCGGCCCGGGCGGCGAGGAACTCGGCGGGGGTGAGCGGCCGGGCGGCGCGGGCGTGGTCGAACAGCTCGCGGGTCTTGCGGTTGAGCACCGCGTCGAAGGCGAAGTACCCGGGTGCCGCCGGCTGACCGCCGGTGACCAGCTCGACGAACTGGTCCTCGCTCATCGGCGCGCAGGCGTAGTTGGTGCGGCGTTGCTCGCCGATGGTGGACTGCCGCTCGGTCGACAGGTTCTTGCCGCAGGCCGAGCCCGCGCCGTGGGCCGGGAAGACCCGCACCGCATCGGGCAGGGCCATCAGCTTGCGGTGCACGCTGTGGTAGAGCATGCTGCCCAGCTCGTCGGCGGTGACGCCGAGCGAGGCGAGCAGGTCGGGCCGGCCCACGTCGCCGATGAACAGCGCGTCGCCCGTCAGCACGCCGTACGGCACGGTGTCCTCGGCGTGCTCGTACACCAGCACGCTCACCGACTCCGGGGTGTGTCCGGGCGTTTCCATGATCTGCAGGGTGACCTCGCCGAGGCTGATCCGGTCGCCGTCGGTCAGCTTGCGGATCGGGTACTCGGTCTCGGCGCGTCGGCCGTACCCGATCCAGGCGCCGGTCGCCGCCGCCACCTCCAGATGCCCGGCGAGGAAATCGGCGTGGAAGTGGGTGTTGATCACGCCCTCGATGGTCAGCCCCCGGGCCCGGGAGTCGGTGAGGTACTCCTCGATGTCGCGGCGTGGGTCGACCAGGACCGCCCGACCGGTGGTGTCGTCGGCGATCAGGTACGACGCCTGGGAGAGGCAGTCCAGGTAGTACTGGGTGAACAGCAGGGTCAAACTCCTTCATGACGAGAACGGTCGACGGGACTTCTTCCGCCATACCCCTGGGGGTATATGGTGGGCACAGTGCTACGGTCCGGTCTTCGGCGGGATCACCTCCGCGACGAGTTCGGGTGCCCAGCACCGCTCGCCGCATCGGCCGGCGTGCACGGCCAGGATGCGGGTGCCCGGCAGCCGGGTGGCCAACCGGGACAGGCCGGCGCGCAGTTGACGATGATGCTCGGCCACGCTCACCGGGTTTCCCGCGCAGTCCGAGTGCGCGGCGACGACCAGGGTCGCGCTGCCGTGTGCCCGCTGGGAGACCCGCACCTTTTCCAGCAGAGTGTCCAGTCGGGACTCACCCGTCGTGGCCAGCAGCGCCTCCGGCCCGGGCTCGGTGATGGTGTCGAGGTACTCGACGTCGAGATGCCGTTTCACCCACTCGTCGAGGGGACGCTGGATGCGGCCGTCGATGCAGCTCAGCAGCGTGGCGAACCGGTCGGGCACGGCTAGAACACCTCCTGTGGCGACGGCGGCCGTGCGGGTGTGTCGACCACCGGCTGCGTCGCCCCGCCGCCGCTGGCCGCCACCGCGGCCGTCAGGTCGGGGTGCACCTGACCGCCGCTGTGCACCGTCTGCCACACGCCCGCCCGCCCGAGCAGGTCGCGCACCGGCCCACGGACCGTGGCCAGGTGCAGCGCCACGCCCCGGGACGCGAGACGTTTGTGCAACTCGGCGACGGCGTGGGCACCGTCGGCATCGGCGTCGCTTATCGCGCTGGCGTCGAGCACCAGTGCCGTCAGTTCCGGCCGTTGCTCGGCCAGGCTGAGCAGTCGGTCCTCCAGGAACTGGGCGTTGGCGAAGTACAGCGGCCCGTCCACCCGGACGATCGCGACCCGGGGGTCGGTGATCAGGCCCGCGTAGCGCGCCACGTTGCGGTACGTCTGCGTGCCCGGCACCCGGCCGAGTTCGGCCAGATGCGGCCGGGCCGAACGCCACAGGAAGACCGCCAGGGCGAAGGTCACGCCGGCGGCGAGACCGGGTTCGACCCCGAACAGCAGGGTGACCGCGAAGGTGAGCGCGAGGGTCAGCCCGTCCGAGCGGCGGGTCCGCCACGCGGTCACCGCCGACCGCCGGTCGACCAGCCCGAGCACCGCCACCACCACGATGGCGGCGAGCACCGCCTTGGGCAGGTGGTGGAAGGCCGGCGTGAGGAACACCGCGGTCAGGGCCACCATCAGGGCGGTGACCACACTGGCCAAGGGGGTGCGTGCCCCGGCCGAGTAGTTCACCGCGCTGCGGGAGAAGCCGCCGGCCACCGGAAACGCCTGGAACAGGCCGGCCGCGACGTTTGCCGAACCGACCGCCGCGAGTTCCTGGTTGGGGTTGATCTGCTGGCGGCTCCGCGCCGCGAGGGACTTGGCCACGGCGATGCCCTCCATGTAGGCGACCAGGGCGATCGCCACGGCGGCCGGCAGCAACGCCGCCACGTCCGAGCCGCCGAGCGCGGGGACGGCGGGGGCGGGAAGCCCGCCGGGGACCTCAGTGAGGATCCGCACGCCGTGCGTGCCGAGGGAGAAGGCGGCGCTGGCCACGGTGACGCCCGCCACCACGAGCAGGGCGCCGGGCAGTTTCGGCAGGTAGCGGCGAACCAGTAGCAGACCGGCGACGCTGGTCGCCGAGACGAGGACCGTCAGCGGGTGGACGGTGGTGGCCGACCGCCAGAGCGACGCGGCGATCTGCGGAAAGGTCTCCGCCCGCCCCGCGTCGAGTCCGAGCAGGTCCTTCACCTGGCTGGCCGCGATCACGATCGCGGCGGCGGAGGTGAAGCCGGACAGCACCGAGTGGGACATGAAGTTGACCAGGGCGCCGAGCCGGAGCACACCCATCAGCACCTGGATCGCGCCGACCAGCAGGGCGAGCAGGCCGGCGAGAGCGGCGTAGCGGGCGGGGTCGCCGTCGGCGAGCGGAGCGAGCGCGGTGCCGGTCATCAACGCGGTGATGGCCACCGGCCCGACCGCCAACGATCCGGAGCTGCCCAGCAGCGCGTAGACCAGCAGCGGCACGACCGAGGCGTAGAGCCCGGTGACCGGGGGCATACCGGCCAGCGCGGCATAGGCCATGCTCTGCGGCACCAGCATGACCGCCACGGTCAGACCGGCGATCAGGTCGTGGCGCAGGGTGCGACGGTCGTAGTGGCGCAACCATCCGAGCAGGGGCACCACCCGGGCCGGGCCGGAGCGGTCCTGCCGGACGTACTCCGTACCGTTCACGCCTGTTGCCGATCGTTGCGCAGCCGCGCCAGGGACCGGTCGACGTCGCAACCGGCGCCGCGGTTGTAGGGCAGCCGGGACAGCATCGCTCCCATCGCGCAGGTGTCGGTCAGGGCGGCGAACGTCAGGCCGGCGCCGATGAAGCCGGCCACGAAGCGGGCGGCGGGCACCCAGACGCTGGCGACGACGGCGAGCAGCACCACCCCGCCGGCGACGAGGCGGACCTGGCGTTCCAGGCTCCACCGCTGCCGACCACGCTCGACCGGTCCGCCCGCGGCGACCCAGGCGTTCATGCCGCCGGTGATGACGGTGGCATCGGTCAGGCCGGCGTTCGCCAGCCGGGCGCAGGCCGTCGTGGCCCGGTTGCCGGACTGGCACATCAGCAGGATCCGGCCCCCCGCGTCGTTGACGATCCGGCCGAGGTGCGCGTCGACCTGGTCGAGCGGCAGGTTGATCGAGGCGGGCACGTGCGCGGTCTCGAACTCGCCCGGGGTGCGTACGTCGACGATCAGCACGTCGGGGTTGTCGGCGATCAGGGCTCGTGCGGCGGGCACGTCGATGGTCGGGGAACTGCTCCTGGCGGTCACGGGACACTCCATCCTCAGGCTCGGCTTCATACCCCGGGGGGTATCTGGATCCGAGTATTGACCAAGGATCGGAGAACCGCAAACGGCCCGCGGTCGGCCGCCCGGAAATACCCCCCGGTGTACTGTTGTTCGACGAGTGGAGAGGGGTGGGGATGCAGGTCGACGAGGACGCGGTAGGTGACGTGGTCAAGCGACTTCGCCGTGCCGAGGGCCAGATTCGCGGCGTCATCGGCATGCTCGAAGACGGCCGGGACTGCGCCGAGGTGGTGACCCAGCTCGCGGCGGTCTCGCGCGCGCTGGACCGGGCCGGCTTCAAGATCATCGCGAGTGGCCTGGAGCAGTGCGTCAGCGGCTCCGCCGGGGACGACCGCAAGGCCAACCTCGAACAGATGGAGAAGCTCTTCCTGTCGCTGGCCTGAGGTTCGTCGCCGAACGGTCGCGCCCCGGCGGAGTCGGGGCCGCGGTCAGCGGAAACCGGCGATCAGAAACGCCGCCAGGCCCGCCAGTGCCAGTGGCAACGCCGCGATGAGAGCCAGCGCGCGTTGCCGGTTCGTCCGCCCGGCCAGGGCGAGGACCAGCAGGCCGAGCGCGATCCTGATCAGGGCGTCCCAGATCGGGTCGTCGCCGTAGCTGGGGTCGCCGATCCGGCGGATCTCCAGCCCCGCCTCGGCGAACAGCACCGCGGCCGGCAGCGCCGGCCCGACCACCTGTCGCCAACCTGCCACGTGTGTCCATGTTCCGGCGATGCCGAAGAGCACTCCGGCGAGGACGCCGAAGCACATCCAGAGCAGTGACGTCGGTGCCCACAGCACGGACCAGTCGTCGCCCTGCACGACCGCCGCCGTGACGTAGTAGCTGGGTACCGCGACCACGAGTGCGACAGCGGCGCCCGCCGCCGCGCGCAGCTTGCCCGACCGCACCCAGAAGCCGAAGAGGTAGGCGGCGACCGCCCACACCGCACTGGAGTTGCCGAGGTCGCCGACGGGATACGGCACGTACTTGATCCAGATGAAGTCGAGGCAGCCGAGCAGCAGTCCGCCCAGGGTCGCCGCGAGCGCCACCCGCCGGTTGTCGGGTTCAGGTCGCATGGGCTGCGAGCATACCGGGTATGCACCGAGGCCGCGCGTCGCGGGTCAACGCGGTGCGACGCCGTTGCGGTAGGCCCAGACGACAGTCTGGAGCCGGTCCCGTACGCCGATCTTGGCCATGGCGCGGCCGAGGTGCGACTTGACCGTGCTGGTCTCGATGAACAACTCGTCGGCGATCTCGACGTTCGACAGCCCTTGGGCGAGCAGGCCGATGATCTCGACCTCCCGCGCGGTGAGCTGATGCGCGGCGGCGGCATCGGTCGCCGGTGCCGGGGTGCGGCGGGCGAACTCGGCGATCACGCGTCGGGTGACGGCCTGGTCGACGAGCCCCTGACCGTCGGCGAGGCGCCGCACCGCCTCGATCAGTTCCTCCGGCTCACAGTCCTTGAGGATGAAACCGCTGGCGCCGGACTCCAGCGCGCCGAAGACGTACTCGTCGAGGTCGAAGGTGGTGACCACCAGCACGGCCGGCGGCGACCCGACCGCCTCGGTGATGATCCGGCGGGTCGCGGTGAGGCCGTCGCCGCCGGGCATGCGTACGTCCATGCAGATGACCTCGGGCCGGAGCCGGCGGGCCAGCTCGACGGCGGTGGACCCGCTCGACGCCTCACCCACCACCTCGATGTCGCCGGCCTGTTCGAGGATGACGCGGAAGCCGGCCCGGACGACGGACTGGTCGTCGACGAGCATCACTGTGATCATCTCTGGTCGTCTCCGTTCACGGTCGCCGTCGCCCCGGTGGCGCGGGCATCGTCTCCGGTCGTCGGCACCGTCACGGTGACCGACCATCCGCCGGTCGTCGTCGGGCCGGCGGTGAACTGCGCGCCGATCAGATGTGCCCGCTCGCGCATGCCCACCAGCCCGACCCCACCGGTGACCGGGGATCTCGGCTCGGGTCGTCGGGTCGGCCGGTCGTTGCTCACCTCAAGCGAGACCTGCCGCGGCAGGAAGCGCAGTTGCACGCGGACCGGCGCCCCCGGCGCGTGCTGGCGGGCGTTGGAGAGGGACTCCTGGACGATCCGGTACAGCGCGACGTCGGCGATCGGCGGCACGTCCCGGTGCTGCCCGTGCCGGACGATCTCGACCGGGCTGCCGAGCTGCCGGGCGTCGCTCACGAGATCGTCGAGCATGGCCAACCCGGGCACCGGAGCGTTGCCGTCGCTGTCCCCGGTCCGACCGCGCAGCACCCCCACCACGAGTCGGAGATTGTCGAGGGTCTCCTTGCCCTGGGATCGGATCCATGCCACCGCGGTCTTCGCCGCGGACGGATCCGGGTCGATCAGTCGCTCGGCCGCCGCCGCCTGCACCACCATGCCGGACAGGTGATGGGCGGCGACGTCGTGCAACTCGCGCGCCATCCGGGCGCGTTCCGCGCCGATGGCAGCGCGCACCGTGGCCTGCTGTGCCCGCACCGCCTCGTCCGCCCGGGCCCGCACCAGTTGCAGGTACCGCCGGTAGGTCGCCACGTAGCTGCCGACGAAGACGAGACCGGCGTAGACCAGGGCGCTGGTGGCCAGATGTCCGACGGTCGTGACGAGCGGCCCGGGGCCCGGGCCGCCGATGGCGAAGTCAGCCGCGTCGGCAGCTCGTGCCGCCACGGCCACGCCGGACGTCTCCACCACCACGGCCGCGCCGGCAGCCAGCAGCGCCGAGCGGAGCGGGAGCAGCGTGCCGACGGTGTACGCCGCGACGAACGGTGCGATACCGCGGATCGTCGCCTCGGGTACCGAGAGGACGATGACCGGCACCTGGACGCCGACGACGAGCGCGAGGCAGAGCCGTGGCCGGACCCGACGCAGGCACAGCAGCATCGCCTGCCCGCTGCACAGGGCGATGACCAGCCAGACCCGCGCCGGGCCGAAGGTGAGCCCCTGCGCCGGTGCCACGAACCGGAACAACAGCGTCATGACCAGGAACGTCAGCACGGTGAGCAGCGCCGCGAGCAGGCAGTCCCGCGCGAACCGACCGGTCACCCCGACCCGGGTCAGCCGATCGTCGAACCAGCGGGTCAGCCGGGGTGGACCCGGGACGTCGACGGCGTCCGTGACGGTGCCGCTGTGGTCGGACATGCGATTGTCGTCCTCGTTCCGGTTCGTTTCGGTCAGTAGGAGATGCTAGGGGCCAGCAGCATGAACTCGACGGCGAACCAACCCGTGCCGGCCAGCGCGAGCAGCACCGCCACGCCGCCGGTGATCCGGTGCCAGCCGGTCCGGCGTCGGATGTCGTCGACCAGCCGGACGGCGGCCGGCAGCACCCCGAGCAGGCCGATCAGCTGCATCAGCTGCACCACCCGCAGGCTGGTCGCGGAGACATCCTGCAAGCCCATGATGCTGACCAGGCTCACCGCCCAGCCGGCGAGGGCGAGCAGCGTGCCGGCGACGGCGACCCGGGTGAGGATCCGCGCCGTTCGGCCGGCCCGGTCCCGGGGTGCGCGGCCGAGGCGGCGGCGGACGATGGCGCGTACCGGCCACGAGAGGGCCACGAGCAGCAGGACCACTGTGGATGCGGCGAGCACGGTCAGCACCAGTGCCGAGTCCCGTTCGGCCGGCACCGGCAGCAGCGCGAACGCGGAGTCGAAGCTGATCGCCTCCACCTGTCCGTCGGTCACCCGCATCGCCACGGTGCGCTGCCCGCCGACCTCGCGCCACACCCACGGCGAGACCTCCTCGTACAGCGCGGGGGAGTCGGACAGTGGCGCGGGCTCGAACAGCAGCCGGTCGCCGTCGGCGACGCTGACCGTGGTACGCCCGACCAGACCCATCATGGTCAGGAAGTTGCTCCGCACCGCCCGCGAACTCTCGTACGTCCCGGCGGCCAGCGCGGCGTGCTCGGCGGCGGTGGCCGGGTCGACGTCTGCGACCGGTTGCGTGCCCGCGACCTGTCGCGTGGCCCCGGCGGGGAAGTAGCGGTCGGCGAAGCCGTTCAACACGGCCTGCCGGAGTTCGTGACTGTCCAGCGCACCCTCCCCGGTGCTGTTCAGCGAGAGGTAGATGCCGGTCCGGTCGTCGGGGTAGAGCTGGAGGTGGGAGTGGAAGTAGCGGGTGTCGCCGCCGTGGCCGAGGATGCGGTGCCCGTTGCGGCTCTCGTCGAAGTAGCCGAGGGTCATCCGAGGGCCCTCGGCGAGCGTGCCGAGTGACGTGGCGTCGAGTGCCGGGCGCTGCATGAGTTCCCGCGTCGGCGCGTCGAGCAGCGGTGCCTCACCCACCTGCTCGCCCAGCTGGGCGAGCATGAACCGGGCCATGTCCGTCGCCGGGGCACTGAGCGCGCCGGCCGGGGGAGTGCTCACGATCTCGAACGGCGCTGCGGGCGCGCCGGCGCGTTCGTACCCGTTGGACATCCGATCGCTCAGGTGCGGGGGCAACGGCTGCTCAAAGGTGGACGATGCCATGCCGGCGCGGGCCAGCACGTTGCTGGCGACGTACTCCTCGAAACGGAGGCCGCTGGCCCGCTCGACGAGGTAGCCGGCCAGCGCGTTGCCGTAGTTGGAGTAGGCCGGCACCGTGCCCGGCTCGTAGATCTGCTCCGGCGGGTCGTTGATCAGGGCGGCCCGCAGGTCGACGTCGGTCCCGGTGGTGCCGATGAGGCCGGCGATCCGCTCCTCGAACCCGGCGGTGTGGGTGAGCAGGTGCCGCAGCGTGACGTCCTGCGGATAGCGGCGGGGCACGGTGAAGTCGAGGTACTCGCCGATGTCGGTGTCCAGCTGGAGCTTGCCGCTCTGCACGAGTTGCAGTGCCGCGGTGGCGGTGACCAGCTTGGATACCGATCCCACCCGGAACAGGTGCCGGTCGGGATCGACCGGGACCGCAGCCGCGTCACCGACACCGGTGTCGGCGTGGCCATAGCCCCGGGCGGTGAGGGTTTCGCCGTCCCGGACCACGGCGACGCTCGCGCCGGCGACGCCGGTACGCGCCAGCGCGGCCGGCAGCAGCCCGTCGAGCCAGGTGTTGACGTTCGCGCCGGTCAAGGCGGCGGGCTCGGCCGGGGCGGGCGGTGCCGAGCCGGGCGGTGCCGGGGCGCTCTGCGGAGTGCCGCACCCCACCACCGTCGCGGCGACCGCGACCGCCGTGGCCAGGGCAGCGCCGACTCGTACGCGGCGCGAGCGGGATCGGGTTGCGCGAGGTCGGGTCACGGTCTTGTGGATCATGGTCGGTAGCCACCTTCCGGGCCGCCCGGGTGTCCGGAATGCTTCCGTACGGCGTCACCCGGGGCCTGGTGCCAGCCTGCGGGAGCGCCGTCGACGCGACATCTGGCGCAGGACGGCATTCGACTTACGACCTGAGTAGCAACCCAGGGTGCGACCGCATACCCGCGCGCCCTGCCGGGTACGTCGATCGACGAGGATGGCCGGGGGGGCGGTGCGCCGGCCCTACGGCCCCGATGGGGAGCGAGGAATGTCGATGCGAAAGTGGTCTGCCGGAGTGGGGTTGGCGGCGCTGGCGGTGGGGGTCGCAGGTTGCGGTGGCACCAGTGCCACCGACGGGGGGTCCGCGTCGCCGACGGCTACCCGGACGCCGATCGCCGAGGCCACCACCGGGGAGGTGCCGGCGCCCACGGCGTCGGTGCCGGCCAGCCCGGTGCCGACCGCCACCCCGGCGGTGTTGTCCGGTACCCGTCAGGTCACCATCACCCGGGTCGACGGCTTCGAGGCGGGACTGTCGTTGACCGACGACGGCCGCCTGGCCGAGGTGGACGACGACAGCGGTCGGCAGCTGTTCGTGCCGACCCCACTGAGCGGGCAGAACTTTCTGATCCGGTCCTATCGGGGGGCGGGCGGCGGCCCGGGCGCCGGTGAGCCGGTCTGCTGGCGGGTCCGCAACCCGAGCGGCAGCCAACCGCTGGTGGTGGAGGGTGCCGCCTGCCGCGAGGACGAGCCGCGACAGCAGTTCACCATCTCCGCCGCGGACGCGGACGAGGGGTTCCTGATCAGCAACAACTCGGCGTACCTGCGGACGTCGCGGGAGTCCGGGTTGATCCTGGAGGAGTTGGGCGACGCGCCACCGGCGAGCAGCTTCCGGTTCAACGACAACGGGCCGGCACCCGACCGAAATTGATCACCCTGCCGGGTGGCTCCGCGCCGCGTCCGCGCGATTCCCACCTTCGTCAGGGTCGCTGCGGAGACGGTCCAACTCGGCGAGGTACATCGCCTGCATGCGGTCGTAGTGCCGAACCAGTAGAGAGACCTCCTCGACGCTGTACCCCTCGACGAGCCGCTCCGCCCGTTCGGCGAACCGCTCGTACGGTCGCGCCAGCTCGGCGATCCGCTCGGGCCGCAGGGCGACGATGACCCGCCGCCGGTCCGCCGGATCGCGCTCGGCCGTCACGTAGCCCGCCTGCTGGAGCCGGCGGAGCATGCTGGTCACCGCCCCGGTGGTGAGGTTGGTCCGCTCGGCGACCTGACCTGCGGTGGCGGAGCCGACGTCCGCCAGGTAGTCCAGGCACTCCAGGTCGCTCACGGTGAGGCCCAGCCGTTCCGCGATGGCGTACCGGAACACCATGGACAGCCGCGACGTCTCCCGCCCGGCGCGCATGAGGTCGGCGATCGCGGCGGCACGGGCCGGCTCGTGGGACATGACCGTCATCATGCCTCCGGCACGGTGACCCGGTGCAACCGAGGTAACACCCGGGTCAGCACCCAGTGCGGTGCGGCGGCGCCCCCGGTCAGGCGGCGCATCAGCCGAGCGGCGGTGTCGACGGCGCGGAAGGCGTACGGCACCATCTCGTTCTGGTACCTGGCGATCGCCACCTCCACCGGGGTGCCGTTCGTCCGAGCCTCGACCAGCCGCTGACCGAGCAGGGCAGCGTCGCGCAGCGCGGTGTTGCCGCCCTGCGCACCGAACGGCGGCATGGCGTGCACCGCGTCGCCCATCATCGTCGCCCGGGGTACCGCCCACCGGTGCGGGCGCTGGCCGGTGGCGAAGAGGTTGAGCACCGTGGCGTCCAACTCGGCCGTGTCGACCAGCCGCCGGACGAGCGGGTGGAAGTCGGCACTCATCCGGGCGGCCAGTTCCCACAGCGTCAGCAGGTGCCCGCGCACGCCGATGGGCACCTCCTCCCGCCGCAGCAGCAGTGCCCACATGACGTAGTCGTCGCCGGTGGGCGCGTAGCTGCCCGGGGCCAGACGGGCGAATGCCTCGCGCGGGCGCTCGCCGAACCGCATGGGGGTGAAGAAGAAGGCGCGGCCGGGCCGGTCGGCGATGGCCAGGACCCCGCTGGTGCGCAGCGCTTCCGGGATGACGCTCTCGCCGTGGTGCCGCAGGGGAGACCGGCCATAGATGCCCACCATCGGGGTGTCGGTCGGGTGCGCGTCCGGCATGAGCTGCGCGCGCAGCGCCGAGCCGACGCCGTCCGCGCCGACGACGACGTTCGCCGGGGCGGCCCCGCCGTCGGAGAACCGCAGCCGAAGCCGGGCCGGGTCGTCGCTGTCCACCGCGACGGCCGTCTTGCCGTAGTGGATGCGCCCGTCCAGCCCAGACTGCAGGATCGACCGCAGGGTCAGCCGGTCGACCTGGCGGGTCGCGTACGGCTCGTCCTTGAAGGTGATGGTGAACGCGTCGCGCAGCCGGCTGTCGGTGAAGCGCAGCTGCCCGCCGGGCTCGTCGCCGGTGGACAGCGCCAGGCGGTACAGCGGGCGGGGCAGGCTCTCGCGCAGGGCCGCCAGCCCGTACCGGTCGAGGATGATCCGGTAGCCCTGCCGCCGGACGAAGGGGCCCGAGTCCCGTTCGTAGACGTGCACGTCGATGCCGGCGCGCATCAGGTACTGGGCGAGGCAGAGGCCGGAGAGGCCGCCGCCGGCGATCGCCACCGAGAAGTCAGTCGATACGCTCATGAGCGTTATCTTAATGACTAAGATAATTTGGGCAAGGGCTGCCGGCCTGCGATGCCCCCTGCGTCATTGATCGATCAGCTCGACGGTGACGATGGCGGTGTCGCCCGGGTCGAGATCCTCGGCGGCGCGGACGGCACGCTTGACCGGCAGCACGTAACAGCCGCGTGTGCGGTCGGGAAAGATTGAGGTCGTCCAGCTGCTGCCACCGATGGTCGCTCGGACCCGCACCGCGCCGAATCCCCGCCGTGCCCCGCCGCAGCGGTCCCGGATGTCCTCGGAAGCATCGTCAGGCAGGCTCACGAAGGTCCAGCTTTCATTGCGCCGGGCAGCCCAGAGCCACAACTCGCTGTCGAACTCCACGATCACGACGCCCATCATCACACCCGGGCCCGACAGCGCCGTTCGACCGCGTGCGACTCGCGGCCGTCGCCGGGTACGGCCGGCTGAGGTTCCGTTCCGGCCCCGGTGCGGCCGGGACGTCTCGTCCCGG
Source organism: Verrucosispora sp. WMMD1129 (assembly GCF_029581255.1). Taxonomy (NCBI): domain Bacteria; kingdom Bacillati; phylum Actinomycetota; class Actinomycetes; order Micromonosporales; family Micromonosporaceae; genus Micromonospora; species Verrucosispora sp. WMMD1129. The sequence continues at coordinate 6,035,563 of NZ_CP120741.1, forward strand.
CCGCACGCACGGATCAGGTGTTGATGGCACCCATCATCGTGGCGCGGGTGTTACCCCGCGCCGCGCGTTCTCCGGCGGCCATCGCCTCTTCCGGGGTGGCGCCACGGGCCATCGCCCTGGCCACGGCCTCGGTGCGCTGTTGTTCGATCTTCCTGCGCCGCCGCTTCTTGAACCAGCTCCAAAAGGACATGTCGGCCATCTGCCCGAGTGCAGACCACACCAAACCTGTCCGTCCTCACCGCATCGTGTGGCGTTCGGCGAACCGCCACACGATCTCGCTGGCGTCGGGACCCGCGTGATCGGTGTACCTGCCGTCGCCGTCCGGGCCCGGCCAGGCGTGCCCCATGCCCTGGACGAGGTACGACTCGACGATCGACGAGCCGTCCGACGCGGTGATCGTCGTATGCGTGTACGCGTGTCGTCCCGCGGCGGCTGGCACGGACGTGGTCTCCTCGGTCCGGCCGAGGCTGTCGTTGGGCTGCCCGTCGTCGATGAGGTCACCCACCGCGGTCCAGTGCGCGGCGAGTCGGGTGGCGACCAGAGGCGGCACGACATCGTCCTGCTCGCCCTGGATGATCAGCAGCGGCACCCGCCGGGCCCGTTCGCCCATCTGCGCCCACGCCTGCCGCGCCGTGTCCAGCGGTGAGGTCGAGTCCGGGTCGTCCGGGTCGACCTGGTCGAGGCCGTACTCACCGCCGGCGACCGAGGTCACCGTGGCGAAGACGTCGGGATAGGTCGCGCCGAGGATGACGGCGGTGCCCGCCCCCGAGGACGCGCCGGCCACGTGCACCTGCGCCGGATCCGCGTCGTACTTCTCGACCACCTCGCGGGCGACACCGGCCAGCAGCGCGGGTTCTCCGGTGTGCCGCTGCTGCTGGCGAGGGTCGGCCGAGTTCCAGCAGGCGATCACGTTGCGGGAGATCAACTGCGTGGGGTAGACGACGATGAAGCCTTCCCGGTCGGCCAGGCTGTTGAACTGCGTGGTGGCCTTCATCGAGTTCCACCCGTAGCCGGTCATCGCGCAACCGTGGATCGCCATGACGACCGGCAGCCGGGCGGTCCCGTCCTGCTGGGGCGGGAGATGAACCTGGTAACGCTGCGAACCGGCAGGGCCCTGGTAGACATGGTTGCGGTCGCCCGCGCCCATCTGCCAGGGCAGGCCGAGTTGGAGAGCGGCGACGCCGAGACTGACGACGGCCACGACGGTGACGAAGATGCTGGAGACGATCCCCAGCCACCGCCGCCGGGGACGACGAGAATCGGCGTCGGCATTCGTCGCGGACTCGTTGGCAGGGGTGATGGACATGTACCCATGACAGCGCGGACGCAGCCGACCTGTCAGTGCCGCGGTGTCATGACCGCATGTGACACAGCGTCACTGGTCGTGGCGAATGACCTGGGCGCGTCGGCCGCCGGTCTACATGTTCATGATCGGTAGCTGAGCGTCGCTCGGCTCAAGCCGGGTGAGCAACTGCTCGGGCTGTCCGGTCACCATCGACAGCGCGTTCAGTGCCGCCGCCCGGTCGCCCTGGTCGGCCGACACGACGGCCACGGCGATGGCGAGTCCGCTGGCCACGTGTGGGCTGCGCTCCTGCGCCAGCCGGGCGGCGTCGGCGATGTCCCGCCACGCATCGTCGTGGCGGCCGGTGCGGCTGTGCGCGATCGCCCGGTTGGCGAGCAGCATGACCCGCACGATCGGGGTGCACTCGTCGGTGAGCTGGCGGCCCATCAACTCGGCGGCGCGCTGGTATTCCCGGTTGCGGAACGCCGCTGCCCAGCCGGTGCGGTCGGTGAGCTGGATCAGGTCGATCACCCGGCCCTCCTCCGGCCAGGTCCTGCGGTAACTGAGCCGGAAGCTCATCCAGCCGTTCGGGTCCAGGGCGGGCAGCAGTGGACGGATGTCGGTCGCGCACTGCTCCGGGCTCGGCGGACAACGAAGGAAAACCGGCTTCGGGTCGGCCACCAGCGCCCGACCTTCGTGGTCGAACAGCCAGTTACCGCGATGCGCGTCGCCGTGCAGGACGTTGCGGGAATGCAGAAGCGCCAGCGTGTGGCCAATGGCGTAGCCGTCGGTGTCCGGCGTGAACCTGCCCGGCTCGGCCACCCACAGATCCCGGAACTCCCGGTAGTCGGTCACCACCGGCCGGGCCTCGTACGGAAATGGCGGCGGTGGCATGCGGTCGACGTAGGAGCACAGGTAGCGGATGCTCTCGCGTGGGCCGATCACCAGCGGATAGCGCGGCCCGCCCGCGCCGGTCAGGGCGGACAGCGGCACCGCAGCACACTCACCGACCGACTCGACGATGTACTGCGGCCACTGATCCGTCTGGCGGTCTGCGGGCACCTCGTCGCGGAGCAGGACGATCTGGCCGCCCGCCACCAGGTCGCGTACGGCGCAAAGGTCTGTTCCGGTGAACTCGGTCGCTTCGACGCCCGTCGAGCCCAGCATCATGGGGCCGATCCTAGAATGCACGTCGTGGCCGCAAACGGACAGAATGTGGCGCTGGTGACGCAGACACTGATGGCCAACGCCAGCAGCGTCCTGTCCCGCCCAGAGGCGCTGACTCTCCCCAGGTTCCTCGATCTCTGCTCGCTCTGCGAGGCTGCGGTGCTGCTCGACCGGATGGAGGCACTGGGGGCCTCGAACGAGTACGTCAGTGGCCTCAGCAGCCAACTCGCCCGCGAGGGGCTGTACCGGACGTTTGTGCCGACTCTGCCGCGCGACGAACTGCGCCGGATCGCGCTGCGACTGCCCGACGAACTCGCGATGCGGGTCGCCGAAGGCAGCGGCGACGACCCGTCCGCGGCCAGCGAGACCGGCGCGGTGGCCGGTCTGGACTACGCGGCCGGGCTGAACAATCTCCTCGCCCAGGTCGACGGGCTCGGCAGCTTCGCCAGCGCGGGCGAGGCCGTGGTCAAGGAGCGGATGTACCGGGGCAACGGCTACCTGGTGGTGGCCGCCGCACACGGCCTCGACTACTTTCCCGACTTCGACCGTGTGCCGTTCGTCGCCGGCACCCTGCAGAAGACCTACCGGTCGCTGCCGCGTCAGCTGTACGACAGGATCGCCGAATCGCTCCAGGAACCGCTCACCGGAGGCGACGTCGTCGCCGAGTGGACGGCCATGTCGACGATCCCGATCCCGCCGATCGCCGCGCTCGTGCTGTCCCGCGCGTCCGGTCTCGACGACATTCCCGAGCAAGTGCTCCGAGTCCGCGACGAGTTCAGTGGATTCCGCCGCTACTTCGCTGACTTCAAGGCCGAGTTGCAGGCCGCCGACACGATCCGCGAACGCCGCAAACTACTGGCCCGCTACCGAACCCTGCTGGAGGAGGCGAGCGGCCCGGGACGCGAGGCGGTCTCCGTGACCGAGATGCTCAACCTGACCGAAAAGGCGGTCGCGGTGGCCGCCGCGCCGGCCGTGCCGACAAGTTACGGCGCGCTGCTGGTGACGCAACCGATCGACTGGATCAGCCGCTGGTGGCGCCGCCGCCCGCTGGCCATCCTGTTCCGCCTGGACAGCAAGATGCCCAAACTCTCGGAATACCAGCAGTTGGCCGCCCGCCTGTGGGGGCCCGGGTCTGCCGCCCGTCTGCACGACCAGGCCGCTGCGCACGGCACCGCCATGCAGAGGCTGCTGTCCGAGGTCGAGACCACCGTCCAGTGAGCGTCAGGCGGCGCGCTTGGGTGGCATCCGTCACTCGCTGGCGTCGCGCTCGTCGGCCAGGCCGGCCAGGCGTCGCTTGTCGGGCTTGCCGGCGACCGTGACCGGCGCCTCGGCGATGAAACTGATCTTCCGGGGGGTGCTCGGCTCGCCGAGCTGCTTGCGGACCAGCTCGCGCAGCACGTCCGGATCCGGCTGCCGGCCCTGGGTGGCGGGGACCACGAAGGCGTGCACCGCCTCGCCGGTCTCCTCGTCGGGTGCGGCCACCACGTACGCCTCGGCGACGTCGTCGCAGCTGGCCAGGACACGTTCGATCGGGCCGGCGTACTGGAGGTCGGCGTTGACGATGATGACGTCCCGGGCCCGTCCCAGCAGGTACAGGTAGCCGTCGGGGTCCAGCCGGCCGAGGTCCCGGGTGCGTACCCAACCGTCGGTGAAGACCTCGGCGGTCTCTGCCGGTTCGTTCCAGTAACCGCTGGCCTGGGACGGGGTGCGGACGAAGACCTCCCCTTCGACCCCGGCCGTGACCGGCCGGCCGTCGGTGTCGCGGACCTGCACCTCGACCGCGGTTGGTGGACGACCCACCGAGGCGAGCAGGGCCGGTGCGGCGAGCATCTCCGTCGGGGTCAGCATGGAGATCATGCCGGTCTCGGTCTGGCCGTAGCCGTGGTAGACGACCGGCCCAAGGACGGAGAGCGCCTCGGCGAGCCGGGCCGGATGCAGGGGCGCGCCGGAGACCAGCAGGGCGCGTAGCGTGCCGAGGTCGGCCGGCGCGGCGCGCTGGGCGGCGACCAGCTTCGCCAGCCTGGGGACGGTGATCACGCTGGCGGTCGCCCGGTGCCGGACCAGCGCGTCGGGGAAGAACGGTGCACCGGCACGAGGTGGCTCGGCGATCACCATCGTGCCGCCGGCGGCCAGGGTGAGGACGCCGTACTCCAGCATCACCTGACTGTTGAGCGAGCCGAAGACCAGGTAGCGGTCGAGGTGGCCGGCAAGGTCGCGGACCGCCGGCGGCCACCGGTCCGGGTGCGCCGCCCAGGCGGCGTCGAGGGACCCGTACGTCTGGAGGCAGCCCTTGGGGTTGCCGGTGCTGCCGCTGGTGTAGACGACCCGGGCGACGTCGTCCGGATGCCCGGCGGGGACCGGTGGTGTGACGTCGGTCCGGGTGGCGGTCAGGTCGGGTGTCCCGTCGACCGGGCCGATGCCGAGCAGGGGACGGTCGGCGGCGACCGACCTCAGCTGCGGTGTCGCGGTCGAGCGGTCGACGAGCACCGCCGCGATCCGGTGGCCGAGCAGGTGCCGGAGGTGATCGGCGGGCAGTCCGGGGCGTACCCCGGCGACCCGGGCGCCGACCACCTGGGCCGCGACGATGGCGGCGAACGCCTCCGGAGACACGCCGAGCGCCACCGCCACCCCAGCGCCCGGGCCGATTCCGGCCGCCTGGAGACCTGCGGTGATCCGGGCGATCAGCTCGGACATCTCGTCGGCGCCGACGGTGCGCGAACCGTGTTCGAAGACCGGCCGGGCCCGCCCGCTGCCCAGCAGGTCGAGGATCGCCTGCGGAAAGCCCGTTTCGGCTCCCGCCGTCACCCGGCTGCTCCTGCCGCCGGGGCGACGCCGGCCAGGGACTCCTTGACGAAGACCGCCAGCGGCTGCTGGTGCACGGTGGGCAGGTTCCACTCGTTCTCCAGGTTCTCCGCCAGGTGGTGCACGGCCACCACCTGCCCGTCCCGGTGGTGCCGCACGACCGGGTGCAGGTACGTGGCCCGGTGTGCGCCATGCGCGTCGTTCTCCGCCACCCGGGGCACCGAGATGTCGAACGGGTCGACGGAATCGTGGTCCGGCCCGTACTCAAGGGTGACGGCGAGCGCCCAGCCGCCGCCCAGCCCGCCGTCGGCGAGGTACGCCATCGGCACCTCCTCGTGGTAGTAGGCGGTGTCGTCGCGTACCGTGACCACGTCGCCGAGCACCCCGAACTGCTGCCAGAGCGCCGACGAACGGTTGACCCGGGCGATGATCGCGTCGGTGATCGCCTCGGGGGTCGCCTCCAGTCGGGCGGTCGGCCACTGCGTGTCGTGGTAGCGGGAGGCGAGGATGCGGTGCAGCGCCCGTACCCCGTACCGGAAGCCGTGGATGAAGCCGCTTGTCGATCGTTTGAAGTCGCGTTGCTGGGTGAGGGTGCCGGCGAAGTAGAGGTCGGGGACCGTGGTCGACTCGTACGCCGGGGTCTGCTCCGGGAAGCGGTCGTCGATCACCAGCCGGGGCCGGCAGCTCTCGTCGAAGATGCTCGCGTCGAATCGGAATCCGGTGCAGGCGATCACCCGGTCGTAGCGGATCTCCCGGATCGCCTCGGCGGAGCGGGCGTACCGGAAGCGGACGAGGTAACCGCCCTCGGGCTGGCGGTGGATGCTCTCCACCGTGCCGTCCAGCACGGCGTTCTGCGACTTCAACTGGTAGGTGTCGAGGAAGTTGTTGTTCACCGCCCGCAGGTGCCCGACATAGTGTGACTGCCAGGCGAACCGGACCGAGCGGGGCCCGGCCAGGTGCACCACGGCGGCGGTCTCCATCAGCGCGTCGGCGGTCTCGAAGCCGGAGTTTCCCTTGCCGATGATCATGACGCGTTGGTTGACGAAGTCGGCCGGGTCGACACTGACCGTGTCGTACCGTTCGGCGTTCTCGATCCCGTCGATGGCCGGCACGTACAGCTGCGAGACACCGGTTGCGACGATCAGCCGACGTCCCCGCCAGGTGTGGCCGTCGGCGTCGAGGGCGTGGAAGCCGCCGCTGTCGCGGCTGATGCGGACCACCCGGGTCTGGTAGCAGACCCGCACCCCGGTCGCCCTGGCGAAGTCGGCGAGGTAGCGCAGCAGGTCGTCGGCGGCCGGGAAGTACCGCTGGCTGTACCGGCTGAACAGCAGGTCCGGATCGTCACTGAGCAGCGAGTTCCAGTCCATCCGCAGGTTGAACTCCGGATCGTCGGAGCCGGTGTGGACCTTGTTGATGGAGATCAGCTTGCGGTGTCGCGGATAGCTGCGGAAGAAGGAGCCGGGCTCGGCACCGGCTTCCAGGACGACGTAGTCGTGACCGTCGCGTTCGAGCGACGCGCCGAGTTGCAGTCCCGCCGGCCCCGCACCGATGATCAGGTAGTCGTGCGTCATGTGCCCGGACGGTAGCGACGGGTCATCAGAGATAACTCAGACCGCTCTGAGAATCCCCGGCTACGGTCGGTCCGATGACGACCCACACCGCGCCCGACGCGGTCAGCCCGATCGACCTGGCCCGCCCGCTGCGGGTGGCCGACCTGCGCCGGGCCGCCAGCGAGGTCACCGTCGACATCGCCGCCGAGGTACGCGACCGGGTACGGCGCTCCCGCGACCACCTGCGCGCGGTCCTCGGCGACAACCGTCAGGTCTACGGTGCGACCACCGGGTTCGGCGCGCTCGTCGGGTTCGCCGGCCGGGACGACGACGCGGACCAGTGCGACAACACCCTCGCCCACCTCGGCGCCGGCCAGGGCCCGGACATCGACCCGGAGGTGGTCCGGGCGGCGATGCTGGTCCGGGTGTGGTCGCTGGGCCAGGGCACCTCCGGCGTCTCGCTGCGGGTCGTCGAGGGGCTCGCCGCGATGTTCGGTACGACGTTCGTGCCGGCGATGCCCCGCCTCGGGTCGGTCGGGGCCAGCGGTGACCTCATCCCGCTCGCCTATGCCACCCAGTCGCTGCGGGGCCGGGGCTGGGCCTATCTGGACGGTGACCGGAGGCCCGCCGCCGAGGCGCTCGCCACGGCCGGGCTGACACCGCTCCTCCTCGACGGACGCGACGCGCTCGCGCTGGTGAACGGCACCTCGCTTACCACCGCCGCCACCGCACTCGCGCTGGACGACATCCGCCGCGCGCACCGGGCCGCCCAACTGCTGAGCTGCCTCCTCGTCGACGTGCTCGGCTGCGACCCCGGCCAGTTCCTGCATCCCCGGCTGCTGGCCGCGTACGGGCATCCCGGCGCGGTCGACGTCGGCGCCCGGATGCGGGAGTGCCTTGCCGGCGCGGTGCCGTCGGGTGGGCGCCCGCTCCAGGAGGCGTACAGCATCCGCTGCACTCCGCAGCTGCTCGGCGCCGCCGAGGACGCGTTGCGGTACGTCGACGGCGTGGTGGAGTCGGATCTGCGCAGCGTCAGCGACAACCCGCTGTTCTTCCCGGACGACGATCTGGTGCTGCACGGCGGCAACTTCTTCGGCCAGCCGGCGGCCTTCGCCGCCGACGTGCTGGCGACCGTGGCGGCCCAGCTCGGCAACCTCGTGGAGCGCCAGCTCGACCTCCTGGTCGACCCGGTCCGCAACGGCGGGCTGCCGCCGATGCTCGCGGCCGGGCCGGGACGGCAGCACGGGCTACAGGGCGCCCAGCTCGCCTCGACCGCGATGGTCGCGGAGATCCGCCGGCAGGCCACCCCGGCCGGGATGCAGAGCCTGCCGACGAATCTGCACAATCAGGACGTCGTGCCGTTCGGTACCCAGGCCGCGCTGCGCGCCGTGGACCAGGCACGGTTGCTGCGGCTGATCTGCGGAACGCTTGCGGTCGGGCTGCGTCAGGCGGTCCACGTCGGTGCGCGTACCCCGACCGCACCGGCCTGCGTCGCCGTGCTGGAGCGGCTCGCGGAGATCGTGCCGGCGATCGACCCGGACCGGCCGCTCGACGCCGATGTCCGCCGTGCCGCCGACCTGCTCGACCTGCTGACCGAGCCACCACAATTACCGGCCTCGGCTGGCTGATTTTTCTCTGAGTTCGCCTTCGTACCGTCGCCTGGTGACCGCAGAGATGCTCGACTATCTGATCATCGGGGCGGGGCCGGCCGGACTTCAGCTGGGGGCGCTCCTCGAACGGGACGGCCGGCGGGACTACCTGGTACTGGAGTCAGCCGACATCCCCGGTGCCTTCTTCACCCGGTTTCCCCGACACCGTCAACTCATCTCGATCAACAAGCCGCACACCGGATCCGACGATCCGGAGCTGAACCTGCGGCTGGACTGGAACTCGCTGCTCAGCGACGACCCGGCGTTGCGGTTCACCCGCTACACCGAGCGCTACTTCCCGGACGCCGAGGTGATGGTCCGCTACCTGGCGGACTTCGCGGCGGCCACCGGGGTCCAGGTCCGCTACCGCAGCCGGGTGGTCCGGGTCGCCCGGTCCGCCGACGGTGGCTTCGCGGTCACCGACCAGGAGGGTACGACCCACCGGGCGCGTCGGGTCGTCGTGGCGACCGGTGTCTCGAAGCCGTACGTCGCGCCGATTCCCGGCATCGAACTCGTGGAGCGGTACGACGAGATGCCGGTCGATCCACGCGACTTCCTCGACCAGCGGGTGCTGATCATCGGCAAGGGCAACTCCGCTTTCGAGACCGCGGACAGCCTGATGGAGACCACCACCCTGGTCCACGTGGCCGGGCCGAGTCCGGTCCGGATGGCGTGGCGGACCCACTACGTCGGGCACCTGCGGGCGGTGAACAACAACTTCCTGGACACCTACCAGCTCAAGTCGGCAAACGCGATCCTGGACGGGCACGTGCGCGCCATCGAGCGGGACGGTGACGGCTACCGGGTGACCTTCGGCTTCTCCCGAGCCAACGAGGTCACCAAGGAGCTGCGCTACGACCGGGTGCTGGCCTGCACCGGTTTCCGCTTCGACGCGTCGATCTTCGCCGACGACTGCCGACCGACGCTGGTGATCAACGACCGCTTCCCGGCCCAGACCCCCGCCTTCGAGTCGGTCAACGTTCCGGGTCTGTTCTTCGCCGGCACGCTGACTCAGCAGCGCGACTTCAAGAAGTCGACGAACGGCTTCATCCACGGTTTCCGGTACGGCGTCCGGGCACTGCACCGCATCCTGGAACAGCGGTACCACGACAATCCGTGGCCGGCGGAGAAGCTCGACGCGACCGCCGAGGCGGCGGCCGACGCGATCATCGAGCGGGTCAACCGTTCCTCCGGCCTCTGGCAGCAGTTCGCGGTGCTCGCCGACGTGCTCACCGTGGCCGAATCGGGCGCCCGCTACCACGAGGAACTGCCCGTCGACTACATCGGGCAGGCCGGGCTGGCCACCGCCGATCATCAGGTGGAGCACGCCTTCGTCGTCACCCTTGAGTACGGTCCCGACCACGACCAGGTCGACCCTTTCGACATCTCGGTGAGCCGGATCGCCCAGGACGTGCCCGGCCAGGCCCACGACGCGGCGTATCTGCATCCGGTGGTGCGCCATCACCGCGGGGGTCAGCTGACGGCGGTGCACCACCTGGCGGAGAACCTGGAGAACCAGTGGGACAAGCCGCAGGTGCACCGGGCGCCGCTGGTCGCCTTCCTGCGCCGCTGCCTGACGAGCACTGTGGGCTGACGCGATGCCATCGGTGCCTGCGCAGGTGACCCCGTCGCGCACCGCAATGGCCGACCCGGGGCCCCTGCACCGTCTCGACGATCTGGAAGCCGAGGCGCGGCTGCGGCTCGATCCGGTGCATCGGGACTTCTTCGCCGGCGGTGCCGGGGACGAGCGGACGCTACGGGCCAACGAGACTGCCTTCGACGCGTACCGGATCCTGCCCCGGGTGCTGCGGGGCGGCGGTGAGCGCGACCTGCGGACCGAACTGCTCGGCGAGACCCTGCCCATGCCGGTGCTGGTCTCTCCGACCGCCTTTCACCGGCTGGCGCACCCGGAGGGGGAAGTGGCGACGGCCCGGGCGGTGGGGGCGGTCGGCACCGTACTGGTGGTGAGCATGGCCTCCACCACGCCGATCGAGGCGGTGGCCGAGGCGATCGAGCCGTCGGACCGGTCGGCGCGGCTGTGGTTCCAGCTCTATCCACAGCCGGATCTCGGCTTCACCGCCTCGGTGGTCAGCCGGGCGGAGGCGGCCGGCTGCCGCGCCCTGGTGGTCACTGTCGACTCGCCGGTCTTCGGCCGCCGCGACCGCGACCTGCGCAACGGTTTCCTCGACCTGCCGCCCGGCTACTGTTGCGAGAACATGCGCGACCCGGAGACCGGCCGGGTCCGGGACATCGTCATGGACGCCACCCTCGACTGGGCCCGAATCGAGTGGCTGCGCGCGACGACGCGGCTGCCGATCGTGCTGAAGGGGATCCTGCACCCGGCCGACGCCCGCCTCGCGGTCGCGCACGGCGTGGACGCCGTGCTGGTCTCCAACCACGGCGGGCGGCAGCTCGACGGGGTGCCGGCGAGCATCGACGCCCTGCCGGCGGTCGTGGCGGCGGTCGGGGGTCGCATTCCCGTCCTGCTCGACGGCGGGATCCGCCGGGGGACCGACATCCTCACCGCGCTGGCGCTCGGGGCGGTCGCGGTCGGGGTCGGTCGACCGGTGCTCTGGGCGCTGGCGGCCCGGGGCGAGCGCGGCGTCAGTCAGCTGCTCGACCTGCTCCGCGCCGAGCTGGCCCGGGCCATGACGCTCGCCGGTGCGGTCCGTCCCGCCGATCTCACCCGCGAAATGATCCTCGACCGGGTGCCGGGATGACCTACCCGCTGGTGCTGCTGTGCTGCCTGGCCGGCCTGCTGGCGGTGGGTTGGCTGCTGCCGCGCCGGCTGCCACCGGCGGTGATCCGGCTCCGCGAGTGGATCTTCAGGCGGGTGAACGGCGCCGAGGGGATTCCGGTGCCCGGCCCCCGGATCGGTCCCGAGCACTTCACCCGGATCTACTCCCATCCGGCGGCCAGCGGGCGTAGCCGGGGCGCCGGCATCTCCGACCTCTTCTGGTACTGGCTGGCGCCCGGGCCGCAGATGCACCAGGAACACCTGGAGCCGGGCGAGCGCTACCGCACGGTGGCCCGGACGACCAGGCGGGTGGTCGCGGTGTCGCATCGACGTTCGACCGAGCTGGCCGGCGCGGCGACCCGACGGATCCTCGACGAGCTGCCGGCCGGCCGGACCCGCCACGTCCGGCTGCGGGACCTGATGATGCCGATCTGGGCGGAGGTCTACTACGAACTCGTCTTCGGCGCCGCGTGCCCGCCGGACGTCCGGGCGCTGATCGTGGCCAACGCCGACGACGTGGTCACCGCGCTCAAGTGCTGCGGGCTTCGGCACCTGGACCGGCGCGATCGGCTCACCCGCTATCTGCGAGCCCGGGTCGAGGCCGGTACGGCGCCGGTGACGCTGCCGGATCCCTTCACCGCCGAGGAGACCGCGTGGTATCTCCAGGGCACCTTCTTCAACACCGCCGTGGTGCAGATGTCGGAGGCGATGGCGCACCTCCTGCTCGCCGTGGCGCAACACCCGACGGTGCAGCGGGAACTGGTCGCCACCCTCGACGACCCCGACGGCGACGCCGCCCTGGATCGGGTGATCGACGAGACGCTGCGCGTGCATCCGCTGTTCGGGGTGGCGCACCGGATCACGTCCGGCCCGATCGAGGTCGACGCCGGGCTCACCATCCCGACCGGCTCGGTGCTGCTCTTCAACTACCTGGCCTACCAGCGCAGCGGACCGGCGGCCGACGACACCTTCGCGCCGGAACGTTGGCTCACCCAGGACCGGGGCGACGTGCACTTCGTCCCGTTCGGTGTCACCGCCAACCGGGCCTGCCCGGCCCGCGGCGTCGCGCCGGTGATGATGCGCGCGGTGACCCGGGAGGTGCTGCGCCGGTACGCCCTGGTCTCCACCGTGCGGCACACCCGGTCGCTGCCGAACCGCGGACCCTGCTTCCTCGTCCCGACCGACGCTCGACCGCCGGCCCCGGCCCGACTGTCGGTGATGCGGTGGGGCGACCGCTGGTCCGACGTGGGGCGTAGCCTCGTCCAACTGGCGCTCGGCACCTGGATGGTGCTCGACGCCCGACGTCAGCGCCTCTGCGCGAGCTACTTCGAGCAGGTCCGGCGATGACCACGGATGGTCGATCGGGCTGGCGGCGATCGCCGATCGAGACAACATAGAGACATTGGTCACAATCGATGTCGAGGGATCGGTGTGGGATTCTCGACGTGTGCTACAGGTAAGCGGGGTATCACCAGACGTACACCGGCTGCTCCTGGTCGAGGACGACGCGGAACTCGCGGACATGCTCACCGAGGTACTTGCCGACGAGGGATACCAGGTCGACGTGGCTCGGGACGGACATCGGGGGTTGCACCTCGGGCTCACCCGACCCTACGACGTGATGGTGATCGATCGGCTGCTGCCGGCGCTCGACGGGCTCAACCTGCTGACCCGGCTGCGCTCGCGCGCGATCGGTGCCCGTGCGTTGCTGCTCACCGCGCTCGGCACGGTCGACGACCGGGTGGCCGGCCTGAACGCGGGCGCCGACGACTACCTGATCAAGCCGTTCGACCTGGACGAACTGAGTGCCAGGCTCCGGGCGCTCTGCAGACGTACCTCGGACGGCGCCGAGGCGCTGCCGATCGGCACCGGTCGGCTCGACCTCGGCCTGCGAGACGTGGTGCTGGCGGACGGCACCCGGGTGGCGCTCTCCGCCCGGGAGTTCGAACTGCTCCGCGTGCTCGCCGTACGCCCCCGGGCGGTGCACACCCGCGCCGAGCTGCGCCGCCGGGTCTTCGACGAGGCGGCGGCGACCTCCATCGTCGACACCTATGTGTACTACCTGCGACGCAAGCTCGGCCGGACGGCGGTCCGCACCGTGCACGGCCTCGGCTACCGGATCGGTGAGCTGTGACGCCGTGGCGGAGGCTGCGCCGGCCGGCGCCGGCCGGCCTCTCCTGGATGGCGGCCGAGCGCATCGTGGTGGCCCGGGCCCGTCGCCGGGTCGGCGTGCTGGTCGGGCTCGCGGTGACCGTCCTGGTCACGGCGGTCGGCGTGCTCGCCTACGGCATGCTGGTCCGTGACCAGGAGCGCCAGATCAAACGCGAACTCGCCTACACCGCCAGCCGTAGCGACCCGTCCGGTCCACCCGGCTGCACCTGGCTGTTCCTGCTCCGCGACGGCGAGATCACCGGCGGTACGGTGCCGGCGCCGCCCGGGTTCCCGCTGGCGACGGCGATGACCACCACGGCCAGCACCGGAGTCCCGGCGGAAACCACGATCACGCGCAACGGCACGGTCTACTTCGTCCTGACCGAGACCCGTGGCGAGGACGTCGTGCAGGCGATCTTCGACGCCCGGTACCAACTCGCCGACCGGCGTCACCTGCTCGTCGCGCTCGCCGTCGCGGAACTGCTCGGGCTGATCGTCGCCGTCGCCAGCGGTTGCGTGGTGGGCCGGCTCGCCGTCGCGCCGCTGGCCGACTCCCTCGCCCGGCAGCGCCGATTCATCGCCGACGTCAGCCACGAACTGCGTACGCCCATCGCGCAGGTGCACACCCGGGCACAACTGCTGGCGCGGCGGGCCGGCGCCGCCGGCATCCCCGTCGAGTACCAGTCGGAGCTGAATCGCCTGACCGGCACCACCAGACGACTCGGCGAGGTCGTCAACGACCTGCTGCTCTCCGCCCGGCTGGCCGCCGCCCCGGGTGACCGGCCGGCCGCCGACCCGGTGGACCTGGCCACTCTCGCCGAGGCCGCCGTGCTCGCTGAGAACGACCGGGCCGGCGAACAGGGTGTGGCGCTCACCCTCAGCCGTCCGGACGTGCCGGTCCCGGTCGCCGGGGTGGAGTCGGCGCTGCGGCGGGTGATCAGCGAACTGCTGACCAACGCCCTCACCCACACCCCGGCCGGCGGACGGATCGACGTGACGGTGCGCCTGCCCGCCCCCGACGTGGCGGAGTTGATCGTCGCCGACACCGGCAACGGCTTCGACCCGGCCGACCGCATCTTCGACCGGTTCTACAGCGGCGCGGGCCCGGAGAAGCGCCACACCGGGCTCGGCCTGGCACTGCTTCGGGAGGTGGTCACCGGGCACGGAGGCAGCATCGACGCCCGCAGCCATCCCGGTCGGGGCGCCCGGTTCGCCGTCCGGCTGCCGGTCGGGACGAGCCCGCGACCGGCCGCGTCGACGCTCGCGTCGGTCTCCGGCGACGCCTGACCGGGGAGGGCGTACGGGACGTGCGGAGAGCTGACCTGCCGGTGTCAACGGGGGCGCGCAGCGGCCTCCGGGGTCTCGGCGATCTGCCGCGTCACGTGGCAGGCGACCTCGCGCAGGACGTCGATCTGACTCGCGGTGAGGCCGTCGATGACGTAGTGACGGACGGCGGCGACGTGTCCGGGGGCTGCGGCGACCACAAGATCCCACCCGTCTTCGGTGAGCGTGGCCACGGTGTAGCGGGGGCTCTCCGGGTCGGGTGCGCGGCGCAGCAGTCCCCGCTGTTCGAGCCGCTTCACGACGTTCGACAGTCGGGACAGCGAGCAGCTGATCTGGCTGGCCAGATCACTGAGCCGCAGGGTGCGTGCGGGGGCCATGGACAGGCCGCTGAGTACGAAGTAGTCGAACAGCGTGAGGTGGTTGTCGCGCAGGAGTTGGGCGTCGAGGGCGCTCGGCAGGTTGAACATGAGTTTGGCCAGGGCAAGCCAGGCGTCGCGCTCGTGGTCGGTCAACCACCGAGGTTCCTCAGCCATGCCGCAAGCGTACGTCCCGGCCTGACCTGCCCGAGTGGGGGACGTCCCAGCTCAGCCGGTTGACTCGGGGGCGTCGGTGTCGAGCAGGGGAGCGAGGGTCTCCCAGTTGGCGCGGGTGGCCTCCGCCGCACCTGCGACATCTCCGGCCTCGCACCGCGCGATGATCAGCTCGTGCTGAGCGACCGACTCTCGGCCGCTGAGTGAGGAGAAACGCAGTCGCTCCAGGCGACGCAGCACCGGGGTGAACTGTTCGAGCACGTCGCGTAGGGCCTGGTTGGCGCTGGCCTGGACGGCAACTGCGTGGAAGGCGTCGTCGGCGGCGATGGCCTCGTCCACGTCGTTACGCCGCAGCGCCTCGGCGAACCGGGCGTTGGCCGCGCGCATGGCGTCGATCTCGTCGGCGGAGAGGTTGGGCAGTGCCTCGCGGACGGCCAGTTCGTGCATGGCGGCCGTGACCGACTGGGCGTTTCGGGCGGCGCGGACGTCCAGCGGGCTGACCATCGTGTATCGGCCGGGTCTGGTCTGCACCAGACCTGCCTGCTCCAAGCGGGCCAGGGCCTCCCGGACCGGGGTGCGGCTCACGCCGAGCCACTCGACCAGGTCGTTGTCGTTGAGGCGTTCGCCGGGGGCCAGCGTGCCGCCGACGATGGCGTCGCGGATCGCCCGGTAGGCCTCGTCGCGGAGAAGTGACCTGGGAGCGAGTCCCGGCCCCCGTGGAACAGGCATGCAATATGTTGCACACCGGATGTGCCAGCTGTCAACCAGGCTCGCCTCGCGATGGATTGAGGACGTCGGCTCTTGCCCTTCTCCAATATTCGTTGGAATACTGTATTTAAGGTGTGGTCTGCCGACGTGGGCGGCCAGGCGAGGAGGATGTGATGGCTGAGGTGAATGTGGTTCCGCTGGTCGACGAGGGTCTGGGGAACACGGCGTATCTGCTGGATCTTGGTGGTCGGGCGCTGGCGGTGGACGCGAGCCGTGACCTGCGGACGCTGCGGGCGGTCGCCGAGCGTCGTGGCCTGCGGATCGCTTACGCCGCTGACACGCATCTGCACGCGGATTTCCTGTCCGGTGCCCGTGACCTGGCTGCCAGCGACGGTGCGCGGGTGCTGGCCTCGGCGGCGGGCCAGCGCGAGTTCGGACACGTCGCGCTGGCCGACGGGGACGAGGTGGACCTGGGTGGGTTGACCCTTCGGGTCCTGGCGACCCCGGGGCACACGCACGAGCACATCGCCTTCGAGGTGCTGGACGGCCCGCGGACCGTCGGGGTGTTCACCGGGGGATCGCTGCTGGTCGGAGCTGCCGCGCGTACCGACCTGGTGGCGCCGGAGCGCACCGAGGAACTGGCCCGGGCCCAGTACCGGTCGCTGCGCCGTCTCGCGACGCTTGGCGACGCGGTGGCGGTGTGGCCGACACATGGCGCGGGGTCGTTCTGCTCGGCACCGCCCAGCGCGGAACGGACCTCGACCATCGGGGCTCAGAGGGCGACGAACGCGCTGTTGCGCGCCGAGTCCGAGGACGCGTTCGTGACGGCGCTGCTGGGTTCGCTGGGCACGTTCCCGCCGTACTTCCTGCGACTGCCGGAGCTGAACCGTCTCGGGCCGGCGCTGGTCGGGAGCGCAGCCGTCCTGCCCGACCTGAGGGTCGAGGACGTTCGGCGCCTGCGCGAGGCCGACGCCGAGGTTGTCGACGTCCGGCCGGTTGCCGACTTCGCCGCCGGACACATCCCCGGCTCGCTGTCCATTCCGCTGCGCGGGGTGTTCGCCACGTGGCTGGGATGGCTCGTCGACCCCGACCGCCCCTTGGTCGTGGTTCGCAACGCCGACCAGGACCGGGACGAGGTGATCTGGCAGGCATTGAAGATCGGCTACGACCGGCTCGCTGGTGAGTTCACCGGGGGCATGGCCACCTGGACCGCGGCCGGTGGGCAGCTCAGGTCGATTCCGCTGGTCGACGGCGCGGCGCTGGCCGACGCCTCCATCCTGGACGTTCGGCAGATCAGCGAGTACACCACCGGTCATGTCCCGGGCGCCCGGCACATCGAACTCGGCGGCCTTGCCGCTCGTGCCGGGGCAGCGCCAGTCGGCCGCACCGTGTTGATGTGCGGCCACGGAGAACGGGCTATGACGGCCGCCAGCCTGCTCGCCCGGGCCGACCGCACCGATCTCGCCGTGCTCGCCGGCGGCCCGTCGGACTGGTCCACCGCGACTGGCGCGAAGCTGGGGGTGGGAGCATGAGTCTGCGCGCGACTCAACGCCCGATCGCCCTGGGCCTGCGGCAGAACGCAGCCCAGTTTTCCCTGCTCGTCGCGGTCAATGCCCTTGTCGGCGGGATGCTCGGCCAGGAGCGGACGGTGCTGCCGCTGCTGGCGGAGTCCGGGTTCGGTCAGCAGGCGTACACCGCCGCACTGACCTATATCCTGGCGTTCGGCCTGGCCAAGGCCGCGACGAACTACTTCGCCGGCACCTGGTCGGACCGCTACGGCCGCAAGCCGGTGCTGGTCGCGGGCTGGCTGATCGCCGTCCCGGTACCGCTGCTGCTGATCTGGGCACCGACCTGGGGGTGGGTCGTCGCCGCCAACGTGCTGCTCGGCGTCAGCCAGGGGCTCACCTGGTCCACCACAGTGATCATGAAGATCGACCTGGTCGGGCCGGCCCGGCGTGGGTTCGCGATGGGGTTCAACGAGGCCGCTGGCTACCTGGCCGTCGCCGCGACCGCGCTCGCTACCGGGTACCTAGCCGAGGCGTACGGGCTGCGCCCGGCACCATTCCTGCTCGGGATCGCGTACGCGGCGCTCGGGCTGGGTCTGTCGACGCTCCTGGTGCGGGAAACCCGCGGGCACGCCCGCCTGGAGGCAGCGAACCACGTAGCCCGTGCCGACGGCCGCCACGATCACCTGCATCCGGAGCTGAGCAACCGGCAGGTGTTCACCCAGACCAGCTTCCGCGAGCCCGCGCTGTCGTCGGCCAGCCAGGCCGGTCTGGTGAACAACCTCAACGACGGTCTCGCGTGGGGGCTGTTTCCCGTGCTGTTCGCCGCCGCAGGTCTGTCCGTCGGACGCATCGGCATCCTGGCGGCGCTCTACCCGGCGGTCTGGGGCCTCGGGCAACTGTTCACCGGCGCGCTGTCGGACCGGTGGGGGCGCAAGTGGTTGATCGCTGCCGGCATGTGGGCCCAGGCCCTCGGCCTGGCGCTGATCGCCCTCGCCGACGCCTTCACCTGGTGGGCGGTCGCGGCGGTCCTGCTCGGCGCCGGCACCGCGATGGTCTACCCGACGCTGCTGGCGTCCATCGGTGACGTCGCCCACCCGGCGTGGCGGGCCCGCTCCGTCGGCGTCTACCGGCTCTGGCGCGACGGCGGCTTCGCGGTAGGCGCCCTGCTCGCCGGTGTCGTCGCCGACGCCTTCGGAATCCGGGCGGCGATTTGGACCGTCGCCGCCCTCACCGCCGCGTCCGGGCTGGTCGTCGCCGCCAGAATGTACGAGACCCACCGACGCCGGATCCCGGCCTCGTCAGCACCCCAGGGAGGCACCAATGGGTGACCGAGCCGCCAAGGACGCGCTGTTCGCCGAGTTCGCCGCCGTCGGCAAAGCCCTCGGCAGCCCGAAGCGCCTGGAACTGCTCGACCTGCTCGCCCAGGGCCCGCGCAGCGTCGAGGACCTCGCCAACGCCGCCGACCTCGGGCTGTCCACCTGCTCGGCGCACCTGCAACGTCTCCTCGCAGCCGGGCTCGTCGCCACCCGCCGCGACGGCACCCGGATCTGGTACTCCCTGGCCGGCGACGACGTCGCCGCCCTGTTCGCGAACCTCCGCAGCGTGGCGCAGCGGCACCGACCGCACACCGAGCAGGCCCGCCGCGCCTACCTTGGTCCCGACGACACCGAACAAATCGATCTGGCCGAGCTGCTCCGCCGGGCCGAAGCCGGCGACGTCGTCGTCCTCGACGTGCGACCGGCACCGGAGTACGCCGCCGGGCATCTGCCCGGCGCGGTATCCATACCACTTGACGAACTCGAGGACAGGCTCGCCGAACTGCCCGAAGACCGGGAGGTCGTCGCCTACTGTCGCGGTGCCTACTGCGCCCTCGCTCACGACGCGGTCCGGCTCCTCAGCGCCCACGGCCGGCAGGCACGGTGCGCCACCGACGGCATCCTGGAATGGCGAGTGGCCGGCCTGCCCGTCCAGTTCAGGGCCGCCTGAGCGCGAACTCGACGACCAGGACGTACATCGGATCCTCCCCTTCTCGAAGGAGTGGTCACAGGGCCAGCAAACCCCGGTCGGTGAACTGGGCGCGGACCCGGTCGAGCAGTTCGGGCGTGGGTGGCTCGGTGTCGGCACAGGCAAACGGCAGCCCCAACTCGCGGTACTTGTGCGCGCCGAGCCGGTGGAACGGCAACACCTCCACCCGCTGCACGGTGGGCAGCGTGGCGACGAAGTCGGCGACGCCGGCCACGTTGGCCGGGTCGTCGGTGAGGCCGGGCACCAGGACGAAGCGGATCCAGATCGGGGTGCCCCGCTCGGCGAGGCGGCGGGCGAAGCGCAGCGTCGGCGCGACCGTACCGGTCCGGGTGACCCGGCGGTAGGTCGCCGGATCCCAGCTCTTGATGTCCAGCAGCACCAGGTCGGTCGCGTCGAGCAACTCCGGGGTGGCGCGGTCGCCCAGGAAACCGCTGGTGTCCAGGGCGGTGTGCAGACCCAGCTCCCTGCACCGGCGCAGCACGGCCGCGGTGAACCGCGCCTGTTGCAGTGGCTCGCCGCCGCTGAGCGTGACGCCGCCACCGGCGACCTTGATGAAACGTTCGTACCGCCGGATCTCGGTGACCAGGTCGTCGACGGTCATGGCCCGTCCGCTGCGCTGGTACCAGGTGTCGGGGCTGTGGCAGAAGCGGCAGCGCAACGGGCAGCCGGCGAGGAACGCGACGAAGCGGGTACCGGGCCCGTCCACTCCGGTCGAGATGTCGAAGGAGTGGACGGACCCGACCACCGCACCCGCGGGCACGAGGGGCGGGCGCGACGGCCAGACCTGCGGCGTCATCACAGTCGGCCGTGGAAGGTGCGGGAGATGACGTCGCGCTGCTGCTCGCGGGTCAACCGGACGAAGTTCACCGCGTACCCGGAGACCCGGATGGTGAGCTGCGGGTACCGCTCCGGGTGCGCCATGGCGTCTTCGAGGGTGGCCCGGTCGAGGACGTTGACGTTGAGGTGGAAGCCGCCCGCGTCGGCGTAACCGTCGAGCACTCCCACGAGATTGTCGACCTGCTCGTCGCGGGTGCGGCCGAGCCCGTCCGGGGTGACAGTGGTGGTGAGCGAGATGCCGTCGCGGGCGCTGGCGTACGGCAGCTTCGCCACTGACAGCGCCGCCGCGACGAGGCCGTGCGTGTCCCGGCCGTTCATCGGGTTCGCGCCGGGCGCGAACGGCTCGCCGGCCCGACGACCGTCCGGGGTGTTGCCGGTGTGTTTGCCGTAGACCACGTTCGAGGTGATGGTGAGCACCGACAGGCTCGGCTCGGCCCCCCGGTACGTCGGCTGCGCCCGTACCTTGTCCATGAAGCGCTGCACCAGGTCGACGGCGATGGCGTCGGCCCGGTCGTCGTTGTTGCCGAAGGCCGGGTAGTCGCCGTCGACGGTGTAGTCGGTGACCAGGCCGGTGTCGTCGCGCAGCACCTTGACCTGGGCGTGCCGGATCGCCGACAGGCTGTCCACGGCGACGGAGAGCCCGGCGATGCCGGTGGCGAGGAAGCGGTGCACCGGGTGGTCGTGCAGCGCCATCTCCAGTCGCTCGTAGGCGTACTTGTCGTGCATGTAGTGGATGACGTTGAGCGCGCGTACGTAGGTGCGGGCGAGCCAGTCGAGGGTCCGGTCGAACGCGGCCAGGACGGTGTCGTAGTCCAGCACGTCGTCGGTGACGGGCGGCGTGGCGGGCGCGACCTGCGCGCCGCTGATCTCGTCCCGACCGCCGTTGATCGCGTAGAGCAGGGCCTTGGCGAGATTGGCGCGGGCGCCGAAGTACTGCATGTCCTTGCCGACGCGCATCGCCGACACGCAGCAGGCGATCGCGGTGTCGTCGGAGTACACCGGCCGGATCAGGTCGTCGTTCTCGTACTGGATGGCGCTGGTGTCCAGCGACACCTGCGCGCAGAAGCGTTTGAAACCGGTGGGCAGGTCGGCCGACCAGAGGACGGTCAGGTTCGGCTCGGGTGCCGGACCGAGGTTGTACAGCGTCTGCAGGTACCGGAAGCTGGTGCGGGTCACCAGCGGCCTACCGTCCGTGCCGACCCCACCGATGGCCTCGGTGACCCAGGTGGGGTCGCCGGAGAACAGCTCGTCGTACTCGGGGGTACGCAGGAAGCGGATGATCCGCAGCTTGATCACGAAGTCGTCGATCAGCTCCTGGGCGGCGGACTCGGTGAGCCGGCCCTCGGCGAGGTCGCGGTCCAGGTACACGTCGATGAAGGTCGACGTGCGACCCAGCGACATGGCGGCGCCGTTCTGTTCCTTGGTGGCGGCCAGGTAGGCGAAGTAGAGCCACTGGACCGCCTCGCGGCCGGTGGCGGCGGGTGCGCTGATGTCGCAGCCGTAACCGGCGGCCATCTCCTTGAGTTCGCCGAGGGCGCGGATCTGCTCGGCCAGCTCCTCACGGTCGCGGATGACGTCCTCGGAGCAGGGACGGTCGTCCAGGGACGCCTTGATCGCCTGGCGTTCGGCGACGAGGCGGTCGACGCCGTAGAGCGCGATCCGCCGGTAGTCACCGATGATCCGGCCGCGACCGTAGGCGTCGGGCAGTCCGGTGACGATGTGCGAGCGCCGCGCCGCCAGCACGTCGTTGGGGTAGGCGTCGAAGACCCCGGCGTTGTGGGTCTTGCGGTACGTGGTGAAGACGCGGCGCACCTGCGGGTCCAGCTCGAAGCCGTACGCGGCGAGCCCGTTCTCCACCATCCGGAGCCCACCGTTGGGCATGATCGCCCGGCGCAGCGGCGCGTCGGTCTGCAGCCCGACGATCAGCTCGTGATCCCGGTCGATCCAGCCGGGCGCGTGCGAGGTGATCGTGGCGGGGGTGTGCGGGTCCACGTCGTAGATCCCGCGCTCCCGTTCGGCGATGAACAGGTCACGCAGTCGGTCCCACAGTTGTGTGGTGCGAGCGGTCGGGCCGGCGAGGAACCGGGCGTCCCCGTGGTACGGGGTGACGTTGTCGCGGACGAACGCGGCGACGTCGACGGTGTCGCGCCAGGCGTCGCCGTGGAAGCCGCGCCACGGGTCGGGCCGCGCCGTCGGGCGCTGCTCGGACCGGGCCGCCGGGCTGTGCTGCTGGGCCATGTCTCCTCCTGGAAGCTCTCTTCGAGCCTCTCGCGGGGGTGGCCGGGCGGTCAGGGGCGAAAGGCCCGGGCGGTCCGGGCCGCTGGACACCGGCGTGGGCCCCGGTGCGGCGGCGACGATCAGGGTGTGACCGGACGACGTGACCGGCATCGACGATCGGAGTGATCCGCATGACCGCCGCCACCGCGACGAGCCTCCTGCCAACCTCGGCCCCGCCGCCGCAGCGCGGGGCGGCCAGCACGCCCGGGACCGCCATCGACACCCTGGTCGGCAATGGACTCAAGGCGCTCGACGACTACGCCGCGTTCGACCAGGAGCGCGTCGACCGGATTGTGGCGAAGGCCTCTGTGGCGGCGCTGAGCCGGCACGCCGAGCTGGCTCGGATGGCGGTGACCGAGACCGGCCGGGGCGTTTTCGAGGACAAGGCGGTCAAGAACATCTTCGCGTGTGAGCACGTCACCAATCACATGGCGGCCCTGAGGACGGTCGGGGTCATCTCCCGTGACGAGATCAACGGCATCGTCGAGATCGCCGAGCCGGTCGGCGTGGTCTGCGCCGTCACTCCGGTCACCAATCCCACGTCGACGACCATCTTCAAGGCGCTGCTCGGGCTGAAGACCCGCAACCCGATGATCTTCGCCTTTCATCCGGCCGCCCAGCGGTGCAGTGTCGAGGCGGCCCGGGTGGTCCGGGACGCCGCCGTCGCGGCGGGCGCACCCGAGCACTGCATCCAGTGGATCGAGCAGCCTTCCGTGGAGGCCACCGGCGCGCTGATGAAGCACCCCGGGGTCGCCACGATCCTGGCCACCGGTGGCAACGGGATGGTGCGGGCGGCGTACTCGTCCGGAAAGCCGGCCCTTGGCGTGGGTGCCGGCAACGTGCCGGCGTACGTCCATCGCGGTGCGAAGCTGCGCCGGGCGGTGCATGACATCGTGCTGTCGAAGTCGTTCGACAACGGCATGATCTGCGCCTCCGAGCAGGCGGTGATCATCGATGCCGAGGTGTATCCGGCGGCGATGGCCGAGTTCCAGCGACTGCACGCCTATCTGGCCGCCCCCGACGAGAAGCGCCGGATCGAGGAGCTGATCTTCGGGGCCGCCGCCGGTGGCACCGATTGCGCGGGTGCGCGGCTCAACCCGGAGGTCGTCGGCCAGAGCGCGGTGTGGATCGCCGAGCGCGCCGGCCTGACGGTGCCGGCCGACACGTCGGTGATCCTGGTGGAGGTGGACCGGGTCGGCCCGGCCGAACCACTCACCCGGGAGAAGCTCTGCCCCGTCCTGGCGGTGCTGCGCGCCGAGTCCACCGAGGACGGCATCCGGCACGCCGAGCAGATGGTCGAGCTGAACGGCCTCGGGCACAGCGCGGTCATCCACACCGAGGACGCGCACCTCGTGGAGGAGTACGGGCGGCGGGTCAAGGCGGTGCGCATCATCTGGAACGCTCCCGCGTCGCAGGGCGGCATCGGCGACATGTACAACGCGTTCCTGCCGTCGTTGACGCTGGGCTGCGGCAGCTACGGACGAAACTCGGTGTCGAACAACGTCACCGCGGTCGACCTGCTCAACGTCAAGCGGGTCGGCCGTCGGAACAACAACCTGCAGTGGTTCAAGGTTCCACCGAAGATCTACTTCGAGCCGAACGCGATCCGCTACCTGGCCGACCTGCCCGACGTGCACCGGGTCACGGTGGTCACCGACCACACCATGACCCGGCTGGGGTACGTCGACCGGCTGATCACCGTCCTGCAGCGGCGGCCCGAGCGGGTGGCGTTGCAAATCATCGACGATGTCGAACCGGAGCCGAGCGTCGGCACGGTCGACCGGGGCGCGGAGCTGATGCGGTCCTTCCGACCCGACACGATCGTCGCGTTGGGCGGCGGCTCGGCGATGGACGCCGCCAAGGTGATGTGGCTGCGCTACGAGCACCCGGAGGTGGTCTTCGCCGACATGCGGGAGAAGTTCTTCGACATCCGCAAACGGGCCTTCAAGTTCCCGACGCTGGGGGAGCGGGCCCGGCTGGTCTGCATCCCCACCACCTCCGGCACGGGCGCCGAGGTGACGCCGTTCGCGGTCATCACCGACACCGCCACCGGCAAGAAGTTTCCCCTCGCCGACTACGCCCTGACGCCGAGCGTGGCCATCGTCGACCCGGTGCTCGCCGCCGACCTGCCGCCCACCATCACGGCGGACAGCGGCTTCGACGCGCTGACCCACGCCACTGAGTCGTACGTCTCGGTCTACGCCAACGACTTCACCGACGGTCTCGCGTTGCAGGCCATCAAGCTGATCTTCACCTACCTGGAGCGCGCGGTGCGCAACGGCGCGGCCGACGCCGAGGCCCGGGAGAAGATGCACAACGCGGGAACCATCGCCGGCATGGCCTTCGGCAGCGCCTTCCTGGGCATCGTGCACGCCATGTCGCACACCCTGGGTGCCACCTTCCACGTGGCGCACGGACGCACCAACGCGATCCTGATGCCGCACGTCATCCGCTACAACGGCACCACACCGACCAAGCTGACCGGATGGCCCAGGTACGAGGACTACCGGGCGCCGGAGCGGTTCCAGGACATCGCCCGGATGCTGGGCCTGCCGGCGGCCACCGCGCAGGAGGGGGTCGAGTCGTACGCCGCCGCGGTGGAGCGGCTGCGCGACGCCGTCGGCATCGAGCCGTCCTTCCAGGCCGTCGGCGTCGACGAGGAGGCTTTCCTCGCCGCGTTGCCGCAACAGGCCCTCAACGCGTACGAGGACCAGTGCGCTCCGGCCAACCCGCGGATGCCCATGCTCGACGACATGCAGGAGCTGATGCGAGCCGCGTACCACGGCACGTGACCACGGCACCGGTCGCGGCGGGTGGGTTCGCGGTGGTGACCGAGGAGACCCCGGCTAGCCATCGCAAATGACAACCGTTATCGTCTGGTGGTCGGGGATCCCCTGAACATCGGGAGTGCGCGGTGGGACATGTGCTGGTGGTCGAGAGCTGGGTGGGTGCGATGAGCACCCTGCTGCCCCGGGCGATCCGGGAAGCCGGACATCGGTTCACCTTCCTGACCAGGAACCTGCACCACTACCTGGGCCGGGGCAGCGGCGACGGGGTGCACCCGCTGCTCACCGCGGACAATGTGATCACCGCCGAGACCAACGACCTGGACCTGCTGCTGCCCCAGGTCCAGCGGCTGCACGAGGTACTGCGCTTCGACGGTGTCATCACCTCCTGCGACTACTACCTCGGCACCGTCGCCCGGCTGGCCGCACACCTGGGTCTGCCGGGTGCCCGGCCGCAAGCCGTCGAGTACGCCTGCCGCAAGGACCTGGCGCGGCAACGGATGCAGGCGGCCGGCCTGCCCGGCCCGGGTTTCGCGATCACCGAGGACTGGCCGGGTGCCGAGGCCGACGCGCGTACGCTGGGCTTCCCGCTGGTGATCAAGCCGGTCGACCTGTGCGCCGGAATGTTCGTCCGGCTGGTGGCCGACCGGACCGAACTGCGCGAGGCCTTCGACGCCCTCGACGCGTTCCCGGTCAACGCCCGTGGCCAGCAGCGCGCACCACAGGTGCTGCTGGAAGAGGTGCTGGTCGGGCCGGAGGTCAGCGTCGAGACCGTCACCATCGACGGCACGACGACGGTGCTCGGTGTGACGGACAAGAGCCTGGCCGGCGAGCCGTGGTTCGTCGAGACGGGGCACATGTTCCCCGCCGCGCTCGACGCCGCGACGGTCACCGCGGTGGGCGACACGGCGGTCGCCGCCCTCGCCGCGGTCGGGTTCGACCGGGGAGTGGCGCACACCGAGCTGCGGTTGACGGCCGCCGGGCCGCGGGTGGTGGAGATCAACCCACGCCCGGCGGGCAACCAGATCACCGAGTTGGTGCGGCGGGCGACCGGGGTGGATCTGCCCATGGTGTACGCGCAGCTCGCCCTCGGTGAACAACCGGACGTCACAGTGACCGACACGGGCGTGCGTAGCGCGGCCATCTCGTTCCTGCTGCCGCCCCACGCCGGGACCGTCGCCGGGATCGACGGCTCGGCCACGGTGGCCGCAGCGCCCGACGTCGTCGACTGGGCGGTGAAACCCGTTGGGCACCGCACCGGCGACGCGGTGAGCAACAACACCTACCTCGGCCATGTCATGACTGTGGACACCACCGGCCTCGGCGCCCGCGCCCGCGCTGAGGAACTCATCGCCGGCCTGCGTGTGCGGTACGCCGACGAGCTGGCCGGGGCGCTGGCGTGACGACACCGACGCCGGTGGAGACCGGTGAGCCGTTCATGTCGGTGACGGACCTGATCGACGCGGTCAACGCGGCCCGATTCGGTCCCGATCCGGCCACCGAGCAGGTCAGCGTCGCGTTCACCACCCGGCAGGGTGCCCGGCACGCCGGACGCGGCCGCAGCTACCGCAACCACGTACTGAGTCTGCGGGTGGGCGCCACCGTCGGTTCCTGCTCGACTGAGCCGGCTGAACTGACCGACGACGTCGCGTACGACTGCGTGGGTCGCAGCGTCGCGGAACTGCTCACCCACCCGGTGCCGGCGGTCCGCGTCGCGGCCCTGGACGCCTACCTCGCCGCGGCCCGTCCGCACGCGCACGCTGCCGACGACGCGGTCACCATCCCCGCCGGCACCTCGCTGGCCAAGTCGACCGCCAGAGCCGCCGCGGTGGTGGACCTGCTGCCGGTGGCCCGGGGGCAGCAGGTCCTGGTGGTCGGCGTGGTCAACTCCCTGCTCGGCCAACTGCGCCGCCGCGGCATCGGCTACCTGCCCTGCGATCTGGCGGGCGGCAGCACCGAGTGGGACGAGCCGTGTCTGCCGGACGCCGACGCGCTGCTGGAACGCTGTGACGCTCTGCTGGTGTCCGGAATGACGCTGGGCAACGGCACCTTCGAGCCACTGCTGCGGCACGCCCGCGCCACCGGCAAACCGATGGTGGCCTTCGCGCAGACCGGCAGCGCCGTCCTGCCGTGCTTCCTCGGCGCCGGGCTCAGCGCCGTGTCCGCCGAACCGTACCCGTTCTTCTGGCTCGACGGCGGGCCGACGACGGTCTACCGCTACCGCGCCGCCGACGGGTCGCCATGCTGACCGGCGCCGCGCCGGGAACGTGCGCACCACACCTGCTGGACCTGCTGGGGCGCTCCCCGGTGGCGTACGTCGACACCCCGCTGCCGCACCCGCACGGCGGCTTCCACGCCAAGGTGGAGTATCTGAACCCCGGCGGCATGAAAGCACGCGCCGCCGTGGCCATGCTCCAGGCCGCCCGGCAGCGCGGTGACCTTCGACCGGGAGCCACGGTGGTGGAGTCCACAAGCGGCACCCTCGGGATCGGGCTGGCGTTCGCCGGGCAGGCCCTGGGCCACCCGGTCATCCTCGTGGTGGACCGCGACATCGAACGACCGATGCGGGCGCTGCTGACCGCCTACGGGGCGGTGGTCGAGGTGGTCGAGCAGCCGCACCCGGTCGGCGGTTGGCAGCAGGCCCGCCTGGACCGACTGCACGAGATCCTGGCGCGCATCCCGGACGCCTACTGGCCTGATCAGTACCACAACCCGGACAACGCCGCCGGTTACCGCACTCTCGCCGCCGAGCTGACCGGGCAGGTCGAGGCCGTCGACGTGCTGGTGTGCAGCGTCGGCACCGGCGGGCACAGCGCCGGCCTGGCCCGGGCGTTGCGGCGGCACTGGCCCCGGATGCGGCTCGTCGGCGTCGACACCGTCGGCTCGACGATCTTCGGTCAGCCCGCGCGGCCACGGCTGATGCGCGGTCTGGGCAGCAGCATCTTCCCCCGCAATGTCGACTACACCGCCTTCGACGAGGTGCACTGGATCGGCCCGGTGGAGGCGGTGGACGCCTGCCGCCGGCTGGCACGCTCGGCGTTCGTCACCGGCGGTTGGAGCACCGGCGCCGTGGCCCGGGTCGCCGCGTGGATCAGCCGCATGCAGCCCGGCGCGCGGGTGGTCACGATCTTCCCGGACGGTCCGCACCGCTACCTCGACTCGATCTTCGACGACGCGTTCTGCGCCGCCCACGGGCTGTTCGCCCCCGCACCGGGCCACCCGATCGAGATTCCGTACCCGGACGCCGTCGAGGTCACCCGGTGGAGTCGCTGCCGGACCGTCCGCGACCCGCTGCGCCGCCTGGCGGTGCCGGCATGAGGCTCGGCTGGCGCAGCTACCCGCTGCGGCTCCGCGAGCCGCTGCGGATCTCCCGCTCGACGATGCCGGGCCGCGACGCCGTGCAGGTCGAGCTGTCCCACGACGGCTTCACCGGCCACGGCGAGGTCGTCACGAGCGTCTACTACGGCCTCGACCTGGCCGCCATCCTCGACCTGCTCGCCGGGCTCAGGGACCGGGTGCGCGGCTACGGCGAACCCGAGACGCTGGTGGCGGACCTGCCCGCGCTCGCCGCTGAGCTGCCCGCCGGAGTGCTGGCGGCCCTGGACGCCGCCGTCCACGATCTGGTGGGCCGGCGCGCCGGGATGCCGGTGCATCGGTGGCTCGGCCGGCCGGATTTCGCCCCGGTGCCCACGGCTCACACCATCGGCCTGGTCGCCCCCGGGGACGCGGCCACCACCGCTCGGGCGCTCGGGCGGCGCGGCTTCCAGTTCGTCAAGGTCAAGTGCGGCGACGCCGCTGACCTGGCCCGCATCGCCGCCGTACGCGTTGCCGCGCCGCAGGCCCGGCTCCTGCTCGACCCGAACGGCGCCTGGACAGCCGAGCAGACCGTGCGGCTACTCGACACGATGCGCCCGTACCGCATCGACGCCGTCGAACAACCCATCGCGCCCGGAACACCGCAGCTGCTCGCCTGGATCAGCGCGCGCACCGAGGTGCCGGTCATCGCCGACGAGGACGCCGCCACGGTGGCGCACCTCGACGCGCTCGCGGGCACGGTCGCCGGCATCAACATCAAACTCGCGAAGTGTGGCGGCATCCACGCCGCACAGCAGATCGCGGCCACCGCCCGCGCGTACGGCATGGACCTGATGCTGGGCTGCCTGGTGGCCAGCTCGCTGGGGATCGCACCAGCGGTGCACCTCACCGGCGATGCCCGCTGGATCGACCTGGACGGGCACCTGCTGCTCGCCGACGATCCGTGGACCGGTATCGGCGGCCACGACGGTGTCCTGCGGCTGACCGACGAACCCGGTCTCGGCGTGCGGGCGGCCCGATGAGCACGTGGGCCGCACTGCGCAGCTTTCCGCTGCCGATCCGACTGCTGGTGGTCAACCAACTCGGCGTCAACATCGGCTTCTACCTGCTGCTGCCCTACCTCGCCGGCTATCTGGCCGACGACGTCGGCCTGTCCGCCGCCGTGATCGGCGTCGTGCTCGGCGTGCGGAACCTCAGCCAGCAGGGCCTGTTCCTGCTGGGCGGCTCGGCCGCCGACCGGCTCGGTGCCCGCGGCGTCATCATCGCCGGCTGCGCCCTGCGCGCCGTCGGCTTCGGACTGTTCGCCCTCAGCACCTCGTTGCCGCTGCTGCTTGCCGCGTCGATCCTGTCCGGGCTGGCCGGGGCGCTGTTCAACCCGGCGGTGCGCACCTATGTGGCGCAGGCCGCCGCCGACCGGCGCGCCGAGGCGTTTGCGTTGTTCAACGTGTTCGCCAGCGCGGGCGCGCTGCTCGGCCCACTGCTGGGCTCGGCACTGCTGCTTGTCGACTTCCGGGTCGCCGCGTTGACCGCCGCGGCGGTGTTCGCCGCGCTCACCGTGGCGCAGGCGGTCTGGCTGCCCGCCCAACCGGTGACGTCCAGCGCGGCCACCGTCTGGCAGGACTGGCGCACCGGCATCGCCGACCGCCGGTTCCTGGCCTTCAGCGTGGCGCTGGCCGGCATGTTCGCGTTGCAGACCCAGTTGTATCTGATCCTGCCGGTGCAGGCGGAACACGTCACCGGGCAGCCGGTCGCGGTCGCGGTGCTGTTCGTCGTCTCCACCGTCGTGACGCTCACCCTGCAACTGCCCCTGACCGGCTGGCTACATCGCCGGGTCAGCCGCGGTACGAGCATCACCGCAGGCATGGCCGTGATGGGAGCCGGCTTCCTGCTGCCGCTGCTGCGGGTGGAGCCGGCGCCTCCGGCGCTGCGGCTGCTGCCCGTACTGGCCGCTGCCGTCCTGCTCACCGTCGGGGTGATGATCACCCAGCCCTTCGTTCTGGAGCTGATCCCCACCTTCGCCGGGCCGGGACTGACCGGCACCTATTTCGGCCTGTTCTACCTGGTGTCCGGGATTCTCGCCGCCGGCTGCACCGCCGCCGTCGGCGCGGCGGTGGGCGGCTCCGGAGGCGCCGGTGTGCCCGCGGCGGCGTGGCTGCTCACCGCCGGTGTCGGGCTGGCATCGGCAGGCGCGGTGTGGCTGCTGCGCCGTGGCGGCCTGCTCACCCCGGCACCGGCGATACCGGCGGCGGCGTCGGCGGGCGTGTCATGAGCGGAGAGAACCTGCTCACCGACAACCCGGAGCTGTACGAACAACAGTTTCCCGACCCGGGCCACATCGCCGCCCGGTTCGTCGACGACCTCGTGCGCCGATTCGCCGACCGCGCCGTCGCCGCGCCCCGGCTGCTCGACGTCGGTTGTGGCACCGGTCGCGACGCCGGGCACCTCGCCACCCTCGGTTACACCGCCACCGGGTTGGACATTTCGGTGCCGATGTTGACCTACGCGCAGCGCCGCCATCCCGGAGTCCGGTTCGTGCACGCCGACCTGCGCACCTTCGACCTGACCGGTGACTTCGACGTGATCACCTGCCTGGACAGCGCGTTGCTGTACTGCCACCACAACGCCGACCTGACCGCGTTCCTGCAGCGCTGCCGCCGGCACCTGCGGCCCGGTGGGCTGCTGGTGGCGGAGATGCGCAACGGCGCCTTCTTCCTCGGCAGCACCGAACTCCTCGACGGTGCCCGCACCCGCAGCGTGACCTGGCGTGACGTCACGTACACCTCCGCGACGCGGCTGTGGATCGACCACCGCGAGCAGTTGCTGCGCCGGGAGCGCGTCTGGACCTGGCCGAACTGCCCGCAACCGCTGGTACAGACCTCGGCGTGGCGGCTGCTGTTCCCCGCCGAACTGCGGCACCTGCTCGACACCGCCGGGTTCGACGTGGTGGCCCTGTTCGACACCCCCGGGCCACGGACCGACCCGCCCTGGCATCCGGCGGCCGCGCCGTCTGACGCCCTGTCCGGCGACCGTCTGCACCTGGTCGCCCGCCGCCGCAACGAGGCGGCGTAACTCGCACCTGCGTATCGAAAGGACATCCCCATGATTCACCCTCCCGTCACCGCGCCGCGAGTATCTCGCCGTGGCCTGCTCGGCGGCGCCGCCGCCGTCTCCGCCGCCCTGCTCACCGGCTGCGGCCCGGGTCAGGACCCGGCCACCACCTCGTCCGGGCAGCCCCAGCGCGGCGGCCGGCTGCGGGTGGCGTTCGCCGGCGGTGGTGTCAACGAGACGTTGGACCCGCACCTGGCGAACCTGTTCAACGAGGCATCGCGCGCCAAGGCGATGTTCGACAAGCTCGCCGACTACGGCCCGGACGTCTCCATCCAGCCCCGCCTCGCCGAACGCTGGGAGCCCAGCGGCGACCTCACCCGCTGGCGGATCACCCTGCGCCAGGCCACCTTCCACGACGGCAGGCCGGTCCGCTCCGCCGACGTGCTCTACAGCTACACCAGGATCACCGACCCGAAGCGGGCGTTCCGCGCCAAGGCCAGCCTCGGCCTGCTCGACCTGCCCAACAGCCGGGCCGTCGACGACCGCACCCTGGAGTTTGCCCTCAAGCAGCCCTTCGCGGAGTTCCCCAACGCCCTGGCCGCGTTCGGCGCGTACATCGTCCCCGAGGGCGCCGACAGCTTCGAGCGGCCCGTCGGTTCCGGGCCGTTCACCTTCGACTCCTGGCAACCCGGCCGGTCGCTGCTGCTCAAGCGGTACGACGGCTACTGGGAGGGCGCCGCGCACCTCGACGAGCTGGAGTATCTGATCAGCAACGAGGAGTCGGCCCGAGTCAACGCCCTCCTCGCCGGCCAGGTCGACTACGCGCACGACATCACCCCCACCACCGCCCGTACCCACGCCGACGGCGGCCGGATGACCGTCACCCGGATGCCGAACAGCACCATGCAGTCGTTCGCCATGAAGGTCGACCGGCCACCGTTCGACAACCGCGACCTGCGCGAGGCCATGTTCCTGCTCACCGACCGCCAGCAGTTGGTCGACACTGTCCTGGCCGGTTCCGGTCAGGTCGGCAACGACCTGTTCGGCAAGGGCTACCAGTACTACGCCGACGACATCGCCCAGCGCACCCGCGACCTCGACCGGGCCCGGTTCCTCATCGACAAGGCCGGTGCCAAGGGGCTGCGGATCCCGCTCGACACCGCGTCGGTGGCCAGCGGTTTCGTCGAGGCCGCCAGCGTTTTCGCCGAACAGGCCAAGCAGGCCGGGCTCGTCATCGAAACGGCGATGGGCAACAAGGACACCTACTGGAAGGACATCCTCAACTCCGGTGTGCTGGCCTCGTACCGCTCCGGTGCCATGCCGATCGAAACGCACATCTCGCAGCGGCTGCTGACCAACTCCACCACCAACGCCACCAGATGGGCCCGCCCCGAGTTCGACACCCTCTACGCCAAGGCCATCTCCAGCGCCGATGAAGCGACCCGCCGGCAGGCGTACGGCGACATGCAGCGCACCCTGCACGCCGAGGGCGGATTCCTGATCTGGGGTTTCGCGGACTTCCTCGTCGCCACCGCGCCTCGCGTCGGTGGGGTCTCCTCCGACGCCCCGGCCAACACCCTCGACTGGGCCCGTTTCGACAAGGTCTGGCTGGGGTGAGTCTGCCCCGCTACGCGGCCGGTCGGCTGCTGCTCGGCCTCGGGCAGGTCGCCGGGATCACCACAATCGTGTTCGTGCTCACCGAGGCGTTGCCCGGTGACGCCGCCGTGGTGATCGCCGGCGACCAGCCCGACCCGGCACGCATCGCCGCGATCCGGGCACAACTGGACCTCGACCGACCGGCCTGGCAGCGCTACCTCGACTGGCTGACCGACCTGATCCGCGGCGACCTCGGCGTCTCGCTGATCTCGCAGCGGCCGATCGTCGAACGCCTCGCCGACAGCGCGGCGGCCACTCTGCTGTTGGCGGCGGTGACGCTCCTCGTGCTGGTACCGCTTGCCATCGCGTTGGGCATGCTGGCGGCCCGCCGGGAAGGGGGACGACTGGACCGGATGGTGTCGGCGGTGTCGGTCGCGCTGTACGCGGTACCCGAATTCGCCCTGGCGATCCTGCTCATCGCCGTCTTCGGCGTCCAACTCGGTTGGCTGCCGCCCACCGCGTTCGGCGCGGACCTGCTCGCCCGGCCGTCCGTGCTCGTGCTGCCGCTGCTGGTGCTGCTCGCTCGGCCGATCTGCACCATCAGCCGGCTCACCCGCGCCGGCATGCTCGACGCCCTGCGCGGCGAGCACGTGCGCCATGCCCGACGGCTCGGCATCACCGGCAGCCGGCTCTGGCTTCGCCACGCCCTGCCTGGTGCGTTGGCACCCGTGGTGCAGCAACTCGCCCGCACCACCGACTGGCTGCTCGGCGGCGTCATCGTCGTCGAGGCGGTGTTCGTCATCCCCGGCCTCGGCACCGCCCTGGTCGACGCCGTGTCCACCCGGGACATCCCGACCGTGCAGGCGTTGTGCGTCCTGGTAGCCGTCACCACCGTGGTGGTGAACCTGGCCGCCGACCTGGTGGCGTTCCGCCTCGCACCCCGGATCGGGGCTGTCCGGTGAGGCGGCTGCGCACCCTCACCGGGGCACTGCTGCTCGCGGTGCCGCTCGCGCTGGCCGTGTTCGGCCCGCTGCTGGCCGGCGAGGCGGGCGACCGCACGTTCCCGTTCTCCGGCGACGGTCCGCTGGGCACCGACTTTGTCGGCCGCGACGTGGGGCAGCAGGTCCTGCTCGGCGGCCGGTCCGTCGTCGTGGTCGCCGTCTGCGCGACGCTGCTGGCGTACCTCGTCGGTGTGCCGGTCGGGCTGCTGGCCGCCGCCACCCGCCGCCGATGGGTCGACGAGCTGCTCATGCGCCCCCTCGACCTGATGCTGGCGGTGCCGTCGCTGCTGCTGCTGATCCTGCTGGCCGCCACCGCGCCGCCCGGGCCCCTCACCCTGGTCGGGATCGTCGCGCTGATCGGGCTGCCGGAGATCGCCCGGATCACCCGGGCCGCCGCGCTGCCGCTGGCCCACGGGACGGCCATGGAGGCGATGCGCCTCTACCGGGAGACCTGGTGGCGGCGCGGTCCCGGCTACATCGGTACCGGCATCCGGCGGATCCTGCTGGCCGACGCCGGGGTCCGGTTCATCGGCGCCATCTACCTGGTGGCCACCGCGAGTTTCCTGGGCATCGGCGTGGCACCCGACGCCGCGGACTGGGCCGTCATGGTGGACCGCAATCGCACCGGCCTCTTCCTCCAACCCTGGGCCGTCGCCGTGCCGGCCGCGCTGATCATCTGCCTGGCCGTCGGTCTCAACCTGGTCACCGACCGGATGCTGGTCACCCCTGCCGTGCCCAGCCCCGCACCACCGCCCGTACCAGCCACGACCGGCGACCGCCCGCACGCGCAGAACGCCCTCCTTCAGGTGCGGGAGCTGACGGCCCTGGCCGTCGACCGGACGTTGGTCGACGGCGTCTCGTTCAGCCTGCCGGCTGGCGAGATCCTCGCCGTGATCGGCGCATCCGGCAGCGGCAAGACCACCACCGCCCGGGCCCTGCTCGGCGAGGTAGCCCCCGGCGTCACTCTCACCGGCAGCATCACCCTGGCTGGCCAGCCGGTCACGACCGTCAGCCCGCCCAGGCCCGGCACCGTCGGCTACGTGCCCCAGCAACCCGGCACCGCACTCAACCCCGTACGCCGCATCGGCGCGGTGCTCCATGAGATTGCCCGGCACCAGACACCCGAAGACAGCCGCAGCGCCCATCGGAGCGCGGTGACGGCGACCCTCGAACACGTCAGCCTGCCGACCGATCGCCGGTTCCTGCGCCGCTTCCCACACCAGCTTTCCGGCGGTCAGCAACAACGCCTCGTCATCGCCCACGCCCTGCTGGCCCACGCCGTGCTGCTCATCGCCGACGAACCCACCACCGGCCAGGACGCGATCACCCGCAACGCCGTCGCCCGGGAACTGACGAAACTCGCCCGCGACGGTATCGCCGTCATCCTGCTCAGCCACGATCTGCACCTGGTACGAGCCGTCGCCGACCGGATCCTCGTGCTGCACCGAGGTGCCGCCGTCGAATCCGGTCCGGCCGCCGAGGTGCTCGCCGTGCCGCAGCACCGGCACACCCAGCAACTGCTCGCGACGCCACCGGCCGGGCCACCGGCGGTGGTCGGCGAGGACCGGCCGCTGCTGCGCGTCACCGGCCTGAGCGCCGCCCACCGCGACGGTGGTCGACACCGCGACGTGCTCCGTGACGTCAGCGTGTCCGTCCCCGCCGGGCAGTGCCTGGCGGTGGTCGGCCGGTCCGGCAGTGGCAAGACCACGCTCGCCCGCTGCATCGCCGGCCTGCACCCCGCCCGCACCGGCCAGGTGATCCTCGCCGAGCACCGCCTCGCGGCGCAGCTCGACCAGCGCCAGCCCCACGAACTCGGGGCGGTCCAGTACGTGTTCCAGGACGCCCGTGCCAGCTTCAACCCCTACCGGCCGGTCCTCGACCAGATCGCCGGGCCCGCGCGCCGGCTGCGGGACGCCACGCCGGACCAGGCCCGTCACACCGCCCTGCACCTGCTCGAACGGGTGGGTCTCGCCGAACACACCGTGATCCAACGTCCCGACCGGCTCTCCGGCGGCGAACTGCACCGCGCGGCGCTCGCTCGTGCTCTCGCCAGCGAGCCCCGCGTCCTCATCTGCGACGAGACGACCGCCGGACTCGACAGCGTCACCCGGCACGGCATCCTCACGCTTCTCGACGAGCTGCGACGCACTCTCGGACTGACCGTGGTCATGATCAGCCACGACCGCGACGTCGTGGCCCACCTCGCCGACCACATCGCCGTTCTCGACGACGGAACCGTCGTCGACAGCGGACCGGCCGACGCCCTGCTCAACCACGCACACCACCCGCTGACCCGCGCGCTTCTGCACATCGACCCGGCGACCGCCGCGGCACCGTCGAACCCATGACCGGAGGCACCATGCAGCAGTACCGACGCAACGTCGGCCCGTACGACGTCCAGCCGGCCGACCAACGGCACCTCGACGGAGCGCGCGGCGTCATGCTCGACAGCTTCTACCGCGACTTCGGCTACGGCTACCGGCCCGACTGGCACCGGGACGTCATCGACCTCGACGGCACCTACCTCACGCCGCAGCACCACGCCCTGTTCGTCGCGACCAAGGGCGACGAGGTCGTCGGCACCACCGGGGTGCGGGCCGGTGGGCCCAAGAGCCCACCACACCCGCGTTTCCTCGCCCAGCGCTACCCGGACGAGACCACCGCACAGCTGTTCCGGGTCTACGTCCGGCCGGAACACCGACGCTACGGCCTCGCCCGGGCACTCGTCGGCCTCGCCATCGACTTCGTCACCCGGCAACCGCATTACCAGGCGCTCTACCTGCACACGGATCCGCGCATCGACGGTGCCGAACCGTTCTGGCGGAGCCTGGCCACGCCGATCCACGACCCGCGTGACGGCGGCGACGACATTTACCAGACCGTCCACTTCGAGATCGCGTTGCCCGGCCGCCCCCGTTAGCGACCGGGCAGACCTCGTCGCGCTACGCCGAGCGTTCGGCGGCAGCCCGTGCCGGGCCCGATTCCGCCTCCACCAGTTGGCGGCGCTTGTTGTTGCTGAGCCACCGGTGCGATCCGGGCTTGCGGGCCTCGTTCGTGAGGTGGGCAACGGCGAACCGGTAGGTGAGAGCCTTCAGTTTCGCGCCGAAGCGGCCGCCGACGTACATCCTGTTCGCGGTGTCGTCCCGGCCCGCCAATTGGTAGATGCCGGCACGGGTGCCCAAGCCGACACACATGGCACCGAAGAAGACACTCGTCGGCTCGGCGGGCGTACCCGCGATGCGCCGTAGCACCGTGTCCGCGGCGTGCGCGCCGAGGCAACTCGCCGTGTACGCGCTCATTCGGTACGGCACGCCCGACGGCGCCGCCGAGTCCCCGGCCGCGACGATGCGTTCGTCGTCGACGCTGGTCAGCGTCTCGTCGGTGATCAGGCGCCCGAGGGCGTCGGTCCGCAACCCGCTGCGCGTGGCCAGATCCGGCACCCCGAAGCCTGCGGTCCAGATGGTGATCGTGCTCGGCAGCGTACGACCGTCACCGAGCCGCACGGCGTCCCGCGTGACCTCGGTGACCTCGGTGCCGGGACCGGCCAGGACGTCCACGCCGATCCTGGTGAGTGACCTGGCGGCGGCGCGTCGGGCCCGTGGGTGCAGGTACGCGCCGAGCGTACCCCCGCAGACCAGACTGACCCGGTGCCCCCGCTCGGCCAACTCGGCGGCGGTCTCGATGCCGGTCGGCCCGGCGCCCACGACCGTCACCGGAGTCGCGGGGCCCTGGTCGTCGAGGATCGAGCGCAGCCGCTGCGCTGCCTCGAGGGTGGCCATCGGGTAGGCGAACTCGGCCGCGCCGGGAACGCGTGATTCGGCGCTCGCGCTGCCCGCCGCGTAGACGAGGTAGTCGTAGCCGAGTGTGCCGGCCCCCAGCAGAGTCACACTGCGCTGAGCCGCGTCGATTGCGGTGACGGTGTCCTGGA
Source organism: Verrucosispora sp. WMMD1129 (assembly GCF_029581255.1). Lineage (NCBI taxonomy): Bacteria > Bacillati > Actinomycetota > Actinomycetes > Micromonosporales > Micromonosporaceae > Micromonospora > Verrucosispora sp. WMMD1129. Next base: position 6,073,744 of record NZ_CP120741.1, read on the forward strand.
TCAGCCGCACGTCTTCGGCCAGCACCTGCCGGTAGGGCACGACCGCATCGTGGACACCGGCGACCACGTGGTGCAGCCGGAGCCGGATGACGAAGTCCGGCCGCGGATTCACCACGGTCACGGTGACGTCGTCGCGCTGCATCAGGCGATTGGCCGCCATCACGCCGGCAAATCCGCCGCCGACCACTACCACCCTGGTGTTCCCTGCCATGTCTGACTCCCTTCGCGGACGGTTCAACCCCCGAGACACCGGCAGAGCCCCAGGTGTGACTGGCGTGGCTCACCTCACTTCCTGCCGCCGCCATCCCGACTGGTCGGCGGGTGGTGGAACGGCGTGATCCCCTGACGGGATCAACAGGCCGTCAGGGGATCACCGCGGAGTCGGGTCAGAGCGCCGCCACCGCCGCGTCGTCATTGCCCGGCATCCGGGTCACGCTGGGCAGCAGCGGATCGGTCACTGCCGATCGTCGGCTCGCCTCGTCGGTCGGGCAGATCGCGGTTTGCAGCAACGTGTACCAGGCAATGTCGATCGGGTGTGGATCGGGCAGGCCGATCTGGTAGTGGCTGAGGTTGATCCCGGAGGACACCTGGCGGGTGCCGTCGCGGCTGTGCATCGAGTACGTCAGGTGACCGATGACCGCGCCGTCATGCCCCCAGAACTCGCCGCACGGCGTGGGCAGTGAGTAGATGCCGAGCCCGTAGCTGCCGGCTTCGGGTTGCTCCGGCAGCATCGGCACCCCGGTGAGCATCTCGTCGAGGGTGGTCGGGCTGAGCAGGTCACCGCCGAGCAGCGCCCGGAAGAAGGTGTTCAGGTCTGCCGTGGTGGCGATCATCTCGCCGGCCGTCCATGCCCAGCTCATGTTGAACTCGCTGAGGTCGCGTACGCCGAACGGGGCGAAGTAGGCACCGCTGTGCGGGCCGCGGATCCTCGGGTCGGCGCCGGGGAAGGACGTTCCGGTGAGTTTCAGCGGCCGCAGGATGCGCCGCTGCACCTCGGCCGCCGCATCCTTGCCGGTGATCTTTTCGATCAGCAGGCCGGCCAGGACGTAGTTGGTGTTCGAGTAGCTGAACCGGGCGCCGGGAGCGTTTGTCGGGGGCATGGCCAGGCCGATGGCGACCAGGTCCGCCGGGGCGTACGTGGTGACCTGCATCTGGTTGATCGCCGCGTACGAGTCGAGCAGGGCGTTGGTGTAGTTGCCGATGCCGCTGGTGTGGTTCAGCAGCATCCGGACGGTGACCTGGTCGCCGAGCTCACCCGGCACGACGTCGGGCAGCCACTGCCCGATCGGGTCGTCGAGGCCCAACCGGTCCTCGTCAACGAGTTGGAGCACGGTGGTGGCGACGAAGGTCTTGGTGATGCTGCCGATCCGGTGCCGCAGTTGCGGCTGCATCGGTCGAGGTCTGGTCAGGAACGCCTGGCCGGCGGCGTCACGCCAGTCGCGCCGGCCATCGCGCACGGCGACCAGGACGCCTGGGGCGCCGGCTTCGGGTACCGCGGCGAGTGCGTTGCGCAGTTCGGCGCGGTCCAGCCCGCCGGCGGTTGGCCCGGCTGGCGGACGCGGCTGAGCTGCGGCGGAGGCGGGTACGACAGCGATCGCGGTTGCCAGCGCCACGCTGGACGCCACGATCTTCAGTGTCCGAAATGTACGTGACATACAGACATACTCACCGGGTCCGACCCTGGTCACATCCTGCTCAGGCGGGAGATCCGGCTCCCGCTGCGGTACGAAGGAGAGTCAACCGATCGACGCACGGCCGGGCTGTCGATGTTCGACTTTCCGGTTCGAGCGGCAACTCTCGGGGTGCGTCCTGCCGTCGTCATGCCCAGGCAGGCGGGGTTTGGCGACTGCGGCGACGGGGGTAGAGAGCGTCCGCTCGTCAGCCAACCCCCGAAGGAGACGGTCATGTCGGTGCAGGCGTTCCTCTATGTCGTCGCGGTCATCCTGCTCGTGCTCGCCGCGTTGCCCCTGCCTACCCGGGGCGTCTCGCTCGCGCTGCTCGGCGCGGCGTGCGCCCTGCTGGCCTACGCCTGGCCGGTGATCACCGGTTAGGAAGGACCAGTCGTGCTCGTCCGAGGAGCCCTGCCGTCGCTATGGCAGGGCTCCTGCCGTTGTCGCCGCCTGTGGTGCACGCAGCGGGTGCGGTGGTCGACTCACCGTGTCGGTCGGCGGGCGGCCCAGACGCTGCGCTCGGTTCGGACGGCGAGATCGCTGCTGCGCAGGATGCTGTGCTGGTTGTCGGTGTCCAGCAGCCGGTCGAGTGCGGCAAGATCCTCGGGGGCGAGGGCGTCGGCGACGCTGTGGCGGATGCGCTGGAGGCTGGTCTGGGCGTAGACGCCGACCCGCTTGTCGTTCGAGCCGTTGACCCGCACGGTCAGCCGGCGCTCAGCTTCGACTGTGAATCCGGCGGCGGTGAGCAGCGGCCCCCAGTCGGCGCCGCGGTGGGGAAGGTGCGCGGCGTGGACGCGGGCGCCGGCGGCGTGGCAGCGCTCTTCCAGACCGGGGCGGTCGTCCGGGGCGCTCTCGGGGAGGAATCGCGGGAAGCCGGCCAGCTCCACGACGGCGAACAGGCCGCCCGGGGGCAACAGGTCGTGGACCGCGCGCAGGACCTGGTCGGGGTGGGCCATGTGGTGCAGCGAAGCGGAGGCCCACACCAGGTCCGGGGTGCCGAGCTCGGGCCAGTCGGGCTCGTCGAGGTTGGCCTGGACGGTCCGCACCCGCTTCGTCTCACCTCGGCCGTACGCCTTGTCCCGCAGCCGCTGGAGGTGCCCGGCCGAGGAGTCGACAGCGGTCACGTGCGCCTCGGGGAAGCGGTCGAGGAGGGCGAAGGTTCCCGCTCCGGTGCCGCTGCCCAGATCCACGATCTGGCGCGGGGGAGTGTCGACAGGTAGCCAGGCCGTGATCTCGGTGAGGTGCGCCGCGAGGACTTCCGCGTCCAGGTCGAGGATCTCCGCCTGTCCGGCATCGTGGCATGCGCGGTGGGCTGCGTGGGTCATACCCCGACGTTAAGACGGTCATGCGCACACGGCACGATCGCTTCCCGATTACGCAAGACGGTGGGCGAAGGAGTGGCCTGACACGCAAGAACGATCGTCTGCGCCGCGCTGTGGTGGTGGGACGAGCCGTCACCGTCGCGGGTTCTCTTTCTCGCGCTGCTGGTGTCCGCGGCGGGCGTCGCGGTCGAAGATGCCCAGGATCTCGCAGGGGCGACCGTCGGCGCCGATGGCGTGCGGCAGCATGGTGGGGAACTCGGCGGCCTGGTTGGTCTCGAGGCGGAAACGCCGGTGGCCGAGCAGCAGGACCGCAGTGCCGGACAGGACCACGAGCCATTCGCGGCCAGGGTGGGCGCGCATGCGGGCCGGATTGTCCGGTGGCGGCTCGGTCATCCGTTGACGGACGACGGACATGCCCGGATCGGCCTTGATGGGCCAGCGCATCAACCCGTGGGCGCCATCGATCATCGGGCTGGTGACGATGTCGTCTGAGGCGGTCTCCACGAGCTGGTCCAGGGTGGTGTCGAGGGCGTGGGCGAGCGTGACGAGCTGGTCCAGGGCGAGGCGGCGCTGGCCGTTCTCGATGCGGCTGAGCGAGGACTGACTGAGCCGGGCCCGGGTGGCCAGTTCTTCCAGTGACCAGCCCTGGGCGACCCGCAGAGCGCGGATCCGTTTGCGTACGAGGCTGTCCAGGTCACCATCATCTTGCGTCATAGGCAACATCGTATGCCCCTAGGGCAGTGCGTGGTTAGCGTCGTGCGTACCAGGCCCGGACCATTCGGGCCGTTCGCAGAGGGAAAGACCGATGACCTTCGTACGGCGCACCCTACGCCGCACTCCGCAGGCCCTTGACCCGCTCCGGGGCCTGCCCTCGGTTCGCCGATCGCTACCGCGCCCCCTTGTCGGGAGGAATTCATGAGTACGTACCAGCCGGCGGAGCTGAGCACAGCGGCGCAGGACGGTGCTGTGGTCGGCGGAAGCGCGCCAGATGCCCGTCAGCTTCGCTTGATCCTGATCGCGGTCTCCGTCGCCCTGATGGCCGTGATCGCTTCCGTCTCGGGCCTGAACGTGGCCCAGACCCATCTCGCAGTCGACTTCGGCGCCGCACAGACCACCGTCCTCTGGATCATCAACAGCTACACCCTCACCCTGGCTGCGCTGCTGCTCCCGCTCGGTGCCCTGGGCGACCGGTTGGGTCGCAAGCCCATGCTGATCGCCGGGCTGGTCGTGTTCGGTGCGGCGAGCGTCGCAGCGGGCCTTGCCCCGAACGCCGAGATCATGATCGCGGCACGGGTGCTCAGTGGTGTCAGCGCCGCGATGATCATGCCGATCACCCTGGCGGTGATCACCTCCACCTTCCCCGAGCGCGAACGCGGCAAGGCGATCGGCGTCTGGACGGGCGTCGCCGGTGGCGGTGGCATCCTCGGCATGTTTCTCTCCGCCCTGCTCGTCGACGTGGCCTCCTGGCGCTGGCTGTTCGTCCTGCCCGTGGCCCTTGGCATCGTGGCCCTGGCCATGGCGGTGCGGTCGGTGCCCAACTCCCGCGAGTTCTCCGCCCACCCCTTCGACCTCCTCGGCGCGCTGACCTCCAGCGTGGCCGTGGTGGGGCTCATCTACGTGCTGCACGAGGCACCGGAACGCGGCTGGAGCGACCGCGTCACCATGATCAGCCTCGTCGTCGGCCTGGCCGCACTCATCGCGTTCGTGACCTGGGAACTGTGGCGTCGGGACGCCTCGCTGTTGGACGTCCGCCTGTTCCGCGAGTGGGATCTGGCCGGTGGTTCGCTCACGCTCCTGGTCGTCTTCGGCGTCCAGGCAGGCATCGCCGTGGTCCTCTTTCCGTTCTTCCAGGCCGTGCTCGGCTGGTCGGGACTGCTGTCGACCCTCGCGATGATGCCCATGGCGGTACTGATGATGATCACGTCCGCGCTGGCCCCGCACCTTGCCGCCCGCATCGGCTCCCGATCCACCGTGGCCCTCGGTGTCGCTCTGGGTGGCGTCGGTCTGACCCTCATGGCCCTGGTCGTCTCCGTGGACGGCGGCTACCGCTCCGTCCTGCCCGGCATGCTCGCCATGGGCATCGGCATGGGCTTCTCGATGGCTCCCTCCACCGAGGCGATCACCAGCTCCCTGCCCGTTGCCAAGCAGGGTGTCGCCTCCGCCCTCAACGACATCACCCGTGAGTTCGGCACCGCGCTCGGCGTCGCCATGCTCGGCGCACTACTGTCCGCCGGCTACCGCGTTTCCATCGACGACAAGCTGCACGGCATTCCCGCCGACACCGCCAGTACCGCCCGTGAGGGTGTCGCCAACGCCCTGGACGTGGCCGGGGAATCCAGCTCCCACGGCCCGCAGGTGATCCACGCCGCGCAGCAGGCGTTCGTGGACGGGTGGCGACAGGCCATGGTGGTAGGCGCCGCCGTCATGGCTGTCATGTTCCTCGTCGTCCTGGCCGGCGGCCCCAAGCGCCGCCCCGCACCACCGGCCGAGGTGACCAGAGCCACCGGGACCGTCCCGCGCTGACCACTGGTGCTGGTGGTGAGCTCGCGGACACCACGGTGACTGTCGAGCTGGCATGCTCTGGGAAGTGTCGGGACTGATCGGGGGAACCGCCGGGCGCCGGGAAGGGACCACCATGGGCACCGAGTTGGCCGACATCCTGGATGCGGCAGCCCAGGGGCACTTCCCGGCGCCGGACGGCGGCGTCACCGTGGTGCCACAGCCGAACAGTCGTGATGCCGGAGTGGTCGCCTTCACCGCCCACTCGGTGGTCTTCACCGACGAGGACCCGTTGTGGGTGCGCCGCATCCTCGCGTCGCTCGACTGCGACCCCCTGGCGGCCACGATGAATCCGGCCTTTCTGCACGCGCTGCTCGACCGCACCCGGCGCGCCATGGACACGATCGACCTCCTGACCGTGGCGAGCCCGCTGGCCGGTGAGCCTCCGCTGGACCTGACAGAGGTGACCAACGCGGATCATCCACGCCGGATCAGGGCCGGTAAACGCCGTGACGAGCTGCGCGTCTGGGCGGCCGACGGCGGAATCGTCATCCTCGGCCGCGGTGTGGCAGGCCGCTGGGAGACGGCGATCGAGGTCGACGAAGGCCATCGAAGCCGGGGCCTCGGGCGGGCACTGGCGACCGCCGCCCGGCACCTGGCGCCCGACGGCCAGCCTGTCTGGGCGCAGCAGGCCGCCGGCAACGCACGCAGCGTCCGCGCTTTCCAGGCGGCTGGCTTCCGGCCGGTGGGAGCCGAAGCGCTCCTGATCTGCACGTAGTGCGGTGTCCAGCAACGTTCGCAACGCTTCTGGACACCGCACCGGGCGACACCGCGAGCGGTGGTGCGGGCCGGGGTGGACGCGTCAGCTCAACCTGAAGGCCACGTTGTCGACGTCGAAGGTCGTGACGCCGTTGCCGGCCGTCTCGCTGGCGAGGAAGCTGACCGTCGCGGCGCGTTCGGTCGTCGCGGTCCCGGACGACATGGTGTACTGCCGCCACTCTGCTCCTCCGTCGAAGGCCAGGGAGAACCGGGTCTTCGGGGGGATGCCGGTTACTGCCAGCCCGACGTTCAGGTAATCGCCACGGCGGGTTTCGGTGGTGGTGGTCCGGACCCAGAAGCGGACCGTCAGGTCGCAGTTGGCCGGAACCGTGACGGTGGTGCGCAGCAGGTCGGTGCGGGTGACGTCCAACCCGGCGAAGGTGGCGTACGCGCGGCCGGTGCGCGCTGGCCGGGTCGTGTCGCCGAGCACGACAATGCGGGGGCCGGCCTCCCAGCCGGTGGTGCCCCGCTCGAACCCGGGGTTGGGATGGATCTGCCCGGTGCAGGGCGGATCGGCTGCCGGCTGGCCGGCGGGTGCGCTGCCCGTGGTCAGGAGCAGCAGAGCCGCAGCGATTGTGGTGGTGACGAGGGCCTTCATCAGTTCTCCCCGAAGCAAGGCATTCGAGACGGTCAATCGACCATGCTTCACGGAGGTTGGCGCGTCAAGCCCGTCCCACCAGGGACAGCGGAGCCGGCAGCCTACAGTCGGACCATGAGCACCGACACCGGAATGCGGCTCCGATTGCCTCGGCCGCAGTCGTGACACCCGCAACGTCAGCAGGGTCAGGAGCGACAGCAGCCGCCGCCGGTCCCGTACGCGCCGTCTACCCCGGCAGCTTTCATCCCTTCACCGCCGGGCATATGAACGTGGTGCACCGTGCACGTGGCCTCTTCGACGAAGTGGTCGTGCTGGTCGCCGTCAACAGCGACAAGCGCCCAGGCGTCGACGAGGAGGAGCGGGCCGCCGCCGTCCGGGCTGCCCTGCCGGTCGAGTGGACCTCTGTCACCGTGGTGGCCTGGAGCGGGTTGACCTCCGACTACTGCCGTAGCCATGACGTGGCGGTCATCGTGCGGGGCGTGCGGAACACCACCGACCTTCAGGCCGAGTACCGACTCGCCGCGATGAACCAGTCGCTCGGTGTCCCCACGGTGTTGCTGCCAGCGCAGCCCGAACTGACCAGGCTGTCCTCGACAGCGGTACGCACGCTGGGACGCTGACCCGCTTCGAAGATGCCGACCGACCCTGGTGATGAGTTGTCGCGCCCGCATCCGTCATACCTACGACGGAACACCGACGGGACACCGACGGAAGGATGACGTGATGGGTGCGAACACGCGGCCGAAGGAGCTGGGTGTGGGCGATCTGGATGAGATCGACGAGTTCTCGGGGCTGGCGCAGCGGCACCGGCGCGAGCTGCACGTGCATTGCTACCGGATGCTCGGGTCGTTCGAGGATGCCGAGGACACCGTCCAGGAGACGTTCCTGCGTGCCTGGCGGCGGCGGGAGACCTTCGCGGGGCGCTCGTCGTTCCGGGCCTGGCTGTATCGGATCGCCACCAACGCCTGCCTGGATCTGCTGGCCAAGTGCCGCCCGGAACCGGCGACCGGCGGTGAGGTGCGGTGGTTGCAGCCCTACCCGGACCGGCTGCTCGACGAGCTGGCCGCGGCCGTCGCGGACGAGCCGGAGGTCGTCGCCGTCGCGCGGGAGACGATCGAGTTGGCGTACCTGGTCGCGGTCCAGCACCTGGCGCCGCGCCCGCGGGCGGTGCTGATCCTGCGGGACGTCCTCGGTTGGCCGGCGAAGGACGTCGCGGAACTGCTCGGCGACTCGGTCAACTCCGTGAACAGCGCGTTGCAGCGGGCCCGCGCGGGCATGCGGGAGCATCTGCCCGCTGAGCGGCAGGACTGGACCGGCGGCGAGGAGGACGCCGGGACACGGGAACTGGTGCGCCGCTACACCGACGCCAGCGTGGCCACGGACATCGACCGGCTCGCCGCACTGCTGCGCGACGACGTCCGCTGCTCGATGCCGCCCACCCCGGGCCTGCACGTCGGCCGCGACGCGGTGGTGACCGACTGGGTCGGCAGCGGCTTCGTGGGCATGACGGGCCTGCGTGCCGTCGAGACCCGGGTGAATCGGCAGCCCGCAGTCGCCTTCTACCACTGGCGGAAGCGCGAGGGCGCGTACCTGCCGCTGACGATCGACGTGCTGCGGGTCACCGGCGGGACGATCAGCGAGATCATCACCTTCCACGACGATCAGTTCCCGAGGCTCGGGCTACCGGAACGTCTGCCGGCCGACGGCACCGACTGAACACTCGACCGCACCGGACCGGCCGCAGGTTTCGCTGACCGTCGCATCCGGGTAGCGCAGGGCGCATGAACCGCAATCTCGCGAAGGGGCTGCAGGTTGCGTGGGGTCTGCCGGAGTTTCGCAGTGGGTTGCGACATCTCATCGATCTCGACGAGGTGTCGGTGCTGCTGGCCACGCTCTCCGGTCCGGAACATGATCGCGGGGTGGAACGCAGCGTGTTGACGCTGCTGCGGTCCGGCCTGGACGCGGTCGAGGTTCGTGAGGCGGTGTTGCTGCTGCTGGAGCGGGACGAGGTACGCCGGCCGCTCGTCGCCGCGGTGGGGCCACTTGTGGACCGGCCGGGTCAGGCTGCGGCCATCGCCTCGGCGGCCGAGGATCCGGTGGTGCGACGTGAGGTGCGGGCGGTGCTGGACAGTGCCCGGGTGCGCGAGCTGATCTGGCTGGCGATCGACAACCAGGTCAGCCACGACCGGCTCGGACTGATCCGGCGGGCGGCGCTGCTGTTCGTGCGGCACTCGAGCGTACGGCGTCTTGCCTGGGCGCTGCGCCGACACGGCGTGCTGCGCGAGCTACGTCGCAGGCCGTGACCCACGACGATCGCCGGGCGGTCGACCGGCGCGACGGCGTCAACCCGATAAATCGGAGGCGTCGCGGCGGTGTACGTCGCTAGCGTGCCACCTCGTGGGCAGCACGAACCTCCGAACCGAGCGTCTTGAGCTTCGTCCCGTGCGGGACGAGGACATCGACCGCATCCTGGAGTACCGCAACCTGCCGGAGGTCACCCGCTGGCTGGTGCGCACCGAGGTCGACCCGGCGTCCTTCCGGGCGGCGTGGCAGCGCGCGGCGAACGATCCTGACGACCACAGCAGGGCGGTGGTGCTCGGCGGCGTGGTGATCGGGACCGTCTCGCTCGACGTGATCGACGGCATGGGGCAGCCCGGCATGCCGGCGCGGACCGAAGCCGAGCTCGGCTACATCTTCGACCCGGCGTACGGCGGCCAGGGTTACGCGACCGAGGCGGTCACCGCGATGGTGGCGTACGCCTTCGACCGGCTGGGCGTGCGAAGAATCACCGCCGGCTGCTTCGCGGACAACCTGGCCTCCGTGCGGATCCTGGAGAAGGTCGGCATGCGTCGTGAGCAGCACGGTGTCGGTGACTCCTGGCACGCCGAGCTGGGCTGGGTGGACGGCTACACGTACGCCCTGCTCGCCGAGACCTGGCGGCAGATGTCGGGGTCAGGGGCGGCTGAGGTGCCTCGACCAGTGCGGAGCGGGTGACCCGACCCGGCTGGGCCGAGCTACCCACGCTCGGCCCAGCCGGCGAATCATCGGGTGAACCGGTTGGCGGCCTCACCTTCCAGATGGCCTGGTGGGAGGCGGCGTCCGCAGATCACGAGCAGGAGATCCTGGGCCAGCCCGCGCACCGTCGTTCCGCTGCCGTGGCACCAGTCGAGGTCGGTTGCCCGCAGCGCCACCCCGGCCAGGTCCGTGCCGAAGAACGCGATGTTCCTGGGTGCCAGCCCAGCGAGGACCATAGCCATGCGGTCCGGCGGAATCCGCCGGCCCAACCCGAGGCTGACGGTGATGTCGAGCCCGTGGATGACGTCGTGGGACAGGGCTCCGAGCGCACCACCGCCCGGCGGTCTCCAGGGATGGGCGACGTTGTCGCGGAGCGTCGCCAGGAGTTCTGCGCTGGTCATGCGCGTCGCGTCACGTCGTGCGCACCGGTCGGCCATCCGGTTGAAACTGCCGCCTGCCTTCACCAGCTCCACGAACGTCCGGCCGAGCGAGGTGCGGAACGGCATCGTCGTGTGGGCGACGACCTCGCGGACCCGCCAGCCGTCGCACAGGGTCGGCGCGTCCCACTGGTCTGGTCGGAGGGTGGCGAGCAGGTCCACCTGCTCGCTCCGTTCCGCGGTCACCGCCGCCCGGATGTCTTCTTCAGTCACTGTCAGCCCTTCATGGTCGTGGTGCGTCGTCGGAGGGACGTGCTGCATGACATACGGACGAGGCGCGGCGAACTCATCGGTCAGCCCGTGTCGTTCCCGATGCGTAGGGTCGGGAGGATGTTCGAGACGCCGACCGACGAGGTTGCCGAGCTGGAGCGGTTCCGGACGGAACTCACCGGCTACTGCTACCGGATGCTCGGCTCCGGTTTCGAGGCCGAGGACGCGGTGCAGGAGACGCTGGTGCGGGCGTGGCGGTCCTACGACCGTTACGACGAGCGACGAGCATCGCTGCGTACCTGGCTGTACCGCATCGCCACGAACGTCTGCCTCGACCTGCTCCGCAGCGCGCAGCGCCGGGTTCTGGCCATGGACCTGGGCCCCGCTACCCAGGCCGGAGCTTCCCTCGGCCCGCCGGTGGCGGACCAGCGGTGGATCCATCCGATTCCGGACGGCCGTGCCCTACCGTCGACCGACAGCCCGGAGGAACTGGCCGTCCAACGCGAGACCATCCGGCTGGCGTTCGTCGCCGTGCTCCAACACCTGCCGCCCCGGCAACGCGCCGTACTGATCCTGCGCGACGTGTTGTGCTGGCCGGTGGGGGAGGTGGCACAGCTGCTGGAGACCACCGTGGCCGCGGTGAACAGCTCGCTGCAACGGGCTCGGGCGACGCTGCGGGCGAACGAACCCACACCCAGCGATCCGTGGCGGCCCGCCGACCCGGCCCACCGGGATCTGCTCGACCGCTACTGCACCGCGTTCGAACGGCACGACATCGCCACGCTGGTGTCGCTGCTGCACCAGGACGCCACGATGTCGATGCCGCCCTTCGCGTGGTGGCTGCGTGGCCGGGACGAGATCCGTCTGGCGTTGCAGGACCCGCAGGCGTCGTGCGCGGGCGCTCGGCTGTGGCCGGTGCGGGCGAACGGATCACCGGCGTTCTGGCAGACGCGCCCCGACCCGGCCGGTGGCCACCGGCCATTCGCGCTCGTGCTGCTCGATGTGACCGACGACCTGATCACCGGCATCGTCACGTACCTCGACGCCGACCGGCTGGTGCCGCTGTTCGGGATTCCGCAGCCGGCCCGGTGGTAGGGCGGTTCCGTCGTTCGGCGGGCGGTCGGGCCTTGGCGCGGGCTCGCCTCAGGTGGCGGGCAGGCGGACCTCGAACCGGCAGCCGCGGTCGGTGTTGCGTACGTTGACCCGGCCACCGTGCGCCTCGACGAGTCCGCGCACGATGGCCAGGCCGAGTCCGCCGCCACCGCCTGAGTCGGCCGCTCCGGGGGTGCGGGCTCGTTCACCTCGGAACGCGACGTCGAAGACCCGGTCCAGGTCTTCGCCGGGGATGCCCCCGCAGGTGTCGGAGACGGCCAGCCAGACGTTGTCGGTCTCGTGGCCGGCGGCGATGTGCACGCTGCCGTCCTCCGGTGTGTAACGGACGGAATTGATCAGCAGGTTGCTGACGATCCGGGCGAGTTCGCGTTCGCCGGCCCGCACGTTGGGCCAGCCGCTGTCGGCTGCCACCAGGTGGATCCGGCGGCGGGCGGCCAGCGGTGCGACGCCGGCGATCGCGTCGGACACCACGTCGCGCAACGGCACGGTGGTGGGCATGAGCCGTAGCGCGCCGGCGTTGATCCGGGACAGCTCGAACAGGTCGTCGACGAGTTGGGCCATCCGGTCGGTCTCCACCCGGATCCGCCGGTGGTACTCGTCGATGACGGCTGGGTCGTGGATGATGCCGTCCTCCAGGGCCTCGGCCATGGCTCGCAGCCCGGCCAGCGGGGTACGCAGGTCATGTGACACCCAGGCGACGAGTTCGCGGCGGCCGGCCTCCAGCCGCCGTTCGCGTTCCCGGGCAGCCCGGGCCCAGACCGCGGCGGCGGCCAGCCGGCTGCCGAAGGTGGCGCCGACGGCGAGGCTGATCACCGCGGAGGCGCTGACCGTGACGAGAACGACCCACAGGTCGTGCGCGGACAGGAACATCGCCTGCGCGACCGTGGCGACTCCGGCGACCACGGCGAGGACGGTGACCGTGAGCAGCACCAGGATGTGCACGAGGATCGACCGGCCGCGCAGCATCCGTAGCGCTGCGGCGCCGGCCAGGCCGACGACGCCTCCGGCGGCGAGGGCGTAGAGCCCGATGAGCAGCGTGTCGCTCACTGGCCGGTTTCCTCGTCGAGCGGGTCGTAACGGTATCCGACGCCCCAGACGGTGCGGATCCGCTGCGGGTCGGCCGGGTCGTGCTCGATCTTCTCGCGCAACCGACGGACGTGGACGGTGACCGTCGACTGGTCGCCGAACTGCCATCCCCAGACCTTGTCCAGCAGGTCGCTGCGCGACCACGCTCGGCCCGGATGCCGTATGAAGAAGATCAGGAGATCGATCTCCCGGGCGGTCAACGACAACGGTGTTCCACCCATGGTGGCGACGCGGCGGGCGGTGTCCACGGTCAGCGCCGCGTCGGTCAGCTTCGCCGAGACGGTGGGGTGGGCGGTGTGCGCGGCGGTGCGGCGCAGCACCGAGCGGATCCGCAGCACCAGTTCGCGGGGGGAGAAGGGCTTGGTGACGTAGTCGTCGGCGCCGACCTCGAGCCCGAGGACCCGGTCGGCCTCCTCGCCGAGCGCGGTGAGCATGACCACCGGCAGGTCAGGCAGCTGTCGCCGGATCCGGCGGCAGACTTCGAGGCCGTCGATGCCGGGCATCATCAGGTCGAGTACGACGAGGTCGGGTCGCTGGGCGGCGATCGCGGCAAGGCCGTCGGCGCCGTCGGCGGCCAGCTGGACCTCGCAGCCGGCCTGCTCCAGGTAACGCCGGACAACGTCACTGACCGTCGGGTCGTCGTCGACCACTAACACCCGGTGTCCCATCCTGACCAGGCTATCGACCGGGGATCACGGACGACCCCCGGCGGGTCTTTCGGATTCCTTACGGTCCGCCGCCGCGCGTCTCCGTAACACGCAGGCCAGCAGCGTCGTGCCGGCGACGGCGAGCAGGACGGCGACCAGATTGCGGCCGTACGGCAGCGGCAGCACCGAGGTGTTGTCGGCCGAGCGTCCGAACCCCAGGGCGAGGGGCAGTCCCACCACGGTGACCGCCGCGGCGGTGATCGCCGCAGTGCGGAGGGTCGACCGGCACCGTGGCGGAACGCGGGTCAGCGCGGCGCCGACGGCCAGCACCGCCGCCATCCAGACGACGTCGTGGCCCACCAGCACGGCGGCCAGGAAGATCAGCACCCCGCCCGGGGAAACATCGGCGTCGGTGAGGGCGCCGCCGACGGCGTACGCGATGAGCAGGCAACCGCCGGCGACCAACCCGGCCCGGGTCTTCACGGTGTCCCCGCAACGGTGATCCGGCTGATCCACTTGGTCTGCAGCACGCCGGGCCGGTTGGGCGCGATCAGCCGCGCCGGATAGCCGTGGTCGATGTGCAGGGGCTCGCCGCCCAACCGCAGCGCGACCAGAGTCAGCGGATCTCCCACATGTTCCGGTGGCACCGTGCAGGCACGGTATCGCCCGCCCACCTGAAGTGACTCGACAAGTGCCGTCGAGCGTCGCGGATCGGCACCCACGAGCGCGACCAGATCGCCCAGCCGCACGCCGGTCCACGTGCCGACGGCGCTCCAGCCCTCCACGCAGGCGATCGGCAGGTCCGCGCGGTACTGCGGAAGTCGATAGAGGGCGGCGAGGTCCAGGCTGACGCTGCGGACCGGTCCGGTAACCCACAGCCGGTACGCCGGGTCGAGGGCCGCGGCGCGCACTCCGGCGCCGGCCGCGGTCCGGTTCACCGGAAGGCCCTGCGGTCCCACGTCGGGGTGGCGTGGGGCGAGCACCGCGAGACCGGCCAACGGCCGGATCGTCTGCCCGACCGTGGTCAGGGTGATCAGTCCGGAGGCGGCGGCGACGCCGCCGAGCAGGGCACGCCGGTTCAGGCCGTCCTGCCGTGGCTCACCCGCCATCGGACGGGCGAGCGCGGCGCGGACCGCCGGCAGGTGTACGCCGATGTGCACCAGGAGACCGCCGACCGCCAGCCAGGCCACCCAGTAGTGCCCGGCGGTGAAGAAGAACGGCATCGGCGCGTACCAGCGGGAGATGTTGAGGACGCCGCTGACCAGCAGGAACAGTGCGGCGGCGACCAGTAGGCCGGTGCCCGCGCGTTCGGCGGCGTGCGCGATCGAGCGGGCCGGCGGCCAGCTGAACAGGCGCGGGTACACCGACCACAGCTTGGCGCCGAGCAGCGGAATCGAGGCGAGCCCGGTCGCCACGTGCAGACCCTGGGTGAAGCGGTAGAGCCCGACCGGGCGGGCCGGCCACCAGAACCAACCCGGCGGGTGCTGGATCAGGTGGCTGAGCAGACCGGTGGCGAAGCAGATGCCGAAGGCCACGCCGAGGGCGACGCCGAGCTGACTGGTCAGCCGGGTAGACCGTAGCCGGGACCGGAACCGCCCGGGGCGCAGCGGTCCGCGCCGCAGGGCCACCGGTGGTGCCGGCAACGGCGTCAGGCACCACCGGGCGAGGCGGCGCAGCACCGCCGCGCGGCCGGTCACCGGGGTGTCAGGGTGGCGAACCACCGACCTGCCTCCGTCCAGGTGTCGCGCAGCCGCATCGCGGTGGCGTCGGCCAGCTCGGGAAGCTCGTCGACGGGTACGCAGGCCCAGGGCAGCACGCGGTCGGTGCCGTCCGGGGTCTGCACCGTCGCGGTCCCGGACCAGGCCGGTGTGCCGGCCGGTGCCAGCTCCGCATGGAGGTACCCGTCGGCGGCCAGCAGTTGACGGCAACGGCGAAGCAGCCGGTACGGGTCACCGCCGATGCCGATGTTGCCGTCGGCCAGCAGCAGGTGCCGCCAGCGGCCGGCACCGGGCACCGGACCGAAGACGTCGCGGTGCAGGGCGGGTGCGCCACGACGGCGGGCCAGCCGAACCGCGCTGGCGCTGACGTCGATGCCGAGGGCCGGCCGGCCGGCGTGGACGAGGGCGCTGGTGAGCCGGCCGGGGCCGCAGCCGACGTCAAGGGTGTGGCCGGTGCAGCACTCGATCAGCGCATCGTCTCCGTCGATCACGTCCCGGCACCAGGCGGCCGGGTCGAATCGGTACACACCGCCGCTGGGATGCCGGGCCGTGAAGGCGGCCGGGATGCCCGCCGCGGCCCTGTCGATCGCGGTGTCGAAGACCGCGACGGCGTTCACCGGGCGACCGGTGCGGGACGCGGCACCTCGGCGGCGACGGCGTGGGCGAACCGGCTGTCCGGCGGGCACAAGCTCGCCACGGCGCGGGCGTCGGCGGCGGTGTCCACGTCGGACAGGCGAGGCAGCAGGCGTACCCGCAGGCCGCGCCGACGCAACGCCACCGCGGTGGATCGGCCGGTGGTGGCCGTGGAGGTGGCGATGGTACGCAGCACGACGGCGTGGCCGGGGTCGCGCAGCCCCAGTATCCACCATCCGCCGTCGGTGGCCGGGCCGAGCACCGCGTCCGGGCCGCCCACTGTGGCGAGCAGCTCTCGGGCCTCGTCGAGGTGATCGACGAGGAGCTGTGGGGTGTCCATGCCGATCAGCACGGCGGGTGTGCCGGGTGTGCGGGCGTCGGCGAACGCGTTGGCGAGGCGGTCGCCGAGCGAGTCGCCCCGTTGGGGGAGTGTCGCCCAACCTGGCGGGGTGGGGTGCTCGCCGTCGAGGACGAGAACGCGGGAACCGGCCGCCGCGGTGGTGACGGTGTCGAGGGTGTCGGCCAGGGCGGCGGCGGCGACCCGGGCGGCCTGCTCGGGGGTGCAGGGTGGGCAGAGCCGCGTCTTGACCCGCCCGGGTGTCGGCGCCTTGGCCAGCACCAGGATCTGGGCGGCGCTCACCGGGCCAGCACCGCGCTCATGTCGCGGATGGCACGGGCGGTGCCGAGCACGGTGCCGGTCACCTTCGAGCGGGTGCCGGCCGCCCTCGGGCGGTAGTCGACGTCGATCTCGATGACCCGCCAACCGGCCCGGTCCGCCGAGATCAGCAGCTCCAACGGGTAGCCGAACCGCCGGTCGCGCAGCCCCAGCGCCAGCAGGTCGTCGCGGCGTACCGCCCGCATCGGGCCGATGTCGTGAACGTCCAGGCCGGTGCTGCGGCGCAGCCGGTGGGCGAGGACGGCGTTGGCTGCCCGGGCGTGCAGCGGCCACACGCCCCGTCCGACCGGGCGGCGTCGGCCGGTGGCCAACTGCGCCTGACCGGTGCGCACGTACGCGGCCAGCCGGGGCAGTTGTGCCGGGTCGAAGGAGCCGTCGGCGTCCATCACGCACACCACCCCGTCGGCGGCGTCGGCCGCCACGACACCGGCGTGCACGGCGGCGCCGTAGCCGGGCTCGGCGACGCTGATCACCTTCGCGCCGTGGGCGCGAGCCACCTCGGCCGAGCCGTCGGTCGAGCCGTTGTCCACCACGATCGGCCGGTAGCCGGCCGGTATCCGGGCCAGCAGGCCGGGCAGTGCCGGCGCCTCGTTCCGGCAGGGAAGAACCACATCGGTCATGTCGCGGACGCTAATCAGGATCGGGCGGAGCAGGTATTACCAGCCGATGATGAAGTCTTACGAGATGCTGACGGCTGCCCGTCAGGGCCGCCTCCGGTGCCCGGCTGGTTCTAGCGTCGGCCCGTGACCCACGTACTCGTCACCGGCGGAGCCGGTTTCATCGGGACCCATGTCGTCGCCGCGCTGCACCGGGTCGGGCATCAGGTGTCCGTCGTGGACGCAGGTCATCCGGGCGCGCACCGCGTGCCCTTACCGGACGCCGTGGCCGGCGCCCCGCTGCGCCGGGTCGACCTGCGTGACCGGGCCGCCGTCGCCGCAGCCCTGACCGGCGTGGACGTGGTCGTGCACCAGGCGGCCATGGTCGGGCTCGGCGTGGACCTCGACGACCTGCCCGAGTACGTCGGCTGCAACGATCTCGGCACCGCCGTGCTCCTGGCCGAGATGGCCCGCGCGGGTATCCACCGGCTCGTGCTGGCCAGCTCGATGGTCGTCTACGGCGAGGGCGCCTACACCTGTGCCCGGCATGGTGCGGTACGCCCCGCCCCACGCGCCGCCACCGACCTGGCCGCCCGGCGATTCGAGCCCGCCTGCTCCGACTGCGGCACGGCCCTGGAGCCGGGACTCATCGATGAGGACGCACCACTGGACCCACGCAGCGTGTACGCCGCCACGAAGGTCGCCCAGGAACACCTGACGGCGGCCTGGTGCCGGCAGACCGGTGGCACCGTGGTGGCGTTGCGATACCACAACGTCTACGGGCCCGGCATGCCGCGCGACACGCCGTACAGCGGTGTCGCGGCGATCTTCCGGTCCGCGCTGGCGGCGGGCCGGGCTCCGCGCGTGTTCGAGGACGGCTGCCAGCGACGCGACTTCGTCCACGTCGACGACGTGGCGGCGGCCAACCTCGCGGCGGTGACGGCCACCGGGAGCCGGACCGGCTGGCGGGCCTACAACGTCGCCTCCGGGCATCCGGCAAGCATCGGGGAGATGGCCGCCGAACTCGCCCGGGCCGCCGGCGGTCCGAGGCCGGTGGTCACCGGCGAGTTCCGGCTCGGCGACGTACGCCACGTGGTCGCCTCACCGGCCCGTGCCCGGGCCGAACTCGGATTCCGCGCGGCGGTCCGCCTCGCCGACGGAGTCCGGCAGTTCGCCCACGCACCACTGCGCGGATGAGCACGACGCTCCTCGCCCGGCTGCGGCGCACCACCGCACGGGCCGACCTGATCGCCGTCGGGGTCGCCGTCGGGTTGTTCGCCGCCGCCGCCGGTGTCGGCGGTCTGCTCCACCTGCTGGGACGTCCGGTGCACGCCAGTGCGGCACCGTTGTTCGCGCAGTGGCGGCCGCACGTCGGCCCCGGCACCCCGCTGGCGGTGGCGGTGGCCGTACTCGTCTGCTGGCGCGGAGCCGCCCTGGCCGGCCGGCTGCCGTGGCGGCGGCTGCTCGTCCTGTCCTACGCCACCGCGGTGGCCTGGACGCTGTCACTGGCACTTGTCGACGGCTGGCAACGCGGCATCGCCGGCCGGCTGACCACCCACCACGAGTATCTGCACGAGGTTCCCGGCGTCACCGACATCGCCGCGATGCTGGCCGCCTTCACCTCCCGGATCCTCGACTTCCAGCCGGATTCCTGGACCACCCACGTGTCCGGCCACCCGCCGGGAGCGCTGCTGGTGTTCGTCTGGCTGGACCGGGTCGGGTTGGGCGGGGGCGGCTGGGCGGGGGTGCTGTGCATCCTGACGGCGGCGCTCACCGCCGTCGCCGTGCCGCACACCGTGCGGCTGCTCGGCACCGACGACGCGGCGCGGGCCGTGCTGCCGTTCGCGGCGTTGTTCCCGGGAGCGGTCTGGTCCGGAGTGTCCGCCGACGGCCTGTTCGCCGGGGTGACCGCCACCGGGGTCGCCCTGCTGGCGTACGGGCTCACCCGGGGCAGCGCGGTCGGCGCGCTCGGCGGCGGCGCACTGCTGGGTTTCGGCTGTTACCTCTCCTACGGGCTGGTGCTGATGGTCCCGATCGTGCTGGCCGTGGTGATGCTGGGCCACCGGCGCCGGCCCGCCGCCTGGTGGGCGCTCGGCGGCGCGGCACTCGTGGTGGGCGCGTTCACAGTCGCCGGCTTCGACTGGCTGACCGGCTATCACCTGGTCATCGAGCGCTACTACCAGGGCATCGCCAGTCGGCGCGCCTACGGTTACTGGGTCTGGGCCAACCTGGCGATCCTCACCGTCGCCGCCGGCCCGGCAGCTGCCGTCATCCTCCGCCGCGCGGCGGTCGCCGGATGGCAGGCGGTCTCGTCACTGCGGCCGGGCCGCGGTCTGCCGCGACCGCAGCAGGGCTCCGTCGGGTACGCCGCCTGGCTGCTGCCCGTCGCCGCGGCGGCGGCGATCGTCGCCGCGGACCTGTCCGGCTACAGCAAGGCCGAGGTGGAACGCATCTGGCTGCCCTTCACCTGGTGGCTCATTGCGGGCGCCGCCCTGATTCCCGCCACCGGCCGCCGTACCTGGCTCGCCGGGCAGGCAGGGGTGGCCCTCGCGATCAATCACCTGCTCCTGACGACGTGGTAGGGCACTTCTTACCGAACGATGACATACCCGCTCGATGCTGACCCTTCATCACACAAGGGGCCGTATCCCGAGGCGTCGGCGCACCACGGCAGCCGACGTGCCAGTGACGTTCAGGAGAAGCCATGACAAACCGACAGCGGCGCTTCCGGCCGACGCAGACCAGACAGGTCCGAATCGCCATGGCGGCGGTGGTGCTCGCCGCCACCGGCGCGCTCACCGTCACCTTCGTCTCCGGCGGCGGCAACGGCACCGCGGACGCGGCGACAAACCTCGCGCAGTTCGTGGCGATCGAGGACGTACGGCCGAACGTGTCGAACCCGAAGCCGGCCGTCGGCGCCGCCACCGGCCGGTTCACTGTGGACTGCGGCACCAACGAGAACGGCAAGTTCAGCCCGGACAACCCGGTCGCACAGCCCGGTGTCAAGAACGGCGCCGAACATGTGCACGACTTCGTCGGCAACCTGGCCATCACCGCGGACTCGTCCAACGCCGACCTCGCCGCGTCCGGCACCACCTGCAAGAACGGCGACAGGTCGTCGTACTTCTGGCCGGTCGTGCGCATCGACCGGACGGTCCGCAGCGGTGACCGGGTCGCGCAGGCCCTCGCCCGGACCCAACCGATGATCGTCTGCCCCTCCGTGCGGGACCGGCTGCCCGCCGTCCCCCTCCGGGCCCGCGACACGGTCGACCGTCGACTCGCGGAACTGGACCGCCTGAACGCCCAGGCCGGCCGGCGGATGACCGCCAGCCGAGGTCGGGTCGACGCCGCCCTCAACAGGCAGGTCCTCGACGCGCTGCGGACCCGCCGCGCCATCGTGATCAAGAACATCAGCAACGCCCTGCGCTCCGCCGGCACGGCTCGGCCGGCCGGCCTGGTGTCGCTTGTCGACTGCGATGTGAGCTACGACGGCATGCACGCCTCGATGCACGGCCCCAGCCACGCTGCCAGCGCCACGGCGGATCGCGTTGCGAACCCGCGGCTCCGCTGCCCCACCGTGCGCGGCAGGCTGCCCGGAGTGCCGGCCCCAGCCGTCGCCGAGGTCAACCGTAACCTCGACGAGCTCGACCGGCAGATCTCCGAGGCCACCGAACGGATCGCCACCAGTGGAGGTCAGGGCGGCCCCAATTTCGTGGACAACGCGATCGTCGGCCCGCTGACGGCCAAGCGGATCGCCGTGCTCGACCGGATCGGCATCGCCATCGGGCGTCACAGCGCCCGGCCGCAGGGTCTGGAAGCGCTCGCCGCCTGCACCGTCGACCAGGCGGCCGGCGACCCGGGGCCCACCACGCCCGGCAGCGCACCCAGCCCGACGGCGTCCGCGCTGCCCGAACCCCAGGGGCCCGATTTCGAACTGCCCGGCAACACCGGTGGCATTGTCCGCCCCGCCCAGGTGCTCATCGAGTACCGGGGCAACCCGGTCAGCAAGGTCGTGCCGATGCCCAGGTTCCTGCGGGCGCTCACCGGCGACGCCAAGCCCACCAGCCGTGGCCCGGCCAACGCCCGCCCGTCCTGGACGTGCTCCGGCTTCGCCGACCGGCTCGCCGACAAGTACCCGATCTGCCCGGTCGGCAGCCAGGTGCAGCGCGTGCACGACTTTCCGGGCTGCTGGGACGGCCGGAACATCGACAGCGACAACCACCGTAGCCACGTCGCCTTCGCCGACCCGGCCACCGGCGCCTGCCCGCAGGGATTCCGAGCGATCCCGCAGCTGCGGATCACCATTTCCTACGACATCCCCCGGGACGTGCAGGAGAAGGGTCAGTACGCGCTGGACTCCTTCCCCGAGGAGAACCACAATCCCTTCTCCGACCACGACGACTTCATCAACGTCAACTCCACCCGCACGATGAAACACATCGTCACCTGCATCAACAAGGGCCGGGACTGCTCGTGAATCCGCAGACCGTGTCCCCGTCCGCCGACCTTGCCGTCATCGGTGGCTCGGGTCTCTACGCGCTGCTCGACGGCGCCACCGAATATGTTGTCCAGACGCCGTACGGTGCGCCATCCGACGCGGTGACGATCGCCGACGTCGGCGGCCGTCGGGTGGCGTTCCTCCCTCGACACGGCCGCGACCACCGGCATCCTGCGCACCGGATTCCCTACCGGGCCAACCTGTGGGCGCTGCGGTCGCTCGGGGTACGCCAGATACTCGCGCCGTGCGCCGTCGGTGGCCTGCGTCCGGAACTCGGTCCCGGCACGTTCGTGGTACCCGATCAGCTCATCGACCGGACCAGCGGCCGGGCGCAGACGTACTACGAGCAGGGCGCGGTGCACGTCTCCTTCGCCGACCCGTACTGCCCGGTCGGTCGGCGTACCCTGCTGACGGCTGCCACCGGCCGGTCGGTGCCCGCGCACGACGGCGGAACCATGGTGGTGGTCGAGGGGCCGCGCTTCTCCACCCGCGCCGAATCCCGGTGGTACGCGGCGGTCGGCGGCGCGGTCATCAACATGACCGGCCACCCGGAGGCGGTTCTCGCCCGGGAGTTGGCTCTCTGCTACAGCTCGATCGCCCTGGTGACCGATCTGGACGCCGGCGTGGAGAGCGGTCACGGGGTGACGCAGCAGGAGGTGTTCCGGGTCTTCGGCGAGAACACCGAGCGGCTGCGCGGGCTGCTGCTCGACGCGGTCGCCGCGCTTCCGGTCGAGCGGGACTGTCCCTGTCCGCACAGCCTGGACGGCATCACCCTCCCGATCGAGCTGCCCTGACCGGCGGCCGGAACCTCGTTCGCCCGGCTCAGCCGGCCTTCTCCTACCTGGTGGAGGCCGGCTGAGCCGGTGACCGGGCCGCTCCGGACCGAGGCGATCAGCTCCGTTCGAACACCTCGGGACTGGTGCTCGGGTCGGTGAAGCGAAGTCGGTAGAGCGCGGGCATCGGCATCTGCCGCACCGTGGCCCAGCTGACCGGCACGCCGAAGCCGGCCAACGCCCGGCAGATGAAGGTGCCGTGGCTGCCGACGAGAACCACCCGGCCGGCGTGGTGCCGGGCGAGTGCCCGCAGGGCGGCGACGGCACGGATGCTGAGCTGATCGAGGCTCTCCCCGCCCGGGCGTGCGTAGGAGAGGTCCGTCCAGCTCCTGACGTAGTGCGACTCCCATACCTCGGTGAAGGCGAGGCCGTCGTCCCACTCGCGCAGCTCGGTCCGGGTGCGTACGGGCAGGCCGAGCGCGTCGGCGGTCGGTTGGACGGTCTGGATCGCGCGCCGGTACGGGCTGGACCAGACCGCCGCCGGCCGCGGCTCGGTGAGCATCGCCACCAGTTCCTGCGCCTGCCGCAGCCCGTCTGCGGTCAGCGGGCGGGTGAAGTCGTCCGGACCGCCGGCGGTCGGCGGGACGGACCGGGCGTGCCGGACCAGCACGATCTCGGTCGGCATCAGAGACCTCCGCTGTCTCCGTGACCGTACCCCTGCTGCCGTGCCCATCCATCGACGACATCGTCGCCTGCTATTAGGTGCTGGGCTTCCACCCGACGTACCAGCAGCGCAAACCCAACCCGTACGTGGCGCTCCGGCCGTTGTCAGACAGTGCCGAGCCGGCGTGCCGAGCGGGGCGCCGGACGCGTGGGCCGGCCCACCCGGGTGACGTGTAGCAGCCGGTCCGGTGCGACGTCCAGCAGCGCACCGAGCGCCGTCCGGGTGGCATCGACGTCGATCAGCTGGCTCAGCGGATGCGCCGCCAGCCCGGCGATGTGCAGGGTCAGCCAGACCCGCAGCAGCACCCTGCCGACCTCGACCTGGCCGGGCCGGTCGAGGTCCGCCGGGCCGACGAGGACCAGCACCGCGCCGCCGCGCTTGAGCGGGTCGTCGGCGGCGGCGAGCAGCCTCGGCAACCCCAGTGGCCGCAGCAGCGGGTACGCGGCCAGCGCCGCGCGCAGCCCGGTCGCGGCGGTCCGCGACAACGCGAGGCAGCGGTCGTTGAGCCCGTCGGCGTGGTAGTTCGGATGTGTCGGATCGAGCCGTAGCCAGCGGCGCAGCTCGGTGACGACCGCCGGGTCCGCGTACAGCCGCCGGTCGGCGGCGCGTAACAGGGCACCGAGTCGATCCGGGTGCGACACGGCGAGGAGGCCGCCGCCCGCCTGCCGGGCGACCGAGCCGACCGCGTCGAGGGTCTCCTGCTCCGGACCGGCGGCGAAGCGGCCCCGGTCGGTGCGGCGCTGCCACACGTCGGTGGTGCGAAACGGCGTCGGGTAGCGGTGCCGGGCCGGCCGTAGCCGGCCCACCTGCCGGTGCTGTTCGTCGTGGTCGGCGACGAACTCCAGGTGCAGGCCGGCGTCGGCGGCGACGATCAGGCAGGTCTCGACGAACGCGCCGAGGGACAGGCGCAGGTCCCGGCCGCTGGGGTCGGCCGCCGGCAACGTGTGGGCCGCGTGCCAGCCGACGTGGATCGCCCCCGGTTCGTAGCGCAGTCGCCACGGCTGGGTGTTGTGCGCACTCGGCGCCCGCCAGCACAACGGCTCCAGCGCGCGGAACGCGGCGAGGTCCACCTACCGCTCCTTCGCATAGAAGGTGTACCCGTGCAGCGGGCGACCGCCGAGCCGCCGGTACTGGGCGGCCGACGCCGGGTTGTCCCGCCCGACGTAGGTGCTGCGCAGCGTCGTGTAGCCGGCGGCGTGCAGGTTGCGGTGCAGGTGCGTGGAGAGCAGCCGCTGGTAGCCGCGCCCCTGGTACTGCGGCAGCACGCCCTTGACGATCAGCACCGCCTCCCTCCGGTAGCGGCGACGCGTGGCCAGCAACCGCACCTGGTTGACCGGGTGCAGGTCACCGCGGACGGCGACCAGGAACTCGCTGATGTCCGGTACGCAGAGCACGAACGCCACCGGCTGCCCGTTGCGGGTCAGGTAGAGCAGCAGTGACTCGTCGAGCAGGTATGCCAGACCGTCGGTCTGCCGCCGTAGCTGTCCGGCGGAGATCGGCGTGTAGTAGCCGAGCTGGGCGAAGGAGGCGTTCAGCATCCCGCGCAGCAGGTCGAGTTGGTCGTCGAGCCGCCGGACATCACCACGGTGCAACTCCAGCCGGGCGTCTTCGGGCGCACTGCGAGCCGGCTGCGCCGGGGCGGGCACCGGGCAGATCCAGGTGTCGGACTCGAACCGGCGGTGGAACCCGTACGCCTCGTAGGCGGCCACGTAGCGCGGCGGGTTCCAGGCGCTGTCGACGAAGCCCCGCTCGGCGTAGCCGGAGGTGATCACCCCGCCGGCCTGGTTGGGTAGCAGCGCCACCGGGCCGAACAGCAGGTCCCGGTCGGCATCGGCATGCGCGGCAATCGCGTCGAACAGCGGCCCGGCGGCCGGCGCGGTGAACTCGGTCAGCCCGAACAGCTGGCACCGACGGCCGATCTTCGTGTCGAAGGCCGGATCGGTGTGCAGGGTGGTGCGTCCGACCACCGTGCCGGCGGCGTCGCGTAGCAGGTACAGCGGTACGCCGTCGCGCCACCACCGCCGGATCTGCTGCCGGGGAACGGGTACGTGACGCGGTTCGTCGGCGTACAGCCGGTCGGTGAACGCCAGGAACTGCCGCAGGTCCCGGCGGGTGGAGACGCGGTCGAACCGGTGGCTGCTCACCGCCGGACCGCCGGACCGGTCGTCTCCGCGCCCAGCGGGGTGAAGGTCGCGATGTGTCCCATCTCCGGGCTTTCGGCCCGCCACGCGCCGTTGGAGTACCCGTCCGGAGCGGCGCTGTAGAGCCGGATGAACCCGGCGGTGGCATTGCGGGTGCCGTCGGTCAACCAGACCATCAGCCGGCGGTGATGGCGGGTACGGGCGAAGCGCAGCATCGCGTCGCGGTCGGTGAAGAACGCGATGGTGCCGAGGGTCAACGGAAACTGCCAGTAGACCGTGTGCCAGCAGTAGCCGGACATCCGGCGCATGTCCCGGACCATCCGGAACCAGGCCGGCGCCAGTCGCAGCAGCACCAGGGGATTGGCGTACCGGGTCCCACCGATGAACATGGCGCCGGCGCGGGCCTGGGCGGGAGCGCGGGAGAAGTCGCGAGTACGCATGGTCACCTCACCAGGTAGACGTTCTTGATCTTCTGCTGCCCGGCGAACGGGCCACTGCCGGGTTCGTGCAACTCCACTCGCAGGTCACCGGCGGTCGGGTCCTCCACCAGGGACTGGGCGAAGTCCCGGGAGACCGAGGTGAGATGCCGGCGTACGCCGCTGCGGCACGCGGCGGCGAGCGCGTCGCGCTGCGCGGCGGCCAGCGGGCGGCGCAGTTCGAGGTGGATCACCGGCCGGGTCTCCAGCGCCGCGTCCTCGACCAACGCCAGACAGAACCGGTTGATCTCGGCGGCGTGCGGATTGCCGGTGTAGAGGCCGTACTCGACGTCCTGGGGGTAGAGGTTGGCTCCCAGGTAGGAGACCGTGGAATCGCGCCGCCCGAACAGCAGCAGCACCGGCAGGGTCATCCGCTCGGCGGAGACGGCGGTGCGGAACTCGGCCCCGCGTACCGGGTCGGCCTGCGCCAGCTCGACGACCTGCCGGTACGGCACCAGCAGCGCCTCGTCCCCGATGTTGTAGCGCAACCGGGGTTGCAGCACGTCGGTGGTGACCGTGCAGACCAGTTCCCGTCGCTCGTTGGTCTCCAGGTAGGTGCTGAACGGGTTGTACTGGAACACCATCGGCAGCCGTTGCTCGTCGGCGCCGAGCAGCGCGGTCCGCAGGGCGCGGTCGGTCTGCAACCGCCGTCGCAGCCACACCGTGAGCCGGGTCTCCGCACCGATGCCGATGGTCAGGTCCGACGCACCGTACGCCGAACGCACAAGCGCGAACCGCTGCTCCAGGTAGTCGCGCAGCGCCTCGGTCATTCCCTCACCGCCGCAACTGGCGAAGATGCGGTACCGCGACCACGGGAAGCCCTCGGCGTCGAGCCGGTCGCGCAGGTGTTTCAGGAACGGCGGGTACGCGGTCACCAGGTAGTCGAAGTCGGGACCGAATTCACGGAGCGTGTCGACGATCTTCCCGAGGTCCGGGCCGGTGTTCTTCACCACGGCGATGCGGGCCATCGCGGCGCCGGTCGTCGTCCCGGTCGCCCACGCGCCCATCGAGTAGGCGTTGATGACGAACGGCCGGCGCATCGGAAACACCAGCCCGGTGTATCCGGCGATGTCGCGGTGCACCGCGCGCAGTTCCCGCTCCGCGCGGGGCCAGTTGAACGGCTGCCCGGACGAGCCGGCCGACTCGTCGACCACCACCCCACGGGTGGGCAGCCGTCCCCGCCAGCAGCGCGCGGCGGCGTCGTAGGCCGTGACGTAACGGAGCTTGTCGGTCTCCGGAAAGTCGTCGAGTCGGCGGCGGTTACCGGCGGGGCGGGCCCGCAGGAAGGCCCGGTAGGCGGGTACCTGCCGGGCGGCTCGTACACAGATCGCCGCCGCGTTCGCACCGGCCAGCCGGTCCAGGAACGGGTGGTGCCGCCGCGCCAGCCACCGCCACCCGGCGGGGTGGCGGCCGGCGAGCCGGCTCAGCGCGGCGACCAGCCGGCCGAGGGTCGCCAGGACGGCCTGCCGGGCCCGCGCGGCCACGACCGGCAAGGGAGAATCGGCGGTACGCAGAGCAGGGTGTCGGTGTGGCAGTTCGGCCATGACGACATCCTGTCGACGCCGCGGCGTCGACACCTGAGCCCGCGCACGGTCCCCGCTGAGTATCCCTACCCAGCCGGCTTCCCGGGTTACTCGTTGAGCAGCTGCTCGCGGAGGATGTCGGCGTGCCCACAGTGCTGGGCGAGTTCGCGCAGCACGTGCAGGTACACCCAGCGCAGCGGCAGCGGGCCCCGCCGGTTGCCGCGCAGTGTGTCGTCCAGATCCAGGGACGACGTCGCCTGGCGCGACGCCTCGCAGGCCTCGCGGTGCGCCTGCTGGACGCTGGCGATCGTGTCGCCGTCGTCGAGGACGAACGACTCGTCCGGCGTCGCCGGAATGCCGATCTCAGCGCGCGACCGGCACGTGACGGCTTCGTCGAACCAGACCTTCTCCACGAATGTCGCATGCTTCACCAGACCCAGCAGCGTGGTTCGGGAAACCACCAACGAGCGGCGGGCCTGTTCCTCGGTCAGCCCGTCCAGGCAGTTGGTGAGCGCCCTGCGGTGCTCGTCGATGAACGCCTCGAACTGGGCCTTGGCCGGCTGTGCGACGACCTGGTCGGCGAAGGTGGGTGGGTAGGAAGGCATGGACGTAGCATCCCAGACCGCCACTCAGCAGCGGCCACACCGCTCTTAGAATCCGTCGGGTGATCGTACGCAGGGCTGGCGTGGCGGACGTGGCGGCGCTCGCGGAACTACGCGGCATCGACGGGAACACGCTCCGGGCGTACGCCGACTGGGTGGCCGCCCACGCGCAGACGCACCTGCCGTTCGTCGCCGAGATCGACGGACTGGTGGTGGGTGCCGCCTGGCTCCATGTCGCGCAACGGGTGCCAGGTAACGGAGCGCTTGAGCGCTGGTACGGCGACATCCAGTCGGTCGAGGTCCGTGCGGAGTACCGCAATCGCGGCATCGGCGGCGCGCTGATGGCCGCGATCCTGGCCGAGGCCCGCTCCCGGGGGCTGCTGCACGTGACCGTCCACTCCGGTCGCCGCGCGGTCGAGTTCTACCTGCGCAACGGCTTCACCCAGCACCGCCAGATCCTGCTCTGGGAGCCGACGCACCGGCCGCCGCCGTGACCGTACGCCGCCGTTGGCCTGCTGCGACCGCCCTGCCCTGCCCTGCCCTGCCCGGCCCGGCCCGGCGTAATTCGGTCGCGTGCGGTGCGGCTGGCGGGGACGATACGGCGATGCCCGGTGCACCCGAGGGATTCACCTACCGCCTCCGCAAGAACGGTGACGTCGAACTGCTCCATCACAGCCGGCCGGCCGGCGTGCTTCGGGGTTCCGCTGCGGCCCGGTTCCTGATCGACGTCAACACCGAAGATCCTCAGGAGTTGATGGCGCGCATCACCGGCAACTACAAACACGGCAACGAGCGGACGGCCAAGAAACACCCCCGCAACCGCCACCGGTAGCCCACGTCGATGTGCCGGCACCCCTTGGTCCAACTGGCCGGATGCCGGCAGCCGGTGGCCGGGCCGTCAGGTGTCGGTTTCGAGGGCGAAGGTGTTGCCGTCGGGATCCTGGAACCACGCGATGCGTCCACCGCCGGCCCGAGCGGTGATTCCCCTGGCGTCATGGTCCAACTGGTCGTACCGGATGATGTCGACGCCGGACGAGACGAGTTCGTCGACGATCTGGTCGATGTCGTCGACGTACCAGGTCGTCAGGGTCGCCGGACTTTTCCCGGCAGTGACCGACTGGTAGACGTTCAGCGCCATCCTGCCACCGCAACCATAGATGCGGCTGCCGTCGGCGATCTGGGCGCTGGGGCCGGACTGTAATGCCTGGAGGCCGAGCTTGCCTTCGTAGAACGCGATCGCCAGTTGGATGTTGGACACCGCGACCGACGCTCTGAGGTCGTACCTGCTCAACGGCATGCACCACTGTCGCACAGGGCTAGCCGACCGGAGGGCTTATCAGCATGGTCCTGCGTCGCCGGTCGGCTGACAGCCATCCCGTTGCCTGCTCGCTGGGAAGCAGCGCCGGCCAAGGGATCTCCGCACGCGTTCGCGGGCCCCGGCCGATGCGCAGCACGAACCGCCAACGCTCCTGACCGCCGGGCCCGCACCAGGCCCGGCCACGGATGAACGGTTCGGCGCTCAGCAACTCGTACTGCTCGGCTACCAGACCATCGCACCAGTACCACCGAAGGTGCTGGTCCTCGAAGCCCCGGAACTCCGCGCAGATGCGGAACTCCAGCCGTACCCAGAAGTCCTGCTCATCCATGGCGACCCCCACCGACAACCGGGTGCCATCGCACCGTACGCCACGTTCGATGACTGATCGACGGGCTACTGTCGCTCGCGTACCAGATCGCGCTCAGACCTCCATGGTCAGACGAGGACGGCTCAGTGAGTGATGTTCCGGATCTCGGCCCCGTGCCGCAGCGCATCACCGTCGACGCTGAACAGGTGCGTCGGCTCGTCGCCGACCAGTTCCCGCACCTGGCCAACCTCCCGATCGAGCCGGTGGCCAACGGCGGCTGGGACAACTGGACCTTCCACCTCGGTCCCGACCTGCTGGTGCGTCTACCCAGCGCTGCCGAGTACGCCCTGGCGGTCGACAAGGAACATCGTTGGCTGCCGGCCCTCGCCGCCCGGCTGCCGCTGCCCATCCCCACCCCGGTGGCGAAAGGCAGACCCGACGCGAGTTATCCCTACCCGTGGTCGATCTACCGGTGGCTCGACGGCGAGCCGGCCAGCCTGGACCGCATCGACGAACCGGCGCGATTCGCGATCGACCTGGCCGAGTTCCTGGTGGCCCTGCGGGCCGTCGACGCCGCTTGCGGTCCGCAGCCGGGTGTCCACA
This sequence comes from Verrucosispora sp. WMMD1129, assembly GCF_029581255.1. Taxonomy (NCBI): domain Bacteria; kingdom Bacillati; phylum Actinomycetota; class Actinomycetes; order Micromonosporales; family Micromonosporaceae; genus Micromonospora; species Verrucosispora sp. WMMD1129. The sequence continues at coordinate 6,103,748 of NZ_CP120741.1, forward strand.
ACTGGTTCCGGGGCGGCACCCCGCGCACCTACGACAAGCTTGTTGAGCAGGCGCTTGCGGAGTTGGAGGGCCACGTCGATGCCGAGCTGGTGCGCGAGATCTGGGCGACGGCACTCGACGCCCGCTGGGACGGTGTCGACCGGTGGTTCCACGGGGACATCGCCCAGGGCAACCTTCTGCTTGCTGACGGCCAGCTGGCGGCCGTCATCGATTTCGGGACCTGCGGCGTCGGTGACCCGGCCTGCGACCTGGCGATCGCCTGGACGTTGCTGACCGCCGACGGCCGGCAGGCATTCCGCGCCCGGCTGTCGGTGGATGATGCGACGTGGGCGCGTGGCCGTGGCTGGGCCCTCTGGAAAACCCTCGCCACCTGCGCCTCCACCTTCGACGCCCCCGAGGACGCAGCAGAGTTCGCGAACGCGCGCCGCATTCTCGCCGGCATCCTCTCCGACTACGTGGCCAGCACTGTCACCAAGCCTCGCCGGCAACAGTGACACCCGCCCTGGCACCCCTCGGGACGTGTCGACCGTTCCGAGCCCCGCCCTGGCCCGCTACGGCGCGGGTTCGAGTACGACGACGGGGATCTGGCGGGTGGTCTTCCGCTCGTACTCGGCGAAGAATGGGTACGCAGCCTTCTGCGCGCTCCAGATCCGTTCCCGCTCGTCCCCGGTGGCGACCCGAGCGACCAGATCGACCGTGTCCGTGCCGATCTCCGCTCGCGTCTGCGGATTCGCGAGCAGGTTGTGGTACCAGTCGGGGTTGGTGGGCGCGCCGGCCTTGGACGCGAACACGGCGTAGCCGCCGTCCACCTTCTGGTACATCATCGGGTGTACGCGGGGCTGGCCGCTCTTGGCGCCGACCGTGTGCAACAGCAGCAGCGGCTCGCCGGCGAAGTGACCGCCCACCTGCCCGCCGTTGGCGCGAAACTCGGCGATGACCTTGTCGTTCCAGTCGCTCATGTCTTCCCCTCGACCAGTGCGTACCGGCTTCTTGAGTCCGATTCTGACAGTCCCGGCTCCGCCGCACACCGCGACGCGACCGGGCACCGCGCGAGCTTCTCCACCGACCGTCCGTGGCGGGTGGTCACTGCCCGTGGGACGCGGACAACGGCAGGAGTGGACGGACAACGGCCCGGGTCAACGCGTCCATCCTGGTGTCAAGCGTCAATGATCGAGACGCGGTTGGGGTTGCTTGGCTCAGGCTGAAACATGGTCAGCAGGCTCTCGCCCTCGGCCACGACGGCGTCGCGCTCGTCCGTCGTGAGCGTACGTAGCGGCGTGATCCGTAACGTCGCCGCGCCGTCGTCGGCGGTGACCGCCCAGGTGCCCGAGACCCGTCCGTCGACCAACAGGAAGCGTGCGCCGGTGACGCTCAGCCCGCGATGTTCGACGTCGATGACGCGGCTGCGGTCGTCGTAGCCGAGCACCGCGTTGTCGAACGCCGGCAGGAACCGCGGCGGCGCGGGGGTGTGCGGGTCGGGCAGTGCGCCGTCCGGCACGTCGAGCAACTCGCGGCCGCGCTCGTCGCGGAACGTCCGCAACGAGGGGCGCAACCGTTGGACGGACTCCCGCAGCCCGCCCAACCCGGACCAGGCTCGGATGTCGGCGGTGGCCGCCGGGCCGTACGCGGCGAGGTAGCGCAGGACCAGCGCGTCGACGGTGGCGGGCGACGTCGACGCCAACGGCCGACCCAACCACGTCTCGATGGTGGTGTTGTACGCGGCGGCGCGCTGGCCCCAGACACCACGCGGTGGCACCTGCACGAGCGGCACGAGCGTGCTGAGCGCGTCGCCCAACGTGCGCGCCTGCACACCCGGCCAACGGTCGGCAATCACGCGGGCCGCCTCGGTGAGCATGCGCGGCCGCTCCTCGAACAACGGTCTGCCCAGTTTCGTCAGCTCGTCGAGGTCGACGCCGGGCAGCGCCCGGCGCAACGTCGACCACATGCGTGAGACCAGCATCGTCTGGTGCACCGGCCGCAGCGTGACGCAGTCGTCGGCGGTCACCAGGTGCAGGGTTCGGCGCATCAGCAGGGTGCGGACGGCCCGGCGGCTCAGCAGCAGCTCGGCCAGCGCCGCCGGCTGGAAACCGGCCAGCCGGCTCCACAACCCGACGTAGGGCTCCAACGGCTCCTGCGCCTGCAACCCCACCAGGTACTCAAGGGCGTCAGCGACCGGCATGTCGTGCCGTTGCAACAGGAGCTGACGGGCCAGCAGCGCCCGGTTGAGGGCGCGACGGTCGAGCACGCTCATGGCGCCGACGCTATCGCCCACCCCGGACATCTTCTGCTCGGCGGATCCAGGCGTGCGACGGCTCCACCCTCGTATCCTGGTCAGGCTACGAGCAGGCGGAGACCGAGCTCCGCCGTGTCGAGGGCGACCAGGTCGCGGTTGCGCTCGGCCCACCGACCCGAGGACAGGTCCTCGCGGAGTCTGCTGACCGCCCGCTGCTCGGCCTGCGGTCCGACCCGGGCCCACACCGAAACCGCGCGGCGTACGTGTTCGTCCAGGTACGCCTCAGGTCGACGCCAGTACGCCTCGAAGAACCCGTCGACGCAGTCCCATGGCACGAGCACCGGCTCGGCGCGTCCGCCGATCGCATTGGCCAGATCGGCCAGCGACGGCCACCCGACGAGGAGGTCAGCGAACTCCGGCAGGTAATCGCGGGTGAGCCAGAATCGTTGACGCCAGCCGGTGTCGTCGGCGTCGTACGTGAACACCACCACGCGGCGGGCCACCCGTCGCATCTCGCGCAGCCCGGCGACCGGGTCGGGCCAGTGGTGCACGGTGCTGACCGCCATCGCGGCATCGAACGACTGGTCCTCGAACGGCAGACTCTGCGCAGCGGCGGCCACGCACGGTGCCGCGCCCGGAGGACGCAGCGCCCGCATGACCGCCGACGGCTCCACCGCCGTCACGTCGCGGTCGGGCGGCTCGTACGAGCCGGTGCCGGCTCCGATGTTGAGCACCGTCCGGGCGTCACCCAACGCATCCCAGATGCGCGCGGCGATCCGCGGCTCGGTGCGTCGGGTCGCGGGATAGTCGGCTCCGATGGCGTCGTACAACTGTGCCCCGAACACTCTCAGCTGCTCCTCCGGTGTCGTCCTGATTCCCCTCGCCCGTGCCTCCAGTTCCCGGTCGATGGCCGTCACCATGGCGGCAGCGCGATCACGCTGATCCATCAGCAGGCCCCGCAGCCGGCACAGATGTGCGACCGCGTCCGTGGTCGGATCGTCGACCAGATCCGCGATCTCACGCAGCCCGAAGCCGAGCCGCCGGTAGGCGAGCACCTCCCGGAGCCGCTCCACATCGTCGGCGGAGTAGGCCCGGTGTCCGGCCGCGGTTCGGGTGGACGGTTCGAGGAGGCCGATCTCGTCGTAGTGGTGCAGGGTGCGGACGCTGACGCCGGCCAGCTCCGCCACCCGTCCCACGGTCAGATGCTCCGCCATGGCACGACTATCGGGCATCACGCCGCGTGAGGAACAAGGCTCGCCGCCGCCCGATCTTCCTCAGGTCCGCTCCAACGTCTGCGCGCGAGCGCGACCGTACTGGGCCAGGGCGTGAAAGGCGGCCTTCGGCGTCCACGAGCCGTCGGGCAGTACCCGCACGATGCCGCGCGCGGCCAGGTCGTAGTCGTGCGCGGGGTCGCCGGTGGTGGGTAGGTGCCGGTTCGCGAACGTGTAGACGAACGCTGCCTCCACACCGCCACGCTCGTAGTCGCGTAGCAGATCCAGCAGGTAGCGGGACTGGCCCGCCTCGTCCCGTTCCAGGCTGGTGGTGAGCTGCACGGCACGGCCCTGCTCGTCGTAGGTCACCGGCTCCGTCGCGCCCGCGACGTCGGCCGCGCCCCGGAAGGTGCAGCAGCCGAACTCGGTCACGGCGTACGGCTTGCCCTGCCCCACGGCAGCGGCCAGGGTCTGCGGAAATGCCGCGGCGTTCGTCGTGTCACGGTAGCCGGCGTCGCTGGCGATGATGTCGAACGGCGCCCAGTCGACGTCTTCCAGGGGGATCGCGGCGTAACCGACCAGGCCGCCGAACCGCTGCCGCACCGCAGGCATCACCTCGGCGAAAAAGTCGCGCACGGCGGCTCGGGCTATCGGGACCGCCTCCCGCATCCGCATCGGATCGGCGAACAGTGTCAGCCGCTCGACCAGGTCGCGACCGGGCAGGAAGCCGTCGGTGAACAGGGAGATCTCGGAGCCGGTGAGGTACACGACCGAGGCGCCGGTGCGGCGGAGCCGCTCGGCCCGCTCGGCGCCGTCGAGCAGGAACGCTTTGAGCCCGTCGCGGTCGAGGCCATTGGTGAAGGGGGAGTACCACACCTCGAGCCCCGCTTCGGCGGCGAATCGCGCGGCCAACTCCAGCCGGTCCTGGACACCGCCGGTGAGGCGTACCGCGTCGCAGTGCAACTCCTCGCGGATGACGCGCAGGTCGCGCCGGACGGTCTCGGGGTCGAACGGCTCGTGGGTGGTGGAGCCGGCGCTGACGAAGCCGGTGTCGTAGTTCATGCCGAAGACACGCACGGGGATCTCCTCGCCCTAGGGTACGCATCGTACCTTACAGGGTACGTCTAGTACCCTGCAATGAATGGGCACCAGACGCCGGGGCGAGGAACTGGAAGGGGCGATCCTGCAGGCGGCGGCGGAGGAACTGCGCCGGTCCGGCTACGCGGGGATGACCATGGACCGGGTCGCCGCCCGGGCCGGGACCAACAAGAACGCCATCTACCGCCGATGGCCACATCGGGCGGCGCTGGGCATCGCGGCGTACCGTCACCTCTCCGACATCGCGATGCCGAACCCCGACACGGGCACGTTGCGGGGCGACGCGCTTGAGATGCTGCGGCAGGCGAACGAGACGTGGTCCTCGCCGCACGGGGCGGTCCTGCGCAGCCTGCTGGCCGCGGCGGCGGACGACCCGGCGCTGCTCGACCTGATGCGGGAACGATCAGGCGCGGACACCATGGACCGCGCCTGGCTGACCATGCTCGACCGCGCGGTCGCCCGCGGTGAGGTACCACCGTCGGCCGTGCACCCGCGGGTCGCGGCGACGCCGATGATGCTGCTGAGAGCCGAGTACGCGATGCGCGGCACCCCGTCGGTCCCCGACGAGGTCCTGATCGAAATCGTCGACGAGGTCTTCCTGCCGCTCGTACGCGGTCGCGTCTGACCTCCTCGCCGGCGGTGGCCGACGCGGGGCTGGCCGGGGTCGGGCGGGGCTACCCTGACCGGGTGCGGTTGGTCATCATGGCAGACACCCACCTGCCGAAACGTGCCCGGGACCTGCCGCCCGGGCTGTGGGCCGCCGTCGACGCCGCAGACCTTGTCATCCATGCCGGCGACTGGGTCGACGCCGCCCTGCTCGACGAGCTGGAGCGGCGCAGCGCCCGGCTGGTCGGCGTCCACGGCAACAACGACGGTCCCGACCTGCGTGCCCGACTGCCGGAGATCGCCCGCGTGGAGGTCGGCGGGATGCGGATCGCGGTGGTGCACGAGACCGGGCCGGCCAGTGGCCGGGAGCGGCGGTGCGCGGCGCGCTTCCCCGACTGCGACCTGCTCGTCTTCGGTCACTCCCACATCCCCTGGGACAGCGAGGCGCCCGGCGGCCTGCGGTTGCTCAATCCCGGCTCGCCGACCGACCGGCGCCGCCAGCCGTACGCGACGTACCTCACCTGCGAACTGGTCGACGGTCGGCTCGACGCCGTCACCCTGCACGAGGTGCCGCGCCAGCCGTAGCCGGGACGCGGGCCGGCCTAGTCTGGACGCATGCCGAAAGCCATCTGGAACGACCTGGTCATCGCCGAGAGCCCGGACACCGTCGTGGTCGAGGGCAACCACTATTTCCCCCGCGCCGCGCTCCGCGACGACCTGCTGCGGGACTCCGACACCCACACGGTCTGCCCGTGGAAGGGCACCGCGTCGTACTACACGCTGGAGCACGACGGGCGGACCAGTGTGGACGCGGTCTGGTACTACCCGCAGCCGCTGCCCGAGGCCGAGATGATCCGGGACCGGGTCGCGTTCTGGAAGGACGTCAAGGTCGTCGGGGACGACTGACGTCGATGTCAGCGCCCGAGGGTGCTGTCGAAGGCGGTCAGCCGCTGCACGAACCAGGACGGGTCGGCCAGGTGGGGGTAGTGGGTGACGGTGGGCGACATCTCGACGACCGCACCTGGAATTCGACTGCCCAGCCAGGCCGGATAGTCGTCGGCCACGGGTAGGCCGTGTAGCGACAGGAAGGGTGTGGGCTGCCGCATCGCCATCACGTTCGCCATGAACGCGGCCAGTTCCGGCGGTTCGAGGTCGAGCAGGGGCGCCCATGCTCCGAGCAGTACGTCCTGGCGCAGCGTCCGGTTCTTGCTGATCTCTTCGGCGACGGCGGCGTCGAGCTGCCCGTACATCCTGGCCAACGCCGACGTCATGAACTCGGCGAAACCCTCCCCTCGCAAGGCCCTGGCCGCCCGTGCCGGCAGCGGTTCCACGTCGAGCGTCTGATCGACGGTGACCACACCGCGCGTCGGGAAACGGGCGGCGTAGGCAGTCGCCACCACCCCGCCGAAAGAGTGCCCCACGACCAGGGGATCCTGCTCGATTCCCAGGGCGCGGACGAGTTCGTGGAGGTCGCCGGCCATGCTCAGCGGGTCGTACGGCGGCACTCGTGGCGAGGTGCCATGGCCGCGCAGGTCGACGCGGACCGTACGGAAGTGCGCGGCCAGCGGCACCCGAGCCCAGGAACGGCGGTCCTCGGTCATGCCATGGATCGCGACGAGGAGTGGTCCGACACCGTCGACGTCATGGGCGAGCGGGACGGTCCGGATCATCGGTGCGTGCCTTCCGGTCCGCCGGTCCGGAGACTGGCGCGAACGAGGCTGCGTGCCAGCTCGGTGCTTTCCGCGAGCGTGTCGAGAGCGAGTGGTTGGGTGGCGAGAGCGCCCTCGTGCAGCACGAGGAGCCGGGTGGCAAGGGTGGCGGGTTGTGCGCAGCCCGCCGCGGCGGCGAGTTCCCTGAAGAGATCCAGCAGCCAGTGCTTCTGGTCCGCGGCGATGCGGTGGGCGGGATGCGCCGGGTCCGGCAGTTCGGCCAGCGCGTTGATGAACGCGCAGCCGCGGGTGTTGGTCCTGCTCCAGGTCCGCAGCGCGTCGAACGGCGCGGTGACCGCCGCGACCGGATCGGCGCACGCGTCGACGGTGTCGTGGACGAGCGACCGCCAGCGTCGGTCGCGCTCGGTGAGGTACGCGGAGACGAGGTGGTCTTTTGAGCCGAACTGGTTGTACAGGGTCCGTTTGGTCAGACCCGAGTGCTCGGCGATGAGATCCACGCCGACGGCGGTGATCCCGCGGTCGTAGAAAAGCTCCTCGGCAGCCGCGAGAATGCGCTGGCCAGCCGGGGTGCGGACCCGCTTTTCCGGCATCTGGGGCTCCTCCTCACCGATCGCTGTACGCTGGATGATTCACAGATCAGTGTACTTTGCGAGGGGGGCAGGCTGATGGCGGTGCCGACGACCATGCGTGCGGTGCGGATCACCCGGCACGGTGGACCGGACGTGCTGACCGAGGCGGAGGTGACCGTGCCCGCCCTGGTGGCGGGGGAGGTGCTGGTGAGGGTCGGCGCGGTGGCGCTGAACAACACCGACCTGTGGACCAGGGAGGGTGCCTACGGTCGCCCGGGGGACCCGCAGGCGCGGTCGGGCTGGCGGGGGCCGATCCAGTTCCCTCGCATCCAGGGCGCCGACGTGGCCGGCCGGGTCGTGTCGGTGGGGTCCGGCGTGGACGCGAGCCTCGTCGGTCGCAGGGTGGTGGTCGATCCGGCGATCTACGACGCCGACGGGCCGGACGCGAACCCGGTCGGCCTGATGGGCAGCGAACGCGACGGTGGCTACGCCGAGTACGTGACCGCACCGGCGCGGCAGGTGCACGACATGACGGAGTCGCCGCTCGCGGACGATCAGCTCGCGGCGTTGCCGACGGCGTACGGCACGGCGCTGGGCATGATCGAGCGGGGCCGGCTGCGGGCCGGGGAGACCGTCCTGGTCTCGGGAGCCTCCGGCGGCGTGGGATTGGCGCTGGTGCAGATCGCGCGGGCGCGCGGCGCGCGGGTGCTGGCCATCAGCAGCGGGGAGAAGATCGACGCGGTGCGCGGGGCGGGAGCGCACGACGTGGTGGACCGCGCGCAGGACGTCGTCGAGCAGGTCCGGGCCATCGCCCCGGAGGGCATCGACGTGGGACTGGACGTCGTCGCCGGCGACCTCGTGGACGCGGGTCTGCCCCTGTTGCGCGACGGCGGCCGGTGGGTCATCGCCGGTGCGCTCGGCGGCTACCAGGTGGCCTTCGACGTGCGCCGCCTCTACCTGCACAACGCGCAGTTGATCGGCTCCGCGATGCACAGCCCGGCACACTTCGAACTCCTGATGGACCTGGCCCGGCGAGGTGAGATCGCGCCCGTCATCGCGGCGATCTTCCCGCTGCACCAGGCCGCTGCCGCTCAGGAGGAACTCGCTCGTCGGCAGCACGTGGGAAAGATCGTCCTGGTCCCGTAGCGGCCCCGTCGGAGACGGTGGGTCTTCACGCTGGTCGGCGGTGCAGCTCCAGGGCGCCCCGGTCGAGGACCAGCCGGCCCTGACCGTCGACCGCCTGGAAGAGCGCACCACCCGGCCGCCGCCACACCAGCACGCTGAGGGTGTCGCCGGGAAACAGTGGCGCGCTGAACCGGGCGCTGATCCGGTGGATCCGGTCGGGATCCCCGTCGGCCACGGCGTGCAGCAGCGTCCGGGCGACGAAGCCGTACGTACACAGCCCGTGCAGCACCGACCCGCGCAGCCCGGCGGCGCGGGCCACGGCCGGATCGGAGTGCAGCGGGTTGCGGTCGCCACTGAGCCGGTAGAGCAGGGCCTGGTCGGCGCGGATCTGATGGTGGCCGGTGTGATCGGGCTGCCCCGCCGGACGTTCCCAGGTGGTGACCGGCGCGCGCTGTCCGCCGAACCGCCCGGCGCCGATGACGAACATGGCCCGCTCGACGGTGGCCAGCGGTGCGCCGTCGACGCCGTGGATCTCCGAGCGGTGGTGGACCAGCGCCCCGCGATCCTGGTCGTACACGCCGGTGACGCTGGCGGTGGTGCGGGCCCGACCAGCGGGTGGCAACGGCCGGTGCAGGGTCAGCGTCTCACCGGCGTGCCGGACGACGGCGGGTTCGCCGAGATACGGCGGTTCGGCGGCGAGCAGGGTGGCGAAGGTCGGCAGCGCGGCGTGCCGGTGGCCGGTGGAGTTCTCGGTGGTGAAACGCAGTTCGTCGGCGGGGTCGGCCTGCCCGGCGCCGACGCCGAGGGCGTAGAGGATCGTGTCGGTGACGGTCCACGTCCGCTCGGTCGTCGTTCGCGGGTAACAGTTCGGTGCGCAGAGTCGGGACGCCATCGCGGGTCCGACACGTTCAGTTACTGGCTCCGGCGGCGTTGATGCTGGCCGAGATTTCGGATTCGCCGCATCAACTGGGTTGTTCAGGCACTCCACGGTCGGTGTCTCCTCGATGCGGGGCAAGCGAACTGGGGCCGTACGGCGGAATCTGGCTACTGTCGGTGTCGAGAGCCCAGTGGCCGAAACTCTTGACGTTGTAAACCGCCTCACAGTAGCGTCCCATATTAAGCAACCAAGACCACAATATGAGCCGCTGAAGTCTGGGGTAGTCATGAGAATGCGAGTGCGGGCCGCGGCCGCAGCCCTGCTGATGACCGTCGCCGTGGCGGGGTGTTCCGAGAACCAGTCCTCCGGGGAGCCCGACGGCGACAGCGCCGCCCCCTCCGCCGCCGTCAACTTCGGCGTCGGCGTCGACCCGGCGTACTCGCCGATCTACCTGGCCAACCAGGAGAACCTCTTCGAGCAGGCCGGCCTCAACGTGACCGTCACCCAGTACCAGGAGGGCACCGGCGGGCTCGACGCCATCCTGGCCAAACAGGGCCAGGTCACCGCCAGCACCGAGTCGAGCCTGCTCAACCGGGCGACCCGGGGCGACATCAAGGGACTCGCGGTCTTCTCCCAGTCGCCCAGCTTCATCAAGCTCGTCGCCCGGTCCGGCATCACCGACGTCGCCGGCATCAAGAAGTACGGCGTCGTGCCGGGGACCGTGAACGAGTACGCCACCAACAAGGTGCTCGACAGCGAGGGCATCAGCCGCGACGCGGTCGAGTTCGTCAACGCCTCGCCCGCCGAGATGCCGGCACTGCTGCAACGCGGCGACGTCGACGGCTACATCATGTGGGAGCCGTGGCCGTCGCGTGGCGTCGCCAACGGCGGCACGGTGCTGCTGACCAGCGGGGACATCGGCTACGTCTACAACCTGATCATCGGTGTCGACGGCGCCTGGTACGAGGCCAACAAGGAGACCGCCAAGAAGGTCGTCGACACCATCGCGACGGCGTGCGAGCAGCTCACCGCCGACCCGGCCAAGGCCGGCACGGTCACCGAGGCGGCGATCAAGGTGCCGGCGGCGGAGGCCCAGGCCCTCCTCGAAGGTGTCCAGTGCCAGGTCCGGGACTTCACCGACGAGGACATCGCCCGCTACAACGAGATCGCCCAGTTCCAGCAGGACAGCAAGATCGTGGACCAGAAGGCCGACCCGGCGGCGGTCATGGTCAGGGGAGTGGTGTGAACCGCTCCGGCTCCCCGGTGTCCGTACGCGACGTCGACATCCGCTTCGACGACTTCGTGGCGGTCCGCCAGGCGAACCTGGACATCGCCGGTGGGGAGTTCGTCTGCCTGCTCGGCCCCAGCGGTTGCGGCAAGTCCACGCTGCTCAACGCGATCGCCGGGTTCGTCAAGCCGGTCGGTGGGGAGGTGACCTGCGCCGGTGCGCGGGTCACCGGCCCCGACGTGTCGCGCGGGGTGGTGTTCCAGAGCGCCGAGGCCCTCTTCCCGTGGCTGACCGTACGCCAGAACGTCGACTTCGGCCCCCGGATGCGCGGCGTCGGCAAGGCGCAGCGGGCCAGCGCCGTGGACCGCTACCTGGCCATGGTCGGGCTCAGTCACAGCGCCGACCGGTTTCCCGGTCAGCTCTCCGGCGGCATGCGCCAGCGTGCGCAGTTGGCCCGGGTGCTGGCCAACGAACCGTCGGTCGTGCTGATGGACGAGCCGTTCGGCGCCTTGGACGCGCAGACCCGGCTGGTGATGCAGGTCGAACTCGACCGGATCTGGCGGGAGACCGGCGCGACGATCGTGTTCGTCACCCACGACATCGGCGAGGCGATCCTGCTCGGCGACCGGATCGTCACCATGACCGCCGGTCCGTCGGCGGCGATCAAGAACGTCTACCCGTGCGACCTGCCCCGGCCCCGTGACCTGACCGACCCGGCGAGCGCCGCGCTCTTCCGTCAGCTGCGCGAGGACATCGGCACCGAGGTGGCCCGGACCCTGCGCGCCCAGGGCCTCGACGACGGGCACGACGGGCCGGATGCCGGCGGCGACGGCGGCCGGCCCGCCGACGAGGACAGGAGGACGCGACGATGAGCGTGGACGTCCGTACCGTCGCCGAGCGGACCGGCCGGACCGGGCCCGAGCCGGCCCGCCGCCGCCGGAGCCGGCCCCGGCTGACGCGAGTCGGGCTGTCGGTCCTGTCGGTGGCGCTCGGCATCGTCATCTGGGACCTGGTCAGCCGCAACTACACGGCTTTCTTCCTGCCGTCGCCGTTGCTCACCTGGCGCGGCGCGGTCGAACTGGTCCAGGACGGCACGCTGTGGAGTTCGGTGAGCGCCTCGTCGACCCGGATCCTGACCGGTTGGGGACTGGGCGTCGTGATCGGGGTACCGGTCGGGCTGCTGATGGGCTGCGTGCCGTGGCTGCGGTTGATGCTGGACCCGTACATCCAGTTCTTCCGGTTCGTGCCGCCGATCGCCTTCGTCACGCTGGCGATCATCTGGCTCGGCCCGGGTGAGGCGTCGAAGGTCGCGCTGATCTTCTACACGACCGTCTTCATCGTCGCGCTCAACACGCTGGCCGGGGTCCTGTCGGTCGACGAGCTGCGGCTGCGGGCGGCCCGGGCCCTCGGCGCCAGTCCGGTTCGCACGCTGGTCTCGGTGGTGCTGCCCTCGACCGTGCCGCACGTCGTGACCGGCGCTCGGCTGGCCATGGGCAACTCCTTCCTGACGATCGTCTCCGCCGAGATCGTGGCGGCGCAGAGCGGCCTGGGTTCGCTGATCTGGACCGCCCGCAACTACGCCAAGACCGAGTGGGTCTTCGTCGGCATCATCGCCCTGGGCATGCTCGGCTACCTCTTCGACTGGATCCTGCGCATGGTCAGCAGCAGGACCCTGCGCCGCTACGGCGTCACCTTCTGACCAGGCCGCCCCGGCGGGCGGCCCGGCCACGTCGCGCCCCATTCCGCGCGCCCACCACTAGCGAAAGGCTCGCCATGCTGTGCATCGGCGTCGACATCGGTGGCACCTTCACCGACGTCATCGTGTACGAGCCGGCCACCGCCCGGCTCGCCGAGGCCAAGACCCTCTCCACGCCGGACGACCCGGCGGCGGCCATCTTCGAGGGCCTGGCCAAGCTCGGCGTACGCCTCGACGAGGTCGACCGGTTCGTCCACGGCACCACCCGGGTCACCAACGCGCTGTTGGAAGGCTCCGGTGAGCCGGTCAGCGTGGTGGCCACGGCGGGCTTCCGGGACGTCCTGGAGATGGGGTTGGGGCATCGGCCGCAGCTCTACAGCGTCAAGGAGGCGGGACGTCCGCCGCTGGCCCCGCGTCGGCTGCGGCACGTGCTGCGGGAGCGGATCGGCGCCGACGGCAGCGTGGTGCAGCCGCTGGACAGCGCCGACCTCGACGCCGTGCTGGAGCGGGTGGCCGCCGCCGGGCCGAAGGCGGTCGCCGTCTGCCTGCTGCACTCCTACCGCAACCCGGCGCACGAGCGGGCGGCGGCCTCCCGGCTGGCCGAGCGTTACCCCGGTCTGGTCTGCACGATCTCCTCCGACGTGGTGCCGGAGCAGGGCGAGTACGAGCGGTTCACCACCACCGTGCTCAATGCCAGCGTCCGGTCGACGGTGGCGGACTACCTGCGCGGGCTCGGCACCACGCTCGCGGCCGGCGGCTACGCCCACCCTCTTTCGATCATGACCAGCAGTGGTGGGATCGTCTCCACCGAGGAGGCCGGCCGGCTGCCGATCAACCTGGCGTTGTCCGGTCCGGCCGGCGGAGTCGCCGCCAGCGTCCACGTCGCCGGGCTGGCCGGCTACCCGAACGTGATCACCTGTGACATCGGTGGCACCAGCACCGACGTCTGTCTGATCAAGAACGGCACCCCGTTGATGACGAACGACGGGAAGATCGCCGGCTACCCGAACCGCACCTTCCAGGTCGAGATCAACACGATAGGTGCCGGCGGCGGCTCGATCGCCTGGCGGGACCTGGGCGGCGAACTGCGGATCGGGCCACGCAGCGCCGGCTCGACCCCCGGTCCGGCCGCGTACGGTCGGGGCGGCACCGAGCCGACGACCACCGACGCGCATCTGGTCGTCGGCCACCTCGATCCGCAGGAGAGCCTCGGCGGCGAGGTACGCCTCGACGTCACCGCCGCCCGAGCCGCCGTGCACCGCCTCGCCGCCGAGTTCGGTCTCGACGACCTGGAACTGGCCCACGGCATCATCACCATCGCCACCACCAAGATGACCAGCGCGATCAAGGAGATCTCGGTCGCCTGCGGTCACGACCCTCGGGACTTCGTGCTGATGCCCTTCGGCGGGGCCGGCCCGATGCACGCCACCGTGCTCGCCGACGAACTGGGCATCCGCCGGGTACTGGTGCCACCGGTGCCGGGCAACTTCTCCGCGCTCGGCTTCGTCACCGCCCAGGCCCGGCACGACTACGTGCGTACGGTGCTGGTGCCCGCCGACGAGACGGGTCTCGGTGCCGTACGCGCCGTGGTGGCCGAACTGCGTGACGTCGCGCGGGCGCAGCTCAAGGCGGAGGACGGTGTCGAACCCGACCAGGTCACGTTCGGCCTGTCGGTCGGCATGCGGTTCCGGGGGCAGTCCTTCGACCTCGCCGTACCCGTCGAGGAGGTGCCGGCGACCGCCGAGGAGCTGGTGGGGATGTTCCACACCGCCTACGCCGAGCGGTACGCGTACGCCCGGTCCGGGCATCCGGCCGAGATCGTCAACTGCCGGCTGACCGCGTTCGGTCCGCGGCCCGCCGTGCGCTTCGCGCCCCCGGCCGGCGCCGCGCCGCAGCCCGAACGGACCCGGATCTACGGTGCCGACGGCTGGGTCGACGCCACCGTGTGGCGGCGTACCGACCTGGCCCCCGGCGGCGCGGTGTCCGGTCCGGCGGTCATCCGGGAGAACGGCAGCACGACCGTGGTCGGCGTCGGCTGGACCGCCACCGTCGACAACCACGGAAACCTGCTGCTCGTCAAGGAGTGACCCGGTGATTCCCTCCGCCTTCGACGCCATCGTCCTGGACCGCGCCGCCCGGGAACCGGACCGCCCGCTCTACGTCTTCGACGAGCGGGACCGGCCGGTGTCGGCGGGTGAGTTCGCCGACCTGGCCGGCCGGGCAGCGGCGGTGCTGGCCGCGCTGGGGGTCGGTCGCGGCGACCGGATCGCGGTGTGGGCCGAGAACAGTCTGGGCTGGCTGGTCCTGCTGGCCGCCGCGAGTTGGCGGGGTGCCGCGCTGGTGACGCTGCATCCGGGTCTGAGCACCCCGGAGCTGACCGCGGCACTGGCCCGCAGCCGACCGCGTCGGCTCTTCGTCGCCAACCAGGTGCGGGACCGCGACGGCCCGGCCACCGCCGCGCAGGCCGTCGCCGGGCTGCCGTCCGACGCCCGCCCCGACGGCTGGCACGCGTTCGACGACGGCCTGGTCGGACTGCCCGGCTGGACCGACGCTGTGCCGGCCCCGGCCGCGGACCCGGACGCCACCCTGAACATCCAGTTCACCTCGGGCTCGACCGGTCCGGCCAAGATGGTCTCGCTCAGTGCCCGCAACCTGATCGTCAACGCGCGGTGGACTGCCGACGCCGCCGGTCTCGGCTCCGGCGACCGGATCGCCTCGCCGCTGCCGCTGGCACACGCGGCGGGTCTCGGCAGTGGCGCCGTCCTGGCCCTGGTCACCGGGGCACTGTGGGTGTCGGTACGCCGGTTCCGGTCCGGCCCGGTGCTGGCCCAGATCGCCCGGCACCGGTGCACGGTGCTCCAGGCGGTGCCGACGATGGCGACGATGCTCGCCGACACCGTCGAGGCCGCCCCGGACCGCTTCGACCTGTCCTCGCTGCGGGTCGGCTTCCTCGGCGGCGCGCCCTGCGCACCGGCGCTGCTCGCCCGCACCCGGCGGGTGCTCGGGCTGGACCGTATCGCCGTGGTCTACGGGCAGACCGAGGCCGGACCGACGATAAGCGTCGACCCCGGTGATGGAAGCTGCGGCCGTCCCGGCGACACCGTCGGCCGGATCGTGCCGGACCTGTGCGCCGTCGTCGTCGCCCCCGGCACCCGGACCGAGCTGCCCACCGGCCGTCCCGGTGAGCTGCTGGTACGCGGCGAGTCGGTGACCGCCGGCTACGTCGACGACCCGGCTGCCACCCGCGCCGCGGTCACCTCCGACGGCTGGCTACGAACCGGAGACCTGGGCGCGCTCGGCACCGACCGGATCTTCACCCTCACCGGCCGGGTCAAGGAACTGATCATCCGGGGCGGTGAGAACGTCAGCCCGGCCGAGGTGGAGGCGGCGTTGCTCGACGACCCGGCCGTTGCCCAGGTGTGCGTACTCGGCGTGCCGTCGCCGCGCTGGGGTGAGGAGATCGGCGCCCTCGTCGTCGCCGTCACGGGCGCCGAGATCGACCCGGACCGGCTCACCGGGCTGGCCGCCGCCCGGCTGGCCCGGCACAAGGTGCCCACGCTGATCCGTACGGTGCCGGGGCTGCCGCTGCTGCCGTCCGGCAAGGTCGACCGGCGCGCCGCGCTCGGCCTGCTCACCGGCGAGGAGGAACGCTGATGCAGCTCGGCTCGTGTTTTCTGGACTCGTTGACCGTCACCAGTTTCTTCGGCAACGCCGAGATGCGTGGGATCTTCAACGACCGCCAGCTGATGCAGTCCTGGCTCGACGTCGAGGCGGCCCTGGCCCGTGGCCAGGCCGGCCTCGGCATCATCCCGTCGGCGGCGGCCCAGGCGATCACCGACGCGGCCCGGCTCGACCGGCTCGACACCGCGGTGCTCGCGGCCGGGGCCGCCGACACCGTGCACCCGCTCGTGCCGCTGGTCCGGGCGCTGACCGACGCCTGCTCCGGTGACGCCGGCCGCTACGTCCATCTCGGCGCGACCACCCAGGACGTGATGGACACCGGCTTCGTGCTGCGCGCCCGGGCCGGGCTGGATGTCGTGCAGCGCCAGGTCGACGACCTGGTACGCATCCTGCGCCGGCTGGCCCTGCGTCACCGGGCCACCCCGATGCCGGCCCGCACCCACGGTCAGCAGGCGCTGCCGACCACGTTCGGCCTGCGCTGCGCGGTGTGGCAGAGCGAGCTGCAACGGCACCGGGCCCGGCTGGCCCAGCTGCGCGAACGACTGCTGGTGACCAGCATGGGTGGGGCGGCCGGCACGATGGCCGGGTACGGGTCGCAGGCGTTCGCCCTGGAACGCGCGGTGGCCGACGAGCTCGGTCTCGGTGTCGCGGACACCCCGTGGCACGCCACGTCGGACCGGTTCGTCGAGTGCCTGATGGTCCTCGGGCTGGTCGCCGCCAGCGCCGAGAAGCTGGCCCGGGAGATCTACTTCCTCGGTCGTACCGAGGTCGGCGAGGCGTACGAGCCGCAGCGGGCGACCCAGGTCGGCAGCAGCACCATGCCGCACAAGCGCAATCCGATCCGGTGCGAGGCGGTGATCGCCGCGGCCGGCACGTTGCGCGCCCAGGTGCCGCTGGCGCTACAGACCATGGTCGCCCAGGACGACCGGGACATGGGCGTCGGCATGACGTTGTGGAAGTTGCTGCCGGAGTGCTTCATCCTCATCGGCGGCGCCCTGGAACGGCTGGTCGAGGTCTTCGGTGACCTCGGCGTCAACCCGGACCGGATGCGGTCAAACCTGGACGCGACCGGCGGGCTGGTGCTCTCCGAGGCGGTGATGCTGCGCCTCGCCGAGCCGCTGGGCCGCGAGCAGGCCCACCACCTGGTGATGCGGATCGTCCGCGACAGCCTGGAGCAGAACCGGCCGTTCGCCGAGGTGCTGCGGGCTGATCCGCAGGTGGCCGCCGCGCTGCCCGGCACCTCACTGGCGGGGTTGCTCGATCCGGTGTCGTACGTCGGCCATGCCGCCGCGCTGGTCGATCGAACCCTGCTGACCTCGGAGTCGACATGACAAGTGACCAGTCCGTGTTGCTGCACCGCTCGGGCCGGTTGGCCCGGGTGACCCTGCACCGGCCCTCCCGGCGCAACAGTTTCGACCTGCGTATGCTCGCCCGCTTCGAGGACGTGCTGCACGAACTCGGCCGCGACCGCACGGTCGAGGTGGTGGTCCTCACCGGCGACGGTACGGCGTTCTGCGCCGGCACCGACCTGCACGAGCTGGCCGGCCTCGACGCCGAAACCACCATGTACGTCCAGCGGCGCACCGCCGACCTGGTGGAGCGCTGGTACCGGCTGGAGCAGACCACGGTCGCCGCGTTCAACGGGCCGGCGATCGGCTCGGGCGCGGTCCTCGGGCTCGCCAGTGACCTGCGGGTGGCCGCCGACAGCGCCTACTTCACCTTTCCCGAGGTGACCTTCGGCATCCCGTTGACCTGGAGCGGCATGGCGATCCTCGCGGATCTGGTCGGTGCCGACCTGGCCAAGCGCTGGTTGCTGCTCGGCGAGCGGGTCGAACCGGCCGACATGCTGGCCCTGCGTCTGGTCACGGCCGTGGTCGACGCCGACGGACTGCCGGCCGCCGTCACCGGCATCACCGACCGGCTGCTCGCCACCTCGGCGGTCGGCCGGTCGATGACCAAGCGCGCGGCCCGGCTGGCCGGGCCCCGGTTCGACGCGGTGGCCAACGACTCCTACCTCGGCGCGCTGAGCGTGGCGCTGCGCCCGCCCGGCGGCTACCTGGACGGGGGAGCACGGTGAAGGTCTTCGAGGCGATCGCCGACGCCGTCGTCGCGCACGGCGTCGACACCGTCTTCGGTCTGCTCGGCGACGCCAACATGTTCCTGGTCGCCGACCTGGTGCACCGGCACGGGGTGCGGTTCGTCGCGGCCCGCAACGAGAACGCCGCGGTGATGATGGCCGACGGGTACGCCCGCACCACCGGCCGGTGCGCGGTCGCGACCGTCACCCAGGGGCCCGGGCTGGCCGTGGCCGGGGCGGCCCTGACCATCGCCCGGCAGGCCCGCACCCCGCTGGTCCTGATCGCCGGCGACACTCCGCCCGGTGACCCGCTGCACGTGCAGCATTTCGACCAGCAGCCGTACGCGCTGGCCACCGCGGGCACCTTCGTGCCGGTCGCCGCCGGGACCGCCGTACGCGATGTCGGGTTGGCGTTCCGGGCGGCCCGCGAGCTGCCCGGCCCGGTGGTGCTGAACGTGCCGATCGATCTCGCGGACGAGGCGGTGCCGCCCGGCCCGGTCGGGCCGGCGCCGGTGCCGCCCCGGGCGCCGCGACCGCTCGTGCCGGATCCCGCCGACGTCGACGCGCTGGCCCGACGGCTGCGTGCGGCGCAGCGTCCGGTGCTGCTCGCCGGCCGGGGCGCAGAGTCGGCCGCCGCCGCGATCCGGGAACTCGCCGACCGCAGTGGGGCCCTGCTCGCCACCACGCTGATGGCCGCCGGCCTGTTCGCCGGGCACCCGTACGACCTGGGGGTGGCCGGCGGGCTGTCCCGGCCGCTGACCCGGCGGGTGTTGGCCGGGGCGGACCTGGTGGTCACCTTCGGGGCCGGGCTCAACAGGTGGACCGCCGACCACGGTGCCCTCTTCCCGGACGCGGTGGTGGTGAGCGTGGACGTCGACCCGGCGGCGATCGGGGCGCGCTGGCCGGTGACCGCCGGGGTACTCGGCGACGCGGGTGAGACGGCCCGGGCGGTGTCGGCGGTGCTGGCGCCGGTACGCCGGCCGCACTGGCGCAGCTCCGACCTGTCAGCCGAGCTGGCGGTCGCCGACCCGTTCGCCGGGCTGGCCGTCGAATGCACGGCGGACCGGATCGATCCACGCGCGTTCATCCGGATCTGCGCCGGCCGGCTGCCGCGCGAGCGGACCACGGTGGTCGGCGTCGGTCATTTCGGCGGCTGGCCCAACCTGCTGCTCGACTCGGCCGCCACCGACCGGTCCTTCGTCGCGCCGTGGGAGTTCGGCAGCATCGGCGTGGGGCTGCCGTTCGCGGTGGGTGCCGCCGTGGGCCGTCCCGACCGGCCGGTGGTCGCCTTCGAGGGGGACGGCAGCCTGCTCACCGGGCTCGGTGAGCTGGACACTCTGGCCCGGGTCGGTGCGCCGGTGCTGCTGGTGCTGCTCGACGACGCCGCGTACGGCGCGGAGGTGCGCAAGCTCGCCCCTCGGGGGGTCGACCCGGAACTTGCCCGGTTCCCCGAACGGGATCTCGCCGCGGTGGCCCGCGCGCTCGGGGTGCCGGCGTGGACCGTCACCGACGACGCGGGCGCGCAGGCCGCCTTCGACGAGGTGCTGCCGCTGACCGGGCCGGCCGTGCTCCACGTTCGGGTACGCCCCGACGTGGTGCAGGAGAAGTTTTGACCGGGTCAGTCGCCCCAGACGTCGCCGAAGCCGTACCCGAGCTGCCGGGACAACTCGTCGGCGGTCCGGCAGGCCGCCGCGGCGAGTTCCGCCACCCGTGGCTCGTCCAGCCGGAAGATCGGGCCGGACACGCTTATCGCGCCGGTGACCCGGCCGTGGCGGTCGCGGACCGGCGCGGCCACGACCCGCAGTCCCTCCTCGCTCTCCTGGTCGTTGAGGGCCCAGCCCTGCTGCCGGACGGTCGCCATCCGGGAGACGAACGTGTCCAGGTCGGTGATCGTGTTGCCGGTCAGGGCGGTGAACGGTGCGGTGGCCAGCGTGGCCCGCAGTTGCGCGTCGTCCTGGTCGATCAGCAGCGCCTTGCCGGCTGCGCTGCACCACAGCGGGATGCGCCGGCCGAGCCGGGAGACGAGCTGCAGGTTGCGGGTGCCCTGCACGACGTGGATGGAGATCGCGTCGAGGCCCTCCAGGACCGACAGGTTGACGCTCTCGCCCTCTTCCTCGGCCAGCCGGTGCACCAGGGGGCGGGCGACGCCGTGCAGATCGAGGCCGGCGAGGTAGCGGGCGCCGAGTTCGAAGACGGTGACGCCGAGCCGGTAGTTCCCGTTCTCCTCGTTGCGATGCAGGAAGCCGGCGTCGGCCAGGGCACGGAACAACCGGCTGGCGGTCGACTTGTGCAGCCCCAGCTCGCGGCTGACGTCACTGACCTTGCGTTCGGTGTCGGTGCCGCGGAAGGCGAGCAGCACGCTGAGCGCGCGGTCCAGCGCCTGCGTGCCGGACTCGCGGGGGGCCGGCCCGTCGTCCGGGCTGGGGTCAGTGGCGTACGACATCTTGCTTCCCACCTTCTCGGTTGCTAGGTTTCATAATATAACTCTAGGACCACAATATGGTCCAGTCCATGACCGGGATCGAGCCGGAACCAGTGAGGCATCCGCATGACTGTGAACCCGATCGACCTGGAAGTCGTCACCGAAGGTCTCATCTCGATCGTCCGGGAGATGCGACAGACGATCTTCCGTACGGCGCACTCGCCGGTGATCGCCGACGCGCAGGACTTCTCGTGCGCGCTGTTCGACCCGCAGGGACAGATGGTCGCCCAGGGCCGGGACATGCCCGGTCACGTCATCGCCATGCCGGCCTCGGTCGCGGAGATCTTCGCCGACTTCGCCGACGAGATGCGTCCCGGTGACCTCTACATCGTCAACGACCCCTATCGCGGCGGCAGCCACCTCAACGACGTCACCCTGATCAGCCCGGTCTTCGTCGACGGCAAGCTCTTCCTCTTCCCCTGCGTACGCATGCACTGGGCGGACATCGGCGGGATGACCCCGGGCAGCGTCTCCGGCCAGGCCACCGAGATCCTTCAGGAAGGGCTGCGGATCCCGCCGATCAAGCTGATCGAGCAGGGCCGACCGAACCGGGCCGCGTTCGACATCGTCTTCGCCAACGTGCGGATGGCCGAGGAACGCCGCGGCGACCTCGAATCCAGCATCGCCGCCTGCCACACCGCTGAACGCCGGCTGCGGGAACTTGTCGCCCGGCACGGCACCGACCTGATCGGCGAATCCGTCGCCGCCAACATGGACCGCACCGAGCAGCGGCTGCGCGCCATGATCCGGGCCCTGCCCGACGGCACCTACCGCTACGAGGACTACCTCGACCTCTACACCGACGGCCACTACGACGCGGCCATCGTCCGCTGTGCGCTCACCGTCGACGGCGACGAGATCGAGGCCGACTTCCGTGGCTCGTCGGCCCAGGTGGCGGCCGTGGTGAACTCCTCGCGGGCGATGACCGTCGCCGGCGTCTTCATCGCGGTCAAGTCGGCACTGGACCCCGGCGGCCTGGTCAACCACGGCGCGTTCCGGCCGCTGCGGGTGCTCACCGAACCCGGCACCGTCGTGCACGTCAGCTATCCGGCCCCGGCCAACGCGCACAGCGAGGTCCGCAAGCGGGTCATCTCGGCCGTGATGGCCGCCCTCAGCCAGGTGGCACCCGACCTCATCGCCGCCGACCAGTTCGGCACCACCTTCCAGAACCTCATCGGCGGCGTCGACGAGCACACCGGGCGGCCCTACCTCTACTACGACTACCCGGCCGGTGGCAACGGCGGATTCCTCGAATCCGACGGGCCCAGCGCGATGAACCCCGTCGACCTCGGCGACATCTCCACCATCCAGTCCGTCGAGCGGCTGGAGACCGAGATACCCATCCTCGTCGAAGCGTGCGAGCTGCGGGCCGGCTCCGGCGGCGACGGGGTGCGCCGCGGTGGGCTCGGCAGCCGCCGGGAAACCCGCCTGCTGGCCAGTGGTGGCGCGTACTCGGTGCAGACCGACCGCACCACCGTCCCGCCGTACGGGCTGCGCAACGGCGGGCCCGGCGCACCCACCGTGACCCACATCCGGCGCGCGGACGGCGAGCGCGTGGACTTCGCCACCCCCGGCAAGGTCGCCGGCTTCCCGATGCGTGCCGGCGACGTACTGGTCATGGAGTCGGCCGGCGGTGGCGGCTGGGGAGATCCGCTGGAGCGGCTGCCCGAGGACGTCGCCCAGGACGTCGCCCAGGAGTACCTGACCGTTGCCGAGGCCCGGCGGCGCTACGGCGTCGAGATCGACCGGGCCGGTCGGGTCGACGCCACCGCGACCGCCGCGCACCGGCAACGACTGCGCGACGAGCGGCGCTGGCTGCGCACCACCGTCACCGCCAACCCGGCCTACACCGGCCAGCGGGGACAGCGACGCCTGGCCTACGTCGCCGCCGGCAGCGATCTCGCCGAGGACACCCTCGTCGAGGTGCACGGCGCACACCCGGCCCCGCTGCGGGCCTGGATCCGGCATGACGCGGCACTGGCCGCGGACGAACTCGCCCTCGACGACGACGGGCTGCAGATTCTCGGCGCCGCCCCGCACGACCGTAGCTACGTGCGGGTGCTCACCGGGGAAGGATGGTCATGAGCAAGGTCTTCCGGGTGCCGCTGCCGCCGGCCCGGGGCGGCGCCACCACCGCTCCGCGGGCACCGCAGCCGACCGCCACGCCGCCACGCTGCGGCATCGTCGCCGGCTGCCTGAGTCCACACCCACCACACCTGATCTACGCCGAGAATCCGCCGCAGAACGAACCCCGCTCCACCGGCGGCTGGGAAACGCTGCGCTGGGCGTACGAGCGGCTGCGCGCCCGCATCCGCGAGGTGCACAAGCCGGACGTGCTCATCGTGCACGCCCCGCACTGGATCACGATGGTCGGTCAC
Organism: Verrucosispora sp. WMMD1129; assembly: GCF_029581255.1. Lineage (NCBI taxonomy): Bacteria > Bacillati > Actinomycetota > Actinomycetes > Micromonosporales > Micromonosporaceae > Micromonospora > Verrucosispora sp. WMMD1129. The sequence continues at coordinate 6,126,679 of NZ_CP120741.1, forward strand.
CACGTCAACTGTGTGCCGAACCCGCGTGGCATCTCCGTCGAGCCGATCTTCCCGCACCTGTTCCGCTACCGCTACGACTTCCGTACCGACGTCGAACTCGGCGAGGCGATCGCCGACGAGGCCGGCGGCCTCGGCCTGGTCACCCGCAAGCTGCGCGATCCCCGGGTACGCGTCGACTACGCCACCATCGGCGCCCTGCACCTGGCGAACCCGGCCTGGGACATCCCGGTGGTCTCGCTGTCGGCGAACAACAACCCGTACTTCTACTCCGACGCGTCGCTGGAGGAGATGGAGGTGCTCGGCGAGGCCACCCGGCGGGCGGTCGAGGCCACCGGCCGGCGGGCCGTCCTGCTCGCCTCCAACTCGCTGTCGCACCTGCACTGGCACGAGGAACCGGAGCTGCCCGAGGACATGGAGCGGGAACACCCCTACAACAATCACCAGTACCGGTGGGACATGAAACTGCTGGAGGCGATCCGGCGTGGACCCACCGCACCGCTGCGCGAACTCATCCCCGAACACATCGAGGCGACCGCCTCGGAAACCAAGGCCGGCAGCCTCACCTGGATGCTCGCCGCGATGGGCTGGCCCAAGGTCGGCGGCGACGTGCTCGGCTACGGCACGATCATCGGCACCGGCAACGCGGTGGTGGAGTGGCTGCCCGAGGGGAGCCACCATGGCTGACCGGACCGGAATCCTCGCCGGGGCGCTGCTGCCCGGCATGCCCCACCTGCTCGCCGACCAGGCGGCGCCGAGCTGGTCGGCGCTGGCCGACGCGGCCCGCGACGTGGGCGCCCGGCTGCGCCGCCTCGAACCCGACGTGGTGCTGCTGCTGTCGACGCAGTGGTTCACCGTCCTCGGCCACCAGTTCCAGTGCGACCCCAACCCGCGCGGCCAGCACGTCGACGAGAACTGGTACGCCTACGACTACGGTCTGCTCGACTACGACCTGCGGTTCGACGTCGACTTCACCGAACGTTGGGCGGCGCGGGTGCAGGCCGGGGGACTGCAGGCCCGACGGACCCGTTACGACGGGTTCCCGATCGACACCGGCACCATCGTCACCTCCGCGCTGCTCGACCCGGACCGGAAGCTGCGCTGGGCGCAGGTCTCCTGCAACCTCTACGCCGACGCCGACACCCTCGCCGACGTCGGTCGGGCCGGTGCCGCCGCCGCCCGCGACGCCGGTCTGCGCGCCGCGGTCGTCGTGGTGACCGGGATGTCCTCCGGGCTCATCCAACAGTGGATCGAGCCCGGCCAGGACCGCATCGGCGCACCCGGCCACGACCAGTGGAACACCCGGATCCTCGACCTGCTCACCGCCGGCAAGGTCGACGAGGTCCTCGCCGTCCGCGAGGACTTCGCCCGGCAGGCGCAGGCCGACAGCCAGTTCCGGGCGTTGGCCTTCGCCACCGGCGCCGAAGCAACCACCGGCCCGGCCCGACTGCACGCCTACGGCCCGATCTGGGGCACCGGCGGCGCCGTCGTGTCCTGGAACCTGCCAGACCACCACTAGAGGAGAGAGCATGCGGAACATGGCCGTGGGCTTCGTCGAAGCCGAAGGTTTCACCCCCATCTTCGACGCCGTCGACGCGATGGTGAAGGCCACCGAGGTCGAGGTGACCAAGGTGGTCCGGCTCGGCGGCGGCATCGTGGCCGTCGCCGTACGCGGTGACCTGGCGACCGTCGAGGAAGCCGTCGACATCGGCGAGGAGACCGCCCGGGCCAAGAGCCGCTCGGTGCGTTCGATCGTCTTCGCGAGCCCCTGCGACGCCGTCAGCGCGCTGGCGGCCGACCCCCAACTCGTCGGCAACTGACCCACCGGTAAGGAGAACCAGACATGTCCTCCGACATCGCGATCGGAATCGTCGAGACCCGCGGAGTCGTGGCCCTCTCGGCGGGCATCGAAGCCATGATCAAAACCGCGGACGTACGGTGCGTCGGCGTCGAACGGGTCACCAGCGGCTATCTCGCCGTCGCGGTACGCGGCACCCTCGCCGCCGTACGGCAGGCCGTCGCCGCTGGCGAGACCGCCATCCGCGCCCACGGCGAGCTGCGCAGCTCGCAGGTCTATCCCAAGCCGCACCCGAACACCGCGGCGCTGCTCGACAACCCGGAAACCGCCCGGATCCGCGAGGTCATGGCCGGCCTGCACGGAGCGAGCTGATGGTGCTCGGCGAGGTCGTCGGCAAGGTGTGGGCAGACCGGATCCTGACCCCGTTGCAGGGCCGGCGGCTGGTGCTGATCCGGGTCCGGCCGGACGGCCCCGACCTGGTGGCCGTCGACCCGCTGAACGTCGGCGTCGGCACCACCGTGCTTGTCGTCACCGACGAGGCAGCCGCCGCGGTGGCCGGTGAGCCCACCGTCGACGCCGCCGTCGTCGCCCTGGTCGCCGACGCCGGCACCGCCGAGGCCGCCGACACCGCGCCCATCACCGCCTGACCGAAAGGTATGCCTGATGACCGACGGGCTCTGGTCCCCCAGCCTGCTCGCCGGCCGGCCGGCCGGCGAGCCGACCGTGCTGCCGAACTTCGTCAACGGCGAGTTCGACACCTCCGGCACGCACTTCGCCAAGGTCTCCCCGGTCACCGGAGACACCATCCGGTACGTCGCCGAGGCCGACAAGTCCACAGTGGATGCCGCGGTTGCGGCGGCCCGATCGGCGGTGCGTGGACCGTGGGGTCGGATGGGGGAGCGGGAGCGGGCCGCGGTGCTGTACCGGGTCGCCGACGAGTTGGAGCGTCGGTTCGACGACCTGCTGGCTGCGGAGGTCGGTGACACCGGCAAGTCGATCGCGCAGGCACGGACCCTCGACATCCCGCGTGGCGCGGCGAACTTCCGGGCCTTCGCGGAGATCGTCTCGACCGCGCCGGCGGAGTCGTTCACGACGGTGACACCGAGCGGCGGACGGGCACTGAACTATGCGGTGCGTAAGCCCGTCGGTGTGGTGGCGGTGATCGTGCCGTGGAACCTGCCGCTGCTGCTGTTGACATGGAAGGTGGCCCCGGCGCTGGCCTGTGGCAACGCGGTGGTGGTGAAGCCGTCGGAGGAGACGCCGTCGTCGGCGACGTTGCTGGCGGAGGTGATGGCGGCCGCCGGGGTGCCCGACGGGGTCTTCAACGTGGTGCACGGGTTCGGGCCGGGTTCGGCGGGAGAGTTCCTGACCCGGCATCCGGGGGTCGACGCGATCACGTTCACAGGCGAGTCGGCGACCGGTGGAGCGATCATGCGGGCCGCGGCCGACGGGGTGAAGGCGGTCTCGTTCGAACTGGGCGGCAAGAACGCCGGCCTGGTCTTCGCGGACGCCGACCTCGACGCCGCGGTCGCCGGCTCGGTGCGGTCGTCGTTCACAAACGGTGGGCAGGTGTGCCTGTGCACGGAGCGGTTGTTCGTGCAGCGGCCGGTGTTCGACGAGTTCGTGACCCGGCTGGCGAAGCGGGCCGACGAGTTGGCGTTCGGCTGGCCCGCCGACGAGGCGACGGCGAACATGCCGCTGATCTCCCACCAGCACCGGGAGAAGGTGCTGGGCTACTACGACCTGGCCCGCGCCGAGGGCGCCACGGTCCTCGCCGGGGGCGGTGTCCCGAGCTTCGACGACGCCCGCGACGGCGGCGCGTACGTCCGACCGACCGTGCTGACCGGCCTGACGCCCGACGCCCGGGTCAACCGGGAGGAGGTCTTCGGCCCGCTCTGCCACGTGGCGCCGTTCGAGGACGAGGACGAGGCGTTCGCGCTGGCCAACGACAGCGAGTACGGATTGGCCGGCACCGTCTGGACGCGGGACGTGGGCCGGGCGCACCGGGCCGGCGTACGTCTGGACGCGGGGATCGTCTGGGTGAACACCTGGTTCCTGCGGGATCTGCGTACGCCGTTCGGCGGCGTGAAGGCATCGGGCGTCGGCCGTGAGGGCGGCGTCCACTCCCTGAACTTCTACTCGGAGCTGACGAATGTCTGCGTGGATCTGTCATGACTGATGTTGCCCGGGCTGCGGACCTGCTCCGAGGCGCGTACGAGACCGGGAGACCCGTGCCGCCGCTGCGCGGCGAGTTGCTGCCGGCCGGGGATGTCGACGCGGCGTACCAGGTGCAGCAGGCGCAGGTCGTCGCGTGGGAGGCAGCGGGCCGCCGCCGGGTCGGAGCCAAGGTCGGCCTGACGTCGGCGGCAGTGCAGCAGGCGTTCGGCGTCTTCCAGCCGGACTTCGGGGTGTTGTTCGCCGACATGGCCGTCCCGGACGGCGCCGAGGTCGCCCGTGGTCGGTTGCTGCAACCTCGGGTGGAGGCCGAGGTGGCGTTCGTGCTGGGGGCGGATCTGCCGTTCGAGCAGGTGACGGCCGTCGACGTCATCCGGGCGACCGACCACGTGTTGCCGGCGATCGAGATCGTGGACTCCAGGATCGCGGGTTGGGACATCTCGATCGTGGACACGGTCGCCGACAACGCCTCCTCGGGCCTGTTCGTGCTCGGTAACCAGCCCCGGAAGCTGTCGGACGTGGACCTGCGGCTGGCCGGGATGGTGCTCGAACACGCGGGAGAGCCGGTGTCGGTGGGGGCCGGCGCCGCCTGCCTCGGCAATCCGGTGCACGCGGTGGCCTGGTTGGCGCAGACGCTGGCCGTCGCGGGCGCTCCGCTGGTCGCCGGCGACGTGGTGCTCTCCGGGGCGCTCGGGCCGATGGTGCCGGTCACCGCCGGCGCGGCGTACGAGGCACGGATTTCCGGCCTGGGCTCGGTCCGGGCCTGCTTCGAGCTGGGGGAGACGACATGACCACGGGTGTTGCGGTGATCGGGTCGGGCAACATCGGCACCGATCTGATGATCAAGGTGTTGCGGTTGTCGGAGTCGCTGCGGATGGTGGCGATGGTCGGGGTCGATCCGAACTCCGACGGCCTGGCCAGGGCCCGTCGGCTCGGGGTGGCCACGACCGCCGACGGGATCGACGGGCTGCTGGCGATCCCGGAGTTCGCCGACGTGCGGGTGGTGTTCGACGCGACGTCGGCGGGGGCGCACCACCGGCACGCCGCGCTGCTGCGGGAACACGGCCGGCTGGTGGTGGACCTGACCCCAGCCGCCGTCGGCCCGTACGTGGTGCCGCCGGTGAATCTGGACGAGCATCTGGACGAGCCGAACGTGAACATGGTGACCTGTGGTGGTCAGGCGACCGTTCCCGTCGTCGCCGCGGTCGGCCGGGTGACGCCGGTGCGGTACGCCGAGATCGTGGCGTCGATCGCGTCCAGGTCTGCCGGGCCGGGGACGCGGGCGAACATCGACGAGTTCACCGAGACGACGGCACGGGCGATCGAGGTCGTCGGCGGCGCCGAGCGCGGCAAGGCCATCATCGTGTTGAATCCGGCGGAGCCGCCGATGATCATGCGGGACACCGTCTACTGCCTGTGCCCGGGCCGGGACGTCGACCGGGAGGCCGTCGCGGCGTCGGTCGAGGCGATGGTCGCCACCGTCGCCGGGTACGTGCCCGGCTACCGGCTGAAGCAGCGGGTGCAGTTCGACGAGGTCGACGCCCACGTGCCCGCGTTGGGTGCCCGGTTCACCGGCGTGCAGGTGTCGGTGTTCCTGGAGGTGTCCGGGGCCGGGCACTACCTGCCGGCGTACGCCGGGAATCTCGACATCATGACGTCGGCGGCGCTGCGCACCGCGGAGCGGATGGTGGCGTCACGTGCCGGACGGGAGGTGCCGGCGTGACCGGGCTGTACATCCAGGACGTGACGTTACGGGACGGCATGCATGCCGTCCGGCACCAGTTCACCGTCGACCAGGTCCGGTCGATCGCCGCGGCCCTCGACGCGGCCGGTGTCGCGGCGATCGAGGTCGCGCACGGCGACGGCCTGGCCGGATCGAGCGTGAACTACGGGCACGGCGCCGCCTCCGACGCGGACTGGATCGCCGCGGCGGCCGAGACGGTCACCACCGCGAAGCTGACCACCCTGCTGCTGCCCGGCATCGGCACCATCGCCGACCTGAAGGCGGCCCGCGACCTGGGGGTGACAAGCGTACGGATCGCCACGCACTGCACCGAGGCGGACATCTCCGCCCAGCACATCGGATGGGCGCGCGACAACGGCATGGACGTGTCCGGGTTCCTGATGATGGCGCACATGACCGACCCGACGGCCCTTGCCGAGCAGGCGAAGCTGATGGAGTCGTACGGTGCCCACTGCGTCTACGTCACCGACTCCGGTGGCCGGCTGCTCACCCGGGACGTCGCCGAGCGGGTCGACGCGTACCGGCAACGGCTCGACCCGGGCACCCAGATCGGTATCCACGCGCATCACAACCTGTCCCTCGGCGTGGCGAACAGCGTCGCCGCGGTCGAGCACGGCACCACCCGGGTGGACGCGTCCCTGGCCGGACACGGCGCGGGTGCCGGGAACGCACCCCTGGAGGTGTTCGTCGCCGTGGCCGACCTGCACGGCTGGGAGCACGGCTGTGACGTGTTCGCGCTTATGGACGCCGCCGACGACCTGATCCGGCCGGTGCAGGACCGGCCGGTCCGCGTCGACCGGGAAACCCTCACCCTCGGCTACGCCGGGGTCTACTCCAGCTTCCTTCGGCACGCCGAAAGGGCGGCGCAGCGCTACGGGGTCGACGTCCGCTCGATCCTCGTCGAACTGGGTCGCCGCGGCATGGTCGGCGGGCAGGAGGACATGATCGTCGACGTCGCCCTCGACCTGGTGAACGCCGCCACCGACACCGGAGGGGACCGATGAGCACCGTCGACCAACTCGCCGTACGCCTCGACGACGCGGCGACCGGCCGCACCGCGCTCCCGTCGTCCGGGGCCGGGACCGGGCTGGACGTGCCCACCGCCTACCGGGTGCAGCAGGCGGTGGTGGACCGCCGGCTGTCCCGTGGCGAACGTCCCGTGGGGTTGAAGCTGGGGCTGACCAGCCGGGCCAAGATGACGCAGATGGGCGTCGACGAGGTCATCTGGGGCCGGCTCACCGACGCCATGCGGATCCCGGACGGCGGCACCATCAGACTCGGCGACCACATCCACCCGAAGGCCGAACCGGAGGTCGCCTTCCTCGTCGAGGGCGGTGCCATCACGGCGGTGGCGCCGGCGATCGAGGTCATCGACTCCCGGTACGTCGACTTCCGCTTCACGCTGCCCGAGGTCATCGCCGACAACACCTCGGCCAGCGGCTTCGTGCTCGGTGCCTGGCAGCCGATACCGGACGGGATCGACAACCTCGGCGTGCTGCTGGAGGTCGACGGGCGGACCGTCCAGATCGGCTCGACGGCCGCCATCCTCGGCGATCCGCGCCGGGCGCTGTCGGACGCGGTCCGGCTCGCCGACGCCAACGGTGTGGACCTGGCCGACAACTCGGTCCTGCTCGCCGGTGCGGCGACGGCCGCCGTACCGTTGCGCGCCGGATCACACGTGCGGGTCACCGTCGAGCAGCTCGGCACGGCGTCGCTGCGGGTCGGGTCATGACGGGCGGGAGCGAGGCGGCCATGGGCCACGGGGGAGTCGTGCCGGGCATGGCCACGCCACGCGGCCGGTTTCCGCACGTCAAGCTCGCCGGCGATCTGATCTTCGTCTCGGGCACGTCGAGCCGCCGGCCGGACAACACAATCGTCGGCGCGGCCGTGGACCCGATGGGTGTCACCGACCTCGACATCCGCGCGCAGACCCGCGCCGTCATCGAAAACATCCGCGACATCCTGCACTCGGTCGGCGCCGACCTGACGGACCTTGTCCAGCTCACCACCTACCTGGTCAACATGAACGACTTCGGTGGCTACAACGAGGTCTACGCCGAGTACTTCGACGAGACCGGCCCCACCCGCACCACCGTCGCCGTACACCAGTTGCCGCACCCGCACCTGCTCATCGAGATCCAGGCGGTCGGCCGGCGGCGGCCATGACCTGTCGACGCCAGCGTCCCGAGGCCGCCCAGGGGAATGGTGAAACCATCGTCCTAGGACGGGCTGGCCGTTGTGGGGGGCGTCACGGCAGGTAGCGGAGACCCGGACACCTGCGCGAAGTTGTGCAGGGGCATGGCAACCGGCATCCGCGACGGCTGCGAACGGGCACTGGCGCATCGCCCGGCCCGCTGCGCACCAAGATGATCTACGGTGGCGGTCGAGGAGCGCGGATGATGTCACGACCCGGGGTGCAGCGTGCGCTTATCGCTGCCGTCCAGGTGCTCAGCCTGGCGGTGTGGTTCTCGGCCTCCGCCGTGGTGCCGGCGCTACGCGAGTCGTGGCAGATCAGCGCCGCCGCGTCCGTCTGGCTGACCGCGTCCGTCCAACTCGGGTTCGTCGCCGGTGCCGTCACGTCCACCGTGCTGAACCTGGCCGACCGGATCAGGCCGCACCTGCTGATGGCCGGCTGCGCGACGTTGGCCGCCGCCTGCACCGGCGTCTTCGCCCTCACCGTTGACGGGCTGGCCGGGGCCGTCCCGCTGCGCTTCCTCACCGGTGTCTTCCTGGCCGGGGTGTACCCGGTCGGCATGAAGCTGACCGGGTCCTGGGCGCCGCCGGCCCGCCGAGGGCTCGCGTTCGGCGTCATGATCGGCGCGCTGACCCTCGGCTCGGCGCTGCCGCACCTGATCGGGGGGCTCGGCGACCTGCCGTGGCGCGGCGTGATGGGCACCGCTGCCGGCTGCGCGCTGCTCGGCGCGGTGGTGGCCGTGACCCTGGTGCGGGAGGGTCCGCAGTTCGCCCCGGGCACGCCACCGCGTCCGTACCCCCGGTACGCCCTGGCGATGTTCGCCCAGCGTGGTCCCCGGTTGGTGAACCTGGGCTACTTCGGACACATGTGGGAGCTGTACGCGCTCTGGACCTGGCTGCCCAGCTTCCTGATCGCGGGTACGGCCGCCCGGACCGGCCGCGACGGTGTGAACGTCAGCCTGCTCGCGTTCCTGGCCATCGGCCTCGCCGGAGTCGCCGGATGCCTGGCCGGCGGGTGGGCCGCGGACCGATTCGGGCGACCCCGGGCCGCGTTCACCGCCCTGGTGGTCAGTGGTGCCTGCTGCCTGGCCTCACCACTGTTCTTCACCGCGCCGCCCGGCGCCGTCGTGCTGCTGGGCGTGGTGTGGGGTGCCGCGGTCATCGCGGACTCCGGCGTCTTCTCGACCGCCCTGAGCGAGGTCGCCGACAGGCGGTACGTCGGAACCGCGCTCACCGCGCAGACGGCCATCGGGTTCGCCCTGACCGTCGTCACCATTCAACTCGTCCCCGTGCTGGCCGACGCGGTCGGCTGGCGTTGGGCGTTCCTGCTGCTCTCTCCGGGCCCGTTCGTCGGCGCGCTGGCGATGCGCGCCTTCGGCCGTCAGCCCGCTCGCGCCTGAGCAGCGGAGAGGCTGCCGCCGTCCGGCTGGCAGGCGGCTGGCCGACTGTCGGTCATCGTGCGCGAGGTAGGGCGGCGGTGGTGACCGCGCGCCCGGCCTCGTCGTGCGCGGTGACCGTCGGCGGCCGGCGGGAGCCCCAGACCACGATCAGATGACCGTGGTACGGGACGGGCAGGCGACGGTCGGCGACCCGTAGTTCCGTGATCCCAGAACCGACAAGTATCTCCCCCGCGTGCACCCACCGGCTGCCCCATGGCAGCGGGCGCCGGGTGTCGCGGAGGGCACCGGAGCTTCCCTCCACCACCACGTCATGCGGCGCGAGGCCGACGCGGGCGCGTTCGAACTCGTCCGCCGTCAGGTCTTCGCCGCTGGACGACGCGCTGCCGCCGAGCTGTCGCCAGGTGCCGCGACCGTCGACGGCCAGCAGGTGTGTCTCGTCCCAGTGGCAGCCGACGCCGCGACGGAGAAACCGGGTGGCGGCGATGTCGCCATCCACGTCGACCGCGATCGGCGCGAATCGGCGACGCCGGCTCAACCGCACCGGGCGGTCCGGCAGACCCGATCTGATCAGACGCAGGCTCTCGGCCTGACTGTCGTACGCCACCCGCCGACCGTATCGGCGTGGAGGCGCGTTGTGCAGCGTGCGACCGTCTGCGCCGGCCGGAACAGCCTCGACCTGGAGGAGGGGACGACAGCGTACGTCGCACTTGGTCAATCGGTGGAAATCAGATCTCGTCGTCGCTCTTTCGCCCAGACTGGCCGGGTGAGCGCTCCACCGCCGTTGCGCCGGTCCCGTTGGCTCCGGCCGGTCATGCCCGGCTCTCGGGTCACCCGGCTGGAGCTGTTCTTCGACCTGATCTTCGTTTTCGCGTTCCTCAACGTCGCTGGGCTGGTGTCGGCCGAGGTGACCACGCAGGCGGTGCTGTCCGGCGTGGTCGTGCTGGCCCTGCTCTGGTGGTGCTGGACGACGTTCGCCACGCTGGGCAACCTGGTCCGAGCCGACTACGGACTGCTGCCCATGTTCGGGCTCGGCGTGATGGCCGCCGCGTTCGTACTGGCCATCGCCATCCCGCAGGCGTTTCTCAACCAACCCGACGACCTGACCGGCCCGGTGGTCTTCGCCGTCGCCTACCTGGTCTTGCGGGCCCTGACCCTGGCCGCGTTCCTGTACGCGCTCAGCGCCGCCGGTCGCAGCCGTCGACAACTCATGCTGATCAGCCTGCCAGCGGCGTTGGCGGCAGTGCTCGTCGGGTTGGCGGCCTCCGTGAGCCGGTGGGTGCCGGCGGTAGCCGTCCTCGACGTGCGTCTCGGGTTGTGGGCCGCCGCCCTGTTGGTCGAGTACTCGGTCGGCCTGTTCCTGCCGTACACCCGATGGGCCGTCGCCTCGGCCGGGCACTGGGCGGAGCGGCATTCGCTGATCGTCATCATCGCCCTCGGGGAGGCGGTCATCTCCCTCGGGCTCGGCCCGGGCCGGTTCGACCGGCTCGCCCTGACCACCACGGTGATCACCGGATCCGTGCTCGGCATCGCGCTGCTCGCGACGCTGTGGTGGCTGCACTTCGACACGCTGCTGCCGAGCGTCGAGCAGGCCATGCACGGCACCCGGGGTCCGGAGCGGATCACCCTTGCCCGGGACGTCTTCTCCTACCTGCACTTCGTCAGCATCGTCGGGATCGTGGGGACCGCCCTCGGGCTGAAGTTGGTGCTTGAGGCGGTAGCCATGCCCGAGGCCGAACCGTTGCCCTGGCCGGCCGTCACCATCCTGTACGGTGGCGTCGCCCTCTATCTGCTGGCGGGCGTGGCCGTCGCGGCGCGGACGTTTCGCCGGCTGCGGGCCACCACGCTGATCGCCGCAGTGGTCGTCGGCCTGCTGGCGGTGCCGGCGGCCGCGCTCACCCCTCTCGTCGCGCTGGCCGTGCTGGTGTCGGTCTGCGGTGCCCTCGTGGTGATCCAGCGGTTCAGCGCCGCCGACGCGCGGGCACGGATCAAGGCCTCGGTCCACGCGGAGGAACGGGCGGTCGAAGTGGCGGCCAGCGAGTGGCGCCGCCAGCGTCTCTGACCTGGCGGCGGTGAACCACCGGTGTGCCCATGTCGGCGACGGGCGCTGCCATCTCCCGTTGGCAGGGCGCGAGGCGTTGGATGGGTGATTCGGTCGCGACCTCGCGGGTACCCGGTCGGGATGGCACGAGCACCTTCACCGGAGGACATCTACGGCAGCGCCCGCGCCGAGGGCGAACGGCGACTGTCCAGCAGCGCTCTGGAGCAGGCATCCACCGGGTTCATCGCCGGGGTCACAATCGTGTTCGGCATCGTGGCGCTGGGCGTGGCCCGGGAACTGGCCGCACCCGACTTCGCTTCCGGCGTGGGGCAACTGGTCGGCGCGCTGGCCTTCGGTATCGGCCTGGTCTTCGTGGTGGTCGGACGCACCGAGTTGTTCACCGAGAACTTCTTCGACCCGGTCGCCGCCGCGGTGGCCCGTCGGCGGCTCGGCGCGCTGTGGCCGCTGGCCCGGTTGTGGCTGCTGGTGCTCGTCCTGAACTTCGCCGGCGGTGCTCTGATGGCCGCCGTGTTCACAGTCCCCGGCACGCTGCCGGGCCGAGCCCACCACACCCTGGCCCTCGTCGCCGAGGAGATCGCCGCCAAGGACGGGCTGGCGACCTTCACCCGGGGCATCGCCGCCGGAACCCTGTTGACCCTGCTGTCCTACCTGCTGCATGCCGTCGAATCGGTGGGCAGTCGGATGCTCCTGGCCTACGTGGTGGGGTTCTTCCTCGCCCTTGGCCCGTTCGATCATGTCGTGGTCTCCGGGCTGCACCTCTTGTTCGGTATCTGGCTGGGCGCTCCCGTCTCCTACCCGGATCTTGGGCTCAACATCGTCCTCTCCGGTGCCGGGAACCTCCTGGGCGGCCTGCTCCTGATGACGCTGACCCATGCGGTCCAGGTCAAGGGCAGCGGCTGAGGACGGTCAGCTGCGGCCCCAGGGCGTGGTCGGTTGCAGGACCGCCTGTTGCAGGGCGGCGGTTCGCCACCTTGTGACCTGCTGATACTCGGGATCGGCGACCATCCGGCTGAAAGCCGTCCGGCTCGGGTACCGCACCAGCAGCACCGCGTCCCATGCCTGGCCCTCCTCGGCGACCAGGGCCGGTCCACCGTCACCGGCGTAGAGCACCTCGCCGCCGTGGCGGGGCAGGAAGGTCTCGCGCAGCGCGGCGGCGTACCGTTCGTACGACACCCGTCCACCGTCGGCGAAACGCAGCAGGTTGAGCATCACCACAGGCGCCTCGGGGTCGGTGGCGAGGAACTCCTTCAGATCCCGACCGGTCGGGTCGACGGCCATGTTCGCGTCTCCTTCAGTTGCGGGTGGCGACATCAGACCACAGACCTCGGTGGCGGGAGAACCGCCCGCCGGCCTGGCCGGGGTACCCGGGTGTCAGGGCCGCCCGGGTACTGGTGCGGTGGGCCGGGCAGTTCCTGGTGGCGGAGCATGGACGGTGATGTCCTGGGTGACGGAGGCGACCCGGAGGCCGTTTTCGGTGAAGCGATCAAGCACTCTCCGGGTGACCTGGTCCTTGACCTGTCGGGCTGCGCGTACCGGCACTACGAACCGGGCGGACAGCTCGATCCAGTTGGGGGTGGCACGGATGAAGACCCGAGGATCCACCTCGGCGTCGGCGACCGGGTAGCGGTGGCGCATCTGCTCGATGGCGCGCTGCGCCTCGGCGGTGGAGGAGATGTTCTGTGCCTCTTCGCACAGGATGCGCTCCGCCAGGTGCCAGTCCGCCTCGTAGGGGACCGGCAGGGTCAGTTCCTCCCACAGATGGTCCAGCACGGTGCTGCTGTTGAACACCGGCGCGGTGAACACGAAACGGTTCGACAGGGACACCACGCGCCCGGTGTACTGGCGGCCGCGGATCCAGGACTCCGGGTCTGAAGAGGAGCCGCTCTCCAGGATCCGGGTACGTAGTGGGGTGATGTCCAGGACGTCGCCGCGTACGCCGCACATCTGGATGCGGTCACCGACGCGGAACTGCCGGCCGGTGAGGATGCTGACCCAACCGGCGAATGCGCCCAGGACCTCCTGCAGCGCCAACGCGAGGCCGGCGGCGAGTAGACCGAAGACCACACCGACCCGTCCGGCGAACGGCCTCCACAGCAGCGCCAGCGCGAACAACAGCGCTACGACGGTCAGGTAGTGCACCGCCTTGCGGAGGTAGTAGCGGTTGGTGGTGTCCTTCACCTTGACTGTGGCCAGCCGACCAGCCAGGGCGGCGACGACGACAGCGAGCAGGGCCAGGACGACGCTGGTCACGAGTCGACCGTTCACGCTGCTCGTGTCCCACAGTATTTCCAGGAACCGCGCCATGGTGCTGCCCATCGTTCTCGGCGGCCGACCGATGTGTGTCCGTCGCGTCTTCACCTTAGGCAGCCGCCGACGGGGGATTCGCGGAATGCGCGACACACCATCCGTGCCGGTCGGGCGCGGCGTCAATCGCTGTGGTCGGCCCCGTCGTGGATCTCGGCCTCCTCGGGCTCGACGACTGGTGGTGGCGGTGGCACGGGGGTCAGGGCAGCGGCGACCGGTGCCGGGCCGGTGACGCGTTGCCCATTGCCGAAGTCGAAGGTGACAGAGGCGTGCTGCCCGGAGCGGAGAGACTCGTCCAGATCGAGGAGTTGAAAGTACCGGCCGGATTGTTCGTTGAACCGCACGAAGCTCAGCGGCGGGAGTTCGATCCGAGCGGGCCCGGTCGCTGGTTGCGGCACCCCGCTCTGCGGCGATCCGTCGGGGGAGAGGGAGGCGTTCGGGCTGGCGGTGGTGGGGCGCGGAGATGCTGCGTCCGACCGGGGAGGGATGGGTCGGTCAGCATCGACGATGACGACCTCGCGGGCGTCCTGCGTGGTGACGGTCACCGTGACCGGCCCCTTCGAGTCGTTGTAGATGACGGCGCTGAGCAACGCGTTCTCGCCGGCGCGGTAGCCATCAGCGCCCGGAAACTCGATGAGCAGACCGCGAACCGCGTACTCGCCGTTGTCGGCCATGAGGTTGACGCCCTGGATGGAGGGCTCCTTCTCGGCCGTCTCCGCGATCTGCCCCGCGCCGCATCCGCCGAACAGCAACACGACCAGTGCCGTGCCGGGCAGCGACGCCCACCGGAGCGTTCTGGCCGGTCGCGTCACGGTGCCTCCTCGCGGTTCCGCGCTCCGTCTCGGTGCTCCGCGTTCCGTTCGCGACCGCGGCGACAAACCCAGCCTAATGCCGCTCGACCGGGCCGGTGCGCGGATCCAGGTGGCTCGCCTACCGCCAGCCTCGCCGCGATCGGCCGGGCCGATCGCGGCATCACCCGCCGGCATCCGACGTGGCCGGCCGGACCGGGACAGGCGTCAGGGGCGTTCCCAGAAGTCCGGACCGATGGGCTGGCGATAGTCGGAACTGGCGACGAAGAAGCCCTCGTCGTCGACCTCGATGGGCAGCTGCGGCAGCGGCCGGCTGGCCGGCCCGAAGACGGGTCGCGCGTTGTCGGTGATCAGAAACTGGGACTGATGGCACGGGCAGAGCAACCGGTTGGTCTGTTGCTCGTAGAGGCTGGCGGGGCAGCCGGCATGGGTGCAGATCTTGGAGTAGGCGATGAAGTCGCCCCACATCCAGTCCTGCTTGCCGGCCCGACGGTTGTTTTCCCGTGCGGCGAGGGCATCCTCGGCGCGCAACCGGATGAGCAGCGTGACCGAGTCGGCGTACTGGTTGCTGACGCCGTGTGGGATGCCTGGGAACACGGTGACCTGGCCGCCGGGTAGCACGTCCAGCGGCCGGACGGGCCGCAGGTCTTCCCGAACGAGCCGGATCCTGGTGACGGCGCCGTTGTCGTCGGCGGGGGCGAACCCGGTGCGGAACAGTTCCCGGTTGTCGTGCGGGTCCCTGATGAGGCCGCCGACCAGGGGAGCGGCGACGACCGCCCCGACCGGAACCAGACCCGCGAGCAGGGACACCCCGAGCACGGGGCGCCGTTTCACGCCCAGCTCGTCGGCCATGTACAACATGGTCTGGCCGGTGATGCGCCGATCGGCGGCGGGTACCGGCTCGTCGTGCCGGTCCTGGATCGACACCTCTTTCGGCAGCAGTCGCTTGCCCCAGACCAGGATGCCGAAACCCAGCGCGAGCAGCGCGACGCCGAGGGTCAGACCGAGCAGCGGGGTGTAGTACTCCTCGATGTCACCCACCAGTCGATACCGCCAGGGCCACCAGATGTAGACGATGAGGAAGGCCGTGGCGGACAGCCCGGTGACCAGGAAGAGGGCGGCCACGGTGCGGACCAGTCGCCGTTCGGCCCTGGAACCGGCGGCCACCTGCGGTTCGTAGTGGACGATCTCGATGTCATCGCGGCGCGCACCCTCGCGAACCACCTCGAAGCGAGCCAAGCCGGGGTCGTCGACGTCCGTCGGCTCGCGGCCGTGTCGTTCGGTACCGGTGTTCACGACTTACCCGCGATCCACAGACTGGCGAACACCAGGGCGATGATGCCGACAAGGAAGATCGCCAATCCTTCGGTGGACGGGCCGTAGCGGCCGAGGTTGAAACCGCCCGGGTCGCGATCGTCCTGCACGACCTGCTGGATGTAGGCGATGATGTCGGCCTTCTGCTCAGGGGTCAGCTGACTGTCGCCGAACACCGGCATGTTCTGTGGACCGCTGAGCATCGCCGCGTAGATCGTCCGATCCGACGCCGGGTACAGACTCGGCGCGAACTTGCCGGAGGACAGGGCACCCCCGCCGCCGCCGAAGGCGTGACACTGCGAGCAGTTGATCCGGAACAATTCTCCGCCCCCGGCCAGATCGGCGTCGTTCAACTGTTCGTCGACGCTGTCTGGCACCACCGGGCCTCCGCCGATCTCCTGGATGTAGGCCGCCAGCTGACGGACCTCCTCGTCGCTGTACTGCGGTGGCTTGCGCAACGCCTGCGCCTCCTGCCGCGCCAGTGGCATCCGCCCGGTACCGACCTGAAACTCGACCGACGCCGCGCCCACCCCCACCAGGCTGGGCCCGCGCCCCTCGACACCACCGGCGCTGCGTCCGTGGCAGGTGATGCAACCGACGTTGAACAACGCCTCACCCTGCGCGGCGGCGCCGCTGAACCGAGGCTCCTCCTGCGCTCGCGCGGCGGGCGCGAAAGTCGCATACACCCCGCCGGCCAGCACCAATGCGGTCAAAAGCCGGGCTGCGGCTCCGAGACGCCGACGGGCCCTGCTCATCGAACGTACGACAATCCGGCGGCTCGGCCTTTGCCGGCCGGATCGGCCCCGACGATCAGTCGCCACGCCGTCTCCTGTGTCCGAGGGTGAGCCGGGGCACCGACGGACCTGCCGATCATCGTGCGAGCAGAACCGGCCCCACCGCAGACTAAGAAGTGAGCAGCGGGTGCACGCCAGTTTCGGTCAGTCCGTCCCTCCCAGGCGTTCAGTACCGGTCGTCGAGGATCTCCTTCATCTGGTTGATCTCCTCCTGTTGCGACCGGACGATCTGGTCGCACAGTCGTACGATCTCGGGGTCGGTGATCTGGGATTCCTGGCACACGAGGATGGCCCGGGAATGATGGGGGATCATGGATTTGAGGAAGGCTTCGTTGCCCACGAACGGCTCCGTACGCACGGCCGCGAACCCGCCCACGAAGAGCACGCCCAGCGCGATGTAGAGGGCGATGTTGAGACGCCGGACGGCGAACATCTGGTGCATGACGCCCATCATGATGAGGCCCATGGCGGCCACCATGATCAGCGACATGTAGAAGTTGCTGAGGTTCAGGTAGAAATCCGACCAGCCGCGAATCTGGGACAGCGTCAGGACGAACATGACCGCCAGGCTGATCACTAGGACCAGCCCGAACCGAACGTAGTTCTGCTTCATTTTCCCTCCGCCAGCCGGTCGGGCAGTTTCACCCACTATCTGGTGGTAAGAAACCATACGCGCTTACGGGCGGCTGGTCCGGCCGCCGGGCAAGCCGGACCGGACGGTCGACGGTCCCGCCCGGCGGACGTGGGTCGACCGGATCCAGCTGTGATAGGCGGCCAGGTCGACGTTGCTGCCGCAGACGATGATGGCGACGTGCCGGCCGGCGAACCGGTCAGGATCTTCGAGGATCGCGGCGACGCCGAGCGCGGCTGACGGTTCGGCGACCAGGCCGGCCTGGTCGAGAAGCATCCGCATACCGGCGATGATCGAGGTTTCCTGGACGAGGATGGCGTCGTCGGCGACCAGGAGCAGGTCGTCCAGGACGGCCGGGATGGGTCGCCGGCCGGCGACGCCGTCGGCGATCGTGTTGATCGATTCGGTGGTCACGACCGCCCGCTGGTGCCAGGAGCGGGTCATCGCTGGTGCGCCCAGCGGCTGGACGCAGAGAACCTCGACATGGGGGGCCTGTTCCTTCAGGACGTGCCCCACTCCCGTGGCCAGCGCGCCACCGCCGAGCGCGATCAGCACAGCGTCGAAGGACGGCGCGGTGTCCACCAGTTCCAGGCCGATGGTTCCCGCGCCGTCGCAGGTCTCGATGTCCAGGCTGTCTTCGAGGAGCCGGATGCCGCGCTGCCGGGCGATGGCTGCCGCCCGGTCGCGGGCCAGCTCGTGATCGCCGTCGACCAACTCCAGCCTGGCGCCCAGGGCCCGGATGCGATCGAGCTTGGCGACGGTCGCCCGGCGGGTGGCCACGACGGTGACGTCGAGTCCTCGACCGCGACCGGACCAGGCGAGGGCCTGGCCGAGGTTGCCCGCGCTGGCGCACACCACCGCGTGTTGTCCGTCGTCTGCGAGCTGACTCGCGACCAGTTCGGTGCCGCGGGCCTTGAAGCTGCGGACCGGGTTCGCTGTTTCGAGCTTGATGCTCACGGCACACCCGAGTTCGGGCTCCAGCGGCTCGCATCGGTACAGCGGAGTGTCGAGGAAGACCGGGTCGATGGTCCGTCGGGCCGCCCGGATCCGGGCGGTGTCCAGGCGGGTCTTCGGCACGACCGATCAGCGTAGCGGTGGCCGGCCGCTGCGTGGGGGCACTCGGGTGCCGGATTTCTTTCACGGTTCTGTCAGGCAGCGGTATCGGGCCGACGGGTCCGGCAGAGTTGCGGACGCTGGCCTTTACCTGTGGAGGGTGGGCGTTGACCTTGACGCGTCACGGAACGGACGACTCGACCAGGGATCGGCAGGCGGACGGACCAGTGATCCGTGTGCGCGACCTGGCGAAGACGTATCCCGTGCCGGGTGGTGAGTTTCCCGCGCTGACCGGGGTGGACATCTCTGTGGAAGCCGGCGAGTTCGTCGCGGTGGTAGGTCGATCGGGCAGCGGCAAGACGACACTGTTGAATCTGCTCGCCGGGATCGACCGGCCGACCGTCGGGGAGATCAGGGTGGCCGGAATCGCCCTGCACGACGTACCCGAGGCCCGGTTGGCGGCCTGGCGGGGGCGCGCGGTCGGGTTGGTGTTCCAGTTCTTCCAGTTGCTGCCGACGCTGACCGTCGCGGAGAACGTGATGCTGCCGATGGACTTCTGCGGCACGGTACCGGCGCGCCGCCGCCGGCCGCTCGCGCTGGAGCTGTTGAGCCGCGTCGGCATCGCCGACCACGCCGACAAGGTGCCGGCCGGGTTGTCCGGCGGGCAGCAGCAGCGGGCCGCGATCGCCCGGGCTCTGGCCAACGACCCGCCGGTCATCCTGGCCGACGAACCGACAGGCAATCTCGACAGCTCCACCGCCGAAGCCGTGCTCGGACTGTTCCGGGATCTGGCTCGCGCCGGCAAGGCCGTCGTCATGGTCACCCACGAGCGCGACCTTTCCGGGTACGCCGACCGTCTGGTCACGCTCGTCGACGGACGGGTGGCGGAGGACGTGGCGGTCTCAGCGTGATGCGGCCACGCACGGTCAAGATGTGGCGGGACCTGTCTGCTGCTCGGGGCCGGGTAGCGGTCATGATTCTGGCGATCACGGTGGCGATGTCCGGTGTGGGTGCGCTGCTCATCGCCCGTACGGTGATCGTCCGTGAGGCCGAGGCGGTCTATGCCGGCACCAACCCGGCGAGCGCGACTCTGGAGGTCGAAGGCGGCGTCGATGCCGCCCTGCTCGCCCAGGTTCGCGCCCGACCCGGTGTCACGGACGCCGTGGCGCGTCAGACCGTCCTGACCCGGGTCCGGGTCGGTGACCAGTGGCGTCGCATGCTGCTGTTCGTCATCGCGCCGGACGATCCGATGCGGGTGGCGAAGCTGCGCATGGAGTCCGGTGCCTGGCCGCCAGCCGACGGTGAACTGCTCCTGGAACGTACCGCGGGGCCGGTCCTGGACGCGGCAGTCGGCGACCGCCTGGCGGTCGCCGGACCCTCCGGTGCGACGACGGAGGTGCGGATCGCCGGCACCGTGTACGACGCCGCGTTGGCCCCGGCCGGGCAGGAGAGCGTCGGCTACGGCTATCTCACCCCGGTTGGGCTGGCTCGTCTCGGTTTCACCGCTTCGGCCGACGAGCTGCGTATCGTCACGGCCGAACGGGACGAGGCCACTGTGGCGGCGACCGCGACCGGCGTCGCGGCATGGCTGACCGCCCAGGGCCGCGAGGTGCATCTGATCCAGGTACCTCCGTACCAGCATCCGCACCACAGCCAGTCCGAGACGATCACCGGCATGTTCCTGGCCTTCGCCATCGCGGCCCTGGTTCTCGCCGGAGTCCTGGTGGCGGCGACACTCGGCGCGATGCTGGCAGCACAGACCCGTCAGATCGGCATCATGAAGACCGTCGGCGCCACCACCGGCCAACTGCTGCGGGTCTACCTGGGGGCGGTTGCCGCGATCGCCGCGACCGCCACCGTGCTGGCCGTCGTCCCGGCACTGCTGGCCGGTTACGGGCTGACCGGGCTGGTCGCCGAGATGCTCAACGTCGAGATCACCAACCGGGCGACGCCTTGGTGGGTGCCGGCGGCGTTCTTTGCCGTCGGACTCGTGGTGCCGCTGGCGGTCGCGCTCGTACCGCTCGTCCGGGCGGCCCGGATCACCGTACGGTCCGCACTCGACGAGCATGGCGCCGGGACGAGAGTGGGAACTCGGCGCGGCGACCGGTGGCTGACCCGGCTGCGCGGTGGCCGGCTCAGCGCCCTCGCCCTGCGCAATCTGCTGCGCCGCCGAGGCCGGCTGGCGCTGACCCTGGCACTGCTGGCCGCGGGCGGGGCGATGTTCACCAGCGGGCTCAACAGTTCTGCCGCCTGGCGGAGCTGGGTCGACGACGGCATGGCCCGCCGGGCGTACGACGCGCAACTGCGGCTCGCCGCACCGGCGTCGGTCGACACCATCACCAGGGCCGCGAGCGTCGTCGACGGCGTGATCGCGGTCGAACCGTTCGTGTCACTACCGGCGACGCCGGCCAGCGCGGACGGGCAGATCGAGGTGGAGCGCACCTACCCCGACGACGGACACGGCCGGTTCCTGCTCGCCGCGCTGCCGGTGCCCACCCGCATGGTGGACTTCGAGGTCACCGCCGGTCGCTGGCTACAGGCAGCAGACACCGACGGCGTCGTGCTGAACCAGAGCGCCGTGTCTCGGCTCGGCGATCCGCGCGTCGGCGACGAGGTGCACCTGGCCGTCGACGGAGTGGTCGGGCGGTGGCGGCTCGTCGGCACTGTCGCGGAGGCCGGCGGACCCGCCACCGCGTACACGAGCCCGCAGAGCGTCACCCGGTTCGTGGACCCGGGGACCGCCAACATGCTGCACATCGTCACCGCCGGAGATACCGCGGCGGTCACCGGCGCGGTGGAGGGGGCGCTCACCAGCGCGGGGCTGACGGTCGGCGAGTCGATGCTCACCGAGGACCTGCGCACGGCGATCGACGAGCACGTGGCCATCTTCATCGGCACCCTGCTCGCACTCGCCGCGCTGATGGCGGCTGTCGGCATCCTCGGGTTGGCCGCCACGATGAGCATCACCGTCACCCAACGCACCCGCGAGTACGGCATCATGCAGGCCATCGGTGCCCGTCCCACAGTCATCCGCCGCATGGTCGTCCTCGAAGGCACTGTCACCGGTCTGCTCGGCTCGCTCGTGGCCATCTCCCTCGGAGTGCCGCTGTCCATCCTGGTGGGCGAACTGCTCGGCCGGATCTCCTTCGGGCTGCCGTTGCCGCTGCGACTCTCACCGGGCGGACTCGTCGGCTGGCTGTTGCTCTCCATCGTTGCGGCGGCCGCCGCGTCGCTGGTCGCGGCGCACCGAGCGGCTCGGCTCACCGTGCGGGAGACGCTCACCTACCAGTGAACCGGTGCCGGACCGGCGGAGGCACTATCGTGCTGGCGTGCAGATCCGTTTCGACGTACCCGCCGATCCCGCCTATCCGGGCCGGGTGGCCGCTGCGCTCAGCGGTGCTCAGGCGCGGAGGTACCGCCTGATCGGCGCGGTGCTGGTGGCGGTCGGTGTGATTGGTTTTGTCGTCTCGCGGGGGTTCGGGTGGGGCGCGCAGACGCTGTCGGTGTGGATGACGCTGGGTTTGGGTGGTCTGCTGGCGATGCTGTACTGGCCGTGGCTGCGGTGGCGGGCCCGCCGTCGCTCCAGCGGCTATGCCGTCGAGGGCGGTTACGACATCACCGAGGACAACATCATGATGCGCAGTGGGTCGGAGTCCGGCGGCATCGCCTGGGACGGAGTGACCCAGGTGCGGGCCACCCCTGAGTTCTGGATCGTGTACGTGGGGCGGATGCCGGCGACGGTGATCCCGCGCCGCCTGATGTCCGCCGAGGACGCGGAGACACTGCGCGCCTACATGGCCGGACGTGGGCTGCTTCGGACGTGACCTGATCTGTGGGGTCGCGGGCGACCGGGCCGGGTGGCCGCCCGGGGCGCGCGCCATCTCCGCACGCCCCGGGCAGGTTCAGCACTGTCAGGGGGTGAGCACGACCGTGGAGATGCTGCGGGCGCCGACGTTGACGGAGACCTGCCCGCCGTTGACGGTCACCGGCTGACTGGCCGCGTTGGCGTTCTGCGAGGTCAGGTAGTGCTCGGCCCGGGAGACGTTCTGCGGCACCTGGATCACCGCATTGTTGACCGCGCTGGTCGAGCGGTTCAGGATCACCAGCGTGGTCTTTCCGCCGCCGGTGTAGGCGGTGACCTCCAGCGGCGCGGCCTTGCTGCTCTTCGTGAGGGCGACCCGCTGGTAGCCGGGACGGACGTACTTGGCGTACTGCGAGAAGGCGTACCCGCGCTTGAGCGGGGCTCCGGCGGTGGTGCCGAAGGCGGACTCGCCGTCGCCGATGAAGGAGTAGTAGCGCTTGCCGTACCACCACACGTAGGCGGACCAGTTGGCTTCCATCGACCTGTGCACCGTACGCATGATGTCGTCGAGGGTCTCGTTCCAGACCGTCTGGTTACTGGGGTTGCCCCAGATGTTGGAACCGTTGCCGTCGGCCTCGTGCAGGTTCCACTCGGTCATCCATACCGGCTTGTTGTGCTGGTCGGCCAGGGGGTAGGAGCGTAGCCGACCGGACGCTTCGGTGCCGTACAGGTGGCCACCGATGTAGCCGATGTTGTTGCGGGCGGTCGCGTCGTTGAGGGTCGGATCGGTGTAGGTGTAGTTCAGGTTCACCGCCTCAGCGACCATCAGCCTGGTGTTCTGCACCCGTGTCCCGTGGTCGCGTACGAAGTCGCGCAGCTCGGTGCCGCTCCAGTCCATCGAGTCGTAGTCGGGGTGCCAGTCCGGCTCGTTCTGTACAGAGGTGACGTCGATCGTGACGCCCTGGTTGCGCATCGACTGGACGTAGCTGTTCAGATGGTTCGCGTAGTCGTCGTAGTAGTCGGTTCTCAGCTTGCCGCCGTTGGTCCGGCTGTTGTTCGTCTTCCATGCCGCCGGTGCGGTCCACGGCGAGGCGAGGATCTTCACATCGGATCCGTACGACTTGGCAGTCCGCAAGGCGTTCACGTGGACCGGCCACTCGCCGGACTCCGGCGAGATGCCGGTACGGACGATCGACAGGCCCAGCTGGTTGGGGCCCAACCCGACCAGCGTCTGGGTCTCGGCCGTCGACCAGGTGCCGTTGCCCCAGATCGAGGTGGCGGCCCCGAATCCGTCGATCGTCTGGTGGCGGGTGGCGGTGTTCACCGTGATGTCGGCCGGCCCGGTCGGCGGCGGGGTGGTGGGCGACGGCGGCGGGGTGGTGGTGGGTGGGGTGGTGGGGGTGACGCCGCCGGTGCAGGTCACGCCGTTGAGGGCGAAGGTGGTGGGGGCGGGGTTGCTGCTGTTCCAGGAGCCGTTGAATCCGAAGGAGGCGGTTCCGTTGGTGGGGATGCTGCCGTTGTAGCTGACGTTCCTGGCGGTGACGGCGGCGCCGTTCTGGGTCAGGGTGGTGTTCCATGACTGGGTGACGGTCTGCCCGGCGCCGAACGACCACGTCAACGTCCAACTGGTCAACGGGTCACCGAGGTTGGTGATGGTGACGTTGGCGCCGAAGCCGCCGGGCCACTGCGAGGACACCGCGTAGTTCACCGAACAGCCGGCCGCCGCCGCGCCGGCTGGCATCGCCGCGGCGGCGACTGCGGCCGACGCCAGGAGGACGGTGCTCGCCGACACCAGTGCGGCGTTGACTCTGAATCTACTTCTCACACGTCTCATCGCTGATGTGCCCTTCAGGATTGGTGTGTGGGGGTGGAGTCGGGTGACGTCGACTGCCCGTCATGCGCTGAGAACGTTCACCTGCCGGGTTGGCCCGGCTTGCGCGGCCTGCCCGCGTACGTGCCCTACTGGATGGGTGACCAGGTCTGC
The DNA here is from genome assembly GCF_029581255.1 of Verrucosispora sp. WMMD1129. NCBI lineage: Bacteria > Bacillati > Actinomycetota > Actinomycetes > Micromonosporales > Micromonosporaceae > Micromonospora > Verrucosispora sp. WMMD1129. The sequence goes on from NZ_CP120741.1 coordinate 6,150,736, forward strand.
CAGCTCAAACGGGATTCAACGATCGATTGCCTCCGATCGATGCTTGAGGGCGTGGGAGCGCTCCCGTAATATACACGACGCAGCTGTTAACGTTCACCTAACACCGACGACCGCCAATGTGTATCTGCCATCCCATCGGGAGGATGCCTTATGTCAAGATCCAGACACGTCAATGTCGTCGCGGCATCGTTCGGCGCCGCGCTGCTGGCGTCCACGGCGCTCGTCGTGGCGATGCCGGCGAGCGCGGCGGCGGCCGGCTGTTCGGTGAACTACGCGGTGTCCTCGCAGTGGCCCGGCGGCTTCGGCGCCAACGTCACCATCACCAACCTCGGTGACCCGTTGACCAGTTGGACGTTGACGTGGTCGTTCGGCGCCGGGCAGACCGTCACCCAGTCATGGAACACCACCCTGACCCAGAACGGCGCCGCCGTCACCGCCAGGAACGTCAGCTACAACGGCAGCATCCCCACCAACGGAACCGCCTCCTTCGGATTCAACGGCTCCTGGAACAGCAGCAACCCCGCCCCCACCACCTTCGCCCTCAACGGCGTGACCTGCACCGGCGGCGTCACCCCCACCACCCCACCCACCACCACCCCACCTACCACCACGCCACCCACCACCACCCCGCCGACCACGCCGCCGCCGACCGGTACCTGCAACCTGCCGTCGTCGTACCGGTGGTCGTCGACGGGTGCGCTGGCGCAGCCGCGGTCGGGTTGGGTGTCGTTGAAGGACTTCACCCACGCGCCGTACAACGGTCAGCACCTGGTTTACGCCACCACGCATGACACCGGCACGTCGTGGGGTTCGATGAACTTCGGTCTGTTCTCGAACTGGAACCAGATGGGTTCGGCCAGCCAGAACGCGATGCCGTTCTCGGCGGTCGCGCCGTCGTTGTTCTACTTCGCTCCGCGTAACGTCTGGGTGTTGGCGTACCAGTGGGGTGGGCCGGCGTTCTCGTACCGGACGTCGACGAATCCGACGAACGTGAACAGTTGGTCGGCGCACCAGACGTTGTTCACCGGGTCGATCTCGAACTCGGGTACGGGTCCAATCGACCAGGCGTTGATCGGTGACGACCAGAACATGTACCTGTTCTTCGCCGGGGACAACGGCCGTATCTACCGGGCCAGCATGCCGATCGGGAACTTCCCGGGCAGCTTCGGGTCGAACTACACCACGATCATGACCGACACCACGAACAACCTGTTCGAAGGTGTGCAGGTCTACAAGCTCCAGGGTCAGCAGCGGTACCTGATGCTTGTCGAGGCGATCGGTTCGCAGGGCCGTTACTTCCGGTCGTTCACCGCCACCAGCCTGGGCGGCAACTGGACCCCGCAGGCCACCAGCGAGAGCAACCCGTTCGCCGGTAAGGCCAACAGCGGCGCGACCTGGACCAACGACATCAGCCACGGCGAGCTCATCCGGTCGAACGCCGACCAGACCATGACCGTGGATCCCTGCAACCTGCAACTGCTGTACCAGGGACGGTCACCCAACTCCGGCGGTGACTACGGCCTGCTGCCGTACCGTCCCGGCCTGCTCACTCTGCAACGCTGAGCGGGCTCGATCGTGGTCCGGACACCTCCGGGTGTCCGGACCACGCTTCGCCCTGCCGGATAGGGACCGTGGGGAGGCCACCTCAGCGGCGGCTGGACGTATCCGGCCGCCGCTTTCGCACCAGGTCGACGAGACCGCGCCACACGTGGCCGACCGTGGCAGCGGTGCGGATGGTCACCAGCGGGTTCCAGAAGTCCCGGAAGTGAACGATCCTGCCGTCCCGAAAGCGGACCACGGAGATGTAGACCTGGTGGAACGGTCGTTTGGTGATCACGCCCCTGCCGTGACCCACGAACTCGGCGATGACCAACTCGGGATCGGTCGTCTCGTGGAAGACCAGGCCGGAGAAGCGCACGTCGAACTGCTTCGGGAAGTCCTTCATGTGCTCGTACAGCTGGTGGTGCCCGACGAACCGGGGTCGGACGCCCGGCGGTGGGTACGGAAACTCCAGCACCCCGTCCGGGTCGAACAGGTCGACCCATTCCCGGATCCGTCCTTCGGTGATGTATTCGAGGTTGCGGGCGAACGACGCCTGCGCTCGTGCCCGGCTCTGCTCGGTATCCACGTCTGGCCACCTCTCGATGTCGGTCGTCACGGTTCGGGCTGAGGGCGAGAGACGGTGAGTCAGCCATCGCGCGGCGGGACGAGCGCGGCGAGGTTCCGGTCGATCAGGTTGTCCGGCAACAGCCGGGCGGCCAGGCTCGCGATTCGTACGTCGGGGCCGACCGGGTACCGGGTCCTCGGCCGAGCCGCGGTGAGGGCACGGGCCACCGTCCGGGCGTACTGCCCGGGGGTGGTCCTGCTGCGATGCACCTGGCGTGCGTTGCGGCGCAGGAAGGCCCGGAACGCCGCCCGGTACAACGCCGCGGTCGGCTCCGGCACGCCGTCGATGAGCTCCTCCCCGGCCTGGTCGAGCTTCTCCCAGATCGGCGTACGGATCGCGCCCGGCTGCACCACCGAGACCGTGACACCGAACGGCCGCAACTCGCGCCGCAGACTGTCGCTGATCGCCTCCTTGGCGAACTGCGCCGCCGCGTAGGCGCCCAGGTACGGCAGCGCCACCCGGCCGAGTCCCGAGGTGACGTTCACGATCCGCCCCCGGCCGGCCCGCAGCAGCGGCAGGAACCCCTGGATCGTCTCCACCTGCCCGATCACGTTCGTCTCCAACTGCCGCCGGAACTGCTCACCGGACAGGCACTCCAACGGACCGGGTTGAGCGACACCGGCGTTGTTCACCAGGCCCCAGAGCCCGACTTCGCCGAGCCGCCGGGCCACCTCGTCCACCGCCTGCCGGATCTGACCCGGCTCGGTCACGTCGAAACGCAGCGGATGCAACCGGCCGGCCGACGACTCCGCGAGCAGCCGCTCGCCGTCAGCCGTGGCGCGCACCCCGGCGCAGACCTGGAAACCGATCCGCTCGAGGTGTAGGGCCGCCTCCCTGCCAAGACCGGACGACGCCCCGGTGATCACCACGGTGCGACCCGACGGCGTGATCCCTGCTGCTCTCCTGATCACGGGCGGCTCCGCCCCGGCCGGCAGCCGATCGCGGCGAGCGCAGCGTCGACGCTCGCCTCCACCAGGCCGATCGCCCGCTGCTCGGGCAGTGCGTCGGGCACGTAGGTGAAGTTCCAGAACAAGCGCCCGTGGCTGGTGTTCACCGTGGAGACGAGGTAGCCGCACACGGAAAGGCCGGCGACGAACTGGGCACCGGAGAGCTGCCACGGCCCGATCCGGGCGGGGAAGTCGTACCGGCCGATGTTGGACAGGCACAGGTTCACCGGACCGCTGCGTTCCATCATCTCGATGAACCGCCCGCTGGCGGTGACCGACTTCGGACCGGTGAGCCCGACCAGGTCGATCATGGAAAAGTGGCTGCCCGCCCGGCGACGGGCCGCGAGATCGTCGCTGATCGAGCGGGCGAGCTGCCAGAGGGAGAGCCCTGGACGGTATCTGACGAGGGTGGGCACGGTGGCGACGTACGCCCCCACGGCCCGTTCGGGCACGGCGGGCTCCAGCGCGTCGCGGAAGGTGACCGGGGAGCCGATCGTCACGTGTCCCGGCGCCGGTGGGCCGGTCTCGGCGGTGACGGCCAGCACCATCGCGGCCGCGAGTGCGCCGTGCACCGTGGTCTCCTCCCGCCGACAGGCCACCACCAGCGCCTCGACCTGCTCCGGAGTGAGGCTCCGGGCGAGCAGCCGGGTACGCCGCGCGGTGAACGGCACGAAGTGGCTCGGCACGACCCGGGCCGGACGGTGACGGTGCACCCGGTACAGGTCCCGGAGCAGCAGCCGCCGCAGCCGCAGCGCCCCGAGCACGCCCCGGTACCGGCGGGGAAACATCGCCTCGCAGGCGGGCAGCGCCGGCTCACCCGGCGCGCCCACCGGGTCCGGCACGGCCGACTCGGCACGGTCGACGTCCTGGGTGACGGAGTACGCCGGCTCGGCGAGTTCGATCCACTGCCGCAGCAGCGAGAGCACGGTCGTGCCGTCGGCCACGCAGTGCGGCATGGTCAGCAGCAGATCGTGCACCTCGTCGTCGGGCACGCCGGTGCTGGAGGCCCGGGTGAGCACCACGGCTCGACACAGCGGGCCGGTGCGCCAGTCGACCCGGTCGACGAGCTCGTACTCGTTGACTCGCCGCACCCAGCCCGGTGTCGCATCCGACGAAACGTCCTCGACGTCGGACACCTGATGCAGCGGTATCGGCCGATCGACAGGCACGAACCGGGGGGATCGCCCGTCCGGCGCGGCGGCGATCGCCACTCGCAGCAGCGGGTGCCGTCGGCGCAGGTGGTGCAGCGCGGCGTGGAGCACAGGGGCTGGTAACGGCCCGCGTACCCGGACGCGGGCCACGACGTTGAGCGGTGACACCTGATCGGCGATCCAGTACCAGCGTTCGAGCGGGCTCAACGTCCGCCGTACCTCGGTCGTCGGCACGATCATTTCGGGGTCACCGTCGGGTCCGGGGAGCCGGCGAAGGTGAGTGCGATCTCGTTGCGCCGGTCGAGGAGGCGATCGGGCAGCCAGCGCAGGTAGAGCCGGCGGACCAGGTCGGCGATCGGGTGGGCCAACTGCTCGACCCGACTGAGCGAGTACGCTTCCCGGACCATCCAGCGGGTCCGATCGCGCCGCGCGGTCTCGTAGCGTCGCAGGGCATGGGGCAGATCGACTGCCTGACGTAGGCAGTGGGCGAGGACGACGGCGTCCTCCACGGCCAGCGCCGCGCCCTGGCCGAGGCTCGGCAACATCGGGTGGGCCGCGTCACCGAGCAGCGTCACCGGTCCACAGCCCCACCGGTCAAGGAACGGCCGGTCCCGGGCCGGCACGCTGATGATCGCCGACTCGGGCGTCTGGGCGATAGCGACCCGGATCTCCTCGGCCCAGCCGGAGTACGCCCGCTCGATCTCGGCCTTGCCACCGCGCCAGTCACGGGCCACAGCCGGTGCCATGTTCAGCGTGCCCCACCAGTAGACCCGGTCGCCGTCGAGTTGAACCAGGCCGAACCGCTGGCCCCGTCCCCAGTAGTGGGCGGCGTAGCCGTCACGGATCTTCGGGTGTCGCAACGGGAGGGTCGCCAGCCAGCAGACGTACCCCGGTTCGCGGGGCCGCTCGGGTCCGGCTATCTGCCGGCGGACGGCCGAATGGAATCCGTCGGCACCGATGAGCAGGTCCCCCTCGGCGGTCTGCCCTTCGTGGAAGTCGACCCGGACGTGGTCGCCGGTCACCCGGAACCGCCGGGCCGTGGCGCCGAGCCGCACCGGTGGGTCGCCGGCGGCGGCGAGCAGCGCCTGGTGCAGCTCGGCCCGGTGGATGGCGACGTTCTGTGCTCCGAGTCGGTCACCGAGCCGCGCGAACGAGACGGTCCTGATCGGATCGCCGGTGGCGGTGCAGAGCCGCAGCGCCGGGTAGGCGCGGCCCCGCCGCTCGACGTCGAGATCGAGGCCGAGGGTGCGCAGTGCGACGCGTGCGTTGGCGCTCAGCGACAGCGCCGATCCGCCGGGCCGCATGTCACCGGCTTTTTCGTAGATCTCCACGTCGACACCGACGTGACGCAGGGTGGCGGCTGCCGCCAACCCGCCGATGCCCGCGCCGATGATGAGTGCCTTGGGGCGTCGTCGCCCCGGGCGTCGCGTTCCGTCCGCTGCCGCCATCACCGGCCGCCGCCAACCGGGCTGGATTCGCTCTGGCCGGTCACCGGTGTGGTGGAACCGGCCAGCAGCTCGGCGATCCGGTGGGCCACGTCCACCACGTGTGGCGGGTCCATCAGTGCCAGATGGTCGCCAGGCACATCGAGCACGTCGATCCGGCCCGTGGTCAGTTCACCCCACCCGTTGCGCGGGTCGAGGTGCAGCGACCCGGCGATGTCGTGCATGGGTTTGAGCAGAGGCGGAAGCGGGTCGGAGGCCCGCAGCAGGGTGATGTCCTGGTCGACGACTTCGGGACGGTAGGCGATGATGGCCTCCCAGTTGGCCTTGAACACCTCGAACAGCCGACGCACCGCCGCCGGCGAGTCGCCCGGGCGTAACACCCCGGCGGCGCCGGCCCGGCGGGCGACGAAGTCCAGCCTTTCCTGGGGCGAAGTCAGATTCGACGGAATCGGCTCCAGTAGCGGCCGGTCCTGGTCGAGCGGCATCAGTTCCCAGAAGAACCAGTCGAGCAGCACGTCGTCGGTCACTGGCACCGGCTCGTCGGAGCGTCTGGCGATGGGATCGATGAGGATCAGCTGCTCTACCGGGCGGGCTCCGGTGGGGTCGAGCCGGCGGGCCGCCCGGTTGAGCTGGCGGGCCATCTCGAAGGCCACGACGCCGCCGAACGACCAGCCGCCGATCGTGTACGGCCCGTGCGGCTGGACCCGGCGGATCGCGGCGAGGTAGCTGGCCGCCAGTGCCGGCACGGACCGCAGCGGCTTCGTCCCGGCGGTGATGCCGGCAGCCTGGAGCGCGTGGACAGGCTGCTCCCGGGGCAGGTGCCGGGCGAGCGGCAGGTAGCACAGAACGTTGCCGCCGATCGGGTGGACGAGGAAAAGCGGCGTTCGCTCACCGGCGGCACGTATCGGCACCAGCGGGTCGACCGACGCCGGGTCCGCTCCGCCCGCCCGAAGCAGCGCGGCGAGGCTGGACACGGTCGGGGCGGTGACGAAGGCTGCGACTGGCACGACCACGCCGTACCGCTTCTCGATGAGCGTGACCAGGCGCATCGCGGTGAGCGAGGTGGCACCCAGCTCGAACAGGTTGTCCTGGACGTCGACCTGCGGCAGGTGGAGCAACTCCGCGACGATCTCCGCGAGGACGCGTTCGTACCGGTTGCGGGGCACCGTTGGCCGAGCCGCTTCCATGCGCAGCGGAAGCTCGCGCAGTCGGCGTTCGTCGCGTTTGCCGCTCGGAGTCAGCGGCATCTCCGGTAGCCAGTGGAAGTGGGTGGGCACCAACTGCTCGGGCAGCATTTCCCGCAGCCGGCGCCGCAGGTCGGTGAGGTCGACCCGAGCCGGCTCACCGACGACGAAGGCGGCCAGGAAGGCATCGGCGTTGTCCGGGCGTCGAGCCACCACCGCGGCCTCGCGGATGCCCGGGTGGTGCGTGGCCAGCTTCATCAGCGCTATCTCGGCTTCAAGCGGCTCCACCCGGAAACCCCGGATCTTGGTCTGGGTGTCGGTACGCGCGAGCCAGACCAGGTCGCCGTTGGGCAGCACCCGGGCCAGGTCTCCGGTGCGGTAGAGCCGCGCACCGGGCGTACCGGACGGGTTGGGCACGAACCGTTGAGCGGTCAGTCCGGGCTGCCGGTGGTAGCCCCGCGCCACCTGGACGCCGCCCAGGTACAGCTCCCCGGCGACTCCGGTTGGTACCGGACGCATCCGCCCGTCCAACAGGTACAGCTCGACCCCGGGAATCGCCGGCCCGATCGGGGGGAGATCGGGGAACCGGTCCGGGTCGCCGGTCATCGGGTACGCGGTGACGACGTGGGTCTCGGTCGGTCCGTACTGGTTCTCCAGGACCGCGCCGGCCGGCAGGGCCGCGATGAACCGGCGGATCTCGGCGGTCACCCGGAGCTGTTCTCCCGACGAGATCACCACCCGCAGCGCGCGGGGGTGGATCCCCAGCGTCACCGCGGCCCCGGCGAGTTGCTGGAGCATCACGTACGGCAGGGCGACCCGTTCGACGGACTCCCGGTCGAGCAGTCGCAGCAGCTCCGAGGTGTCTCGCCGCTGCCGTTCGTCGATGAGTTGGAGCGTCCCGCCGGCACTGATCGTGGTGAAGATCTCCTGGAACGACACGTCGAAGCTGAGCGGTGCGAACTGGAGGGTGACGCCGCCGGCTGCCGCACTGGCCGCTCCCGTCTGCCACGTGTGCAGGTTGCCGAAGGCGGCGTGGGACATTGCCGCCGCCTTCGGTACGCCGGTGGAACCGGAGGTGAAGAGCACGTAGAGCAGGTCGTCCGGCCGGTGCCGGGGCAGTGGGGCCGGTGTGACGACCCGAGGCGGTGCGAGGAGGTCCTCCACGACCAGCACGATCCCGGGCCGGCCCACCAGTTCGGCGTGCGACCGGTCCGCGATGATTCGGACCGGTCGCGCCTGGGTGAGCATCGCCGCGATCCGCTCCGGCGGGTAGGTCACGTCCAGCGGTAGACAGGCCGCGCCGGCACGGACGACGCCGTAGATCGACGCGATCATCTCGGGGGAGCGGCCCACCGCGATCCCGACCAGGTCGCCCGGACGCACCCCGGCGTGGATCAGCGCGTACGCGATTCGGTCGACCTCCTGCCGCAACCGCGCGTACGTCCACCGACGGGTCCCGGCCGCCACCGCCACGGCGTCCGGCGTGTGCCGCGCGTGATCGACGAGGCGGCGGACGATGTCGCTGTGCGGCCCGCTCGCCGGCCTGACCGGACCGGCCGTGACCACCGGCGTGGCCGGGGCCAGGAACCCGAAGTCCGGTGCGGCGTCCGGTTCGTCGGTGATCCGGGCGAGGATCCGCAGGTACGTCTCGGCGATCAGGTCGGTCTGCGCCCGGGTGAACGTCCGGCGGTCGGCGTCGATCCGCAGTGAGATGCGCTGCTCCGCCGGGTGGACGAAGACGTTGAGCAGCAACGCGAAGTTGGTCTCCTCCCAGGCGTCGAAACCGAGCAGCGTGATCGAGGGAAGTCCGAGCAGCGGCGCCAGGACGTGCATGTGCACGTAGTTGAAAGCCAGCTCGAAGACCTGCCCGCCGCCCCGGTCGTGCTGGATGGCGTGCAGCGGATAACGCCGGTACGGCTGGCACTCCTGCTCCCGCTGGTGCACCTCGCGGACAGCTTCCAGCCAGCAGGGGTGCTCGGACCGAAGACGCAACGGCACCGTGTTGAGGAAGAGCCCGGCCAGCCGCTCCGCTCCGTCCCGCTCGGGTCGGCCGTGGGTGACCAGCCCGACGGTCACGTCCGTGGCGCCGGAGTACAGCCGCAGCGTCAGGCAGTAGGCGGCGAGGAACACCGACTTCAGCGGGAGTCCGTGATCGTGGGCGAAGGCGCGTACCCGCTGCTCCAGACCCATCGGCAGCGGGACCAGCTGCGTCGGCGACTCATCGTCGCCCGGCGGCTCGTACTGCCGGAAGCCGTCGAGCTGGGTCAGCTCGGCGCCGTCGAGCCGGTCGGCCCAGAATCGCCGGGCCGACGTGGAGGCGAGCGCGCGGCGTTCCTCGACGACGTATGCGGCCGGGCCGGGCAGCGTCGTCTCGGCGACCGCCTCGATTCCGGTGCCGATCAGGTGCAGGTAGTCGCGGAACAGGTCACCGACAACGGTGGCGACGCTCCAGCCGTCCAGGAGCACGTGATGGAAGCTGAACACCAGGTCGACCACGCCGGAGGGGAGGACATGTGCCCGGAACAGGAACAGCGGCGGCTGGTCGAACGCGTACCGGTGGCGGCGTCGTTGTCGCATGTGTGCCAGCACCTCGGCCCGGGCGGCGTCCGGATCGAGGGTACGCAGATCAGCGATGTCGAGGCCGCCGGCGATCCGGGTGTGCACGATCTGCAGCGGTTCGGTGCAGCCACCCACGTCGAAGGCGGAGCGCAGGCCCGGGTGCCGGGTGACCAGCCGGTCGTACGCCGCGCGGAAGGCGTCCTCGTGCCACGGCATCCGGACCTCGTAACGGAAGACGTCGTGGTAGGCGGTGGCTGTCTCGTGCTCGCTGCTGTGGTAGAGGAGCCCGAGTTGGAGCGCGGTGGCGGGAAAGGCGTCCGCTGCGTCGCCGAGCCGGGCCCGGTCGAGCGGGGACACGAGCGCGAACGGGGCCTCCGCAGCGGGTGGGCTGGGCGATAGGTCGGCCGGCGCAGTGCGTCGGGCGTACTGCGCCAGCGCCGCGATGGTCGGATGTTCGGCCAGATCGGCGAGGGTGAAACGCAGGCCCTGGCGTTCCGCCTCGGCACGGATGCGCAACGCCAGGATCGAGTCGCCGCCGATGGCGTGGTAATCCTGGTGGATGCCGACCGACGGCAGGTCCAGCACCCGTGACCAGATCGTGGCCAGGGTGCGCTCCACGTCGTCGCGGGGCGCCTGCGCCGGCTCCTGATGCGGCCGTGCCGCCGGTGCGGGCAACGCCGCGACGTCGAGCTTGCCGTTCGTGGTGAGAGGCATCCGGTCCAGCCGGCCGAAGAAGGCGGGCACCATGAAGTCCGGCAGGTGGCGCAGCAGGTGGCCGCGCAGTCGCACCGGGTCGAGGTCCGCCTCCGCCACGTAGTAGCCGACCAGGTGGAGGTTCCGACCGGCGGAGGTACGGGCGACGACCGCGGCCTCGCGGATCCCCGGGTAGCCGACGAGCACCTGCTGGACCTCGCCGGTCTCGACCCGGTTGCCCCGGATCTTCACCTGCCCGTCGAGCCGGCCGAGATATTCGAGGTTGCCGTCGGCGAGCCACCGGGCGAGGTCACCCGTGCGGTACATCCGGCCCTCGCCGCGCACCGGGTCGGTGACGAACCGGGTGGCGGCCGGCGCCTGCCCGCCGGTCCCGGTCCCGCCGACCCCGGCGCGTCCCAGGTAGCCCCGGGCGACGGCGACCCCGGCGACGCACAGTTCACCGGGTACGCCCACCGGCTGCGGCTGGTCGTCCCGGCCGAGCACGTAGAGCCGGACGTTGTCGATCGGTCGGCCGATCGGCACGCGTCGCGTCGGCCGGTCCGGATCGGGGTGGCACTCGTGATGTGTGACGTCGACCGTCGCCTCGGTCGGCCCGTACAGGTTGATCAGCCGGGGCCCGGCGGAGGGGTCGGTGCCGGGCGGTCGGTGGAACGACCTGTGGAACTGGTCGACCCGTCGGGCGGGCAGTTCCTCACCGCTCGCGAAGACCAGCCGGAGCGGGTCGGCCTGCCGGCGCAGTTCCGGTGCCTCGGCCAGCAGGTCGAGGAACGGCCCGAACATCGACGGTACGAAGTGGATGACGGTCACTCCGTGCCGTGCCACGGTGGTCACCAGCGTGCGGGGATCCCGGTGCGCCCCGGGGCACGGCAGGACGAGTCGAGCACCCGCGAGCGCCCACCAGAACAGCTCCCACACCGACACGTCGAACGTGATCGGGGTCTTCTGCACGAGCACGTCGTCGCCGTCGAGCGGGTAACAGCGCTGCATCCACGCCAGCCGGTTCACCACCGAACGGTGTTCGACCATCACTCCCTTGGGGTCGCCTGTCGATCCCGAGGTGTAGATGACGTACGCGAGGTCGGTGGGCCGGGCGGACGGTGCGACCGGGTCGCTCGGGTAGGTGGTCAGCGCGTCGAGGCAGCGCACGGTCAGGCCCGGGACGGCATCCGGGCCGCCGCCTTGGGAGGCCGGCTGCGCACCGCAGGTCAGCAGGACCTTCGCGCCGCTGTCGGCGAGCAGGTACCGGATCCGGGCCGGCGGATGATCTGGGTCGACGGGGACGTACGCCCCGCCCGCCTTCAAGGTGCCGAGGATCGCGGCGAGCAGCGACGCCCCCCGCTCGGCCAGGATTGCCACCCGGTCGTCGCGGCCGACGCCGTCGGCACGCAACGCCTGCGCCACCTGGTTGGCTCGCGCGTCGAGGTCGGCGTAGCTGAGCGTCTCGCCGGTACCGTCCACCACCACGGCGATCCGGTCGGGTGTCCGGGCTGCCTGTTCCTCGAACAGAGCGTGGAGTGTCGCCTCGGTCGGATGGTCCACGTCGCAGTCGCCGTGCGCCCCGGTGACCTGGTCGAGTTCGGCGTCGCTGAGCATCGGGATCCGGTTCAGGGGCACGTCGGGCCGGTCGAGCGCGTGGTTGAGGAGGGTGACGAGGTGTCGGCCCAACGCCTCGGCGGTGAAGTCCTCGTCGAACACGTCACGGGAGTAGTCGAGGTCGACGGTCAATGTGCCGTCGTCGTGCTCGTTGACGAGCACGGCCAGAGCGTTCTGCTCACCTACCCGGCTGGCACCGAGTGTCCGGTGGGCGATGCCGGGAATCAACTCCGGACGTGGCCAGCGTAGCCAGGAGAGGGTCACGTCGTAGAGCTGACGGGGCCCATGGGGTGGGGTGACTTCGCGCAGCAGTTCGCCCCGCGACAGGCGTTGATGGGTACGCATCGAGCGCAGGGTCTGCTGCAGCTCGGCCGCCAGTGCGAGCATCGTGCGGGTACCGGGAACCGCGACCGGCACCGGCAGTTCGTTGGCGAAGTGGCCGACGGTGTGCCGCTGCGCGTACGTGCTCCGGTTGAGCATCGGCACGCCGAGCACGACCTGTTCGGCCCGATGGATACGACCGAGGCAGACCGCGAGGGCCGCCGCGAAGACGGTGAACGGCGACTGACCGGTGGCCCGGATCCGGTCGACGAGCTCCGGACGTAGGGGAAAGCTGTGCCGGGCGGTCCGGTAACGGCCGGTGGTACGAGGGGCGAACAGGGCTGGGGTGATGCCGTCAAGGCAGGCGCGGAAGTGTTCGACGTCCCGCTTGCGCTCAACGGATCCGGCGTAGTCGGCCATGTCCCGCACCAGGTCCAGGTAGGACGGGCGTCCGCCCGCGACCGGAGCCGTTCCCGCGAGGGCCGCCGCGTACCCGGCGCAGACCTGCCGCAGCAGCAGCCGGGCGCCCCAACCGTCGGTGACCAGGTGGTGGGCGTTGAGGTAGGCGTACGCGACGGACTCGCTCTCCCGCAGCAGGGCCAGCCGGTAGAGCCGGTTGCGGTGCAGCTCGAAGGGCTCGGCGAACGACTGTGCCATCCAGGAATGGCACGCCTCGTGCGGGTCGGGGGCGCTGGTGAAATCGTGGACCTCGACCACTGCCTGCTCAGGCTCCACCCATTGGAAGGGCAGTCCGTCTTTTTCGTCGAAGCGTAATCGCAGCGCGTCATTGGACTCTATCGCCTGCCGTACGCAGCTGAGCAGGAGCCCGTGGTCGAGGGGGCCGACGAACTGTTCCCATCCGCACACATTGAACTGCGGGTTTTTCGGAGACAAACGGCTTGCTACCCAGATGTCTGATTGGTATGTGGTTAACGACGTACGGCCCGGATTGATCACTGGTCACCTTTTCGCTCGCTACCGCACCGGACCGGGGCACCGATGGCATTCGCGATCGTGCCCGGTTCCGGAAGTGCGGAGGGTGTCGCTGCGGTCGAGATTGGCCGCTACGGACGAGGCGCGCGGCGGTGGAGACAAGGTGAGGTCAGCCGCCTGTTCTCGGTGGCTGTTCCTGACGTTTCTGTGGCGAAATTCTCCGGCGTGGCGTTCTCACGCCACCGCCGCTCCCGTTGATCACTTCGGGGCAGCGTAGCCGAGAGGTGGTGCCGGGGTCACGGCATCATTCTGATGTCTGTCAGCCTTTGGGAGTCGCCTCTCGTTCGTCTCTAGCGTATGACCCGAATTGAGCTTCCGGACGTGATCCTGGGCGTGATGGTCTTTGCGTGCGTGGGTCCTTGTGCCGGCTTTCAGGTGGGGGAATGAGGCGGGTGGACGCACCGGATCGGCGATCTGAGACGTGCATTTCATCTCGGGTGGCGGGAGCGTGATGTCCGGGCCCGGCACCCTCCTGCGGTGGACGGTGCGGCACGGTCTGCTGCGGCTCGGCATCGCCGCCGCCGCACGTCGGGGCGACACGCAGGCCCGGCTCTTTCTCGACCCGGTGATCCGCGAGAACCCGTACCCGTTCTATCGCCAGGTCCGCCAGACCGGTGCCCTCGTCCGTGGCCGCCTCATGTGGAGTGCCACGCGGCACGACGTGGTCACCGAGGTACTCCGCCGCGACGCGTTCGGCGTGCATCCGGACACGGTTCCGGCGCCCCGCCCGCTGGCGACGCTGCGCCGGCTGAGCCGGCGGGGGATGCCGATCGGGCCTATCGATCCACCGTCGATGCTCGTCACCGACCCTCCCGCGCACACCCGCTACCGTCGACTCGTCGTCAAGGTCTTCACCGCCCGGGCGATCGAGGGTCTGCGGTCCCAGGTCGAGCGGCACTGTGCCGACCTGCTCGACGAACTGGGCCGGGCCGCCCCGCACCGCGGGCCGGTGGATCTGGTTGCGCGTTACGCCAGTCTGCTACCGGTCACCATGATCGCCGAGATCCTCGGCGTGCCACCGCAACTGCGCCAACGCTTCCTGGACTGGGGTTCCGCCATGTCGCCGGCGTTGGACCTTGGGCTCTCCCTCGGCGAGTTCCGCCGTGTCGAGGCGGGGATCCGGCAGCTCAACGCCTGGCTGCGGGGACACTTCGCCCGCCTGCGCGCCGACCCCGGCGCCGACCTGCTGAGCCAACTGGTACTCCTGGACAGCGACGGTGAACGGCTGACCGAGGAGGAACTGGTCGTCCTCGCCGGCCTGCTGATGGCTGCGGGCTTCGAGACGACCGTGAATCTCCTCGGCACCGGCACGACGCTGCTGCTGGCCCACCCCGAGCAACTCGCCCTGCTGCGTGCCGAGCCGCACCGGTGGCCGAACGCGGTGGAGGAGATCCTGCGTTATGACTCCCCGGTGCAGACGACTGCCCGGTACTGCCGGACCGACACCGAGGTGGCCGGGGTACGGCTACGCCGGGGCGAGGTCGTGGTGCCGATGCTGGGCGGGGCCAACCGGGACCCGGCTGTCTTCGCCGATCCGGACCGCTTCGACGTGACCCGGGGCAACGCGCGCGACCATCTCGCCTTCTCCAGCGGGGCGCACTACTGTCTCGGCGCCAACCTGGCCCGACTCGAGGGCGAGATCGGACTGCGCAGCCTTTTCGAGCGGTACCCCGATCTGGCGCTGGACGGCGTACCGCAACGCCGGCCGACCCGGGTGCTCCGTGGCTACGACCACCTGCCGGTACGCCTCAGGCCATGACGCCGAGCCCGAAACCGACGTACCAGTACCGACGTGTCAGGAGCCGAGGTGCCAGCAGCAGCCGGGGCTGTGCCCCGCAGGCCGATCATGTTCGCCAGCCCGTCCCACCCCGGACAGCTCAACCCCTTGCTGACCATCGCCGCAGAGATGTCCCGACGGGGTGAACCGGATCTGTGGTTCAGCGTCGACGTAGACGCCCGGCACCGGGTCGAGGCGGCTGCGCTCGGCAGCCCGCTGCGATACCTGCCCGGCGCCGACGTGCCGGTGCGGATCGAGGGCGAACTGTACGCGGCGATGGCCGGTGGACGACGTACCACCGCCGGCCTGGCCGCTCTCGCCCGGGCGGTACGTACGGCCGACGGCACCGCACAGGTATACCGGCGCAGCCTCGACCACATCGAGCGGGTCGACCCCCGGCTGATGGTCATCGACGTGATGAACCTCGGCGCACTCGACGCGGCGACCGCTGCGGGCGTGCCCTACGTGCTGAGCGTGCCGTATCCGATCAGCGCCGCCTACCTGAGCCGTCTGCCGTGGGACTACCCGACGCCCACCTCGGGGCTTCCGCGCCGGCTGACCGGGGCACAGCGGTTGACCAATGTGCTGTTCCGCGCACGGCTGCACATGGCGCTGCTGCGCGCGCTGGCCGGGCCGACCTGGCGGCGCCGGGCCCGCGGCCTGGCCAACGCCTCCGGTGACCCCGCTGAGTACGCCGCCGCAGCGGTCGCCGTCTTCGGCTACACCGTGTTCGGGCTGGAGTACCCCTTTCCCGCACCGGACCATCTGCACCTGTTGGGCGCGATGGTGCCTGAGGAAACCACGACGCCCGGGCGACCCTGCGACGAACTGACCGACTGGCTGGACCAGCAGACCAGCGTGGTGTACGTCTGCCTGGGCACTCTGGCCAGTCTCTCCGTTGCCCAGCTCGACGCGTTCGCCGAAGCACTCGGTCGGATCGGCCCGGAACACCAGGTGCTGTGGAAACTGCCACCCCAGCAACGTTGCGTGCTGACCAGACCGCTGCCGGCGAACATCAGGGTCGAGGAGTGGGTACCGTCCCAACTTGCGGTGCTCGCTCACCCGCGGGTACGCGCCTTCGTCTGCCACGGCGGTGCGAACGGTTTCCACGAGGGGATCCATTTCGGACAGCCGATGCTGATCACCCCGTTCTGGCTGGACTGCTACGACGTCGCCGCCCGGGCGGTCGACGCGGGTGTCGGGCTGGCCCTCGACGAACCGCCCCGGGTGGACCCGGACGAGATCACCGGCAAGCTGCGTCGGCTGCTGTCGGAGGACGGCTTCCGGCAGCGCAGCTGCTACTGGAGTGAGCAGAGCCGTAAGGCGGGCGGGGCAGGGCGCGCGGCGGACCTGTTGCGCGAGCTCTCCGGCCGTGACGAGCGGCCAGCGGGAGTGGCGTGACCCGGTGACGTCAGCCCCGACCCGGGACGGCCGAACGCCGGTGGCGGGGTGCGGTCCGATCCGCACCCCGCCACCGGGCCGTCGAAGGGTCAGGGGTTGGTGATGCCCAGCGAGTAGCTGCCGGAGCCGCTGTACGCGTGCACCTCGAAGCGGTAGTAACCCGCCGTGCCGTTGTAGGTCAGCGACTCATCCGGCCCGGCGCTGTAGGAGCCGGCCACGTCGACCCAGGCCGATCCGCTCCACTTTTGCAGGTAGAGGTCGAAGTCCACCCCGGTCGGCCCGTCCAGGCAACCGCGGTGGGTGCCCGAGGAGGACGAGTAGTAGTAGCTGCCGTTCGGCTGGTAGCGACTCTGGCCGGAGGAGATGCTGCCGGTGTAGGTCGCCTCGTAGCCGCTGCACCCGGTGGGCGGCGGCGGCTCGTTACCACCGCCACTGGTGCGCAGCGTCAGGCCGTACGCCGAGAGGATCTCGTTGACCGGCTGGAAGTAGGTGGTCCCGCCGGAGGAGCAGTTGCCGGAGCCACCCGAGGTCACGCCCTGGGCCTGCTGGCCGGACAGCCACGACCCGCCCGAGTCGCCCGGCTCGGCGCAGGCGTTCGTGCGGGTCAGTCCGCTGACCGAGCCCTCGGCGTAGTTGACGGTCTGGTTCTTGGCCTGGATGGTGCCGCACCGCCAGCCGGTGGTCGAGCCGGAGCGGCAGACCGCCGCACCGACGGCGGCCTCGGTGGAGCCGGCGACCGTCACGTTGCCGCCTGAGTAGTTGTTGACCCACGGCTGCGGCGTCCAGTTCGAGTTGGTCTGGACCCAGCCGTAGTCGTTGCCCGGGAACGACGAGCCGCGGAAGGTGCCCTGGGCCACCTGGTTGTAGCCCTGGGTGGCGGTGCCGGTGCGGCCACAGTGTCCGGCGGTGACGAAGCCTCCGGTCACCGAGAACCCGACCGAGCAGCGTCCGCCCATGTAGTAGGCGTCGCCGCCCCGGACGTCGTAGAGCAGCCGAGGAGCCTCGGTGGTGCTGACCACCCGGACCGCGGTGGCGTCGACGCGGCTCGTGCGGACGAACTTCGCGGCCGCTGCGGTGTTCCCGTTGGCGAGGACCACGACGGTGTTGGTCGTGACGTCGACGTACCAGCCGGGTACCGCGCCGGCCGGCGCCTTGGCGGCGTGGCGGTCCAGGGTCGCCTTGATCCGGTCCAACTCGGCGCCGCTGCGCTCGACGATCGTCGCCTGCGCGCCAGCGGCCTTGACCCGGTTGGCTGCGGCCTTGCCGGTGACGGCGACGACCAGGCCGTCGGCGGTCATCCAGCCACCGGCGTACGACGAGCCCAGGGACCGGCGCAGACTGGCGTCCGTCCTGGTTCCCTTGTCGTCCCGGGCGATCCGGGTGCGCGCCTCGGTGGGGGTCAGATCGAGGTCACGCTGCATCGCGGCGAGCATCTCCGACGATGCGGCCGCCACGGCGGCGCTGGCGGTGTCCGGGGTGGGCAGTGGGGCCGCTGCGGCGGGGGTTACCGCGACGGCGATGGCACCGACGGGCAGCAGGATCGCTGCTGCCGCGAGGGTGAGAACTCGTCTCATCTATTGCCTCCTGTGGAAACGGCGGCGCGGATCGGGGGTGCGCCGCGATCGGGGCGGGGTTGTCCCGCCGCGCTCCGCCCTCGGGGTTTGGGCGACGATGCTGCGGGTGTCGCAGCCCGTTGACCTGGCCGGTGCCGCTGCCGGGCGCCTCGGAGGTACGCCAGCCGGATCAGGTGGGCCACCGCCAACCTAACCGGAATCCATAGAGAAAGATCTATACCAGTTAACTCATATTAAGGCGAACGATGCTCGGTTCCTGGCGTGCGCCGGCTGCTCACTCGGGCTTGACCGCGTGTACGCGTTCGACGGTGCCGGCCTTCGACCGCTCGGCCTCGACGACGGTGAACCCTGCCGTCCGCACGAGTGGCAGCTGACGGCGGGTGAGGTGCTCGCCGGCCGAGCGAATCGTCAGCCGTTCGAGGAGCCACTGCGCGGCGTAGATCGGTGGCCACGTGCTACCGATGTGGTCCAGCAGGAGCAGCCGGCCGCCGGGTACGAGGACCCGCTTCATCTCGTCGATCGCCCGCGCCGGCCGCGGAATGCTACAGAGTGAGAGGGCGCAGACCACGGTGTCGAACGAGGCGGCAGCGAAGGGCAGCTCCTCCGCGTCGCCCTCGCGCAGGTCGACGGTGCGGCCGAGATCTGCGGCCCGTCGCCGCGCTATGTCCAGCATCGCCCGGCTCAGCTCGACGCCCGTCACCGTCGTGTCGACGGGGTAGTACGGCAGGTTACGGCCGGTGCCGATGGCGACCTCCAGCACCCGACCACGCGCGCGGGCACCCAGCCATTCGCGGCCACCGGCGAACTGGACCCGCTCGAAGAACGCGATCTGCTTGTCGTAGCGGGGTGCGGACCTGTCCCACACCCGTCGCTGCCTCGCCGTCGGCGTCTCGGCGATCTTCCTCTGGGCGGGGCCGTTCATGATGGTGGTCTTTCCTCGTAGCCGGGCGGCCGGACGGATTGTCGGTGCTGAGCGACATGTCGCTGTGACATGAATATGCCGCTGAGACAGTTTGTTCGGGCTCTTGTCGTCGCTCGGGTCACCCGCTCGCTCAGACCGTGAGGGTAGTGGCCGTGCCGGGGGTGAGCCAGCGCAGGCTCTCCCGGACCGGGGACGGAGCCGCGGCGAAGGCGGCCTCGATCGCCGGTCGGCCCTCGCGGAAGTGACCCCAGCCCTCGTAGTGCACCGGTAGCACGGTGTGGGCCTTGAGCAGACCGCACAGTTCGGCGCCCTCGGCTGCGGTCATCGTGTAGCGCAGCGGACCGGTGAGGCCGAACCGCACCGCTCCGAGGTGCAGTACGACGGTGCCGATGGCGAACCGGTCGGCGACCTGACGGACTCCGTCGTAGAGCACGGTGTCGCCGGTGATCCAGAGCGGACCGTGCCGCTGGCCGGGCCAGCGCAGCACGAACCCGGTCACCTCGCCGACGACCGGCCGGCTCAGTGGTGGGCCGTGCCGGCACGGGGTCGCGATGACCTCGATGGTCGGGTGGCCGGGTGCGGTGAGTGTGGTGTGCTGCCACGGTGCCAGGCCGGTGGTGCCGGCACCGAGTCGCCGGCCGCCGGCCACCGTGGTGACGACCCGGCTCGCCGCCCGCAGCAGGCCCCGGCCGGCGTCGTCGAGGTTGTCGGCATGGTGGTCGTGGGTCAGCAGCACCGCGTCGAGGTCGCCGAGCGACTCGGCGGCCAGTGCGGGGCCGGCTAGCTTGCGTGAGGCGGTGCCCCAGCCGAACTGGTAGGTCCGCCCGGGCTCGTCGAACGTCGGGTCGGTGAGCAGCTGCCAACCGTCGACCTCGATCAGCACGGTCGGACCGCCGATGTGCGTGATCCGTACGTCGGTCATGCGGCCTGCCGCACGGCCCAGTCGAGCACCTCGTCCGCGATCCGCTGCCACCCCTGCTGGGCCGGCAGCAGGTGGGCGTACCCCGGGTACTCGCGGCGTTCGGTGACGGTGTTGGAGGTGTAATGCTCCGCGTTCGACCTCTGTACGGCGGGCGGCATGATGTGGTCCTCACCGCCGGAGACGAACAGCAGCGGCGCGCGGTCATCGTTCTGGTAGTCGACCCAGGTGTCCTGGTGACCGGGCTGGAAGTTGGCCAAGACACCGCCCCACACGATGCCGCCGGGGGCGGGGATGTGGTAGCGCTCGTAGAGTGCCCGCGACTCCTCGTCGGTGAACGTGTTGGTGAAGGCGTACTTCCACTGTTCGAGGGTCAAGCCGACCGCCTTGTGTCGGTTGGCGGGGTTCCTGAGCACCGGGAAAGTGGATTTGACCTGGGACAGGGGGACCACGCGAACACCCTCGGTGGGTGCCGAGTTGAGCGCCACGCCAGCGGCGCCGAAGCCGTGGTCGAGCAGGATCTGGGTGAAGGCGCCACCGGCGGAGTGACCGATGATGATCGGAGCCTCCGGCAGCCCCCGCACGACCTCTTCGAGGTGGGCGATGATCTGCGGCACCGTCACCTGTGCGATCGGGGCCGGGTCGGCGTTGAGCGCCTCCACCTCGACCTCGAATCCTGGGTATGCGGGGGCCACCACCTGGTGGCCCTTGCTCTCATAGTGGGAGATCCAGTGCTCCCAGCTGCGGGGCGTCACCCAGAAGCCGTGCACCAGGACGATCGGTCTCATGGCTGGTACTCCTCTTTAACACGTCCACAACTGCGCCGTATCAAACACCGTGCGGATGGAGAAACCCCGTCGTGCGTTCGCGGTTGCGGCAGAACGGCGAACGAGACGACGAGGTCGAGCTCAGTATGCGCCCCGCCGAGGGGTAGGACAACGCAGGCAAGTAGATCCAACATCTGCTATATATGGGAACGCTCCCAAGCCTCGCCACCCCAATTTGCCGTGGTGGAAATCAGCTCCTGGAGGAGAACATGCGCAGCCTTCTTGCCGCGTTGACGGCCCTGACGGTCGGCGTCACGGTCGGCAGTGTCCCGTCCGACGCCGCGGACGCCGCCCACCGAGGCTCCTGCACCCGGCAGATGCTCTTCTGCGAGGACTTCGAGCGACTGCCGCGCGGTGGCGCCAGCACCCTGGACTGGGGCATCGACACGCGCAACGGCACACTCACCGTGGAACGTGCCCGTCGTGGCAACCAGGTGTTGCACATCCACACCGTCGACAACGGACGAGCCTTCCTTCGCGTCGATGATTTCGCCGCGCCAGGAAACCGCTTCTACGGTCGGATGCGGCTGCGCGTCGATGCCTTCCCCACCGGCCCGGACTGGGCGCACTTCACCCTGGTCGAGGCGACCGGCACCGGCAGCTCGGAGATCGTCCGTCCGATCGGCGGGCAGTACGCACCCACGGTTCCCGGCATCTTCTGGGGGGTGGGCGCCGACGGCGGGCCGACCGGCGACTGGACCAACTGGCGCGAGTCCGCCCCGGTCGTCGAGGACACCTGGCAGTGCTTCGAGTGGCAGCTTGACCCGGCGGACAACCGGGTCGCGGTGTGGATCGACGGGGTGGCGAACCCGGAGCTGACCGCCTCCACCACCGAACACGGTGGCAACGACGTGCCGTTCGTCCTGCCGACGGTGAACACCGTCAAGATCGGCTGGCAGCTCTACCAGGGCGGCACCACGCCGGGCGAGTTCGATCTCTGGATCGACGACATCGCCCTGTCCACCAGGCGCCTCGGCTGCTGACCTGCACGGCCGACACGCCGTTCGGGGAAGACCACGCGGGCGTCGTCGGGATATTCGGCTGTGCCCGGCGACGAATCTCCCTACGCTCCACCCGGTGAATGGCGCTGCCGATGACGGTCAGCCGACGATCCGGGGGATGCAATGACGTGTCAGCTGGTCGCGGTGTGTTTCGATGCCAGCGCGCCGCTGCGGTTGGCGCAGTTCTGGGCCGGCCTGCTCGGCCGGGATGTCGTTCGTGACGCCGGCGGCGCGTTTCTCCCCGGCACGGACACGCAGCTCGGCCTCCGGTTCGTGGCAAGCCGCGCGAAGCGGGTGGGGGAGAACCGCCTGCACCTGCACCTCACCAGCGCCAGCCCGGACGACCAGCAGCAGACGGTGGCCAGGGCGCTCGCTCTCGGTGCGGGCCACCTGGACCTGGGACAACGCCCGGAGGAAGGACACGTCGTCCTGGCCGACCCCGAAGGTAACGCATTCTGCGTGATCGAGCCGGGCAACAAGTTCCTCGCCGGATGCGGATTCCTCGGTGAAATCGCCTGCGACGGCACCCGGGAGGTCGGCCTCTTCTGGCAGGCGGCGCTGCACTGGCCGCTCGTGTGGGATCAGGGTCAGGAGACCGCCGTGCAGTCACCGCGCGGTGGGACGAAGGTCGCCTGGGGTGGTCCGCCTGTGGCACCGAAGCAGGGAAGGAGCCGGCAGCGCTTCGAACTTGCGCCACCCGCTGACGGTGACCAGCGGTCGGAGGCCGACCGGCTGGTGTCCCTCGGCGCCACGTGGATCGGGGTCGGCGAGGACGGCACGGTCATGCTGGCCGACCCCGACGGCAACGAGTTCGGTGTCCTGCCCCCCGGATAGCCCACATGACCCGGCATTGACCGCTGCCGGTGCTGACAACCGGCGGTCCGTCGACCGCGCGGAGATCGCCCGGGTCAGGAGTGGGTGGCGGACTTCTCGGGGTGGTCCGGGGAGGCGGTGCCGTGGGCGGGGCGGCGGGTCAAGACCCGGGGGCCGGAAGCCGTGACGGCGACCGTGTGCTCGGAGTGGGCGGTGCGGGAACCGTCGGCCGACCGGATGGTCCAGCCGTCCTTGTCGTACCTGATCTTGTCGGTGGAGTGGCAGAGCCAGGGCTCGATGGCGATGGTCAGACCGGGTTCGAGTTTCAGGCCGCGCCGGGGGCGGCCGCTGTTGGCCACGTGCGGGGCCTCGTGCATGGTGCGGCCGATGCCGTGGCCGCCGAACTCGCCGTTGACCCGGTAACCGTAGGCGTTGGCGACCTCGCCGATCGCGGCGGAGACGTCGCCCAGCCGGCCGCCGGGCTGGGCGGCCTTGATGGCGGCTTCCAGTGCGACCTCGGTGGCCTCGATCAGCCTCAGGTCGGCCGGGTCGGGGGTGCCGACGACGACGGAGAGCGCGGAGTCGGCGACCCAGCCGTCGATGCCGACCGCCATGTCGATGCTGAGCAGATCGCCGTCCCGTAGGACGTAGTCGTGGGGAAGACCGTGCAGCACCGCGTCGTTGACCGACAGGCACAGCACGTTGCGGAACGGGCCGCGGCCGAACGAGGGGGCGTAATCCCAGTAGCAGGACTCCGCACCGCGTTCGTTGATCCGACGGCGAGCGTAGTGCTCAAGGTCCATCAGGTTGACGCCGACGGCGGCGACACCGCTCAGCTCGGCGAGCAACTCGCCGACGAACTGGCCGGTCACCGCCATCAGCTCGATTTCCTCGGCCGACTTGAGCTCGATCATGAAAAAGCCTCCCTCACTCCTGCGGTATTTTTATACCACGTCACGATGGGGCGGCTCGGAGGGATATCCTGCTGGCATGGTTCGCCAACCGCTCACCGCCGAACAGATCGCCGCGGGCCAGCGCCTCGGAGCCGCCCTGCGGGCCGCTCGAGCCGGCCGCAGCCTCGTCGACGTGGCCCTGGCAGCCGGCATCTCGCCCGAGACGCTGCGCAAGATCGAGGCGGGCCGCCTCCCCGCGCCGGCGTTCGGCACCGTGGTCCGCCTCAGCCACGCCCTGGACGTTTCTCTCAGCGATCTGGCCGAGGTCTGGCGGGCCGACATGCCCGTCCGCCAGGCGTCCTAGGGTCCCTGCCGACCTTGTGCGTCCGTTGAATCCCCACCGCGCGGGACGGCCTGACCTACCCGTCATCTTCCTGGACCTCGACGGCGTACTGAATCCCTTCGCGGCACCGACCTGCCCGGACGGCTACCAGGAACGTGTCCTCTTCGACGGGGAAGACCCGCAGCGCTACTGCGTGGCGCATGCCGACTGGATCCGGGAGTTGGCCGTCGCCGGAGAGCTGTGGTGGGCAACGGGTTGGGGCGAGGACGCCAACGAGCTCTACCTGCCGCTGCTCGGAGTCGGGCCGCTGCCGGTGGTCGGCTTCCCGCCGGCGCCGTTCGATCCTGAACTCAAGGTGCCGGCCGTGGCCGCCGTGGCCGCCGATCGACCGGCCGCGTGGATCGATGACGAGCACACCGCCGTCGGCCGGCGGTGGGCCGCTGCCCGTTCGGTACCGACCTTGCTCGTATCGATCGATCCCGCGCTCGGCTGGACGCGATCGGACGTCGACCGCGTGCTCACCTGGGCGGCATCCCTGCCCAGGTGAGCACGGGTTGCACGAAGCCCGAGAGGCCCCGTCCTACCTCGCCGAGTCGTGATCCGGTCGACCTGCGGACCCATCCGTGCCGGATCGGGCCGTCAGTGTCCGGCGCAGCTCGCGGACGGTGTCGAAGGCCGGGTTGTCGTCGTCGGCGTACGCCTCCTGCCACAGGTCGTGCCATTCGGAATCTGCGGACATGATCCGCTCGAGCGCGCTCGCGGCCAGTGCGGGCAGGTCGCCGGGCAGGTCGAGTCGGCCGCCGCTGCGGAGAACCTCCGGCGCGTACGGTGAAGTGACGGGTTGCCCGCCGGGCAGGTGCGCGGCCACGATCGCGGCTGCGGCGATCGCCTCGCAGGCGATGTCGGAGTCGAGGTAGTCCTGCTCGACGGCGGCCCCGTGCAGGGCCTTGCGGACCAGTGCCGGACGCTCAGTGGCGTCGGCCTTGTCGAGGTCGCCACACCAGTCGGCGGCGGTGTCGTTGTCGAACGGTCCGCTGTCCCAGCTACCCACGTAACCCTCCCAAGATCGGTTGTGCGGCATTCTGGCACCGGCCACCGACAGGCTTCGACGCTGACCGGGACGACGGTGGCGCATCGACCGCCGGATGTCTGGCACCCGAACGAGGAGCCCGAGACGGACCGGAGTGAGCGCGCCGTCGAGGGGACCACTTAGGATGGTCGACGGCGTCGGCCGCAGGATGTCGAGCAGGTGCAGTTCGGCCGACCGTGATCCGGTGTGGACGAGGAGACGAACTGTGGCGAATGAAGAGGTGGCACCGTCCGGGGTCGACATGAGCGTGCCGAGTATCGCCCGGGTGTACGACTTCATGCTCGGTGGCAAGGACAACTTCGCTGTGGACCGCGCCGTCGCCGAGCACGCGCTCAGGATCACGCCGGACGGCCCGCAGGCGGGCCAGGCGAATCGGGCCTTCCTGCGTCGGGCGGTGCGCTTTCTCACCGAGCAGGGCATCGGGCAGTTCCTCGATCTCGGTTCCGGTCTGCCCACTCAGGGCAATGTGCACCAGGTGGCCCTGCGCCACGACCCGCAGGCGCGGGTGGTCTACGTCGACAACGATCCGATCGTGCTGGCGCACGGTAGGGCGCTGCTGGCCGACGCCGGAACCGCGACGGTGGTCCAGGCCGACATCCGGTCGCCGGAGGCCATCCTGGAGCACCCGGAGGTCCGCCGGTTCCTGGACTTCGACCGCCCCGTCGGGCTGTTGCTCTTCGCGATCCTGCACCACCTCACGGACGACGAGAACCCGAAGGCGGTGGCGGCGAGGCTGATCGACGCCCTGCCGTCGGGCAGCTACGTCGCGATCTCCCACTTCCGTGATCCCGGTGACCGGCACCCCGATGCCTCCCGGAAGGCGCGCGAGGTCGAGCGCATCTTCAACGAGTCCCTCGGCACCGGTCGTTGGCGTACCGACGAGGAGATCCTCTCCTTTGTCGAGGGGCTAAAGGTGGCGGAACCGGGCCTGGTGCCGGTGGCCGCGTGGCGACCGGACCCGGATGAGACCGCACCGGAGCAGAGCGACACCTACCACACCTTCGTCGGGGTGGTCGCCCGCAAGCCGTAGTACCGCGGCGTGGCCGGCTGCGCGGAGCCCGTCACCGCCACACGGTGATCTGACTGGCCACCAGCGCCTTCTGCCCTTCGAACGGGCGGTACGCCGCCCGGTCGGTCAGGTGGTGGCGGGTCGCGAGGCTGCGGTACGAGAAGCGGACCACGGTCCCCTCCACGCTGAGCAACTGCGGCGGGGTCGCCTCCACCGCCTGCCCGGTCAGGACGAGCAGGGTGCGGTCGGCCAGATCGACATCCCGTACGACGAGCGCGCGCTCGTCGATGACCCGGTCCACGGTCGCGGTCACGGTCAGCGCGTCACCGACGTCGACCTTCGCGAGGGTGTTCGGCGGGCTGGTGCCGGTGGCGGGAGGTGGCGGTTCCGCCGCCGGCTCGGGGGCGCAGCCGGTGACGGTGAGTAGGGCCGCCAGTGCGGTGCCGAGCGCTGCGTGCCGGACGCCGCGCGGAACGGCTCCTCCTTGGCCGCCTCGCACGGCCGGATGGACTGCTGGATCGCCGGCAGCGCGCACCCGCCGCGTGGTCCAGTTGGCAAAACGTCGGTCGCGCATGTCGTCGCCTCCTCGAAACGATGCCTGTTCCCAGAGATGCCCTGCGGGATGACGGGTGCCGCGCGAACGTGTGACGGTCACGTGACATCACGAATCGAGACGTACCAACTGATTGACCAGGGGTTTTCCCGCCTCCGGCCGGGGGTAGCGCGATGGTCGACCAGGGCGGTGACCGGACACGATCCGCCGACGGGACACCCTGCCAGGGGTGCGCGACCGGAGCGGGAGGTTGGGCTCGTGCGATGTCTGCAGCGGCGTTACCGGCTCGACGAGCCGGTCGGCCGGGGCGGGATGGCCACCGTCTGGCGCGGCTACGATCTGCGGTTGCAGCGTACCGTCGCGGTGAAGCTGTTGTCGGCGCCGCTGCTGGGCGACCCGGCGGCCCGCGACCGCATCCGCCGCGAGGCGCTGGCCGCCGCCCGGCTGGACCACCCGGGTGTGGCCCGGGTCTACGACTACGGTGAGCAGCGGCACCTGACCCGCACACCCACCCCGTTCCTGGTGATGGAGTTCGTCGCCGGATCGACGCTGTCCGCTCGGCTCCGTGCCGCCGGCCCGCTGCCCCCGGACGAGGCGCTGCGGATCGGTCAGCAGGTTGCGGCGGCTCTCGCCGCCGCGCACGAGCAGGGCATCGTGCACCGGGACGTCAAGCCCGGCAACATCATGCTCACCGAGAGCGGCGTGAAGGTGGTCGACTTCGGTATCGCGGCCGGCGCGGGTGACGACCCGGCGGAGCCGGACGGGCAGTTGTGGGGGACCCCGAGCTATCTGCCGCCGGAGCTGACCGCCGGAGCGGAGGCGGTGCCGGCGGGCGACGTGTTCGCCCTCGGCGTCGTGCTCGCCGAGTGCCTCACCGGTCAGGCTCCCCGACGCGCTCCGCACGAATCGGTGGCCGTTCCCGCCGTCGAGGGACTGTCCGACTTCCACGCGCACCTGATCGGTAGGTGTCTGGCCACCGATCCGGACCGGCGTCCGGGCGCGGCCGAAGTCGCCGAGACGCTGGCCGGGGCGACCATGACCGTGCGGCCGGCACCCGGCGCCGCGCCGACCTCGGTCGCCGTACCCACCCGGACGGTCGCCGGCCCCACCAGGCCGGCCGGCGCACCTGCCCGGCGGTCGGCGGTCGTCGGGCGGCGGCGCGGACTGCTGTTCGCCGCTCCTGCCGCCGCGGCGGCCGCGCTGGCCGGGATCCTGCCGGGACTGCTCACCGCCGAGGAAGGCTCGGCGGACCCACCGGCCGCCGAGGCCGGCTGCACGGTGCAGTACCGGGCGCAGCAGGCCGCCGATGGCCGTTTCCTGGCTCAGATCAGCGTTACCGGAACCGGGCGACCCGCGACCGGGCAGCGGGCGCTGACCTTCACCCTGCCGGCCAGCCAACATCTCCTCGACGTGCAGGGCGCCGCCTGGACACACGACGAGCAGCGGGTGACCCTGCGACTGGCCGAGCCGTCGGCCCCGGGCACCGGTGTGACGGCGACCCTGCACGGTCGGGTCGAGTCCGGCGGGCACGAGACGCCGGAGCGGTTCAGCCTGGCGGGTGTCGCCTGCGAGCATGCCGGCACGCACGTACGGACGTCGGTCCTGGCCTCCGCGTCGGCCGAGCCGGCGGCGTCGACGGAGGGGGCCTCCCGGGGGCGGTCGGGTGCGCCGGACGGCGACCGCCCGTCTCCGGACGGCGGCGGAGGCGGATCGGGTCAGCCCGACGCCCAGCCGTCGGGCGCACCATCGGCGACGCCACCGGGCACGCCGACCAGCTCGACGCCGACCACGTCCGATCCGTCGACGTCCCCGAGCCCGTCGGCGACGACCAGCCCCACGCCCAGCCCGTCGGCGACGTCGAGTCCCGCGGCGACCTCGCGGCCCCCCACCCCGTCCCCGCCGCCGGATCCGACCCCGGCACCGAGCACGGAACCTGCCGAAACCACAGCTCCCCCTGCCGATCAGACGTCTCCCACCGCCTCGGTGACCTCGGCCACGTCGGCGGCTGCGGACGAGGGCGGGGACACCGGCGACACGAATGCCTGATCCCGCGAAAACTTGATTGATTCCAGAAGAGTCGAGTAGGTTC
The DNA here is from genome assembly GCF_029581255.1 of Verrucosispora sp. WMMD1129. Taxonomy (NCBI): domain Bacteria; kingdom Bacillati; phylum Actinomycetota; class Actinomycetes; order Micromonosporales; family Micromonosporaceae; genus Micromonospora; species Verrucosispora sp. WMMD1129. Next base: position 6,179,021 of record NZ_CP120741.1, read on the forward strand.
GTCGGCATGACGGCCGACTTCGAGGCGCAGCTGCGGGCGGTCTCGTTGCGCGTGACCCGGCCCCGGTTGGCGGTGCTCGCGGCGCTACGCGACCACCCGCACGTCGACACCGACACCGTGATCCGGCTGGTCCGTGCCGATCATCCCACCGTGTCCCACCAGGCGATCTACGATGTGCTGCGGGCACTCACCGACGCCGGTCTGGTGCGGCGCATCCAGCCCACCGGAGCGATCGCCCGCTACGAGTCCCGGGTCGGGGACAACCACCATCATGTCGTCTGCCGCTCCTGCGGCGTGATCGCCGACGTGGACTGCGCCGTCGGCTACGCCCCCTGTCTGACCGCCTCCGACGACCACGGGTTCGTGGTCGACGAGGCGGAGGTCGTCTACTGGGGCACCTGCCCCGACTGCGCGACCGCCCGCACCACAAGTGAACCGCCAGGTCGGAAGGAAGCACATTGAGCAACGCAGAGCACGACGCCCCGTCCAGCGCCCAGGGCGTGGACGCCAAGGCGGCGGCCGGCTGCCCGGTCGCGCACGACTCCGTGACCGCCCACGGCAGCGAGAGCGAGAACCCGGCGATCGACTCGCCGACCCCGAAGACCGGCGGTCGTCCGCGTACGAACCGGGACTGGTGGCCCAACCAGCTCGACCTCTCGGTGCTGCACGCCCACTCGTCGAAGGGCAACCCGCTGGGGGAGGACTTCAGCTACGCCAAGGAGTTCGCCAAGCTCGACGTCGAGGCGCTCAAGCGGGACATCACCGAGGTCCTCACCACCTCGCAGGACTGGTGGCCGGCCGACTTCGGTCACTACGGCGGCCTGATGATCCGGATGAGCTGGCACGCCGCGGGCACCTACCGCATCGAGGACGGCCGCGGCGGCGCCGGTGACGGCGGGCAGCGCTTCGCCCCGCTCAACAGCTGGCCGGACAACGCCAACCTGGACAAGGCGCGCCGCCTGCTCTGGCCGGTGAAGCAGAAGTACGGCCAGCAGATCTCCTGGGCCGACCTGCTCGTGCTCGCCGGCAACGTGGCCCTGGAGTCGATGGGCTTCAAGACCTTCGGGTTCGGCTTCGGCCGGGAGGACGTCTGGGAGCCCGAGGAGATCTTCTGGGGCCCGGAGGACACCTGGCTGGGTGACGAGCGCTACGTCTCCGAGAAGGAGATGTCGCAGGGCGTCGGCGCGACCGAGATGGGCCTGATCTACGTCAACCCCGAGGGCCCGCGCGGCAACGCCGACCCGCTCGCGGCGGCGCACTTCATCCGGGAGACCTTCGCCCGGATGGCGATGAACGACGAGGAGACCGTCGCGCTCATCGCCGGTGGCCACACCTTCGGCAAGACCCACGGCGCCGGTGTCGCCGACGACCACGTGGGCGCGGAGCCTGAGGGCGCGCCGCTGGAGGCGCAGGGCCTGGGCTGGCTGAGCACGTACGGCAGCGGCAAGGGCGCCGACACCATCACCAGCGGCCTTGAGGTCACCTGGACCGACCGGCCGACGCAGTGGAGCAACCGGTTCTTCGAGATCCTCTTCGGCTACGAGTGGGAACTCACCACCAGCCCCGGCGGTGCCAAGCAGTGGGTCGCCAAGGACGCCGAGGCGATCATCCCGGACGCCCACGACCCGTCGAAGAAGCACAAGCCCACGATGCTCACGACCGACCTGTCGCTGCGCGTGGACCCGGCGTACGAGAAGATCTCCCGCCGGTTCCTGGAGAACCCGGACGAGTTCGCGCTGGCCTTCGCCAAGGCGTGGTTCAAGCTGCTGCACCGCGACATGGGTCCGGTCAGCCGGTTCCTCGGGCCGTGGGTGCCGGAGCCCCAGCTGTGGCAGGACCCGGTGCCGGCCGTCGACCACGAGCTGGTCGGTGAAGCTGACATCGCGGCGCTCAAGGCGAAGGTGCTGGAGTCCGGTCTCACCACTGCCCAGTTGGTGAGCACCGCCTGGGCCTCGGCCGCGAGCTTCCGGTACACCGACAAGCGCGGCGGTGCCAACGGTGCCCGGATCCGCCTTGAGCCGCAGCGCAGCTGGGAGGTCAACCAGCCGGAGCAGCTCGCGACGGTGCTGAGCACCCTGGAGGGCATCCAGCGGGAGTTCAACGCGGCGGGCGGGGCCAGGATCTCCCTCGCCGACCTGATCGTGCTGGCCGGTTCGGCCGCGGTCGAGAAGGCGGCGCGGGACGCCGGTGTCGAGATCACCGTCCCATTCCACCCGGGCCGCACCGACGCCAGCCAGGAGCAGACCGACATCGAGTCGTTCCGGGTCCTGGAGCCGCGTGCCGACGGGTTCCGCAACTACCTGCGTGCCGGCGAGAAGACCCAGCCGGAGGTGCTGCTCATCGACCGGGCGTACATGCTCAACCTGACCGCGCCCGAGATGACCGTACTCGTGGGTGGCCTGCGCTCCCTCGGTGCCAATGTCGGCGGCAGCCGGCACGGCGTGCTCACCGACCGGCCCGGCGTGCTCAGCAACGACTTCTTCAGCAACCTGCTCTCCCCGGGCACGCGCTGGAAGGCGTCGGAGTCCGACGAGCACGTGTACGAGATCCGTGACGTGGCCACCGAGCAGGTGAAGTGGACCGCCACCGCGGTCGACCTCATCTTCGGCTCCAACTCCCAGCTCCGCGCGCTCGCCGAGGTCTACGCCAGCGACGACGCCCGGGTCAAGTTCGTGGCCGACTTCGTGGCGGCCTGGACCAAGGTGATGGAACTGGACCGCTTCGACCTCGCCTGATCCGACACCCACCGACGAGCCCCGGGCGACCAGCAACGGTCGACCGGGGCTCGCCGCACCTGAGGTCTGCGGGTGCCTCAGCCCTTCAGACCGGTGTGGGCCAGACCTTCGATGAACTGCCGTTGCGCGATCACGAAGATCACCAAAATGGGGATGGCGGTCATCGACGCCGCCGACAGCTGTACGTCCCACATCGGCCCGCCGTAGGCGTCGACGAACTGGGTCAGCGCCTGCGGCAGGGTGAACTTCTCCGGTGTGGAGAGGAAGACGATCGGCTCCAGGTAGAGATTCCAGCTGTGCAGGAAGGTGAAGATCGCCACCGCGCCGAGCGCCGGACGGGCCAGCGGCAACGCGATGCGCCAGAAGGTGGCGAAGCGGCCCAGCCCGTCCACCCGCGCCGCCTCCTCCAACTCGGCGGGGAGGGTGATGAAGAACTGCCGCATGATGAAGGTGGCCAGCACGCTCGGCGCGCCGAGGATCGGCACCAGGATCAGCGGCCAGTGGGTGTCCACCATGCCCCACGAGTTGAACATCCGGAACAGCGGCACGATCGTCACCTCGCTCGGGATGAGCAGCCCGACCAGCACCACCACGAACAGCACCTGCTGACCCCGGAAGCGGATCCGGGCGAAGGCGTACCCGGCCAGCGACGACACCGCCAGGGTGCCGATGGTGACCACGGCCGCGATGTACCCGCTGTTGAAGTACTGCTGCGCGAACGGTTGCAGCTCGAAGACCCGACGGTACGCGGAGAGGCTGGCCTCGGTCGGGATCAGCGACGGCGGGAAGGCGAAGATGTCGCCCACCGGTTTCACCGACGAGGTGACCATCCACCAGGTGGGGAAGACGAACGGCAGGGCCAGCAGGCAGAGCGCACCGTAGAGCGCGACCCTGGCCCGTGCGGAGAGCCTACTGTTCATGGAAGACCCACTTCCTGCGCATCCGCCACTGCACGACGGTGAGCACCAGCACGATCAGGAAGAGCAGCACCGACAGCGTGGCGCCGTAGCCGAACTGGTGGAACTGGAACGCCCGCTGGTACAGGTAGTAGACGAGCACCGTGGTCGAGGTGCCCGGCCCGCCCTGGGTGAGCACGGCGATCTGGGCGAACACCTGCAACGACCCGACCACCGTGATGATCGAGGTGAGCAGGATGGTCGGGCTGATCAGCGGCACGGTGATCCGACGGAACCGGGTCCAGGCGTTGGCGCCCTCGACCCGGGCCGCCTCGTACAGTTCCGCCGGCACCCCCTGCAGGGCGGCCAGGAACAGCACCATGTTCAGGCCGACGTTCTTGACCACCTGCACCACGATCACCGACAGCAGTGCCGTCCAGTCGCCGCGCAGCCAGTTTGGCCCGTCCACGCCGGCCACGCCCAACGCCCCGTTGACACCGCCGTTGTCCTGGAGCAGGAAGCCCCACACGATCGTCCAGGCGACCAGCGAGACGACCACCGGGGAGAAGAACAACGTCCGGAACACGACGGTGCCGCGTAGCCGCTGGTTGAGCAGCACCGCGAGCAGCAGGGCCAGGCTGAGGTTGAACGCCACCAGGCCGATCGAGAACAGCGCGGTGACCCGCAGCACCGACGGCAGGTTCGGGTCGTCGGCCATGGCCTGGTAGTTGCCCGGGCCGACGAACTCGAAGGTGCCGGCGAGCACGTTCCACTCGTGCAGGCTGTACCAGAAGACCAGCCCGAGCGGAATCAGCACGAACAGCACCGACCCGGCGAGTTGCGGTGCGACGAAGAGCAGCCCGGCGAGCTGGTCGCGGCGGCGGGTCGTCCACCAGCCGCGCCGCCGGTGCGGCGCGGCCCCGCCGGGGGCGGACCGGTCACCGGCCCGCCCCACGGTGTCCCTGGTCAGGACCGACATCGAGGATCCCTACTTCGTCAGCAGCGGGTTGATCGCGGTGCAGACGCCGTCGAGTACGCCCCGCACGTCGGCGTCCGGCCGCCACAGCGGGTCCAGTGCGGCCCGGACCGCCTGGTTCAGCTCGGCCTGGCCGGTGTGGCTGGGCTTGACCACCCCGTCGGCGATCCCGTCGATGACAACCTCCTGCAACTGCTCCGGGCTGAGCAGCGGGTTGGTCTTGGCGAGGGTCTCGGCGGTGAGCAGCGAGGTACGCGGCGGCGGGAAGAACTGCGCGAGCTTCGCCGAGTTGGCCGGGTTGGTCAGGTAGGCCAGGAAATCGGCGGCGGCATCGGCGTTGCGGCCCTGCTTGAGCACACCCATCCCGCCCTGGCCGATCACCGCGTACTCACCCTTCGGTCCGGCGGGCAGCGGCACCAGGTCCCAACCGAACTTCTGCCCCTCCAGCAGCGACGCGCGGGAGATCTGGGTGATGGTCATGCCGGCGTCACCGGCGAAGAAGTCGGCGGTGGTGCCCGGGCCCGGTAGCGCCTTGTCGACGAAGATCCCCCGGTGCAGGACGGTCATCGCCTCGACCATCTCGGCCGAGTTGAAGCCGCAGGTGCGGCCGTCCTCGCTCCACGCCTGCGCGCCCCAACCGGTCCAGACGGTGGACAGGAAGTCCCAACCCTTGTAGTCGAAGTCGCGGACCACCAGACCCGCCTTGCCGGTCTCCGCCTGCACCGCCTTCGCGGTGGTCAGCGCGTTCTGCCAGGTCCACTGGCCGGCGGCGATCAGCTCGGCCGGGCTCTGCGCGCCGGATGACTTCACCAGGTCGGTGTTGACGAACACCCCGAACGGCGAGGTGGAGAAGGGGTACGCGTACAGCTTGCCGTCGGCCTGCCACAGCTTCGTCGCGGCCGGGGCGAGCTCGTCGAAGCCGTACCCCTCGGTGCCCTTGAGGGTGTCGTCAAGCGGCACCAGCGCGCCGGAGGTGACGAAGTCGGGCGCGGAGTTCTCCAGCACCCAGGCCAGGTCGGGCGGGTTGCCGCCGGCGATCTGGGTGGTCAGGGTGGTGGTGTAGCTCTCGAACGGGATCGGGTCGAAGGTGATTCCGGCGATGTCCGGATTCGTCGCGGTGTATTCGGCGGCGATCTCGTTGAACAGCTTCAGGTGGGCCTCGTTCGCCGACCAGGTGGTCATCCGCAACGTGACCGGGCCGTCGGACTCGGTGGAGTCGCCACCGCAGGCGGTCAGGCCGAGCAGCGCGCTGAGCGCGACGACGGCCGTCAACCGGTTCCTCATGGGGGATATGTCCTTCCTCAGTAGCCGGCGATGTCGGGCCAGCGCAGCTCGACACCGGAATCGGCGAGGCGGTTCTGGAAGTCGGCCAGCAGGCCGGGGGTGTAACGCACCGCGCGGGGGGTGACCCGCCGGGCCAGGCAGAAGTCCGCGAGCAGGCCGGCGACCTCGCCGACGTTCCACTCCACGGGGTGCAGGCGGTAGGAGCCGTTTGTGATGTGTGTGGTGCCGATGTTCTTGCCGGCGGGCAGCAGGTTCTCCATCCGCCGGGGGATCAGGGCGCCGAGCGGGATCTCGAACGGGCAGGAGGCCACGTCGATGTAGTTGTCGCCGCCGGTGGAGGGGTGCAGGTCGATGCGGTACATCCCGACACCTACCGAGTCGGCGTAGCTGACCGCGCCCTTGTCGCCCCGGATCTCCAGGGAGAGGTCCTGCTCGACGACTGTGTACTCGGCGCGGATGCGGCGCGACTCCCGGATGTAGGGCGCCTGGGCCAGGCCGCTGTGGGTGACGTCTCCGCCGGTGGCGGGGGTGCCGGTGCCGGTGACGTCGCCGCGTAGTCGCAGCCCGGGAAAGCCGGTTCCACCGTCGGTGCGTGGCGCCTCGGTCTGCAACCAGTACAGCACCGACAGGGACAGCTCCCGGGCCGCGGCGATGCCGGCGTCGCCGTCAGGTACGTCGATCACCGGCCGCTCGAAGTAGTCGATCATCGGCCAGTTGACCAGGCAGATGTCGCTGTCGTACGCACCGGGGGTGAAGTTGCGTCGGGCGGCGATGCGGCGGAACGTCCACAGGTTCCCGTCGCCGGGATTGACCCGCTGGTCGGCCTGGACCAGCCAGGGGTCGTCGTCCGGGTTGGGGGTGAAGCTGCGTTCGGAGATCGCCAGGGTGCGCGGGTTGGGGGAGCGGAACGACAGCATCCGGTCGCCCCAGAACGGTGGCCGGTACGCCCGCCAGAAGTCGTACGCCGTCGGCTTGTCGATCGTGTGGTCGCCGTCGACGTGGTCGACCGCGAAGCACACCGACACCGCCTGCATGTTCGCCGGCTGGGCCTGCTCCGGCGCGCTCGGTTCACCGGTGTCGGCCCGGGACTCGAAGCCGGTGACGTACTCGGTGCCGGTCAACGGCAGCAGTTCGCCGGTCTCGGTGGCGTCCAGCACGTACGGCGCGCTCAGGTGCACCCGCTCACCGGTGTACCGGTGCGCCACGGTGACACCGACGACCCGGTCGCCGTCGGTGTCGGCGGCCACCGGCCGGTACGGCTGGAGCACCCGCAGCCGCCCGGATCCCCGGTACGGCCCCAGCATGCCCTCCAGCACCGCCACCGCGACCCGGGGTTCGTGGCAGAGCCGGCTGACGTGCCCGGCGCCCGGGTTGAGCGCGGTGGTGCGCCGAGCCCGGTCGGTCAGCGGATACCAGCGACGGTAGTGCTCCCGGATGCCGTCCCGCAGCGCCCGGTAGCTGGCGGTGACGCCGAAGTGCTCCACCCAGGAGTGCTCGTCCGGCGGTACGGCCTGGCTGGTGAGTTGCCCGCCGAGCCAGTCGTACTCCTCGGTCAGCAGCACGCTGCGGCCGGCGCGCAGCGCGGCCAGGGCGGCGGCCACGCCGCCGAGCCCACCGCCGACGATAAGTACTTCGGCCTGCATCTCGGGCACGGTCGGTCCTCTCATGGAACGGTCCAGGGTCGCCGGGCAACGGGATGGCGACCGGGGGTGAGCTGGTCAGTGCCGGGGCGGCAGGAGGGTGACGCCGTCGACCGGCTGGCACGGCAGCAGCCGCTGGGTCACCGTGCCGGGCACCCCGGCGAGCAGCCCGGTGAGCACCTCGACGGCCTGCCATCCCATCTCGCGGCGGGGGATCCGGAAGCCGGTGAACTCCAGGTCGCTTGTGGTCGGCCGGGTCGGGTCGCCAAGCGCGAGGATGGACAGGTCGGCGGGCACGGTCCGGCCGCGCTCGGCGGCGGCGGTGGCCAGCGCGACCCCGTCGGCGTACTCCTCGACCACCACGGCGGTGACTCCGGTGTCGAGCAGCGTGTCGAGCAGGTCGGCGGGGGAGCGGTCGGTGGGTTCGTGCCGGGTCGGCAGCCCGGCCGCGTCGAGGGCGGCCCGGTAGCCGGCGAACCGGTCGGTGTGTGATTCCGGGCCGGCGCCCTGGCCGAGGTACGCCAGCCTGGTGTGGCCGGCGTCGAGGGCGCGCCGGACCACGTCGGCGGTGGCGGCGGCGTAGTCCGCGCCGACGTACGGCACCGGTCCGCCCGCGTCGTCGCGTCGGCCGACGGAGACGAACGGCTGCCCCTCGGCGACCAGGCGGCCCAGCTCGTCGCGGTCCAGTGAACGACCGAGCAGGACGCAGCCGTCGGCCAGCCGCAGCCGGTTGTCGTCGTGGAAGATTCGCCGCCGGCCGTCGGTGACCGGGGCGCTGGTGAGCAGCAGCAGGTCGCAGCCGAGGCGCTCGGCGGACTCCTCGATACCTACCAGGAACGGGTGGTAGAAGTCGCCGGTGCCGGCCGGGAAGACCGGCTCGTAGGTGAAGACGCCGATGATCCGGTTGTGTCGGGCGGCGAGCCGCCGGGCCACCGGGTCGGCGACGTACCCGGTGGCCCGGATGGCGCCCAGCACCCGTTCCCGGGTCTCCGGGGCGATCCGGACGCTGCCGTCGTCGCGGCCGTTGAGCACCAGCGAGACCGTCGCCTGGCTGACGCCGGTCATCCGGGCGATGTCCTGCTGGGTCACCCGCCTGCGCGATCCGGTCACGTTCCGTGTCCAATCGTTTCTGCGCTAATACGCATTAGCTACGTTGGTGTGAAATCCTGCGACCCGCCACCGCCTGTCGTCAACCCCCCGTCGTCGGAAAATTTCTCCGGATGATCGGCGTGATAATTCGTATTAGCGCCTTGACCGGGGCTCGTCGCCGACCGCAGACTCATCGATCACAAGGTTCGCTCCCTCATGGAGCCCGATCTCACGCACGGTCACCGGCAAGTGTTGCGGTGGCCGCGGTCCACGCCTGCCACCCACCGTTCCGCCGCGTTCCCGCCGGCAGGGCGGTCCCGCACCATCCCCAGCTCCGCCATCGACGAGCGTCCCCTCACGATCGGAGACCCGCATGCCCGACCGGACCCCCCGACCCGCCCCGGTGACCCGCCGTGGCCTGCTGCGCGGCGCCGCCCTGATCGGCACCGCCACGGCCGCCGGTACCGCAATCGGCGGCACCCTCGCCGCCGCTCCGGCCCTCGCCGGCCCGGCCGGCTTCCCCAGCTACCGGTACGTCCGCGACGCGTTCGCCACGCCGCTGCGCTACAACCCCACCGGCGAGATGATCTTTCCCTGCGTACGTGGGGTCTACGACAAGATCTCCGGTGCCCGGGGGCGGTACTACCTCTACTACGCCCCGCACGACGCGCCCGGCGGCATCTGCCTGGCCTACGCCGACCGGCTCGAAGGCCCCTACACCGAACACCCCGGGAACCCGATCATCGACCGGGTGCTACCCGCCACCACGGTCAGTCACGTCTCCTCACCGCACGTGGTGTGGAACGCCTCCACCAGGGAGTTCTTCCTCTACTTCCACGGGGAGAACTTCACCACCCGGGTGGCCCGCTCCCGCGACGGCATCAACTTCACCAACGAGACGCCGATCCTGAGCACCCGGCTGGTGCCGAACACCACCGAGACCTCGTACGCCCGGGTCTTCGAACACTCCGTCGCCGGAAAGAACAACAAGTACGTCATGCTCTTCATGGGCGCGCACACCGTCGGCCCCGGCACCCGCAAGATCTTCTGGGGTTGGTCACCGAACGGCTGGGACCAGTGGCAGTTCGCCCCGAACCCGTTGATCTCGCCGGCCGGTGATGGGTTGACCGACATCTCCAGCCCGCACCTGCTCAGGCGCAACGGCACCAGCTACGTCGCCTACCACGGCAACGACGGTCGGATCCGGCTCACCGAGGTCGGCAACAACTTCGACCGGGAGGTGCACCTCGGGGTCTTCCACGCCCCGATCGCCTCGGACAACGGTCGGGTCGCCGCGCCGGCCTTCGGCACCGACGGCGGCGTCTCGTACATGATCTACGAGGCCGGACCCCGGCTCGACGCCCGCATCTGCATCGCCCGCGCCGTCTGAGCGGTGCGGGGCCGCCGCCCCGCTCCGGCAACTCAGCTCCGGTGCCGGCTGGTCACGGCCACCGGACGGAGAGGAGATCGGCGACGACCGCGGCGGCCAGAAGGCGGACATGCAGGTGGTGGCCACCGCCCTGAGTGGGCGGTGGCCACCACCGGAGCCACCTCACCGGCCCCGGCCCGTCAGCGTGGTCGGCTGACCTGGCCCGGGCCGGGTGTCACAGGTTGGCGCAGTACCCGACGCTGAAGGTGCTGGCGCCGGCGGCCAGGGTCCGGTTCCACTTCACCCCCTGGATCCGGTAGCTGCCGTCGGCCAGCCGCTCCCGCTTGAAGTTCCAGGCGGTGTAGATGTCACCCTCCAGATCGACCACCGCGGTCCACTCGACGGGCTTGTCGCCGTTGTTGGTGGCGGTGATGGTGGCGCAGTAGCCGCCGCCGCTGTCGGAGTTCCAGCGGGCGATCCGCTCCATCGCGATCTCCACGTTGGAGCCGGCGACCAGCCGACCCACGCCCCAACGGGCGGTGGTCTGGTAGCCCTCGCCGTTCTGCTCGGCCCAGTTGCGGATCGACGTGCGTGCGCCGTCGGAGGCGTCGTTGACCTGGAAGTCCAGGCCGTGGAACGTGCCGAGACCACCGTATTCGAGCAGGCTGATCGCCGCCTCGACGGTGTAGCCGGTCTCGGTACGCACGGCAACGCTCTCCAGCCGCCCGGCCTGGAACGCTTCGTCACCGGTGCCGAACGACACGACGTTGTCAGCGTTGATGCGGATCTGGGTGTCGTCGTAGCGGAACGGACCGTTCTTGGCGTTGCCGGCGTCGACGTAGATCTCGACCGAGTCCTGGGTCCACGGGTCGGAGCCGGAGACGTCCACCACCGGGTCGGTGACCTCGGCCAGCACGTACAGCGTCTGGCCTCGCCAGAGGGTGCGGACATTCGCGGTCGCGCCGTCGGTGCCGGAGACCTGCTTGGCGGTGGTGACCGAGGTGGCCTGGGCCCAGCCGGCATCCACCGTGCCGTCGATGACCGGCGCGGTGCCCGTCTCGCGGACCTCCAGGTACGACAGCTCCTCCACCAGGCTCAGGGTGCCCACCGCGCCCGGAGTGTTCCAGCCGGAGGTGGTGCCGTTGTCGGTCACCCGCACGTCGAAGGTGCGGGTCTCGCCCTCGGCGGCATCGACCAGCGGCAGGTGGGCGACCAGGTGGTAGCCGTCGTCCCGCTCGGCCGCCACGGCCGGCACGTCGCCGCTGCCGTCGCGGGAGACCCGGTAGGTCTCGTCACCCAGGGCGAAGGTGACCCGGTCGTCGTCGGAGACCGAGGCGTCGTCGACCGTGACGTACGCGGTCAGGTGGTCCGGCGACCAGCGCAACTGGAACCGGGCCGCGTCCTCGATCGGATGCAGGGGCAGTTTGCGCCAGGTCAGGTCCTTCGGCGCGGCGGCCGTGAGGGCCACGTCACCGGCGAAGACGTTGGCCGTGCGCAGGCGTGCCGGCAGGTCGCCGTCCACCGCCCCGTAGTAGGCGGGCTTGGCCCGCAGGTTGTCGTCGAACAGCAGCGGCGCGTTGGCCGACCGCCACGAACGGCCGTCGGTGAGGCCCCACACCGTCACGGCGAACAGGTCCTCGGTGTGCTCCCGGAAGATGCGGAAGGCGTCCCGGTAGAAGTAGCCCTGCTCGATCAACCGCGCCTGGGTCACCGGAGTGCCGGTGGTGACGTCGAGTTCGGTGACGGCCTGGGTCAGCGGTAGCCCGGCGAAGGCGTCCAACGTGGCCTCCAGGCTGCTGACCGGCGTGGCCAGCGAGACGTGGAACTGGTGCCCCACCCCGTCGATCGGCACGTCGCGGTCGACAAGCCGCTGCACCAGTGCCCGGTAGCGGGCCTGCTTGCCACTCTGCTCGGTGTTGTAGTCGTTGATGAACAGGGTGACCGGGTCGCTGTCGGCCACGGCGTGGACGTCGTTGAACGCCTCGTGCGCGTACTCGAACGACAGGTCGATGAAGTTCTCGCCGAGAATCCGGTACCACTCGCTGCGGCGCAGGCCGTCGGCGTACTCGCCGCTGTCGCTGATGACCTCGTTGACGACATCCCAGGCGTACAGCGGGTTGGTGGGGGAGCCGAAGAGGCCGTACCGCTCGGACAGCGATTCGGCGACGTTGAAGATGTGGGTACGCAGGCGGTCGCGCAGCAACTGCTGGTGTTCCGCCGACGTGGTCAGCGGCTGGCCGTCCGCGTCCTGGAAGAACCAGTCGGGGGTCTGGCTGTGCCAGACCAGCACGTGACCGTAGACGCGCAGGTCGTTGTCGCGGGCGAAGTCCATCACCGCGAGCGCCTGCTCGTGCGGTCGGAAGGTGCGTTCGTCGTCGTACCAGGCCTCGGGCTTCATGTGGTTCTCGTGCGTGACCTGGTTGAAGTGCCGGTTCAGCAGATCGGCGGCGCCGCCGACGGTCTCCCGGGCGTCGATGGCCACGCCGACCGGGAAATCGGTGGTCTCGTGGATCCCGGTCAGGTCTTCGATGACCGGCGGCTCCGGCACCCGGACGACGATGTCGTCGACCAGGAAGTCGCTGGTGTTGCCGGCTACGTCCGCGCCCTCCCAGCGGGTTTCGAAGTAGAGCGACGCCTCGTCCGAGGCGGGCATGGTGAAGCGGGCGCTCACCTCGGTCCAGCCCGTGTTCGTGATGGACTCGAACTGGGCGAGGGTGCTGAACGACTGGCTGCCGCCGGAGGTGCTGGCCAGGCTGAGCCAGATCTGGTCGGTCGGCTGGCCCTCAGCGAACCGCAGCCAGGCGCTGAACTCGTAGGTGACGCCCGCTTCGAACAGGCCGGCGACGTCACGCCCGAGGCCGGCGCCCTGGTTGACCCGGTCGGTGACCAGCGCCGCGGCCGAGCCGCCGTGTGCGACGTCGTTGATCTCGACCGTCGGGGCGCCGGCACCGCTGTCGCGCGGACCCCAGCCGTCCAGACCGTCCTCGAAGTCGGTGTCGATGACGACGGTGCCGGGTTCAGGTCCGCCCGGTTCGCCGTCCGGCCCGGTGATCAGGACGTCGTCCAGGAGGAACGGGGTGCTCTCCGCCGCCTCGACGTACACGGTGGCCGTGCTGAGCCCGTCGGGCAGCGTGTAGGTGCCGCCGATCTGCACCCAGCTCTCGGCGGTGGTGGGGACGTCGCCGCCGATCCAGGTGTAGGTGTTGTCACCGCCGTCGACCGGGGTCGCCTCGACGGTGAAGTGCACTCCCGCGGTGCCCTCGGTGCCGGCCGGCAGCTTGACCCAGGCGGTGACCGAGTACTGCGTGCCGGGCCGGAACAGCGCCGTCGCGCTCGTCGCCGGGCCCTGCCAGTTCGCCGTACGGCCGGTGACCGACAGGCTGCTGTCGCTCTCGTGTCCCTCGTCGGCGATGGCGAGGGTGATGTCGCCGCGCGGTCCCCACGGCGCGTACGAGCCGGACTCGAAGTCGTTGGCGAGGACGATCTCGGCGGCTGCCGCCGGCGCGGGTGCCACGGCGACCGCCGCGACGAGCGCTGCCGAGCAGAGCAGCGCGACGGTTCGGGATCGGCGTCGTGATCGATGGGAGAGGTTCCAGAGGCGCATCGAAATCCCTCTACTTTTTATCGGTGCTGGCGGGGTGTGTCTGACGTGGCCCTTGGGACGGATTCAAGCGCGTGCATGCTATGTCGAGACCGCCGTGGTGGCCATAACTTCCGGAAGTTTCCGGTAACGACGCAGCGGTGGCGGCCGGTGAATTGCCAGCGGCCAGGGCTACCGCAGGGGTTGGCCGGCCGGCCGGTGCGGCACCGTGGGGCGGGCAGACGCACCGACCCGGTACCGGAAGACGTGCCGGTAGGTCTGCGGGGTCATCCCGCTGATCCGACCGAAGTGCTGGCGCAGGTTGGCGCCGCTGCCGAAGCCGGTACGGTGCGCGATCCGCTCGACCGGATCCTCGGTGGTCTCCAGCAACTCCTGTGCCAGTCGGACCCGCTGCTCCAACAACCACTGCAACGGCGTGGTGCCGAGCGAGTCGCGGAACCGGCGGGCCAGGGTGCGCGGGCTCAGGTTGGCCGCGCGGGCCAGATCGTTCACCGACAGCGGCCGGTCGAGGCGTTGCCGAGCCCACTCCAGCACCGGGCTCAGGTCGGCCGGGGAGACTCCCCGCACCGGCGGCGCCGGATACTGGGTGTGGTCGGCGCCCCGCTGCGGCGCCACCACCATCCGCCGGGCCACCTCGGCGGCCACCGCGGCACCGTGGTCCAGCCGCACCAGATGCAGGCACAGGTCGATGGCCGCGGCGGTGCCGGCCGAGGTGAAGATGTTGTCCTCCGCCACGTACAGCACCCGGGGGTCGAGGTCGACAAGCGGGAACCGGCCGGCGAAGTCCTGCGCGTTCATCCAGTGCGTGGTGGCGCGGCGACCGTCGAGCAGGCCGGCCGCGGCGATCGGGTACGCACCGGTGCAGATGCCGACGATGCGGCTGCCCCGCGCGTACGCGGTGCGCAGCGCCTCGACCAGCGCTGCCGGGGGACTGACCTGGGCCGGTCGGGCGCAACCGGGCACCAGCACGGTGTCGGCCTCGACCAGATCGTCCAGGCCGTACGCGGGGTCGAGCCACGAGCCACCCGTGGTACGCAGCGGGCCCGGCTCGGCCGCGCACAGGCGCATCTCGTACCACGGGTCGACGATGTCCCGTCGGTCGGTGCCGAACACCTCCTGCGGGACCGCCAGCTCGAAGATCGGCGGGTTGTCGGTCACCGCCACCGCGACGACGTGCGGACGCATGGCAGAAATCTAACGCAGCTCGGCGTCAATCCTGCTGTCCCGGTCGGCCGGCCTGAACGACGGTGATCACATGACCCAGACCCGTGCCACGCCGGTGACCGGTGGTCGGCTGACCGCCGCCCAGGGCACCGCTCTCTACGTCGGTGCCGTACTGGGTACCGGCGTGATCGCGCTGCCCGCGCTGGCGGCCGAGGCCGCCGGCCCCGCCTCGCTGCTCGCCTGGCTGCTGCTCGTGATCGTCTCCGCTCCCCTGGCCGGCACGTTCGCCGCGCTCGGTTCCCGTCACCCGGACGCCGGTGGCGTGTCGACGTACGCCCGGATGGCCTTCGGACCGCGGGCGGCGGCCGTCGTCGGCTGGTGTTTCTACTTCGCGGTGCCGCCGGGCGCATCCGCGGCGGCGCTGTTCGGGGCCGCCTACGTCGAGGCGGCGGTCGGCGGCGGTACGCCGACCGTCGCGGTCACGGCGGCGCTGCTGATGGTCGCGGTCACCGCCACCAACCATGCCGGTGTGCAGCTCGCCGGCCGGGTGCAGCTCGCGCTCGCCGGAGCGCTTGTCGCGTTCCTGCTGCTGGCGGTGCTGTTGTCGCTGCCACACGCGGACGCCGCGAACCTCACGCCCTTCGCCCCGCACGGCCTGCCGGCCGTGGGCCCGGCGGCGGCGTTGCTGATGTGGAGCTTCGTCGGCTGGGAGGCGATCACCCACTTGACGGGCGAGTTCCGCCGTCCCGAGCGGGATCTGCCCCGGGCCACTGCCGCAGCGGTCGTCGTGGTCGGCGCGCTGTATCTGGCGGTGGCCTTCGCGACCGTCGCCGTGCTCGGCTCGACTGCGGCGGACTCCACGGCACCGCTGGGCGACCTGTTCGCGGTCGCGCTCGGCGGCGACGCCCGCTGGCTGGTCGCCGGGGCGGCGCTGCTGCTGACCTTCGGTGCGATGAACGCCTACTACGCCGGAGCGGCGAAGCTCGGTGCGGCGCTCGGCCGCGACGGCGCGCTGCCGGACTGGCTCGCCCGGGGCAGCGTGGCCGGCGAGGTGCCCCGCCGAAGCCTCGCCGTCACCGCCACCCTGGCCTTCCTCGCGCTGGGCGCGGTACTGGTCACCGGCCTCGGCACCCATTCGCTGGTGCTGCTCACGACCGGCTCCTTCATCACCGTCTACGTGATCGGTGTCGCGGCGGCGCTGCGGCTGCTGCCCCGCCGCAGCGCCGCCTGGTACGCCGCCGCCGCGACCATCGGTGTGGTGCTGTTCCTGCTGGTCATGACCGGCGTGTACCTGCTCTGGCCGGTGGCGGTGACCGGGGCGGCGCTGCTGTACCTCCGGGCACGGGGCCGAGTCCGGTCCTGATCGGCACACACCCGCCGGGGTTCGGGGCTCGGCGGGTGTGTGCCGAGTCGACGCCGACCTTGTTAGGCTTGCCCTGCGGATCAACGCGCCAGGTACGGAGCGAGGAGCGCTCGGCATGCTTTCGGGGGACGACGAAATCTCAGGGTGAGCAGCCCTGCCGCCGGGTGACGGCGGCCTGTCGAGTCGTGGCTCTGTCTGCCTGACCGGGGCGTTGTGTCCCCGGCTCCCACCTGAGGTCTTCTCTGATGTCCGACGTCTGCGTCGTCTGCACCAACCTGTCCTTTTCCTGGCCCGACGACACCCTGGTGTTCCGGGAGCTGTCATTCACCGTGCCGCCGGGTCGCACCGGCCTGGTCGCGCCGAACGGCGCGGGCAAGTCGACGCTGCTGCGCCTGATCGCCGGTGACCTCGTACCCACCGGGGGCGGCGTGACGGTCGAGGGAACGCTCGGCTACCTGCCGCAGAACCTTCCGTTCACCGGTGACCTGACCGTGGCGGAGGTGCTGGGCGTCGCCCCGGCGTTGACCGCGTTGCGGGCGATCGAGGCCGGTGACGCCCGCGAGGAGAACTTCGTCGCGGTCGGTGACGACTGGGACGTCGAGGAACGCAGTCGCGCCGAACTCGACAGGCTGGGGCTGGGCGAGGTGGCGTTGGAGTGTCGCCTGGACACCCTCAGCGGCGGGCAGGTCGTTTCCCTCGGCCTGGCCGCCCAACTGCTCCGGCGTCCCGACGTGCTGCTGCTGGACGAACCGACGAACAACCTCGACATCGACGCCCGGCACCGGCTGTACACGGTGCTGGAGAGCTGGTCCGGGTGCCTGCTGCTGGTCAGCCACGACCGGATGCTGCTGGATCGGATGGACCGCATCGCCGAACTCGACGGCGGGCAGCTGCGCATGTACGGCGGCAACTTCTCTGCCTACGAGGAGGCATCCCGGGCTGCTCGGGAGCTGGCGGAGCGCCAGGTCCGCAGCGCCGAGCTGGAGGTCAAGCGGGAGAAACGGGAGATGCAGCAGGCCCGCGAACGCGCCGAGCGGCGAGCCGGCAACGCGGCCCGCAACCTCGGCAACGCGGGCCTGGCCCGCATCGTGGCCGGTGGGCTCAAGCGCAGCGCCCAGGAGTCCGCGGGTCGGGCCCAGCAGGCGCATGCCAGCCGGGTCAGCGACGCGCAGTCCCGGCTCGACCAGGCCGGCCGGGCGCTGCGGGACGATCAGACGCTGGCGTTGGAGCTGCCGGAGACCGACGTCCCGGCCGGCCGGACTCTGGTCGAGGGGCAGCGGATGCAGGTCCGGTACGGCGGCCGGGCGCTGTTCGCCGGGGAGGGCGTCGACCTGACCATCCGCGGCCCGGAACGGATTGCGTTGACCGGCCCCAACGGCGTCGGCAAGTCCACCCTGCTGCGCCTGCTGCTCGGTGACCTGAATCCGGAGGGCGGGCAGGTGCGTCGGGCCGACGGCCGGGTGGCGTACCTGTCGCAGCGGCTGGACCTGCTCGACGTGGACCGCACCGTGCTGGAGAACCTCACCGCGTACGCCCCGGACCGACCGCAGGCGGAGCGGATGAACCTGCTGGCCCGGTTTCTGTTCCGGGGTGCCCGCGCCCAGCTACCGGTCGGCGTCCTCTCCGGCGGTGAACGCCTGCGCGCCACCCTGGCCAGTGTCCTGTACGCCCAGCCGGCACCGCACCTGCTACTGCTCGACGAGCCCACGAACAACCTCGACCTGGTAAGCGTCGGTCAGCTGGAGAACGCGTTGCACGCCTACCGGGGCGCCTTCGTGGTGGTCAGCCACGACGAACGCTTCCTGCGCGACATCGGCGTAGACCGGTGGCTGCGCCTCGACGGGAGTGGCCTCCGCGAGATCCCCGCCCCCGAGCCCGACTGAGCATCGCCGAGGGGGCGAGCCATTCTCAGGTGTCTCGCAGGATTGCGGCGATGGAGGGCTTGTCGGCCGGTTGAACAAGTGTTTAATCTGGTGTCGTGACGTCCTTGGGCGGAGCTTCGGAGGAGCGCGGCGGCGAGTTGGCCACCGCGAGCCGCATCCGTGACGCCGCCATCGCGCGCTTCGGCCGCGACGGCTTCCGGGCCGGGCTGCGCACCATCGCCGCGGACGCCGGGGTGACCGCCGGGCTGATCGTGCACCACTTCGGCTCGAAGGACGGGCTGCGCCGCGCCTGCGACGAGTGGGTGCTGGAGTTCATGCGCCGGGAGAAGAAGAAGGCGCTGACCGATGGCACCGGGACGATGCTGCTGGCGCAGATGGCCCAGGTCGAGCAGTTCGCGCCGATGGTGTTGTATCTGCTGCGCAGCATGCAGGCCGGCGGGGAGCTGGCGGCCGAGCTGATCGAGCACATGATCAGCGACGCCGAGGCGTACCTGTCGGCGGGGGAGGCGGCCGGGGTCGTCCGGCCCAGCCGTGACCGGGCCGCTCGTACCCGTTATCTGGCCTACCAGGCAACCGGCAGCATGCTGCTCTGGTTCACCCTGCACGGTGGCGACGCGGAGCCCGAGAAGTTTCCCGCCCTGTTCCGGCGCTACATGGAGGAACTCACCCTGCCGGCGCTGGAACTGTTCACCGAGGGGTTGCTCGTCGACCGGTCGATGCTCGACGAATACCTGATGTACGTGCCGGATCCGCCGTCGGCCGCATCGAACGCTGCCGACCAGGACGGTACGGCTAGCTGAACCGCCACCACGCCGCGGCGTGGCCCACTCATCCGCGCACCAGCGCGAACCGCACCGGATCCCGGGTGGCGTGCCCCCGGATCCGTTGATCGATCACATCGCACCCCGGGACGCTCCGGGCTACCTCGAATGAGGTCAACGACCATGACTGCTGCCATCGACATCCACCACCTCGACAAGTCCTTCGGCCGGGTCAAGGCACTGGACGGACTCGACCTGCGGGTCGACCCCGGCACCGTGCACGGCTTCCTCGGCCCCAACGGCGCCGGCAAGTCCACCACCATCCGGATCCTGCTTGGGCTGCTGCGCGCCGACGGCGGCCAGGCCCGGCTGCTCGGCGGCGACCCCTGGGCCGACGCGGTCGCCCTGCACCGACGGCTCGCCTACGTGCCCGGCGACGTGGAGCTGTGGCCCAACCTCACCGGTGGCGAGGCGATCGACCTGTTCGCCCGGCTGCGTGGCGGCACCGACCCCGTCCGCCGGGACGAGCTGTGCCAACGCTTCGACCTTGACCCGAGCAAGAAGGGCCGCACCTACTCCAAGGGCAACCGGCAGAAGGTGGCGCTGATCGCGGCACTGGCCAGCGACGTCGAGCTGCTTCTGCTCGACGAGCCGACCGCCGGGCTGGACCCGTTGATGGAGGCGGTGTTCCAGGAGTGCATCCGCGAGGTGAAGGACGCCGGGCGCACCGTGCTGCTGTCCAGCCACATCCTCGCCCAGGTCGAGGTGCTCGCCGACCAGATCTCGATCATCCGGCAGGGAAAGATCGTCGAGACCGGCTCGCTGACCGAGTTGCGCCACCTCACCCGTACCTCCGTCGAGGCCGTCACCGACCGGCCGGCCGACGGCCTGGCCAACCTGGCCGGCGTACACGGTCTGCGCACCGACGACGGACAGGTCCGCTTCGAGGTCGACGGCGACCAACTCGCCGTCGTGGTACGCGAACTCGGTGACCTCGGTGTGCAGGGCCTGACCGTCCGGCCGCCGACGCTGGAGCAGCTACTGCTGCGCCACTACGGCGACCAACTCGTCGGTAACGGTGCCGGGAAGGTGGCGTGATGACCGCGACGACGCTCGACCGCGCGGCACCGGCCGGCACCCGTACGGGCACCGCCGTCACCGGAACCGCCAGCCTGCTGCGGTTCATGCTGCGCCGTGACCGGATCCGGCTGCCCGCCTGGGCGCTCGGTCTGCCGCTGCTGATGACGTACTTCGCCGCCGCGCTGGACACCATCGCGCAGACTCCGGAGGATCTGGCGGGGCTCACCGCTTTCACCAGCAGCCCCGCCGGCGCCCTGTTCGGTGGACCCGGCTTCGGTTTCGACGACCTGACCATCGAACGCTTCCTCGCCGGCCAGTACGGCCTCTACGTGCTGATCGGCGCCGGTCTGATGGGCCTGCTCACCGTGGTCCGGCACACTCGGATCGAGGAGCGGACCGGCCGGGCCGAACTGATCCGGGCCAATGTGGTCGGTCGGCACGCCCAACTGACCGCCGCACTGACCCTCACCGCCGTGATGGCGGTACTTGTCGCCCTGCTGATCGGTGCGATGCTGGCCGGCCGTGGCTTCGATCCGGGCGGCTCCATGCTGTTCGGCGCCTCCGTCGGTGCGGTGGCGCTGGCCTTCGCCGGCATCGCCGCGGTCACCGTCCAGTTGTCGGAGTACCCGCGGGCCGCCTCTGGCATGGCCGGGGCGGCGCTCGGTGCCGCGTTCGTGTTGCGCGGCCTCGGTGACATGGCGGCGGTGCAGGGCAGCGGGCCGTCCTGGCTGTCGTGGCTGTCGCCGATCGGCTGGTCCCAGCAGACCGCCGCGTACGTCCACGACCGCTGGTGGCCGTTGGCCGTCTCGCTGGCCTTCGCGGCGGCGACCGCCGTCACCGGCTACGTCTTGTCGGCGCGGCGCGACTTCGGTGCCGGCCTGGTGCCGCCCCGCCCGGGGTCGCCACGGGCCGCGAGCTGGCTGGCCGGCCCCTTCGCGTTCGCGTTCCGGCTGCACCGGGCCAGCCTGATCGGCTGGAGCGTGGCGCTGCTGGCGGCCGGCGTGGCCTACGGCTCGTTCACCCAGCCCCTGCTGGACGGCTTCGAGGACGCACCCGAGGACCTGGTGGAGGTCATGGGCGGCGGTTCTGGTGACCTGCTCGCCGGCTACCTCGGCATGATGGGCCTGACCATGGCGCTCGTCGTCGGGGTCTACGCGGTACTCGCCGTGCAGTCGCTGCGCGCCGAGGAGACCGAGGGACGGGCCGAGCCGGTGCTGGCGACATCGGTCAGCCGGACCGCCTGGATCAGCAGTCACGTCGCCGTCGTGGCGCTCGGCGTACCGTGGCTGCTGCTGGTCGCCGGCGTGGGCATGGGTGTCGGCGCGGCGGCGAGCACCGGCGATGCGGGTCTGCTCGGTGACGTGCTGGTCGGCCACCTCGCGCACACCCCGGCGGTCTGGCTGGTCCTCGCGGCCGCTGCCCTGCTCTACGCCGCCGCACCGAGAGTGCTGCCGGTGATCTGGGTGGTGCTCGGCTACGGGCTGATCGCCGGTTACTTCGCCCCGATCCTGGAACTGCCCGAGGGTGTGCTGCGGCTGTCTCCCTTCGAGCACGTGGGGGAGTACCCGCTGGAGGATATCAGCGTGGTCGCGGTGGTGGTGCTGACCGTGCTCGCGGGTGCCCTCGCCCAGGCTGCCGTGGCCGCCTTCCGCCGCCGGGACCTGGCCGGCGGCGCCTGACCTGGTATGAGCCTGCCGACGTGGCGTGCGGCGCGTCGGCAGGCTCGGGCACGGCGGCTGCGCGGTGCCACCGGTGCGGGACAGGTGGCTGTCAGTCCCGGTGCGGCATCGGAAAGCCCGCCACCACGATGCCGTACAGCAGATGGTCGGCGACCAGGGCCAACTGTTCGTGCCAGTCGGTCAACCGCCGATCGATGCCGAGGACCGGCGCGATTGTGGTGTGGAAGCCGAGCAGCAGCACCATGCCGTAGAGCGGGCCGACCCAGATCCGATGACGTAGGCGTTTGGGCAGCGCGCCGAAGGCCAGCCCGGCGCCGAGCCCGTAGCTCCAGTGCGCCACCGCCAGGGCTGCCGGGTGCTGATCGCCGGGCAACCGGTCGAGCAGTCCGGGCACCAGCTTCTCCATCACCGACTTCGGCGGCGAGCTCTGTACGAGATTCAGGGAGGTGGTGGCCTGGCGTAGGCCGGACATCGCCATCGCGGCGATGACCCCTCGGATGCCACTCCGCATGATGATCGTCGTGCGTGCCGACAGCTCCATGCCCCGTTCCAATCCGTAGCCGCAGTAGCGCGGCTACCCGCGCCTCCCTGCGTCAAACATTCCGCTCACCACCGAACATGCGCGGTGAGCGGCCGGCCACGACTGTCAGAGGTTGTCCCGCACCCAACCGGCGAGGACGCTGGCGCAGCCGTCTACCGATTCCTGCCAGCTGCGCTCAGCCCCGTCGCCGGCCTCGTCGCTGACCTGCTTCACCATGCGGACCGGTACGCCGAAGGCAAGCGCCGTCGACGCCACCGCGTACCCCTCCATGTCCACCAGGTGAGCACGGCGGGCCAGGGCCGCGCGGGCCTCGTCGTCGGCGATGAACCGGTCACCGGTGGCCAGCGTCGGACCGTCGCCCAGGGCCAGCGGAGCGCCGACGGTCTGACCGGTGAGCCGGCGGATGAACTCGGTGTCCAGGTCGTGCTGGAGGACGCTGCCGACCTCGTGGGTGCCGGTCCAACCCGGATGCAGCGCGCCCGCGGTGCCGAGGTTGACAAGCACCGACGGCAGCGGGAAGCGGGCCAGCGTCGCCGCGACGGCGGCGGCGGCGTTGACCTTTCCCATTCCGGTCAGCAGCACCGGAAGCTCCGCGTCGAGGTACGCGGCCTCCTCGGCGATGGCCAGGACGAGCAGCGGACGGTCCGGGCTGATCGTGCCGCGAAGATCCATCGGGCGATGGTAGCCGTTGCCCGTGACGCTCCCGTTGCGGCGCGGTGCCACCGGCTCTCGGCCCGGTCACGGTCGCACGACGTACGCTGCCCGGGTGGAGCATGAGGACCGGATCGCCCTGTTTCTGGACTACGAGAACCTGGCGCTGGGGGTGCGCGACCACCACGGTGGGGCGATGTTCGACTTCCGACCGATCGCCGACGCGTTGGCCGAGCGCGGCCGGGTGGTGGTGCGGCGGGCGTACGCCGACTGGTCGTACTTCGACGAGGACCGGCGGATGTTGACCCGCTCGCACGTCGAGCTGATCGAGATTCCGCAGCGGATGGGCGCCACCCGCAAGAACGCCGCCGACATCAAGATGGCCGTCGACGCGATCGAGCTGGCCTTCGAACGCGGGTACATCTCCACCTTCGTCCTGTGCACCGGTGACAGCGACTTCACGCCGCTGGTGCACAAGCTCCGCGAACTCAACAAGCAGGTGATCGGTGTGGGGGTGGAGAAGTCCACCTCGGCCCTGCTGCCACCCGCCTGCGACGAATTCCTCTACTACGACCGGTTGGAGGGCGTCGACATCCTGCCGACGCGGGGGCGACGGGGCCGTCCGGCCCGGCTGCCCGAGCCGGAGCCGCGGCCCGCCGAGCAGGTGGAGATCGAGGTGCCACCCACCGAGGAGCCGCCCCGCGACGCCGACGCGCTCGCCGTACTGGTCGCGCAGACCGTCGCGGGTCTGCAGGGCAGTTCCGGCGGGGAGGTGACCGCCTCGCGGTTGAAGCGGACGCTGTTGCGGAAGGATCCCACCTTCAGCGAGTCCGACCACGGGTTCCGTACCTTCGGCGAACTGCTGCGCCACCTCGCCGAACTGCGTGTCATCGAGTTGGCGGAAGGCCCGGCCAAGGGTGACCCGGAGGTCTCCCTGCCGGAACACGGCGACCGGGAGACGGCGTTCGCGTTGCTCGGCTCCGTGGTCCGCGATCTCGGCGGGGAGACCGGCGAGGTGGCCCTGTCCGGCCTGAAGAACCAGCTCCGGCGGGTGCGGCCGGACTTCAGCGAGAAGAAGCTGGGCTACCGAGGTTTTCTGCAGTTCTGCAAGGCCGCCGCCACGGAAGGCGCGGTAGGTCTGCGCTGGAGCACGGAGGCGGACGACTACCTGCTCACCGCCGAGCCGTCCTGACCGACCGGCCCGTTCAGCGGGCGTGTTCCGGTGGGCGTGACGGGTCACTCCCACCGGAACAGCAGACCCGCGACCACGGCTCCGACGACGACCGTCGCACCGAGGCCGATCAGGTTCGCCACCGGTACCGCGGCGCCGGCCCAGGCCGACGACAGGGCCTCGACGGCCGCGCCGAACGGCAGCCAACCACCGATCTCGGCGAGCACCTCGGGCAGGGAGTCCCGGCCGCCGAACATGCCGCCGAGGGCGCCGAGGACGAAGAAGGCGACCAGGCCGATGGCGACGGCGGAGTTGGGGGTGGGCGCGACCGCCGCGACGATCATGCCGGCGCCGTACATCGCCGCCATCGCCAACGCGACCACCCCGACCGCGGCGCCGAGGTTGGCGGGTGGGCTGGCGCCGAAGGCCAGGAACGCCACGACGAGGGCGGCTGCGATGCCGACGAGCGCCTGAAGAACGCTGACGACGGCCTGGGCGGCGAGGACCATGGCCGGCGACGCGGGGGTGACCCCGAGCCGCCGGAGGATTCCGGAGCGACGGTAGTAGGCGAGGAAGCTCGGCATGTTGATGATGCCGATGATCGCGACGACCATGGTGAACACGAGTGGCAGGACGTAGAGGTCCAACGCGGTGCGTCCGTTGGCGACGACGGTCCGGCTCGCCGAGGAGGCACTGGTCAACATGATCAGCAGCGGAAGGCAGAGGGGTACCACCAGCCCGGCCGTGTCCCGCACGACCATCTTCGCTTCGCACCCGATCAGGGTGACCAGCGAGCGCAGTCCGGGTCGACGAGCCTCGACGAGCGTGGTCATGCAGTCTCCTCCGCCAACGGCCGGCCGGTGAGCGCGACGAACGCGTCGTCGAGGGTGGTGGCCCCGGCGCGTGTGATCAGGCCCGCCGGGGTGTCGAGCGCGACGACCCGGCCGGCGTCGAGCACCACGACCCGGTCGCAGAGCCGCTCGACCTCCTCCATGGTGTGACTGACCAGCAGCACGCTCACCCCTTCGGATCTGAGTCGCTCGACCGTGCCCCACATTCGGCGTCGTGCCGTCGGGTCCAGCCCGGTGGTCAGTTCGTCGAGGATCACCACGCGGGGTCGCCCGGCGATGGCGAGGGCGATGGAGAGCCGCTGCTGTTGCCCGCCGGAGAGCTTGTCGAAGCTGATCCGGCGCTGCTCGGTCAGCTCGACGAGGTCCAGCAGCTCCTCGGTGGGCCGGGGATCGGGGTAGAAGCTGCGGTAGAGGTTGACCAGTTCGGTGACCCGGAGCGCGTGGTGCAGCTGGGCCTGCTGCAACTGCACGCCGAGGACCTGTCGCAGCCGTGCGCGGTCGCGGCGCGGATCGAGGCCGAGTACGCGTACCCGCCCCTGTTCGGGTACGCGTAGCCCGGCGATCATCTCGACGGTCGTCGTCTTGCCCGCGCCGTTGGCGCCGACCACACCGACCGCCTCACCGACCTCGACCCGCAGACTCACATCGACGACCGCCCGCGTATCGCGGTAGCTCTTGGCGAGGTGCTCGGCGAGGATCGCCGGTTCGGTGCTGTGCATGCCTCGACGCTACGAACGCGTCCGGCCGGTGTCGTGTCCCGAAAGTCATCACCTGCCGGCATTACTTCCGGCACAGGTGGGCTCGCGGTGGCCCGACCTAGAGTGGGGATCATGCGACGGGTCGGGACAGACGAGTGGTCCGGCCTCGCGATGCTCGTGGTGGCGGTCGCCGTCGCCGGTCCCGGCCTGTTCGGCGCCATCGGGACCACGATCGCGCGCGGCTGTTGGATCGTGCTGTTCGGCTGCTACCTGGTCGCCCTGCTCGTCTCGGTGGCCACCCGCGTGTCCCGGCTGGTGCGGTTCGTGGCGTTCGCCGCGACCGTCGTCGCCGCCTGGGCCCTGCTGCTGACCGCATCCAACCTGGGGCTGTTGCCGGTGCTGCTGGTCCTCACCGCAGCCGTGAGCGTGTATGTGGTGCCGCTGCCGGTGGGTCTGGCGGTCGTGGTCGCGAACACACTGGTGATCACCTTCGGTGCGACGTCGATGACGCGGGCGCCGGCCGACGGCGTCATGCTTCTGATCTTCTACCTGCTGATCCAGGTGGCGACGCTGCTCAGCTCGGTCACCCTGCTGCGGGAGCAGCGGATGCGCCGCGAGTTGGCCGAGGCGCATGTCGAGTTGCAGGCCGCCAGCGTCCTGCTCTCGGACTCGGCTGCCACGGCGGAGCGACTGCGCATCTCCCGCGAACTGCACGATCTGATCGGTCACCAGCTGACCGTGCTGACCCTGGAGCTGGAGACCGCCCGCCACCTGGAGGGGCCGGCCGTGCGTACCCACCTTGAGCGGGCCGATCAGGTCGCCCGGGAGTTGCTCGGCGACGTACGGGCCACGGTCGGGCGGCTGCGTACCGAAAGCCCCGATCTTGAGCAGGCGTTGCGTCGGGTGACGCAGGACCTGCCCGGTCTCGACGTGACCATCGACGTGTCCCCGGCGGTACGCGTCGACGAGGACGACAGCGCGGCGTTCGTCCGGGCCACTCAGGAGATCGTCACCAACACGATCCGACACGCCGACGCGCGTACCCTGCGGATCTCGGTGACCGGCGACGAACGGGAGACCGTGCTGGACGCTCGCGACGACGGCCGGGGTGCACCGGAACCGACGCTCGGCAACGGGCTGCGTGGCCTGGGCGAACGGTTCGCCGCGCTCGGCGGTGAGCTGTCGGTCGACGGCGGTGACGGGTTCCGGGTGACTGCGCGGGTGCCGGCGCGATGACCCGGGTGGTGGTGGTCGACGACCAGACCCTGATCCGGCAGGGCATCCGCGGGCTGCTGGAGGTCGCCGGGATCGACGTGGTCGGCGAGGCCGACGACGGCCGGGCCGCGCTTCCGGTCGTCGCGCGTACCGCCCCCGACGTGATCCTGCTCGACCTGCGGATGCCCCGCTTCGACGGCATCTGGGCGCTGGAACGGCTGCGCGCGGACGGCGTCGACATCCCGGTGCTGGTGCTGACCACGTTCGACGACGACGAACTCGTGCTCGCGGCATTGCGCGCGGGCGCCCGGGGCTATCTGCTGAAGGACGTCACGTTGGACCAGCTCACCCGGGCCATCCGGACGCTCGCCGACGGCGGCACGCTCATCGCCCCGTCGATCACCGACCGGATGCTGCGGGCGATCCGCTCCGGGCCGTCCCCGGCCGGACCGCAGGCGCCGCCGGTGCAGAACCTCACCGAACGCGAGCAGGAGGTGCTGCGGCTCGTGGCGCACGGCTACAGCAATCGGGAGATCGCAGACGGGTTGTTTCTCGCCGAGGGGACGGTCAAGAACCACGTCTCCACGATCCTGACCAAACTCGGCGCGCGAGACCGCACGAACGCGGTGCTCCGCGCGCTGCACGAGGGCATCCTCGGATGAGCGCCCACCGCCCGGCCGCCGCCGGTGCGGGACGGCGGCCGGGCGACGTACGGCTATCGGGTGGTGAGTCCCAGGCTGATCGTCCTGGTCAGGGTGGCGTGGTCGTCGTCGCCGTCGAGCGACCAGATCATCGCCCCACCCAGGCCGGCCCGGCGGATGTAGAGGGTCTTCTGCAACACCACCACCGGATCGTCGTACGTCCAGAAGGTCGTGCCGTCAAACAGCCAGGCATGCCCGGCGCGCAGGTCGCGGTGGACGGTGAAGCCATCCCGGGCCAGGTTCTTGAGCTGTTTGTAGTCCTCGAACCCGGCGGCGTGGGTGGCCGGCGCGGGCCCGGTGGCCGGTTGGAACAACCCGTTGCCACCGCCGGTGACGCCGGTCCACCCCTGGCCGTAGTAGGGGATGCCGAGGACCAGCTTGTGCCGGGGCGCCCCTCGGGCGATCCAGCCGTCGATCGCCACCTCGACCGAGAAGTCCGGGTCGTCCGGCGCGCCCTTCGGCACGCGCAGCGCCGACTGCTGGTTGGTCACCGCCTCCCAGGTGCCGTGGAAGTCGTAGCCCTGCACGGTGGCGAAGTCCAGGTACTTGAAGATCTTGCGTCCCTCGTAGCCGGCGTCCATGGTGGCCGGGTTGGCCGGGAGGAAGGCGGTCAATGGGTGGTGCCGCCGTGTCTGCCGGCCGTACGCGTCGAGCTGCCGGCGGAACTCGGCGAGCAGTTTGGTGAAGTTCTCCCGGTCCTCGGGGCGGATGACGTTGCCGGGTTCACCGGGCCAGTTGGGCCACTCCCAGTCCAGGTCGATCCCGTCGAACACGCCCGCGGCGGCGCCGGGACCGCCGCTGCCGCCGTCCAGGACCGGCAGGTTGCCCTTGAGGTAGAGGTCGATGCAGGAGGAGACGAAGGCCCTGCGGGAGGCGTCGGTGCGGGCGGCGTTGGAGAAGTACGTGGACCAGCTCCACCCACCCAGGGAGATCATCACCTTCAGGTCGGGGTGCTTGGCCTTCAGCTTGGCCAACTGGCCGAAGTTGCCGTTGAGTGGTTCACCCCAGGTGTCGGCGACCCCGTCGACGCTCTCCTCCGCCGGGACGGGACGCCGGTAGTCGGCCCAGGCGTCGCCCTCACCGGGACCGCCGTCCACATAGCACCGGCCGTCCTCACTGACGTTGCCGAAGGCGTAGTTGACGTGGGTGAGGCGGCTCGCCGCGCCGGAGGTGTCGAGTTTTTTCACCGGGAACGCCCGGCCGTAGATGCCCCACTGGGTGAAGTAGCCGACCCGGTGGTAGCCGTCGCTGCGGCCCGGCTTGCCACCGGCGTTGGCGGCGGCCGGTGGCGCGGCGGTGACGAGCAGAGTGGTCAGGGCGACGACGGCGGTGAGGCGGCGGGAACGGGATGATCGCATCGGCACTCCCAGGCGGGGTGGTCGAAATCGTTAAGAGACCTTCCTGATCGATGAAGCTAAGCCGATCACGGTCTGCGGTCAAGGGTCACCGCAGGCTCACCGCCGCCGGTGGAGCCGAGTTCGACCGGGATGTGCCAAGCGCTGGCGGAGGGGACTGTCGGGGGTGGCCAATAGCATCCGGTCGACCGCCGACGAAGGGCCGACCATGACCGGAACCGAGCTGCCAGCCGAGCGCGCCGACCTGCTTCAGGCCCTGCGCCAGCACCGCTTCTTCCTGCGCAACACCGCCCGAGAACTGACCGACCAGCAGGCCGCCGAGCGCAGCACCGTGAGCGAGCTGTGCGTGGGCGGGGTGATCAAGCACGTCGCGCACACCGAGCGCGACTGGGTCGACTTCATCCTCGATGGTCCGGCGGCAATGGGCAGCTCCGACGACCCGGGCGCCTACGAGCGTCATGCGCAGTCGTTCCAGATGCTGCCGGGGGAGACCCTGGCCGGCATTCTGGCGGCGTACGACGAGGTGGCGCGTCGCACCGACGAACTCGTCGCCACCCTGCCCGACCTCGACGCCGGTCAGCCGTTGCCGGAGGCGCCCTGGTTCGAGCCGGGCGCCCGCTGGTCGGCCCGCCGGGTGCTGCTGCACATCATCGCGGAGACATCCCAGCACGCCGGGCACGCCGACATCATCCGCGAGGCCATCGACGGTGCCAAGTCCATGGGCTGACCTGCCTCGCGGGCCCGGTCCTGACGCGACATCCAGGCTCGTGTCCGGTCCGCCGAATCGGCGTGGTTGTATCGAGGGGCGTCGACTGGGAGACTCGGGCTCATCGACCGCGTCCGGGGAGCCGATGCGGACGCTCGACGGGCGTGGGCGCGCCGTGGATGCCACGCGTCCGGGCAGCCCTCTTGTGCGCGTACCGCCACCGTGACGTCTGCTGTCGACGCCGTCAGCGGTCCGTTGGCCGGTGCCCGACAACCTACCGGCCGTCGGCTGGCTCAGCCGACCCGCCGGTCACCGTCCCTTGGAGGTAACGGATGCTACGTACGCTCGGCGTGGTGCTGACCGCAGTGACCCTGGCCGCAGTCGCCGGGGTCACGGCGGCCGGCGCCGCCGACACCCCGGCCGCCTCGACCCCGGTGCCCCTGTGGACCCCGAGTCCGAGTCCGACCCCAAGCCTGACCCCGACCCCGACCCCGACGGTGGCGTGCCCGCCGGCACTGCCGATCAGTGGGATGGTCACCGGGGTCACCGCCACCTCCGTCACCATCAGCTACTCGCTGATGTTCAGCGGCCCACCCTGCGGCTACGACCTGCCGATGACAGTCCTGCTCTTCACCAGCCGTGACGACGCGGCGAAGTGGCAGAACCCGGTAGCCGAGGCGGTCACCGGGCTGGAGCGCAACGGGCAGGTGACGCTCGACGGGCTGACCCCGGACACCGAGTACTGGTTCCGGTTCAGCGACGTCGAGGCCCGACGCGATCCGTACGTCATCGGTGGGCCGGCGCGGACGGAGCCGTTGTCCCCCTGCGGCGCGACGGCCACTATCGACGCCCGTTGGGGCAGCGGCTTCGTCGCCACGGTCACCGTACGCAACACCGGCAGCGAGGCCCTCGACGGCTGGCTCGTCCGGTGGCGGTGGTCCGGTGACGAGCGGATCCAGTCGGTCTGGGGTGGCGTGCCCGACAACTCGGCCGCCGACGTCACGGTCCGCAACGCGCCGTACAACGGCACCGTCGCGCCGGGCGGCACCACCACGTTCGGGCTGCTCGCCTCGGCCAGCACGGTGCCGGCGGGGATCACGATGACCTGCGGAAGCTGACGAGCGATCCCGTTGGCCTGCGGACCGCTGACCGGTCCGCAGACCAACGGGGCAGCTAGGGGCCGCCGTCGGCACCCTTGACTTTGCGTCTTAAAGTAGTTTGCGTGATCACCGACGATGACCTGCCACCCGAGGACCCGGCCGCCGCCCTGCGACTGATCGACGAGCAGCGGGCCACCGCCGCCCGTCAGTTCGAGCCGGACCCGCGTGCCTACTACTGGCCCTGGGGGCTGGCCTGGCTGATCGGCTTCGGGCTGCACTTTCTCTACTACTCGCCGGGGGATGCGCCCCTGGTCGAGATGCCCTCCTGGCTGCCACTGACCACGTTGTTCGTCCTGCTGGCCGCCGCCGGTGCCGTCAGCGCGGTGGCCGGCGCACGGGCGTACGGGCAGGTGACCGGGGAATCCGCCCGGCGCGGCGCCTGGTACGGCTGGTCCTGGGGGCTGGGCTTCCTGACCCTCTTCGTGCTCGCCGGTCGGCTCTCCGACAGCCTCCCGCCGGATCTGGTCGGCCTGCTGTGGTCGGCCCTCGCGGTGGGGCTGACCGGCATCCTGCACATGGCCGGCGGCGCGATCTGGTTGGACCGGCCGCTGTTCCTGCTCGGTGTCTGGATCACCGTGGTCAACCTGCTGGGCACCATCGCCGGCCCCGGCTGGCACGCCCTGATCGTCGCGGTTGCCGGCGGCGGCGGGATGCTGCTCGCCGGACTGCTCGGTTGGCTGCGTCGCCGAGGCCGGCGATGACCGAACTCGACCCGGTCATCCACGCTCAGGCCCGGTTGCGGGTGGTCGCCTCCCTGTCCGCCCTGCCCGATTCCGACCAGGTGACCTTTCCTCGCCTCCAGGAGATCCTCGGGATGACCGCAGGGAACCTCTCGGTGCACCTGCGGCGGCTGGAGGAAGCCGGCTACGTCGCCGTCACCAAGACCCATCGGGGTCGTACCCCGGTCACCCTGATCGCGCTCACCCGTCGCGGCCGCCTGGCCTTCGAGGAGTACACGGAGGCGATCCGGGCGCTGCTCGCATCCGCCGATGCCAAGGAGACGTCATGATTCTCGCCCGGGCCGAGCAGGCCACCCGACGCTACGGTGACGTCCTGGCCCTCGACCGGGTCGACCTGAACGTGCCGGCCGGCGAACTGGTCGGCCTCCTCGGGCCGAACGGCGCCGGCAAGAGCACCCTGCTCAACCTGCTCGTCGGGCTGCGTCGCCCCACCGGCGGCCGGGTGCTGCTGTTCGGTGGCGATCCCCGCGACCCCGCGTGCCGTCGCTGGGTCGGGGTCACTCCACAGGAGACCGGGCTGCCCGGCTCGCTCCGCGTCGGTGAGGTGGTCGACTTCGTCGGCGCGCACTTTCCCGACCCGGTCCCACGGGCCGAGCTGCTCGACCGGTTCGGTCTGGCCGACCTGGCCCGACGACAGACCGGTGGTCTGTCCGGGGGGCAGCGGCGGCGGCTGGCGGTGGCGCTGGCCTTCGTCGGTCGGCCCCGGCTGGTCCTGCTCGACGAGCCGACCACCGGCCTCGACGTCGAGGCCCGGCACGCGCTGTGGGACGCGATCCGCGCCTTCCACGCCGACGGCGGTACGGTCCTGCTCACCAGCCACTACCTGGAGGAGATCGAGGCGCTGGCGCAGCGGGTGGTGGTCATCGGGCAGGGTCGGGTGCTCGCCGACGACAGCGTCGCCGCGATCCGCGCGGTGGTCGGTCTGCGCCGGGTCAGCCTGACCACCGACGACCTGCCGACCCTGCCGAACGTGGTCCGGGTGGAACGGGACCGGGAGCGGACTCATCTGCTTACCGCCGACGCCGACCGACTGGTCCGCGATCTGGTCACCGCCGGTGTGGCCTTCCGCGACCTGGAGGTCCGACCCACCTCGCTTGAGGAGGCGTTCCTCACCATCACCGCCGAGAGCCGTCCGGCGGACGCCGGCGTGCCGACCACCGCCTGAGGAGACGCCGTGCAGTACGCCCTGGCCCACGCCCGCTATCAACTGCTGGAACTCGTCCGGACTCCGGTCGCGGTGTTCGGCAGCGCCTTCTTTCCGGCCGTCGCGATGCTCTTCTTCGTGGTGCCCGCCGTCGGTGACAACCCCGTCGGCGCCACCTACGCCACCGCCGCCATGGTCACCTTCGCGGTGCTCAGCGCGAACGTCTTCCAGTACGGCGTCGGTGTCGCCGAGGACCGGGCCCAGCCGTGGGATCCGTACCTGCGGACCCTGCCGGTCGGGCCGGCACCCCGGTTCGCCGGGCGGGTGCTGGCCGGCCTGACCCTGACCTACCTGTCGCTGCTGCCGGTGGTGCTCATCGCTGCGCTGCTCACGGAGGCCCGGACCACCGCAGCGGGGTTCGCGCTCGCCGCCGTCGCCGTCGCGCTGGTGTCGGTGCCGTTCACGCTGATGGGGCTGGCCATCGGGTACGCCCTGCCGAGCAAGGCGGCGATCGTGGTCGCCCAACTGGTGTTCTTCCCACTGGCCGTGGGCGGTGGACTGCTCACCGCACCCGGGCAGGCGCCCGCGTTCATCGAGGCGATCGCACCCTTCCTGCCGACGCGGGGCGCGGTCGAGCTGATGTGGACGGCAGTGGGCGACTTCCGGCCCGAACCGCTCTCGATGGTCATGCTGGGGGTATGGATCGTCGGGCTGGCGGCACTCGCCGGCTGGGCCTACCGGCGCGACGAGGGACGCCGCTTCTCCTGACCCGGTCACCGCGTCCGGCATAGGGTCGGGGCATGCCGGAGATCGTCCAGTTGCTGGCCTCGCCCGTGCACCGGTTCGTCGGCCGGCCGGCGGACGGGCCGGCGCCGGCGGCGGCCGGTGAGCTGGTGGACGAGATCCAGGTCCGGGCCGAGCTGGGCATCGTGGGGGACCGGTACTTCGGCAAGGCCGCACATCGGCAGGCGAGCGTCACCGTCATCGCGGCCGAGTCGCTGCCGGCCGGGACCGGCCTGGCTCAGGTACGGCGCAACATCCTGACCCGGGGCATCACCGTGGACGACCTGGTCGGCTCGGTGCTGGTGCTCGACTCCGGCCAGGGGCCGGTGCGGCTGCGGGCGAACCGGGCGGCGCACCCCTGCGCCTGGATGGACGTGACCATCGGCCCCGGCGCGTGGCGCGGCCTGCGCGGCAGGGGAGGCCTCCGCTGCACCCCGTTGACCGATGGCTTCCTCCGGGTCGGCCCGGTCGACGTGACGATCGAGGACGACCCGGCGCGGCGGAGGTGAGCCCACTTACCCGTGGGCGGACGAGTAGTGGACCTGCGCGCGGTCATGGTCGCCGAGCGCGGCGGCGAGGTCGCCGAGGTGACGGGCGACCGGGCCGAGGGTGAGCACACCGCTGCCGGCACCGGCCAGCTCGCCGTCGGCGGGCAGCAGGTCGGCGTACGTGGCGCGGATGCGGGACCGGTCGCCGAGCGCGACGGCGGCGCGGGCGACGAGGCAGCCGCGGGCCTCGCGCAGCAGATCGTGCGGCGAGTCCGGCACAGCCTCCAAGGCCTCGGCCGCCTCGGTGCGACGACCGGCGGCGAGCAGCAGCAGCGGGCGGACCCAGGGTTCGTACGGGCCCCAGTCCTCGCCCCGCCAGCGGAGCGTCTCGTCCGGTGTCGGGTCGCCGCCGGTGGCCAGACGGAGGCAGAACAGCGCCAGCGGGGCCAGCCCCTGCGCCATGCCGGGCAGTTCGTCCGCGGGCAGGGCGTGATCCGCCTCCCGGTAGGCGTCCTCCGCCTCGGCGGGTCGCCCCTCGATGGCCAGCCGCAGGGCGGCGTACCACCGGGTGAAGAGACCGACCAGGGGCAGCTCGTAGCGACGGGCGAGGTGCTCGGCGGCCGTGGCGCGGGCGTCGGCCGGGGCCAGGTCGCCGACCGCGCAGTACGCCTGCATGGCGATGAGGTGACCGAGCACCTCGAAGGTCACCAGATTCCGCGAGCGGGCCACCTCCGCCAGCTCCACGCCGAGCCGGGCCCGCTCCGGCGCCAGGCCGGCCCGGTGGAAGGTGTGCAGATAGCGGGCGTTGAGCGCCAACGCGAGCAACGGCACGTCGCCGGTCTGCCGGGCGATGTCCTCCGCCTCGCGGGCGGCCCGGTCGCCGCGATCACCGGTGCTGCCGCGTAACTCCAGCGCCAGGGTGGCCAGCAGGTGACCTCGGCGGGTGCGATCGTCCGGAGGCAGGGCCGCCAGTGCCGTCTCGACGGCCAGCGCGACCTGCCGGGACAGCGGCTCGTCGTCGTTGCGGGTCCAGATCGCCGGTACGGCGAAGGCGGTGAGCACGTCCGCCAGCAGCTCGGGGTCGTCGAGTCGCTGCGCGGTGCTGATCGCGGCGGCCCGGTGCCGGCGGGCCTGCGCCAGCCGACCGGTGACCGCGAGGGCCCGTCCCAGACCCATCTGCGCCGCCAACCGGCCGTGCACGTCGCCGTCGGTGGCCCGGTCGTACGCGGTGACCGCCTGCTCCCAGAGCCGGACCGCGTCGTGCGGGGCGGCCCGCGCCTCGGCCTGCTCGGCGGCCGACCGCGCGTAGCGGGCCGCACGGCTGGCGGTGGCCCGGTTGCCGGCGGCGGTGAAATGGTGGGCGAGGGCGGCGGCCTGGTGCGGGTGCAGCCGTTCCAGGGCCTCACCGACGGCGGCGTGCCACCGGGCGCGGCGGGCTGCCGGCAGGTCGTCGTAGAGGGTGTCACGGACCAGGATGTGGGTGAAGCGCAACTGCCCGGCCGTACCGTGCGCGCTGAGGAAGCCGGCCTGTTCGGCCTGGTCGAGAGCGTCGAGGACGACCGCTTCACGCTCGCCGGTCGACGCCGACAGCACCTCCGGGTCGACCTCGCGGCCGACGACCGCCGCCTGCCGTAGCAGTGTGCGGGTGGCTTCCGGCAGCTGCGCGAGGCGGTGCCGGATGACGTCCCGCACCCCGGCGGGTACCCGGGCGAGCGCCTGCGGACCCTCGGCGGCGAGCAACCGGGCCAGCTCGCGGACGAAGAACGGGTTGCCGCCGCTGCGGTGGTGAATCGACCTGAGGGTGGCGGCGTCGACGTCGAACCCCACGACCTCCCGGGTGAGCTCGGCGGTCGCCACCTCGGACAGGCCGGTGAGGTAGACCCGGGCCGGTTCGCGGGGTGCGAGCCGGGCCAGCGTCGCCGTCAGCGCGGCACCGACCTGCGACGTGCGGTACGCAGCGATGATCATGACGGGGCCGCTGGCCGGTGCGGGCTCGGCGAACAGGCCGGTGAGCAGGTCCAGGGTGCCCTCGTCGGCGCGGTGCAGGTCGTCGAGGACCAGTAGCACCGGGGCTTGCCGGGCTGCCGTGTCGACAAGTGTGATCGCCTCGCGCCGCAACCGGAACCGTAGCGTCTCGAGGCTCCGTTCGCTGCCGTCGACGGGTACCGGTCCGGCGTCGGCCGGCGGTGACGGCGTGACCGGCTGTGTCGGCCGGATCCTCGCCGTCAGCGTCTGGTTGATCTGCGTCCAGGGCCAGGCGGTCGGTGCACCGTCGTACTCGGGGACGCTACCCCAGGCGGTCACCCAGCCGTCGGCCGCCAGACGGCGGGTGAGCGCGTCGAGCAGGGCGGTCTTGCCGGCGCCCGCGTCGCCGGAGATCAGGGCGACGGCCGGCGCGCCGTCCCGGGCCGTGTCGGCGGCGACTCGTACGAGGCGGTCCAGTTCCGGTCCGCGGCCGATGAAGGGACGCCGCCCCGGCGGCACGTCGGGACGTTCCGGGGGCGTGCCGTCGGCCCCGACCGGCGCCTCGGGGGAGGAAGCCGGCGCCGCAGCGGGGGCGGCGGGCGCCGGTGTCGGCGCGGTGGGCGTGGTCGGGGCGAGGTGCGGTGCCTGCCGGAGGATGTCGGCTTCGAGCTGACGCAGCCGGGGCCCAGGGTCGATGCCGAGTTCGTCGACCAGGGAGTCGCGGACCCGGCGCAGCGCGGCGAGGGCCTCGCCCTGCCGGCCGGAGCGGTACAGCGCGACGGCCCACAGCCGCCAGATGTCCTCGCGCAGCGGATGGGCCTCGGCGTCACCCCGCAGGACGGTGGCGGCCTCGACGTCGCGCCCGAGCGCCATCAGCGCTTCGGCCCGCCGCTGGCTACCGAGCAACCGCAGGTCGTCGAGGCGGTTGATCTCCCCACGGGCCCAGCCCTCCCCGTCGTACCCGGCGTAGGCGGGCCCTCGCCACAGGGCGAACGCCCCGTCCAGGCCGGTCAGCGCCGCCTCGGGGCGGGCCTGGTCGAGCAGCCGTCCGGCCTCCCCGACCGCCGCCTCGAACCGCCAGGCGTCGACGCTGTCGGCGGGGGCGCGCAGCGCGTACCCGGGGGGTGTGGTGATCAGCAACCGGGCCGGGCGGCGGGCCGGCCGCTCCGGCTCCAGGGCCCGGCGCAGATCGGCCACGAAGGTGCGGATCGCCGCGATCGACCCTTCCGCCGGCGGGTGCCAGAGGTCGGCGAGGAGTTGGTCGACGGGGACCACCCGGCCCCGGGCGATCAGCAACCGGGCGAGCACGGCGCGGTGCCGGGGACCCTTCAGCCCGACCGCTACGCCACCGGCCCACGCGGTTACCGCACCGAGCACCCCGAAGGACACCGCCGGAACCGTGTCCTGCCTGGTCATGTGACCACTCTAGGGCGAGTGCCGATCATGGCGGCGGTCCGCCCGCACTCATCGGGCACTCATCCGCTGCTGATCCGGCCCGGCGAACCTCGGTGTGGACGACCGGCAACCGCCGTTCGACACCCACGTGATCCGGAGGACCTCGAATGACCCCGCGCATCAGCGGCTTCGATCAGCAGCGCGTTCCCGTCGCCGACGGGGTGGAACTGCACGCCGCCGTCGGCGGCTCCGGCAGCCCGATCGTGCTGCTGCACGGCTTCCCGCAGACCCACCTGATGTGGCGGCACGTCGCCGCCGACCTGGCCGCTGACCACACGGTGATCGTGCCGGACCTGCGCGGTTACGGCGCCAGCGACAAGCCCGCCGATCCGGACGGCACCGCGTACGCCAAACGAACCATGGCCGCCGACGTGGTCGCGCTCGCCAAGGCGCTCGGGCACGAGCGCTTCGCGTTGGCCGGCCATGACCGGGGAGCCCTCGTCGCCATCCGTGCCGGACTCGACCACCCGGAACGCATCACCCGTCTCGCCATTCTCGACGTGCTGCCCACCCTCGACATGTGGGACGTGCTGCACGGCGTGGACGCGGCGGTCGGCTTCCACCTGTACCTGATGGCGCAGCCACCCGGCCTGCCCGAACAGATGATCGCGGCGAGCGCCGACGCCTTCTTCGGCCACTTTCTGGACGTCTGGACCCGTGACCCCGGCGCCATTCCCGCGGACGTACGTGCGGCGTACCTCGCGGCGTCCCGCGCGTCGGTGGACTCGATCGTCGCCGACTACCGGGCCACCGCGGGCATCGACGTCATCCACGACCGGGCCGATCGGGCGGCCGGTAACCGGCTGCGGATGCCGGTGACGGTGCTTCAGCAGGACTGGGGTGCGGCTCTGGGGTACGACGCCGCCGGGTTGTGGCGTGGCTGGGCGTCGGACCTGGTGCACGAGACGGTTACCTGCGGTCACTTCATGGCCGAGGAGGCCCCGGCCGACGTGGTCCGGGCGCTACGCGCGCTGCTGGCCCGAGAGCCCGCTCGGCCGGCGTGACGGACGGCCCGGCCGGGGGCCCCGGCCGGGCCGTCCGTCAGGACATCGGTCTGCATCCACCTTGTTGATGACCCTGGGTGAAACTCACTCAGCGTGTCACTCCCGGCCCGCTCTCCCGAGCTGCACTAGCCACGCTTTGCTCTGCTTCAACCCACGCAATAGCCGTTGAGCAGCAGTGGCGCATCGGTGGTGATCTGCCGTTCGACCGGGCGGCGGCACAGAGCGTGACTGTTGCGTCGGTTGAAGCAGAGCAAAGCGGGGCGTGGGTAGGTTGGCGGTCGGACGTGATGTCGCCGAGGGTGACGACCGGCGGACGCTGCCGCCGGAATTCCTGCGGGGAGGAATGCCCGTGGCGGAGGCTGCCCGGCCGGCCGGTGCCTGCGGCGTGGGCGTCTCCGTCAGCTGTGGATGCCGCCGTTGGCGAGCAGGCGGGTGATTGGGAGGGTGGCGGCGCTGAGCGCGACCGTGTGCACGACGAGCCGGCGTATGGTCAGTCGCTGAACTCGGCGCGGTCCACAGTGAAGAGGGTGCCGGCACCGCCGGTGAAGACCAGGTAGAGGTCGTGGAAGCCGTTCGCGGCCTGCGGGCTGGTGTCGATCTCTGTCGTCGCGGTGACCCAGTCGGCGCCGGACCCCGGCGGTACGGTCATCGAGCCGACCAGCGGCCCGTCCGGGCTGCCGATCCGTGCCTCGATGACGCCGCCGGCCATCGGGGCGACGGTGGCGTGCAGGCGAAGTTGGCCCTTCTGGTCGGCGAAGCCCGCCGCCGAGCCGTCCGCGAAGTTGACGTTCGCCCAGCGGAGGTGGCTGCCGTCGCGTACGCCCGTGAGGACCTTGCCGTGCTCGGGCGTCCTGGTCACCCGGAGCCCGGCGGACTGCCCGTCGTTCTCCTCGGCCAGATAGGTGGAGAAGACGTCCTTGCGGTCGGGCAGTGCGGGCAGCTCGGACCACTTCGGCACGAACGTGGTCACGCTGTGACCCCGCAGATGCGTGCGGAAGGATCCGCCGTGGGTGCGGATGTCGGCCAGCTTCTTCATGTTCTCGTTGCCCGACGTGCGGTACGGCACCATCGACGGACGTGGACCCTTCCCGGCGGCGACGTGAGAGACGCACTCGCCTTGGCTGCGAAAGGTCGGGTTGACGAAGCTGGCCCAGCCACCTCGCTTGCAGTCCTGCCTGGTCTCCGGTGGCAGCGGGAAGCCGCCGGTGAGGTCGACGTTGAGCGGGACGTCGTTCGGGTTGTTGTTGACCACGACGATGGTGAAGTCGTGCGTCGACTCGTCCTTGTACGCGGTGACCGTCACCCCGGGCGCGGGCGTGCTGGTGGCGTCGATCATCACGTCGCCGGGGTCGAGGAAGCGGCTGTACTGGCCGAATGTGTAGTACCGCTTGAAGATGCGGTACTGGCCGGTCTCGGTCGGGTTGCCGCTCTGCGGGGTGCCGGTGTTGACCAGGCGGATCAGGTCCGAGCCGTCCGCACCGTTGTTCGCCACCGGCCACCACCAGAAGTACGCGCCCAGCCGGGTCTCGTCGAACAGGTTGCCGATCAGGGTCGCGTAGCGCAGGCCGTCGCTTATCGTGTTGTTGACGAACAGCCGGTCGCGCGGCGCGCCCTGGTTCATGTACTCGGTCTGCCAGATGGTCTTGCCCAGCGTGTGCGAGGTGGTGAACGCGGTGGGCGCGGCCCGGGTGGCGCCGTCGACCAGCCCGGCGTAGCCGTGCGCCGCGACGACGTCGACGTACCGGTTCGCCGCCGGGTCGGTGATCGCGGGCAGCGCGTACCCCTCGTGGAAGCCGACGCCCTCGCCGAGCACGATCTTCGCGGTGACACCCCGTCGTTCGAAGGTGGGACCGAGGTGGTCGCGGACCAGGACGCGTAGTTCCTCGGCGGTCCACTGGCAGCTGGAGTAACCGGTGGAGATGTCGGGTTCGTTGGTCGGAGAGAGGTGCGTGATCCTGATCCCGAACTCGCGCTCGTAACCGAGCACGTACTCCGCCAGGTAGTCCGCGAACGC
Organism: Verrucosispora sp. WMMD1129; assembly: GCF_029581255.1. Lineage (NCBI taxonomy): Bacteria > Bacillati > Actinomycetota > Actinomycetes > Micromonosporales > Micromonosporaceae > Micromonospora > Verrucosispora sp. WMMD1129. The sequence goes on from NZ_CP120741.1 coordinate 6,219,183, forward strand.
CTGGTACATGTCGGGTCGGAGCTTGTTCGGTGCGCCGGTGGGGCTGGCGGAGGTGACGCTGTTGTTCTGCTTCATCCACGCAGGTGGGCTCCACACGCTGGCGAGGATCGTCTCGACGCCGCGTGCCTGCGCCTGTCGCATCAACCAGACCTGGTACGCGTCGAAGTCGGCCTTGCGCTGCGCCCAGTCGGGCCGGTCCCACACGAAGGTGCCCGGCTCAGGCTCGATCGTCTGCGTCGGCCCGTCGTAGAGCTGGTCGCCCCACACGCCGCCGTCACCCACCATGACGCGCACGATGTCCAGGCCGATGCCGGCCCGGTCGTCGAAGATCATGTCAAGCATCTGCGAGGTGAGCGGCTCGCCGAGCCGCTGCACGCCGCCCGCCTTGTGGAAGGCGAAGGACCCGCCGAAGCCGTCTACCGTCTGCCGCTCGGCGTTCCAGTCGACCACGGCGGTGGGTGGGGTGGCGGACCGGTGCGCGATGCCGCCCCCAGCCGTCGCCGCCACCAGGCCGCCAACGGCGACCAGGGCGGTGGCCAGCCGGATCGTCCACGTGGTCGGTCGTCGCATCAAGGAATCCCCCGTCGCTGCAACCACCCGGCGGTACGGCCAGCGGGAACGCGGGCAGCCACACCATCGCGACGCCGTGGGTGGTGATCCATAGACGTCTGCGAATCAAGGCTATGGGTTGTCGTATCGACGGGCAAGGTGGATCGGTCATCCGCTTCGCCCTGCCCGATCTCATGACGAGCGGCACTGTCCGGCCCGGGGGCTGACGCGATGTACTGAAGCCGCCGGAGAGCCCGGCAGACGGCAGGAAGAAGTCACGTGGCCTTGTGGGTAGGCGCCATCGGTGCAGTGCTGTTCGTGCTGGTGTTCCTCGCCGACGGCTGGAGTCGACCGGACTACGCCTCGGCACGCCACCCGATCAGCGCGCTGGCGCTCGGCCGGCGCGGCTGGATCCAGACGACGAATTTCGTCGTCTCCGGCTCGGCGATCACGGTGGGGGCGGTCGGGGTGCTCCTCGACGGGCCGAGCGTCCTGCTCGGTGTGGTGCTGACCGTGTTCGGGCTCGCCCTCGTCGCATCCGGGTTGTTCCGGATGGACCCGATGCTTGGATATCCGCCGGGTGCTCCGGCCGGGATACCCGAGGAGCACAGCGCTCAGCACCGACTCCACGACTTTGCCGGCGCCGTCGTCTTCCTGTCCCTGCCCCTCGCCGTGGCGATCGGAGCGTTCACGCTGCCCGGGACGTCGTGGCGGATCGTCTCGGCCGGTCTCGCCGTCGCCCTGTTCGTCGGATTCGGCTGGTTCGGCAGGGCGTGGGAGGAGGTGTCACCACGCCTCGGCCTCATCCAGCGCGCCATCGTCATCCCTGGGTGGGGCTGGCTGGCCGCCCTCTTCACCGCGCAGGCCCTCGGCCTGGGCTGGTAGCTGTACGGCAACCGGTGAACCGGCCCTCGGTCTCGCCGCCCGATCGCTGAGGTTCGCGTAGCCGGCGGCCGCGCGTCTATCGGGGGAGGATTTCCACGTAGCCGTCGGTGGCGTGCACCCGGATCCGCTGCCGGTCGGGGATCAGTCGGGTGGCGTCTGCCACCCCGACGACGGCTGGCAGGCCGTACTCCCGGGCGATCACCGCGCCGTGGGTCATCTGCCCGCCGACCTCCGTCACCAGGCCGGCGACGGCGACGAACAGGGGCGTCCAGCTGGGATCGGTGTGGGTGGTGACGAGGATGTCGCCCGGTTCGAGATCGGCCTGGGCCAGATCCAGGATGACCCGGGCGCGCCCTTCCACGGTCCCGGTGGAGACCGGCAGGCCGACCAGGGCGCCGGCCGGCACGTCGTCGCGTCGGTACGCTCCGGCGACGGCCTCACCCTCGGAGGTGAGCACCCGAGGTGGTCGGAGCGCCTGGTACGACCGGAACTCCTCCCGGCGCTGCCGGATGAGCCGGTCGTCGACGTGGTTGGTGCGTACGGCGTCGTGGAACTCGTCGAAGGTGAGGAAGAAGACGTCCTCCTTCTCGCGGATCACCCGTGCCTCGACGAGACGTTCGGCCTCTGCCAGCAGGGCCTGCTTGTAGACGGAGTAGCGGCTGATGATGTCGTACTTCGGGTACTCCCGATAGCCGGCGAAGGTCCGGACCCGGTCGATCATCCGCTTGGTCTCGGTGGCCTTGCGCTCCCCGTCCGGCAGGGCGCGCAGCCGGGACAGCACCTCCTGCGTCTTCTGCTCCGCAGCCTGCCGGCCCTGCTCGAAACGACGCTCGGCGGCGCCCGGCTCGGCGTGCCGGGCGTGTTCCAGTAGTACCGGCAGCAGCGTGGTGGGACGTTCGTGCCACCGTGGCCTGGTGATGTCGATCTCGCCGACGCAGCGCATCCCGTACCGGTCGAGGTACGCCTCGATGGCGTGGCGCGCCTCGGTGCCGCCGGGCAGCCTGGGTAAGTCGTCCAGGAAGCTCTCACTCTCGACGTCATGCAGGAACGCCACCACCTCGGGGTGCGGGCGGATCACATCGGCGACGTCGAGCAGCGCCAGCCCCATCTCCGACGTCACGTTGCCGGGGGCGGAGAGGGTCAGCGTGTCGGCCGCGTTCTTCTCGCCCAGCCACTCCCCGAGGTGGTCGTTGAGCCACCAGGTGGCCTCCATCCCCGCCATGATCGCCTGCATGCTCAGCGGGTCACTGAGGACTCGTTTGTGTTCCTGAAACGCGGTTGTCAGGAAGTCGAACAACGCCGTGCCGGTCTGCGTCCGGATGTCGCGCCGCAGGGCGGCGATGGAGGCTTGGCTGCGCTCGACCAGTCCGGCGACGATGGCCGGGTCCGTGTCGATCGCAGTGACCGCTGGGCCGGCGGCCGGTGCGCCACCGGTCTGCGCCTCGGGCCGCGTCGGGGCGGATGGGTCCGGCCGGTTCGGAATGAAGTCGGGGCGGTCGAGGATGGTCTCCAGCGCATCCCTGACCAGCGGGTCGCCCTTACCCATGAGCTCCAGCAGGGCGGCGCGGGTTGCGGGGGAGGCCAGCCGCTGGGTGACGTCGACGAACAACCTCCCGCCGGCCGCCTGCATCGGTGCCATGGCCGTCAACTGCCACATCGACAGCCCCAGCGGCTTCATGGCATCGGTCATCATCTGCTGATGGCCGACCGAGACGAAGACGTGGTTGTCCTGGTCGCCGGTTGCCGGGACAGGGAACAGCGTCGTGATGGGCCGGCTCTGCACGATCTGGAAGGCGTCGCCGACCAGGCACCACTCGATGTCCTGCGGGCAGCCGAAATGTGCCTCGATCCGCCGCCCGAGCTGCGCGAGCCGTACGACCTGGGTGTCCGTCAGGGTCGGCTGCTCCCGCCGCTGCGGGTCGACCGGCTGTTCCCGCGTACCACCGTCGGGGAGGGCGTGGAGGGCCCGTCGTTTGGTGGCGACCACCCGGGCGACGATCTCGCCGTCGCGCACCGTGAACACGTCGGGGTTCACCAGGCCGGAGACCAGAGCCTCGCCGAGGCCGTAGCTGGCATCCACGGAGGAGACCTTCCGGTTGCCGGTGACCGGGTCGGCGGTGAACAGGATGCCGGCCGCGTCCGGGAAGACCATGCGCTGCACGACAACGGCCATCCGGACCGTACGGTGGTCGACGCCGTTGCGCTGGCGGTAGGTCACCGCCCGCTCGCTGAACAGCGACGCCCAGCACCGGCGGACGTGCTCGACGACCGCGGTCGCGCCCAGCACGTTCAGGTACGTGTCGTGTTGACCGGCGAAGGAGGCCGTCGGCAGGTCCTCGGCGGTCGCGCTGGACCGGACGGCGTACCCGGCCTGCCCGTCGAGTTCCTCGACGGCGGCGGCGATTGCCGCCGCCAGCTCACCCGGCACAGGGACGGCTTCGATGGCGTGCCGGATCTCGGCGCTGCGCGCCCGGATCGCGTCCCGGTCGTCCGGGTCCAGCCGCACCAGCTCATCGAGCCGATCGTCGATCGACGGCACCTCGGCCATGAGCCGTCGGAACGCGGCCGTGGTCACGCAGCAGCCGGCCGGCACCCTGAGGCCGTCGATCCGCGTCAGCAGGCCCAGGTGAACGCCCTTGCCGCCTACGACCCCGAGCTGTGTCTCATCGATGTCCCGCAGGCCCACCACGTACTGCCCGGTCGTCCCGTACGTCGACAGCTCCCGCACGATGTGCCCCCGTTTCTTCGTCGGTGCCGTGTCCGGCCGACGATTGTGCGGCAGAACCCGGGTCTTGCCACAAGCCCCCCGGTGCGCTATACGTTAGGAGTGGCAGGGAGGTGACTCTCTGCCTTTGTCTTTGTCGCCCGTCGCGGGGCTCCACCGCCGACCGGACGGGGGAGGCCCACCATGGATGTCACCTCGCGTCGCGAGCCGGCCCGGACCGGTCTGGACGGGCCGTTGGGTGGCAACGCCGCATCGATGCAGGCCACCGCCCGGGCTCTGGCACAGGTCGAGTCGGCCGTGGCCGTGGTGCTCGTCGAGGGCATCAGCGACCAGATCGCCCTGGAAACGCTTGCGGCCGCTCGTGGCCGCGATCTCGCCGCCGAGCGGATCGTCATCGTTCCGATCGGCGGGGCCCACGCGATCGGTCGCTTCCTGACCAGGCTTGGCCCACCCGGGACCGGTTTGCGCCTCGCCGGCCTCTGCGACCTGCGGGAGGAGGAGATCTTCCGGCGTGGGCTGACCGAGGCTGGTGTCGGTACGCCCCGCACCCGCGCCGAGTTGGCGCAGCTCGGCTTCTTCGTCTGCGTCGACGACCTGGAGGACGAGCTGATCCGTGCCGTCGGCAGTTCGGCTGTCGAGGCCCTCTTCGACACCCAGGGCGACCTGCAGCTGTTCCGTGGGTTCCAGAGCCAGCCCGCCTGGCGCGGCCGGGATCCCGACGCACAGCTGTGGCGGTTTCTGCGCAGCAGTTCTCGCCGCAACCTGCGCTACGCCCGCCTGCTCGTCGAGGCCGCTGTCGCCCGGGACACCGTGCCCCAGCCCCTCGACGCGCTGCTCACCGGCGTGTGATCGGCGTGGCGGCGATGCGCGCTCCGCCGAGGCACGGCCCCTGGCGCGGACGCGTCCGAAAACCGGGCACGTTCTGCCGGTCCCGGTCGGTGGGCTCGTCCAGCACTGACGCCAAGCGGTACTGCCCACAACCGGGCAATCCCCGGACGGGCGCGGAAGAGATTCAGCGTTCCCGGACGCGTTCGGCGATTGCCCGGCCCAGCTCCTCGGTGGTGCCGGTGCCGTGCAGGTCGGGGGTGAGGGGCGCCTCCTCCGGTCCGAGCGCCAGGACGTCCTCGACGGCGCCGAGGAGGTGGGCGGCGGCCTCGGGATGGCCGAGGTGGTCCAGCATCATCGAGCCGCACCAGATCTGGCCGATCGGGTTGGCGATGCCCTGGCCGGCGATGTCCGGCGCGGAGCCGTGCACCGGTTCGAAGAGGCTCGGGTGGCGGCGGTCGGGGTTGATGTTGGCGCTCGGCGCGATGCCGAGCGTGCCGGTGCAGGCCGGGCCGAGGTCGGAGAGGATGTCACCGAAGAGGTTGCTGGCGACGACCACGTCGAACCATTCGGGATGCAGGACGAACTGGGCGGCGAGGGCGTCGATGTGGAACTTGTCGACCCGTACGCGGGGAAACTGCTCGCTCATCGCGGCCACCCGCTCGTCCCAGTACGGCATCGAGATGGCGATGCCGTTGCTCTTGGTGGCTGATGTCAGGTGTCGTCGCGGGCGGTTCTGTGCCTGCTCGAAGGCGAAGCGCAGCACCCGGTCGACGCCGATGCGGGTCATCACCGTCTCCTGGAGCACCGTTTCCCGGTCGGTGCCCTCGAAGATGCGCCCGCCGACGCTTGAGTATTCACCCTCGGTGTTCTCGCGTACCACCAGGAAGTTGATGTCGCCGGGCTCGCGGTCGGCGAGTGGACTGCGGACGCCGGGCATGAGCCGGCAGGGGCGCAGGTTGACGAACTGGTCGAAGGTGCGCCGGAACTGGAGCAGGCTGCCCCAGAGCGAGATGTGGTCGGGCACCACGGTGGGCCAGCCGACCGCGCCGAAGTAGATGGCGTCGAAGGCGCGCAGCGTCTCCTCCCAGTCGGCCGGGAGCATCCTCTGGTGTCGCTGCCAGTACTCAGCGCTGGCGAAACCGAAGTCGGTGAACTCCAGCCGCAGGCCGAAGCGGCCGGCGGTCGCCTCCAGGGCTTCGATCCCGGCCGGCACGACCTCCTTGCCGATCCCGTCGCCGGGGATGACGGCGAGCCGGTGGTTCATCGGGCCCTCCGCAGTGCGTCGAGGCCGCCCTGGGCGTCCGCGATGGCGATACGTTCGGCAGCGGCGGAGTCGCCGGCCCGCAGTGCCCGGACCAGGGCGCGGTGGCTGGTGTAACGCTCCATGCCGAAGGTGTCGTCCTCGGCCACCCGCTGCAACAGCAGTTCCCGCCGCTGAGGGCGGGTGAACACCCGGCTCTGGCCGAGCATCCGGACGAGGACCGGGTTGTGGGCGCAGGAGTTCACCGTCTCGTTGAACTCCACCATGGTGTCGAGCAGGGCGGTGAGGTGCCGCTCGGTCGGCAGGCCCTGGGTGCGGCGCTCCTTGAGCAGGATCAGCAGGTCGTCGGCCCGGTCGAGGATCTCGTCGAGGGCATCGAGCTGGTCGGCCGTGGCATGCCGGGCGGCGAACCGGGCGACCAGGCCGCGCAGGCCGACCTCGACCTCGGCGAGGTCGTCGATGGCGGCGTCACGGATCTCGGCGACCAGCACGGTACGCGGCCCGATGCGCTCGATCAGCCCGTCGGACTCCAGCCGCCGCAGCGCCTCGCGGGCCGGGGTGGGGCTGATCGCCAGGCGTTCGGCCAGGCCGCGCTCGGTCACCTTCTCTCCCGCTGCGAGTTCACCGGCGGCGATGGCGGCGCGGACCTGACGGTACGCCTGATCGGCGAGCGTCTCCGTGACTGTCATGGCCACACCCTAACTCATGCCATTGCCTAAGTTGCATGCAACTGTTGACGAGTTTGCTATAGCAAACTAGCGTGACGCGGCACACGTTACGTGGAGGTGACATGGCCGACATGAAGACTCGCGACGAGGTGTCATACCGGAAGATCACGTTCTTCATCGCCCTCGCGCTGTTCGCGCAGGAGTCGACCTGGAACTTCTACGACAACCAGGTGCCCGTGCTGCTGCGCGAGCACGTCACCAGCGCCGCCCTCGTCGGCGTGCTGATGGGCATGGACAACCTGCTGGGGATCTTCATCCAGCCCTGGATCGGCAACCGGTCGGACAACACCCGGACCCGGTGGGGTCGGCGCATCCCGTACCTGGCGGTGGGCATGCCCCTCGGCGCGTTGTTCTTCCTGCTCCTGCCCTGGACCACCTCGCTGGTCACGCTGGTCGCGGTGATGGTCTGCTACGCGCTTGTCGCGAACACCATGCGACCGCTCGCCGAGGCGCTGACCCCGGACTTCGTCCCGCCGCAGCGACGCGGCCGGACCAACGCCATCGTCAAGATCGCCACTTCGCTGACCATCATCGTGGCGTCGCTGATCAGCCTCCTGGTGGTGGACGACCACCCCCGGGCGGCCTTCGTCATCCCGGCGGCGATCATGCTCGTCGTCACCGCCGTGATCATCACGAAGGTGCGCGACAGCCGATCCCCGGCCTATCAGGCCGCCGTGGCCGAGGACGCGACCGCCGGGCCTGACCAGACGAAGTCGCCACTGTGGCGGGTCGTCACCGAACTGGTCACCAGCCGGGACCGGCGGCGGGTACTGCTGCTGCTCACCGTCTTCCTCTTCGGCGGCGCCTGGTTCGCGTCCCGGTCACTGATGACCCCGTACGGCATGGAGGTGCTCGGCCTGACCCGCGGTGAAGCCGGCGGGCTCACCCTGCCCAGCGGCGTCGCGTACCTGATCGCGGCCTATCCGGCCGCGCTGGCGGCCGAGCGCTTCGGTCGGCTGCGGGTGATCCTGATCGGCATCGCCGTCTTCGCCGCGGCACTCGCGGCCGGCTCCGTCGTGCGGACCCCCACCGGCACGGTCGTGCTGTTCTGTGCCGCCGCCATGGGCGCCGCCGGATTCCTGATCAACGCGGCGGTCGCGTTGTGGAACCTGGCCCCGTCCAGCCGGATGCTCGGCGCCTACACCGGGCTCTACGCGGTCACCTGGTACCTGGGCGGCTTCGCCGGTCCGGCGCTTGTCGGCGCGGCGGTCGACCTGGTCGGTTGGAACTGGATGCTGCTCGACATCGCCGTGCTGGCCACCCTCGCCGGTGTGGTGGTGATCCGGCTGGCCCGCCTGGAACGGGTCCGCGAGACGACCCCCGCCCTGTCACGTTGAGAGAGAGCCGATGCCGACCATCCTGATCACTACCGACTACCTGCGCCCCGGGGACGAGGTGGACACCTACCTCACCGGCCAGGGCTTCACCACGCGGCACGACCCGATGCGCGGGTCGCGCCGGCCGGCGGACCTGATCGCCGCGCTGACCGGTGCCGACGGCGCGCTGATCGCCAACGAGCCGATGACCGAGCAGGTGCTGGCGGCCTCGCCCGGGGTGCGGGCGATCGTGCGCACCGGCGTCGGGTACGACTCGGTGGACGTACCGGCCGCCACCCGTCTCGGCATCAGCGTCAGCAACCTGCCGGGGATCAACGCCAACGCGGTCGCCGAGTACACCATCGCGTTGCTGCTTGCCCAGGCGCGGCATCTGGTCCCGATGGCGGTCGGTGTCGCGGCCGGTGACTGGCCGCGCCAGGACGGGCACGAACTGCGTGGCAAGATCCTCGGCCTGATCGGTCGTGGCGCGGTGGCCCAGCGGGTGCGACCACTCGCCGAGGCGTTCGGCATGACGGTGCTGGGCCACGAGATCCCGCTGGAACACCTGCTCCGAGACGCCGACTACGTGTCGATCCACACCGCGCTGACCCCGCGCACCCGGCACCTGATCGACGCTGCGGCGCTGGCCCGGATGAAGCCGACCGCCCACCTGATCAACACGGCACGCGGGCCGATCGTCGACGTCGTCGCGCTGGCCGAGGCGGTCCGGTCCGGCCGGATCGCCGGGGCGGCCCTCGACGTGGTGGACGTCGAACCGCTGCCCGCCGAGAGCGTGCTGCGCGGAGTCGACGGCATCACCGTCTATTCGCACATGGCCGGCCAGACAACCGAGGCCCGCCGCGACTCGGGCCGGTGCGGGGCGCGCGAACTGGTCGCCGCCCTGGCCGGTAACCCGCGGACCTCCGTCAACGCCCACCTGATCGACCCGGAGCAGAGAAGATGACAGCTGATGTGATCGTTGTCGGGGCCGGCCTGGCCGGGCTCGTCGCCACCGCCGAACTCGTGGACGCCGGGCACCATGTGCTCCTGCTCGATCAGGAGCCCGAGCAGAGTCTCGGCGGCCAGGCGTTCTGGTCGTTCGGTGGCCTGTTCCTTGTCGACTCGCCCGAGCAGCGCCGGATGGGCATCCGCGACTCGCGCGAGCTGGCCTGGCAGGACTGGCTGGGCAACGCCGGTTTCGACCGGCCGGAGGACGAGTGGCCCCGGCGCTGGGCCGAGGCGTACGTCGACTTCGCCGCCGGGGAGAAACGCGCCTGGCTGCGCCAGCTCGGCGTCAAACTGTTCCCGATCGTCGGCTGGGCGGAGCGCGCCAACAACTCGGTGCCCCGCTTCCACATCACCTGGGGTACCGGGCCGGGGCTGCTGGCGCCGTTCGTCGCCAAGGTGCGCGCCGGGAAGGCCACGGTCAAGTTCCGGCACCGGGTAGACGAGATCGTGCGTACCAACGGCGTCGTGTCCGGCGTACGCGGGAAGGTCCTCGAACCGAGTGGCGCGGAACGCGGCACCGCCACCAGCCGGACGGTCGTCGCGGACTTCGAACTGTCCGCGCCGGTGGTGGTCGTGACCTCCGGCGGCATCGGCGGCAACCATGACCTGGTCCGCCGCAACTGGCCGGAGCGGCTCGGCACGCCGCCCACGCACATGATCTCCGGGGTGCCGGCCCACGTGGACGGCCGGATGATCGAGATTGCGGCGGCGGCCGGTGGCGCGGTGGTCAACCCCGACCGGATGTGGCACTACGTGGAGGGCGTGCAGAACTGGAACCCGATCTGGGACGGGCACGGCATCCGTATCCTCCCCGGACCCTCCTCGATCTGGCTGGATGCCCTCGGGCGCCGGCTGCCGGCGGAGCTCTCGCCCGGGCTCGACACCCTCGGCACCCTGGCTCACCTGCGGTCCACCGGGTACGACCACAGCTGGTTCGTGCTGACTCAGAAGATCATCGAGAAGGAGTTCGCGCTCTCCGGCTCGGAGCAGAACCCGGACCTGACCGCGCGCAGCGTCCGCCAGGTGCTCGGCCGGATCCGGGCCGGTGCGCCGGGGCCGGTCGAGGCGTTCAAGAACCACGGCGCGGACTTCGTGGTCGCGTCCGACCTGGACGAACTGGTGAACGGGATGAACGCGCTTACGGAGACGCCGTTGCTGGATCCGGCCGAGGTGCGGCGGGTGGTCGAGGCACGCGACCGGCAACTGGACAACCCGTTCACCAAGGACCTGCAACTCGCCGCGATCCGGAACTTCCGGAACTACCGGGGGGATCGGCTGATGCGGACCGCCCCGCCGCACCGGATCCTCGACCCGAAGGCCGGACCGCTGATCGCCGTACGCCTGCACGTGCTCACCCGCAAGACCCTCGGCGGCCTGCACACCGACCTCGACGGGCGGGTCCTGGACGCCACCGGGCAGCCGGTTCCCGGCCTCTTCGCCGCCGGTGAGGCCAGCGGCTTCGGTGGCGGTGGCATGCACGGCTACCGCGCCCTGGAGGGCACCTTCCTGGGCGGCTGTCTCTTCTCCGGCCGGCAGGCCGGCCGTGCGATCGCCAAGAATTGAGGAACGATGGCCACCAACCCTGACTCCGTACGCATCCTCGTGCCGATCGGCATGCTCGGCGCCGGATTCCCGCCCGAGACCGTCGAACGTGGACTGGCTGTCGGCGCCGACGTGATCGCCGTGGACGGCGGCTCGACCGACTCCGGGCCCTACTACCTGGGCACCGGCACCGCCAAGACCGCCCGCGCCGCGGTCGCCCGCGACCTGCGCCTGCTGCTGCGGGCGGCGGCCACGGCCGGCATTCCGCTGATCGTCGGCTCGTGTGGCACCAGCGGCACCGATGCCGGTGTCGACTGGGTCGCCGGCATCACCCGGGAGATCCTCGCCGCAGAGGGCCTGGACCTGCGGCTGGCCACGATCTACAGCTCACAGCAGGCCGCCGACCTCGATCTGGACCGGATCCGTCCCCTGCCGCCAGCCGGCGACCTCGACCGGGTGACACTGGACAGCTGCACCAACATCGTCGGGATGATGGGCCACGAACCGATCGCCGCGGCCCTGACCGCCGGCGCCGACGTGGTCCTCGCCGGACGGGCCACCGACACCGCCGTGGCCGCCGCCTATCCCTTGCTCAAGGGCATGCCGGCCGGACCCGTCTGGCACGCCGCGAAGATCGTCGAGTGCGGTGGGCAGTGCACCACGAACCCGCGTGCGGGTGGTGTGCTGGCCACCGTGGACGCGACCGGTTTCACAATCGAGCCGCTCGATCCGAGCAATGCCTGCACACCCACCTCGGTAGCGGCGCACATGCTCTACGAGACGGTAAACCCGTTCACCATGCGCGAGCCGGCCGGCACCATCGAGGTCGGCGACGCGGTCTACCGCGCTCTGGACGAGCGGCGCGTCCGTGTCGAGGGTTCCCGGTTCGAGCCCGCCGCGCAGCACACCATCAAGCTGGAGGGCGCCCGGATCACCGGGTACGAGACGATGTCGTTCACCGCCATTCGTGACCCGCACATCCTCGGCCAGATCGACACCTGGACCGCCCTGCTCCGCAAGATGATCATCGAGTGGGTTGCCGGGACCATCGGGCTGGGCGAGGGCGACTACAGCTTCGACATCCGCCGTTACGGGTACGACGCGATCCTCGGCGACCTCGACCCGGCCACCGGCCCGCCCCGCGAGGCGGGCGTGATGCTCCTGGTGCGTGCGGCGGACCAGGCGACCGCGACCGCGGTCGCGAAGGTCGCCAACCCGCTGATGCTGCACCTGCCCACGCCGGACATGGACTACCTGCCCAGCCTCGCCTTCGCCACGTCACCGGCCGAGACGGAACGCGGAGCGGTGTACGAGTTCGTGCTCAACCACGTCGTCGAGGTGTCGTCGCCGACCAGCCTGTTCCGCGTCTGCCTGGAGGACAACCGATGACCGTGGTCGCCGATCTCGCGCTGGAGGTCCGGTCCAAGAACGCCGGTCCGTTCTGGGTGACGATGGAGGTGTTCGCCCGCGACGCCGACGCCTACGCGGTGGTCGCTGATCCAGCGTTCCTGGACGCCTCGGTGATCGCCCGCCTCTACGGCGTCCCGGCGCAGGACGTCCAGTTCTACCGGATTCCGTCGCTCAACGTCGTGAAGATCTCGTTTCCGCGGCCGGTGGTGCAGGGCAGCCTGCGCGACCACGACATCCACGCCGGGCAGCACCATGTGCCGCTGGCGATGCTGGCCGTCCCACCCGTCACCTGACAGCGCGGCCGGATCCCGGCAAAGCCGGGGGAATCTACCGATTCAAGTTTCGGCTGGTCGTGCTGAAGTTGGTCATCGGCGGCAAGCGGTGCCGCGGCGGAGGGATGACCTATGGAGATCCTCAGGAGGCTGGCCCAGGCTGCGGTCGTCGGTGGGGTGCTCGCCATGCTCGTGGCGTGTGGGAGCGATGCCGGCTCAGGTTCTTCGACGCCGGGGGCGGCTCCGGGCGCGGCGGACAGCGTCGACGGTGCCGCGCCGGACGACGACGCCGGGTCGCTGACCGAGCCGAAGGGTGAGGAGTGTGAACGCCTCACCACGGACGAGGTCGCGGACGCGATCGGGGCGCACGACGGCGGGCAGCACGACTACCAACTCGGCGGTTGCGTGTGGACGGCGACCTCCGGTGGTGAGGCGATCCACGCGTCGGTGCTGTCCAAGGACGAGTACGAGGCGGTGGCCGAGATCGGGGAACCGGTGAGCGGATCCGCCGACGGGGCCGTCTACGACGAGATCCATGGCGAGCTGTGGTTCCCGTGCGGCAGCGGTGAGTTCTGCGGCATCAAGGCCGACATCGGTGACTCGGGCCGGCGCAAGGAGGTCGCGTTGCGGATGGGCACGGTCCTGCAAGGCCGGGTGTAGCCCCCGCCGCCCGGGGTGGCGCTACCGCCCGACGCGCCGACGCGCCCGGCTCGCCCGGTCAGACCTGAGTCTGGACCGGGCGAGCCGGGCGCGTCGAGGAACTGCCGCCGCTTCCGCTGACGGATCAGCCCTTCACGGCTCCGGTCAGCCCGCCGACGATCCGGCGTTGGAACAGGCTGAAGAAGACCAGCGCCGGGATCATCGAAAGAGAGGTGAACGCCAGGACCTTGGCCGTGTCGACCGAGTACTCCGAGGCGAACGCCTGCACGCCGAGGGGCAGCGTGAAGGTCTCCTCCCGGTTCAGGATGAACAGCGGCAGCAGGTATCCGTTCCAACTCTGGATGAAGGTCAGGATGGCCACGGTGATGACGCCCGGCATGGCCAGCGGGAGCACCATCCGCCAGAAGAAGCCCAGTCGGCTGCAACCGTCGATCGACGCGGCCTCCTGGATCTCGTCGGGGATCGCCCGTACGAACGGGACCAGGATGATGATGGTCAACGGAATGCCGAACCCGATCTGCGGCAGGATCACCCCCGGCAGCGTGTTCATCAGCCCGAGGTTCTTGACCAGGATGTACAGCGGGGTGATCGCCACCGTCAGCGGGAACATCAGACCGGCGGCGAACAGCGCGTACATCGCCCCCCGCCCCCAGAAGCGGTAGCGCGCGATGATGAAACTGGTCATCAGACCGAGCGTCACCACCCCCGCCGTGGTGGCCAGGGCCACGATTGTGGAGTTGAAGACCTGCTGCCAGAAGGTGCTCCCGGTCAGCACGTCGAGGTAGTTCTGGGTCTGCCAGGTGGTGGGCAGCCCGGCCGGGTCGGTGGTGATCTCCGCGTTGGTACGGAAGCCGCCCAGGATGATGTAGACCACCGGGGCCAGCATCGTCGCGATGAGCAGCAGCGCGATGAAGTACACCGACGGGTCCGTCCAGCTGAACGGCTTCCTGGACCGGGATGACCTGCGCGGCGCCCGGCGCCCCGCTACGGCGGTCACGGCCATCAGCGCCTCCCTCCGGTGATCGCGCCCTCGGTGTCCCGGCGCAGGATGAACCGCTGGTACAGCAGGGCCGCGAAGAGCGAGATGAAGAACAGGACCACGGCGACCGCGTTGCCGTACCCGTACTCTCCCGCGTTTCGTCCGTTGGCCACCATGTAGGTGGCCATCGTCGACGTCCCCGCCGTCGCCGCAACGTACTGGCCCCAGATGATGTAGACCAGGTCGAACAGTTGCAGGGCGCCGATCATCGACAGGAAGGCCCAGATGCGGATCGTCGGCCCGAGCAGCGGCAGTGTGATGCGTCGCTGGATCTGCCAGTACGACGCCCCGTCGATCGCCGCGGCCTCCGTCAGCTCCTCCGGGATGCCCTGTAGCCCGGCGAGGAAGAGGATGACGGCAAAGCCGATGTACTTCCAGGTGAGGATGCCCATCAGCGTCCACATGGCGATCTTCGGATCGGAGAGCCAGTCGTTCTGCAGCCAGCCGAGCCCGATCTTCTCGAGGACGGCGTTGACCACGCCCTCCCCGTGCAGCATCAGGCTCCAGCCGGTGCCGACGACCACCTCGGCGATGACGTACGGGATGAAGACCAGCACCCGGATCAGCGTCTGCCCCCACATCTGCCGGTTCAGCAGCAGGGCGAGCAGGATGGCCGCCGGCCCCTGGAGCAGCAGGGACAGCACCACGATGATGCCGTTGTGGCGCAGCGCGTCGATGAAGGTGCTGTCTTCGAAGATCAGCAGGTAGTTGCGGAATCCGACGAAGTCCTCAGCCGGCCCGTAGCCCTGCCAGCTGAAGAAGCCGTAGTAGGCGGCCATGGCCACGGGCAGGATGACGAACGACAGGAACACGATAAGTGTCGGCCCCGTCATCAGCGCGATTTCCAGCCGGGCCGGCCAGCCGATGCCCTTGCGTCGGCGGCGCCGGGCCGGGGGCGACACGACCGGCGTGTCACCCCCGACCTTCGTCAGACCCGGTGACGGGTCCGGCGCGAGCCGTACGCTCTCGTGTTGCGTTTCAGACATGGCGTTCGGACTACTGCGCCCTCTTGGCGGCGGCCTTGACCGCGTCGACGATGCTCTGCGGGTCCCCCTTGCCGGCCAGCATGTTCACCACAGCGGTGTTCAGGGCGTTGCCGACGTTCTGCCCGTAGACCGTGTCGAGCCACTGCGAGACGAACGGCGCCTGGTTGTAGGCGGCGAGAATGGACTGCAGGTGCGGCTCGGTGACGGCGGCCTGGGCCTCGCTGTTGACCGGCGGCGCGTTGAACGCCTCGTAGTAGGCCTTCTGCACGTCGGTCTTCGCGATGTAGTTCAGGAAGGCGGTGCACTCGGCCTTGGGAGCCTGGGCCGAGCAGGAGTAGCCGTCGACACCGCCGAGGATCGCGCCGGGCTGACCGGCACCGCCCTCGATGCTGGGGAAGGGGAACCAGCCCAGGTCGGGCAGCGGCTTCTGGTCCGGGGTCAGGGAGGCGATGACGCCGGGGTTCCAGGCGCCCATCAGCTCCATCGCCGCCTTCTTGTTGGCGAGCAGACCGGCCGAACTGCCGGCGCCCTGCTGAGCGGAGGTGGTCAGGAAGCCGTTGTTGAACGGCTCGGACGCGGCGAAGTTCTGCACGTCCTGACCGGCCTTGAGCCAGCAGGGGTCGTCGAAGGTCATCGTCTGACCGGCCTGGGTGATGGTCTCCGAGCTGCACTCACGCAGCGCGAAGAAGTAGTAGTAGAAGGCGGCCGGCCAGGCGTCCTTTGCGCCGAGGGCGATCGGCTGGACGTTCGCCGCCTTCAGCTTGGTCACGGCCTCCTGAAGCTCGGTGAGGGAGGCCGGGGGCTGGTTGATGCCCGCCTTGGCGAACAGGTCCTTGCTGTAGAAGAAGCCGCCGGGCAGGACGGCCACCGGCATCGCGTAGACCTTGCCCTCGATCGTCTGCGCCGTGAACGACCCCTCGGAGATCACCTTCTTGGTGTCGTCGGTGATCGAGTCGGTGAGGTCCATCAGCTGGCCGGCCTTGACCATCGCGGCCATCTTGCCGCCGCCACGCTGCATGAACACGTCGGGGGCGTCGCCGGAGTTGAGGGCGGTCTGGAGCTTGCCGTCCAGGTCCTCGTTCTGGATTGACTGAATCTCGATCTTCACGTTCTGGTTGGCGGCCTCGAAGTCCGCGACCGTCTTCTCCCAGAATGCCTTGCCCGGCCCGGTGCTGGCGTTGTGCCAGAAGCTCATCGTGACCGAGCCGTCGCTGTTACGACCGTCCGAGTCGTCGCCGCCGCAGGCCGCCGTCGCCAGGACGCCCGTCGCCAGGGCTACCGACACAGCCAGTAGTTTTCTCGCCCTCATCAATCTTCCTCTCTGCCAAGTCCGCCAACCTGAAACAACCCTGCGAACGAGCCGAAGGCCAGCACGTGCGCCGTGGCGGCGCCGAAGGGGTGTTTCCTGTCGACAGGCACTGGTCCGGGCTCGCCTCGCGGTCACCTCGCGATCAACCTCGGAGTGACCCAGGCCACCGACGGCCAAAACGGTCGCAGACTTGTCCGAAAAAAACAAGACACGTTTCCGAAACTTCCGTGACCTGAAGTCGGGGGTGACGACGTCGCTGGTCAGCCGGGTTTATCGGTGGCGGTAGCAGGGCGGCTACGAACGTGGCTCTGCGTGACAGGCTGTTTGCGCTAACAAACACTGGTCGGTTACGGGGTCCGAATCGTCCGGAAGCTGGGCTGGGAGCCCCGCCGCACCGCTTCGGCAACCTGGTAGCTCGCATCCTGGTCCCGGAAAAATCCCGGTAGGGACTCCGGGTGCCATCGTCGGGCTCACCCGCGAGGAATCGTTGTGGGCCCGTTACGAAGGCGATACCGAACCACGGGCGGATGGAGGCGCCAGGCAACTCCTGGCGGCACTGGTTGATCACGCTTACAGGCATGATTGCGCGGAATTGTCACCAGCAGCGTACGACCGTCACGTAATGCCAAATCGACCCTGCGGTGTCACGCCAGGGTGGTGGCGATCATCACCGCCTCGGCCATGGTCAGATCGCCTTCCAACCGATACGTCACCCCGGAGTCCGCCCAGATCAGCGTCGCGGCGGCGAGGCGGGCGCTCGCCTGGTGGGTGATCCCGTCGCGGTCCACGTAGGAGACCGGGTGCGGGCCACCGAGCCAAATCGCCTCGGCCGCGCCCACCTGCGTCCACTCGGCGTCCGACCCGCCGGCCTGCTTGAAGAAGACCGGATCGAGGCGGCCGTCGAAGGTGTCCAGGCGCAGGGCGCCGGCCCGGTAGAGCAGGCTCGCCACCCGGTATGCGCCGGTGCCGTCCGGGTCGGCCAGCAGCGCCTGCTCGGGCGGACCCAGCACGGCCGGCGTCCGGATCGGGAAGCGCACCAACCGGCGCGCCTCGTCGAGGGTGGCGGTGCGCTGTCCCGGCGGTGGTGACGGGACGCCGGTCGGTGCCGTCCGGTCGGGCGAGGTGCTGATGGTGACGCCGGCGAAGCGCAGCAGGCCCGCCATCGCGTCGGCGAGTGCGGCCCGTCCCGACGGCAGCATCACCAGCAGCGTTGCGAGCGCCGCCGCGAGCGCGTACCGCCAGCGCCGTCGGACCGCGACGCGGCGGGAGCGTGGTGCGGTGATCAGCCGGGCACGGACCCGGGCCGTGACGTCCGGTGGCTCGGGGGTCGACAGCCAGCCGGACAGGTCGCGTAGCTCCCGCTCCAGATCATCCACGGCTGACCTCCTCGACGGCGAGCAGGCCGCGCAGTTTCCCAAGTGCCCGCGAGGTGCGCGACTTCACGGTGCCCCGGGGCCAGCCCAGCATGGTGACCGTCTCGTCCTCGGTCAGATCCAGCAGGAACCGGCAGACGATCACCTCCCGGTCCCGCGACGGCAGCGACCGCAGTGCCCGCACGAGGGCGGCGCGGCGTTCCCCGGCGAGGACCGCGCCGACGGCGTCGTCCTCGACGATCTCCGAGCCCGACGCCACCCGCGCCGCACGCAGCGCCAGGCCGTTGCGCCGCTCCCGGCTGCGGTGCAGGTTGCGTGTCTCGTTCGCCACGATGGCCAGCAGCCAGGAGCGGAACGACGAGTCGCCGCGGTAACGGTCGAGCTTGCGGTACCCCTTCACGAACGCCTCCTGGATGACGTCCTCGGCATCGGAGCCCGCGCCGAGCAGCACCGCGGTCCGGTACGCGGCCGCGGTGTGCCGAGCGACCAGGGACTCGTACGCCGCCAGGTCACCTGCCTGCGCGCGGGTGACGAACTGCTCGTCGTCCAGGGCTACCTCCGGTGGGATCACCCCTACTGACACCGCTCGTGCCGACGAGGTTCCATCGCGCCGGGTGGGAACCCGGGACGGCCCGCCGGTGTCACCGGGTCATGATGGCGAACACGACGTTCTCGCGGCGTACCCTGCTGACCGCCCTGGCCGGGGCCGGCGCCGCCACCCTGGTCGGCTGCGAGCCGACCCCGGCCGCCGCCGACCCGCTACCGGACCCACTGCTCGTCACCCTCGACGGCGGCCTGACCGTGCTGCGTGGCACCGACCGGCAGCGGATCGGCGCCGGAGTGGCCACCGCCGACGGGCGGCTGGTGTGGACGGCCGCCGCCAACGGCGCCGACACCGACCTGTGGCGCGTCGACGCCGGCCGGGGCGACGCTTCCGAGCGGGTACGGCTGCCGGGCCGCTGGGTGCCGCAGACCGCCTCCACCGACGGCACCCGGCTGGCGCTCACCACCGAACGCCTCAGCGCCACCGGGGACCGGCCCGCCGGACGTGCCGAGACGCCTGTGTTGATCGCCGACGCCGCTGGGGTGCGGCAACGGCTGCGGCTGCCGGGCAACGTGGTGCCGGAGGCGTTCACCCACGACCTGGCCGGGCTGTTCGTGCTGGAGTGGCTGCCGCCGGCCGCGCCGGACCGCTACCGGGTACGCCTGGTCGACCTCGCCACCGGGGTCACCGGGCCGCTGCTCACCCGGGCCAAGACACCGGTGCCGGAGGGCGCGGAGGAGGAGATGCGTGGTGACGGACGGCAGGCGGTGCTGGCCCCGAACCGCGCCGTGCTCTACACGCTCTACACCCACCAGCCCGACCATCAGCACACCCGGGACCGGATCAGCGGCCGGCCGGGCAGCGACGTGCACGCCTTCGTGCACACGCTGCACCTGGAACAGCGGTGGGCGTACTGCGTGGATCTGCCGCACCCGTTCGGGGAGGGACCCGCCGACGGCCACACCATGGCCATCGCGCCGGACGGCGGCCGGCTCTACGTCGCCGACGTCGGCTCCGGCGCCGTCGCGGAGATCTCCACCGAGGAGCTGACCGTACGCCGCGTCGCCACCCTCGGCGCTGGCAGTGGTCCGGCGTTCGCGGCGGCCTCCACCGAGCGGCTGTTCCTCGGTGCCGGCACCGCCGTACGGGCCGTGGAACTGGCCGGTCTCGCCGTCACCGCCGAGCGGGCCACCGCCGACCCGGTCACCGGCGTCCTGCTCAGCCCGGACGACACTCGCCTCTACCTGGGCCAGCGGGCAGCGGTGTGCTGGCAGGATCCGGTGACCGGCGCGGAACTCGGCCGCGCCGCCGTGCCCGGTCTGGTGGGCCTGCACGCTCCCGCGCGGCCCGCCTGACCCGACATCGTCGATCCCCGACGCGGCCGGTCGTCGCCGAGGCCCGCCGCAGGCGGCAAGGGACTTCCAGCTAGCGGGCGTGGGCGGCGGCCAGGTCGGCGAGCAGACCCTCGCAGCTGCGGGCCACCACCTGCGCGCCCCGCCGCTGTGGCAGCGCGATTCCGGGATCCTCGGCATGCTCGCGCCACCGCCAGCGTGCCTCGGCGGCGGTCTCCCACAGCCACGCCAGTGTCGCGTCGGGCGCGATGCCCAGCCGGGCGGCCGGTTCGTCGCCGTCCCCGCCGACCAGCCGCCGCGCCTCGGCGGCCAGCTCGGCGTCGAACCCGAGCCGGCCGTCCCGCAGCGCGGCCAGCAGCCGGGATTCGGCGAACTCGTGCGCACCGGCGAGCAGCTGCTCCAGCGCGGCGAGCAGGTCGCCGGTGGCCGGACCCGGTTCGTCCCGCAGCAGCGCCTCCACCGCCGTCAGCGCCGACCGCGCCTTGAGCACGTGCCGGCGGTCGACGAAGAGGCGGTTGAGCGACTCGCGCAGCTCACCGAGCCCGCTGCGACGGACCAGCTCGGCGGCCAGCGCCACCCGGTTGTCGCAGCCGGTGCGGACGAGAGTGGCCGCCAGGCGGATCCCGACCACGCCGAGCCGCTCCAGCAGCGCGTTACGGGTGGCCGCGTCCAACCCGGCCGGTGGCTCGCCGCGGGCGAACCGCTCGGCGGAGAGGAGGTACGGCTCAAGCTCGGCGCGCGGCACCCGGGCCAGGGCCGCCAGCGCGGTGAACTCGGTCTCGCCGAGCACCCGGCCGGCCAGGCCGAGCAGCCCGCTGCACGGCACCACCGTCACGCAGAGCGAGTCGACGTGCGGGTCCCGTAGCGCCCGTCGGGCGAGCTGACGGGCGCCGAGCAGCGCGTCGACCCGACCACCACCGGATTCGTCCACCCGGGACAGCACCATGATCGTGTGGACGGGTGCGGCCTGCCCGACCACGCCCTCCCGGGTCGCCCCCAGGATCCGCAGGTCGGCTCCCCGGGCGTCGCGGGTCAGGTACAGCAGCGCGTCGGCCTCCCGCAGCACCCGCGCCAGCACCGGATCCGTTGCCTGCACGTCGGCTGCGCCGATCGCAGGTGTGTCCAGCAACGTCACCTGCCGCAGCGAGCGTGCCGGCCACCGCACCACGATGTCGCGCAGTTCCCCGGCGCGCCAACCGGTGAGGTCGACCCGCATCCCGGTGCCGGAGCGCAGCACCGTCAGCCGCTGCGGGGGGTGACTGGTGGAGTACCCGGTGGCGTCCGGCTGCGGCCCGTCCTCGTACCAGGTGAAGGCGCTCCCGTCGACCGGGGCCACCTCCTCGCCCATCAGGGCGTTGAGCAGGGTCGACTTGCCGCTGCGCCACCCGCCGACGACGGCGACCCGCAGCGGCTGGTCGTAGCGGGCCAACTGGTGCCGCAGCAGCTCGGTGGCCCGGGGGTTGTCGCGGTAGCCGTGCAGCGCCCGGTGCAGCAGGTCCCGGACCTCCGCGTCCAGTCGCCCGCCGGTCATGCCAGCGGCGCCAGCGGCGCCGGGCGGGCGGCGGTCACCTGCTGCGCCTGCTCATACAGCTCGGCCAGCCGGATCATCCGTTGCTGGATCTCCCGCTGGCGTCGCTCGCGTGCCGCCGCGTCGGTGTCGGCCGCCTCCTTGGCGCTGCGCAGCGACTCGATGATGGCGGTCTGCAACTCGTCGGTCAGGGCGGCGAAGTGATCCCGCAGTACCCGCTGCGCCCGGCGGGCCGCGTCCCGGCTGTCCTTGCTGACCTGGATGAAGAAGTCGTCGACGTGCCGCTGTACCGCCGCCTTGACCGTCGCCTGCCGACGGCGCAGCAACTGTTTGCCCTCGTCGCGGATGCTCTTGCCGCCGAACAGGGCACCGGCGCCGATCGAGATCGGGTTGATCATCGGCATGCCGGCCAGGGTCAGAGCCAGGCCGAACATCAGCAGCCCACCGTAGGAGCCCTTCATGCCGGTGAACATCTTCTGGCCGACGGTGAACCGGTCGACATTGGGACGTTCCAGCTCCGGCACGGGTGCGCCGTACTCCGCCGAGGCGGTCAGCGGCCACGGTGGCAGCGACCCGTGGCCGTACCGGGCGAACGACTCGGCGACCCGCCGGGCGATCCAGTCGCACCGCTGCACCAGCCACCGCCGGTTCGCCGCAGCCGCCTCGACGAGGCTCTCCTCCAGCCACTGCGCCACGGCGTCCCATGCCACAAGGGGGTCGGCGGTCTCGAACGCCTCGTCGACCATCCGCAGGATCTGCCGGGTACGGTCGCGCAGGTCGTGCTCGATGTCGGAGATCAGATCGGCCATCTCGTCGGTCAACGTGTTCTGCCAGCGGGTGGCGCACCGCCGAAGCTCGTCGACCTCCCGTTGCGCCGCGTGCAGCCGGGCCATCGGCGCGGACTCCTCGGCCGAGCGCTGGTCGGTCAGTTCGGCCCGTAGCGGGGCGGCGAGCTGCTCCACCACGGTGCGCGCGGTCAGCACCACGGCGGCCCGGGCCAGGGTGTCGGGCTTGGCGGCCAGGTGTCGCCGGAGCAGGGCGATCAGCGCCGGGAAGCCGGACTCCGCGTTGAGCGCGTGGTCGCCGGTGGCGGCAGCGTGCAGGCGCAGCGCGGCGGACACCGGGACCAAGGGGGCCGGTACCCCGGCGTCAGCCAGGTGCCGCCGGTTGCGGTCGGCCACGGCCCGCCAGTCCGGCACCAGGTCCGTTTTGGTCTGTACCACTGCCACGTTGGAGTGCGACCGGGTGAGGTGCAGCAACATGTTCAGCTCGTTGACCGCCAGGTCCCGGGTGGAGTCGGTGACCAGCAGCACGGTGTCCGCGCGGGCCAGGGCGGCGACCGGCGCGCCGGCGCCCACGGCGGCGAGGTCACCGCCGCCCGGCATGTCGACAAGCACCACGCCGGCGCCGAGCAGCGCTCGGGGCAGGCCGATCTCGATGTACGCGGGGCCGCCGCCGGGCAGCCGGCCGGTGCTGCCACCGACCCCGGCGGCGATCTGGTCGGTCGGCACCGGCGTCCGTTGCACGGCCGGCGGGTCGGCGGCCGGCGGCGTTCCCGGTCTCGTGAGTGGTGTCTGCACCACCGTCGCAGAGGCGACCTCGGCGTGCCGCAGCACCGTCGGCAGCACTGTGGTGGTTCCGTCGCCGACCGGGCAGACCGGTGCGTTGAGGATCGCGTTGACCAGTTGACTCTTGCCCTGGTTCGGCTCGCCGACCACCAGCACGGTCAACGTCGGATCGAGCAGGTGGGCGCGCTTGAGGCGGACCGCCTGAAGCAGATCACCCCGACCATGTTCCTGGCACGTGCGGGCGATGTCGTCGAGCGCGTCGAGCCAGATTCCCGCCATCACCGCACCAAGTGTGCTGAATTCGGCTCAATTATCAAGTGCGAGAAGTGGGCGGGGCCGGCACCGGATGGTGTCGACCCCGCCCGCTGGCGGGTGTCAGAGCAGACCGTCGGTGAGGCCCAGCACCCCGCTGGTCGAGGTGGAGGCCTCGCCGTGGGTTGCCGTGTCCCCGCTCACCGAACCACTGACCCCGCCGTCCAACAACCCCTTCGTGCCGCCGGTGACGGTCCCGGTGACGCCGCCCAACAGGCCATCGACCTGCCCGGTCACACCGCCCACAGTGGAGTCGAGGTCCAGCGACGGCACCACGCCGCCGGTGTCGCCGGTCAGGCCGAGCCCGCCCAGGGTGTCACCGACACCAAGCGAACCGACCAGATCGCCGACCTGACTGGTGGTGCCGGGAAGCAGACCGGACGTGGTGTCCAGCAGTCCGGAACTGGTCCCGTTCACCGCGGACACCGGGTCACCCACCGCGCCGGTGACGTCACCGAGCGCCGGCTCGGTGGTGCGGTCGAGTGGGGCCACCACGTCCGCGTCGAGGGTGTCGGCCACATCGTTCACGCCGGACAGATCCACGCCCACGCCGGTGGGGGTCACGCCGACGCCGACTCCCGGGAAGACGGTCGCCCCCGCGGTCACCGTCGACGGGTCGACGGCGATCGTGCCGAGCACGCCGGCCTTGACGTCCACCCCGGAGTGGGAGCTGCCGACGCTGATCTGCTGCGCCACGCTCTGCAACTGGCTGATCGCGTCGGTGGCGTCACCGACAAGCGGGTCGAGGCCGAGTTGCCCGGTCACCGGGGCGACCGGGGCGAGCCCCTGCACCGGGGCGTAGTCCACCACCAGCGGCACCACGTCCTGGACGTCGGCGGCCGTGATGTCACCGAGGCCGGCGGCCCGCAGCGCGCCCTCCGGGTCGAGGTCGAACGCCGACCGGGCGTCCGCGTCGGTCAGCAGGTTGAGCACGAAGTCGTGCAGGGTCTGGTCCATGTTGGGGGTTCTCTCCTCGGCGAAACGTCAACGACCGGTGATCGCCGATGACGCTACGGGCGGTGCCCGGGTCCGGGCATCGGGGACGATCCCGCAATCCGACCCGTCCGATTAGGGGCATCCGGGCTCTCGTACGTTAGGGGGAGTGGGGGACCGGCGCCCGCCGAAGTTGGGGCTCCTGATGCCGGAGTGATCTCTGGTACGAACGTAGGAGCCCACGGGGTCCCCCGGGGCGGCCCGCAACGGTGGGCCTGTCCGGCCCACCCCCACGGCCGACGCGGTCAAGGAAGAAAGCAGATGGCCTACGTGCTCGGGATCGACATCGGCAACACCAGCACCGTCGCCGCGGTCGCCCGGCACCGCGACGGGCACTGGGGTCACCCCGAGCCGGTCGCCCTGCACCCCGGACCGGGCCCGTTGCCGTCGACGCTGCTGCTGTCCACCGACGGCACATTCACCCTCGGTGAGGGTGGCGAATCGGAGCGTACCGCCCGGGGGGTGCTGAGCCGGGTCGGCGACGACGTGCCGCTGCTGCTCGCCGGTGAGCGGTACCGGCCGGAGACCCTCGTCGCGTTGCTCGCCGCGCACGTGGTCGATCAGGTCCACGGTGCCAGGGGCGCGCCGGCCGAGATGATCGTGCTCAGTCATCCCGCGTCCTGGGGACGGTACCGCTGCGACCTGCTGCACAACGCGTTGTGGGACTACGGCCTGGGTGCGGTGACGCTGCTACCCCGCACGGTCACCGTGGCGGAGGGACACGCCGCCCGGGGCTTCGCCGGTGGGGTCGCCGCCGTGTACGCGCTGGGTGGCGGCACCTTCGAGACCGCACTGGTCCGGCGCAACGCCCGGGACCGGTACGAGACCGTCGGCGTCCCCGCGACACTCACCCGGCTCGGCGGCGCCGACTTCGACGAGGCGCTGGCCGCGCACGTACGATCCGTGCTCGCCCGGGATCTGGCGACCGCCGGCCCCGGTGCCCGTACCGCTCTGCGTCAGCTGCCCGTCGAGTGTGAACGGGCCAAACGGGAGCTGACCGTCGGGTCGCAGACCGACGTGGCGTTGTCGCTGCCGACCGGGCCCGTCCGGGTGCCGGTGACCAGGCTGGAGTTCGAGGAGCTGATCCGGCCGGCGGTTCAGGCCACTGTGGAACTGTTGGCGCAGGCCGTCCGCGCCGCCGACCTGGCACCCGCGCAGCTCGATGGCGTGTTGCTGGCCGGCGGCGCCAGTCGGGTACCGCTGGTCGCCGAGCTGCTCGCCACGGCCGGCTTTCCGGTCGAGACCGCGCCCGATCCGCAGAACACGGCGGCGGCCGGTGCCGCCGCCGCCGGCACCCGGATCCTGTCCCCACGTCCGCTGCCGGCCGGCCCGCCGCCACCGGCCGGTCCACCCGCGACCGTCGGCACCCCCGCCGCCCTCGCGACCGCGTCCGTCGGATCGATGGCGCGCACCGTCGGTCCACCCGTGGGCCCGGCCGACGACCTGACCCCCCGCGAGGAGCCACCGCCCCGCCCGCCGATCCGCTACCCACCCCTCGACCTGCCGAAGCGATCTCGCCGAAAGCTGGCCCGCAACCGGGGACACGAAGGATGACCGCCATGATGACGAGCGCCGTGGCGGACAGCCCGCTGGTCCTCGACGCCGAACCCACCGACCTGCTCGACGCGATCACCGCGGACCCGGCCGCGCCGCTCGCTCTCGGGGTGACCGGACCGGGCGGCCACGGCCGCACCACCTACCTTCAGGAACTGGCCGGTCGGTACGCCCGGGCCGGCGTCACCGTCCATAGCGAGGTGCCGGCCACCGACGACGCGTACGTCCCCGACGCGGTGCTGTTGATCGACGATGCGCACCTGCTCGACGAGGCCCGGCTGGGTACGCTGCGGCGGCTGGTGTCCGACCGCCGGCACCGCATCGCGATCAGCTACCGACCGTGGCCCCGGCCGGCAGCGCTGGTCGAGCTGATCGACACGCTGCGTCGGGAGGGCCGCCAACTGCTGCTCACCCCGTTCACCCGGGCGCGCACCGCCGCGTACCTCGCCGCCGTGCCCCGCCTCGGCCGCCGCCCGGACCTGGTCGACTTCGTGCACAGCCAGACCGGCGGGGTGCCTCGGCACGTGGGATGGCTTGTCGACGGGCTGCGCGAGCAGGAGACGGCCACCGGCGTTCCGACCGAACCGCCTCGCCAGGTGGTCCTGCACCTCGGTCCCGACCTGGACCACCTCTCCTCCGACGTGCGACGGCTGCTGATCGCGTTGGCCGCCGGCGTTCCGCTGCCGGCCGAGGCGCTGCGTCCACTGCTGAACCGCGAACCGGCGGAGATCGACGACCTCGTCGCCGAAGCCCGCGCCGCCGGGCTGCTCGGCGCCGACGGCCGACCCACCCCGCTGGTCCGGCGGGCGGTGACGGCGCTGAGCCCGGCCGCCGACCGTACCGTCGTCTGGCATCTGCTCAGCGAACTCGCGCTCAGCCGTGGCGCACCGGTGTTGCCGCTGGTGCGCTCGCTGCTGGCGGCCGGTGTCGCCGGTGACTGCCCGGCCGCCACCCTGGAGGCGGCGGCGGAGGAGGCCCTCGGTGGCGAACCGGCGCTGGCGGCGCACCTGTTCGCCGCGGCGGGCGCCGCCGGCCGCCCCACCGGCGTCCGGCAAGCGGTCGCCGCCGCCCTCGCCGGTGACCTGGACCTCGCGCTGCGACTGGCCGACCGGCTGCTCACCACCGCGCCGCCGGACCAGCGGGCGGAGGCTGCGCTCGTCGCCGCCACCGCACTGGCCCATCGCGGACAGACCGACCGCAGCGTGGAGCTGTACCGCTGGTCCGGTGGGGTTAGCGCGTACGCTTTCGCCACGGTCGGCACGCTCGCCACCGCCCGTTCCACCGACCATCCCGAGCCCGTCCCGGACAGCCCGCCGACGTTGCAGGCCGGTGCCGCCCGGCTGATGGCCGACGGGGTACGCGAAAGTGTCCACGGCACCCCGTCGGCGGCCCTGTCCACTCTCGTGCAGGCGGCGGCCCTGCTCGAACCCGACGGGCGGGCGGTGCTGCTGCCGGACAGCCCCGCCGCGCTGGCGGCGCTGACCGCCGTGCACTGTGGTGAGCTGGACATCGCCGAGCGGGTCCTCGACCGCGCTCTGGCCAGCGGCATCGGCGGGCCGCTGCTGACCGGCCGACACCGGCTGTTGCGGGCCTGGATCCTGATGGCGCGGGGGCGGATCGCCGCCGCCGGTGAACAACTCGCCGAGGCGACCGCCGGTGCCGGGCTGGAGTCCCGCGACCTGCTCTTCGCCGCCGGGCTGACCATGGGCATCGCCCGGCGCGCGAGCGACCTCGGCGCGTTGCAGCGTGGCTGGGTGCCGGCGCTGGAGGCGGTGGTCCGCCATCCGGTCGACCTGTTCACGCTGCTGCCGCTGGGCGAGCTGGCCATCGCCGGTGCCCGCCTGGGTGACCTGGGTCGCCTCCAGCCCTACCTGCGGGCCGCCCACGAGTTGCTCGGCCGCCTGGCCGATCCGCCGCTGTGGCGTACGCCGCTGCACTGGAGCGGGCTGCATGCGGCGATCCTCACCGACGACCCGGTCGCCGCCGACGAGCACGTCAGCGCGCTGCTCGCCGCCGCCGGCCACAGCCGGTACGCCGCCGTGGTGGCCGCTGCGGCCGAGTGCTGGCTGGAGGTGCTGCGCGGCACCGTCGATCCGGTCCGGGTGGAGGCCGCCGCTCGGGGCCTGCACGACACCGGCCTGTGCTGGGACGGTGCCCGGCTGGCCGGGCAGGCCGCCATCCGCACCGCCGACCGGCGGGCGATGACGGCGTTGCTCGACTGCGCACGGGCGCTTCAGGGCCGGTCCGCCGCCGAGGACCGCAAGCCGGCGGCCGGCACCGTCTCGCCCCGGCTCAGCGACCGGGAGCGGGAAGTGGCCGAACTTGTCGTCGCCGGTCTCACCTATCGGGAGATCGGGGATCGGTTGTTCATCTCCGCCAAGACTGTGGAGCACCACGTGGCCCGGATGCGATCGCGGCTCAACTGCGCCAACCGCACCGACCTGTTGGCCCTGCTTCGAACCATTTTGGCTGACCCGTCGTACACCACGAACGGACAGCCGTGGCCCCGACGGGCCGCGAACTGAGCCTCGGACCGGCCCTCATCCGCCGGCTCCGCCAACGAGAGGATGTGCCATGACTACTGCGGTGGCCACCGCCGACAACCTCGGCCGCGCGCTCGACAACATCGTCGACCGTGTGCCGGGTGCCCAGTTCGCGGTGGTGCTCTCCCCGGACGGCCTCCTGCTGGGCGCCTCGCGGGGCATCGACGACGAACTCGCCAGCCAACTGTCCAGCATGGTCTGCGGTCTTCAGGCGCTGGGCCTGGCCGCCGCACGGGTCTGCGGGGACGGCGAACTGCACCAGGTGGTGGTGCAGATGTCCCGGGCGTTCCTGTTCCACGCCACCACCGGCAACGGCGCCGTCCTCGCCGTCGGGATCGACGGCGACGCGGAGGTCGGCGACATGGCGTACGAGGTGGCCATGTTCGTCGCCCAGGCCGGCGACAACCTGCCGGTGTACCTGGAGCCGGTGGTGGAACGCGTCGCGCTCCGGTGACGTCCGGCGGTCAGCCCCGGTCGCGGTGTGCGTCGTACTGCGGGGCCGGGTTGGCCACCTGCCAGAACTCCGCGGGCAGGAACGCGATGACATCGTCGTACTGACCGGCTTCCACGGCCTCGCGGATGGTGTCGAGGACCGCGCGGATGCCGGCGGTCGCCAGGTCGGGGTCGACGTCCGCCCGCCCACCGACCCGCTGCACGAACACGTCGAGGCCGAAGCGCTCGGCGTCCTCATGCGGGCCGAACGCGTACGCCCGCAGCCCCTCCGGCAGGTGGCCGGCGAGATCGCGCGCCTCGCCGCCGTCGATCCGCTCCGCCAGCGTGGTCAGCGTGGCTCGGGCGATGGCGGTCGCCTGCTCGGCCGAGGTCCCGGTGCGCTCCGCCACGGAGTCGATGAACTGCTCGTCGTCCACCTCGCCGTACCCCTTTCGCCGCGGATCCGGCGTCTACCCGCCCACCGGCGTCCCAAACGAACGCGTCCGGTGCAGCCGTCGGCTCCCGGATGATCGGATCGGGCCAGGACGATCGGGCGCGACGCGGGGCGCGCCGGCCAGTCTTGACGGCGGAAGGAGGCCTCATGATCTCGGCACTCAACCGGCTCGTCGACCTCGTCGAGGAGCACCTCACCGAGGAACTCGACGTCACCGGGGCAGCCCGGGCACTCGGCACGACCGAGTACCACCTGCGCCGGATGTTCTCGTCGCTGGCCGGCATGCCGCTGTCGGAGTACGTGCGCCGGCGGCGCATGACCGTCGCCGCCGCCGATGTCGTCCGCGGCGAGGACGACCTGCTCCGCATCGCGGTGCGGTACGGGTACGGCTCCACGGAGGCGTTCGGCCGGGCGTTCCGGGCCGTCCACGGCGTCGGCCCCGGTGAGGTACGCCGCGACGGAGGCCCCCTGCGTAGCCAACCACAGCTCAGGTTCCGCCTGACCGTCGAAGGGAGCGTCCCCGTGGACACCCGCATCGTCGACCGACCCGCGTTCCGGCTCATCGGACACGCCACCCGGGTTCCGCTCATCCACCACGGCGTCAACCCGCACATCCAGCGGCACGTCGCCGCGCTGCCGGCCGAGGAGCACCAGCGGCTCAAGGAACTCGGCGACACCGAGCCCGGTGGTCTGCTCCAGGTCACCGACGACGTCGATCCCGACGCCGTCGAGGGCACCGAGCTGACCTACCTGCACGGGGTCGCCGTCGGCCGCGACACCCCGGTCCCCAGCGACCTCGACCGCATCGAGGCGCCGGCCGGGACGTGGGCGGTCTTCCGCACCGCCGGACCGTACCCGCAGCAACTGCAACAGACCTGGGCCGCGACCGCGTCCGAATGGTTCCCGTCGAACCCTTGGCGGCTACGGCCGGGTCCGTCGATCGTCGCGATCCTCGATCGTGCGGCCGATTTCAGCACCGCCACCTGTGAGCTGTGGCTGCCCGTCGAACCAGACTGACGGGTACGGCGTCAGCGTCCTGGTAGAAGCCGGTGGGCACGCTCGTGCGGCGGGCCCACCGGTGACCGGAACTTCCGGAAGTATCTTGACGTGTTTGGTGGGATCGTTACGATCTGCGCAATGACCGCCCCCGCCCCGACCGACGTCCACCCCGCCTGGTTGCCGCCCGAGGCGTTCCGCGCCATCGGCTCCCGGCACTGTCTCGTAGTCGGTACCGCAGGGCTCATCGACACGGTCGTCGCCGAGGTCGAGCGGGCCTGCGCCGAGCACGGCGGCAGCGTCCGGCGGAAGGCGGAGGGGCCGCCGCCGAGCCTGGTGCTCGCCCTGGTCCCGGCCGTCGGCGACGGTGGACCCGCCGAGCTCGACGCCGCCCTGGCCGACCTGGAAACGGCAGCCGGTGGGCCGCTCGGCGCGGAAGGCTACGCCCTGGGCCGCCACGGCGAGGTCACGGTGCTGCTCGCCGACCAGCCGGCCGGGCTGCTCTACGGGCTGTTCCACCTGATCCGCCTCGGTGAAACGGCATTCGGCACACCGTACGCGGCCCAGCCGTACCGTCCCGCGATGCGCCGTCGCATGCTCGACCACTGGGACAACGTCGACGTGCACCCGGTGATGGGGCAGGTGGAACGCGGCTACGCCGGCGGCTCGATCTTCTGGCAGGCCGGCCAGCCCCGGCGGGACCGCGGGCGGGTGCGGGCGTACGCGCGCCTGCTGGCCGCCGTGGGAATCAACGCGGTGACGGTGAACAACGTAAACGTCCACGCCACCGAGGCGCGGCTGCTCACCGAGCGGCTCGACGACGTCGCCGAACTCGCCGACGAGTTTCGCCCGTACGGCATCCGGGTGCACCTGTCGGTCACCTTCGCCGCGCCGGTCGTCCTCGCCGGCCTGCCCACCGCGGATCCCCTCGACGACGCGGTGCGGGCCTGGTGGGCGGAGACCACCCGGGCGGTGTACGCCCGCATCCCCGACTTCGGCGGCTATGTGGTCAAGGCCGACTCGGAGGGCCAACCGGGCCCGTTCAGCTACGGCCGTGACCACGCCGACGGGGCGAACCTGCTCGCCGACGCGTTGGCTCCGCACGGCGGCGTGGTGCATTGGCGGGCCTTCGTCTACAACCACCGGCAGGACTGGCGCGACCGCACCACCGACCGGGCCCGGGCGGCGTTCGACCACTTCGCCCCGCTCGACGGCCGCTTTCGGGACAACGTCATCGTGCAGGTCAAGCACGGCCCGATGGATTTCCAGACCCGGGAACCCGTCTCCCCGGTGATCACCGCGATGCCCGGCACCCGGATGGCGGTGGAGTTCCAGGTGACGCAGGAGTACACCGGCCAGCAGCGGCACGTGTGCTATCTGGCTCCCTGGTGGAGCGAGGTGCTGCGGTTCGGCTGGGGCGACGACGGAGACACCGTCGCCGGTGTGGCCGCCGACGGTGGCGGCCTGGTCGCCGTCTCCAACGTGGGCGACGACCCGTTCTGGACCGGGCATCCGCTGGCCCAGGCCAACCTGTACGCGTTCGGCCGGCTGGCCTGGGATCCGCGGCTGCGACCGGCGGAGCTGCTCGACGAGTGGATCGAGCTGACGTTCCACCCGGACACCAGCGCCGACCCGGATCTGCTCCGCCGCACCCTGCACGAGATCATGGACGACTCGTGGCGCACCTACGAGCGCTACACCGCCCCGCTGGGCGTGGGATTCATGGTGCGGCCGGGCCTGCACTACGGCCCCGATGTCGACGGCTACGAGTACAGCCGGTGGGGCACGTACCATTTCGCCGACCGCGACGGCGTGGGCGTGGACCGTACCCGGGCGACCGGCACCGGCTTCACCGGCCAGTACCCGCGGCCCTGGTCCCGGGTGTACGAATCCCCGGAGACCTGCCCCGACGAGGTGCTGCTCTTCTTCCACCACGTGCCGTACGAGCATGTGCTGCACAGCGGTCGCACCGTCATCCAGCACATCTACGACACCCACTTCGACGGGGTGGCCGAGGTGGAGGCGGCCTGCCTGCGGTGGAAGTCGCTGGTCGGCCTGGTGGACGCGGCGGTGCACGCCCGAGTGACCGAGCGCCTCGACGAGCAGTTGCGCTGCGCGCGGGAGTGGCGTGACCAGATCAACGCCTACTTCCACCGCAAGTCCGGCGTTCCCGACGCGCACGGCCGGCCCCTGCACTGAGCCGGGCCTCGGCGACGCCGAACTGCGGCGACGGCCGGTGTCGTTGGCCTCAGGGTGCCTCGGCGCGGTAGCAGGCGAAGCGGCCGAACCACGCCTTACCCCCGCCGTTGCTCGCGACGCCGGTCAGGCCGGCGTCGCCCAGCGCGGCCAGCACCCGCTCGGGGAGGCTGGCGGCCACCCGGGCGATGCGGTGCGCCTTTCCGCCACGTCGGCCCGACGGTGTGCCGTCGATGTCGAGCAGGTGCAGTTCACCGCCGCGCCGCAGCACCCGCCTGACCTCCCGCAGCGCCCGGGCGCGTTCCTCGTCGTCCAGGTGGTGCAGCATGAACGCGGACAGCACCCGGTCGACGCTGTCGTCGGGCAGCGGCAGCGCGCCGGCGAACGCCTGCTCGTACCGGATCGGCAGCCCGTGCCGGGCGGCCTTGCGGCGGGCACGGCGTAGCGCGGCCGGGTCCGGGTCGATGCCCAGCGCGTCGATGTCCGGTACCCGACGCCCGAGCGCGGTCAGCAGGTTGCCGGTACCACAGCCGATCTCCAGGATCCGCTGACCGGACCGGAGGTTCGCCCGGTCCATCAGCTGCCCGTGGATACGCCCGACCCCGACGAGACGGGAGAACGGATCGTAGAGCGGAAGCAGCCAGTGCTTGCCCATGCCGGGCAGATACTGCTGCGCGTCGGTGCGGTGGGACTGTCCGGTCATGTGACGCTCCGATATCAGATGAAGTTCGGTCGTACTCTCAGCGTCATGGAGCACGACACCGTGGACAATGGCGCAACTGTGGACCGGATGCGACGAATTTTGGTTCCAGCCCCCAGTGCCGTCGGGGTGACCGGGCAGGGCGTGCCGGTCATCGGGTTCGGTCGGGTGCCCGGCCTCGCCCCTATCGCCGTGGCCCGTGTCCCACAGGGCACGCCGATTCCGGGCCCGGCCGCCAGCGGTGCCCACACCCACGACTTCCTGGTGCTCTTCTACGCGCACCGCGCCGACGGCAGGCTGGTGATCGACAGCCGCAGGTGGACGGTGACCGACGGGGACCTGTTCGTCATCGCGCCAGGGCAGGTCGTTTCCCTCCTCGACCCGATCGAGACGACGGTCACCGACGGATGGACGGTGTGGTTCCCGACCGACGTGGTGCGGCCCGGAAGGTCGGGGGCCTACTCGTCGTGGCGGTCACACCCCTTGCTCCTCCCGTTCGCCCACGGCACAGACCGGGCACAGCGGCTGCGCATCCCACCGTCCGACCGGGCGGGCTGGGTCGAGCGCTTCGCCGCACTGGACACCGAGCTGCGCGCCCGGCGTGACGGGCACCAGGAGGCCGCCCTCGCCCACCTGACCCTGCTGCTGGTGGCCGCGGCCCGGTTGCCGACCGGCGTCGCCGACCAGCTGCGATCGGCGGACGAGCCGATGCTCGCGGCCGTCTTCGACGTCATCGAGCGGCGCTACCAGGAACCCATCTCGCTCGCCGATGTCGCCGCCGAACTGGCGCTCACCGCCGGACATCTCACCACCGTGGTACGCCGTAAGACCGGCCGGACCGTCCAGCAGTGGATCGCGCAGCGCCGCATGCAACAGGCCCGCGTGCTGCTCACCGACACCAACCTGACCGTGGCCACGATCAGCCGCCGGAGCGGCTACCCCGACGTCAGCTACTTCATCAAACGCTTCCGCGCGGAACACGGGGTGACTCCGATCCAGTGGCGCGCCGCCGCCCCCGGCACCCAGTGACCGACCGTCGTCACGGAATGTCTGTCGGTCCCGGAGCGTAGCGTGCGGAGGTGTTCGCGACGAAGGAGCAGAGATGATCGACAGTAACGGCAGCCCGGATCTCGAGCCCGCGGCCCGCGCGCTGAAGGCGCTGCTGCGCGGGGTTACCGACGACCAGCTTGCCAATCCCACTCCGTGCGAGGGTTGGACGGTCGGCGACCTGCTCGACCATCTCATGGGGCTGACGCTCGCGTTCCGGACGGCCGCCGAGAAGGGGCCGGATCCCGCGCCGAACGGTCCGGGTGACCCCTCCGTCGACAG
The DNA here is from genome assembly GCF_029581255.1 of Verrucosispora sp. WMMD1129. Taxonomy (NCBI): domain Bacteria; kingdom Bacillati; phylum Actinomycetota; class Actinomycetes; order Micromonosporales; family Micromonosporaceae; genus Micromonospora; species Verrucosispora sp. WMMD1129. The sequence continues at coordinate 6,253,575 of NZ_CP120741.1, forward strand.
GCTCGACCCCCAGTGGCGCAGCCGACTGCCGGTGCAGCTCGACGAGCTGGTTGCCGCCTGGCGCGCGCCGGCCGCCCGGACGGGCGAGACCGCGGTCGGCGGGGTGCGGCTGCCGGCCGACATCATGGGCGTCGTCGCGCTGGACGAACTGGTCGTCCACGGATGGGATCTCGCCATCGCGACCGGGCAGCCGTACGACATCGATGACCAGACCCTCGACACGGTCCATCGCCTGGTGTCCCAACAGGCCAGCAGCGACGGCACCCCCGGCCTGTTCGGGCCGTCGATCACCCAGCCCGCCGACGCTCCGCTGCTCGACCGGGTTCTCGGGCTCACCGGCCGCAGCCGGAACTGGAGGCCGCTCACCTGATCTGTTCGGCGAGCGCGACCATGATGCCCGCCGGGCCGCGCAGGTAGCAGAGCCGGTAGCTGTCCTCAGCGGCCGCACCGGTCCAGGCACGTCCAGGGCCAGTCGGTGGCGATCCAGTTGGCGACGGCGGTGGCGAGCGGCTCGTCGAGGTCCGCCCGGTCGGCCCGCACCCAGGACTGGACGGTGACGTCGTACTCCTCAGAGGCCGACGGGTAAAGGTAGACGCAGCCGATGACGTCGCTGTCGACCGGGTCGAGGACGGTGAAGGTGAACCCGGTGCCCCTGGTGAAGTCGTCAGCGTGACGGCGCAGATCGGAGAGGTTCTTCTCCAGCGACATGCCGCTGACAGGTGGCCAGTTGCCGTCCGGGTATCCAGGCGTGGTGCGGATGTGCTCGATGCTCGACATCCAGGCGGCGTGATCCGCCACGTTGTGCTGCGGGCCCAACGGTTCGAGGCGGAACCGGTCGGTGATCAGCGATGTCGGCGGGGTGAAGCCGGCTGGTACGAAAGCGTCCGAGGTCATGGGCCGGGACGCTACTGCTCTTGCCGGTCTGCCCGCACCCGCGTTTACTCATGACACCGCTGCGGCGGTGACAACGATGTGGGAGGCGAACAGCCGATGGGCCCGTCTGATGCCCCGTCGCTGGGCTCGGCAGCATCTCGTCGTGCTGGTGCCGAGGATGCGCGGGCAGTCGCCGACCTGCTCATCGCTGCCCGCCGTGCCGCGGTCGGCGCGATTCCCGCGGCCGTGCATTCGGAGGCGGAGATCCGGGAGTGGGTCAGGGGCGTCGTCATCGCTGAACGGGAAGTGTGGCTGACGGAGGATGGTCACCAACTGCCGTTGGCCGTGCTGGTGCTGGACGGCCACTGGATCGACCAGCTCTATGTCGATCCCGCCTGGACCGGTCGTGGGTTGGGCTCTCAACTGATCGAGCTTGCCAAGTCCCGTCGGCCGGAGGGCCTTCAGCTGTGGACGTTCGCGACCAACACCGGCGCGCAGCGGTTCTACCGTCGGCACGGCTTCGTTCCGGTTGAGGCGACCGACGGGTCGCGTAACGAGGAGAAGGCACCGGACATCCGCTTTGCCTGGCTGCCGTCGTAGCTTCTACGAAAGCTGCCGCGAGCGGGTCGCTCCGACGTCGTGGGTGTCAACGCTGGCGAGGGTCGTTTCCGGCCCGGGTGTCCACGGTCAGCGACAGTGCCCGCGCGACGTCGCCCCAGGGGACGTACGAGAAGTTGGTGGCGTCGCGCTCGTCGTCCACGTCGGGTCCGGTCTCGGGCCCGTTCTGGGTTCGGAGGCGTTCCCACCCGCCTACGTCGTCGTACAGACATCGGTGGTTCGTGCCGGCGTCACCCGCGGACGAGTTCCCGACCACCGGCCAGCGACACCGTCTGGCCGTTGACGTGACCGTTCGCCGCCGAGGCCAGGTAGGTGACGGCGGTGGCGACGTCCTCGGGGGTGCAGATGCGGCCGGTTGGGGTCTTCGCCGACTCGGTGGCGACCGCTTCCGGCCCCAGGAACGGAGCGGTCAGTGCCTTGTCGGTGAGGGTGAAGCCGGGGCGCACGATGTTCGTCAGAATGCCGTGGCGGGCTTCCCGGACGGCGAGCACCCGCGCGGCGGTCTCCAGCGCGCCCTTTGCCGTGGCGTAGGCGAGTGGCCCCGCCATGGGCTGCGCGACGATGTCGGTCGACACGACGACGACGCGTCCCCAGCCGGTGGCGCGCATGGCTGGCAGCGCCGCATCGATCAGTGCCAGCGGACCGACGGTGTTGACGGCCAGCGACGTGGTGAGCCCACCGATCTCGTCGGTGTCGAAGGAGGGCCACTGCACGGCGTTGGCGATCAGGGCGGAGACCGGTCCGAGTCGTTCGGCGATCTCCTCGATGATGCCGGGCATGGCGGTCAGAGAGTGGTGATCCAGGTGGATGGCGCAGGCCCGGCCGCCGGCTCGCGTGATCGCCTCGACCACGTCGAGGGCGCTGTTGTGGTTGGTGTACCAGGACACGGCGACGGAGGCGCCATCGGCCGCCAGGCGCAGGGCGGTGGCACGGCCGATGGCCCCGGAGGCCCCGGTGACGAGGGCGACCTTGTTCGACAAACCGGTTTCCATGACAACTCCATAGTCGGCTATAGGTTAGTCGACTATGGATCAGTTGGCACCGGCCCGTCAACTCGTACACTGCCCGGGTGGAACTGACGGATGTCCTGGCCACCAACAAAGCGCTGGTCAAGGTGGCCAAGCTGTACCGCAGCGCGCAGGCCGACGTACTCGACGCGCTCGCCCTGCACCCGGGGCAGGACGTGCTGCTGTGGCTGCTCGGTCAGGAGCCCGACGGTATGACGATCTCCGAGATCGCCGCCCGGCTAGGCGTGGAACAGCCCACGGTGACCCGCAGTCTCAGTCGCCTGGATCAGGGTGGTTGGTTCGTCAGGGAGCCCGTACCGGGTGATCGGCGTGCCACCCGGATCCGGTTGACCCACAAGGGTCGCGCCGTCATCCCGAAGATCGAGGCGGCCTGGCGCACGCTCGCCGAGACCGCCACCGCCGGCATGGCGACCGACCAACGGGTCGCGTTCGTCGAACTGCTCGAAAAGGTACGCGGGAACCTCCGCACCCTCACCGCCGAAACCGAGTGAGCGCAACGCTCGTCCGGATGATCACGATGGGCGGCGTACCGAGGTTCGCGCAGACCGCCGCCAGGTAGGATGCGTCGATCGACGCCGATATGCCGTACACGCGCAGCACGCTCGCCAAGGACCTGGTGGCGCTCGGGGTGCGGCGCGGCTCGGTGCTGCTGGTGCACTCGTCGCTCAGCGCGGTCGGATGGGTCTGCGGCGGCCCGGTCGCGGTGGTCCAGGCGCTGCTCGACGCGCTGGGCCCGGACGGCACGCTGGTGGTGCCGACGCACACCCCGGACAACACCGACCCCGCTGGCTGGCGGCACCCACCCGTGCCGGATTCCTGGTGGCCGGTGATCCGCGCGAACATGCCCGGGTTCGACCCGGTGCTGACGCCGAGCCGGTGGATGGGCGTGGTCGCGGAGACGGTACGTACCTGGCCGGGCGCGCGACGTAGCGACCACCCGCAGGTGTCGTTCGCGGCCGTCGGCCCGGCGGCCGAGACGGTGGTGACCGGGCACCAACTCGACGAGATGCTGGGGGAGCACTCGCCCCTGGGTGCCGTCTACCGGCTGGACGGTGACGTCCTGCTGCTGGGCGCGGGACACGACAGCAACACCTCGCTGCACCTGGCCGAGTACCGGTTGCCGGACCCGCCGCGCAGGTGGGAGGGGTCGGCCGTGCGCAGCGATGACGGCCGGACCTGGACCCGTTGGCCGGACGTTGACACCGACGAGAGTGACTTCGACCAGGTCGGCGACGCTTTCGAGGGCACCCGCGGCGTACGGATCGGGCGGGTGGGCGCGGCCGAGTGCCGGCTGATGCGCCAGCGCGCGCTCGTCGACTTCGCCGTCGACTGGCTCGGCACCAATCGGACGCCCCGCGATGCACCCCGCTGAGCGGAAATGTCGATCCCGGCCAGCGTGAACAGCCGGTCGTCGTCGTCCCACACGGCCTCGGGCCACTGCTCGGGGTCGTAGTCGCCAGCGAACGGCACCTTGGGCGTGACGGGCAGACTCACTCGACGAACTCCTCGGTGATGATGTCGGTCATCGGTGCGCCACCGCGGACCAGCGCCAGCGCCAGCACCGAGCCGAGGGCGGCGAGCGCCGCCTCCGAGGCGACCATGGTCAGCGCCGTCGCCGCCACCAGCAGCAACGCGGTGCCGACGGCGACCACCGGGGTACGCAGCACGAAGTACCCGGCCAGCCGGAACACGTCGCGCAGCCGGAACGTGAACAGCGACGTGATCACCAGCGCGTTTACCCCCACGACCGACACCACGGCACCGACAAGCGCCAGCGGCACCGCCCACCAGCCGGGCACCCCCGCCGCCGGCAGGTTGACCAGGTTGACCGCGATGACGGTCAGCCACACCAGCGTCGGAACCCAGACCAGCAGCGAACCGGTCAGGTTGGCCCGGTACCCGCGCCAGAACAGCCGCCACGGATGCAGCTCGGTCAGGTCGAGACGCTGCCGGTGCAGGGCGTACAGCGCGGCGGAGAAGGCCGGGCCGAGCGGTACCGCGCAGAGCGCGACCAGCGGCAGGTTGCTCACGTGCCGCTCCAGCGCGAACAGCGCCACCAGGCCGGGCGCCGCGCAGACCAGCAGCAGCAACTCCACCACCAGCAGGGTGTAGATCAGCGCCGCGCCCCGGGACAGCGGGCCGGCACCGAACTCCCGACGGGCGGCGGTGCTCACGACGGCTCCCGACCCAGCAGCCGACTCTCGTCCCACCAGGGCGGCGTTTCGTCGGTCACCGGGCTCACCTCGGCCAGGGTCACCTCGTGCCGGGCCAGGTGCAGGTCCAACTCGACGCGGCCGGCCAGCACCGGCAGCGAGCCGTGTCGCCGGGCCGGCTCGGCGGCCTGCCGCAGGACGTCCAGTTGGCGGGCGGTGGGGGAGGGCGGTCGGCCCATTTCGCCCCAGGCCCGCCAGGCGTTGCCGGACTCCTCGCTGACCGAGGAGCGCAGCAGGAACGCGGTGCGGGCGGTCGGGTCGGCTACCGGCAGCGACAGGCGTACGGTGTGGCCGTCCACCGGTTCACCGCCGGTGACGTCGACCGGCACCCAGGCCAGCACCGCGATGCGGCCGGTGTCGTCGCGGGTGACCAGGTGGTCCGCGCCACGGGCCAGGATCTGCGGACCCAGCCGGTTCATGAAGGCGTACAGGTGGAACGTGGGTTTGCGGATCTGACGGTGGGTGAGCAGCCCGAAGCCGCCGTGGAACAGCGCGGTAGGGATGCCCACCTCCTCGAACACGTCGCTGAAGGTCCAGTACGCGAAGGAGTCGACCAGGTCGCCACCGCCGGCCAGCACCGGAGCGAGGTAGGCGGCGTGGAAGGCGGTGTCGTGGATGGGGTTGTCCGGCCGGTACGAGCTGTTGAACTCCGTGATGTGCACCGGCAGGTCGGCCAGCGCGCTGCCGGCGAGCAACCGGCGGGGACTGGCGAACTGCTCCAGCAGCCGCTGCGCCGGTGCCAGGGTCTGGTGTACGCCGAACGGCACGTGTTGGGCCGGGCCGGAGGTGTAGGCGTGCCGGCTGACGAAGTCGACGGGCACCGAGCGGTCGGTGACGAACTCGGCGAATCGGGGCAGCCATCCGTCGTCGGCGCCGGGGGAGAGCGCCGGGCCACCGACCTGGAGGTCGGCGTCGACGTCCTTCACCGCGTGCGCGGTCACCTCGTAGAGGCGGTGGTAGGCGTCGGCGTCCGCGTCCTGCCAGAACTCCTTCAGGTCGGGCTCATTCCACACCTCGATCGGCCAGCCACGCACCTCGTGCAGGCCGTACCGGTCGACGAGGTGGCCGATGGTGGCCCGGACCAGGGCTGCCCATTCGGTGTGCGACCGGGGTGGGGTGACGTTGCCGTGCCACCAGAAGACCGTCTGGTCGCCGCTGGCCAGTCCGGACGGCATGAAACCCAGCTCCACGAACGGTCGGACACCCAGCTCGAGGTAGGCGTCGACGACTTGGTCGAGGTAGCCGAAGGCGTGCCGGACGTGCCGTTGACCCTGGTGGTCGTACGGCCGGTGCACACCGACGCCGTCGCTGAGCAGGCCGTGCCCCCGGATGTACCGGAAGCCGATCTCGCGTTGGACCAGGGCCAGTGAGTCCTGGTAGTCGCGCCGCAGTGCCAGGTCGAACCGGCCGGTGCCGACGGCGAGACGCCACGCGTCGCTCAGCCGGCCGACGGGTTGCTCCGCAACGGTGATCCGCATCGTCGTCCCTGTGCTCGGGTGGAAGGTGTCCGGTCCGGTCGCGCCGACACGACCGGACCGGACACGTCTTTCTAGTTCTTCTCCTGGAAGCGCTTGTGTGCCTCGTTGACCATCGTCAGGTAGGCGTCCATGTTCTTGCTCTTCAACTCCGCCACGTACGCGTCCCATTCGGCGAAGTCACGCTGCCCGAGGACGAACTGGAGCGTGGCCTGGTAGACGTGGTCCTTCAGCGGGGTCTCCCAGAGCGACACCTGCTCGCGTTCCTCGTCATTGAGCGGGTACGGCGGCGGCGGCGACTTCGGCGCCCGCGCGTTCATCACCTGCTGGAACTCCTGCTCCTCGGGCGAGAAGAACCCCTGCACCAGCTCGGGCTTGCCGCCGTAGGAGAACACGCCGTTGCCGAAGCCGAAGTCCTTCTGCAGGTGCTTGGGCGCGCCGGGGTTCAGGCCGATCATGTCGACGTCCGGAGCGAGAGTGGGCTTGCCGGCGGCGTCCCTGACGAAGGTGGTGCCCTCGACGCCCCACTTGGCGAACTCCTGGCCCGCGTCCGAATACCACAGCCAGTCGACGAACTGCATCATGGCCACGAAGTTCTTGCTGTCGCGGGCCTTCGAGGAGATCATCATGCCGTTCTCCAGGCGGCTGGCCGGGTTGATCTCGCCGGCCGGGCCGATCGGCAGCGGGATCTTGGTGATCTTCGCCTTCGGGTTGGTCGCCGCCAAGTCCGGCCGGTAGTCGTTGACCAACGTCTGCGCGTTGCTGCTGATCACGAAGGACTTGCTGTTGGCGAGCTTCTGCCGGGCCAGGTCATCGGTCTGGGTGAAGCTCTCCGGGTCGAGCAACTTCTCCGCCACCAGCTTGTTGAGGTACTGCAACATCTGCTTGTACTGCTCGGTGGCGCCGGTGTACTCGAACTGCTGCGCCTGGTCGTTCCATGTGACGTGCTGGAAGTTCCAGCCCGCGCCTGCCAGGCCGTACGACACGGCCAGCATGTTGAGCAGGTTACCCGCCGGGTTGGGCTGGCTGAACCGGTCGGAGAACGGGTAGACGTCCGGGTACGCCGCCTTCATCGCCTTGAGCATGGTGTAGACCTCGTCCCAGGTCTTCGGGACCTCAAGGTTCAGCTCTTCGAGGATGTCGGTGCGGACCGCCAGGGAGTACTCGTGCCAGGGCTTCTCGTGCAGGCCAGGCAGCAGGTAGAACTTGCCGTCCTGCTGGCGCAGGGTGTCCATCTCCGGCTTCAGGTTCCACTTCTCGATCTTGTCCTTGAGGTTCGGCATCAGATCGAGGTAGTCGCTGACCGGCAGGATCGCCCCCGAGGAGACGTACGCGTGCACGTCCGGCGGATAGGTCTTCGGGATCAGCAGGGGAGCGTCGCCGGCACCGATGAGCAGGCTGCGCTTCTGGTTGTAGTCGCTCAGCGGCACGGCTACCTTTTCGAGGCTGACGTTCGTTCGGGACTTCAACTCCGTCCAGAACAGCCAGTCCTCCTTGAGCGGATAGTTGGGGTGGTTGTTGTAGAGGACGGAGAAGGAAAGCGGTTCGGTGGCCTTGAACTGGGTACCGACCGCGTAGTTCTCCATCGCGCCGGCCCGGTTCTCCGACAGGTCCTCGCTGTCGGACGAGTCATCGCCACAGGCGGTGACGCTGCCGAGGGCCAGCAGCACGGCAGCAGCCGCTGCCGCGTGACGCCACGATCTGCGGAACATGGCGGGATCCTTTCAACTCGGTGGTGAGAGGGGTGTTTCTTCTGGTCAGCCCTTGACCGCGCCGAGCATGATGCCCCGGACGAAATACCGCTGGACGAAGGGATAGACCAGGAGGATCGGCAAGGTGGTGAGCACGATGGTCACGGCCTTGAGCGTCGCCTCGGCCTGTACCTCGTTGGCCTCGGTGATCGACCCGACGTTCTCCGCGCCGGTGGCACCGGCGATCAGGTTGCGCAGGTACACGGTGACCGGCCACAGCTCCTGCCGGTCCATGTAGAGGAAGGCCGCGAACCAGGAGTTCCAGAAGGCCACCGCGTAGAAGAGCACCATCGTGGCGACGATGGCCTTCGACAGCGGCAGCACGATCCGCAGCAGGATGCCGTACGTGTTGAGCCCGTCGACCGCGGCGGCCTCCTCCAGCTCCGTCGGCAGGCTCTCGAAGAACGCCTTCATCACCAACAGGTTGAACACGTTTATGGCGTTGGGTAGCGCGATGGCCCAGACGCTGTTCTTCAGGCCCAGGCTGGTGACCAGGACGTAGTTGGGAATGAGACCGCCGGTGAAGAACATGGTGAAGACCGCGATGCCGACCAGCATCCCGCGCCCCTTGAGCTGCTTCTTCGACAGCACGTACGCGTAGCAGGTGGTCATCACGATCGAGATGACCGTGGCGGTGACCGTGTAGAACACGGTGTTGCGATAGTTCGTCCAGAACAACGAGTCGGACATCAGCAGCTGGTACGTCTCCAGGGTGAATCCGCGCGGCACGAGATTCACCTGGCCGGCGATGATGTACGCCTCGTCGCTCATCGAACGAGCCACGATGTTGACGAACGGGTAGAGCGTCACCACCACCACGAGGGTCAGGATGATCCCGTTGACCACCTGGAACACCCGGTAGCCCCGGGTCTGCTGGATGCCCCGGCGACGGCGAGGGCGGGGCTTGGTCTCGGTGGGCCGCTCGGCGGCGTCGATGGTCACCACAGGCTCGTCCCCACCGTGCGGCGGGCGATCAGGTTCGCCGAGACGACCAGGATCAACCCGATCACCGCCTCGAACAGCCCGATCGCGGCGGCGTAGCTGAAGTTGCTGGACTGGAAGCCCATGCGGAACAGGTAGGTGGAGATCACGTCCGCGGTCGGATAGGTGAGCGGGTTGTACAGCAGCAGGATCTTCTCGAAGCCGACCGCCATGAAGGCGCCGATGTTGAGGATCAGCAGCGTCACCATGGTCGGCCGGATGCCCGGCAGCGTGACGTGCCAGGTCTGCCGCCACCGGTTGGCGCCGTCGATCCGGGCGGCCTCGTAGAGGTCGTCGTCGATGGTGGTGAGCGCCGCCAGGTAGAGGATCGTGCCCCAGCCGACGGTCTGCCAGACCTCCGAGGAAACGTAGATGGTGCGGAACCACTCCGGCCGTTGCAGGAACGGGATGGCGTCACCGCCACCGGCGCGGACGAGCTGGTTGACCGTGCCATCCATCGACAGCAGCTGCATGACGATGGCCGCCACGATCACGATGGACAGGAAGTGCGGCAGGTAGGACACCGACTGCACGAAGCGCTTGAGCTTGCGGGCCCGGACCTCGTTGAGCAGCAGCGCCAGCACGATCGGCAACGGGAAGCAGAACAGCAGGGTCAGCGCACCCAGCACCAGCGTGTTGGTGAAGACGTTCCAGAACGTCGGGTCGTTCAGGAACATCTTGAAGTACCGCAGCCCGACCCAGTACTCGCCGAAGATGTTGCCGCCGGGCTGGAACCGGCGGAAGGCGATGATGTTGCCCAGCATCGGCAGGTACCGGAAGATCAGGAAGAACAGCAGCGGCAGGATCGCCAGCGAGTACAGCTGCCAGTCGCGCCGCAGCGCGCGCCGCCAGGTCTGCCGGGCGGCCCGTGGTGGCCGCTTCGGTGGCGTCGTGTCCGGACTGGACGCCGACGAGGTCAGGGTGGTCACGCTGCTCATGGCCGGTCCTCCGGCGCGGGCCCGGTGACCGGTTCGACGCGTACCCGGGACAGCAGTTCGCGGTGGTGACCGACCTCGCGCTCGTCACCCTCCAGCCGCAGTGCCAGGCTCGCCACCACGTCAGCGCTGGAACGGCTGAGCCGCAGCTGCACCTCGCCGGGCTCGACCACTCGCCGGCCGTGCAGCCCGGTGAACGAGGTGACGTCGGCAGGGACCGTGAAGCTGACCCGAGCCGCTCCGCCGGGCGCCACCGGGACCCGCGCGTACCCGATCAGACGCACCACCGGTCGGGTGGTCTGCGCCACCGGATCGTGCAGGTAGAGCTGGACCACCTCGGTTCCGGCCCGGGTGCCGGTGTTGCGGACGGTGACGCCGACGGTCACCTCCCCGTCGACCGGCCAGGTCGCCGGAGCCGCGGTGACATCGCCAGACGCGTCGCTCACCTCGGCGTCGTCCCACTCGAAGGTGGTGTAGCTGAGACCGTGGCCGAACGGGAACGCCGGCGTCGGGTCCACCGACGACACCTTCGACCGTCGGCCGAGGATGGGCGTGAGGTAGGTGCCGGGGAGCCCACCGGCGTGCCGGGGCACGCTGACCGGCAGCCTCCCGGACGGGTCGACCGCGCCGGTGAGGATCTCGGCCAACGCCTGACCGCCGAGCTGGCCGGGAAAGAACGCCTGCACGATGGCGCTCGCGCTGTCCGCCGCGTCGCCCAGGGCGTACGGACGGCCGGAGAGGACCACCAGGACGACCGGCGTCCCGGTGGCCAGCACCGCGCGTACCAGTTCCGCCTGCACTCCGGGCAGCTCAAGGTCGACCGCGTCGCAGCCCTCGCCGGACGTCCCCCGGCCGAACATGCCGGCCCGGTCGCCGACGGCCAGGACGCAGACGTCGGCGTCGGCGGCCGCCTGAACCGCCGCCGCGATGCCCGATGTGTCGTCGCCGGTGATGTCGGTACCCGGTACGTGGGTGAGCTGCGGATGCCGCCGTGCGAGCGCCTCGCGCAGAGAGGGGATCTCGACCCCGATGCCGTGCTCGGGGTGGTGCACCCCGACGTGCAGCGGGAACGTGTAGCAGCCGAGCATCGCCATCGCGTCGTCCGCGACCGGACCGACCAGGGCGACCCGCTGGTGATCGGCGAGGGGCAGCAGCCCGTCCCGGTTGCGGAGCAGTACGACGGACTGGCGGGCCAGCCGCAGGGCGACGGCCTGATTGGCCTCGTCGTCGAAGCGCAGCGCCTCGACGTCCGCCGGCAGCTCCTGCCAGCCCTCGTCGAGCAGCCCCAGCTCGATCTTCTGAATCAGCACCCGCCGCAGCGCCCGGTCGACGAGGCCCTCGCTGACCTCGCCGGAGCGTACCGCCGCCGCCAGGGGCGCGCCGTAGGCGTCCACGGTGGGTAGCTCGACGTCGATGCCGGCCCGTAGCGCCAGCCGCGCCGCCGCCGCAGCGTCCGCGGCGACACCGTGCAGGGTCTGCAGGAACCGGACGGCGAAGTAGTCCGCGACGAGCACGCCGTCGAAGCCCCACTGTTCCCGCAGCGTCCGGGTGAGCAGATCCTCGTCGGCCGCCGCCGGCACACCGTCGATCTCGGCGTACGAGTTCATCACCGACCGCGCCCCACCGAGCCGCAGGGCCATCTCGAAGGGCGGCAGGATCACGTCGGCCAGTTCCCGGCGCCCCATCGCGGTCGGTGCCAGGTTCCGGCCGCCGCGCGACGCCGAGTAGCCGGCGAAGTGCTTCAACGTCGCCACCACGCCGGCCCGCTCCAACCCGCGCACGTACGCCGCGCCGATCGTGCCGACCAGGTAGGGATCTTCGGCGATCGTCTCCTCGGTGCGCCCCCAGCGGTAGTCGCGGGTGACGTCCAGCACCGGTGCGAGTCCCTGATGGACGCCGGCTGCCCGCATCGACCGGCCGATCAGCCCGGCCATCTCCTCGACCAGCTCCGGGTCGAAGGCCGCGCCCCAGCTCAGCGGGGTCGGGTAGACGGTCGCCCGCCAGGCGGCGAAGCCGGTGAGGCACTCCTCGTGCACCTGCGCCGGAATGCCGAACCGGTTTGCCGCAACGATCTGCGCCTGGGACGCGGCCAGGGACCGGGCGCCGAGGACCGGGTCGACCGGCGCGGTTCCGAACGGCCGGGTCAGCTGCCCCAGGCCGTGCCGGATCGCCTCCGACCACGGTGGAGTGTGCTCGACCATGTCGGTCTGGTGGGGAGCGACGCCCTCACCGGAAGCGTCCGCACCGACCCAGAGGCCGACCAGCTGAGCGAGTTTCTCTTCCAGCGACATCAGCGGGATGAGCGCGTCGGCCCGTTCGTCCGGTCGCAGCTTCGGATCACGCCACCGATCGGCGTGAGTGGACGCCAATCGGTCGTCGACGGGCAGCTGACTTGTCATGCGAACCCCTCCGGCCGGGGCCGGGAGGTCTCCCGGCAGGCCACGCCGACCGCCGTGGAGCACGGCGATTATCGAAATTTTCGGAAACCAGTCGGACACCTGTGTCGGGGAACCTAAGCGCGTCGACAGGGCATGTCAAGAGGCATGGAAAGACTGTTCAGGCCGTACTTGCCGTGCTGGTAAGCGATTGCCCGTATTCATCTCCGCGAGTGGGCAGCATCGACTTGGGTCACCTTCCGCCGGTCCGATGCGTGCTACAGTCTCCGAAAATTTCGGAGTCGTTGCAGAGGATCCGATGGCAGAGAAGCGTTCGCCGGCAGCGCTCGGCTCCGCGACCATCGCGACCATCGCGCGGGAGGTCGGTGTCTCCTCGGCCACGGTCTCGAAGGTCCTCAACGGACGGTCGGACGTGGCCGCCGTGACCCGGGCGCGCGTCGAGGCCAGCCTGCAACGGCACCGCTACCGCCGACGCTCCCGTCGGGCGCCCGGAGAGGGCCAGATCGACCTGGTGTTCCACGAGTTCGGTTCCGACTGGGCCCTGGAGATCATCAGGGGGGTCGAGGCGGTCGCCGCCCTCACCGGGGTGAACGTGATGCTGTCGCAGCTCAGTGCCGCTCGCCGGCCACCGCAGTCCTGGGTCGACGCGGCGGTCGCCCGGCGCCCCCTCGGGGTGCTGCTGGTCATGTGCAACCTCACCGAACCGCAGCGGCAGCAGTTGCAGCGCCAGTCGATCCCCGTGGTCGTCATCGACACCGACAGCGCCAGCGTGGCCTCCGTGCCGACCGTCGGCTCGAACAACTGGAACGGCGGTCTGATCGCCACCCGGCACCTGTTGGATCTCGGGCACCGCCGGATCGCGGTCATCTCCGGTCCACGGGACGTGCTCTGTGCCCGGGCCCGCACGGCCGGCTTCCGGTGCGCCCATGAGGAACTCGGCGTCCCGATCGATGCCACGCTGGTCCGCCATGGCAACTTCCACCTCGACGCCGGTTACACCCACGGCATCGAGTTGCTCAGTCGGCCCGACCGTCCGTCGGCGATCTTCGCCGGCTCCGACCTGCAGGCGTTGGGGGTGTTGCGGGCGGCCCGGCAGCTCGGCCTCGACGTTCCCGGCGACGTGTCGGTGGTCGGCTACGACAACCTGCCACTCTCGGCCTGGGTCGGTCCGGCCCTGACCACGGTCCATCAGCCGCTGCGCGACATGGCCGGCACCGCCACCCAGATGCTGCTCGACCTAGCGCGCGGCAACGCCCTGCCCACCAGCCGGATAGATCTGGTCGCCGAACTGGTGATCAGGGAGAGCACCGCGCCGCCCCCACATTCATGACCGAGCCCGCTGCGAGGAGCCATGCCCCTGTTCGACCTCCCGCTGGCCCAGTTGCGCCAGTACACGCCGGCCGTGGCCGAGCCCGCCGACTTCGACACGTTCTGGCAGTCGACCCTGGACGCGGCGACCCAGTCGCCGGTGCTGCTCGACCTCCGACCCGAACCGACCGACCTGCGCCTGGTGGACAGCTGGGACGTCACCTTCGCCGGTTTCGGCGGCGACCCGGTCCGGGCCTGGTACAACCGTCCGGCCGGGGTCGACGAGGCGCTACCGGTGATCGTGGAGTACGTCGGCTACGGCCGTGGTCGGGGGCTGCCACACGAACGCCTGACCTGGCCGGTTGCCGGCTATGCCCACCTGCTGATGGACGCCAGGGGACAGTCCGGCCAGTACGGCGCGGGGGATACACCGGACCCGCACGGTGCGGCACCCGGTGGTCCGTCGCCGGTGACCCGCGGCATCATGACCCCGGAGGGCTACTACTACCGCCGGCTCATCACCGACGCGGTGCGGGCGGTGCAGGCGGCCCGTGCGCTGCCGGGAGTCGACCCGCGTCGGGTGGTGGCCGCCGGCAACAGCCAGGGTGGCGGTTTGTCCCTCGCGGTCGCCGGCCTGGTCAGTGACCTCGCCGCCGTGCTCACCACCGCACCGTTCCTCTGTCACCCGCAGCGGGCCCTGGAGATCACCGAGGTCGGCGTGTACGGCGAGATCGTCAACTACCTCGCGGTCAACCGCGACGCGGAGCCGGCCGTACGACGCACGCTGTCGTACGTCGACGGGGTCAGCTTTGCCCGTCGGGCCAACGCGCCGGTCCACTTCGGTATCGGGCTGCGGGACATGGTGTGTCCCCCGAGCACCGGGTTCGCCGCCTACAACCACTACGGTGCCACCGTTGGTGGTCCGCCTCCCGAGCGCACGATGCATGTCTATCCGTTCAACGGCCACGAACACGGCGACGCGACTCAGGTGCGGCGGCAGCTGCGCTGGCTGGCTGACGTGCTCGGCGAGGAAACCACGGATCGGTCGGACGGCCCGAAACTTTCGAGGGCTCTGATCTCACCGGCATGACCACATTCCCGGTGGCGCGCCGACGACGGCGGAGTCGGACCGGTACGGGGATGAACGGTCAAAGAGTGCTGCGGCGCGTTGAGCTTTCGGACCTGTTTCGATAAGGTTTTCGATACAACAGCCTCGATCTACTCATGATGGCCGGCTGAGTGCACCGGCCGACGCGGCATCCGGGCGACCGCGTCGGTGACGAGGGCCATCGTGTTGGGCAGTAGTCGGGGCCGGCTTCTCATCAGCACGGCTTCGTCGAAAGGCTCATGCCATGAACAACGCCCACGCCCGCGCCAGCGGGCGGCCGGCTACCCGACTGCGAACGCGCGCTGCGCTGGTCTCGGCCGCAGTCGGTCTCGCCCTCGTTGCCTCCAGCCTGGTGGTGACCTCCAGCGCCCAGGCCGCCGAGTCCACCCTCGGCGCGGCTGCGGCCCAGTCCGGCCGGTACTTCGGCGCCGCGGTGGCGGGGCACAAGCTCTCCGATTCCACCTACGTCAACATCCTGAACCGCGAGTTCAACTCGGTCACGGCCGAGAACGAGATGAAGATCGACGCGCTCGAGCCGCAGCAGGGGCGGTTCACCTACACGAACGCGGATCGGATCGTCAACCACGCCCTGTCCCGCGGCTGGAAGGTCCGGGGTCACACTCTGGCCTGGCACTCGCAGCAGCCCGAGTGGATGCGGAACATGTCGGGCACCGCGTTGCGTAACGCGATGCTCAACCACGTCACCCAGGTCGCGTCCTACTACCGGGGCAAGATCGACTCGTGGGACGTGGTGAACGAGGCGTTCGACGACGGCAACAGCGGCGCACGGCGGGACTCGAACCTGCAGCGCACCGGCAACGACTGGATCGAGGCCGCGTTCCGGGCCGCCCGGGCCGCCGACCCGGGTGCCAAGCTCTGCTACAACGACTACAACACCGACAACTGGACCTGGGCCAAGACCCAGGCCGTGTACCGGATGGTGCAGGACTTCAAGCAGCGTGGCGTGCCGATCGACTGCGTCGGGTTCCAGTCGCACTTCAACGCGCAGTCGGCGTACAACAGCAACTACCGCACCACGCTGTCCAGCTTCGCCGCGCTCGGGGTGGACGTGCAGATCACCGAGCTGGACATCGAGGGCTCCGGCTCCCAGCAGGCGGACACGTACCGTCGGGTGGTCCAGGACTGCCTCGCGGTCCCGCGGTGCAACGGCATCACCGTGTGGGGCATCCGGGACAGCGACTCGTGGCGCTCGTACGGCACCCCGCTGCTGTTCGACAACAACGGCAACAAGAAGCAGGCGTACAACGCGACGCTCGATGCCCTGAACGCGGGCGGGACCACCCCGCCGCCCACCACCCCGCCGCCGACCACTCCTCCGCCGAGCACCCCGCCGCCCAGCACCCCGCCGCCGAGCACTCCGCCGCCCGGTGGATCCGGATGCACCGCGTCGGTGGCGTCGCTGGACCAGTGGAACGGTGGCTTCGTCGCTCAGATCCGGGTCACCGCAGGCTCCAGCAGTTTGAACGGCTGGGCGGTAACCATCGGACTTCCGGGCGGTAGCTCGGTGACCAATACGTGGAACGCCAGCTCCAGCGGAACCAGTGGCAACGTGACGTTCCGCAACGTCAGCTACAACGGTAGCGTCGGCGCCGGCGGCACCGCCAGCTTCGGCTTCCAGGGCACCGGTACCGGGCCATCCGGTAACTTCGCCTGCTCCGGGAGCTGATCCGTCAGCACCACACCGGGCCCGGCGCGGACATGTCCGCGCCGGGCCTCGGCGCGCCAGGTGCCGCCTGGCTCAGCGGGTCAGGCCGAGCGCCACGTCACCAGTTGTGCAGGGTGCCGTCCTCCAACCGGTTCACCGGCAGCGAAGCCGGGCGGTACGGATGCCGCGCCGCCAACTTCTCGTCGATGTCGACGCCGAGCCCCGGTTCCTCCGACGGGTGCAGACAGCCGTCGGCGAAGCGGTACGAGTGCGGGAAGACCGCGTCGGTCGCCTCGGTATGTGGCAGATACTCCTGCAGACCGAAGTTGGGGATGCTGACGTCGAGATGCAGGGCCGCGGCCAGGCACACCGGGGACAGCGTGGTGGTGCCGTGCGACCCGCTGCGTACGTGGTACAGGTGGGCGAGGTCGAAGATCCGGCGCAGGTGGGTGATGCCTCCCGCGTGCACGACGGTGGCCCGCACGTAGTCGATGAGCTGCTCGGTGATCAGCTGCTGGCAGTCCCAGACGGTGTTGAAGACCTCGCCGACGGCGAGCGGCGTGGTGGTGTGCTGGCGGATCAGCCGGAAACCCTCCTGCAACTCCGCCGGCACCGGGTCCTCCAGCCAGGTCAGCGCGTACGGCTCCAGGGCCTTGCCCAGCCGGGCGGCCTCGATCGGGGTGAGTCGGTGGTGCACATCGTGCAGCAGCTTCACCTCCGGCCCGAACTCGCTGCGTACCTGGGCGAAGACCGACGGCACATGGGTGAGATACCGTTCGCTGCTCCACACGGTCTCGGCCGGGACGGCCGCGCCCGTCGGCTCATGTGCCGCGCCGTCCTGAGTCACGCCGTAGGTGTCGGCCAGCCCGGGCACGCCGCACTGCACCCGGATCGCGCGGTACCCGAGATCGAGGTGGCGGGCCATCTCGGCGAGCAGGCCGTCCACAGTGGGCGCGTTCGCGTGGCCGTAGACGGTGACCCCGTCGCGGCTGCGGCCGCCCAGCAGTTGGTACACCGGCAGCCCGGCCACCTTGCCCTTGATGTCCCACAGCGCGGTGTCCACCGCCGCGATGGCGCTCATCGTCACCGGGCCGCGCCGCCAGTACGCGCCCCGGTACAGGTACTGCCAGGTGTCCTCGATCCGGTCTGCTTCCCGACCGATCAACAGCGGTACGACGTGCTCGGTCAGGTAACTCGCGACCGCGATCTCCCGGCCGGCGAGGGTGGCATCGCCGACCCCGGTCACCCCGTCGTCCGTCACGAGCTTCAACGTGACGAAGTTCCGGCCGGGACAGGTGACGATGACCCGGGCATCGGCGATCTTCATCCAGGCTCCTCACCGGTGGCCGACGGCATCGACGCGAGCCAGTCTGGGATCACCCCCATGATCTGTCAACCGACTCCGAGCGGGTGGCCGTGCGGCCGTTCGGTCGCCTTACCTTGCCCGACGCGCCCGCGCGCCCGGCGGTCCGTTGACGGACCGCCGGGACGGGTGCGGGCGAGTCAGCAGCGGTTGATGCTCGAATTGCTGAGGGTGACGTTGCTGATGGTCAGGTTGGTCGTGCAGGGGCTCTCCAGGATCCGGCTGTTGGCCAGGGTGAAGTTGCGCAGGGTGATGTCCCGGTTGCCGGGGAACTCCGTCCGCGCCGCCAGTCGAACCTCCCCGCCACCGCTGATGGTGCCACCGCCGGCCGCGATGTCCACGCCGTAGCAGTTCTCGATCAGGATCGCGTTGTTGCCGGTATTGGCGATGTCGACCCGGTTGACCGCCACACCGCCGGACTCGGAGACGCAGAAGATGCCTCGGCCGCCGCCGCGTGCCCGTACGGTGCCGACCCGAATGTTGATCGGGTAACCGGAGCCGATCCGCCCGGCGCGGTTGGCGGTGCGGAACGCCGCGTAGCCGGTGCCGGTGCCGGCGTTCTCCGCGTCGACGGTGGTCACGGTCGCGTTGATGGTCTCGTTGAGCAGCAGGCCGGAACCGCCGACGTTGCGGGCGGTCACCGTGCCGACGGTGAGGCCGTCCACGCCGTACGTCTCGACGCCGTGGGTGCTGGTGCCGGAGACGAACACGTTGTCGATGCGGACGTTGCGCGTCCACTGGCTGGTGTCGCCCCGGTTGTCGATGCGTACCCCCAGGCCGCTCGACAGGCGCAGGTCGATCTGGCCGAGGATCACGTTTGTGACGTTACGCATGAAGATGCCGTAGAGGGGCGTGCCGGTGACGGTGAGGTTCTGCACCTCGACCTGGGTAGTGCCGCGCGAGTAGATCGGTGCCTGGTCACCGGAGCCGGAGCCGGTCACGTTTATCGTGCCGCAGACGTCGATCGTCGTGTAGCTCGGCAGGGAGATGCGCGAGCCGGCGCTGATCGAGCCGGAGCCGCGTACCACGACCCGTTGCTTGCTGGTCCGGCCGGCGCTGAGGCTGTTCACCGCGGCCTGCACGGCGGACCGCATGTCGCTGCCGGTGTAGACCGTGCTGCCACCGTTGCGGGCGGTCCAGGTGCCGCCGTTGAACACCGCCTCGGCCTGGAACGAGCCGCTGCCGCAGCCGTTGCCGTTGCCGCCTCCCAGGGTGACCAGCTGCCACTGCTGGTTGGCGCCGTCGTGGTCCTGGTACTGCGAGATCATGCCGCCGTCGGCGGTGGACCAGCCCCACACGTCGAGGGCCTTGTTCGAGTGCCGGTTGAGGAACCGGACGTACCCGCCGGCGGAGTCGGCGAGGCGGAAGTGCTGGCGGGTGTTGCCGCTGGCTGCGGCGTTCTGCACGAGTTGGACACCGTCGGTGGCGTTGGGCAGTTCGAGGACCTTGCCGCTGTGTACGGAGCGGATCTGGTAGTAGCCGTTGCCGACGTCGACGAACCGCCACTGCTGCACGGCGGCGTCGTTGCGGGTGTACTGGTTGATCGGGGCGTTGTCGGCGGTGGACCAGTTCCACACATCCATCGCCTTGCCGCTGTGCCGGTTGACGAACACGTAGGTGGCGTTGGGATCGACCGTCGCGGCCCGGGCGCTCGGCGAGGCCACCGTCACACCGGCGCCGACCAGCGCCAACGTGCTGACGGCGACCAGCCAGCGCCGAGCCGTTCGTCTTCCTGTCCTGAGCAGCATGCGGGTTCCTCCGGGTGCGAGTGCGGTGGTGGAGCGCGTGCCGGAGTGGTGAACGACGCAGAGCAAGCGCTTTCCTAACATCGACAGCAATATATCTTCCGGTCTGGCCTAAACCAAGTGAGCGGCGGCGACGCCGGTGTCCGTACGGCGGTAGCTGTACGGACACCGGGCCGATCCGGGCGAGGGCTACGGTCAGCTGACCGCGCAGGGAGCGCCGTTGAGCGCGAACGAGGACGGGCTGGCGGTGTTGCCGCTGTGGGTGGCCTGGAAGCCGATGGTGACCGAACCGTTGGGAGCGATGGTGCCGTTGTAGGAGACGTTGCGGGCGGTCACCGCCCCGGAGGTCGGGGAGTAGGTCGCGTTCCAACCGTTCGTGATGGTCTGCCCGGCAGGCAGGGTGAACGCCAGGCTCCAACCGTTGACCGCTGTGGCGCCGGTGTTGGTGATGGTCGCCGACGCGGTCAGCCCGGTGTTCCAGGCGTTCACCGCATAGCTGACGCGGCACCCCGTGCCCGGCGGCGGCGTGGTGGGCGTCGGCGTGGGAGTCACCGTCGGCGTCGGCGTCGGCGTCGGAGTGGGAGTGGGAGTGGGAGTGAGCGTCGGCGTCGGGGTGGGCGACGCGGCGTCGAGTCCGAGGAACCGGATCGCCTGCGCGGCGTCGACCGGCAGGTTGTGCGACACGCCCTGCATGCTGATCGCCTCGACCGGTGCGTTACCGCCGGAACCGCCGTACCGGGTCCGGGTGTAGCCGGACTGCGGGCTGTCGGTGAAGGTCGGGGTCTGGCTCAACCCGTGCAGGTTGGTCCACTGCTTGATCTGCTCGCCGAAGTTCGGGTAGCGCAGGATGTCGTCGTTGGTGCCGTGCCAGATCTGCATCCGTGGCCGCGGGCCGGTGTACCCGGGATAGGCGTTGCGGACCAGGTCTCCCCACTGCTGCGGGGTGCGGATGATCTGCCCGTTGGCACACTGGCTGTTCCACTCCGAGCCGCCGGTGGTGGCGAAGCAGCCGAAGGGCACCCCGGCGAAGGCCGCGCCGGCGCGGAAGACGTCCGGGTAGAGCCCGAGCAGGACGTTCGTCATCATCGCTCCGGACGAGGTGCCCGTCGCGGCGATCCGGGCCGGGTCCACCGAGTAGCGGCTCCGGACGTGCTCCACCATCGACATGATGCCGACCGGGTCGCTGCCGCCGCCGCGACGCAACGCCTGCTGCGAGTAGACGTCGAAGCACTGGCTGCTGCGGGTCACCGACGGGTAGATCACGATGAAGCCGTACTGGTCGGCCAGGCGTGCGTACTGGGTGCCCGAGTACATCGCCGGCCCGTTGCCGGTGCAGTAGTGGGCCACGACCAGCAGGCCCGGTCGTGGCGCGACCCGGTCCGGTACGTAGAGGTACATGCGTAGGTTGCTCGGGTTGGTGCCGAAATTCGTCACCTCGGTAAGCGTCGCCGCCGACGCCGATGTCGGGAGCGACAGCGCGGCGAACGCGGTCAGGACGATGGTTGCCAGGGCGGCGCACCACAGTCGGATCGCTTTTCTCATGGAACGGGTCCTCCGGACGGAAGGAGACATGGTGGTGTTCCGATCGAGGGCTGCCCGGTGCCCTACCTCGTCCGGCTCTCAGAACATCGATGATTCTCTTCGCCTGCGTCGTGGCGTCACAAGGTGTGGTGGAGCAGCCGCGCTGAGCGGTGGTGGGGCCGCGCCGAGCGGCGCGCCGCCTCGCGCCCAGCGGTCGCGGGTACATCTATTCTCTGTCCATGCGGGATCGTCGGGCGGCGCTGCTGTGGGTAGGGTTCGCGGTCGCGGCACTGGTCTCCGTCGCGCTGGTGCTGCGGCGCCCTGACCGCCTGTCCGACCTGCACATCTACCACGGAGCGTTGACCGATCTGCGGGCCGGGCGTCCGCTGTACGGGTACGTGGCGCCGAACGGTGGGCCGTTCACGTACCCGCCGTTCGCGGCGCTCGTGCTCTGGCCGATCACGACCGTGCCGCTCGGCGTGGTCGAAGCGCTCTGGCTGGCGGCGACCTGTGCCGCCGTGGTGGCCATCGCCGTACCCGTCGGTCGTGCCCTGGCCGAGGGGCGCGCCGCCATGCCGAGCCCGGGTACGGCCGGGACTCGCACGACGACGTCGGCGTCCGTCAGCATCGCGGCGGTCGCGGCGGTGCTCATGGTCGCCGCGCCGGTGCAGAGCAACCTGCGGTTCGGGCAGGTGAGCATCTTCATCGTGCTGATGGCGCTGCTCGACGGGATGGCGCCGCCGTCACGGATGCGCGGTGTGCTGATCGGCGTGGCGGCGGCGATCAAACTGACGCCGCTGCTGTTCGTGCTCTACTTCCTGGCCTGCGGCCGGTACCGCGACGCCGCCCGCGCGCTGGCCGCCTTCGTCGGCTGCGCGGCGCTCGCCCTGGCCGTCCTGCCCGCCGAGAGCCTGACCTACTGGGCGGGCACGGTCACCCAGACCTCCCGGATCGGCAACCTGGCGTCGCTGGGCAACCAGTCCGTGCACGGGATGCTGCTTCGTATCGGCATGGACGAGGGGTCCCTTCCGCTGGTCTGGGCCGCCCTGGTGGCCGTCATCTGCGCCCTGGCGTTGCTCCGGGCGCGGGCGCTGTCCCGGCTGGGGCGACCGGGGCACGCCGCTGTGCTGGTCGGCTGCGCCACCGTGGCCGCGTCCCCGGTCTCCTGGACCCACCACCAGGTGTGGACCATCCTGGCCGCGATGCTGCTGGTGGGCGCCGTCGGCGTGGCCCGGCGGGTCGCCGGTGCACTGCTGCTGGCCAGCATGGTGTTGTCGCTGGGTGTCGTGCTGGCCCCGGTGTCGATGCGACCCGGTGTGCAGTTTCTCTTCGAGAACGCCCGTGCCATCGGCACCGTCGTGCTCTGCGTGGCAGGGTTCGGCGCGGTCGCGCTCACCACCGCCCGTACCCATGCCAACCGGGCCTTCCCGCGAGGGTGGCTGCGGGTCGGCGTGGCGTCCCTCGGCGCACTGGCGTTCTTCGCCGTGCAGCCGTTGCCCGCCGGGGCCGATCCCACCTTCAAGGCATACCGCCTCCCGGACGTGGTCAACTCGCGGTACTTCTTCGTCTGCCGGGGGCCGGTGGAGTGCGCCCGCTACGGCACCGGTGCCCCGGTCACCTTCGGCACCCGCAGCGAAAAGACCAAGGTGCGCGTCAACGGCGTGGTCTCCGACCAGGTGGCGCGGCTGGACTACCACTCCGCTCCGGGCGGTCCGCCGCGCACCATCCCGCTGCTGGCCGCCTATCCCGGGGTCCGGACGTTCTCGTTCCGTTCGGCCACCATGGCGCACGGGCAGCTGATCGCCTACTCCGCCGACGGGCGTACCCTGGCCCGCTACGACGACGAGCTGACCGCCGCGGTACGCGCCGGCGGGTAGCCGTTACTGCTCCCCGTCGATCACGTCGGTCTCGCCGTCGTGGGCGTACGTCACCGGCAGGTGCTCGTCCGGTAGCGGCGTCTGTGCCGGATTGTGGTGCGGGTCGCCGTCCGGGGAGAACAGCACCGGGTCGGTCTTCGCGCTCTTCTCGCGTTCTTCCTCCGGCTCGGTCACGACCCGGCTCCTCACCTCGTCGGTATTCCCCTCCGACGCTATCTGCGGCGCATGGCCCGCCGCCCCGATCAGGTGCCGCTTCCACCCGATCGGGGCGTGCCGGTCGTCACGGTCGCAGCAGCACCGGGCCCGCGTCGATGCGGGTCCGGAACAGGGCGTACGGCCGGCGTCGCAGGTCCCGGCCGCGGTTGAACGGCGGCTGCCGGTGCACCTGGTTGGCGATGATGTAGAGGTGCCGGTTGGTGGCCACGCTTAGCGTGTCCGGCCAGAGCAGCCGGGCGTCGTGCACCACGGTCTCGTACTCGCCGTCGGGCCGGCGTCGCAGTACCGCGTTGTGCTCGTAGTTGGTGAGATAAATCCGGCCGGCGTCGTCGGACTCCAGGCCGTCGGCGCCGCCGCCCTTGTCGCCCTCGTCGAGCACCGTCGCGGCGACCTCCGCGTCGCCCAGGGCGCGGTCGGCCAGGGCGTCGGTGGCGACGCTGTACCAGCGGCGGGTGGCGAGGGCGCAGTAGTACAGCCGCGTGCCGTCGGCGGAGATCGCGATGCCATCGGCGCCGACACCCACCGGCTGCGGGGGAGCGTCCGGGGGCCGGACCAGGATCGGGCGTCCCTCGACCACCGGACGGAAGTCCTCCAGCGGCGCGGCCTTCGTGGACGGGTGGTCGTTGAGTCGCCGCCACGATGCCCCGCTGGCCAGGTCGACCACGATGAGGGCGTTGGGGGCACCATCGGCGGAATCGGTGATGTATGCCAGCCCGGCCTCCCCACGGCGCAGGTCGAAGCGCACGTCGTTGAGGTACGACGTGGGCAGCACCACCTCGGGCGGGAAGGTGATCACCTGGGCGACGGTGTCGGTTCTCAGGTCCACGCGGACCAGCTTCGGCCCGCCGGGCGAGGTCGGCTGGAACATCGGGCTGCCCGTGTCGAGCGCCCAGAGCCGGTCGGCCGGGTCGACCACCACACTTTGCACCGACACGAACGCGGACGGGTCGTCGTCGCTGGACGGTGTGTTCCACCGCAGGTCGGGGTAGGGAACCTCGCGTCCGCGTCGCAGCTCCACCACGGTGGCGGGCACCTGGTCGCCCCAGCGAGGGAAGCTGACGAAGATCCGACCGCGGTGCGAGACGGTCACCCCGGTGGGCATCGGGCCGTGGAACCGGTGCACCACGTCCAGGGTGCCGACCGGTTCGTCGGTGGGTAGTGCCTTTCGCATCCTTCGACCTCCCGTCGCACACAGGGATCAACTGATCGCTCTACGTCTATCGTCGCAAAGCGGACGACGTACGCGGCGCCGACGTCGCCCATCCGACCCGCAAGCAGCGGGAAGGCGATTCGTCACCCAACCGTCATGTGTCCGCGCGGTGCCCGCCACCTGGCCCCGGCAGGGTTGGGACCTCAACCCCTCCGACCTGGGAAGGAGCGCGCCATGGCCGTCGTTCTCGATGACCACCTGGTCACCCTGACCTGTGACAACTGCGGTGACACGGTCGCCGGGCCGCGGACGCACTCCGCCGCGGAGGTGGTGTGGCCGCTGGTGTCCGAGCACGGCTGGAGCGGTTCCCCGCTGGCCGACGGTCCGCACCGCTGCGCGCACTGCACCCAGCTCGGCCCCGCCGCTGCCGGCGTGCCCGGTGGCATCCTCGGCATCGAGCACCTCGGTGCCGTCACCGTGGTGACCGTCGCCGGCGACGTCGACGTCGACACCGGCGAGACGCTGGGCATGGCGTTGGGGCACGCGGCCGACATGGGCGGGCACGTCCTGGTGGATCTCGGTGGGACGGATCTTGTCGACTCCACCGCGCTCGGGCTGCTCGTCCGCGCGCATCGCGCCGCCGCTGACCGCGGCGCACAGCTCTGCGTGGCGTCGACCTCGCCGCTGATCCGTCAGGTGCTCCGGGTCACCCGGCTGGACGAGGTGTTTCCGGTCGCGGACACCCGCGCCAACGCGCTCGCCCGCTTGCAGAGACACCCGGCGGCAGCGGACGCGGCGGAATAGGCGACCTGCCCGGGTCCGGCTCGTCCACGGCACCGGTGCCGTGGCACCGTGGACGAGCCGAAGTTCATCAGCGGCGACCTCGCCGGTGACCGGCGAGCCGTAGCGCGTTGCAGACGTCCGTCACGCCCTCGATGTCCCAGGCCAACTCGCCGGCCGCGCGACGGGTCTCGGCGCTGGCGACCAGGCCGGTGAGGATCACGACCCGGTTCTGCACCATCACCGTGATCTGCTGCCTGCGGGTCGACCAGTCGGCGCTCAGCCGCTGCGCGACTAGGGCGGCGAGACGGACATCCTCGTCGTGATGCTGTGGCTCGTCCCACAGCGCGCGGAAGGAGTGATCGTCGGGCATCGGCCAAGGCCACGGCATCACCACAGCGGTCTCCTTCGTTGTTGATGCCGGCGACCCGACGCGCCGTCCCGATCGATCACCACCTTGCGCAACGACCTTGGAGTCGACCGCACGGTTGGATGACAGTTGGATGACAGTCACAGCGGCGTGCTGGCCGGCGGCCGGGTGTCTCCGGTCCGATCGGCGGCCGGCAGCCACAACACGAAGGTGCTGCCCGTACCCGGCCGGGAGAACACCGCCACCTGTCCACCGTGCGACTCGACGATCTGCCGGACGATGGCCAACCCCAACCCGGTCCGCCGGTCGCCACCGGAGCCACCCCGACCGGCCTCGCCCCGCCAGAACCGGTCGAAAACCCGTGCCTGGTCGGCCTCGGCGATGCCCGGCCCCTCGTCGGCGACGGCCAACCACAACCAGTCGCCCACCCGTCCGGTGGCCACCTTGATCGCCCCGCCGAGAGGGGAGAGGCGTACCGCGTTGGACAGCAGGTTGCCGGCGGCCCGGCGCAGCGCGTCCGGGTCGCCGATCATTGTGAGATCCGGGTCGAGCGCGAACCGCAGGCGCAGGCCACGGCCGGTGGCCAGGGCGGCGAAGTCCTCGCCGGCCTCACGGGCCACGGTGCTGAGGTCCACGTCCGTGTCGGACATCGAGTCGGCGTCCCGGCGGGCCGTGGCCAGCAGATCCTCGACCAGCCGGGACATCCGGTCGGTGGCCCGGTCGATCGTCGCCACCGCTGCGGCACGCTCCTGGTCACCGGCCTCCGGTGCGGTCAGCGAGGCGTCGAGATTGGCGCGGATGATCGCCAGCGGGCTGCGCAACTCGTGCGAGGCGTCATCGATGAGCTGCCGCTGGGCGTGGAAGGCATGATCCAACCGGTCGAGCATCGAGTCGATGGTGTCGCCGAGGTCGCGCAGTTCGTCGCGGGGACCGGCCAGGCGGATCCGTCGGGACAGGTCGGTGGCCTGGATCTCCCGGGCGGTACGGGCGATCGCGCCGACCGGACGCAACGCCCGGCCGGAGAGCACCCAACCGATGCCGAGGCTGGCCACGAAGAGCCCGCCGAGCGCGATCAACGAATAGTCCCGGACCGTCTGCAACAGCCGCAGGTTCACCTCGTCCTCGATCTGCTGCACCTCGGCCACCTCGAGCGTGGTGCCGGTCGGCACCGTACGCCCGTCGCTCTTGAGCTTGACCAACTGCGCCTCGTACCGCTTGGTGATCGGCTTGGGATCGACCGCGCGGTCCACCGCCACGTACGCCACCAGCAGGCCGGCGCCGGCAAGCGCGAACAACAGCGTCGAGTAGAGCACGGTCAGCCGGAACCGGATCGACCGGAAGACAGTCATGCCAGCACCTCCCGCAGCCGGTAGCCGCGCCCGACGACCGTCTCGATCGCCGGGGAGTCGCCGCCACCGCTGAGTTTGCGCCGCAGCGTACCCACGGTGACCCGGACGGTCTCGGTGAACGGGTCGGCGTTGGCGTCCCAGACGTGCTCCAGCAACTCCTCGGCCGGCACCACCCGCCCGGGACGGGTCATCAGGTACTCCAGGACGCCGAACTCCTTCCGGGTCAGGTGCAGCTGGCGGCTGCCCCGCCGGGCCTCCTGCCGCGCCACGTCCAGGGTCAACGCGCCCACGGTGAGGACCACCCCGGTACCGCCGGTGTCCCGGCGCAGCAGCGCCCGCACCCGCGCCAGCAACTCGACAAGCGCGAACGGCTTCACCAGGTAGTCGTCGGCGCCCTCGTCCAGGCCACGGACCCGGTCGGTCAACGCACCGCGGGCCGTGAGCATCAGCACCCGAAGATCCCGCCCACCGGCCACCTCGACCGCGCCGGAGCGGATCGCCCGACACAGCGCGAACCCGTCGCCATCGGGCAGATTGACGTCGAGCAGCATCAGGTCGTACGCGTTGACCAGCAGCAGGTCGTACGCCTGCGCCGCGTCGGCGGCGAGATCGACGGCGTAGCCGGCGCGGGCCAGCCCGACCCGCAACGCGCCGGCCAGATCCTCTTCGTCCTCCACCACGAGCAGCCGCATCTGTCAGTTATCCCCTCGCGATCAGCCCCTGCGCCACCTGAGCTGCCCGCTCCACCGGGATGGCGAAACCGATCCCGATGTTGCCGCTGCCCTCCAGCGTGGCGATGGCGGTGTTCACGCCCACCACCTCGCCCCGACCGTTTACCAGTGGGCCGCCGGAGTTTCCGGGGTTGATGGACGCGTCGGTCTGCACCGCCGGCTGCCGGGCGCCACCGCCGAGCCGGACGGGCCGGTCCAGCGCGCTGACGATTCCGGCGGTCACCGTGCCGGAGAGTCCGAGCGGCGAGCCGACGGCGAGCACCGGCTCACCGACCCGGGTCTGGCCGGCCGAGGCCAGCGGTAGCGGGCGCAGCGCGTTGCCGGGATCGACCCGCAGCACGGCGATGTCGGTACCCGGGTCACGGCCGACCAACCGTGCGGTGAGCCGACGGCCGTCCCGGCCGACCACCTGGAAGGTGTCCCCGCCGGCCACCACATGGCTGTTGGTCACCACATGCCCCCGCTCGTCGATCAGGAACCCGGAGCCGGAGGCACCTCGGCCGCCGCTGGTCACCCGCACCGACACCACCCCGGCAAGCACCTGATCGGCGGCGGTGACCAGGTCGGCGGTCGTACTTCCGGTCGCACCGGCCGGCGCGGCTCCCGGGTCGGCTGCCGGCGTGTCGCCGGCGGTGAGGTGCCCGGCGACGCCGCCGGCGCCGGCCGACACCGCCACCACGGCCAGCCCGGCCAGCAGCAGCCGGGGCCAGCGCGACGCACCGGAGTCCGCTTCCGCGCTCTGGTCCGCCAGGCCGTGTGCCGGGTCGTCGGGCCCGGTCAGCGCGCCCGGAATCGGCACCACCGGAGTGGACCCGGTCGACTGATCGTCGGTCGACAGGGCAGGCGAGACGAAGCGTGGTCCGCGCGGCTCACCCAACCCCGGAATCGTGCTGTGCATGCGATGTCCCTCCTCGAAGAGGTCCGTAGGACGGCCGTCAGGGCAGTCGGGAGAACCAGAACAGGGAGCCGGCGGCGGCCAGCAGGGCGAGCACCAGGCCGGCGCCGATGAACCGCGCCGACACGTCCTGACGCTCCAGCCGGTGACCGACCGACGAGCCGATGTCGGCGTACGCGGCACGTAACTCGTCGCCACTGCCCGCCTCGTAGTAGCCGCCGCCGGCCTGCTCGGCGACGGCACGCAGGGTTTCCCCGTCGACCGGGACCGACTGGCCGCCACCGATGCGACCGTCGGGGGTACCGAAGGAGATGGTGTCGACAGGTACGCCCGCCTGCACCGCGTCGGCGGCAGCCTGCGCCGGGTCCCGTCCCGAGGTGTTCGCCCCGTCGGAGAGCACCACCACCCGTGCCGGCGGCGGATCCTCCGCTGCCTGCGCGTCCAGGGTGCGGATCGATTCCAGCGAGGCATGGATGGCCTCGCCGATCGCCGTTCCCTGTAGGCCGGTGACACCCTCGTCGAGCTGGTCGATGCCGGCGGTGACCGACTCCCGGTCGCCGCCCGGTGCGACCAGCACCGACGCGCTGCCGGCGAAGGCCACCAGCCCGACGTTGAACTCCGCCGGCAGGTCGGCCACGAACTCGCGGGCCGCTTCCCGGGCCGCGAGCAGCCGGTCCGGCGGTACGTCGTCGGCGAGCATGGACCGGGACACGTCGACGGCCACGATGACGGTGGCCCGTTCCCGCGGCACCCGTACCTCGTCGGTCGGGCGGGCGAAGCCGACCACCAGCAGCGCCAGCATCGCGACGAACAGCCCGGCCGGTACGTGCCGGCGCCACGCCGGGCGGGTGGGCGCCACCTTGTCCAGCAGGCGCAGGTTGGTGAACCGCACGGCGTACCGGCTGTGTCGGCGCTGACGCAGCAGGTACCCGACCACTAGGGCGGCAACCCCGGCCAACAGCCACAGCCGTTCGGGGGACTCCCAGCTCACGCGGCGCCTCCGTTCGTCGGTCGGGTCGCCCGGGCCAGCCGGCGCTGGGCGTGGACGTGCCGGACGATGTCGGCGATCCAGTCCCGGTCGGTGCTCAGCGGTAGCTGCGCCGCGCCGGCCCGGCGCAGCGCCCGCGCCACGGCCAGCCGTTGCGCGGCGGCGGCCGCCGCGTAACGGTCGCGCAGCCGGCGGCTGCCGGTGGCGACCTCGCGCCGTCGCCCGCTCTCCGGGTCGAGCAACGTGATCAGGCCGACGTCGGGCAGCTCCAGCTCGCGCGGATCGCGGACCTCGACCGCGAGCACCTGGTGCCGCGCGGCCAGCCGCCGTAGCGGTCGCTCCCAGTCCGGGGGGCGGCCTCCGGCACCGGCCACCCCCTCGTCGGGCAGGCCATCCAGGAAGTCGGAGACGACCACCGCCAGCCCGCGACGGCCGGCCGACCGGCGCAACCCGTCGATGGCCTCGGCCAGCGGCACAGGGTCGCTGGCCGGCCGGCCGCGTGGCACCTCCAACAGGGTGCGCAGCAGGCTGAGCAGGTGATACCGGCCGGTGCGGGCGGGGAAGCGGCGCACGCCGGCGTCGCCGAGCAGATGCGCGCCGAGCCGGTTGCCGGAGCCCGCGGTGAGGAACCCGACGGCAGCGACGGCCGCCACCGCCAGCTCGCGCTTCTCCAACTCGGCGGTGCCGAAGTCCATGCTGGGCGTCGCGTCCACCAACGCCCAGGTGGTCAGCTCCCGGTCGGCGTCGACGGTACGCACGTGCGGCACGGTCGTCCGCGCGGTAACCGACCAGTCCATCCGCCGTACCTCGTCCTCGCCGGGGCGATACTCCCGGCTGCCCGCCGGTTCGCTGCCCGGGCCGGGCAGCAGGCCCAGGTGCTGCCCGTGCAGCAACCCGTCGAGCCGGCGGGTGATGGTCAGTTCCAGCCGGCGCAGCCGACGCTGCGGCGCCAGGTGCCCGAGGCTCGTCGCGTTCTCGTTCATGCCGCCGTCCCTAGACCTGGCCCCTGGGTTTCCTGGGCGGGAGCGATCTGCGGGGGCGGCACCGCCTCGACGACCTGCCGTACCAGTTCGTCGGGGTCGACGTCGTCGGCGACCGCGTCGAAGGAGAGGACCAGCCGGTGGGCGAGCACGTCGCCGGCGATCTCCCGTACGTCGGCGGGGAGCACGTAGTCCCGGCCACGCAGCAACGCCAGGGCCCGGGCGGCGGCGATCAGACCGAGGGTGGCGCGGGGGCTGGCACCGTACGCCAGCTGCGCGGCCACGTCCGGTAGCCCGAACCGGCGCGGATCGCGGGTGGCCAGCACCAGCCGTACGACGTACTCGGCCAGAGCGTGGTGGACGAAGACCTCGCGGGCCCGGGCCTGCAACGCCACCAGCCGAGTCGGGTCCAGCACCGGCCGGGCGGCCGGGGTGCCGGTGCCCATCCGGTAGAGGATGCCCAGTTCCTCGTCGTCGGTCGGATAGTCGACCACGACCTTCATCAGGAAGCGGTCCCGTTGGGCCTCGGGCAGTTGGTAGACGCCCTCGGACTCGATCGGGTTCTGGGTGGCCAGCACCAGGAACGGGGTGGGGACCGGGTACGTCCGCCCACCGATCGAGACATGTCCCTCGGCCATCACCTCCAACAGCGCCGACTGCACCTTGGCCGGGGCCCGGTTGATCTCGTCGGCGAGGACCAGGTTGGCCATGACCGGCCCCAGCTCGACGTCGAATGTCTCGGTCGAGGCTCGGTAGATCCGGGTGCCGAGCAGGTCCGACGGCACCAGGTCAGGAGTGAACTGGATCCGGGCGAAGCTGCCGCCCACCGCCGTGGCCAGGGTCTCCGCGGCGAGGGTCTTGGCCACGCCGGGCACCCCTTCCAGCAGGCAGTGGCCCCGGGCGAGCAACGCGGTCAGCAGCCGCTCCACCAGCCGATCCTGGCCGACGATCACCCGCTTCACCTCGA
Source organism: Verrucosispora sp. WMMD1129 (assembly GCF_029581255.1). Classification (NCBI taxonomy): domain Bacteria; kingdom Bacillati; phylum Actinomycetota; class Actinomycetes; order Micromonosporales; family Micromonosporaceae; genus Micromonospora; species Verrucosispora sp. WMMD1129. The sequence continues at coordinate 6,284,859 of NZ_CP120741.1, forward strand.
ACAGGGTCCGCTCCAGCAGCCGGGTGTGGTCGGCGTGCTCGCCTGGGGCGTCCAGCTCGCTCACGGTGGCGCTGTTGATGGTGCTCCGCATGGGCTGTGCTCCTCGGTCGCGTCGTCGTGACGCGGGTGCCCGGACAACGGGGGGAGTCCGGGCACCCGCACGTGACCCATTGGGCCAGAACGGACCGAAAGACAACCGAACGGCGGAAGGTCAGCCTCGCCTGCCGGCCTGGCGGAGCATCTCGTCTGTTTCCGGGTCCGGCATGAGCTGCCGCACCTCCTGCGCACAACGGCAGGCGACGGCGATCTTGGCGGCCCACGCCAGCGCCTCCTCGCGTGCGGCTACGTCGACGACCATGAATCCGCCGATGACCTCCTTGGTCTCCGGGTACGGGCCATCGGTCACCAGCCCGTCCGTGGCCACGACGCTCGCCCGCTGCCGTTGCAGTCCGGCGCCGAACACGAACACCCCGGCGTTCACGGCCTCCTGGGTCACCGCGTGCGCGGCCTTGCCCACGTCGGGCCAATCCTCGTCGGGGATGTGGTCCATCGCGCCATCGTTGAACGAGATCAAGTACCGCGCCATCGCATAGCTCCCATGTCCCGGCGGCCTCCTCCGGCCGCCTCTCACCTCATCTACGAGCGACCCGCCGCCCATCCGACAAGGTGCCAGAAGATTTTTCCCACCGGTCAGCCGGCGAGCAGGTCGCGGCGGCGGGTGAGATAGGCCCGTTCGGCGGGGTTGCCGGCAAGACCGATGGCCCGGTCGTACGCCACCCGTGAGTCGCCGTCGCGTCCGAGCCGTCGCAGCAGGTCGGCTCGGGCGGCGTGGAAGGCGTGGTAGCCGTCGAGGGCCGCGACGAGTGGTTCGATCTCAGCGAGGCCGACCGCGGGGCCGCCGACCTCGGCGACGGCGACCGCCCGGTTGAGCCGCACGATCGGCGAGGGGTCGAGCAGCGTCAGCTGGTCGTAGAGGGCGAGGAGGCTGGACCAGTCGGTTTCCCGGCTGGAGGGGGCATTCGTGTGGACCGCGTTGATCGCGGCCTGCAACTGGTAGGGCCCGGGTGGGTCACCGCCGGCGGCCACCACCTTGATCCGTTCGTGGAGCAGCGCGTTGCCCTCGGCGATCCGATCGCGGTCCCAGGCGTTGCGGTCCTGCTCATCGAGGGTCACCAGCTCCCCGGTGCGGGACACGCGCGCCGATCGCCGGGCGTCGGTGAGCAGCATCAGGGCGAGCAGGCCGGCCACCTCACCGTCGTCGGGGAGAAGGGTCCGGAGCAGCCGGCCGAGGCGGATCGCCTCGTCGCTGAGGTCGACGCGTACCGCCTCGTCCCCCGCGCTGGCGAGGTAGCCCTCGTTGAAGACGAGGTAGACGACCGCGAGCACACCGACGAGCCGTTCGCGGATGTCGTCGGGCGAGGGCACCCGGTAGGGAATGTGTGCCGCCTTGATCTTCACCTTGGCGCGGGTGATCCGTCGCGCCATCGTGGTCTCCTGAACCAGGAAGGCGCGGGCGATCTCGCCGACGGTGAGGCCGCCGAGCAGGCGCAGCGTCAGCGCCACCCGGGCCTGCATCGCGAGCGCCGGGTGGCAGCAGGTGAAGACCAGCCTGAGCCGGTCGTCCTCGACCGCGCCGGTCGGCTCGGCCGGGGAGTCGTCGTGGACGATCCGGGCCGCCCGGTGCTTGGCCTCGCGCTGCGACTCGCGACGGAGCCGATCGATTGCCCTGCGGGTGGCGGTGGTGGCGAGCCAACCGCCGGGACTGGGTGGTACGCCCTCGCACGGCCACCGTTCGACGGCCGCCACGAACGCCTCGGCCGTCGCGTCCTCGGCGACATCGAGGTCACCGAAGCGGCGCGCGAGGCTGGCGACCACCCGCGCCCACTCCTCCTGGTGGGCGCGGGTGATCGCCTCCTTAACGCTCAGGCCAGTCACGGCTCACGCAGCGTTCGGACGGTTCCCGGGCTCAGTCCCGCTGGCGCTGGACGCGGTAGCGCCGGATCAGGGCGGCGGTGGAGGAGTCCAGCTCGGTCAGGTCGGCCTGGTCGCCGGTGAGCAGCGGAGCGAGCTGGTTGGCCATCACCTTGCCCAGCTCGACACCCCACTGGTCGAACGGGTTGATGTCCCAGATCGCGCCCTCGGTGAGCACGATGTGCTCGTAGAGGGCGACGAGTTGCCCGAGCGTGGCCGGGGTGAGTCGGTCGGCCACGATCGACGTGGTCGGGTGGTTGCCGGCCATCACCCGGTGCGGCACGAGGTCGGCGGCAGTCCCCTCGGCCGCGACCTGCTCGGCGGTCCGGCCGAAGGCCAGCGCCGCGGTCTGGGCGAAGAAGTTCGACATGAACAGGTCGTGCATGTCGCCGATGTCGTGATTGGGCTCGCTGAAGGCGATGAAGTCCGCCGGCACCAGCCGGGTGCCCTGGTGCAGCAGTTGGTAGAAGGCGTGCTGGCCGTTGGTCCCGGGCTCGCCCCAGAAGATCTCCCCGGTGTCGTACGACACCTGGCGGCCGTCGGTGCGTACCGACTTGCCGTTGCTCTCCATGGTCAGCTGTTGCAGGTAGGCGGGGAACCGGTGCAGGTACTGCGAGTACGGCAGCACCGCATGGGTCTGCGCGCCCAGGAAGTTGGTGTACCAGACGTTGAGCAGACCGAGCAGGACCGGCGCGTTGGCCGCCAGCGGCGCGGTACGGAAGTGCTCGTCGACGGCGTGGTAGCCGGCCAGCATCTCGTCGAAGCGCGCCGGCCCGATGGACAACATCACCGACAGGCCCACCGCCGACGGCAGCGAGTACCGGCCGCCGACCCAGTCCCAGAAGCCGAACATGTTGGCCGGGTCGATGCCGAAGTCCGCCACCCGCTGGGCGTTGGTGCTGACCGCGACGAAGTGGCGGGCCACCGCGTCGGCATCGGCGTCGAGGCCGGCCAGCAGCCAGCGCCGGGCCTGCTCGGCGTTGGCCAGGGTCTCCTGCGTGGAGAAGGTCTTCGACACCACCACGAACAACGTGGTGGCCGGGTCCAGGTCGACTGTGGTGTCGTGGATGTCGGTGGGATCGATGTTCGACACGAAACGGCAGCTCAGACCACCGTCGCGGTACGCCTTCAACGCTTCGTACGCCATCACCGGCCCCAGGTCGGAGCCGCCGATACCGATGTTGACCACGGTACGGATCCGCTCGCCGGTGTGCCCGCGCCACTGCCCGGAGCGCACCTTCTCGGCGAACTCGGCCATCCGCTGCCGCACCGCGTGCACGTCGGCCGTCACATCCTGACCGTCTACGGTGAGCGCGGCGCTGGACGGCAGCCGCAGCGCGGTGTGCAGCACCGCGCGATCCTCGGTGCCGTTGATGTGGGCACCGGCGAACATGGCGGCGATCCGGTCGGTCAGCCCGACCCGCTCGGCCAGGGCGGTCAGCAGGCGCAACGTCTCGTCGGTGACCAGGTTCTTGCTGTAGTCGACGTAGAGGTCGGCCACCTCGACGGTCAGCCGCCGGCCCCGTTCGTGATCGGTGGCGAACAGGTCCCGCAGGTGCGTCCCGCGGATCTCGTCGGCGTGCTTGCGCAGGGCCTGCCACTCGTCGGTGCTGGTGACGTCCGCAGCCATCGGATCGATCGTCTCCTCGCAGGGTCGGACACGCTGCCGGCCTCGTCCCGGCCGGCGGTTAGACCAGACTGCCACATGAAGATCGGCTCGCCAGCCCGACACCACGACCGGTGGGATCTGCGGAGACCACCGGGGTGACGATCCGCACGGACCTGGGTGCGGTGCGCGAACAGTCGGCGAGTCCACGGGGTCCGGTGCGTGCCGGTCGCCGGGACAGGGCATGGTGGTGGCATGACGACGCCGGCATCGAGCGCCCCCGCAGCTGTCCCCGCAGAACCCGCCGCCACCGGCGTACGGCAGACACTGCTGGTGCTCGGCGCCAGCGGTGACCTGACCGGGCGTTTGCTGCTGCCCGGGCTCGGCCGGTTGCTGGCCACCGGAGCTGTCCCCGGGCTGCGGCTGATCGGCAGCGGCATGGACGGCTGGGACGACGAGCGCTGGCGGCGCCGGGTGGCCGACTCCTTCGGCACCGTCGGCGCGGTGGGTCCGGTGGAGTCCGAGGTGATCCAGCAGACCCGCTACGTGCCGGCCGACGTGACACGCGAGGAGGACCTGCGGTCGCTGCTGGGCTGCTGCACCGGGCCGTTGGTGATCTTCTTTGCGCTGCCGCCGCTGGTGACGGCCCGCTCGGCCGCCGCGCTGGCCCGGATCGGTGTGCCTCCTGGCACCCGGCTGATGCTGGAGAAGCCCTTCGGAGTCGATCGGATCTCGGCCCGCTCGCTGAACGAACTGCTGGCCACCCTCGTGCCGGAGGGCCAGGTCCACCGGATTGACCACTTCCTCGGCAAGTCGACGGTGCTCAACCTGCTCGGCCTGCGCTTCGCCAACCGGATCTTCGAGCCCGTACTCAACTCGTCGCACGTGGCCTGCGTGGACATCGTCTTCGACGAGACGCTCGGCCTGGAAGGGCGGGCGGGCTACTACGACCGTGCCGGGGCGCTGGTGGACATGGTGCAGTCCCACCTGCTCCAGGTGCTGGCCCTGCTCGCCATGGATCCGCCGCCGACGCTGCGGGCCGAGGAACTACGGGGACGCCAGGCGCAGGTGCTGCGGGCCACCCGGCTGTGGCACGACGATCCGGCGGTGGCCAGCCGGCGGGGCCGGTACACCGCGGGAGAGATCGACGGGCGGCGGCTGCCGAACTACGCCGACGAGCCCGGTGTCGATCCCGCGCGGGGCACGGAGACACTCGCGGAACTGGCGGTCACGGTGGACAACTGGCGCTGGGCGGGAGTGCCGTTCCGGCTGCGCTCCGGCAAGGCGGTGGACGCCGTACGCAAGGAGGCGATCATCACCTTCAAGCAGCCGACCCGGGTGCCCGACGGGTTGACCGGCTACGAACGGCCCGACCGGCTCCGGATCGGCTTCGGACCCGATCGGCTCGGCCTGGATCTCAACATCAACGGTCCCGGGAATCCCTTCGAGTTGGAACAGGCGAACCTGACGGCGGACTTCGGCCCCGGCGACCTGCCCGCGTACGGCGAGGTGCTGCGCGGCGCCTTCGACGGCGATCCGACCCTGTCGGTTCGCGGCGACGTCGCCGAAGAGTGCTGGCGCATCGTGGAGCCGGTGCTGGCTGCCTGGAAGGCCGGTGCGGTGCCGCTCCAGGAGTACCGGGCGGGATCCGCCGGGCCGGCCGATTCGCTGATCGGCCCGGTGTCCGACGTGCGCTGAGCCTGCGCACCAGTGCGGCCCCGGCGGTGAACCGCCGGGGCCGCGTGGTGGTGGTGCGCTCGGATCAGCTGGTGGGGAAGTTGTCCGGGGTGCGGATGCGGTCGCGCATGAACACCCCGGAGGTGGTGAGCACCGAGGTGCCGGTGTAGGAGCTGCCGTTGCAGGTGCCCGGCCGCAACGCGGCGCTGCCCTCGGCCTTGTCGGAGAAGGTCCAGTTGGCGTAGCCGATCTTCAGCCGGTCGAGCAGGTCGAGCCACTGGGCGCTGCTGGTCAGGTCGACGCCCCCGTCACCGGTGTAGTCCACCGTGCCGAACTCCGTGACGAACAGCGGCAGCCTGGCGGCGGCCCGCTCCACCTCGGCGCGGTAGTTGTCCTTGTGCGACGCGGCGTAGAAGTGGAACGCGTACATGACGTTGCTGGCGTTCACCGGGTTGTTGACGATCTCGGTGTGGTTGGCGCCCTCGGAGACGCCCAGCGAGGACCAGGCGCGGGTGCCCACGATGACCACCGCGTCCGGGTCGTTGGCCCGGATCACCGGGATCACCTGGTCGGCGTAGTTCTTGATGGTCGACCAGCTCACCCCGTTGGGTTCGTTGGCGATCTCGTAGATCACGTTGTTCTTCGCGGCGTGCCGGGCGGAGACGGCGGCGAAGAAGGTCTTGGCCCGCTCCAGGTTGTACATCGGGTCACCCGGGGTGAGCAGGTGGAAGTCGATCATTGCATACATGCCGCGCCGGGTGGCCTCCTCGACCAGGTTGTTGACCCGGTTGGTGAAGCCGGCGGGGTCGGTCTCGTAGCCCTGCTCCTGCACGTACATGGCGATGCGGAACAGGTCGGCGCGCCAGTCGGTGGCGAGCGCGTCGAGCGAGGCCGGGTTGTAGCAGTTGCCGAACCACTGGATGCCGTGGCTGCTCATGCCGCGCAGCTGGATCGGTCGACCGTACTGGTTGCAGAGGTTGACCCCGCACACCCGCAGCTGCCCGTTGATGGCCACCGGGGTCTGACCGCCGGGCGGGGGCGTGGTGGGTGGCGGCGTCGTCGGCGGCGGGGTGGTGGGCGGCGGGGGAGTGGTCGGCGTGGTCGAGCCCGTGCACACGGTGCCGTTGAGCGTGAACGAACTCGGTGACGGGTTGGCGCCGGTGAAACTGCCGTTGAAGCCGATGTTGGTGCTGGCGCCGGTGCCGAGCGAACCGTTCCAGCTCGCGCTCTGCGCGGTGACGGAGCTGCCACTCTGACTCCAGGTAGCCGACCACCCCTGGGTGAGCCGCTGGCCGCTGTCGGGGAAGCTGAAGCCGAGCGTCCAGCCGTTGACCGGGTCGCCGAGGTTGGTGACGGTGACGCTCGCGGTGAACCCGCCGGACCAGCTGTTCGTCGTGTAGGTCACGGAACAGCCGGTGGCGGCCATCGCGTTGGTGGTGGGCAGGGCCGTCAACGCGCCGAGGGTCAATGCGCCGACGGCACCGGCCGCGACCAACAGGCGCCGCAGGCGGCGCGGAGGTTGCTTCATGGTGGACCATCGCAATCTGGTCGTGGTGGTGGGGGCACGGCACTCCGGCGGCAGCGACGAGGAGGCCGGGAGCGCTCCCACGGCAGCCTACGTGGCTTCGAAACGATGACGCAATATTTCGATACATCGAAGGCTGTAACCAACTGTGGCCCCGGGACGACGTCTCGGGGCCACAGTTCGGTACAGGGGCCGACTCAGTCCTCGCCGGCGGCCCGTCGTCGGTCGGCTTCGGCATCGGCAGCGCCGACGGGAGTCGGATCGGTGTCCCGTCCTGCCGCTGCCAGGTCGATGTCGGCGCCGGCTCGTACGGCATCGGCCGCCGCGTCGTCCGCGCCGACCAGTTCGGTGCCGGTGTCGCCGTCGTCGTCGATCAGCTTGCCGGTCCCGGTCATTGCGATCGGCGTGTACCTCGGGTCGGTCGTCATCTCGTCCTCCTCTCCGGTGTCCGACAGGTACCCGCCGCGCGGTGTCGGCACACCGGTAACCCGCGCCCCGACGTCCGCCGGCTGGGTGGTCGGGGAGTCGATGGCGTTCGGACTTGCGCTGCTCACTACCCTGACTGTGATCATCGGCCAGGTAACCTCTCGACTTCGACAAGGGCATCAGATGAGTGACAGCCACCCTCCGTACGGTGGGCAACAGCCGGATCCGAACGCCGCTCCCTGGGGCACACCACCCGGCTCCCCGGTCGGTCCGCCGGGTTCGCCGGTCACCCCGGCCGGCTACCCGTCGCCGTACGGGGCGCCGGTGCCGCCGCCACCCCCGGCGTACGGGACGACGCAGCCGAAGAAGTCCTCGAACAAGGGCCTCTGGCTCGGTCTGGGGATCGGTGCCGCCGTGATGGCGGTGCTTGTCGCCTGCGGCGGCGTCATCGGCTTCTTCGTGCTGGCCGGTGACGACGAGGGTGAGCCGGTCGCGGGCCAGCAGAGCGACGCGCCCGGTGCACCGACCGACGCGCCGTCGATCGCGCCACCGGCGGAGGAGCAGCCGGACAACAACAACGCGGTCACCGCCCGCAACTCCAGCGACATGTCCGCCGTCTGCGAAGGCAGCCCGATCCTCAACGCCGCGCCCTACACCGGGGCCAAGGGCACCAAGGTCTACACGTTCGCCAACTCCCCGGAGCGTCCGGAGTCGTGGCTGAGCAAGTCGGTCGGCTTCGACAAGCCTTACTACGCCAAGACCGCCGAGTGGGCATCGGTCTCCGTCGTCGGCTGCCTCACCTTCGAGCAGGGCAGCGAGGGTACGCCCCGCAAGTGCCAGTACAAGGACCGCGACGACAAGCAGGTGACCGTCGACTACGTCTCCTCGCGCTACACGCTGACCTTCTACGCCGCCAAGACCGGCGAGAAGATCGGTGAGGGCGGGCGGGTCAACGCCCCGGCGGTGCGGTGCCCGAGCTTCATCTCCTACAACAAGGAGACCATGCGGGCGTACGCCCAGCCGGACAGCGGTGCCATCGAGTTGGCGCTGGACAAGTTCACCTCCTGAGTCATCGGCATCCCGGGCGGCGGGGCGGACATCGTGCGTCCCGCCGCCCCGGTGCTGCGGCGGGTCCGCGAGTGTTTCGGCGTCCGACGGTGGGGCACCTGAGCGGTGAACACTGTCGGTGGAGGGAGGCACTCCATGCCTGCGGGATCCAGCCCGAAAAGAGAACGGCAGTACGAGCACGTCAAGGCCAGTGCCAAGAAGCGTGGCGTGTCCACCAGCCGGGCCGAGGAGATCGCGGCCCGTACGGTAAACAAGGAGCGGGCCCGCTCCGGTGAGGCGCGGACCGCGAGCCGATCGTCGCTCGACGACGTCTCGTCCGGCCACCGCGGCGGCAAGCGTTCGCACCGTGGCGCCGGCGGGCGCACCAAGGAACAGCTGTACAACGAGGCGAAGAAGCGTGGCGTCAAGGGCCGCTCGTCGATGTCGAAGGCGGAGCTGGAGAAGGCGCTGGCCCGTTAGAGACCTCGACCCGGGACCCCTGAGCTGGCCGGACGCCTGAGCTGGCCCGATGCCTGAGCTGGCCCGACGCTTGAGCTGGCACGGCGGCCCGCCGAGCCCGATGAGGCGGTGGGCCGCCGGCCGGTGTCTGCGGGCAGCGACCTGCGGATGGTCCCGTCCGCCGCCGCTCTCGCGGCAGTCCGCGTTAACCGGCCCGCGAGCAGGGGAGATGCCCGACGCGGTGTCGATGTCGGAGTCAGCGGCTAACCTCTCGGCATGCCGCGATGGGTGAGCTCAGGGGGAGGCGATGGCTGACGCCTGCGACGTACGCCGGTTGGCCCTGGCGCTACCGCACGCAGTGGAGATCGACAGTGACGGCTTCGACTTCCGGGTCGCGGACAAGGGCTTCGTCTGGTCCTATCCCGAGCGCCGACCGGGCAAGCCGCGCGTCATCCGCACCGACATCGCCGTGTTGTACGTCGGCGACGAGGCCGAGAAGCAGGCACTGCTCCTCGGCGAGCCGGCGCTGTTCTTCACCACCCCCGCCTACGACGGGCTACCCCTGGTCATGGTGCGTCTGGCCGAGGTCACCGTCGAACGGCTCGACGAGCTGATCACCGACGCGTGGCGGATGCGCGTACCGGACCGTCAGGTAGCGAATCGCCTCCCCTGACTCGGACGCCGACAGGCGACGTGGCGCGCTGTCCGCCACCGTCTCCGGTCGAAGCGCCGCGATCCCGACGACCTTCCTGGTCCGATCGGCCGAAGGCCGGACAACTATCGCGAATTTGACACTGTCATGCTTGTCGCAATCTTGATCCAGTGAATGTCCACAGTGGTAGCAAATTGCACGTCCGGCGCTGTCAGATATCGACCTTCAGATTTTCGTACGCGTGTGACATTATGACGTCGAGGGTGCGCGCTGGGCCCCCAACGGCGCGGTCGGGGAACCGTCTGGAGGGAATAAGTGGCAATCGACGTGCTCGTGTCCGACGTTCTGCATCTGTCCCGTTTTGCGCTCACTGCCCTCTTGGGGCAGGAGGAGGAGTTCTGCGTCGTCGGATCCATGAGTAACTATTTGGACGCGTTGGATTTCGCCGAGCTGCATCGGCCCGACGTGGTGATCATCAGCTTTCAGCGCGAGGAGAGCGACGCGGTCGCGTTCGCCGAGAAGGTGGCGAGCATCCCGGGGTGCCGGAGCATGCTGCTCGCGACCTCCTTCACCCGGCCGGTCGTGCGCCGGGCCTTCGCGGGAGAGATCGCGGGGCTGGTGCAGCGCGATGTTCCACCGCGCCAGTTCTTCGACGCGATCCGCCGCGTTCACCTCGGCGAGCGCGTCTTCGACGCGGAGCTCACGGTGGCCGCCCTGGGCAATGGGGACTGCCCACTCACGCCACGCGAGCTCTCGGTACTCACCCACGTCTATCAGGGGGACACCGTCGGCGAGATCGCGGCTCGGCTGCGCCTCTCCGACGGCACGGTGCGTAACTACCTGTCGTCGGTCGTCGCGAAGCTGAATGCGCGCAACCGGATCGACGCGCTGCGGATCGCCCGGGAGTCGCACTGGATCTGAGTGGGACGGGAGGGGGCCCGGGTCCAATCAGCACTCTCCGGTCGGATTTCTTTACGAAACCTTTCCTTACGGTAAAAGGCGGCTTTATGCTGGCGAATCTCCAGTGTGGGAGGCATTGCATCCAAATGTGTTTCTAATACTCGGGGTATGCATTTCTCAGCAGTGGCGATGGTTTGGTGGATGGCCCGTCCGGCCGGTGCTAGCCTGCTGATCCATGCGATTCTCCGCAGAATCGACGGCACCTGACGCAACCGACGCGTCTTCCGTCGTTCGCTGACTTCCTGGAGCGCCTCGACGGGTCATTCGTGGTGCTTGCGGTTCGTGCACACGGCAGGGAGAGGAACCGGGGCAATGATGGATCTGTCGCTCACCGCGAGTGCCACCGCCGTGATCCGTGGGCACGCCCGTGCGACACCCGAGCGCACCGCGCTGATCGTTGTCGATGACATCGATCATGCGGACGGCGATCGGCGCTGGTCGTTCGCCCAGCTGGATGCCGAAGCAAGGAAGATCGGGGCCTGGCTACGGGCCCGTTACCCGGCCGGCGACCGGGTGTTGCTGCTGTATCCCACCGGCTTCGACTTCGCCGCGGCCCTCGTGGGTTGTCTCTACGCCGGGATGATCGCAGTGCCGGCACCGCTGCCGGGCCGGTATCCCCATGAGCGGTCACGCGCCCGAGGTATCGCGGAGAACGCCGGGGTGTCGGTGGTACTGACCGACACGGTCAACCGCTCCGCCGTCATGGCGTGGGCGCAGTCGGTCGGGCTGAGCTACCTACCCCTGCTGGCCACCGACGAGGCGGCCGTACCGGAGGCGGAGTCATGGTCACCGAGCGAGCTGGGCCACGACACGCTCGCCATCATCCAGTACACCTCGGGCACCACCGGCGAGCCCCGGGGCGTGCCGGTCAGCCACGGCAACCTCCTGCACAACATGGAGAGCCAGCGCCGCGTGTATGGGCTGACCGCCGAGACCAGGCTCGGCGGCTGGGTCCCGCTGCACCACGCCATGGGACTCTTCGGTCACCTGATGCCTGCGCTGCTGGTGGGCGGCGGCTGCGTACTGATGCACCCGGCCGCCTTCATCCGCCAGCCGCACCGCTGGCTACGCATGATCGACAAGTACGACATCCATGTCTCCGCCGCCCCGGATTTCGCCTTCGAGATGTGTCGCGCCAGGGTCACCGACAGCCAACTGAGCGGGCTGGACCTGTCCCGGTGGCGCATCGGAGTCAACGGGGCGGAACGGGTGCACGCCGAGACGCTGGAGGCGTTCGCCAAGCGGTTCGCTCCGGCCGGGCTGCGCGACGATGTGGTGTGCCCCTGCTACGGCCTGTCCGAGGCGACGCTGCTGGTCTCGGCGGACCCGTTCCGCAAGGCCGTCGTGACCAGGGTGGACGAGCATGGGTTGGAGCGGCACCGGTTCACTCCCACCGACGCGGGTCCGGGCGTGGTCAGCTGCGGCGCACCCCGCGACGTCGAGGTGCTGGTCGCTGACCCGAGCACCGGTGCGGCGCTGCCGGCCGGGACGATCGGCGAGATCTGGGTACGCGGCCCCGGCGTTTCCCGTGGCTACTGGCGCGACGAGGCCGCGACCGACCGGACGGTCACGGTCGACGGCTACGTCCGCACGGGGGACCTCGGCACCATGCACGAGGGCGAGCTGTATTTGACCGGGCGGACAGCCGAACTGCTCGTCGTGGATGGACGCTGCCTCTACCCGCAGGAGATCGAGCGGGCGTTGCGGGCGCAGATCCCCGGTCTGGGCATCATCGGTGCGGTCTTCACGGTACCGCTCGACGGATCCGGGTCCGGCAACGCCCTGGTCGTGGTCTCCGAGGTCAACGGGCGGCCGTCCGAGGACCGGCTGCGCCATCTGGCCGACGAGATCACGCGTACGCTCACCCGCGAGTTCAGCGTCCGCCCCGGCGGAACCGTCCTGCTGCGCCGGGGCGGCGTCCGGCGTGCCACGAGCGGCAAGGTCAAGCGCTCGGAGATGCGCCGGCTGTTCCTCGGGGGCGGCCTGGACCCGGTCTACACCGACTGGCAGCCGCTGGTGACCGCGACCTCGTGAACACGTCCGGTCGCCGCGGCGGCGAGGTGGCGGCCGGTCATGCGGTGTGCCGGTGGGCGGCGGTGAGGAGGGCGTCGACCTCCCGGACGACCTGCTGGGCGTTGGCCGCCGCCGCGGGCACGATGTCCTGGATCAGGAAGGCGCCGTGCACCAGGCCCGGTCCCGGCACGTGCCGGGCGGGCACGCCCGCGGCGTGGAGGTGCTCCACCAGCAGCTCGCCCTCGCGTTGCAGCGGATCGAACTCGGCCGTGGCGACGACCGTCGGTGGTAGACCGCGCAGGTCCGCGCGTAGCAGATCGACGGCCGGATCGCTCCGATGCCGTGCATCGGGAAGATACTGCTCGTAGCACCAGGTCAGGTCCTCGACGGACAGCAGGTACCCCTCGGTGTGCGCACTGGCGGCGGCGATCCGCAGACTCGGGTCGACGGGCGGATACATCAGCAACAGCGCGGCGATGCGCGGGTCGCCGTTGGCGCGGGCGTCCAGGGCGGCACCGAGGGCGAGTTGGGCACCCGCGCTGTCGCCGGCGAGAACGTGGTCGCGGTCAGGGAACATCCGGCCGGTCCAGCGCGCGGCCGCGATGGCGTCGTGCAGCGGGGTGGGGTACGGAAACTCCGGCGCCTTGCGGTAGTCGGCGGAGACGACGACCGTGCCCAGTGACGCCGCGAGCACCCGACAGGCCAGGTCGTGCGTGTCGAGGTCACCGGTCACCCATCCGCCGCCGTGCAGGTAGGTGATCACTCGGTCGGTGTCGGATCGCGGTGTGTAGACCCTGCACCGGATCGGCGTGCTGTCCAAACTGTCGAGTTTTTCGTCGACGACCACCGTTGGATCCGGGTCGCCGCCCTGGCCCCGGGGGCGGAGGGCACTTGCGCGGTAGCGCTCGCGGGCCTGTTCGACCGGCATCGTGCGGAGCGGAGGCGGCGCACCGTCGGCATGTTGCCAGGCGATGAGACGGCGGAGTATCCGATCCAACGGCATGTTGGCCCCTTCGACGGCTTGATCGGGCGACTGTGGCCCGCCGATCCGCGCCCGCCACGCCGCACCGCGACGCCGCGCTGGGCGTCCGTTGTGCCGCACCCTACGATACCGGCGTCGGATCGGAATACGACCATGAGAAATGCACGTGGGGTTGCGCTGTCATGGCGGTTGCATTTCTACGGTATGTCGGCTATCCGACGTGGTGAAGAGGTGGCCTGTCTGCGGCCCCGTGCAACCTGCAAAACGAATATGTCACCGGTTGTTGGTCCTGGCGTCGGCGGGCGCGGTTTCGGCGATGTTGTCGTTGCAGCCCTGATCGGTGACCCGCTCTTCATTCCCAGGCCATATACACTTTCATTGTGTGACCTATGCCACATGGTTGTTGGTGGCGGTTCCGTATCGGATCCCCGACACCGGCGGAAGGCACTCTGAGCTGCGCAGACAGGGCTTCAACTGGCTTTTCCGCTGGTCGTGGGAGTGTTAGTGCCGGCCGAGCTGTGAAGGGGTGCTGCCGGCGTAGCGGAGGAATCGGCGGAATCGTGCGATGCGTGGGAAGCGCACAGCCGCATATGCAGAATTAACGGATTGCGGGACGTTGGGTGGGTGGTAGCGTGCGTTGGTGTTCCGCAGGGCCAGGCAGGGCCCGGCTGAATGTGTCGTGAACCATACTGATGGCCCATTGTCGGGTGTTTCGTAATCCTGTGCGGTCGGGACCGGTGTTGATCCGGTCGTAGACCCGGTTGACGCTGCCTGGGGGAGAGACCGTGCCACAGCAACAAGCGACTGCCTGTCCACCGTGGGAAAAAGTCGCCGAATCGATCGAATTCGTTCCCGATCAGTTTTCTCGCAAGACTCAGCCGGAGTCCGTGGCCCGGGAAATGCTGCACTGCGACTCGGCCGACGTGGACCGACTGGTCGACGCCGGACTGCCGGCCGAGGAGCGGGACGGCGTACGTTACTTCGACCCCAACGACCTCTACAACCTCGGCATGTACTCGTACCGGTCGAACACGCAGCCGGAGTTGGCGTTCCGGATGCTGTTCCGGTTCGCGGGTCGCTCGGTCGACGACCTGCTGCGGCCGAAGACCTGGAGCTTCCGGGTCCGACTGGAGTGCCACGAGTGCTCGGGGGTGGCGCCGTGGCGGCTGGAGGGGCCCGACGTGGTCCGGTTCGGGGGCCAGCTGGAGGAGATCACGCCACTCACGCCGAGCGAAGGGTCGGCGGAGTACGCCGCGACAGTCACCAACACCGGCGCGCGTACCCCTCTGGTATCCCCGACCCTGCGGACGTTGACCCGCGACTACCTGCACGCCGGCTACCGCTGGCAGATGATTCCGGTGCCGATGCAGGCCGACTACGCGCTGGTGCACGAACTCGGGGTGACGAGCTGCATCGCGGCGAGCCTGCTGCTGGCCGAGCGGTTCCGCGCGGCCGGATACCGCGCGGAGGCGAAGCGCGGGTGGTTCACCGGGGTGCTCGGCGGCGCGCTCGACCTGCCGCACGCGTGTGTCGAGGTGACCGACGACGACGGGGTGACCAAGACGGTCGACATCGCCAAGGCGCAGCTCGCGGCGCGGCTGTCCGCCGACACCGAGCAGTTCCAGGAGCTGTGTCTCGGATCGATCTACAACAAGGTCATCCCGTCGACCGCCTCCGGCAACGCGTCCTTCGGACACCACGAATGTGGGTCGCCACAACCGGCGCTGTTGCGTGCCGACATCAGGTCGGCGCGGTGAACCTGACCTCTTGAACCACCTATCGGGGAGGACGACTGACAATGGCGGTACGAGAGATCGAACCGATCGAGCTGGAGCTGGACCGGCTCGAGCACATGGCCGAGTCCGGCTACTACAACCCGTACACGTTGTTCGACTGGCCGGACGCCATCGAGCCGGACCTGCCGTGGATGAGCGAGAGCCTGACCACCCTCGCGGGCACGCCGATGTGGGACGAGCTCACCCGTGAGCAGCAGATCGCGCTTACCAAGTACGAGGCCATCAACTTCTTCAGCCTCAACATCCACGGCATCCGCGAGCTGATGAGCGAAGTCGTGATGCGCATCCACGAGCGGACGTACGCGAACGTCTCGGAGTTCCTGCACCACTTCATCGGTGAGGAAAACGAGCACATGTGGTTCTTCGCGCAGTTCTGCCTGCGCTACGGCGGCAAGCTGTACCCGGCCCAGCCGTCCCTGCAGGCCGACTCGGTGGAACACCTGTCGCCGGTGGCCCGTGAGCTGGTGGTGTTCGCCCGCATCCTCATCTTCGAGGAGATCGTGGACCACTACAACGCGTACATGGCCACCGACGAGTCGTTGCCGCACATCGCCCGCGAGATCAACCGGGTGCACCACCAGGACGAGAGCCGGCACGTGGCGTTCGGGCGCATGATCTTCACCAACCTGCTCGGCCAGGTGGCCAAGCGCGACCCGGCCGAGGTGCCGCTGGTCGCCGAGTACCTGGAGAACTACCTGCGGTACAGCATCGCCACGCTCTACAACCCGGCGGCCTACCGCGACGCCGGCATTCCGGACGCGTTGGCGTTGCGCCGCCGCGCGTTGGAGCACCCGGCCCGACACGCCGCGCACGAGCGGATCCTCAAGCGGACGCGCAGCTTTCTGACGAAGGCCGGCGTGGGCAGGGAACTGGTCAAGTGAGGACCGAACCGATGCAGGCGGTGCGGGAGTTCATCCTGAACCGCAATCCCAAACTCGACAAGCTGGACGACGACCTCGACCTCATCGACAGCCGGGCGATCAACTCGCTGGCCTTCGTCGAGTTCATCTTCCTGCTGGAGGAACTGACCGGCGAGTCGATCGACCCCGAGGAACTCGACCTCGACGACTTCCGCACCCTCAACGCGATCGGGGCGCGGTTCCTGAAGCAGAAGGCGGCGTCATGACTACCGTTACCGACAATGGCTTGCGGGTCCTCGACGGTGGCCAGCTGCGATTGCTGAGAGCGATCGACGCGGTGTTCCGGCGATTCGGGGACGGCTGGGGTGCCGCGGAGTTCCGGTTCCCGTTCCTGCTGCGCACCCGGGACCTGGACACCTTCGACTACTACGACAACTTCCCGCATCTGGGGCTGGCGGCCGCCCGGCTCGACCCGGAGCGGGTGGGCACCCTGCTGGCTACCGCGTCCCGGCCGTTGGAACAGGTGCCGGCCGACGTGCTGCGGCCCGCCGAGTTCGCCCTGCCCTCGGCCGCCTGCTACGCGATCTACCTGGACCTGGCCGGGTCGGTCCTGCCCGCAGACGGAGTCCTGCGGACCACGTTGGGCACCTGTTTCCGCAACGAGGAGCATTACGACGGCCTACAGCGGCTGCTCGGCTTCTCCATGCGGGAGATCGTCTTCGTCGGCCAGGAGGAGGGTGCCAAGCAGCACCTGGGCCGGGCCAAGGACGCGGTGCTGGCGCTGTGCGCCGAACTCGGTCTCGACGTCAAGCTCGAGGTCGCCACGGATCCGTTCTTCGACAAGAACAGCGGCAAGGCGAAGATGCAGCGGTTGTTCCCGGTGAAGGAGGAGTTCGTCGTCGATGGCCTGGCCATCGGCTCGGTCAACTACCACCGGAACTTCTTCGGCGAGCGGTGCGAGATCCAGGCCGGAGACGACACCGCCCACACCAGTTGTCTGGCGTTCGGCGTCGAGCGGTGGGTGCACACGCTGACGGCGCGTTTCGGTGGTGTCGAGGCCGCGCTGTCCGCAGTGGAGAGCCTGGGCTGATGCGGTCGAGCGTGGCGACGGTGCTCGGCACCGACGTGGCCCTGCTCCAGTCGGGCATGGGTGGCGTCGCGGGCACGGAGTTGGCGTGCGCGGTCTCCAACGCGGGTGCGGCCGGCTGCGTGGGCGGCTACAAGCTGATGGGTGAGGCACTGTCGGCGGTGCTGAGCCGGTTGGTGGCGGGCACGTCGCGACCGGTCGGCGTGAATCTCATCCCGGAGGTGGTCGGTCCCGACGACCTCGACCGCCAGGTGACGCAGGTGCTCACCGAGACGCCGCCGCACGTCTACGTGTCGCTGTTCGGCATGCCCGAGGAAGCGGTGTTCGAGCGCGTCGCCGCCACCGGCCGGGTTCTCGTGGTCCAGGTCGGCACCGTGGAGGATGGCGTACGGGCGGCGGAGCGGGGCGCTGTCGTGGTGGCGCAGGGCATCGAGGCAGGTGGGCACCTGCTCGGTGGGTCGCGCCGCGACGAGTTGGTCGCCGAGCTGCGTGACCGGGCGCCCAGCGCCTGCGTCGTCGCGGCGGGTGGCATCGGTTCGCCGGCCGATGCCGAGCAGGCGATAGCCGCCGGAGCCGACGGTGTGCTGCTGGGGACGGCGTTCGTCGTCGCCCGGGAGTCCTGGGCCCATCCCCACTTCAAGACGGCGGTGTGCGCGGCTGACGGTGCCGACACAGTGATCACCGACGTCTACGAGATCGGGTGGCCGGGTCGGCGTCACCGGGTGCTGGCCACACCGGTGACCGAGGACCCGCGGCAACCGAAGAAGTTCATCGGCCGTACGAGGGTTGAGGAGCGTTCGTACCTGGTGCCCCGCTTCAGCGCCGCGGTGCCCACCGTGGCGACCACCGGCCGCATCGAGGAAATGGCGATGTACTGCGGCCTGTCCTGCGAATCGGTCTCCGACGAGACGTCGGCAGCCGATGTCGTCGCCGGGTTCGCCGGCGTACTTCCTGCTGCTGAACGCATTGAACTGGGATAAGGGGGATGTGGTGTCTGCTGGTGAGGTTCTCGAACGTCTTGAGGTGGCGTACCGCGAGGATGCGGTGCGGGCCCGTGGGCGAGAGGGTGTCGAGCTGTACTACGAGTCGACCGGTACGGGTCCGGTGGTCCTGACGCTCAACAACTTCTTCATGACGACTCCGACGTGGCGGGTGTTCACGGACGAGTTGTCGGTGGGCCATCGCGTGGTGAGTTACGACCTGTGCGGTCATGGCCGGTCGTCGCACCCGGAGAAGTATCCGACGTGGGACGAGCACGTCGAGGACGTCGTCGGGCTGCTGGATGCGCTGGAGATCGACCAGGCGTACCTGTTGTCGACCTCGATCTCCACGGTGTTGGCGCGGGACGTGGCCCTGAAGCACCCGGACCGGGTCAAGGGGATCGTGCTGGCCGGTCCGGCGCTCGGTCCCCGGGGGATGCGTCGTCATCGTCTGGTGCAGCGGGCGTGGCTGCTGACGCTGGAGCAGCACGGAATGGCGGCGTTGTACGCGCACCTGTACCCGGAGGTGTTCGGCGCGGAAATGATCGAGGAGTTGGGTACGCCGGGCTTCCTCGGGTTGCGGGAGAGCTTCCTGGCTCTGTCAACGAAGGAGGATCTGGTCAACGGGTTGAAGTTGGCGTTGACCGGTGAGACGAGCGCGGATGTGCTGGCTCGGATCGAGGCACCGACCCTGGTGGTCATCGGTGACGACGACGTGTTGCTGAGCCCGTCCGGGGCCAAGGAACTGGCGGAGAAATTTCCCAACGGTCGCTACGAGATCATGCCGGGAGCGGGCCATCTGCCGTTCCTGGACGACGCGGCGGGCTTCCAGGCGTTGGTCGCGAAGTTCATCGACGAGGTCGAAACCCGTGCCTGACCGGTCGACGGTCGGAAAAGCCCGGTCGAGGTGCGCTCGACCGACGAGGCGGCTGCCGAAGCGCCGGGCGGGATGGCGCTTTGCGTGAGGAGGGGGAGCGCAGTGGATCGCGAAGTTCTGGATGTGGTTGACGAGTTGTTCCGTCGTCGGTTGCAGGTGCCGGAGTTGGATCCGGACACGCCACTGGCGGATTACGGCCTGGACTCGGTGCGGTCGATCGATCTGATCGTGGAGATGGAGTCTCTCTTCGAGGTGCAGATGTCCGACGGACAGGCGGCGTCGATGCGCACGCTGCGTGACGTCGTGGACCAGGTCACCGCGTCGATGACCGTACGGGTCGGAAACGGGATCGGCCAGCCGTGAGCACCGACCTCGATTTCGGCCGCTACGCCCGCCCGGAGCTGGGCCGCCTGTTCCAGGCACTCAACCTGGACGTGGCGTACCGCCGCGGGCACGGCGACCATCTCACGCCGGAGTCGTCGGACGGTGCCGAGACCGCCGACCAGGTCCTCGACCTGGTCGGCGGTGCCGGGTCCTCCCTGTTCGGGCACAACCACCCGGCGCTGGTCGCGGTGGCCCGACGGTGCCTCGACGAGCAGCTTCCCTTCAACGCGCAGGCCAGCATCCGCCCGGGGGCGGCCGTGCTGGCCGCGAAGCTGTCGGCACTCGTGCGGGCCACCACCGGTGTGGACTATGTCGTGACGCTCGGGTCCACCGGTGCGGAGGCGGTGGAGGCTGCGGTGAAGCACGCCGTGGTCGAGCGACGCAGGCGGCTCGGCGCGCTGCGCGAGGAGCTTGAGCGGTCCCTGCGCCGGTTGCACCGCGACGGCCTCGCCGACCTGCCGTGCGGCAGCGGGCCGGCGGCCGGGCGCCCCTGCGGCGAGGTGGTCGGTGCGGCGGTCGAGAAGGTCACCGAGCTGCTGCGGGCCGAGCCGGTCCTGGTCTCGCTGCGCGACGCGTTCCACGGCAAGACGACCGCCGCGGGCACCCTGACCCACGGCTCCAACGTGCCCGAGGACCTGCACGTGCCGGGGCCCCGGCGAGTGCGGTTGGCCGACTGGACGCCCGAGGCGGTGGTGGCAGCGCTGGACGACCGGCTGGTCGAGATCTGCACCGTCACCCTGGACGCGGACGGGGTGCCGCAGTCCCGGGCCCGCAACCTGTCTCCGGTGGCGGCGTGTTTCGCCGAGCCGGTACAGGGTGAGGCCGGGGTGCGGGAGGTTCCGACCGAGACCCTGGCCGCACTGCGGAGACTGGCCGACCGGCACGACGCGGCGCTGGTGTTCGACGAGATCCAGTGCGGCATGGGCCGCACCGGTACGTTCCTGGCGTCCGAACCGTCCGGTGTGGTCGCCGACTACTATCTGTTGTCGAAGTCGCTCGGCGGTGGACTGGCCAAGATCTCGGCGATGATGGTCGCCGCCGACCGCTACGTCGCCGACTTCGGTCGCCACCACACGTCCACCTTCGCCGAGGACGACTTCTCCGCGCTGGTCGCCACGGCCGCCCTGGAGCTCTACGAGAGTCACCGCGATCGGATCGTCGCGACCGGCGCGGAGCTGCGGGACCGACTCGCCAGGGTGGCGGCGCGGTGGCCGGAAGCAGTTGCTGAGGTCCGCGGCCGCGGGCTGCTCATCGGCGTGGAGTTTCGCCTGCCGCAGCCCGAGTCGGCCCTGTTGCGTGCGGTGTTCGATGCCGAGTCGCTCGGCTTCCTGATCGCGGGTCGGTTGCTGCACGCGCACCGGGTCCGGGTCATGCCGACCCTGTCCGCGCCCACGACCGTACGCGTGCAGCCCTCCGCCCTGCTCGCACCCGAGGACGTCGAGCGGGCCGTCGCGGCGTTCGACGACGTGGCCGGCCTGCTCGCCAAGGGCGACTACGCGACGTTGCTGTCGCACCTGGCCGTGCCACCGACGGGAGCCTGGCGGCCGCGTCAGCATGTGCCCTCGCCACCCCGCCCGCGCCGGGCGCGCCACGACGCGGACGTTCCGCACGTGGTGTTCCTCGCCAACCTCGACAACGCCGCCACGGTTCGGTCCCTGGCGCCCGAACTGGCGGAGTGGTCGGACAGTCGGTGCGCGGCGGCCCTGGACCGGATGCGCGGCGAGCTGGATCCGTTCGAGGTCGTCCGGCGTCGGGTGACCTCAGCAACCGGGCGCGAGGCCGATGTCAGCGTGGTGGCGGTGCCGTTCACCGCCGCCCAGGCGGTCGACGCGCTGCGCGCTGGGCACCGGCCCTGGTTGTCCCGAACGGTACTGGACGCGGTGGAGCTGGGCGTCGCCCTCGGCGGCGACGTGGTCGGTCTGGGCGGCTACACCTCGATCGTCACCGGCGCCGGGCGGGACGTGATCGAGCACGAGGTACGCGTCACCTCCGGCAACTCACTCACCGCCGCCTGCGCGTACGACCTGCTTCAGCGCCACCTGAGCAGCAGCCGTTCCGGTGCGCGTCGGGTCGGGCTGGTGGGCGGCATCGGCAACATCGGCGCGGTGATGGCCGATCTGGTCGCCCCACACTGCGACTCGCTCGTCCTCGTCGGCCGACCCGGCTCCGGGCGCAGGCTCGCCGCGGTCGCGAAACGAATGGCCCACCTGGTCGACGTCTCGGTCGCCGAGGACCTCGACGCGCTGCGCGACTGCCCGATCGTGGTGAGCGCCACGAACGCGGCCGACCCGGTCATCCTCCCGACCCACCTGGCGGCCGACCGGGAGGTCCTCGTCTGCGATCTCGCGGTGCCGGGTGACGCTCACCCGGCGGTGGCGAATCTGCCGAACGTCACCCTCGTGTCCGGTGGCCGCGTCCGGCTCCCCAATGGGCAGACGCCCCACTTCCCGGGCATCACGTTGCCGCCGGGCATCGTCTACTCGTGCCTGGCCGAGACCATCCTGCTCGGCCTCGAACCGGCCGCCGCGAGTCCGTCCTACGGCGGACTCTCCGTCGACGGTGTGCTGTCCGCTCTCGAACTGGCCGGTCGGCACGGCTTCCATCCCACCCGGATCACTGCGGCGGACGTGTCGACGACGCCGTGGATGGTGCGGGATTCCACCGGACTGACGACCCTCCCGGAGGTTGGCATATGAGCGTGGTGACCGTACGGCGGATCACGCCCGCCGAGATGGACGAGGCGAGCCGGATCGTCGGCCTCGCGTTCGCCCTGAATCCGAGCAACCTGGCGATCGCCGGCGGCAACCGCGACAAGGCCGCCCGGATCATGGAACACGCTGCCCGTACCCTCAAGCTCGGCAATACGGCCAGCCACGTGCTCGTCGCCGAGCGGGAGGGCGAACTCGCCGGGGTGCTCAAGGCCGCGGAGTGGCCGCACTGCCAGATGACGGTCCGCGAAAAGATCAAATCGGTGCCCTCGCAGGTCCGCACGATGGGCTTCGGGCTGCCGCGTGCCTTGAAGGTGGTGGGTGGACGGGCCAAGCACGAACCCCACAAACCCCACTGGCACATCGGACCGATCGCGGTCCACCCGCACCAGCAGGGGTACGGGATCGGCTCGGCACTGCTCACGGCCTTTCTCGCAAACGTGGACCGGCAGCAGGTGCCGGCGTTCCTCCAGGCGGATGTCGACCGCAACGTCGTGCTCTACGAGAGGTTCGGCTTCCGGGTGGTCTCCCAGGAGGCGATTCTCGGCATCAATACCTCTTTCATGTGGCGCGACGCGCGTTAGGTCGCGTCCGGATTTTGTCAACATCTGTGGACCGTCGGGAAATGGAAATCTCCTCCCGGCGGTTCACAGGTGTGGTTCGACCCATTATTCGCTGCCTGTTACATGGGAAGCGCACAACAGGGTATGCAGAATTAATGGATTGCAGTACGTCGATCAGATGATAGCGTACGGTAGTGCTCCGCCGGTTTGGGGAATGGGCGCAATCCGCGCGATGCCACGAGATCAGTGCGGTTGTCGCGCCATCAGGCGCCGCCATGGAGGCGACGCCCGGTGGACGCTCACCTGACTGAGGTGCGCCCATCAGGTGCGCTGGCGGGACGTGACGCAGTCATCCGAATGCGCCTTGGGCGCGCAGGGGATGAACAAGGGGGATGTGGTGTCTGCTGGTGACCTTCCTGGGTGTCCGCCGAACGTGACACTCAGCAGTTTTCAACTCGAAAAGAATCCGACGAGGATTGAGCAGCCGGCCTCGGTGGCGAGGTTTGTCGACGAGGTCGACAACAATGGCTGACCAGGTGACAGAGACCCGGCAGCGCATTCGCGAGCTGCTGGTCGAGATGCACGGCCCGGACAGCTTCGTCCGGACCGTGTCGGACACGGTGTCGCTGCGCCAACAGGGGCTGTCCTCCGCCGCGCTGGTCAGCCTGCTCGTGGCGATGGAGGATGCGTTCGGCTTCGAGTGGGACGACGACATCCAACCGGAGGTGCTGCGCTCGATCAGCTCGCTGGCCGAGCACGTCGTGGCGCTGCGCGTCTGAGGTGACTCGGTGACCGCTGGACTCGGAGCCCTCGTCACACCGGGCACGTACCTCGAATGGTCTCCGGTAGCGCCGCCGAACGGGCCCGACGAACAGTTTGTGGCCGGCCGTCAGGCCGCCGCGGCGGCGCTGGCCGCGGCGGGCTCGGTCGTCCGGAGCGTGCCGCGCGTCGCCGGCGGCAGGCCGGCTTTTCCGCGCGGCTACCCCGGGTCCATCGCGCACACCGAGCGGGTGGCGGTCGCGGTGGTGGTCCCCGGCGCCGCCGGGGTAGGCGTCGACATCGAGGACGCGGCCGTCACCGAGCGCATGGTCGATTTTGTCCTGTACGAGGGGGAGCGGCGCACCTTGCTCGCGCCCGACGGCCGGTACCGCCCGGTCGAGTTGTTCTCCGCCAAGGAGGCGGCGTTCAAGGCGCTGGACGGGATGGCGGTCGGTGACGGCGTGCTGTTCTGGCGAATCAAGCTGCACCGGGCGGGTGATGGGCTGATCGCCTCCTTTGGTGGCCTGTCGGTACCGGTGTGGGCCCGCTACGCGGACGGCCTCGCGTTTGCCCTGGCGGTGCGGCGGTGAGGCGTTTCGGTGCCGGCGAACGCGGCGGTCCGCCGGGACGACGCGGCGCGCGGGGGAGCGCGATGTGCTGGATGTGGTTGAGGGCTGTCAGTGCGGCCGTCCCAGGTTGTGAGGAGCGGGGTTGATGAGTGAAGTTGTGCCGAGTTATCCGACGGTGATGCATGCCCTGGCGGCCCAGGCGGAGCGCGGCTCGGACGGGGCGGAAATGGCTGTGGTACCCGAGCCGGGGCGGGTGGAGTCGCGCCGCTACGACACGGTGTTCGACGACGCGCTGCGTTGTGCCGCGGTCCTCGCCGAGTACGGCGTGCGGCGGGGCGATCGGGTGCTGTTCTGCCTGCCGACGAGTTGGACGTTCGTGACGGCGTTCCTCGGGTGTCAGCTGCTCGGCGCCGCCCCGACGGCGATCGCGGTGCCGACGAGCTTCGGGCGGGCGGCGGGATTCGACGGCCAGGTGAAGGACCTGGTGGCCTACCTGCGGCCGGCGGCCGTCCTGGCCAGGGCCGCGGTGGTTCAGGCGTCGGAGGCCGTGACGGACACGGTGTTCATCGACGCGGACGTGCTGCAGGAGCGTGCCGCGTCCGCCGAGGCTTCGTTGCAGCGGTTCCGGCTGCCGTCCGAGAACGACCTGGCGTTCATCCAGTGCACGTCCGGATCGACCGGCCGGCCCAAGGGCGTCATGATCTCGCATGCGAACCTGGCCGCGAACCTGGCCCAGAGCGCTGCGGCGACGGGGTGGTCGGCCGAGGACACGTCGGTGAGTTGGCTTCCGCTCTACCACGACATGGGCCTGATCTCGGGGATCATGGTTCCCATCTACACCGGCGGCAGCAGCGTCCTCATGCCGCCGACGCAGTTCCTGCGCTCACCGGTCGAGTGGCTACGCAACATCACCGCGATGCGGGGCACCCTCGCGGCGGCGCCCAACTTCGCCTACGGCTACACCGCCGACCGGGTCCGCGACAGCGATCTTGAAAGCGTCGACCTGTCGTCCTGGCGGATGGCATTCTGCGGAGCGGAACCCATCCACCCCGGCACCATCCAGCGTTTCGTCGATCGCTTCCGCCCGTGGGGTCTGCGGCAGGACGTCTTCATGCCCTGCTACGGCATGGCAGAGGCGACCCTGACCATCAGCATGTCGCCGCACAACGCGCCGGTCCGGGTCGACACCATCGACCGCACGGCCGCCGTCACGCACGGTCAGGTGATCGACGTCGACCCGGGAGAGGCGAGCGGGATGCAGGTTGTCGCCTGCGGTGTGCCCGTCGTGGGTACCGAGGTCCGCGTCGTCGACGGTGACGGTGAGCCGCTGGGCGACAACCAGATCGGCGACATCCAGTTCCGCAGCCCGTCGCGCACGGTCGGGTATTTCGACCTGCCGGCGGAGACCGCCGCGGCCATCGCCGAGCCGGACTGGTGGAAGACCGGCGACGTCGGCTACCTGCGAGACGGCGAGATCCGCATCACCGGACGTTCCAAAGATCTGATCATCATCCGCGGCGCCAACTACTTCCCGTCGGATTTCGAGCAGGCGGCCGAGGCGGTCCCGGGCGTCCGCCTCGGCACGGTCGTCGCCGTCGGCCATCGCCCCGAGGGCGGCGACTCGGAGGAGTTGCACCTCGTCGTCGAGTCGTACGTGCCCGCAGATCAGCAGGAAGAACTACGCCAGGCGGTGCGGTCCGCGGTCAGCGCACGCAGCGGTGTGCCCGTGGCCCAGGTTCACCTCGTACCGAGACGCAGCCTCCCCAAGACCACAAGCGGGAAGCTGCAACGAGCGAAAGCGCGACAACTGTTCATCGAGAAGGCGGCACCCGCACCGGCCTGACAACCGGACACTCACCCACCTCGCCGGCCACCACCACACCAGCCACGAGGACCGGCGCCTGCCACAACCCTTACCCGTCGCCATCCGGAAACCATTCGAGATCCTGAGGGGTTGTCCGCGTGTCCAATCCGTTCGACGACGACAGTCAAGAATTCCTGGCCCTGTGCAACGACGAGGAGCAGTACTCGCTGTGGCCGACCGGCATCACCGTCCCCGCCGGTTGGCAGGTGGTGTACGGTCCGGCGCCCCGACGGGAGGTCGTGGACCACATCGATCGGTCCTGGACCGACATGCGGCCGAAGAGCCTGCGGGACGCCGTGCCCGAGTACGGCGCTGCCGGCGGTAGAGCGGACTCGGCCCCGTCGACCGGCTCGCGGGCGTGATGAACCTGTCCGCCCGGGCCCGGACCCTGCTCGGCGTGACCGTCGGCCTCGTCGTGCTGGTGAGCACGGTGCCGCTGTGGGACACGGCAGGCCCGCACGACGGGGGCTCGCTCACCCGATTCCTGCTCGCGGTCGCGGTGGTCCTGGTGACCTGCCAGGTGTGCGCCGGGCTGGCCCGCCGGTTCGGTCAGCCCTCCGTGGTCGGCGAGATGGTGGGCGGTCTGGTGCTCGGCCCGTCCCTGCTCGGTGTGGTCTGGCCGGCGGCCACCGGGTTCCTGTTCCCCCCGGCGGTGACGGAAGGGCTGGACAAGGTCGCGCAACTGGGCCTGGTCATCTTCGTCTTCCTGCTCGGCTGTGAACTGCGTACCGACCGGATCGAACGTAAGGGCGTGGTCGGGGCGGTGGTGGTCGCCGGCATGGGTCTGCCGTGGCTGGCCGGCATGGGCATCGTCGCCGCTGCCGGCGGGCTGTTCGTCGGCTCGCAGGGCTCACCGGCGGGCACGATGATGTTCGTCGGGTTGGCCATGGCGGTGACCGCGTTGCCCGTGCTGGCACGCATCCTCGACGACCTGAAACTGCGGCACACCAGCGTCGGTGTGCTGTCCATCTCGGCAGCGGCCATCGGTGACGGTCTGCTCTGGCTGGTGCTGGCCTTCCTGCTGGCCGGGCAGAGCGCGGGCGGCGGGGGGCTGCGCGTCCTGTTGCTCGGGGCCGCGCTGGTTCTGGTGACCATCCTGTGCGTCCGCCCGCTGCTGCTGGCGCTGGTCCGACGGCTGGGCTCTGGTCAGTCGCTGACGG
The DNA here is from genome assembly GCF_029581255.1 of Verrucosispora sp. WMMD1129. Taxonomy (NCBI): domain Bacteria; kingdom Bacillati; phylum Actinomycetota; class Actinomycetes; order Micromonosporales; family Micromonosporaceae; genus Micromonospora; species Verrucosispora sp. WMMD1129. Next base: position 6,311,784 of record NZ_CP120741.1, read on the forward strand.
TGGTGCTGGTGGCCGGAGCGATCGGCTACTCGGTGCTCACTGAGTCCATCCAGCTCCATCCGGTGGTCGGTGCCTTCCTGTTCGGCGTCGCCGTACCGCGCGACTCGCTGGTCGTCGAACGGATCTGTCAGCAGTTGGAGGGCTTCACCCTGCTCATTCTGTTACCACTGTTCTTCGCCGGTGTCGGCCTGACGACCTCGGTCGGGCTGATCGGCACCGCGCCGATCACCTGGCTGGTGTTCGCCGGGGTGTTCGTGGCGGCCGTCGTGACCAAGATCGTCGGGGCGGGCGGGGTGGCCCGGTTGGCCGGTATGCCGAACGGCGAGGCGCTGCGGTTCGGCATCCTGATGAACTGCCGAGGGGTCACCGAGCTGGTCGTGCTGAGCATCGGCTACCAGGCCGGCTTCCTCAACCAGTTGGGCTACAGCGTCCTCGTGCTCGTCGCCGTGCTCACCACGGCGGTGACCGGGCCGCTGGTGCGTTGGTCGCTCAGGCGCGAGGGAACGCTCGGGTCGCCGGCATCGCCCTCCGGGCCGGACCGACGAGACCACCCGCTGGTGACCGGCGCGCCGGTTCAGCGCTGGGACGCAAAGAAGACAGACCTGTGAGGAGTCTCAAGGGTGGCATTTCTTAATTCCCATCGAGACATGGTGGCTATGGGGGATGCAGGCGATGGTCGATGTCAAGAACCGGGTTAAGTTCGTTCGTTGGCCTGCGGAAAGTGACATCCGCGCGGAGTGCCACGAGCAGCAGCACCTCTGTCTGCTGATCGTGGAACACGGCGCGGCACCGCCGGACCAACTAAGCCTTTACGAGGACTGGGTACGCCCGCCCATCGGACGGGAAGACCTCCAGGTCCGGGTCCGTCAGTTGGCGGCCCGGGCAGTGCTCAACGAGAAGCCGGTGTTGGACCCGGCCGGAATGCTGTACTTCAACAACACGTCCGTCACGCTCTCTCTGATGCAGTGCGAGATGCTGGCGCCGCTGCTGACCAGGTACGGCCAGCTGGTCTACCGGACCGAGCTGCGGGAGATCCTGGAAAGCTCCGGGGCCAGCTCGTCGAGCAACGCGCTGGACCTGCACGTCATGCGGCTGCGCCGGCGTTTGGAGATCGTCGGTCTCGCGATCCGTACGGTCTGGGGACGTGGTTTCTTCGTCGAGCCCGGATCACGGGCGTCCACACCTCGGGTGGACACGCGGCGGGCCGTCACCGCGGTGTCGAAGAAGGACCGGTCGAGGTGAGTCGGTGCGTACGTGGTGAATTGGACCTCGCGGTCCGTCCACCCGCAAGGAGATTGACAGATCCGAGAAAGCGTACGGCGAAGGGCCGTGCCACCACCGTTATGTTCGGAACCACATCGGCAGGAAAGCTGCGTCGGAGGCGGAGTGGACACTGTTTCGGAGTTCTTTGAGGCGAGCGTGCTGAAGGCCGGTGACGCTCCGTCGGTCATCTTCGGCGACACCGCCGTCGGGTACGCGGAACTGAACGCCCGAGCGAATCGCCTGGCCCGTCGGCTCATCGCGGCCGGTGTCGGTCCGGATTCGTTGGTCGCGGTCGCGGTGCCGCGCTCGGACACCCTGATCACGGCGGTTCTCGCCGTGCTGAAGGCCGGCGGCGCGTACCTGCCGCTCGATCCGACCTACCCGGGCGAGCGGCTGACCCACATGGTCACCGACGCACGGGCCATGCTGTCGATCCGGACCAGCGGCGTCGCGAGGCTGGATCTGGGTGTGCCGGAGATGGTGCTCGACGATCCCGCCGTCGTGGCGGAGTGCGCGGGCGAACGTGGGGACAATGTCACCGCGGCGGAGCGGCTGGCGCCGTTGACCGCCGACAACCTGATGTACGTCATCTACACCTCCGGCTCCACCGGCGTACCCAAGGGAGTCGCGCTCACCCATGCCGGGGTGGCGGACCTGGTCTCCACCCAGACCCGGGTGTACGGCATCCGGTCCGGCGAGCGGGTGCTGCAGTGGGCCTCGTTCAGCTTCGACGCCTGGTTCTGGGACTTCACCATGGCCCTCATGCACGGCGCGACGCTGGTGATGGCCGAGCAGGACGACCTGATGCCCGGCGAGGCGCTGCGCGACACGATGCTGAAGTACGAGGTGGACCACGCCACGCTGCCCCCGGTGGCGCTGAGCATCACCGACAGCGCGGGCCTGCTGCCCGACGGCACGCTCACCTCGACCGGAGATGTCTGCACCAGAGCCTTGGCGACGCAGTGGTCGCAGGGCCGGCGCCTGTTCAACGGCTACGGTCCGACCGAGGTGACAGTCGGCACGTCGATCGGTGGACCGGTCGAGGGCGTGCAGGAGACGGTGAGCATCGGCTCGCCCTGGGACGGCAGCGCGGTGTACGTGCTCGACGAGCACCTACGCGATCTGCGCGACGGCGACGAGGGAGAGCTCTACCTGGCCGGCAGCGGCATGGCCCGGGGCTATCTGCACCGTCCGGGCCTGACCGCGGCACGCTTCGTCGCCAGCCCGTACGGCCCGCCGGGCAGCCGGATGTACCGGTCCGGCGACCGGGGCAGACGCGCCGCCGACGGGCAGCTCTACTTCACCGGCCGGGTCGACGACCAGGTGAAGGTACGCGGCTTCCGGGTCGAACTGGGCGAGGTCGAGACGCGGCTGGAAAGCCACCCGGCGGTGGAGTTGGCCGTGGCGGTACTCGGCGGCGCCGACGCCTCGTCGCAGCACATCGTCGCCTACGTGACGGCCTCGGGACAGCAGCCGATGGTGGCGACGCAGGTACGCGAGCACGCCCGGGCCGCACTGCCCGAGCACATGGTTCCGTCCGCCGTCGTCGTGCTCGACCGGATGCCCACGCTGCCGAACGGCAAGATCGACCGCAAGGCGCTGGCCGAGCGGGCGGCGACGGCCCCGGCCGAGCAGCGCCCTGCCCCGTCACCGGCGGCCGGTATGCCCGACGGTGAGCCCGCAGTCGACGGCTCGGGTTCCGCGCCGTCACTTGAGGACCGGCTGTGCGGCCTGGTCGCCGAGACGCTGGAGATCACCGAGGTGACGCCGCAGGACAACTTCTTCGAGCTGGGTGGGCACTCGGTGCTCGCCGCCAAGCTGGCCAGCCGGATGCGCAAGGAGTTGGGCGTGACCGTACCGATGCGTTCGGTGTTCGAGGCCGAGAGCCTGGCCGATCTGGCCGAGCTGATGGCGCAGTCCAGGTAGGCAGGTGTCGGGTGCTGCCCGTCGGTTGGTCGCGGGCAGCACCCGAGCTGCGCGGCAGGTCAGTAGACGCCGTCGCGTTTGGCCAGGCCCACCGCGCCCAGCGCGCGGGTGACACCGGTGAGCGCGGTGGCGAGAATGATCTCCGCGGGGTTGAAGGCGACCGGCAGCTCCAGAATCCGACGCTGTGCCGTCGCGCGGTCGCTGTGCGGCCCGTGCAGGCGGAAGACGAGCGGCACCTGCGAACCGCACCACAGGTGGTATGCCAGCCGCGGGTTGCGGAAGACCTCGGGACGCCACGGCGAACACCCGATCACTTTGGCAAAATCAATCATGTACCGGTTGTAGTGCACCAGCGTGCGCAGTTCGGGGTTGCCGGTGAAGAACTCGTCCTCGTACGTCGCCTGCCGCTTGATCAGCTGGTTGAGCTGCTCCGGCGGCGGCAGCGTCCGTTTGCCGCTGCACAGCAGCGCGAAGTAGCGGGCCTGCATCTCCGAGCAGGCCGGGACCCCGCCCGCGGCGGGCCGCGCCCACCCGATGAAGACCACGCCCGTACCGAGCTCCGGGTGGATCATGTGCTTGTACATCTGGCGTACGTCGGTGATGTGCACGTCCTTGAGGAGGGTGAAGTCCTCGGTGTACCCGGTGTTCAGCATGATCGTGTCGATCGTCTCCCGCCGGCCGTCCTTGAACAGAACGTAATCCGCACCGAGCCGCTCGATGCCGGAGGCGTTGACCGTCAGGGTGCCATCGACGATCCGATGGATGAACGCATCGTTCTTGGTCAGGAAGTGGTTGAAGAAGCTCTTGTTGTTCGAGTTCCACGCCGCTATCGCCCGGCTTGCGGCGGTCTTGCCGAACCGCTTGCCCATCAGCGTGCCGATGCGGTGGACGGCGGTGGCAGCCGACAGCGGTAGCGCGTTCAGCATCTCCGAGGTGTAGGCGTCGTTCGGATGTGGCCGGTCACCCGGAAACCGTGCGACGACGGACTGCCAACGGCGGATCGACAGCGTGCAGCTCGCCGCCACCTGGGCGATCTCGTTGACGACGTCGGCTGCGGTCTCGCCGATGCCCACGCAGAGGACCCGCTTTCCGCGGAACGGTTCGGCATTGCGGTAGAAGGCCGAGTGGGTGACCACGCCCGCGAAGTCCTCCTGCCCCGGCAGGTTGACCTTGTTCGGAACCCGGTGGGTGCCGCTGGACACGACCACCGCGTCGAACTGGTGACTGACCCGGGCGGTGGGATCGTCCACGGGCGCGGTCTCGACCACGTAGCCCTCGCCGCTGTCGCTCCTCGAGACGCTCAGCACATCGGTGCGGGGGCGGATGAGGGGACGCAGGCCGAAGGCGTCGGCGAAGTCGTGGAGGTACTGCCGGTATTCGACCGCCGTCCAGAACCGTCGCTCCTGCTTCTCCGGCGGCGGGAAGCAGGAGAACGCCATCATGTAGTTGGAGATGGTCAGCAGCGTCGAGTCGTAGGCACCCGGCTCGTCGGTGCCCGCACCGGCGCGGAACACACCGCCGAGTTCGGCGTTGTGATCGAAGCAGGTCACGGTGTGGCCCTCGTCGAGCAGTTCCTTCATCGCGATCAGACCCGACGGGCCCGCGCCGATGACACAGACGGCTTTCTTCACGGTCACCTCGACATCTCGAAACGGACGGGCAGGGTGTCGTAGCCGGATACGAAGTTCGAGTAGATGGGGCGGGGCTTGCCGCACAGCTCCATCCGGGTCACCTGGGTGGTCAGGGCGGTCAGCAGTGCCCGCAGCTCCGCGCGGCCGAGGAAGGCGCCGAGGCAGTAGTGCGGGCCGTGGCCGAACGAAAGGTGTTTGTTGGGCGACCTGGACAGGGTGAACCGTCGCGGCTGGTGGAAGACCGACTCGTCGTTGTTCGCCGAGATGTTCCACAGCGTGACGATGTCGCCGGCCTCGACCCGGTGCCCGTGGATCGCGAAACCGGTACGCGCGGTACGCGCCACGTGCATTCCCGGGGTCGCCCAGCGCAGCACTTCCTCCACGGCCGAGTCGACGTCGACCGCGCCGGTCCGCAGGGCGTCCCACTGGTCCGGATTCTCGATCAGGGCAAGTACGGCACAGATTGCCGAGATCCGGGACGTCTCGTCGCCGCCGAGGATCAGGCTGTAGCAGTTGACCGCGATCTCCTCGACGGTCAGCGCCACCCCGTCCACCTCGGCGCTCGCCAGCATGCTGATCACGTCGTCGCCTGGCTTGCGCCGCCGCTCCTCGGCCAGCTCGACGAAGTAGAGCAGGATCTCGTTGCGAGCGCTGAGCGCGTCCAGGTCACTGCTGTCGGCCCGGTCCGACGACAGCGCCATCTTGTTCCACCGGAGCAGGTCCCTGCGATCGGCGCTCGGCACCGACAGCAGATCGCAGATGGTGTTCATCGGGATCTGCTCGGCCACCTCGGCGGCGAAGTCGAAACAGCCCGCGCCGACGACCGCCGACACGAGTTCGGTGGAGCGGAGCTGAACGTTTGTCACCACCTCGGCGAGCGACCGCGGCGTGAAGGCGCTGAACATCAGGTTGCGTAGTTTCCGGTGCGACGGTCCGTCGGTGACCGCGAGCATGCTTCCGCCTGCGGAGTCGTTGCCCCGCAGCACGACGTCCAGGACGTTGCCGCGTTCGGAACTGAGCGCCGCGTCGTGGTAGAGCGCCTGGACGTCGGCATACCGGGAGACCACCCAGAACCCCGGGTTGTTGTCGGTGGCCGGATGCCAGTAGACCGGGCTTTCCGCCCGTACGTCCCGCCAGAACCCGTGCACGTCGTTGTCGACGAAGGTGGCTGGGTCGACCAGGTCCAGGGACCGGACGCCGAGGGCGGGCTCGCTCATGGCCCGATGGTGGCAGGCAGATGACGCTCCCGTGTGGACTCTTGCCTGTTCCTTTCCGGCTCGGACGGGAGCGGATCAGTGCTGCTCGGTGTACTGGCCCAGACCGGTCTGGTAGGCGATCGCCACCAGTTGCGCTCGGTCCCGGGCGCCCAGCTTGCCCATGATGCGGCCGACGTGGGTGCGCGCGGTGGCCGGGCTGAGGAACAGGGCGGCCCCGATCTCGTCGTTGCTCAGCCCCTGCGCGACAAGGGTGAGCACCTCACGCTCGCGTTCGGTGAGCACGGCAAGCCGGTCCTCGCCCGCTTGCGCTGCCTTGCGTTGCGCGGTGAACTGGCTGATGAGCCTGCGGGTGACCCGTGGGGCGAGCAGCGCGTCGCCGGCGGCGATGACCCGGATGGCGTGCAGCAGCTCGGCAGGACCGGCATCCTTGAGCAGGAAACCACTCGCCCCCGCCTGAAGGGCCTCGAACACGTTCTCGTCGGTGTCGTAGGTCGTCAGGATGAGGATGCGGACCTGCTCCATGCCGGGCATCTCGACGATCTGCGCGGCGGCGCGGATGCCGTCGAGTCGCGGCATGCGGATGTCCATCAGGACGACGTCGGGTCGGGTGGCGCGAGCCAGTTCGACGGCCTCGGCGCCGTTGGTGGCCTCACCCACCACTGTGATGTCGTCCTCCAGGTCGAGTAGCAGCCGGAAACCGGAGCGGACCAGCCGCTCGTCGTCGGCGAGCAGCACCTTGATGGACACGCTGGTCACGGGAGGGACGCAACCGGCGCGAGCGGCAGGCGGGCGACGACCTCGAAGCCGCCACCGGTACGTGCGGTGGCGTGCAGTTCCCCACCGAGCAGTTGGCAGCGCTCCCGCATGCCCACGATTCCACGCCCGCCCGACGGTGGACCGCCCGCACCCACCGCGACCAGCACCGGGTCGCGGGCACCCTCGTCGAGCACCCGGATGCGTAGCGCGTCGGAGGTCGCCTCGATCGTCACTGTCACCCGGGTCGGCCCGACATGGCGGATCACATTGGTGATCGATTCCTGGACGATGCGGTAGGCCGCGCTATCCACCGCGCTCGGCAGCGGTGACACGGCCGGGCTCTGTTCGATGGTGACCTCCAGGCCGGCCTCGCGGGCCTTGCCGGCGAGCGCGTCGACCTGGTCGAGACCCGGGTGCGGTTCGCGCCCGTCGTCCTCGCGTAGGACGCCGAGCACGGCGCGCATCTCGTGCAGTGCCCGGGAACTGGTCTGCTCGATGGCCCGCAACGCGTCACGGGCCTGAGCCGGCCGCTTGTCGAGCACGTGCGCCGTGACGCTGGCCTGCACGTTGATGATGGCGATGGCGTGCGCGACGGTGTCGTGGACCTCGCGGGCGATCCGCAACCGTTCGGCGTCGACCCGGGCCCGGGTCTCCTCCTCGCGGGATCGCTCAACCAGCTCGGCCCGTCGCTGCGCGTCGGCGGCGATGACCCTGCGGGACCGGACGGACTCGCCGAGCGTGATGCTGATGACCGACGCTCCGATCCGGAAGAGCACCCAGCCCAGGGCTTCACTCGGCTGGACATCCGAACCGGCGACCAACCATCCGACGGCCAGCACCGCGGTGCCGGTGCCCGCGATCAGCAGCGAACGACGCCCGTCGCCGTAGGCGGCGAGGGTGTACAGGGCGACGAACAGGCCGAGGCAGGCCATCCGGTCGGGAAACCCGAGACCGAAGTAGACCAGGCTGGCGGCTCCGGTGAGCGCGAACACGGCGACCGGCCACCGGCGTCGGGCGACGATGGCCACACCGCTCAACACCACCAGGGCGTATCCGGCGTACCCGAAATCCGAGGCGGGACGGGCGATCGGCTCGGGAAGGACGGCACCGTGCTCGCTGACACTCTGGACCTGGACCACCGTGATGAACAGTGCCAACAGGACGTCCGCGAACCAGGCAGGCCGTCGGGCGAGCCAGGCCCGCAGTCGTTCCGGCAGCACCCGCAGGGTCATGACGCGATCCTACGGCACCTCTCACACTCTCTGGTGCATGGCCAACTACGCCCTGCGACGTATCCGGACCGTCTCCGGCTACGCGAATCCGCGTAGCCGGAGACACGTCTGGGGGCATGCGCGACGGGTGGTCCCGGCAGCAGGATCGGTGCCATGAAGAAGCTCTTCGCGGGCCTGGCGTCACTGTTGCTGCTCGCCGAGGTCGCACAGTTCTATCTCGCCGCCAGCGGAGCATTCGACTCCGCGCCGATCGAGGAGGCGTTCTCCCCTCATCGCTTTCTCGGCTACCTGATCCTCTTCTCCGCCGTGGTGCTGGTGGTTGTATCCGCGATCGCCCGGATGCCCGGCCGGGTGATCGGCAGGACGGCCCTGGTGGCCGGGCTGGTGCTCATCCAGTCGCTGATCCGGGAGGTCGCCAGGTCCTTCGGCGAGGGCTCCGAGACGGGTCACCTCATCTTCGGCGTGCACGCCGTCAACGGGCTGATCATCGTCGGGGCCACCATCTGGGTGGTGCGTGAGGCTCGCCAGATCGCCTGGCCGCGCACCGAGCTCAGCCACGCGACCCGGTCATGACCACGGCGGCGCTGACCGTCTTCGATCACGCCTGGGCGCTGCTCGGCGGCGCCGCGTGGCTCGCCGCCGGTGTGACCGCGGTACGGGGCCGCGCCCGAGCCGGCCTGGTGCTGCTCGGCGTGGCCCTGCTGCTCACCCTGGCCAAGGCTGTGTCGGTGGCGGTGCTGGCCGGACGGGGCTGGTGGTTCGTCCAGGAGAAGGTCCTGCTGGGGATGCCGCTGCTCGGGGTCACCGCCCTGGCCGCCGCGGTGACCGCCGGACCGATGCTGCTCGCGCGGAGCACCGGAATGCCCCGGCGGTCCGGTGGCGAGAAGGTGGGTGTCGTCGCGCTGTTCGCCGCCGGGTACGCAGCGGTGGCCAGCTTCGTGACCACCTACCTCGTGGGGTACCCGCTGACCCTGCCGACGGCGCTGATCACGGTCGGTCTCGTGGTGGCGGCCGTACTGCTGACCGCGCGGTCGCTCCCGGCACCCGGCGCGGACGTCGTGGGGGAGGCGGTCTCGAACGCCGGGATGGGCCTGTCCCGTCGTGGTTTCCTCGGCGTGGCCGGCGGCGTGGTCGCTGTCGGCGCGACCGGTACCGGCGCGGGCCTGTCGGTGCTTACCTCCGGGGCGGCGCACACCGTCGGCGGTGGTCCCGGCCCGAGCAGGGGATCGCTGGTGTCGGTGGCCGACCTGCGTGGGCCGGACACTCCCGCGCCGGGTGGCGTTCGACGCGCGTACGGGGTGACCGCCCGCAAGGCCGCCGTGCGCCTGCCGTCCGGGAAGGACATCGACGCCTGGACCTTCGATGGTGCGGTGCCCGGTCCGCAGCTCAGCGCCACCCAGGGCGACCTGCTCGAAGTGCGCCTGGTCAACCAGGACATCGACGGGGGAGTGACCCTGCACTGGCACGGCTACGACGTGCCGTGCGGGGAGGACGGGGTGCCGGGCCTCAGCCAACCGGCGGTGGCGCCTGGCGCCGCCTTCGTCTACCGGTTCCGCGCCGAACAGGTCGGGACGTACTGGTACCACACCCACTACGCGTCCCACGTCGGCGTGCGGCGCGGCCTCTACGGCGTGCTCGTCGTGACCCCCCGCACGGATCCCGACCCCGCGGATCTCGACGTGGTCGTCCCCGTGCACACCTTCAGCGGCGGCGCGGCGGTCGCGGGCGTCGAGCATGTCGCGGCGGCCGGCGCGACGGTCCGGCTGCGTCTGATCAACACCGACTCCGACCCGCGTCGCTTCGCGCTGGCGGGCACCCCGTTTCGGGTGGTCGCGGTCGACGGCCGGGACCTGCACGGGCCCGGTGAGACGAGCCGGACCGCGCTGCGGGTCGCTGCGGGTGGGCGGCGCGACCTGGTGTTCGCCATGCCGGAGTCCGCCGTCGCGCTCTTCGTCGACGGCGTGGCTGCGGTGTGGCTACGGCCCCAGCCGGGCGCGCCGGACGGTGCGGCGGCCGGTGAGGACACCGCCGGATGGCCGGAACTGGACCTGCTCACCTACGGGACCTCGACCCCCGTGCCGTTGCGAACCGCGCCCGCGGACCGGCATTTCACCCTCGTGCTCGACCGTGGGCTGGCCATGGTCGACGGACGACCCGCGTTCGCGCAGACCGTCAACGGGCTCGGCCATCCGTCGATCCCCGACCAGTTGGTCACCGAGGGCGACATCGTCCGGTTCACCGTGGTCAACCGGAGTCTGGAGACCCATCCCTGGCACCTGCACGGCCATCCGGTGCTCATCCTGTCCCGCGACGGCCAGCAGTCCTCGGGCAGCCCGCTCTGGATGGACACGTTCGACGTCCGCCCCGGCGAGGTGTGGGAGGTCGTGTTCCAGGCGACCAACCGGGGCATCTGGATGAACCACTGCCACAATCTGCCGCACGCCGACCAGGGCATGATGCTCCGCCTGCGGTATGACGGCGTCAGCACGCCGTTCCACGGCGCACACGCGGCGGGACACCGCCACCCTTCCTGACGACGACAACCTCAGGCGGTCAGCATGATCTTCGGGTACCGCGCCGTGACCATCTCGCTCGCCTTCGGGCCACAGGCGAACACCACGTTCTCGTCGTCGATCCGCCGGCCCGTCCGCCGGTCCACCACGACCGGCTCCACCTCCACACCGGTCTCCGTGTCGACCAGGATGACGCTGCGTTCCTGGGGGACGAGCCGATGGTTGCCCCACGCCGCGATGACCAGCAGCAGCGGACGAAGCGTCCTACCGAAGGGGGTCAGCCGGTACTCCCGGACCTCCAGGTCCGCAGCATCGGCCACCTGCTCGATCAGGCCCCTGGTCCGCAGGTCACCAAGACGCTCCAGGAGCAGCTCGTCGGGGGTCCCGAGGTTGTGGCGGATGGTCCCGAACCGCGTGTGGCCGTTGAACATCTCGTGCAGGATCTCCAACGTCCACCAGGCGCCCACGGTCTCCACCGTGCGTCCCAGTGGGCAGTCGGGGATCCGGGCCCTCGGGCCGGTCGGACGGGGTGCGCCGGGCGGGGCGCCGGTGTGGACACTGCTCATCTCAACTCCAGAGGACTCGTTCACCGTCGGCCGTCGAGGTCGGGCCCGCCACGTTCGGGGTCCGGGGTGACGGCCAGCGACCAGTACCGCCGCATGCCGTACAGCAGCGGGCTGACCGGGGCGACCGCGTGGGTGCGTACCCGCAGTACCGTCCCGAAGACCACGACGTGGTCCCCGACGGGCAGGGCATTGCTGACCTGGCAGTCCGCGGCCGTGTGGGCGTCGTCGATCAGGTGGGGCATCCCGGACTCCGGATCCGGGATCCACGAGACTTTCTCGAACCGGTCCGGGGCGCCGGAGGCGAACAGCTGCGCGACCGGCTCGGCGTGGTCGCGCAGCAGGTTGACCGCGAAGGCTGACACGTCGAGCAGTGCCGCCAGCGTCGGGCTCGCGGCGCGTAGACACACCAGCAGGGTCGGCGGCTGGAGCGCGACACTGCACACCGACGAACAGGTCATACCCCATGGCGCACCGTCCGTCGCCGTGGTCGTCACGACGGCGACCCCGGCGGGGTGCGTGGCCATGAGGGAACGGAACTGCGCCGGGTCGACCAGTGGCTGCGCGACGGTGCCTGTCACGGGCTCCGGCATGGCGTGCCCACCTCCTCGCTCGAACGCACAGGGAGTCTTCCGGACTGCCGTACCTGCCGGCCAGGTGCTGGCCCGACGGCAGGGCACCGGCTCATTCGGCGGAGTGGTGACCGTCGTCGCCGCACTCGTCGACAAACTCCAGGATCTTGCGTACCCCGGTCTCCAGCCACCCGGGATCGACGCAGAACGCCACGCGGACCAGATGCCGTGCCCAGGGGGCGTAGTCGTGGGCGCGGATGTGGCCCTGGTCGTCGAGCTGGGGACGCATGGCGAACCCGTTGCCGGCGACCACGGCGACGCCCTTGCGCTCCAGCAGTCGCAGGGCGAACGTCTCGGCGTCCAGTCCGGTCCGGGCCACGTCCAGCATCGCGTACCAGCCGCCGGCCGGCAGCTCGTTGAGCAGTCCGGCCTTGACCAGCGGTGGCAGGGCCACGTCGCGGTTACGCTGCACCAGCTTGCGGTTGGTGGCGGCGGCGTCGGACCGGCTGGCCAGCGCGGCCACCCCGGCGTGCTGCACCGGGGTGTTGGTGCCGATGATGTTCGCCTCCTGGACCACCCGCATGACGTCGGCGGCACGATCGTTGGCCAACGCGACGTACCCCAGCCGGTAGCCGGTCATCGCGAAGCTCTTGGAGAAGCTGAAGACGCTGTGCACGATGCGCTCCTCGACCGGGACGTCGCGTTCCAGCGAGGCGACGGAGAGGTGCTCGCGCTCGTAGCAGAAGTGCTCGTACGCTTCGTCGCTGACCACGTGCCAGCCCCGCGCGCGGGCCAGGTCGAGCAGGGCGGTGATCTCACCGGGGTCCAGCACCACACCTGTGGGGTTGGCGGGCGAGTTGATCAGCAACACCTTGGTCCGGGGGCTGGCGGCGGCCGCGATCCGCTCGACCTCGGGTCGGAAACCCGGCCCCAGCGGGTAGAGCACCGGCCGGAGTCCGGCGAGCAGGCTCTGCTGCAGGTGGACCGGCCAGTGCAGCTCTGGCAGGAGAATCTCGGCCCCGGGCTCGGTGAGGGTCTGGAACAGGGCGGCGAGCCCCTCGCACGAGCCCGGTGTGACGAGTACCCGGTCGACCACGGTGTCCACACCGTTGTCCGTACGCAATTTCTCGACCAACGCCTCGCGCAGCTCGGGCAGCCCATCGGGGCCGGTGTACTTGGTGTCGCCGCGCCGCACCGCGTCGACGAACGCGTCGGCGACATTCCCCGCAGGATGGAAGTACGGGTCCCCGACGTGCAGCTTCACCACCTCGGCGCCGGTTCGCCGCTCGGTCTCCTGCGCGGCGCGGAAGATGGTGTGCAGACACGAGGAGGGGATGAAGCTGGCAGCGGACGAGATCTCGGGGCTCACGCTCTGACCACCTCTGTTCAGTGAAGGGTTGGTGCTGACTGGGCGGGTCTCATGCGGTGCGACCGCCGTCGACGGGTATCAGCGCGCCGGTCACCCAGCCCGACAGCGCCGGGTCGAGCAGCGTGCAGACCCATTGGCCGATCTCTGCGCGGTCGCCGAAACGTCCCATCGGGGTCGACGCGACCAGGTCGGTCCGCAGCCGTTCGATGCCGGTGTCGTCCAGCCCCGTGTCGGTCCACATCGGGGTGTCCACCGGCCCGGGAAGGATGGCGTTGACGCGTACGTCCGGTGCGAGTTCGCGGGCCAGGGACCGGGTAAGGCTGTTGAGGGCCGCCTTGGTCGCGCCGTAGTAGGCACGTCCCGGCATCGACAGGACGCCGCCGACCGAGGAGACGTTTACCACGCTGCCTCTGCTGACCCGCAACAGCGGCAGCGCGCACCGGATCAGGTCGGCTGGCGCGCGGACGTTCACCGCGAACATCTCGTCGAGGTACGTCGGATCGAGTGCGTCGATCGGGCCGAACCGGGCCAGTCCGGCGTTGTTGACCACCGCGTCGAGCCCACCGTAGGTCTCCGCGGCGACGGTGACGACCCGGTCGGCGGTGCCCGGCGCGCACACGTCCGCCGCCACCACAGTCACGGCGGCGGGGTACCGCTCCGCCAGGTCCCGCAACGGCTGCTCGCGACGGCCGACGATCGTCACGTGCGCGCCCGACTTCACGAGGCACTCGGTGATGCCCAGACCGATACCGGTGGCGGCGCCGGTGACGACGACCGACCTGCCGTCGAGGGTCACCGCCGCACACCGCTTCCCAGCAGGGTCGCCACCACGTCGGCGACCAGCTCCTCCGGATGGGTGTGCAACCGGAAGTGGCCGCCGGGCCAGGCGCGCATGCTGAACTCGCGCTCGTTGACCGCGGCCCACGCGGCGACCTGGTCGGCGTCGACCAGCGGGTCCTCCGTGTTGTAGTAGCCACGGACCGGGCAGTCCAACGGGTCGGCGTCCGGCGCGGGCCGGTAGGTCTCGTGCAGGGTGATGTCCGATCGGAGCACCGGCAGCAGCAGGTCGCGTAGCTCGGGTTGGTCGGCGAGCTCCGGCTCGATCCCGCCGAGCTTCACGATCGCCGACCACAGCTCCTCGTCACCGAGCTGGTGAATGGTGCCGCCGCCCGCCAGCCGCGGCCCGGCCGCGCCGGAGACGAACAAGTGGTGCACGGGGCTGCCGTTGTCCCGCAGCACCCGCGCTGTCTCGTAGGCGACCAGCGCGCCCAGGCTGTGTCCGATCAGCGCACACCGGGCGGGCGGCATCCGCAGCAGCTCCGCGGCCACCTGCGTGGCCATCTCGGCGATGCTGCCGGCGGGTTCCTCGGCAAGCCGATCGGCGTGGCCCGGGTACTGCACGGCGTGCAGGGTCACACCGGCGGGCACCAGCGGGGACCAGGGGCGGTAGACGGCAGCCGTGCCTCCGGAGTGCGGGAAGCAGACCAGCCGCGTGGTGGGCTCGTCGACGCCGGTGAGCGTCCGTACCCACCGACGGTCGGATCTCCGTGTTCGGCTCACGACATCGAGCGTCACCGAGTCGGCCCGTCCATCCCGACAATCTGTCAAGGCTCTGTCGGGTGCGACGCGGGCTCTGGGCTGCTACCGGAATCTGTTAGCGCCGCACCAAAGGAGGACAGACAGATGCTGGACGGGTTCGTGCCCTGGCCGCCTGACGTCGCCGAACGCTATCGACAGGCGGGTTACTGGCGGGGTTTCTCCCTTCGGCAGCTCTTCGACGACAGCGTCCGCCGCCATCCGGACAAGGTGGCCGCGGTGGACGTCACCCGTCGCGTCACCTACGCGGAGCTGGCGGACGAGGCCGACCGGATCGCCGCGGGGCTGCTCGACCTTGGCATCGGCAGTCGTGACCGCCTGGTCCTGCACCTGCCCAACGTCAACGAATTCCTGTCGGTCCTGCTGGCGGTGTTCAGCATCGGCGCGATACCGGTGCTGGCCCTGCCCGGCCATCGCCGCGACGAGATCACTCACCTGGCTCGTGCCGCGAATGCTGTGGCATACCTGGGCCCGGACCGGTTCCAGGGGTTCGACCACCGTGAGCTGGCCCGCGAGGTCCGCGCCGAGGTGCCGAGCGTGCGGCACGTCGTGATCGCCGGCGACAGCGCCGAGTTCACCTCGCTGGCCGAACTGTCCAGCGCCGAGCCGAGGCAACTGCCACCGGTCGACGCTGCCGAGGTCGCCCTGTTGCTGCTCTCCGGCGGGACCACGGGCGTGCCGAAGTTGATCCCCCGCACCCACGACGACTACGCCTACAACATCTTCGCGTGCGCCGAGGTCACCGGTTTCGGCGCGGACAGCGTCTACCTGGCCGCCAACCCGGTACCGCACAACGCCGCGCTCGGCTGTCCCGGCGTACTGGGCGCGTTGCTCGTCGGCGGCAAGGCCGTCCTGGCTGCCAACCCCAGCCCGGACCATGTCTTTCCGTTGATCGCTCGGGAGGGCGTCACCCACACCGCGTTGGTGCCCGCACTCGCCCTGCTGTGGACCGAGGCGGCGCAGACCATGCCGGTGGACATGAGCGGCATGACCCTCCAGGTGGGCAGTTCGAAGTTCAGCCCCGCAGCGGCCGAACGCGTCAGGTCGGGCCTGCGGTGCCGCATCATGAACGTCTACGGCATCGGCGAGGGGCTGATCACCCACACCCGCCTCGACGATCCGCTGGAGGTGGTCTACACCACCGAGGGCACGCCCGTCTGCCCGGACGACGAGGTCAAGATCGTCGACCCCGAGGATCGCGAGCTTCCGGCCGGGGTGACCGGCGAGTTGCTCACCCGCGGCCCGTACACGATCCGTGGCTACTTCGCCGCGCCGGAGCACAACCGCCGGGCGTTCACCACCGACGGCTTCTACCGGACCGGTGACCTGGCCAAGCTCACCGAGGACGGGCGCATCGTCATCGAGGGCCGGCTCAAGGACATCATCCACCACGTTGGCGAGAAGGTCTCCGCCGAGGAGGTGGAGGGCCATGTGCTGACGTACCCGTCGGTGCGGGACGCTGCGGTCGTCGGCATCCCCGACGACGCCATCGATGAACGAATCTGCGTGTTCGTGGTGCTCACCGCCGAGGCGGAGGCGGCGGCGACGACGCTGTCGCTGCGCACGATCCGGGAGCACATCCGCGACCGTGGGTTGGCGCCGTACAAGCTGCCCGACGAACTGGTCGTGGTGCCGGAACTGCCCCGTACGCCCGTCGGCAAGATCGACAAGAGTGCCCTGCGCGCGGGGCGGCGGGAGCTTCAGCACCGCTGAGCCACCGTCCCGGCACCTTGCTGAGGAGGGCCTGCACACCGATGACCAATCCGACGGACACCCGGCGCGACCGCGCGTACGGGGAGATCCTCAGACTGGACGAGCTGCTCGACATCGCCTGCGTACGCGACGAGCCGGACCGCACCCTCTTCTTCGCCGCCCACCAGGCATGCGAGTTGTGGTTCGCGGTCATCCTGCGACACGTCGAGTCCGCCCGGGACGCGCTGACCCGCGACCGGGCGGACGTCGCCGCCGCGCACATCGACCGACTGCCGGCGGCGATGCGGGTGCTCAGCGGACACTTCGACGTGCTGAGCACGTTGACACCCGAGTCGTTCGACGAGATCCGAGCGACCCTCGGCTCGTCGAGCGGCTTCCAGTCCGCACAGTATCGGGAGATCGAGTTCCTCTGCGGGGCCCGGGATCCGCGATTTCTCAACACACCCGGGTTCACCCCGGGGGAGCGGGCCCGGCTCGTCGCCCGGTCCGAGGAACAGTCCCTGTCGCGCGCCTTCGTCGAGTACCGCGACCGCGTCCGGACCGACGGTGGCCTGAGGGCGGCCGAGCGGGTCCGCGCCGCGCTGGCGGACTTCGACGACGCGGTGCGGTCGTGGCGTGCGCGGCACGCCCAGCTGGCCGAGCAGTTTCTCGGCGCGGCCCGAGGTACGGCCGGATCAGCCGGTGCCGCCTACCTGTGGCGGTCGACCGAGCGGACGTTGTTCCCGGAGGTCTTCGCGCCGGGGCTCAACGGCGGAGTCGTGAAGAACTGAGCCGAAGCAGACACATTCGTCGAGTCCCGGGTTATCGGGTACAAGGAGGAACCGCAATGACTGTCAGTGGTGCCGCCGCCAAGAGCACGCGCGACCCCGGCAGGACACAGCGAGTCGTCATCGTCGGTGGCGGTACGGCCGGCTGGATGACGGCGTCGTACCTGGCGGCAGCCTTCGGTGACCGGATCGACGTGACGGTGGTCGAGTCGGCCACCGTCGGCACGATCGGGGTCGGCGAGGCCACCTTCAGCGACATCCGGCACTTCTTCGAGTTCCTGCGGTTGGAGGAGTCCGAATGGATGCCCGCCTGTAACGCCACGTACAAGCTGGCCGTCCGGTTCGAGAACTGGCGCGAGCCGGGTCATCACTTCTACCACCCGTTCGAGCAGATGGCCTCGGTCGACGGGTTCCCCCTCAGTGACTGGTGGCTGCGCTACCCGACGACCTCGCGGTTCGACAAGGACTGCTTCGTCATGGCGTCGCTGTGTGATGCCGAGCGTTCGCCCCGGTATCTCGACGGCAGCCTGGTGGACCAGGGCTTCGTCGAGCAGACCCGCGACGAGACGTCGGCCCGGTCGACGATCGCGGAGTACCAGGGCGCGCAGATCCCCTACGCGTACCACTTCGAGGCGCACCTGCTGGCGAAGTTCCTGACCGGCTACTCCACCCAGCGGGGCGTCAAGCACGTCGTCGACAACGTCGTCGACGTGGCGCTCGACGATCAGGGGTTCATCTCGCACGTGCGTACCGCCGAGCACGGCGAGATCGCCGGCGACCTGTTCGTCGACTGCACCGGCTTCCGGGCGCTGCTGTTGAACAAGGCCCTCGGCGAACCGTTCGTGTCCTACCAGGACACCCTGCCCAACGACAGCGCTGTCGCTCTCCAGGTGCCGCTGGACATGGCGAGCAAGCCGCTGCGGCCGTGCACGACCGCGACCGCGCAGGACGCCGGATGGATCTGGACGATCCCGCTGATCAGCCGGATCGGCACCGGGTACGTCTACGCCAGCGACTACGCGACCCCGGAGGAGGCCGAGCGGGTACTGCGCGAGTTCGTCGGCCCCGAGGCGGCCGACGTGCCCGCGAACCACATCCGGATGCGTATCGGACGCAGCCAGCGGTCGTGGGTGAAGAACTGCGTCGCGGTCGGCCTGTCCAGCGGCTTCGTCGAGCCGCTGGAGTCGACCGGCATCTTCTTCATCCACCACGCCATCGAACAGATGGTCAAGTACTTCCCGTCCGGGCTCGGCGACGACCTGCTGCGCGAGCAGTACAACAGGTCCATCACCCACGTCATGGACGGCGTGCGGGAGTTCCTCTGCCTGCACTACCGGGGGGCGAAGCGGGTGGACAACCAGTACTGGAAGGACACCAAGACCCGGGTGATCCCCGACGCGCTCGCGGAGCGGATCGAGATCTGGCAGCACAAGGTGCCGGACTCGGAGTCGATCTACCCGTACTACCACGGTCTGCCGCCCTACTCGTACAACTGCATCCTGCTGGGCACGGGCGGAATCGACGTGCGGCACTCGCCGGCCGTCGAGCTGGCCGACGAGCGGGCGGCCCTGGCGGAGTTCGAGCGCATCCGGGTGAAGGCCGAGAAACTGGTCCAGGAGCTGCCCACCCAGAACGAGTACTTCGCCGCCATGCGCGCCAACCAGTGAACCTTACGACCGCGTCGTACGCACACCTTCCCCTGCGGTCGGTCGACCGCGGGGGAAGGTGGTGAAGGTTCAGCAGCGACCGTTTCGGCCGGAAGCGAAGAAGACGTGTATCTGACCTACGACCAACGAACCCTGGACATTCAGTACTCGCCGAGTTCCTGCGTCGCGGACATCAATGTCTTCCTGCGTGAGTACGCCGAACGCAGCGCGTTGGCCCGGAACCGACTCGAAGTGCGTTCCGGTGTGCGTTACGGGCCGCGACAAGAGCAATTGTTCGACTATTTCCCGGCGGCCGGACCGGGCGGTCCGCTGCTGGTGTTCATCCATGGTGGTTACTGGCAGGAGCTGAGCCGACTCGAATCGGCCTTCATGGCGCTGGACCTGGTGCCGCGAGGAATCTCCGTCGCGGCGTTGGGCTACGGCCTGGCGCCCGCGTACCGGCTTCCGGAGATCGTCGACATGGTCGCCGAGGGAGTCCGCTGGATCTGCCGGAACGCCGACCAGTTGCCGTCGAGCCCCGGGTCGATCTACCTGAGCGGGTGCTCCGCCGGGGCGCACCTGGCCGCCATGTCGCTGCTCGACGGGCCCGGCTGGCGACGGTACGACGACCGTCCCGATCGGACGGTGGCGGGTGCGGTCCTGCTCAGCGGCGTCTACGACCTGGAGCCGGTCCGTCGGACATACGTGAACGAGGCGTTGGGGCTGGACCCGGAGACGGCCCACGCCTACAGCCCGATCCATCGGCTGCCGGCGCCGCTGCCGCCGCTGGTCGTCGCGAGGGGGGAGAACGAGACCGACGAGTTCGGCAGGCAGCAGGCGGAGTTCGTCGACGCCGTCCGGGCCGGCGGCGGTCAGGTGGTCGACCTCGTCGTGGCGTCGCGGAACCACTTCGACCTGGCTTTCGATCTCGGCGTCCGCGGCACAATGCTGGGTGACTCGCTTACCGAGCTGATCGGCGCGGACCGGTAGTCGATCCGGTGTGCATTTCTCATGACGGAGACCACGATATTCACGGCCACCCGCCGGGTGGCAACAGATTGCTCGGTGCTGCGGGCTGCTGTTAGGGTCGGGGCCAGGTGTCGGCGCTGATGTCGCCGGTTCGCCTGACATCAATCTCACATCCCGCCCGTCGACACTTTCGAACCGAACATTCCGCAGCGGAGTCGATAGCGCGCAAGGGAGCTTGAGAATGGTGGCGGAAAACACCGACTGCGGCACCGGGACGGATCGGGACGCCCTGCGCGCTGCGGTGTCCGAACTGCTCGGCATGGAACTGACCACGGCGGACGATGACAGCAACCTGTTCGAACTGGGCCTGCAGTCGCTGCACCTGATGCGACTGACCAGCCGGCTCAACGGCGCCGGTGCCGAGGTCACGTTCACCCAGCTGGCCACGGACCCGCGGCTGTCGGCCTGGGTCGGCCTGGTCGGTCCCACCGTGACCGCGACCGAGTCGGCAGCGCCCCCGCGACCCGCCGACGTCACCCGCCACGACCCGGACCGAGCCTTCCCGCTGACCCCGGTGCAGCAGGCGTACCTGTTCGGCCGCTCGGGTGACCATGCGCTCGGCGGCGTCGGTTGCCACAACTACCTCGAGTTCGAGTCGACCGGAGTGGACGCGCGGCGCCTCGAACGGGCGGTCCGGGCGTTGCTGGCCCGCCATCCGATGTTGCGGGCACGGTTCGCCGACGATGCGACCCAGCAGATCCTGCCCGAGCCGGTGTGGCCCGGCCTGACCGTGCACGACTTCCGCGACCGTCCCGCCGGTGACGCGGCGGCCGCGGCGCTGGATCTGCGCGACCGTCTCTCGCACCGCATCCTGGAGGTCGGCCGCGGTGAGGTGATCGACGTGCAGCTCACCCGGCTACCCGACGGGGTGGACCGGCTGCACTTCAACGTGGATCTGCTGGCCGTGGACCTGGCCAGTTTCCGGGTGATCCTGTCGGAGTTGGTCGTCCTCTACGACGACCCGGAGGCCCTCGGCGAGGTCGGCTACACCTTCGGCCGGTACCTCGCCGAGCAGGCCGGCAACCGGTCCACCGAACGGGATCGCGCCCGCCCGTATTGGCAGCGGCGGCTGCCGGCGCTGCCCGGCGGGCCGAAGCTGCCCCTCGCGGTCGATCCGGACGCGGTCACCGTGCAGCGCTTCGCCCGTCGGTTCTTCGACCTCACCGTGGACCAGTGGCAGGAGTTCGAGCGCCGGGCCGGCGAGGCGGGACTGACCCCCGCGGCGGTGCTGGCCACCGCGTACGCCACGGTCCTGAGCCGCTGGAGTGGGGACGAGCACTTCCTGCTCAGTCTTCCGCTGTTCGACCGTGACCTCGACGTGCATCCCGAGATGCCCCGGCTGGTGGGCGACTTCTCCGGCCTGGTGCTGCTGGAGGTCGACCTCTCCGGCGACAGTTTCGCCGACCGCGCGCGCACCCTCCAGAAGCAGATGCACGAGGACATCGGGCACGCCGCGTACACCGGCGTCGATGTGCTGCGCGAGTTCACCCGCGCTGACCCGGAGTCGCCCCGCACGGCGCCCGTGGTGTTCTCCGTGGACCTGTCCGCGCCGCTGATCCCCGAGGAGTTCGCCGCCCGGTTCGGCGAACCGACATGGATGATCTCCCAGACTCCGCAGATCTGGCTCGACCACCAGATCTACCGCACCAGCGACGGCACCGTACGCCTGGTGTGGGACGCCGTCGAGTCGCTCTTTCCCGAGGGCATGCTGGACGAGATGATGTCGGCGTACGAGACGCTGGTCCGTGCGCTGGCCGCCGGTGCCTGGACGGGCGCGCTGCCGGAGATCGCTCTGCCGGCGGCATCGCGGCGCACGCGCGCGGCGGTCAACTCGTCGACCCGGGCGATGACCGAGAACCTCCTGCACACGCGGTTCTTCGCCGAGGCGGGTGACCGGGCCGGGCGGCCCGCGCTGCTGTGGGGGGAGCAGGGGGCGCTGGCGCACGACGAATTCGCCGCGCGTGCCCTGCGCGTCGCCGGGGCGCTGGCCCGGCGCGGAGTGGGCCGCGGGTCGTACGTGGCCGTCCTGGCGCCCAAGGGCGTACCGCAGATCGTGGCCGTGCTCGGTGTGCTCGCCGCCGGCGCGGCGTACGTCCCGATCGGCGTGGACCAGCCCGCCGAGCGACGGGCCCGCATCCTCGAACTCAGCGGTGCCCGGATCGTCCTCGACGGCAGCGGGCTGCTGGGCCCGGCCGACGTGGCTGCCGAGGTCCTCACCATCGACGCCGCCGAGCAGGCCGACCCGCTGGACGCTCCGGTGCCCGCCGACCCCGACGACCCCGCGTACGTGATCTTCACGTCGGGCTCGACCGGCCTGCCCAAGGGAGTCGAGCTCACCCACCGCGCGGCGGTCAACACCGTCGAGGACATCAACGAGCGGTTCGACCTTGGCCCGGCGGACCGGGTCCTGGCGGTGTCCGCGCTGGACTTCGACCTCTCGGTGTGGGACATCTTCGGGCTGCTCGCGGTGGGCGGCGCCGCGGTGCTGGTACCCGAGTCGGGCCGGCGCGACGCCACCGAGTGGCTGGGGTTGTGTCGCCGGCACGGCGTGACCATCTGGAACACGGTCCCCGCCCTGCTGGACATGCTGCTCACCGCCGCTGACGACGCCCACCTTCCGGACACGCTGCGCCTCGCTCTGCTCTCCGGTGACTGGATCGGGCTCGACCTGCCCGGCAGACTGGCCGGCGCGACCGACGGACGGTGCCGCTTCATCTCGCTCGGTGGTGCCACGGAGGCGGCGATCTGGTCGAACTCCTTCGAGGTCGTCGAGGCGCCGGCCGGCTGGCGCTCGATCCCCTACGGCACGCCGCTGCGGAACCAGAAGTTCCGCGTGGTGGACAGCCGCGGACGGGACTGCCCCGACTGGGTGCCCGGCGAGTTGTGGATCGGCGGCGCCGGGGTGGCGCTTGGCTACCGGGGCGACACCGAGTTGAGCGCGGCCCGCTTCCCGGTGGTGGATGGCGAGCGCTGGTACCGCACCGGTGACCTGGGCCGGTACTGGCCCGACGGCAACCTGGAGTTCCTGGGCCGCCTCGACCACCAGGTGAAGATCAACGGCTTCCGGGTGGAGCTGGGCGAGATCGAGTCGTGCCTTCAGGCGCACCCCGAGGTCGCTCAGGCCGTCGCCGTCGTGGTCACCGAAGGCCGACGCGAGGTGGTCGCCGCCGTGGTCGAGCGCGGGCCCGCACCGGATTCCGGTCTCCCGGTCGTCGAGCGCGGCAGCGGGCGACCGGGCGACGAATTCCTGCCACCTGTCATCGGCGCGGCCGAGGAAGACCCGCTGCTGCTCGAACATCAGCTGGTCGAGGTCCTGCTGGCCGAGGTCGTCGCGCCGCTGATCGAGCCGGCGGACCCAACGTCCACGGTCTGCGCCGCGCAACGACCGGTGGTGGACGTCTGGCTCGACTATCTGGCGCACCGTGACGTCCTGTCCGGCACACCCGACGGGTACGCGCCCGGGCCGAGGTGGGCCGAGGTCACGGACGCGCGGTGGGTCAAGCGGATCCGGGACAACACGATCGGCACCCGTCTCGCACCGGTCACGACCGCCCTGGAGTGGGCCGCGCCGCTCTACTCGGCCATCCTGTCCGGTGCCGCCGAGGCCACCGCGTTGCTGGACGACCCGGTACTGGCCCCGGAGGCGCTCAACGACCTGATGCCCGCCACCGCCGAGTGTCTCGCCGCCATCGCGCACGACCTGACGGAACGTGGCGGCACGGCGCCGCGCGTGGTGGCCGAGTGGCAGCCCGACAGCGGTCGCGGCACGGCTCGGCTGCTGGCGGCACTGCCCGGGGACGCGGCCGAGTACACGCTGCTCGGGGCCGCCCGGCCGACCCTGGCCAAGGCAGAGGCGTCGCTGCGTGAGCGCGGGCACCGCGTCCGGGTCGCGGTGCAGGGTACGGACGCCATCGCCGCACCACACGTACACACCTTCGACGCCGTCGTGGCGAACAACGTCCTGCACCGGATGCCCGACCCGGAGACGGCGGCGGTGACCATGGGTCTCCTGCTCGCCGCCGGCGGCCGGCTGTACCTGCTCGAACGCGCCCACCCGACGCCGCTGGCCCTGGTGACCGCGCTGCCGCTCGAGGCGCGTGCCGGCCGGTTCGACGGTGACGGGCCGGCCGGCTGGCTCCACGGCCCAGAGCGTTGGACGCGCGCCCTGAGCGCGGCGGGGCTGAGTGACGTACGGGTACTGCGCACCGAGGCCACCGGCGAGATCCTGCTGACCGCGGACCGGCCCGCCGCCACCACCGGCGGCGTGGACCCGGACCGGTTGCGCCGGTGGGCCGAGGAGCGGCTGCCCGAGCACATGGTGCCCGCCCACGTCGCCGTGCTGCCCGCGCTGCCGCTCAGCGCCAACGGCAAGGTCGACCGGCGACGGATCCAGGTGGTCCTCGAACAGGCGGTCGACCGTCCACGCGACGTGGGCGCTCCGCCGAGGGGCGGCACCGAGGCGTTCGTCGCCGACCGTTGGGCCAAGCTGCTCGGTCTGGACGCCGTGGGTCGCGACGAGAACTTCTTCCGGCTCGGCGGCGACAGCCTGCTCGCCACCCGCTTCGTCGCCGAGGTACGGGGGGCGTGGGGCGTCGAGCTGCCCATGCGCGACGTCATGCGGGCCGCGACGGTCGCCGGCCTGAGCGCGCTCATCGACGAGCTGCGCGAGGCGACGGGTGGCACGAGCCCCGCCGGCTGGGACACCACCGAGGACTTCGAAGAGGGTGCGGTGTGAACGCCAGCGATCTGCTCGACGAGTTCGCCAGCGCCGGCATCCGGGTCTGGCGGGAGGGCCAGCAGCTGCGGTTCCGTGCTCCCCGCGGCAGCATGACCGACGAACTGCTCACCCGGCTGCGGCAGAGCAAGGCCGAGCTGCTGGCCAGCATGTCCGACACCACCGGCAACGCCGCCGAGCAGCTCGACCCGGTGTGGCGGGACCAGCCGGAGGCGCGGGACGAGCCCTTTCCGCTGACCGACATCCAGTCGGCCTACCTGTTCGGACGCAACCCGGCCTTCGCCTACGGCGGCGTCTCCTGCCATCTCTACCAGGAGTTCGAGTACCCGGCGGACATCGACCCGGAGCGGATGCGGCAGGCGTGGGACGGCCTGGTACGCCGCCACGACGCCCTGCGGACGGTCATCCAGGAGGACGGCTCCCAGCGGGTGCTGCCCGCGCCACCGCGCACCGGCCTCACGGTGACCGACCTGCGCGGGGCGCCGGCCGACGCCGTACGACAGACGATCGTCGGGGTGCGCGACGAGCTGTCGCACCGGGTGCACCCCACCGGCGAGCGGCCGATGTACGAGCTGCGCCTCACCTTGACCGCCGACCGTAGCGTGCTGCACGTTTCCGTGGACTTCATGGCGTTGGACTGGCTCAGCCTGCAACGTGTGCTGGCCGAACTCGACCGCCGTTACCGGCAGCCGGACTGCGTCCTGCCCCCGCTGGAGGCCACCTTCCGGGACTACGTCCTCGCCGAACGTCGGCTGCGGGACACCTCCCGGTACAGCCGGGACCGCGCGTACTGGCTGGCGCGCGTCGACGAACTGCCCGGTGCCCCGGCGCTCCCGCTGCGCGACGACCATGACCCGGTCACCGCACCGGCGCGGTTCCGCCGCCTGGCGGCCACCGTCGACGACCGGGTGTGGCGGTCACTGAAGGCGCGCGCCGCCGGACACGGCATCACCCCCGCCAACGCCGTGCTGGCCGCCTACACGGAGACGATCGGTCGCTGGAGCGGCAACGACCGCTTCTGCGTCGGGCTGCCGGTACTCAACCGGATGCCGCTGCATCCGCACGTCGACAACCTGCTCGGCGACTTCACCTCGCTGAGCGTGCTCGCCGTGGACCGCCCGGGGCGTACGAGCTTCGCCGACCGGGCGCGTGCCCTCGGCGAGCGGGTCTTCGACGACCTCGACCACCGGCTGTTCAGCGGCGTGGAGGTGCTGCGCGAGCTCGCCCGGCGTCGCGGCCGCGACGCCGCGGCGGTGCTGCCGGTGGTGTTCACCGGCGCGATCGGGGTCGGCGGCGGCGAACCGTCGGTGGCCGGCCGCAAGCCGAGGCCGGTGTACGGGGTGAGCCAGACCCCGCAGGTGTGGATCGACTGCCAGGTGGGCGACCAGTTCGGTGGCCTCGACATGAACTGGGATGTCCGGGAGGGAGTCTTCCCCGAACACGTGGTGGACGAGATGTTCGCCGCGTTCGTGCACCTGCTGCACCAGTTGGCCGCCGACGACACCACGTGGGCTGCGGTCGATCCGCAGCCGCTGCCGAGCCCGCAACGAGCCCGCCGGACCGCCGCGAACGCGACCGACGCGCCTGTGCCGGCTGGCCTGCTGCACGAGCCGCTGGTCGCCTACGCGCGCGAGCATCCGGACCGGGTGGCGGTCATCGACGCCGCCGGGTCGATGACCTACGGTGACTGGCTGGCCCGCGCGGCCGGGGTCGCCGAACGGTTGCGCGTCGCGGGATGCCGGCCCGGCGACCTCGTCGGCGTCCTGATCGACAAGTCGTGCGAGCAGGTTGTGGGTGTGCTCGGTGTGCTCCTCGCCGGCGGCGTCTACGTACCCGTGGACATCGGTCAGCCCGCTGTGCGCCGGGACCGCATCCTCGTCGACAGCGGCGCCCGGTTCGCGGTCGTCGCGGGCGCGTCGGTCGGTACGCTGCCGGCCGAGGTCGCCAGCGTCGATGTGACCGGCGCGCCGCCGGTGCCGCTGTCGGAGATCCCGACCGACTCCGGGCCGGAGCAGACCGGACTGGCCTACGTCATGCACACCTCGGGTTCGACCGGGACGCCCAAGGGTGTGATGATCAGCCACCGGGCCGCCACCAACACGGTGCACGACATCAACGAGCGCTTCGACGTCACCGGTTCCGACCGGGTTCTCGGGCTCGCCGCGTTGAGTTTCGACCTGTCCGTCTACGACCTGTTCGGCCCGCCCGCCCGTGGCGCCGCGCTGGTGCTGCCCGACCCGGCGCGGCGTGGCGACCCGTCACACTGGGCGGCGATGGTGGCCGCCCACGGTGTCACGCTGTGGAACTCGGTTCCCGCGCAGTTGCAGATGCTGATGCACTACCTGGACGTGGAACCCACGGCCCTGTCCAGCCTGCGTCTGGCGCTGTTGTCCGGAGACTGGATCCCGCTGTCGCTGCCGGGACACGCCGCACGGCACGTGCCCGACGCCGAACTGGTCAGCCTCGGCGGGGCCACGGAGGCGGCGATCTGGTCGAACTACCACCGCATCCGGACGGTTGATCCACACTGGCGCAGCATCCCGTACGGACTGCCGTTGGCGAACCAACGCTTCCACGTGCTCGACTCCGCGCTGCGCGACCGCCCCGATCTGGTCGCCGGTGAACTGTTCATCGCGGGTGTCGGCCTGGCGGACGGCTACCTCAACGACCCGGCGCGGAGCGCCGAGCGCTTCATCCGCCACCCGGAGACGGGGGAGCGGCTGTACCGCACCGGTGACCTGGGTCGGTACCTTCCCGACGGAGAGATCGAGTTCCTCGGCCGGGCCGACCAGCAGGTCAAGATCCGTGGCCACCGGATAGAGCTGGGCGAGATCGAGGCGGTGCTCGGCGAGCACCCCTCGGTCAGCACCTGCGTGGTCCTGGCGTCCGGCGACGACACGCTCGAACGCGCGCTTGTCGCGTTCGTGGTGCCGCAGCGACCGCCCGGCACGGTCGAGCCCGCCGAGGTCGTCGCGTGGGTGGCCGAGCGGCTGCCCGCGTACATGGTTCCCGCGCGGGTACGTGTCGTCGAGGCGTTGCCGTTGACCGCGAACGGGAAGGTCGACCGCAAGCGGCTGCTGGAGTCGACGCCCACGCCGACCGCCGTGCGCGCCGGGCGGACCGAACCGCCACGTCGGGGCGTCGAGCAGCACCTCGCCCAGTTGTGGGGTGAGGTGCTCGGCGGTCCGCCGCCGAGCCGGGAGCTGGGGTTCTTCGACGCGGGCGGCAACTCGTTGCTGGCGGCGCGGTTCGTCGGGCAACTGCGGGAACAGCTGCCCGAGGCCGCCCGGTTGCCGTTCGACGTACTGCTGCGCGCCCTGCTCGACGAGCCGACGGTCGCGGGCCTGGCGGCGCGGTTGGCGTCGGAGCCGGCGGCGGAGCCGGTGGCGGCTGCCACGGCGCGACGGTCGTCACTGGTCCCGCTCGGCGGCGCGGCCCAGGGGCCGGTGCGGCTGCTCGTGCACGATGGCACGGGCACCCTCACGGCGCTGCGGGCGGTGGCCGGCGGGCTCGGCGCGGGCGGGCCGGTGTTCGGCCTCGTCGCGCCGGACAGCGGCGCGACCGGCGAGATCGACGACGCCACCCTGGTCGAGGACCTGGCGGTACGCTACGCGGGTGAGATCCGGGCCGCCGGATTCGACGACGTCGAGCTGATCGGCTACTGCCTCGGTGCCTCGATCGCCCTGGAACTGGCCAGGGCGCTGAGCGAGGCCGGGACGACGGTGCGACTGACGGTCCTGTCCGGACACCGCGTTCCGTACCGGGTGGACGACGAACTCGTACAGGACTACGCCTTCGCGCGGGCGGCCGGCGTCGACCCGGCGACCCTCGGCTGGGCCGTCGACGAGGCGGTCGTCGATCGGGCGATCATGACCGTGCTGGCGGACTCGCCGGGAGTGGTGCCGGCGGGTGCGCTCGGACGACTGACCGGTGACGAGCAGTTGACCGCGGTCGCCGAGCGGTTCTGCGCCCTCGGGCGGCGCCCAACCGCCGAAAGGCAGGCTCAGCTGCATCAGGCTGTCGCCGACCGGGACCCGGCGTGGGGCGGCCCGGAGCGGGTGGCGGCGGCCCACATCCTTTTCGTGCGGACCCTCCGGGCGGTGGCGCGGCACGAACCCGAGCCCTACGCCGCAGACGTCACTCTCCTGCGGCCCACGGTGGTCGGGGATCTGCTGCCGGGGGCCGGCGCCGAGGCGACCCGCTTCTGGCCGGAGGTCTGTCTCGGCGAACTGACGGTCGTCGACGTCCCTGGTGACCATTTCAGTTGTCTCCAGCCGTCGCAGGTGGCGACGGTGCTCGCGGCGTTGGAGGCTCGCCGGTGAGCGGCCCTGCGTTGGGCCCGATGCGCGTCGTCGTGTGCGGTACGCGGTTCGGCCAGGTCTACCTGTCGGCAATTGCCCGCGCCCCGGAGCGGTTCGAACTCGCCGGCATCCTGGCTCGGGGCAGCACCCGGTCGGTGGCCCTGGCGAAGGAGTACGGGGTCCCGCTGTACTCCACAGTGGCCGAGCTGCCCGACGACGTCGACGCCGCCTGCGTGGTGGTGTCGACCGCGGTCGGCGGTGGGCCGGGTGTCGAGCTGGCCAAGGCACTGCTCGACCGGGGCATCCACGTGCTTCAGGAACATCCGGTGCACCCGGCGGAGCTGGCGGACTGCCTGCGGGCGGCGCGCCGCGCCGGAGCCCAGTACGTGGTCAACACCTTCTACCCGCATGTGCAGCCGGTCCGGCAGTTCATCTCCGCCGCCCGCACGCTGGTCCGGCTGCGCAAGCCGGTCTTCGTCGACGCGGTGTGTGCGGTGCAGGTCTGCTTCGACCTGCTGGACATCCTCGCCGAGATCTTCGACGGGCTGCGGCCGTGGTCGTTGGCGGCTGTCGGCAGCCGGACCGGCCGGCCGCTGACCAGCGTGGACGGGCAGGTCGCCGGGGTACCGCTGACGCTGCGGGTGGAGAATCGGTTGCAGGCGGGCGACGACAGCACGAGTCTGCTGCTGCACCGGGTCACCGTCGGCACCGACGCCGGCAACCTGATGCTGGCCAACACCCATGGTCCGGTGCTGTGGAATCCGGTGCTGCGTACCCCGGCGGATCCGGCGGGCGTTTTCCTCACGGGCGCGGTGGCCACCGACACGCGGTGGTCGGACGTGCTCGGACCCACCGCGGACTACGTGGGCCCGGCAGAGACACCCACCTGGTCGGGCGTGGTGCGTGAGCTGTGGGGGGACGGTGTGCTGACCGCCCTCGACGACCTGCGCGAGCGGATCGACGCGGGCGTGGACCCGTTGCGGGGCGGCCAGCGACACCTGGCCGTCGCGACCGCCTGGAAGGAGCTGACCGAGGCACTCGGCTATCCCGAGGTGGCTGCCCCGGATCCGGGTGACCCGCTGGTGGTCACCGATCTCCGCGGTGCGCCACAACCTGTTCATTCGCGGCATGCCGGTTCACGGTAGCTCGGTGGATGGGTTCGGGGTAGAGTAATTCTCGAACGTGTTTGAAAATAGGGACGGGAGAGCGATGAGTGCGACCCACTCCGTTGAGGCAGGAGAGCAGTCCACGCCGTCATCGGGAGGCACTCCCACGGGACGGCAGCCGGTGAACACGGGGCCGTTGCTGCGCGCCCATGCCCCGAGCTTCGCGGTCGTCGTGGTCCTGCAGGTCATCGGCGCCGTCGCCGGTCTGGCACCGCTGTTCGCGGTGATCGAGCTGGGGCGCGCCCTGCTGTCGCCCGGTCCGGTTGACTCCGACCGGGTATGGACCTTCGTGATCCTCGGCGCGATCGGTCTGTTCGTCCGACTGGTCTTCACCGGCGCGTCGTCGGGGCTCGGTCACGTCCTCGACGGCAAGGTGCAGCTGTCGCTGCGCCGGGCGCTGGCCCGCAGCCTCGGTCAGGCGCCCATCGGTTGGCTCTCCCGCCGTCGCAGCGGCGAGCTGGCGAAGGTGGTCGGTGACGACGTCGCCGCCGTGCACCCGTTCATCGCCCACGCTCCCGGCGAACTGGTCTCCGCTTTCGTCGTGCCGTTGGTGTCGCTGGTCTACCTGCTGACCGTCGACTGGCGGCTCACCCTTATCACCCTGATCCCCGTGGTGCTGGCCATTGCGCACGTTCCGTTGCTGATGACTCCGGCGCGTACCCGCGAGCAGCAGAACTTCGACGCGGCGATGGGCCGCATCGCCACCTCCGTCGTCGAGTTCGTGCAGGGCATCGCCGTGGTCAAGGCGTTCGGCGGCTCCGAGCGTGCGCACCGCAAGTTCCTCACCGCCGCCGACGAGTTCGTCGACATCTTCACCCGCTGGGTACGCGGCGTCTCCGCCGTCGCCGCCGGTATGCAGTTGGCGCTGTCGCCGCCCTTCGTGCTGCTGGTGGTGCTGATCGGCGGCACGGTGCGGATCACCGCCGGCGACATGGCCCCGGTGGACCTGCTCCCCTTCCTGCTGCTCGGGCTGGGGCTGACCGCTCCGGTCGCGGCCCTCGGCCACGGCTTCGACGACATGCAGGCAGCCGGCCGTGCGGTGAGCCGCATCCGCGAGGTCCTCGGGGTGGGGGCGCTGCCGCAGCCCGCGCGTCCGGCCACCCCACAGGACAATCGGGTGGAGCTGCGGGACGTCCGGTTCAGCTACGACGACGACGGCCCCGAGGTGCTGCGCGGGATCGACCTGACACTGGAACCGGGCACGCTCACCGCGGTGGTCGGGCCGTCCGGCAGCGGAAAGTCCACGCTTGTGCAACTGCTGCCCCGGTTCTTCGACCCGACGGACGGCTCGGTGCGCCTCGGTGGCGTCGACCTGCGCGACATCGACAGCCGAGAGCTCTACCGTCGAGTTTCCTTCGTCCTCCAGGACGTCCGGCTGCTACGTGCGTCGGTCGCGGACAACATCGCGCTGGCGGTTCCGCACGCGACCACCGAGGACGTGATGCGCGCCGCCCAGCTGGCGCACATCCACGACCGCGTACTCGCGTTGCCCCGTGGCTACGAGACCGTGATCGGCGAGGAGGTCAAGCTCTCCGGCGGTGAGGCGCAACGCATCGCCATCGCGCGTGCCCTGGCCGCCGACACACCCGTGCTGGTACTGGACGAGGCGACCGCCTTCGCGGACCCGCAGACAGACCAGGCGGTACGACAGACCCTGGCGACGCTGCGCGACCGGACCGTCCTGGTCATCGCCCACCGTCTGGAGACCATCGCCGACGCCGACCTCGTCGTGATGCTGGAGGACGGAGCGGTCGTCGAGCAGGGCAGACCGACCGACCTGCTCGCCCGGGACGGAAAGTTCGCTGCCTTCTGGCGGACCCAGCAGTCGGCCGTCGCCGACGACAGCGAAGCCCGCGCTGGTGCACTGCAAGGAGACCTTTCCCGATGATCAGAATGTTGTTGCGGGTGCTCGGCGACGAGTACGCCAAGCCGATGCGTCGTACGGTCGCCCTGATGACGGTGACCGCCGTGCTGGAGGGTCTGCTCTACGCGTTGCTGGTGCCCGTGCTGCGGGCCCTGTTCGGGGACACCCCGTCGGACGCCTGGCCGTGGCTGATCGCGTTCGGAGTCTCCGTCGCGGTCTACGCGGTGCTGCGGTACGTCAGCGATCTGTCCGGCATGCGCGTCGGGACCACGATGCTGCGGGGCATGTACCACGGCCTGGGCGAACACCTGGCCCGGTTGCCCATCGGCTGGTACAACGCCGCCCGGGTGGGCGAGGTGTCGGTCATGGCCAGCCGTGGCCTGCTCGCGGCGATGGGCGTGTCGGCGCACCTGCTCGGGCCGTTCATCTCCGCCTGCGTGACGCCGCTGACGATCGTTGCCGTGATCACGGTGTTCAACTGGCAGCTCGGGCTGGCCGCGCTGGTGGCCGCGCCGCTCGTGGTGCTGACCCAGCGATGGACCGCGCGGTTGATGGCCGCCAACGACGCCGACAACGCCGCGCGCAACAACGAGGCCAGCGCCCGGGTCATCGAGTACCTCCAGGCCCAGCCGGTGCTGCGGGCCGGTGGCCGCAGTGGCGAGCGGTTCGGCTTGCTCGACGACGCGTTGCAGGGCGTGGAGCGGGCCTCCCGCCGGCAGACGATGTCGGTGCTGCCCGGCGCGGTGGGTCTGACGGTCATCGTGCAGGCCGTCTTCACCACCGTGCTGGTCCTGGGGACCTATCTCGCGCTCGACGGCGACCTCGGCGCTGCGGAGGTGCTGTCCATTCTGGTGCTCGCGGCCCGAAGCGCCGACCCGCTGCTGTCCCTGTCCGACATCGGAGGCAAGCTGCGTACCGCCCGTGCCGAGCTGGACCGGCTCGACAAGGTGCTGCGCACCGAGCCGCTGCCCGAAGCGGACCAGCCGGTCCGGCCACAGCGGTTCGACCTGGAGTTCGACGCGGTCACGTTCCGCCACGGCGATCGCACCGTGTTCGACGAGGTGTCGCTGTCGGTGCCGCAGGGGCAGCGGTTGGCCGTCGTCGGTCCGTCCGGCGCGGGCAAGAGCACGCTGCTCCAGCTGATCGCCCGGTTCTACGACGCGGAGTCGGGGGCGGTGCGGGTGGGCGGTGTCGACGTCCGACAGATCGACCCGGCCGTGCTGATGGCCCAGATCGCCATCGTCTTCCAGGACGTTTACCTCTTCGACGGCACGATCGAGGAGAACGTACGACTCGGTCGGCCCGACGCCAGCGACGCCGAGGTGCGGGCGGCGGCGACCGCCGCGCGGCTCGACGAGGTCGTCGAGCGGCTGCCCGGTGGATGGGCCGCGAATGTCGGCGAAGGCGGCGCGTCGCTCTCCGGCGGAGAGCGTCAGCGGGTCTCGATCGCGCGGGCACTGTTGAAGGACGCACCGATCGTGCTGCTCGACGAGGTGACCTCGGCTCTCGATCCGGTGAACGAGGCGGCCGTCCACGATGGCATCGAACGTCTGATGGCGGGTCGGACGGTGGTCATGGTCGCGCATCGGATGCGGACCGTCCAACGCGCCGATCGCGTTGTCTTCATCGATGACGGACAGTTCGTCGAGGAGGGCAGCCACGACGAGTTGCTGCGTCGCGGCGGGCGGTACGCCGACTTCTGGAGTCTTTCCATGGTCTCCGGCGCGAGCGAATGAGTTGCCCTGATGTCGGCCGGTGAGCTGGTCGCGGGGGCCTTCCGCAGGCTCGCTCCCCGGCCCTACGCCCGTGCCCGCGTGGTGCTGTTTCCGCACGGTGGGGGCAGCGCGAGCTACTACCGCCCGTGGCTCACAGCAGCGCCCTGGGACGTCGAGTTCCTCGCCGTGCAGTACCCAGGTCGGGAGGACCGGTTCGCCGAACCGGTCCCCGCGGACATGCGTGGTCTGGTCGACACCCTCGCGGCGGACCTGCCGTTGGCAGGGCCGCCGACACCGACCGTTCTGTTCGGGCACAGCATGGGCGCGGTCGTCGCGTACGAAGTGGCCCGCCGTCTCACGGCGGCGGGTGACCCGCCGGCGGCGCTTGTGGTGTCCGGGCATCCCGCGCCGCACCTGGCCAGACCGGGTCAGGTGCATCTCGGCAGCGACGACGAGCTGATCGAGGAGTTGCGCCGCACCGAGGCGACCCATCTGGACATCCTCGACGACCCGGTGCTCATTCAGGCGTTTCTTCCGGTCATCCGGTCCGACTATCGCCTGAGCGAGACCTACCGGCCGCTGCCCGGTGTGCGGCTGCGGG
Source organism: Verrucosispora sp. WMMD1129 (assembly GCF_029581255.1). Classification (NCBI taxonomy): domain Bacteria; kingdom Bacillati; phylum Actinomycetota; class Actinomycetes; order Micromonosporales; family Micromonosporaceae; genus Micromonospora; species Verrucosispora sp. WMMD1129. The sequence continues at coordinate 6,345,959 of NZ_CP120741.1, forward strand.
CACCGGTCACCGTGCTCCACGGCGACCGGGATCCGGAGGTCACCGTCGCCGAGGCCACCGGCTGGCACGACGCCACCGACGGCGCGTGTGAGCTCCACGTCTTCCCTGGCGGTCACTTCTACCTGGACGAGCACCGTGACGCGGTGGTCGAGCTTCTCACGGCGCGCGCCCGCGCGGTCTCCGCCACGTCGGCGGTGCCGTGGCCGTCCACCCCCTGACCCGGACCGACGAGCATCGCGCACGACACGAGTGGAATGAGGACGATATGTGTGGTATTGCCGGCTGGGTATCGTTCGACGCCGACCTGACGCGCCAGCGGGAAACGCTCGACGCGATGACCGAGACCATGGCCTGCCGGGGGCCGGACGACCGAGGGACGTTCGTGCGTACGCACGCCGCGCTGGGACACCGGCGCCTCGCGGTCATCGATCTGCCTGGCGGCGTGCAGCCGATGAGCGTGGGTACGCCCGCCGGTGAGGTGGCTCTGGTCTACTCGGGAGAGGTCTACAACTTCCGGGAGCTACGCGAACGGCTCACGGCGCTCGGGCACACCTTCCGGACCGAGAGCGACACCGAGGTCGTGCTTCACGGGTACCTGCAGTGGGCGGAGAGCGTCGTGGACCACCTGGAGGGCATGTACGCCTTCGCGGTCTGGGACGAGCGTGACCAGAAGCTGCTCCTCGTACGTGACCGGATGGGGATCAAGCCACTGTTCTACTACCCGACGCCGGACGGGGTCCTGTTCGGTTCCGAGCCCAAGGCGATTCTGGCGAACCCGCTGGCGCCCAAGGTGGTGGACACCGATGGGCTGCGTGAGCTGTTCGCCCAGACGAAGGCACCCGGGTGGGCGCTGTGGAAGGGCATGCACGAGGTATTGCCCGGGGCGTTGGTCACGGTGGACCGCGCCGGGATCAGGCAGCGCGTCTACTGGCGCCTGCGCGCGGTCGAGCACACCGACAGCCTCGACGACACCGTGGCCCGGATACGTGACCTGCTCACCGACGTGATCGACCACCAGCTGATCTCCGACGTGCCGCAGTGCGTCCTGCTCTCCGGCGGCCTGGACTCCAGCGCGATCACCTCCATCGCCGCGCAGCGGCTCGGTTTGCGGGGCGAGCAGGTGCGCAGCTTCTCGGTGGACTTCGTCGGCCAGGAGGACAACTTCGTACCCGACGAGATGCGCGACACCCCGGACTCGCCGTTCGTGCGCGACGTGGTGGCCCACGTCGGGTCGGCACACCGGGACGTGGTGCTCGACCCGGCCGAGCTGTCCGACCCCGCGGTGCGGCGCGCTGCCGTGGCCGCCCGCGACATCCCGAACGGCTTCGGCGATCTCGACCTGTCGTTGTACCTGCTGTTCAAGGCGATCCGGCAGCACTCCACTGTGGCGTTGTCCGGGGAGGCGGCGGACGAGGTGTTCGCCGGGTACCCGTGGTTCCATCACGAGGCGGCCCTGAACGCCGGCACGTTCCCGTGGATGACCGTGATCCCGCCGCTGACCCTGCCGGGCCGTACTGATCACATCGAGGCGGGACTGCGCGAGCGGCTCGACGTCGGCACCTACACGGCGGATCAGTACGCTGCGGCGCTCGCCGAGGTGGAGCACCTGGACGGGGAGTCCGCGGCGGAGCGACGCATGCGGATCGCCTGTCACCTGCACCTGACGCGGTTCGTGCGTGCCCTTCTCGACCGCAAGGACCGGCTGTCGATGGCGGTGGGGCTCGAGGTGCGGGTGCCGTTCTGCGACCACCGTCTCGTCGAGTACGTCTACAACACGCCCTGGTCGATGAAGGTCTCCGACGGCCGGGAGAAGAGCCTGCTGCGTCAGGCCGCCGCCCATGTACTGCCCCGGTCGGTGGTGGAGCGGGTCAAGAGCCCGTACCCGTCGACACAGAACCCGGCGTACGCGGGAATCCTCCAACAGCAGGTGAAGGAGCTGGTGGCCGACCGGGAAGCGAAGGTGTTCGCGTTGATCGACCGGAACTGGGCCCAACAGGCCGTGGCGCAGGACCCGACGGGGATGCCGGTGGCGATGCGTGGTGCCCTGGAGCGGGTGCTCGACCTGCACACCTGGTTGGATCTGCACTCGCCTCAGCTGCGGCTCTAGGCGCGCCAGAGGCCGACCGGGCGAGCTGTCCGCGGCGCGGCGGCTGGGCCGGGGGCGCATTTCGGTGTGCGCGGTATGTCAGTGAGGCATGATCATGTCTCACTGACATATCTGTGTCGCCGGCAGCCAGTTGACGGCCGACATTCCTGGGCGACCGCGCCGCCCGGGCCGCGCTATCAGGTTCGCAGGGCCGGGTACCAGCTGACGCTGAACTCCGCCGGCGAACCGTAGGGCGGGATGCACAGCGAGATGAACAGCTCCAACTGGCTCGGATCGACGGTGTCCTGCCGGTCCGGCCTCTTCGTGGCGGCCATGGGGGCGGTGTGCACTCCGGTGCGCTGCGGTTTGACTGAGCTGCGCGCCGGTAGCAGGCCGTCGATCATCGCTGCCAGTGCCCGTTGGTGGGTCTCCCGCGCGTTGAGTTCGGCCCATCGGTCGGCGATCGTCGCCAACCGTGGGTGTGTGTCGGCGGTCAGTTGGGCGATGACCTCGTCCTGGTGGGCGGTGCCGGGGTGAGCGCGGCGGCGGGAGTTGGCCACCCGGATGATCAGGTTCCCGACGATGTAGTACCAGATCGTGCGGTAGACGTGGTGTGCCTCGTCGGCGGAATGGCCGTAGTCGATCGCGGCGTCCAGCATCTCCTCCACGATCCACAGCGCCGAGGGGCCGATCAGGTTGTCGCTGGTCAACACCTCGACGATCCAGGGACGTTCGGCGAGGAGGTCGTAGAGCAGGACCGAAGCGGCGATCAGCCGTTCCCGGGGATCGGCGGGCAGGGCCGGCCGGGAGATGTCCCGGGCCTGCGACTCCATCACCTGGACCAGCAGTTCGTCCTTGTCGCGGATGTGGTGGTAGAGCGCCATCGGGGCGCTGCCCAGTTCGTTCGCCAGGCGGCGCATCGACAGCCGCTCTAGTCCTTCGTCCTGCAGGATCCGGGTCGCCGCGTCGATGATCGCTTCCAGAGACAGGCGTGGTGGTCGACCGACGCGCCGGCTGCGGGGTACATTTGCGGGCATTTTCCCATCCTTCAGCTGCGGCACCCTCCACGTTGCAGGGCGGCCGCCGGGTCGCGGGACCGGGCCCGGGCCGGACTTCCGGGGCCGGTGGGACGACCGTGTGCGGGCACGCGAGTCCGGCGACGGTGTGTTGTCCGGCCAGGGGCGGCACCCGACACGTGTGTTGTCGCGTACCGCCCCTGGCCGTCACCGAGTGGGCCGCTCATGACGTACCGGCCGTCGGTCAGACCGCCTTTTCCGGCACGTCGACCAGCTCGCGGTCGTCCTGCTCGGCCTGGGTCGCCGGGCTGACGCGGGGAAGCACGACGAGCGCGATGACGGCGGCGACGATCCAGAGCCCGGCGCCGAGGGTCAGGGCGAAGGCGTACCCGTCGCTGAGCGCGCTGGGCGTGCCCTCCTTGCCGGAGTACTCGAAGGCGGCGGTGCTGAGCGCGGCGAGCCCGAGCGCGGCACCGATCTGACGGGAGCTGTTCAACAGGCTGGACGCCGTGCCGGTCTCGTGCTGAGCGACCCCGTGCGTGGCGGTGGAGACCATCGGCCCGAGGCAGAGCCCGAAGCCGACACTGGCGATCACCGACGGGACGAGGACGTCAGCGAGGAACGAGCCGTCGGAGTCGATCATGCCGAACCCGGCGAATCCGACCGCGCTGACCAGTGCGCCGGCGATCATCAGGGTGCGGGCGGGCACCTTGTAGCCGAGCTTGATGGCGATGACGGAGCCGACGACCACGCCGATCGCCAGTGGCAGGAACTTCAGCCCGGTCTCCGCCGGGCTGGTGCCGAGCACCCGCTGTAGATAGAGCGAGACGAAGTAGAAGGCCGAGGCCATGGTGGCGCCGAAGATGAGGTTGTAGGTGTTGGCGCCCGCGACCGAGCGGTTGGCCAACAGCCCGACCCGGACCAGGGGATCACGGGTGGTGGTCCGCTCGACGTAGACGAACGCGACGAGCAGCACGATGGCCGCCGCCAGGGTGCTGAGGGTGACCATCGAACTCCACGCGTACCGGTCCGTACGGACGATGCCGAGCACCAGCAGCGTCATGCCGCCGGTGGCCAGGAGAGCGCCAAGCACGTCCGGCCGGCCTTCGGGCGCGACCGGCAGATCCCTGGCGATGCCACGCCAGGTCAGGACCATGGCGAGCGCGGCCATCGGAGCGCTGACCCACATCACCCACTCCCAGCCGGCGTACTCGGTGAGCACGCCGCCGATCAGAACGCCGAGGGCGCCGCCCGCGGCATTCATCGCTGCCCACACGCCGAACGCCTTCACCCGGGCCTTGCCGCTCGGGAAGGTCGCGGTCAGCAACGCCAGCGCGGCGGGCGCCAGCATGGCGGCCCCGACACCCTGTGCGACGCGGGCAGCCACCAGGTGACCCGGTACGTCGGCGAAACCGCCCGCGAGGGAGGCGATGCCGAAGACGACAAGCCCGATGAGCAGGATCCGCTTGTGGCCGTACCGGTCGGCGATCTTGCCGCCGAGCAGGAGCAGCCCACCGAAGGCCAGGGCGTAGGCGTGGATCACCCAGGTCAGGCCCAGTTCGCTGAAGCCGAGGCTCTCGGCGATCTCCGGGAGACCGAGGTTCACGACTGACAGGTCCAGCGAAACCATGAACTGCACGACGGCCACCGCGGCCAGGGTGAGCCCTGGCCGGGCACCCCGGTCGAGTGCTGATTGTCCGTTGACTAATGCCTTGTTCGTCACCGCAAAACCGGTCCTCTGTCGTAGTGACGGGTAGCGTCCGACTTTTCGAACGCGTTCTGAAATTAACATCGGCCGTGGGCCGCTGTCTAGCGCGTCACGTGGAAGCAACCCGGTTGGTGGAGGGGGCATGATGGGGCGGTGCCCCAAGTCAATGCGCCGCGACTCAAAGCAGGCAGACCGCCGACGACATCTCGCGCCCAGATCCTGGCCGCCGCGCGTGGCCTCATCGATCGCAACGGGTGGGAGAGACTGACCATCCGCAAGCTGGCCGCCGAGATCGGCGTGGGGGCGACGACCCTCTACCATCACGTACAGGACAAAGAGGACCTTCTGTTCCTCTTGATCAATGAGTACGGAGAGCAGGTCTCCCACCCCGGTCTGCCGGAGGAGCCGCAGGAACGCGTCATCGCCGCGGCCGCCACGATCCACGACGCGCTGGCGGCCTGGCCGTGGGCCGCCGAGGTCCTCACCACCGACGGATTCATCGCCCGGCTGGGCGACTCGCCCCTGGGGCTGGTCGAGGCGGTCGTGGCCGGCGCCATCGACTACGGCTGCACCCCCGACCACGCCGTCTACGTCTTCCGCAGCATCTGGTACTACACGGTCGGGGAGATTCTCGTCCGATCACACACCGCGCGTCGGGGTGGCGGCGACGGGGGGAACCACCGAGGCGCGTTCTTCGGCAACATCGACCCCGAGAAACTGCCGCATCTCGCGGCGCTCGGTGACCGCTGGGCGGTGCTGGCGCCGCGCGACACCTATGTCGACGGCCTCCGCGCCCTCGTCGACGGGCTGCTCGCCCAAGGGGTCCAGGCCGAGTCGTAGGCGCGTCGGGTTGGGCGTCACGGCCCGCCGATCCGGCGGGCACCCCGGGGAGGTACGCGAACGTGCCCTCCCCGGAGTGCCGGCGGTGTCAGGCGACCGTGCAGGACGCCCCGTTGAGGGTGAACGAGCTGGGTCTTGCGGCGTCACCGGTGTGGGTGGCCTGGAAGCCGATCGTCAACGATCCGTTGGCGGGGATGCTGGCGTTGTACGAGACGTTCCTCGCCGTCACCTGTCCCGAGGTGGGGGAGTAGGTGGCGTTCCAGCCGCCGGTGATGTTCTGACCACCGGGCAGGGTGAACACCAGTGACCAGCCGTTGATCGCGCTGGTGCCGGTGTTGGTGATGGTGATGTTCTCGGTGAGCCCGTTGTTCCACGCGTTGACGGCGACGGCAACCCGGCAGGCGGCGGGGCCCGGCGGCGGGGTGGTCGGGTTCGGCGGTGGCGTCGTCGGGTTCGGCGGCGGGGTGGTGGGGTTCGGCGGCGGGGTGGTCGGGTTCGGGTTGGTCAGGCCGAAGAACTGGACGGCTGCCGCGGCCATGCCGCCGGAGGGCAGGCTGTGGCCGGCGCCCTGGATGCTGTACGCCTCGACCTGGACGGTGCCGCTGGTGTCGGCGAATCGGCGGCGGTTCCAGTTGGCCTGCGGCGTGTCGGTGGAGGTGGGCGTCTGGCTGAGCCCGAACACGTTGGTCCACTGCTCGACGGCTTCCTGCAGCAGTGAGAACGGCACGAGCGTGTCGTTGGTGCCGTGCCACAGCTGCACCCGGGGACGCGGACCGGAATAACCCGGGTATGCCTGGCGCACCGCGTCACCCCACTGCTGTGGGGTCCGGTTCATGTTGCCGCCGGTGCACTGGCTGCTCCCGGGTGGGTAGTCGGCAGCGTTGGCGAAGCAGTTGAACGGCACCCCCATGAACGCGGCACCGGCCTTGAACACGTCGGGGTAGAGGGCCAACATGTGGTTGGTCATCATCCCGCCGGACGAACTGCCCGTCGCGTAGACCCGGTCGGGGTCGGCGTTGTGCTGCTGTTGCGCGTACCGGATCATCGACATGATGGAGACCGGGTCGCTGCCGCCGCCGCGGCGCTTGGCGGCATCCGACCAGACGTCGAAGCAGTTGCCGAAGCCGGCCTGCTGGGTGGCGGACGGGTAGATCACGATGAAGCCGTACCGGTCGGCCTGGCTGGCGAACTCGCTACCGGAGTAGAAGCCGGGGCCTGAGCCGCCGCAGCCGTGCATTGCCACCACCGTCGCCGGCCTGGCCGGGCGGTTGTCCGGCACGTAGATGTGCATGCGCATCCGGCCGGGGTTGTCGCCGAAGCTGGTCACCTCGGTCAGCGAGGCCGCGTACGCCGGACTGAACGTGGGGGCCACCAGGCCGGCCGCGACCAGCGACACGGCCATGCCGAGCAGTAATTTCCTTCTGATTTTCACGGACGACTCCTTCGAACGCCTGCTCGCAGGCTGGGATCGATCTGCACGTTTGTGCTCGCGGGTGCGCCCAACTCCCCGCAGTGATCACGGCGTGTCCACCTCTGGCTTGCCCTGCCCGGCTCCGTGTGGCGTCGTGTAGCAGATATTGTTCTCCTGGGCCCAGGAAGTGTCAATCGACGCGCCTCGATCAACTGTGGCCCGCTTCTCGGCCGGGCCGCCGGACTGACGCATCGGCGTCCATCTACAGTCGATACCCCGTACCCGAGTCGAGTCCGGAGCGCCTGTGACTAGCCCGTTCCACATCGAGGAGATCTATTCCGACGACGGGAGCAACTCGCTCCGGATGCCGCGGCGACAGGTGGGCAACTCGCCCCAGGGTTTCGCGATGACGCTGCTGGCGGACTACACCCTGCGGACCCGCGCCGCGCTGCCCTCCGCCGCCATCGTCGCGCTGCTCACCGAGTCCGGGGTGACCACCGCCGGTGCCCGTACCGCGATCAGCCGGCTGGCCCGCCGTGGGGTGCTCGAAGGCAGTCGGCATGGACGCCGCAGCTCGTACCGGCTCAGCCGGGCGGCCGCCGCCAACCTCTCCAGCGGAGGCAACTGGATCCTCACCTCCACCACCGTCGCGGCGCCCTGGGACGGGTGCTGGACGATCGTTGCCTTCTCGCTGCCACAGGATCGCAACGCCCAGCGGCGGGCGCTGCGCAGCCAACTCCGCTGGCTCGGATACGCGCCGCTCTACGACGGCCTGTGGATCTCGCCGTACGAACTGACGACGCGGGCGCGGGCACAGCTCGAACAGCTGACCCTCGGCACCGTCACGGTGTTTCGGGGCCGCCAGAACGTGCTGGGTTCGATAAGTGATCGTGCCCCCATCGAGGCATGGGACATCGACGCCATCACCCGGCACTACGCGGAGTTCCTGGACCGTTGGACATCGCTGCTGCCACTGGTCAGCTCCGGGCAGGTCGACGGCGCCGCGGCGGTCCGAGCGCGTACCGAGGTGATGGACACCTTCCGCCGCTTTCCCACCCTCGACCCGCAGCTACCGGTGGAACTGCTGCCGCCCGGCTGGCTCAGGCAGCCGGCGCGGGAGCTGTTCGCGGCCGTGTACGACGGTCTCGCGCGCCCCGCCGAGCAGCACGTCCGAGCGGTCGTCGGGCGATTCACCGACAGCGCGCCGCTCGGCATCCGCGCCCACACCACCGCCGACCTGATCGCCGGAGTGCGCGACGACGCCGGTGCCAGCCCGACTGAAGCCGGGCAGGACGGCGAGTGGCAGAGTCCGGACCCGGCCGCCCACTGCGACGAGTTGACCGCCCGGGCCCCGGCTGAGCTGACCGCGCGGGCCCCGGCAGAGCTGACCTGACGAGCCGGTGGCCAGGACCCGACCGTCAGGCCGGCGGGCGTCGCGCGCTGTGGCTCATGCCGCCGCGACGCGCGGCAGCGTCGCGGTGACCGTCCAGCCTCGATCGAGGTTCGGCCCGGCGTCGACCGAGCCGCCGAGCAGTTGGGCCCGTTCGCGCATTCCGATCAGCCCGAAGCCGGTGGGCCCGAAGGCCCGTGGACCAGGAACCTCTCCGTCGTCGCTGACCCGTAGCTGCACCACCTCGTCGTCGCAGGCGACGCGCACCACGATGCGTGTCGCGTGCCGGGCGTGCCGGCGGGCGTTGGTGACCGATTCCTGGGCCAGCCGGTAGATCGCGGTGGCCACCGGCGTGGGCAACCCGTCGAGGTCACCGGAGAACTCCACCTCGACCGCCGGGCCCTGAGCGGAGCGGCCGGCCAGGTGTTCGAGGTCGGCGATGCGTGGGGCTGGCGTCCGGTCGGCCGGCTCGTCGCGGCGTAACACCCGCACCATCGCGCGCATCTCGACAAGCGCCCGGGTCGCCTCGGCCTCGATGATCCGCAACGCGTCGGCGGCAGCGGCCGGTTGCGTGTCGAGTACGGCCAGCCCGGCCTGGGCCCGGATCGCCATCGCGGACACGTGATGGGCGACGGTGTCGTGCAGATCGCGGGCCAGTCGCTCCCGCTCCAGCAGCTTCACCTGCTCGAACTCGCGTTGGCGGGCACGGGCCCGGTAACGCAGCGCGGCGCCGAGCGCGAGCGCGGCCGAGACCACCCCGGCCCCGGCCAGCGCGTCGCCCGGACCGAGGTGACCGGCCGCCGCCGACAGCGCGATCTTCGCGGCGACGATTGCCGCTCCGAGGGCCGCTGCACGCCCCGAGCCCCACCGCGACAGCGAGTACACCAGGATCAGCAGGTAGGCCAGCGTGTGCAGGCTGAGATCGCCGCCGACCACGGCCTCGCCGACGGCGCACACCGGGAAGGCGACCGCGGCCATGAGCAACGGCCTGGTCCGTCGCCAGAGCAGCACCGGGGCGAGGCCGACGCCGATCAGGACCGGCACGAACGCCGGCGCCGGCAGATGCGCGCGTACGAGCCCCTCCAGCAGGGCCGTCGCCACGAACACGCCGACCAGCAGCCAGTCCCGCCATCCGCGCGGCGGACCCGCCGGGCGCGGCTCGTGCCACCACGCTCGCAGCAGCTCCCGCACCACCCGATCGTACGGGCGGCCGAACCTCGACCACCAGTGGCGACAGCGCCGCCGTCGCCGCGCCGCCGGCACGGTCATCCACCGTGGCCAGTGGGGCAACGCCTGACCGAGTTGTCCCGGCTCCGGCAGGCCGAACGGCCCTGCCGCGCAGCCTCTCCCGGGGATCAGATGAGAGTGGACGTACCCGAGGAGGGGCTATGACACCTACGGACACCAGAGTCGACCTGGACCCGATCGACGTACGGTTTCGTGCCGGAGAGGCGTACGAGATCCGGGTACGCGATCACCGGCTGCTCGCCGACCAACCGGTCGACGCGGGTGGTGCGGACACCGCGCCCAGCCCCACGGAGCTCTTCGCCGCCTCGCTCGCCGCCTGCGTCGCGTTCTACGCCGGGCGTTACCTGACCCGGCACGGGCACGGTCGTGCCGGCCTGGCGGTGAGCGCGTCGTTCGAGATGGCCACCGACCGGCCGGCCCGGGTCGCGGCCATCCGGATCACCGTACGACCGCCGACCGACCTGCCGCCGGAGAAGTGGCCTGCGTTGCGTGCCGTGGCGAGCCACTGCACGGTGCACAACACACTGCTCAACGCGCCCGAGATCGAGGTCGACATCGGGTGAGCCGGCGACGGTCCGGCACCGGCGACGCCGATGAGTCGACGGCGGCACGGCACCGACGCCGCCGACAACGATCGGGCCGATAGTCGATGGTCACCGATGGCTGTCGCTGTGACACTCCCCGTGGGGAGGCGAGATGACAGCCAGCCGAGAGGTGGGATTCGGGCCCGATCCGGTGCTGGTGGGCCGGGCAGCCGAGCTGGAGTCGCTGGACAGCGCGGTGGCCACCGTGCGCGGCGGGCGATCCGTGGCGGTCGAGGTGTGCGGCGAGGCGGGCCTGGGCAAGACCCGCATCCTCCGCGAGCTGGCCCGGCGGGCCACCGACGCCGGGCTGCTGGTCCGCCTCGGCCGGGCCACCCAGTACGAGCAGGGGGTGCCGTTCGGGCTCTACGCCGAGATGGTGGAGGCGGCCGGCAGCGGGCCGGACGACGCGGCGCAGCCGTCGGTGCCGGCGGCGGTGCGGCGGATGCTCACCCGGGCGCCGGAGCCGGGTGCCGCACTGCTGCTCGACGACGTGCACTGGGCCGACTCGGCGTCGCTGGAGCTGACCGAGCATCTGATCGGCAACCCCCCGCCGGTGCCGATGCTGCTCGCCGTGACGTTTCGCAGCGCCTGCCCGCCGGCACGGCTGGTCAACGCCATCGCGCGGCTCGGCCCGGCAGCCACCCTCATCGACCTTCCGCCGTTGGACGTGGCAAGCCTGGACATCCTGCTGGCCGGCGTGCCACGTCGCCGCCGGGAGCTGATCCTGCGGGCCAGTCTCGGCAACCCGCTGTACATCCAGGCGCTGTCCCGGCTCGACGACACTGAACTGGACGGTCTGGTGTCCCTGGCTCGGCGGCACGACCCGGTCGACGCCGACTGCCTCGCCGGATCGCGACGGTCCGTGCTGGCCGGGCTCGCCGCCGAGATCACCGCCCAGCAGTTGTCGGTGCAGCGGGTCGCCCACATCGCCGCGGTGGTCGGCGACCACACCACGATCGACCTCGTCGGGCACGTCGCCGGCCTGCCGATGCCCGTGGTCACCGCTGCGGTCGACCAGCTCGGGCGGCTCGGGTTGCTCGACGCGGACGGCGGTCGGCTGCGCTACCGGCATCCGTTGATGCGGGCCTCGGCGTACGCCTTGACCGGTGCGGCCTGGCGGTTCGAGGCGCACACCCGCACCGCCGGCTATCTGCGCGGCCGGCGGGCGTCCCGGCGGTTGGTGGCCCACCACACGGAACGGTCCGCCCGCCACGGCGACGAGACCGCCGTGGCCACGCTTGTCGACGCGGGTGTCGCGTTCGCGCACGAGGCCCCCGCCGAGGCGGCCCGCTGGCTCGGCACCGCGCTGCGCATCATGCCGGACATGGGTGCGCACGACGAGCGGCGTGCCGAGGTGGCGATGTGGTACGCCCGGGCCCTCGGCCGCAGCGGCGAGTTGGCCCGCAGTCGCGAGGTGCTCCAGCGGCTGCGTCGCGCCGAGGGGCCGGTGCAGCGGCGGGCCGAGACGTTCAGTGTGGCGGTGGCCCGGCAGCTCGGCGACTTCGCCGAGGCGGCCGCGACGCTCGGCACGCAGCTCGGGCGGGGCGGGCTCGACCCGGTCGAGGAGGCGAAGCTGCACGTGGAGCTGGCGGCCGTGGACGCGTTCCGGGAGGAGCCGACCTCGGCGGTGCACCACGCGCAGCGGGCCCTTGAACTGCTGGACGAGCGCCGGTCGGTGCTCGTGGCGGCGGCGCTGACGTTGCGGGCGCTGGCCACCCTGTACCTCGGCTGCGCCAGGTCGGCGCGCGAGCAGCTCGCTGCCGCCGTCGTCGCCGTGGACGCCACCGGCGACGCGGACCTGCGCCCGTACGTCGAGATCGTCTCACCGCTGGCGCTGGTGGAGATTCAGTTGGGCAACCTCGCCGACGCCGACCGACATCTCGCCCGGGCGAGACGGATCCTGGACGGCCTCGGGCCGAGCAGTGCCTCGCCGTACCTGCTCGTCATGGAGTCGCTTGTGCACACCCGCGCTGGCCGGCTCGCCCGTGCGGTGCGGGCCGCGGAGGAGGCGCGGGCCGCTGCCGAGCGGGTGGGCAGCACGGAGATGGCCGCGATGGCGGCGGCGGTCCGGCTACGTCCGGTGTTGTGGACCGCCGGCCCGGCTGCGGCCCTCGACACCGCCGGCCCCGCCTCGGCTCACCTCGACGCCGACCTGAGCGGTGCCGGGCCCGAGGTGGCGGTCGGGCAGCCACGGTCCCGGGCGTGGTGGCGGATAAATCGGGTGGAGCTGGCGCTGGCCAGGGCGGTCGCGGGCGACTGGGGTGGCGGCGCCGACCTGCTCATCGAACCGGCGGCACCGCCGTCGAGACATCCACCGGTGCTGGTGGCGCGGGACCTGGTCGCGGCCGTCGCCGCCGTCGGGCGAGGTGACCACACCATCGCCAGGCAGGTCGGTGAGCGGGCGGAACGCCGGGCGACGGCCGCCGGTCTGCCGTACGAGATCGGACTGGCCCGGTTCGCCCGGGCCTTCACCGCGTACCGGATGGCGGACCCGGAACGGGCGACGACGCTGGCGGAGAGCGCGGCGGCCTGCTTCGCGGCGGCCGGAACGCCGATGGAGGCAGCGTTGTCCTGCCACCTCGCCGGTGCCGCGTACCTCGTCGCGGGCCGGCCCGGCCCCGGCGCCGCGGCACTCGACCGCGCCGAGACCGGTTACCGGGCCTGCGGCGCCGGCTGGGCCGCATCCGTGCTCGCCGGACATCGTGCCGCCGGCCCGGCCCGTGCCGGACGACCGGGCGGTGATGCCGTCCTCACCGCCCGGGAGCGGGAGATCGCCGGCCTGGCGACGACCGGCCTGAGCAACAAGGAGATCGCCGCGCGGCTCTACCTCAGCCCACGGACCGTCGAGTCCCACCTGAACCGGGTCTTCGCCAAGCTCCAGGTCCACTCCCGCACCGCGATGGCCCGCCGGCTCACCGAGGCTCCCGGCGACCACGGGCCACCTGCGTAGCCGCTTGCGTAGTTCCACGGATCCGCTCCGCTGGCGCGCTTTGCCACCCTGCCGGTACCCGATTCCGCAGGACGTGAGGGGTGATGATCGTGGACGGAAAACGCCGGTCCCGGCACCGGACCGCCATCGCGTGGTGGTCGCTACGGCGACGTTCCTGGGCGGCGGCCGTGCCGATGCTGATGGTGGTCGGTCTGCTGACCACGGTTCAACCGGCGATGGCCGCCCCGACCGGCTCGACGATCGCGCCGGCCCAGCCGGAGAACGCGTCGACCGAGGCCTGGGAGCCACGACCCACGCTGCCCGGACCGGTGGTGGTGCCGCGTAAGGGCACCCGGCCGGCGCCGTTCACCAGCCGGACCGCACCGGTCAGTCCCAAGGCCCTGCCGGGGCAGGAGAAGGCGACCGGGAACGGGCTGCGGGCCGACGCCGGGTCCGCGGTCCGCAGCCGGACCGCCGGCGCCGGTCAGGACGCGGACTGGTACTGCCAGGAGCAGGTGGCGCGCCGGACGTCGGTCAACGCCGACGCCGACAACTACTCCGCGACCGTCGAGTATCTCGCCGAGCTGAGCTGCAACTTCTACCTCGACTACGCGTACGGTGTCGCCGGTGTCGTCGACCGCACCCCCGGCTACGACGGCACGTTGCTTTACGTGGGCTCGCCGTTCGCCTTCAACCGGTACTACTACGGGGCCACCAGCGGCGGCGTCCGGATCCCCGGTGACTTCTACGACGGTGGCCGCCAGGTGGAGATCCTCTTCGAGCTCTACCTGCTGGCGCCGGTCGGTTCCGCCTGGGGCGCCTGCGGCCCGCTGCCGGGCCTGCGCTACCTGCTCTGCGAGGGGCTCGGCACGGATCTGCTGCACATCGTGTTGGGCACCGGAACGTTCGACAGTGGACTGGCGGCGCCGGTGATCCGCTTTACCGCGCTGGGTGACTCCTACTCCGCCGGCACGGGGGCGCCGCCGTACCTGGGCCCGCCGAACCCCGGGATCTGCCGTCGCGCCAACGCCACCTACTCGATGCAGGTCCAGGGCGACCGCTTCCGCGGTCTGCCGATCGACCGGACGAACCTCAAGGCGTGTCACGGCGCGCGGATCAACGACCTGACCAACCGGCAGAGCCTGGAGGAGTTCGCCCAGGTCGACTACGTGAAGCCGTACACGAGGCTGGTGACGGTCACGATCGGTGGCAACGACCTCGGCTTCGCCGCGAAGCTGCGCGACTGCGCGCTGTCGGACTGCGGCGGTGCCCCACTGGTCACCCCGGCGGAGCTACAGGCCACCCAGACCCGGCTGGTCTCGCTCTACCAGAACATCCTTTCCCGGATGCGGTCCGACGCCGTGCTGGCGGTGCTGAGCTACCCGGCCTTCCTGCCGGTGCCGGGGGTGGACCCACTGCCCACGAGTAGCGGATGCTTCGGTACGAACGCCACCATCGACACCGCCGAACTCACCCGCATCGCCGAGGCCACGGCCCAGGCCCGTGACATGATCGCCGCAGCCGTCCGGGCGACCGGTGACGGGCGGATCGTCTTCGTGGACGCCTACGACGTGTTCCAGGGCCACCGCGTGTGCAGCGGTGATCCGTGGTCGAACGGGTTCGTGGTCGCCGACCCGGAGGATTCCTTCCACCCCAACGCCCGCGGCTACCGGGCCATGGCCGACCGGCTGCGCCAGGTGCTGGGCATCACCCTGTGACGTGATGCCGGCAGGGGCACCCGGTGCCCCTGCCGGCATCACCGTGGCGGCCGGTTGCCGGCCGCCTCACGTGGTCGCCAGGGCCTCGGTGGGGGAGAGGCGGGAGGCACGGATCGCCGGATACAGGCCGGCCAAGCCGCCGATGAGCAGCGTCGCGAGCACACCCCCGATCGTCGCCCACGCCGGGACCACTGTCGGCCAGCCCTGGGAGAGCGCGTACCCGGAGGTCACCAGGATGCCCAGCAGCACCCCGCCAGCTCCACCGAGGGCTGACAGCAGCAGCGATTCGGCGAGGAACTGGGTGCGGATCTGCCCCCGGGTGGCACCCAGCGAGCGGCGCAGCCCGATCTCCGAGCGCCGCTCCAGCACCGAAATGACCATGGTGTTGGCCACTCCGACGCCACCGACGAGCAGGGCCACCGCGCCCAGCCCCAGCAGCAGCGCGGTGAACGTCTCGTCAGTGGCCTGGGCGGCGGCCAACGCGTCCGAGGGGCGGGAGACGTCGACCTCGTTGGGTGCCTCCGGATTGGCGGTCGCCCCGAGCACCGCGCGGACCGCCTCGACCTGGTCGGCTTCGGTCCGGGTGTAGACGGTGGTCGGGTGACCGTCGAAGCCCAGGTGGTTCGCGGCGACGGCCCAGCCGACCAGGGCCGAGTTGTCCAGCTCCGGTGCCAGCGGTGCCGGAGCGAGGATGCCCACCACGGTGAACCAGCGATCACCGAGCCACACCTGCACGTCCGGGCCGGCGGCGCCCAGCCCGAGCCGCTCGGCGGTGGTCGCGCCGAGCACCACCGCCGGGTACCGGGCGGTGGCCTCGTTCAGCCAGGTGCCGCTGGCCACCTCGCCGCCGACGGTGTCCAGGAGCCCGAGCCGGGTCGCCCGTACCGCGATGCCGCCGGTCTCCGCCTGCGGGATCCGGTCGGTGCGGTAGACCTTGGCGTCGGCGATCTGACCGGTGGCCGCCACCTGCGTCACCGGACCGATCCGGCCGATCATCGCCACCGAGTCCGCAGGTAGTTGGGCGTCCGCACCGAAGAGGGTCCGGCCCGGTGACACGGTGAGCAGGTTGGTGCCGAGCGCGGCCAGGGTACGGTCCAGCTCGGCGCGCGAGGACGACGAGATGCCGACCACGGAGATCATCGCGGCGATACCGATGGCGATGCCCAGCGCGGAGAGGAAGGCCCGCAGCGGGCGGGTCCGGAGCCCGACGCCGCCTACCCGCACCACGTCGGCGGCGGGCATCCGGGCCGGGGTGAGCTGCGCGCCCGGCCGGTTCTGCAAGGTCACCGACATGTCAGCTCACCCCGCTCGACACGAGCCGCGAGTCCGCGCAGATCCGCCCGTCGCGCATCCGCACCTGCCGCGGCAGGGCGGCGGCGATCTCCCGGTCGTGGGTGATCACGACAACTGTGGTCCCGGCCCGGTGCAGCTCGTGCAGCAGGTCGAGCACGGCCGCGCCGGAGCCGGTGTCGAGGTTGCCGGTCGGCTCGTCGGCGAGCAGCACGGCGGGCTCACCGACGACCGCACGGGCCACCGCGACCCGTTGCCGTTCGCCGCCGGAGAGTTCGTGCGGCCGGTGCCCGAGCCGGTGCCCGAGACCGACCCGATCCAGCGCGGCCTCGGCCCGCCGCCGCCGCTCCCGGCGGGGTACGCCGGCATAGAGCAGTCCGTCTGCCACGTTGTCCACCACCGGTACGCCCGGGGCCAGGTGGAACTGCTGGAACACGAAGCCGATCCGGGTGGCGCGCAACGCGGAGAGTTGCCGGTCGGACAGCTGCGCCACCTCGTGACCGTCGATCACCACCCTGCCCGAGGTCGGCTCGTCCAGCGTGCCGATCACGTTGAGCATCGTCGACTTGCCGGAACCGGACGGGCCGACGATGGCCACCAACTCGCCGTACCCGATGCGCAGCGACACCTCGGCGAGCGCGACCACATCGTCGCCGTACCGCTTGCCGACCTGGTCGAGCACGACCACGTCCCCGCTCACCGGGGCATCCCGACGGTGGTGCCCTCGACGATTCCGTCGCCGGTGATCTCGACCCGACCGTCGGCGAACAGTCCGGTGGTGACCGCGACGATCCGGCTGGTTCCGTCTTCGAGAACCTCCAGGCCGTAACCGCCCTCGGCGAGCGCCAGCAGCGCGGCCACCGGCACGGTCAGCACGTCCACACGCTCGCTGACCGTGAAGGTGACCTCGGCGGACGCCCGGTCGAATTCGGCCAGTGCCGACTGATCCTCGACCGCGATCGTCACCTCGATCTTCGTCTCGGCGCTGGTGTCGCCACCGGCGTCCGCAGAACCGTTGCGGATCACCGTCTCGACGGTGTCGATCTTCCCGGCCACCTGCCGGCCGTCGGGCAGGGTGACCTGCACCGTCGTGCCATGTTCGGCGAGACGCTGGTCGTCGACGTCGAGTTCGGCGGTGACCAGCCGGCTGGTGCCGGTGTAGGTGAGCACCGCCTGCCCCGGCTGGATGGCCGCGCCCACGTCCAGTTGGTGACCCTCCACCCGGACGGCACCGTCGGCGAAGACGATGCGACCCAGCTCGACGCGGCCGTTCTCCGGCACACCGAGGTCGTCCTGCCAGGCACGGACCGCCTCGGCGGTGGCCCAGGTGTACGCGTCGTCGACGGTGAAGCCGGAGTAACCGAGGGTTTCCAGGTTTCGCTCCAACTGCTTGACGTCCGCACCCTCGACGCCGGGTCGCAGCGTCCGGTAGGCGGGCAGCCGTCCGTACAACAGGACCACCGGGTCGTTGTCGACGGCGTAGAGGGCCTTGCCGCGCGCCACGGTGGCGCCGGTGTCGGGCAGCGCGGTGAGCGTGCCGGGCAGCCGGCTGGTAGCGGTCCGGCTGGGCCCGTATCCCAGCTCCCCGTCGATGGTCTCGGCGTCGGCGAGGGTGTGTCGGGTGACGGCGGCGCTGCCGGGCGTGGCGGTGCGGGCCTCGACCGAGCCGTCGCCGGAGCCACCACCGAAGCCGACCGCCGCGGCCACCCCGGCTCCGGCGACGAGGATCAGCGCCGCGCCACCGGCGGCGGGCAGGCGGGTGCGACGGGTCACCGGCCGCCCCCGAACTGCGGGGCGTGCTGACGGCACGCCTCCAAGGCGGAGCGGAACGCCGGGTCGTCCGGGTCGATTCCCAGGGCGTCCCGCTGGATCTGGATGCGGCCGTCCGCTGCCGGGTCCGGGAAGTCGGGCACACCGTTCTCGCGCATGCACCGGGCCATCACTCGCATCTGTTCGAGCTGTTCGGCGTCGAGCTGCGCCGCCTGCCCACCGTTGGGCAACAGGTGGCGGCACTTCTCCATGGCGGCCTCGACCTGCTTCGGGTCGACACTGCCGTCGAACCGGAACATCGGTCCGTTGCCGGCCTCCGGGTCGGGCATCTCCACCCCGTTCTCCCGCATGCAGCGGGCGAATTCCAGCCTTCGTTCGGCGTCGCTGCCGGCGGCATCGTCTCCGGCGGTGGAGGCGGTGGGCGCGGCGGCGCCGCCGGCGGTGGCCACCCCGGTCCGGTCGCCGTCCTGGCCGGCGCACCCGGCGAGCGCCAGGATCAGCAGTACGGGAAGCGTGAGTGTGCTCCGTCGCATCGTCGGTGTCCTCTCCGGTGTCCGACGACGGTCGCCGGACACCGGACCAGTGCATCCGCGGTGACGTATCGCGGGCGTAACCGATCACGTTTACGGCGGCGTTATCTGCGGTCGCGGCACCATGGACCGGTGCGAGTGCTGGTGGTCGAGGATGAGGACGTGTTGGCCGACGCCATCGCGGAGTGGCTGCGCCGGGAGGCGTTCGCGGTCGACGTCGCGTACGACGGCGATGCCGCGTTGGAACGGCTCGGGGTGAACGAGTACGCGGTGGTGGTGCTCGACCGGGACCTGCCGGTGGTGCACGGCGACGACGTGTGCCGGGCGATCGTGGACTCCGGGGGTGACACCCGGGTGCTGATGCTCACCGCGGCCGCGGCGGTACGTGACCGGGTGGCCGGCCTCGCCCTGGGCGCCGACGACTACCTGGTGAAGCCGTTCGCGCTTGTGGAGTTGGCCGCCCGGGTGCACGCGCTGACCCGGCGGGCCCGGCCCGCCGCGCCACCGACGTTGCGCCGGGCGGGCCTCGCGGTGGACCCGGGCCGCCGCGAGGTGTACCGCGACGGTCGGTACGTGTCGCTGTCGCGCAAGGAGTTCGCGGTGCTGGCCGAGTTGCTGCGTGCCGACGGTGCGGTGGTCTCCGCCGAGGAACTGCTGGAGCGGGCGTGGGACGAGCACATCGATCCGTTCACCAACGTGGTCCGGGTCACCGTGATGAAGCTGCGGCGCAAGCTCGGCGATCCTCCGGTGATCGAGACCGTGCCCGGCACGGGGTACACGATCCGGTGAAGCGACTGACTCTGCGGGCCCGCCTCACCCTGGTCTACGGCGGTCTTCTCCTGCTCGCCGGCATCGTTCTGCTCGGCGTCACGTACGTGCTGGTGGACCAGCGGATGCCGCAGCCGATGCGCGCCGAGTTGCCGGACAGCGCCACCGTGGTGACCCGGATGCCGACGTCGATGGAGGACCTCGACAAGATCCGCATGTTGATCCAGGACGTGCAGAGCGAGGCCAAGCGCTCCGCCCTGGAGTCGCTGCTCACCCAGGGCGGCCTCGCGCTGGTGGTGGTCTCGGCGGCGGCCGTGGTGATCGGTTGGCTGGTCGCCGGCCGGGCGCTGCAACCACTGCACCAGATCACCGGGACGGCCCGCCGGATCGCCGGGGCCGACTCCGCCGGACGTGGTCTGCACGAACGGATCGCGTTGACCGGCCCCCGCGACGAGGTGCGGGAGTTGGCCGACACGTTCGACCAGATGCTGGAGCGGCTGGACCGGTCCTTCGACGGCCAACGCCGGTTCGTGGCGAACGCCTCCCACGAGTTGCGTACGCCGCTGGCGTTGAACCGGGCGCTTGTGGAGCTGGCGGTCAGCCGACCGGACGCCCCGGACGAGGTTCGTCGGCTCGGTGAAGCGTTGCTGTCGGTGAACGAACGGCACGAGCGGCTGATCGACGGTCTGCTCACCCTCGCCGACTCGGAGAGCGAGGTGACCGAGCGCGCGGTGGTCGACCTCGCCGAGATCGCCGCCCACGTGGTCGAGCAGGTGACGCCTGGGCACCCCGGTGTTGCGGTGCACCGCTCGTGGGAACCGGTCCGCACGGTCGGCGACCCGGTGCTGCTGGAGCGGCTGGTGTTCAACCTGGTGGAGAACGCCCTGCGGCACAACGTGCCGGCGGGCGGCTGGGTGCGGGTGCGTACCGGGCAGGTGGCCGGGCGTCCCACGCTGGTCGTGGTCAACACCGGTCCGGTGATCCCGAGCTACGACGTGGAGACGATGTTCCAGCCGTTTCGGCGGCTCAGCCGGGAGCGGGTCGCCGGCACGCGGGGCTTCGGGCTCGGGCTGTCGATCGTGCGGGCGGTGGCCCGGGCCCACGGCGGCGTCGCCGAGGCTGAACCACGCCCCGACGGCGGCCTGACCGTGACGGTGACACTGCCGTCGTCCACGCCGTGACGGTGATGTCGCCGGTCGTGCCGTTGCGGTGATGTCGGCGCGTCGGCTCGCGGGGTGATGTCGCTCAGCGGAGTCCGGACACCAGGCGGGCGACGTCCTCGGCGCAGCCGTAGGAGAGCGTCACGCCGGCGCCGCCGTGTCCGTAGCAGTGAACCACCGGACCACGACCGGTGACCTCGACCTCCAGCCGAACGCTCGGACGGCCGGGTCGTAGTCCGACCCGGTGGCCGAGGATCCGCGCGTCGCGCAGCGCGGGTACGAGTTCGGCGCAGCGGTCGACGATGCCGCTGGCCGTGTCCGCCCGAACGGTCAGGTCCTCGTCGCCGTCGTCGGCGGTGCCACCGAGCAGCACCGTGTCACCCCGGGGTACGACGTAACGCAGGTGCGCCGGATCGGACTGGTCGAGAACCCACTCGCGCAGGCCGAACTGGGCGACGACGACCACCTGCCCCCGCACCGGAGAGAGGTGTACGTCACCGACCAGTTCCCTGGACCCGAGCCCGGTGCAGTTGACCACGGCATCCACGCCCACGAAGGCGTCGGCCAGCTTCTCGTACCGCCCGGCGCGGACCGTGACCCCGGCGGCGGTCGCCTCGCCGAGCAGCCAGGGCAGGTGGACCGCCATGTCCGCCACCGGGACGGTCAGCTCGAAACCGTCGGCGTAGCCGGTCGGTAGTCGTTCGGCGGCGACCCGGGCCAGGTCCGGCACCGCGTCCCGCCACCACGGCTCGGCGGCGGGCCGACGGAACAGCTCCCGACCCAGGCGCATCCGTACGCCGGTGCGCCGATCGGCGGCCAGGCCACGCAGGGTGGTGTAGGTGGACGCCGACCAACGGGTCACCTCCGCCGCCGGATACGCGCGGTAGGGATACCAGAGTGCCGCCGCGGTCGCCGATGTCGTGTCGTCGCCCGTCCGGGCGGCAACCACGTCGACGTCATGGCCGTCGCGTGCCAGGCGCAGCGCACTCGTCAGACCGACGACGCCGGCACCGACCACCCGGACCCTCATGCCTGGAGATCACACCACAGGGACACCGTGCTGGACAGCGCCGGCCAGGTCGTCGGAGCGTGGCTTGGACAGGCGGACGCTGTCCGGTGGGATGTCGCCGGTGGCTGTGCGGGTGTAACCGGCGCGCTCGTACCGGCTGATGTTGCGGACACTGCGGTGGCCGGTGAAGAGGGTGCAGTGCGTGGTCTGCTCGGGCGCCTGTCCTTCGGCGTACGACAGCAGCCAGGAGCCGATGCCGTTGCCTGCCTGGTCGGGCGCCACCATCAGGCGACCGATGAGCCAGGCGCGCTCCTGCGCCCGGGCACGCACCGCAGCGACGAGGCGGCCGTCGCGGCGTACGCACCACCATCGCCAGGTCTCCAGCGACGCCCGCAACTCGTCGATCGTCTCCCGCAGCGGCGCCAGGTCGAGGGTGTCGTTGACGATGGCCTCCTGGACCCAGCAGCACCGCTGCAGGACCAGCAGCTCCGCCAGGTCGCCGGCCTGGGCTTCGCGGAGTGTGAGACCGGTGACCGGCGCGTCGACGGCCGTCGGGTCGGTGCCGCCGCGCAGCGGACGAAGCGCACGGGCCACCCGGCTCAGCTCGACCAGCAGCGCGCGGGCGGCCTCGTCGAGCGCCGCGGACGAGGCCACCTGACCGTCGTGGACGGTGTCCGCGATGCGCAGGGCCACCGTGGCGCCGACCGGCATCATCCGCAGCGTCGTGACGACCTGCTTCGCCATCTGCGCGGATCGGGTGCCGGCGGAGGTGTTGCCGTAGCTGACGAAGGCCACCGGCTTCCACGCCCACTCGTGGTAGAGGAAGTCGAAGGCGTTCTTCAACGCCGCCGGCATGCCGAAGTTGTACTCGGGCGTCACCACCACGAAGGCGTCGGCTGCGGCGACGGTGTGGCTCCACCGGCGGGTGTGCTCGTGCCGGTAGCTGCCGCTCGCGGGATGTTCGGGCTCGTCGAGCAGGGGCAGTGCGACGTCGGCCAGATCAGCGACGTCGACCGTGATCGCGTCGGACGCGGCAGCCGGGCGGACGGTCCGGACGAACCAGTCGGTGATCGCGGGTCCGAGCCGGCCGGGTCGGGTGCTGGCGGTGATGACGAGGACACGAAGGTCGCCGGAGCTATTCGATGACATGTCAACGACCATAGGCGTACTTTCAATGACGTGTCAATGACATGTAGGGTGGCGGACATGGAGACGGCTTGGCTGAGTGCGGAGGAGGAGCAGGCGTGGCGGGCCTTCCGGCGGCTGCTCACCGCCCTACCCGCCCGGATCGGCCGCGACCTGGCCCGCGACTCGGGATTGTCCGCTGCGGACTACGAGGTGCTCAGCACGCTGTCGGAGAAGCCCGACCGCCGATGGGCGCTCCGGGAACTGGCCGCCAAGATGGAGTGGTCACGCAGCCGCCTGTCCCACCACGCCGCCCGGATGCAGGCACGGGGGCTCATCGACAAGGAGCCGGACCCGCAGGACGCCCGTGGTTGTCTCCTGCACCTGACCGACGACGGCTTCGCCATCCTCGAACAGGCCGCCCCGCACCACGTCGTCTCGGTACGCTCCCGTTTCCTGGAGCACGTGAGCGCCGACGAACTCGCCGTGCTGCGCAAGCTCTCGACCCGGATCGCCGACCTACCCGACTGACTCCGGCGACTCGACGTGACCGGGGCGGTGACCGCCGCGACGTGCCCGGCGGCGCGACGACCGGCCCGGCCGCCCAGAGTGGCGGTCGGCGGCCGAGCGCACCACCATGGCCGGTGGGTGCCGGCACCGGCACCCACGGAAACCAGCGCGGGAGAGTGGCAGCAGTGAGTTCATCCGAGAGGTCCACGTCGACGGTCCGCCAGTTGCGGCTCGTAGTGCAGGCCGACGACTACGACGCGGCGGTGCGTTTCTATCGCGACGTGCTCGGCCTGCCCGAGCAGGCCGCGTTCTCCGGCGCGGACGATGCCCAGGTGGTGATCCTGGACGCCGGACGGGCCACGCTGGAGATCGCCAACCCGGCGCAGAAACGCATGATCGACGACGTGGAGGTGGGACGTCAGGTCGCCCCGCGCATCCGGGTGGCGTTCGAGGTGGACGACACCGCCGCGACCACCGACCGGCTGGTCGCGGCCGGCGCCGAGCAGGTGGCACCACCCACCACCACGCCGTGGCAGTCGGTCAACGCCCGCCTCGACGCCCCGGCCGGCCTGCACATCACCGTGTTTCAGGAGCTGCGTACGCTCGACGAGCGCGCCGCGCTCGACGGATTCGGCACCGACGCGGCCGGTTCCTCACCCACTGGCGACGACGTGGGCCGGTGACCGGACGTCCGGGCCGCCGGCACCGTGCTCAGTCGGCGGCCGGCTTCGGGGTGCCGCAGAGTCTGGTGCCGGGCGGAATGACCTCCTCGTCGCTGTGGATGACGTACGGCGGCGGCCCCAGCTTGCCGGACGGGTCGATCGGCTTGACGTTGATCAGGCTGAGGAACTTGTTGATCACGTTCACCACCGGGGCCAGGATCGTGTATCCGACGCCGTACGAGGCTCGGACGCCGATGCCCACCCCCCGGCAGACCGCCAGCGGAGCGCCGAGCGCCGATCCGATTGTCGTCCCGTACGCGGTGGACACCTCGAAGAACAGGCCGGCCTTGAGCACGAACGCGCTGAAACCGACGTCGAACCGGACCTGATGCTCGATGAGCAGGCCCATCACCCCGACCGGAACGCCAGTCAGCGAGTTGATCAGGCTCTCCTTGCGCTTGAAGTTCTTGCTGACCTGGGGGCCGAACGTGCCGTTGGCGTAGCCGTAGCCGAGCGAGCCGGCGAGGGAGAACTCACCCTTGCCCTTGATCGTCCCCGCCTTCGCGCCGAAGGCGGTGGTGACCTTCACCGTCTGGCTGACGGTCAACGCCAGCGGTACGCCGAGCACCGTGCCCATCGGGATGCTGAAGTCCACCGGGATGGGGAGCACCGTCCTGATGTTCTGCCCGTCCCGGAGACCAGCCTCGAACGAGTAGCGGATGCCGAAGCCGCCGCTGATCGACAGCTCCGCCCGGGTCACCGAACCGCCCTTGATGTTCAGGTGGAAGTCCGCTTCCGGCTTGGCGAAGGTCAGTGCGGCCCGTCCGGACAATTTCGTACCGTTGCGGTGGTAGTGGAAGCTGACCTCCGCGCCGTCGTTGAGGCTGACGCCGGTGGAGAAGTTGGCGACGACCGTCCTGACCTCGCCACCGCCACGGCTCGGCGGCGGCTGGTTCGGTCGGGGCGGTGGCGGGGCGAGCCGCAGCGGCCCGGCCCGGCCGGCGCGGCCGGTGGGTGTGGCGACCAGGGCGCCGGCCTCCTCCTCGGACATCGCCCAGATCGGCTCACCGGCCTGGTAGACGACCGGGTTCTCAATGGCGATGCCGCGCTGTTCCAGAGTGCCGTCGCGGATCACATCGGTCACGCTGACCGGGCCGATCGTGACGAGCAGGTCGCCCCCGTCGCGCTGCACGTCGAGCACCCGGCCGACGCCACGTCCGGTGACGAACATGACCTTCCCGGGCGTCAGGTCATCGGCACGGGAGGCGTCGCCGTCGATCCGCCAGGTCAACCCGTCGGCGGTGACCGACCGGACCGAGCGGCCCCCACCGCCGACGAGCACCACATCCGGCTGGTACGTCAGGTCGGGATGCGGCACCGGCGCCATGCCGTAGCGCAGCGCGGACTCGCTGTACGGGTCCTCGGCGGCGGTTGGATCGCCCGAGGACCGACCGCCACACCCTGTCGTTGCCAGCGCGAGGACCACGGTGAGGACAGCCGAGACAACCTTGCGCACCGGTACTCCTCATCGGGGTCGGGACGGTGCCACCCACCGGCACCATGGCACCGGAGCTGCGGCGTCAGGCGCGGTCAGACCAGCGAGTACCGGGCCGGGCCCTGAGTCGACCCTAGACAGCGCCGGCGGCGAGGGAATCAGGGATTTCCCCACGCCTCGACGGCACCGGCGGGACAACCACGTCCACATCCGCACCGCACGACGCGTACACTTCCGGCATCTGGCCGCGCTCGGTTCGCGGCCCCGGCGTTCGAGGCGGTGGAGATGGATCGGGTGCTCGACACCGTCCGCCGCTCGCGCCTGCGACGACGATAGTCGTCCCGCTCACCCGCGCGTTCCTTCCGCCGTGCCCGCACCTGTCGTGCGGCCGGCACACCTCGGCGGCACCGTGGTGCGGCGCAACCACATCGGCGACTGGGGAACCCAGTTCGGCATGCTCATCCAGTACCAGGTCGAGCACCCCGACCCGCCGGCACCGGACGACACCGGCACCATGGGCCGGCTGGCCACGCTCTACCGGCGGGCCCGGGCGGAGTTCGACACCGACTCCGCGTTCGCCGACCGGGCCCGGCGGCGGGTGGTGGCGTTGCAGACCGGCGACCCGGGCACCGTAGCCGCCTGGCGGGACATCGTCGCCGAGTCGACCCGCTACTTCACCCACGTCTACGACCGGCTCGGGGTGCGGCTCAGAGACGCCGACACGGTGGGGGAGAGCGCCTACAACGCCGCGCTGCCCGAGGTCGCCGACGAGCTTGAGCGCCGGGGGGGGCGCGGTGACCAGCGATGGCGCGCTCTGCGTCTTCTTCGACGACCTCCGCGGCCCGGACGGCGAGCCGACGCCGCTGATCGTACGCAAGCGGGACGGCGGTTTCGGCTACGCCGCGACCGACCTGGCCGCGCTGCGGCAACGCGTCGTCGAACTGCACGCCGACCGGCTGCTGTACGTGGTCGACGCCCGGCAGGCCCTGCACTTCCGGATGGTCTTCGACACCGCGCGTCGGGCCGGTTGGCTGCCGTCGACCGTGGCCGCCGTGCACGTCGCCTTCGGTACCGTCCTCGGCCCGGACGGGCGACCGTTCAAGACCCGGGCCGGCGACACCGTCCGCCTGGTCGATCTGCTCACCGAGGCGGTCGACCGGGCCCGGGAGGTGGTCGCGGCGAAGAATCCCGGGCTGACCGGGTCCGCCCTGGACGAGCGGGCGCAGCAGGTCGGAATCGGCGCGGTGAAGTACGCCGACCTGGCGACCAACCGGACCCGGGACTACGTGTACGACCCGCAGCGGATGCTGTCGCTGGTCGGCAACACCGGCGTCTACCTCCAGTACGCGCACGCCCGCGTCCGCTCCATCCTGGCCCGGGCCGACGGTGTCGACGCCACAGTCGACGTGACGGCGGCGCTGGAACCGGCCGAACGGGCGCTGATCCTCGATCTCGACGGGTTCGCCGACACCCTCGCCGAGGTGGTCGCCGGTCACGAGCCGCACCGCCTCTGCGGCTATCTGTACCGGCTGGCGCAGACCTTCACCGCGTTCTACGAGCACTGCCCCGTGCTACGCGCCACCGGACCGCAGCGCGCCAACCGCCTCGCCCTGTGCCACCTCACCGGCGACACCCTCCGCACCGGCCTACACCTCCTCGGCATCCCCACCCCCACCCACCTATAACCCCCCACCCCCACCCCCGCCCGCGGCGGACGCGTTGATCAAGAAGTTTTCGTCTGCGTTCGCGCGTGTCGGAGACCAAAACCTCTTGATCAACGCGGGCGGACGGGCGGACGGGACGCAGGTGCGGTGCGGTACGGACGGACCGGTGCACGCGACCCCGATTCGGGGCGAGTCTGGTGTGGACCAGTGGCGGGCGACGGCGGGCGTTGCGCCACTGGCCACCTACCTGAGTGAGATGGCCGCGATCTGTGCCGAGGCAGAGACCAGCCGCTCGACCGGCAGCCCTTGATACGGTGGCGGCACGCCGGCCATCACCCGTATCCGTGGGCCGGGTGTGTGAACATGATGGTGTGATCGTCGTGGCGTTCGACGCACCCGTTGACGAGCCAGCGCAGGTCACCGGGTTCGAGTTGGGACACGTCAGCCTGCGCTGGGACGGTGGGGCCCACAGTTCCCGCCAGTTCGGGTCGCGCGGGCTGTTGATGGTGTATCTCGCCGCAGCGGACATGCTCCACGGCGTCGCGACCCTGTTGGCGCGCCGGGATGACAGTTACGTGTTCACCGGTGCCTCCAGCGCCTGGAGTTTCGCCCTGCGTCGTACCCGCCGTCACGGACTGCACGTCAGCACGCCCGCCGGCAGGCTGCTCTGCCATACCTCCGAGGCCGAGTACGCGATGGCAGTCTGGCGCGGCACCGAGCGGTTGCTGGCAACCCGTACCCCGATCGACGGCGGTCCCTTGACCGACCTGCGGACCGCCATGGCGGCGTTTCCGGATATCTACCGGCGCTGAGGTGCCGAGGCGGGCAGGTTGAGGCAGCCAGTTGAGCTGTGCCCGGCTACGAGCGACTGGGCTTCGAGCCATCTCGGCAGTCGCTGCAGCGGCCGGCGCGCGAGACCTGGATACAGACATTGGGCGAACCGTGACGAACGTCGACTGCTTCGATAATGGATGGTGCCAGGCCGCTCTTTGGGTTTGGGTGCACCATGAGCATCATTCTGAGCACCCCGAGCGTTGATGAGCTGCCATCAGCGGTGGACGCGCTCAAGCGGTGGCAGTTTGACGGGGGACCGCTGCAACTGCATTCCGGCGATCTCGGCTGGCACTCGTTACGTGGTGCCGAGGCTACGGCGGCTGACCTCCGGATGTGGTTGCGCGACGGGGTGGTTCACGCGATCGGGCTGCTGGACGGCCCCGAACTGGTGCGCATGGCCGTCGCTCCCGACTGGCGTGATGACGAGGCGTTGGCCCGCCGGCTCGCCGCTGACCTGGACGCCCCAGGGCGTGTGCTGGATCCCGACGGTGCGACCGTCGAAGCCCGAGGTGCGCAGCGTCTCACCCAGTTGCTGCTGGAACGGGGTTGGGAGCGGGATGAGCCGTGGACAACGTTCCACCGCTGTCTCTCAGACCCGGTGCAGGACTGCGGTCTGCGTATCGAGACCATCGAGTCCGATCGCGCCGAGGTGTGGGTCGGCGTCCACTGGTCCGCGTTTCGCGGGTCGCCCTTCACTGATGCCGACCGGCGCCGCACGGTTGGGCGTTGGCTCGCCATGGCCGGTGGCCCGTTCTACGCTGACGCACGCTGCCTCGCCGCATTCGATCAGGGCGGCGAGGCCGTGGCAGTCGCGGCAGTGTGGTCAGCCGGCCCGGGGCGGCCAGGATTGCTGGAACCGATGGGCGTCCACCAAAGTCACCGAGGCCATGGTTACGGCACGGCGATCACGCTCGCCGCCGCTGCGGCACTTCGCGACATGGGTTCGTCCAGCGCGAGTGTGTGCGTGGAGAGTTCCAACGTCGGCGCCGTAGCCACCTACGCCTCGGCCGGCTTCACGCCGTCAGCTGAGGTGACCGATCTGCGCCGCGGTTCCCGGTGAATACCGGGGCAGCTGTCGTGCTAGATGAGGGTGACGGAATCCGGTAGCCGCGGCGCGGGACGGCTGGGTAGAAAGCGTCATGACGTCATGGACCGTGGCGGCTCCCGCCTGCTGCTGACAGTGCTGGAGCACCAGGCATGCGTGCCTGGTGCAGTACATGGAGATCTGGTACGGCAAGCTCGCAGGGCGCCGATAAATGATCTTCCGGTGGGTGTTCGTCAGGGCCGCCCTCGGGGCGACGTCTGGTTCGAGGGCGGGCACAGGGTTCGGCGCATGCAGACGCGGGGCCAGCGGTCGAGTCCGTGCGCTGCCTCGCGTTGGCGGATGGCCCGAAGACCCGGGGTGAGGTCGCTCTGGTCCAGGGTGTGAAAGCCGCAGCGGGCGTAGTACGGGGCGTTCCACGGCACCTGAGTGAACGTGGTGAGGGTCAGGGCGGGGATGCCGCTGGCCATCGCATGGTCGACGAGGTGGTCGATGAGCTGACGTCCGATCCCGCGACGGGCGGCGTCGGGATGTACGGAGACCTGTTCGATGTGGAAGTTGCCGTCGACGAGGTCGGCGATGAGGTAGCCGACCGGCCTTTCGGTCGTGTCGGTGGCCACCCAGGCGCGGCCTGCCTCGCGGTAGCGGCCGAGGATGTCCAACGGCAGCGGTGCATCGTCGGCTATCTGCGGCATACCGACGTCGCGGAAGCATTGTCCGGCGGCGCGTTCGATGTCCTGCAGGATGGGTAGCTCGTCCTGACGCGCCTCTCGGATCTGCACCGGAACATTCTGTCGGTGCTGTTCTGTACCGTCACCCACGTTTCCGTGCCAGCGCCGGGTGCCGAGACCGGCCGCCGCCGTCGGCCCGTCGCCGTTGACGTAGGCGACGGCGTGGAAGCGGTCACTGTCTTGACGGGTGTCGATTTCAAGCGGAGACTGCGTAACACCCCCGAAACAGTGACCAGGGCCGTCCGGGCGCGGGTGATGTTAGCGCTAACGTCGGCCGCGCCGGACGGACGGAGAGTCGCATGTCCAAAGTCCTGACCAGGGCGAGCGCTCTGCTCGCCGCCCTGTGTCTGCTGTTGCTGCCGGCGGCACAGGCACCGCGTGCCGAGGCCGCCGCGCTCGACCCGTTCGCCGGCTACCTGATGGCGCACTTCACCGGCGAGTCGGCCACCGGCGAGCAGGTCTACTTCGCCCACAGCCGGGACGGGCTGAACTGGCGCGACCTGAACAACGGCGCACCCGTGCTGCTGTCCACGGTCGGCACCCGGGGGGTGCGCGATCCCTCCATCGTCCGTTCGCCCGCTGGCGACCGGTACTGGATCGTCGCCACCGATCTACGGATCGCCAGCGGCACCTCGTGGAACGACGCGGCGAACCGGGGCAGCAGGTCGCTTGTGGTGTGGGAGTCCCGCGACCTGGTGAACTGGTCCGCACCCTGGCTGATCAACGTCGCCGGTGCCATCCCGGGCGCCGGCAACGCCTGGGCGCCGGAGGCCATCTACAACGCGGCGACCGGTGACTATGTCGTCTACTGGGCGACGAACTCCCTGCGCGACGGCGTGACCAAGCACCGCATCTGGTACGTCCGCACCAGCGACTTCCGTAGCTTCACCGCGCCCCAGCTCTACATCGAACGCCCCGGCGGTGGGCAGGGCATCATCGACACCCAGATCG
This sequence comes from Verrucosispora sp. WMMD1129, assembly GCF_029581255.1. Taxonomy (NCBI): domain Bacteria; kingdom Bacillati; phylum Actinomycetota; class Actinomycetes; order Micromonosporales; family Micromonosporaceae; genus Micromonospora; species Verrucosispora sp. WMMD1129. The sequence continues at coordinate 6,376,430 of NZ_CP120741.1, forward strand.
TCGAGGTACCCGGGTCCGTCGGTGGGTACCGCTACTACCGGGCGTCGGCCGACGGGCACATCACCATCGAGGGCAGCAACTCGATCCTCGGCTCGTGGACGACGCTGGGTAACCTCTCCCACCTGGGCATCTCCAACGGCACCGGCGGCGGCAACGTGGTCGAAGGGCCGATGTGGATGCAGTTCAACGGTCGTAACGAGTGGGCGCTCTGGCTCGACCAGTACGCCACCGGGCGTGGCTACATGCCGGTCACCTCCACCAACCTGGGCAGCGTCACGAACTTCCGGACCCGGACCGACTACCAGCTGGGTGCCAGCCGTAAACGACACGGCTCGATCCTGAACCTGACCGCCGCCGAGGAGAGTGCGGTGCTGGGACGCTGGGGCGCCACCACCCCGGCCAACCGGATCCAGGCGTACACCCACCAGGACCGGTACGTGCGGCACGCCAACTACGACGTACGCATCGACGCGAACGTCAGCCCGGCCCAGGACGCCCAGTTCCGGGTGGTGCCCGGGCTGGCCGACGCCGCCGGCGTGTCGTTCGAATCGGTCAACTATCCCGGCCACTACCTGCGGCACTACGGCTTCGACTTCGTGTTGGCGGCCAACGACGGAAGCTCGGTCTTCGCCGCCGACGCCACCTTCCGGCAGGTTGCCGGCCTCGGCAACACGTCCTGGTCGTCGTTCCGGTCGTACAACTACCCCGACAGGTACGTCCGGCACTACAACTACCAGCTGCGACTCGACCCGATCAACGACGCCCAGGCACGCGCCGACGCCACGTTCCGCCTCACCTCGTAGCCGTTCGCCAGCGGGTGCGCGTCGACGGTTCCGTCAGCGAAGCGGCACCGGGGCGATCACCGCGAAGCCCACGTGTGGGTGAATCGGGACGAACCGCCTTCGCGGGTGTTCCGGTGGATGGCGAACACACCGCACGAGGTCGTCTCCGACACGATCAACGTGTCCCAGCCCCTGATCGACGCCCTGCCGCAGACCAAGCAGGTGGTGATTCAGCCGGCCCGCGCCGGCTGCCTCGTACCATTGCGCAGAGATCGTGGACCGCGCAGCGGGAGGGGCCATGGGCAAAGGGATTTATGTGCAGGAACTGCCAGGTATCGGCAAGCGGTACGACGTCGACCTGGGCAGCAACACCCAACGGATCTCGGTGGTGGTACGCCGGGACGGCAACCGTGACCTCTACGTCTTCGCCGCCGGGCAGGATGATCCGGTCGCCGTGATCGAGATGTCGGAGGAGCAGGCGCGTAAGGTGGGCGCCCTGCTGGCCGGCACGTACTTCTCCGAGTAGTCGTTCCGCGTCTTGCGCTCTCGCTCAGTCCGCTCCAGGAGTCCTCATCGTGCATGCTGACCTCGTGGGCTTCGGGGCCCTCGTACTGATCGCGGGCCTGCTGGCCCGTGCGGGTCGTCGGATCAACCTGCCCACCGTGCCGTTCTTCATGCTGGCGGGCATCCTGCTCGGGCCCGGTACCCCGGGGCCGGTGCTGATCGCTCATCCCGAGGACCTGAGCCTGCTCGCCTCCCTCGGCCTGGTCCTGCTGCTGTTCCATCTGGGCGTCGAGTTCCCGGTCGACCAGGTGCTCGGCAGCGGTAAACGACTGTTCGTCGCCGCCGGTTCGTACATCGGCCTCAACGTCGGTGCGGGGCTGCTCTTCGGCTTCGCCCTTGGTTGGGGTGGCTACGAGGCGTTCGTGATCGCCGGTGCGCTCGGCATCTCCTCGTCGGCGATCGTGACGAAACTGCTCATCGAGTTCCGGCGGCTGGCCAACGCGGAGACGCCGGTAATTCTCGGCATCATCGTGATCGAGGACCTGTTCCTCGCGCTGTATCTGGCGCTGCTCTCGCCGCTGCTGTCCGGTGCCGGGTCCGCCGGGGAACTGGTGCTGCGCATCGGCCTGAGCTTCGCCTACCTGGTGGTGCTCTTCGCCGTCGCCCGCTTCGGCGCCCGCCTGGTCGGCAAGGTGATCGACAGCAACGAGGACGAACTGCTGGCCATCCTGATGGTCGGGTTGGTCGTGCTCGTCGCCGGGGTGTCGGCCGAGATCGGCGTCTCCGACGCGATCGGCGCGCTGATGATCGGTCTCGTGGTGGCCCGTACTCCCATCCGCGAACGGGTCGAACGTCTGGTGCTGCCGCTGCGTGACGTCTTCGCGGCCGTCTTCTTCCTGGTGTTCGGGCTGAGCATCGACGTCGGCGACTTCGGCTCGGTGGCGCTGCCGGTGCTGCTCGCCGTACTGATGACCATCGTCACCAACGTGGTGGCCGGCCTGATCGCCGGCCGGTTGTTCGGGCTCAACCAGCGCGGGGCCGCCAACGTCGGCCTGACCGTGCTGGGCCGGGGCGAGTTCTCGCTGATCCTGGCCACCCTCGCCATCGCCGCCGGTCTGGACGACCGACTCGGTCCGTTCATCGCCCTGTACGTGCTGATCCTGGCCGTGGCGAGCCCGCTGCTCGCGGCGAACTCACGTTTCCTGGCTCGGATGATCCCGGACCGGCTGCTGCACTCCAGTTGGCGGTACGTGCGTGAGGAGACGATCAGCACCGCCTGCACGCACCTCGACCGGATCCACATCACCGAGTCCGACGCGGACGCGTGCCCGCAGTGTGTGGAGAGCGGCGACGACTGGGTGCAGCTGCGGATGTGTCTGACCTGCGGGGCGGTGGGCTGTTGCAGTGACTCGGTCAACAACCACGCGGAGGAGCACTACCGGCAGACCGGCCATCCGTTGATCCGGTCATTGGAGGAGGGCGAGGACTGGCGGTACTGCTACATCGACGGTGCCCTGATCCGCGAGCCCATGGGCGCCACCCGGGAGTGACAAGCAGTACGCTGGGCCCGCCTCAGTCGAGGCGGTACACCCACGCGCCGGCTATCTCCTCCCGGGTGATGCCGAGGCCGTCCACCGGCCGGGCGGGCAGGCCGTCCCAGGGCGTTCCGGTGAGCCTGTCCGGCAGGACGACCACCGACCGGATGCCGACCTGCCGGAGGAAGGCGATGCTGCCCGGATCGGGGAAGGTCGTGGTCACCGCGCGGATCTGTTGTTGACTGGCCGGCAGGAAGGTGACCGACCCGTTGGCGACGCGGGGAAATCCCTCGGTGGACCAGAGCATGATGTCGGATTCGGCCACGCCGTTGCTGGGCAGGACCAGCATCGGGTCGTCCGCCGCCTGGAACGCTGGCGGGGCGGTGGGCACGGTGGGATGTGGTGTCCGGTTGACCCCTTCGACCAGGACCAGCAGCAGGGGCAGCAGGAGCACGACCGCGCTCACCGGCTTCGGCCATCCGACCTTGGGCCGATTTCGTCCGAATTCGCTTATAGCTCCTGCTGCGAGAATGGCGAGCAGCAGGCTCGTCCACACCATCAGCCGACCCGGGGTTCGTAGCGCGTCCCATCCGGGCAGCAGTCGGGACAGGGTCAGGTATCCCGGGTCGCCCTGACCGACGAGATTGCTGCCCAGCCCGAGCGCGCCGCTGACCAGCACGCCGAGCGCGAGCAGGACTCGGTGCCGCACCCGGAACGTCGAGTAGCTCAGCCCGGCCACGGCCAGCACGATCAACGTGACGCCCGGCAGCAGCGCCATCTCCGGCGGCCAGGACAGCTGGGCGCGGGCGGCCGCGAAGTGGTCGCCCCACAGCCACGAGTCCGCGGGCGCGACGAAGTATCCCAGCAGGGGTGGGGAGAACATCTCTGTCCAGGACAGGTCCCGGTGCGCCTCCGGGTTCAGCTCCACGACCCGCAGGAAGGTGATCCCCAACCAGATCAACACCGCCCCGAAGACGACGCCGCCGAAGAGGTTCGCGAGCACCACCCGGCGACCCAACAACCAGGTGCCGGTCCGCCAGCGGGCCCAGCCAATCGCCACGAGGACCACAAGCATGGTGCCGGCCAGGAAGTACGCAAGCGGCAGGCCGATCGCCAGACCCAGGGTCAGCTGCCAGGCGGCGACCAGCCAGCCGGCCACGATCCAGCCGGGACGGTGCAGCGCCGGTCGGTGACCGTCCCGCAGGGACCAGCCGTGGCCGCGAGCCAGCATCGCCAGGCACAGTGCGACGCCGCCGATGGAGAGGATGTTCAGGTGGCCGCTGTGCGCGAGCCGCCACGGCGCGAAGGCCCAGGCGACGCCGGCGACGGCGGCCGCCGTCCGGATGGCGCCGAGTTGTCGCACCAGGGCGTACGCCCCGACGAAGGCGAGTGCGTGCGCCAGGACGTAGAGGAGGTTGTAGCGGAAGATGGCCGACGCCACGCCGTTGACGAACAGACCGGCAGGTGCGTATCCGAGCACGATGTCGGTGTAGGCGTACGTGTACAGGTCGGGGAAGAACGTATTCGAATGCCAGAGGTTGAGCGGGTCGGTGACCAGCGCATGCCCGGCCCAGGCGACCTGCCACGCCTGCAATGGGGGATCGCCGATGTCGCCCGGGATGGTCGTCCACGGCTGCTTCAACGTCGGCCAGGTGAGGACAACAGCCACCGCCACTCCAGCGATTGCCGCCAACGTCCATTCATGCAGCGACAGGCGCGACGCCACCCGAGCGGCCCCCGCCAGCCGTCCCTGTCCCTTACGAGGCGGGACATCCGCTGCTGCCTGTTCCGGGTCGGCCTGCTCAGGGTCGGCGGAGGGGGCTCCGAGTAGCCTGCGACGTATTGCCTGCACGTATCCTCCTGTCGATGGCCGACGCCGACGTCATAGCGTCGCATCGATCAGAGGATAAAAGCCATCATCGATGACCGCCGAAACTTCCAGGCGGGCATCACAGCCGCCAATCCCGATTAATGGGAAACGGGCAAAAAGCTGATCACCTGTCGATCGCGCAGAAGCCGCGGGTCGCCAAGCAGGTCAGCCGCGATTGAGACGTCGGTAGACCGGGGCGAGTCGTTGGTGCAGCTGCCGGTAGACGTCGAAGACCTTGTCGTAGCCGGACCGGTGCGCCGGGTCCGGCGTGAAGACCCGGTCGGTACGCATCAGGCCCGGGATGTCGGCGAAGGTGAGCTGCCCGGTGCCGACCGCGCCGATCCACCCGGCGCCCCTGGCGTTGACCGCGAGCGGCTGGGCGTCGCGGCGGATCTCGACGTTGAGCACGTCGGCGAAGATCTGACACCACGAGTCCGACAGCGCCCCGCCGCCGGTGATGGCCATCGAGGTGACCGGCGCGCCCAGGAACCGGTTGACCGCGCCGAGCAGCCAGCGGGTGTTGAAGGCGACCCCCTCGAAGACGGCCCGCAACAGGTCCGAGCGGTTGGTGTCGAGGGAGATGTTGAAGAACCCGGCACGCAGGCTCGCGTCGTCCACCGGGGCACGTTCGCCGTACAGCCAGGGGGTGTAGAGCACCCCGTTCGCGCCCGGCGGCACCGTCGGGATGATCGTGTCGAAGGCGTCGAAGATCGTCCCTTCGTCGCGGCTGAGGTGACCGGCGCTGAGCAGTGGGTCGTCGTACTCGACGATCTTGTCCCGCAGCCAGGTCAGGTTGGCGCCGGCGGTGGCCTGGAGGGCGGTCATCAGGTAACGGTCGCCGACCGCGCAGGGCACCGAGGCGATGCCGGCGGAGACGTCGGTCTTCTTCCGGGGCACGTGGGCCGCGATCCAGGAGGAGGTGCCGACGTACAGGTGCGGCTTGTTGTCATCGGTGGTGCCGGCGCCGATGGCCGCGGCGGTGTTGTCGATCGCACCGGCGACCACCCGTACCGTCGCGGGCAGGCCCAGGTGCGCGGCAGCGGCCGGTGTCAACGTGCCGATCACTTCGGTGCAGGCGACGATCGGTGGCAGTTTGTCCGCGTCGATGCCGCTGTCGGCGACCAGGGTGGGGGAGTAGCGGATGTCGCCGGGACGCCGGTTGTCGGTCACCCACGAGGTCAGGATCGAGTCGACGGTCGCCACCGTGCGTCCGGTGAGCTTCAGGTTGATCCAGTCGAGCACGTTGAGGAACGTCGCCGTGCGCGCGTACACCTGCGGCAGGGTGTCGCGGACGAACAGCATGTGGGCGGCGGGGTCCTTGCCGGTGGGTGAGGGCATGCCGCCGGTGAGCCGCAGCCAGCGGGCGATCCGGCGCACCGACATCCCCTGGTACGCGGGAAAGCCGCCGAACCGCCGTCGCAGGTGCGGCGCGCCGCGCATGTCGAGCCAGCTGATGCACGCGGTCAGCGGTGCACCGGCCGCGTCCACCGCGATGGTCCCCTCACCCTGGGTGGAGGCGCACACCGTGGCGACCGCCCGCATCTGCTCAGGATGGTCGCGTCCCAGCTCGGCGGCGACCTGCCCGAGCGCGCTCCACCAGGCGAGCGGCTCCTGTTCGGCGCCGCCACCGGGCAGCACCCGCAGCGGGACCGGGCGCTCGGCCCAGCCGGTGACCGTGCCGTCGGCGGCGACCAGCGCGGCCTTCAGCCCGGAGGTGCCCAGGTCGATCGCGAAGACCTGCGGCGGGCTGGCGGCCACGGATCAGACCCCCTCGACCAGCGCGAAGACCCGGTCGAACCGGGCGAGCGCGTCGTCGATGACCTCGTCGGTGTCGGCCATCGACGTGTACATCCGCGAGCCGGCCAGGGTGACGATGCCGTGTGCGGTGTAGGCGGCCCCCATCTGCTCCATCAGCCGCTTGCGGGTCTTGTTCTCCTTGAGCAGCTTCACCGGGTTGCGCATGTCCAACAGCATCACGCCACTGCACTCCAGGTGCACGATGGACCCCTGGTTGTACGCCACGTACGGCAGCCCGTAGGAGTCGATCAGCCGTTGCAGGCCGCGGGTCAGCCGGTCACCGGCCCGGCCCGCGATCACCGGCGCGTTGGTGCGGGCCATCTCCTCGATGGCGAAGTAGCCGGCCGCGCAGGACAGCGGGTTGGCCGACAGGGTGCCGCCGACCTGGATGTGCGCTCCGCTCTTGCCGTCCAGCCCGGAACCGAAGACCGCCATCACGTCGGCCCGCCCGCCGACGCCGCCGGCCATCGGGTAGCCGCCGGAGACCGCCTTGCCCAGCACGGTCAGGTCGGGGGTGACACCGAAGTAGCCGGCCGCGCCGCCCAGCCCGAGGCGGAACCCGGTGACCACCTCGTCGAAGATCAGCAGCGCGCCGAACTCGTCGCACAACTCGCGGACCCGGGCGTTGAAATCGCGTGGCGCCGGCCGGGTGCCGGATTCCGGGCCGACCGGCTCGACCACCACCGCCGCGGTGCCGCCGCGCAGCCGGTTCTCGATCAGCTTGCGCCTGAGCTGACCCAGGTCGTGGGGGAATGCCTCCCGGGTGCGGGCGGTGGCCCCGAACGGAATGCCCTTGGCGTTCATCCGGTAGGTGCCGGGCACCCGCAGCCCGTAGACCATGGTGTCCGACCAGCCGTGATAGGCGCCACCGACCTTGATCACCATCTTCCTGCCGGTGAAGGCGCGGGCGCCCCGGACGGCCGCCATCACCGCCTCGGTGCCCGACCCCAGCGACCGGTACATCTCCACGTGCGGCATGAACCGGTGGATGATCTCGGCGAGCTTCAGCTCGTACTCGTGGAACAGCCCGGTCACCGGGCCGGAGTCCCGGACCACCTCGGCGACCCGCTCGTTGACCGGGCCGTAGTTGCTGCCCAGGATCGTCGGTCCGCCGGCCTGGAGGAAGTCGATGTAGGTGTTGCCGTCCCGGTCCACCAGGTACGCTCCGTCGGCCTTGTCGACGGCGAGCGGGAACGGATAGTTGAACGCCAGGTTGTGCTGCACCCCGCCGGGGATGCGCCGCCGCGCCCGGTCGGTGATCTCCTTGCTGGCCCGGCACTTCGTGTCGAAGTAGTTCAGCACGTCGAGCATCGCGTCGTGGCGCAGTCCGCGCACCGGCTGGGCGGTGAGCGCCTTCAGCCGACGCATCACGTCGTCGACGTCGGGGTACTCGCTGATCGCGTACCCGAGCCGGGCCGACTCGACGCCCGGATCGCTGTCCGTCCCGTTGCCCGGGGACGCGGCACCGTCCACCGCGCCTGGCGTGATGTCCGCGGTCCGGCCGGCGGCGACCTCGGCGGCTGCCGCGTCGGCGCTCGGCAGTTCCTCGTCGGCGGGCACCCGTAGCGGCTCGACCGCCTCGGTGAGCTGCGCGGCGATCCGCTTCTCGTCGGCCCGCAGCTTGGTGAAGGCGATCTCCCGGATCGCGGTCGGGATGGTGTGCACCTTCCCCGCCTCGCTGGTCAGCGCCAGCAGGTAGGCGATGGACACCTTCTCCAGCAGCGCCATGTTGAACACCGCCCGGTCGGGGTCGGTGCCGACGGCGACCACCCCGTGGTTGGCGATGATGAAGGCGTTGTCGCCGCTGGCCACCTTCTTCTGCACGTTGCGGGCCAGGAACCCGGTGCCCGACGGGGCGTAGTCGATGATCGCCACCTCCCGGCCCAGGAAGCGCACCTGCTCGTCGGTGAGCGCCGGGATCGGTTTGCGCAGGAAGGCCAGCGCCGAGGCGTACGGCTGGTGGGTGTGCACGATCGCGTTGACGTCCGGCCGCTCCCGGTAGATGTTGGCGTGCATCCCGCACTCGATGGACGGCTTCAGGTCGGTGCCGGAGTCGTCGGGCACGTGCTTGCCGTCGAAGTCGACGATGCAGATGTCCTCGACCCGCATCCGGTCGTAGTCGTAGTTGCTCGGGGTGACCGCGTACCGCCGGTGGCCGGGCACCCGGACCGAGACGTTGCCCTCGGTGGCCTTGAGGTAGCCCCGGGCGAGCATGCTGCGACACATGTCGACGACGTGCTGGCGGGACAGGCGGTGCTGCACGGCGTTCTCCTCCGTCGGTTCGTCGGCCACCGGGCGGTCGCTGCGCTGGCCCGCCCGCCGGTCGGGTTCATCGTCGCGCGGCCGGGCCGATCGAAACACCGTCCCGTCGGCAGTGAGAACCGCCGCCGTTCTTATCCTGCCGTGACAAAATCGCCGGATGATCGCGCCTGTCTCCGCGACTCCCTGGCGACACCTGCCCGCCGATCTGGCCGCCGCGATGCGCCCGCACCTGCCGGCCACCGTGGCCGCCGTCGCGGTCGCCGTCACCGAGGCCACCCCGGCCTTCGCCGGCATCGCCGACGACAAGTTCGCCCGGGACGTACGCACCGCCGTGCAGGTGGCCCTCGACCGTTTTCTCGACCTCATCGGCACCGGGGAACCGGCGCTGCCGCCCCGGTTCCGGGAGGTCTTCGTCGGGTTGGGCGCCGCCGAGGCCCGCGAGGACCGGGGACCGGAGGCGCTGTTGACCGCGCTGCGGACAGCGGCACGGCTGCTGCTGCGTACGGCGTCGCAGTCACTGGCCCGGCTACGCCCGGTCGATCCGGAGGAACTGATCGACCTCTCCGACGCGGTCAGCGCCTACGTGGCCGAGCTGGCCGCCGCGAGCACCGACGGGTACGCGCTCCAGCTGCGCGAGCAGGCCGGGGAGGGTGACCGTCGGCGGCACCTCGCCGAGCTGCTGCTGCGCGGCGACGGTCTGCCCAGTGCCGTCGAGTCGGCGGCGGCCCGGATCGGCTGGGCCGAGCTGGACACGGTGGTGCCCGTACTGCTGCCGTTGGACCAGGCCCGCGACGCGCGGTTCCGGTACGGCCCGGACGGCCTGGTCATCGAGCGTGGTCGCGACGCCGTGCTGCTGCTGCGGGCGGGTACCCGGGCGGCCCGCGCCACCCTGGCCGAGGCGTTCACCGGCCGGCCGGCGGTGGTCGGCCCGGAACTGGGCTGGCCGCAGGTGCCGGCGGCCGTCCGGCTCGCCGAGCTGGCCGCCGGGCTGGTCGGACCGTCCTCCGGTCCGGTCTTCGTCGACGACCACCTGGTCACGCTGACCCTGCGTGGCGAGCAGCGGGCCTTGGCGGTGCTCACCGCCCGCCGCCTCGCGCCGCTGGCGCAGCTGCGCCCGGCACAGCGGGACAACCTGCTGGCGACGCTGTACGCCTGGCTCCGGCACTGGGGCTCGCGCGCCGAGGTCTCCACCGAGCTGTTCGTGCACCCGCAGACGGTCAGCTACCGCCTCAAGCGGCTGCGTGAACTGTACGGCGACGACCTGGACGACCCGGCCGTCCGATTTGAGCTGCTGGTGGTGCTGACCAGCCAGCGCACCAGCCGGCCCGGCGGCGGTTAGGGCGAGTGCCGGCGTTGGAAGGAACCGAGTAGACCCGACCGGCCGGTGCGGCGGCCCTCGGCACCCGCGTGCCGCCGGTGGTTCGGTACTGCCGGGACCTCTACCATGACCGGCGTATAGCCTTTGCCACAAAGGAGATACAACGTCACCGTTGCCCGTGCCGACGCGCTCAACAGGTGCGGCAGTCGGGGCGGGTGACCGGCCCTTGCCCGGCGTACCCGATGGACGGACCCTGTGCGTTTCGACCTGCTCGGCCCGCTGGCGGTGCACCGCGGCGATCGGCTCATCCCGCTCGGCTCGGTGAAGCAACGGCTGCTGCTGGCCGCTCTGCTGCTGCGCCCCAACGAGACTGTGGGCACCGACGAACTGGTCCCGATGCTCTGGGCCGACGAACCGCCACCCTCGGCCGCGGCGAACCTGCGGACGTACGTGCGCGGGCTGCGCCAACTGCTCGGTGAGGAACGGATTCCGACGGCGGCCGGCGGCTACCTGCTCGCTGTCCGGCCGGGCGAGCGTGACCTGGATCGGTTCGACGCCGCCGCCGCGCGTGGCCGGGACGCACTGACCGCTGGTGACGCCGTCCGAGCGGAGACGGAGCTCGCCGAGGCGGTCACGCTCTGGCGCGGGGCGCCCCTGGCAGACCTGCCATCGCACCCGCTGCTGACCCGATGGGTCGCCCAGTTGCAGGAGCAGCGGTTGCTCGCCGAGGAGGACTACGCGGAGGCGATGCTGGCGCAAGGCGCGTCGGCCGCGGTGGTCGGCCGGCTGCGAGCCCTGCTCGACGAGCATCCGCTGCGCCAGCGGGCCTGGAGCCAGTTGATGCTGGGCCTCTACCGCATCGGCGACGTGGCAGGCGCACTCGACGCGTTCCAGCAGGCCCGGCAGATCCTTGCGGAGGAGACCGGTCTTGACCCTGCACCACAGCTGATCAGGCTCTACGACGACATCCTGCATCACCGCCCGAGCCTGGTGGTGAACGGGTTCACCAGCAGCGGTGAGCCGACGCCCGACGCGACCTCCCCGGCGACTCCGGGTTCCGGCGGTCGGCGGCCCGAGCAGCTGCCGCTCGCGGTGCCACAGTTCGTGGGCCGAGCCACCGAACTCGCCCGCCTGAACGCGCTCCTGGACCGCGAAGGACCGGCGACGGTCGTCATCTCAGCGGTGTCCGGGATGGCCGGCGTCGGCAAGACCGCCCTGGCGTTGCACTGGTCCCACCGGGTGTCCGACCGCTTTCCTGACGGTCAGCTCTACGTGAATCTGCACGGCTACGACGAGGCCGAGGTGGCGTTCCCGGACGACGCGCTCCAGGGTTTCCTCGAGGCGCTCGGCGTGCCGCCCTCCCGGATTCCGACCAGCACCGAGGCCCGCACCGGCCTCTACCGCAGTCTGCTGACCTCCCGGCGGATGCTCGTGGTGCTCGACAACGCCCGCGACGCCAGTCAGGTGCGGCCCCTGCTGCCGGGAGCCGGTGGCTGTCTGGTCGTGGTCACCAGCCGGGACCGGCTGGCCGACCTGGTCGCCGCCGAGGGCGCCGAACCGCTGCGGCTGGACGTGCTCACCGACGACGAGTCGATGAGTCTGCTCGCCGGCCGGCTCGGCGCCACCCGGCTCGCGACCGATCCGGAGGCGGTCACCGACATCATCGCCGCCACCGGACGGTTGCCGCTGGCGTTGTCCATGGTGGCGGCGCGCGTCGCCACCCACCCGACCTTTCCGCTCGATGCCATCGCCGCCGAATTGCACTCCACCGAGGCCCGGCTCGACGTGCTGGCCGACGGCGACGTGCGGCGGGTCTTCTCCCGCTCCTACCTGGCGTTGAGTCCGCCCGCAGCGCGGCTGTTCCGACTGCTCGGCCTGCATCCCGGTCCGGACCTGAGCGCCGACGCCGCAGCCGCCCTGGCCGGGGTGCCCACGGCGGCCGTCGTGCCGCCGCTGCGCGAGCTGACCCGACTGCACCTGCTGACCGAGCACACGCCCGGCCGGTACACCTTCCACGACCTGCTGCGGGTCTACGCGGCCGAACTGGCCGACTCGTCCGAGCACGCCGGGGAGCGGCGAGCCGGCCGGCAACGACTCTACGACCACTACCTGCACGGTGCTTACCCGGCGGCCGTGCTGCTGCAACCACAGTGGGCGCCGATCGAACCGGTGCCGCCACTACCGGGGGTGATCCGGCGACCGGCCACCGACCACGACGCCGCCCTGGCCTGGTTCACCGCGGAGCACCGGGTGCTGCTCCGCATGGTCCGGCAGGCCGCCGACAGCGGGTTCGAGGCGTACGCCTGGCAGCTCGCCTGGACGTTGAACACGTTCGTCGCACCCCGCGGTCTCTGGCAGGACCAACTCGCCATTCAGCAGGTCGCGCTGACCGCCGCCGAGAAGATCGACGACCTCGCCGGTCAGGCGACCGCCAACCGCCTGCTGTCGCGGGCGTTCACCCGTCTCGGCGAACACGAGGACGCCGAGCACCGGCTCCGCCGCGCGCTCGACCTCTACCGGAACCTCAACGACCCGACCGGTCAGGCACAGACCCTGCACAACTACTGTGAACTCTGTTTCCTGGGCGGTCGGCTCGACGAGGCGCTGGCGCACGCCCGCGAGGCGTTGCGGCTGTACCGGATGGTCGGCAACCGTTCCGGAGCTGCCCGTGCGCTGAACGCGATCGGTTGGCTGCTGGCCACCACCGGCGAGTACAACCAGGCCATCGAGAGCTGCACTGCCGCCCTGGCCGAGCAGCGCCGCAGCAACGACCGCAACGGTCAGGCGGCGACGCTGGACAGCATCGGTTTCGCGTACGACAGGCTCGGTGACCACGCCCGGGCGGTCGACTGCTACCAGCAGGCGATCCAGCTGTTCCGCGACACCGCCGACCGCTACCACGAGGCCGAGACTCTGGTCCGGCTCGGCGATTCGCGGGAGACGATGGGTGACCAGGCCGGGGCCATCGCCGCCTGGCGCCAGGCGGCGCGGATCTACGACGACGTCGACGACCCGGCGATCGACGAGGCCCTACGACGCATCGAGCGACTGACGGAGACGACCGCCGGTCCCTGCGGAGCCAGCGGCTGACCGCGGCTCGTCGTGCCTGGTCGCGCCCCCCACGGGCTCACCTGTTCGGCTACGACGGGGTGGGCGGGGAATCGTCGCCGGGACCGGTGGGCTGACCGGCCCGCAACCGCACGACCAGTTCCCGCGTCGCCGCCACGAAAGCCTCGTCGGACTCGCCGGGCGAATGGCCCTTGATCGGTGGCGGAACGCTGTCGCCGGGCGGGGCGACCAGGCCCGCCGGATCCGGCAGGCGGCGGTCCACCGTCGCAGAGGGCCCGCTGCTGGTCGGTGGCGTGTCGGGCCGGTGGTCGGAGAAGGTCCAGCTTCCGATCGGGTCGGTGTCCCGCCACAGGTTCACCCATCGCCAGCCGACCCGGTCACCCACCTCGTGCAACATGTCGTCGTCGAAGTAGGCGGGAAAGAACCGAGCATAGAGTCGGCGCAGCGGCGAGCCGTGGGTGAGCAGGGCGACCCGATCGCTGACCCGTGGAGCCAGCTGCAGGATGGTGGCGGCGACCAGCACCGACCCCTGGCTGTATCCGGTGATCACCACCAGGTGGCCCCTGCTGATCAGGTAGGTGATGCGCCGGGCCAGCTCCGGCACGGCCCGCTCGGCGTAGCAGGGCGGGGCGAAGGGATGGGCGGCGCGTGGCCAGAAGGTGGCCAGGTCCCAGAGCACGCCCACATGGCGCCGGAATCCTGGCGTCCGGTAGGCGAAGATTCCACCGATGACGAGGCCGAGCACGGTTGCCGAGATCAGCTGGCTACCGAGTCCGATGCCGAATTCGATCAGGCCTGCGGGCACCTGCGCGTACCGCTGGATGACGTCGCCGGGATGCTCGCCGAGCAGGTCGATCACGGTGGTTGCCGCGCCGAGCCCGCCGAGACCGGCGTAGACCACGACCAGCGGTGGCAGCCATTCGGTGGACCGGGCCCGTGCGATCGCCTGCCGTACCTGCCGTAGTCGGGCAACGGCCTCCGGTGGCGGGTTCGGGAAGTCGCGCGCGAGGATCGCGGTCGCCGCGCGGGTACGGCCGCGCCGGGTCAGCAGGACCACCAGGCCCGCCACGACCAGCGTGATCAGCACCGCCCGGAAGAAGCCGTAGATCGCCCAGGTGAAGGCGGGTGGTGGCCGAATGGCCACCTGCCCGGCCGACGCGTTCCGGTCCAGGAGATCGGCCACCCGACGGACGAGTTCTGCCGAGAACGCCACCGCGATACCGGCTCCGGCGGCGGCTGCCGCCGGAGCGCCGAAGTAGCGTGGGCGTCGGTGGCCCGACCGCTGGCCCCGGGGCCGCAGCGTGACCGAGACCAGGGCGGCCAGCAGTACGGCGTGCGCGCCGAACAGCCAGGTGAGGGTTGGCGCGTAGCCGGGCAGGCCACCTTCCTCCCGCCAGTCGGCGGGGGCGGCGAGAACGTCGACGACGACCACGATGGTGAGCCCGATGGCTGTTGTCCGTAGTGCCCGGGCGATCCCGTCGAGCCGAGGGTCCGTGGGATCCCGCTCGATCAGTGGGGGAGTGCAGACCAGGACGACGCAGGTGGCCAGCACCGCTCCGGTGGCGACCGTGAGCACGATGGTGGCGGGCGCCGGGCCTTGGGCGTGTGCGGTCCGGGCGGCGAGCAGACTGGCGTCGAGCGTCGCGAACGCCGCGGCGATGTGGATCGAGCGTAGTCGCCCCATCAGCGGCTCGGCGTCCCATTGGCCGACCGTGCTCAGCGGGTGTCCGGACCGGGTGCTCTCCGGCGGGCGGAACGCGTTGAAGGTTCGTCCGGGGCGGGTGCTGGCCCACCAGATCAGCGCGATGGCGGCGGCCGGCACCGCGGCGAGGGCCGTCAGTCGCAGACCGGTGGGGCGACCACCGAGCCAGGACAGCCAGCTGCGGCCGGACAGGCAGTCCGGGGAGGACATGCACTGCCACGCGGTCAGGTCCAACGCGACTCCGACGGCGGTGAGGACGTACAGCGCGGTCAGGGTGAGACCGAGCACCCGGCACAGAGCTCGTACCGCCGCGTCGGTGCCCGGGTTTCCCGGGCGCATCCATACCGCGACGTTGAGCAGCGTGAACGGCAGCAGGAACACCATCGACAGCGTCCGGATCATGGTGCCGGAGGGCAGGTCACTCCATCGGTACACCTCCACGGTGTCGGTGCGGTCGGTGCCGGCGCAGCTCGGGCGAGCCCGGTAGAAGCCGGCGTTGCGATCCCCTGCCACCTGCACGGGCGTTTGCGCCATCTGCTCGGCGGCAGGGGTGGAGACCCCGTGCACGCGCAGCTCCACCACGTCCTCGGGCGGCGCCAACCCACCGGTTGCCGTTGATCCAGTCGACATCGACCCTCCGGGACACCTCGCCGCCTCGCCGCGAGCGGGCCGGTACCAGGCGCGGCGTCATCCCACGGCAGCCCGGCCTACCCCAACCGAAGGGGTCCACGCCTGCGTTGCGCGGCGAGGCGGCGCGACCGTATTCATTTCTGGTCGTCGTAGCCCCGCCACCAGCACTGACGGCGCTGTGCCGCCGGTGCGCATCCGGAAAGTCTCTGGAACTTCCGCTGGTCAGCGGTGCCTACCTGGCGTGGTCGGTCGCGGCCTTGTCGAGCAATCGTCGGCCATCCCGTTGTTACTGACCAGCGCTGATGCGTTTCGTGGCGTGGCCGGGCGGTCGAGGGAAGGTTTCGAGAGTATTTCCGGAAGTTGTTGACGGGTCGGCGGATACGCGCCAATACTGTTGGCCATCGACGAACCTGGATGATCGTTGGATGTCGCTACCTACTCCGCCGGTCACGGTGCAGTTCGACCGGCAGACCGCCACCCGGTACGACGTCGACAGTCGATGGTGGCCGCACAGCCATCGGGACCGCCGGTTCGTAGCGCACTGCTGGCCACCGGTCAGCCGTCACGAGGAGGAAGCATGAACAACGTCCCCGTCCCACCACGAAGTCGCAGGCGTGGACGACTCAGGTCGCTCATCGGTGCCGCCTGCGCCGTGGCGCTGATCAGCACCGGCACCGTCGCGATCTCGGCCAGCCCCGCCCAGGCCGAGGCCGACCGGCAGGTCTGCTCGAACACGGAAGGTACCCACAACGGGTTCTTCTTCTCGTTCTGGAAGGACAGCGGCGACGCCTGCATGGTGTTGCGCGAGAACGGCCGCTACTCCAGCTCGTGGAGCAGGAGCACCAACAACTGGGTCGGTGGCAAGGGCTGGAACCCGGGAACCCGCCGCACGATCAGCTACTCGGGCAGCTACAACCCGGGTAACAACAACAGCTACCTCGCCCTGTACGGCTGGACCCGTAACCCGCTGGTCGAGTACTACATCGTCGAGAACTTCGGCAGCTACAACCCGAGCAGCGGGGCCACCCGCCTGGGCAGCATCACCACCGACGGCGGCACCTACGACATCCTGCGCAGCCAGCGGGTCAACGCCCCGTCGATCGACGGCACCCAGACGTTCTACCAGTACTGGAGCGTCCGGCAGCAGAAGCGCAGCAGCGGGACCATCACCACCGCCAACCACTTCGACGCCTGGGCCCGTGTCGGCCTGAACCTCGGTAACCACTACTACCAGATCATGGCCACCGAGGGTTACCAGAGCCAGGGAAGCTCGGACATCACCCTCTCGGAAGGCGGGGGCTCGAACCCGCCGCCGAGCAACCCGCCGCCGAGCAACCCGCCGCCCGGTGGTGGCAACTGCTCGGTCAGCGTGCAGCGCGCCGAGGACTGGAACGACCGGTTCAACACGACCTTCTCGGTCAGTGGCAGCAACAACTGGACCGTCACCATCCGTACCAACGGCGGCCAGAGCCTGCAGAACAGCTGGAACGCCTCGATCAGCGGCTCCAGTGGCACGATCACCGCACGTCCGAACGGTAACGGCAACAACTTCGGCATCACGCTCTGGAAGAACGGCAACAACACCACGCCGAGCGCGACCTGCTCAAGCGGCTGACCCGGTGAACCAGGCGGGGTGACGGCCGCAGCCGGCACGCCGCCGCCGGCAAACAGCACCCACGGCGGGCCGACCCTCAGGGGCCGGCCCGCCGTCGTTGCATGCCACGCCGACCCGGCACGTATTGACAACCATCGGCCCAGGGGCGACGCTGGTGTGAGAGCGCTCTCTCGGATCGCGTCCGCGACCACCACCAGTCCGGCCAGGGAAGCTCCGATGTCTACGGCGGCGGCGTCGGAAGGTCCCTGACCCTCCCCGACAGGAGCCAAGAGATGGACAGCGCCGCACCCCATCCCGCCAGCCGCAGCCGGCTGCGCCTCGGCACCGCGATCGGCGCACTGCTGGTGCTGCTCGGCAGCTACGTTGTGGCCAGCACCGCGCCGGCCGACGCCGCCCCGGGTGTCAACGCCATCCGGGTGGCCGAATTCCCGGCCGACTGCACGTACAGCCACCGGCTTCCGGACGACCCCATCGTCTTCCCCGGGCTGCCCGGTGCCTCGCACATGCACAGCTTCTTCGGCAGCACGGTGACCAACGCCCACACCACGCTGCCCGACCTGGTCGGCTCCGCCACCACCTGCAACCCGCGAGTCGATGTCTCGTCGTACTGGGTGCCGACCCTCTACCGCGACAACGTGCCGGTGGAACCGTCCATCGCCACCTTCTACTATCTCGGCGAAGGGGTGCGTCCCGACGTCGTCGCGCAGACGCAGCCGTTCCCGCTGGGCCTGCGCCTCGTCGCCGGAAACGCCCGGGCCGCCGGACCGGGCGACAGCATCGCCCGCTGGTCGTGCCTGCATGCCGGGCACGTGCCGCCGTCGAAGGACTTCGTCAACTGCCCGGCCGGCACCATGCTGGAGTCGTACCTGGACTTTCCGCAGTGCTGGACCGGCCGCGACCTCGACTCACCGGATCACAAGAGCCACCTGGCCTACCCGGTGAACCAGGCCTGTCCGGCCAGCCACCCGGTGCACGTGCCGAAGCTGCGGCAGGTCCTGCGGTACCCGGTCAACGGTGACCCGTCGCGGCTGCGGCTGGCCTCCGGGCCGGGCTACACGATGCACGGCGACTTCTTCAACGCCTGGCCGGTGGAGGAGTTGGCGCGCCGCGTCCGCGACTGCATCCGTCCGGTCATCAAGTGCGGGCACGACGGCAGGCCGCTCTGAGTCCACAGGTGACACCCGGCGGCGGGCCCGGTCGTACCGCCCCGCCGCCGGGCGGACGCGAAGGAGGCCGCGTGCGACCTCGGCTCGCCGCGCTGCTCGCCGCGCTGCTGCTCGCCACCGGGTGCGCCACCGGAACACCATCGACCACCGGAACACCATCGACCACGGGAACACCACCCGCCGGACAGTTCAGCGCCACCGACATCGCCTGGCTTCAACTGTCGGTGGCCATGGCCGAACGGCTGCTGCCGATCCTCGACCTGGTGCCGGACCGGACCACCGACCCGGCCTGGCGGCGGCTCGCCACCCGGATCGAGACCAGCGAACGTATCCACCTGACCCGGTCCCGGCGGCTGTTGGCCGACTCCGGCGCACCGGTGGCCAATCCGCACGAGGGCCACGACATGCCCGGCATGGTCACCGACGAGGAACTTACCGCGCTGCGCTCGGCCACCGGCCGGACGTTTCACCGCCTGGCTGCCGGGCACCTGCGGGCGCATCTGACGCAGTCGGTGCGGATCGCCAGCGCCGAACAGCAGGGCGGGTCCGACCCGGCAGCCACCGGGCTGGCCGCGACCGTGGTCCGGGCCGGCACCGCCGACCTCGCTCGGCTCGACCACCTGGACCGGGCACCGACGCTTCCCCCGGTGCCTGCTGCACGACAGTGACGGCGACCCCCGCCGTCGACCGTGATCCGGCCGGCGCTCATGCTCACCCCTCCGGCGGCGGCCGGGTCGGCGGCGATGTACCTGGTCACCGGTGCGGCGATTCCGAGCGCGCCGCGTGACCGGCTGCCACCAACGCCGTAGCCGCCGCCCCACTACCGCGTACGTGGTAGCCGGCCAGTCGTCCGTGAGCAGGAGTCGCCGGGCCGCGCCGGCCGGTTAGGGTGCGCCCATGAGCGAGCGGTGCGGGCGGATCCTCAGGCGCGCCGCGGTCGGGGACTGGGCGATCGCGGTGGGCGTGACAGCCTTGCTACTGATCGCCGGACTGTCCGCAACGCGCCCCGCCACCGGGGCGGACCTGTTCGGTTACGCGTGGCTGGTGACCGGCGGCCTGGTGTTGGCGGCGCGTCGACGAGCTCCGGTCGCGGTGCTGATCGTCACCGGCGTGTGTGCGGTGGGCCACCAGGCCACCGGCATCGAGCTGCCCGCCGTCGCGTTCCTGTTCGCGGTCTACGCGGCCGTACGCGCGGGACACCGCGTGGTCACGGTCGTGGCGGCCGTCGCGATGCTGGTCTCCCTTCCGCTCGCGGCTCTGGTCCTACCACCGGGACTACCCGTCGGCGAGGCACTCGCGCGGGCCCGCGACGCGCTCGAAGTGGCCTGGCTGATCGCCGCCGGGGCTGCGGGTGAGGCGCTTCGGCAGGCCGAGCGGCGTGCGGAGGAGGCCGAGCGCACCCGGGAGGAGACGGCACTGCGCCGCGCCGACGAGGAGCGGCTGCACATCGCGCGGGAACTGCATGATTCCCTCACCCACCAGATCTCGATAATCAAGGTGCAGGCCGAGGTCGCCGTGCACCTGGCCAGCCGGCGCGGCGAGCCGGTGCCGGAGGCGCTCTCGGCCATCCGCGAGGCCAGCCGCGAGGCGACCCGGGAACTGCGCGCGACCCTGGAGACGCTGCGCGCCGACGGCACCGCCGGATCGCCCGGGCTCGACCAGCTCCCGGAACTGGTGCGACGGGCCCGGATGGCCGGCCTGGACGCGACGTTGACGATCGACGGAGAACGGCCCGACGTGCCGGTCGCGGTGGGCCGCACCGCCTACCGCATCGTGCAGGAATCCCTCACCAACATCGCCCGTCACGCCTCCGCCGCCACGGCCTCGGTGCGGATCGACTACCGGCCGGGCACCCTCGCGATCCGGGTGGACGACAACGGCGACGGCGTGCCGGGCCGGGCGGCGGCACCGGGCGTCGGACTGCTCGGGATGCGGGAACGCGTCGTCGCTCTGGGCGGACTGTTGCGGGCCGAGACACGCGACGAGGGCGGGTTCACCGTCCACGCCGAACTTCCGGTGGGCGCGGCATGATTCGCGTCCTGCTGGTCGACGACCAACCGCTGCTGCGCAGCGGATTCCGTGCGCTGCTCGACATCGAGGACGACATCGAGGTGGTGGCCGAGGCCGCCGACGGCCAGCAGGCGCTGACCCTGGCGCGGAAGCACCTGCCCGACATCGCGCTCGTCGACATCCAGATGCCGGTCATGGACGGCATCGAGACCACCCGGCACATCGCGGCGGATCCGACGCTGGCCGGCGTGCACGTGGTCATCCTGACCAATTACGGTCTGGACGAACATGTCTTCCACGCGCTTCGCGCCGGTGCCGCCGGCTTCCTGGTCAAGGACATCGAGCCGGCGGATCTCGTGTACGCCGTCCGGGTGGCCGCCCGTGGCGACGCCCTGCTCGCGCCGTCGATCACCCGCAAGCTGATCGACCGGTACGTCACCGAGCCGCTGCGGAGACCGACCGGTGCGCGACTGAAGGAGTTGACCAATCGCGAACGGGAGACGGTCGTCCTCCTGGCGCAGGGCCTGTCCAACGACCAGATCGCCGAACGCCTGGTGATCAGCCCGCTGACCGCCAAGACCCACATCAACCGGGCGATGACCAAGCTGCATGCCCGTGACCGAGCCCAGCTCGTGGTCATCGCCTACGAGTCCGCCTGGTGTCGCCCCGGGACCACTGACCTCGACGACAGCCCGGACACACCAGCCGGTCACGGTTCAAGCAGTTGATGCTCCACGGTCGTCAGGACCAGCCGGAGCAGGTGCTCGTCCAGCGGCTCCTGCCAGGCTGACATGAACACCGTGACGACGGCGTACCCGACCGCCATCATCACGTACGCGTTGTCCGCGGTGACGGTGGTGCCATCGGTGAAATCAGCTGTCATCGTGCTGTCGTACCGCCAGCTCAGCTCGCCGATTATCGGCGCGCTGGCGGCCCGGACCTCGACGTCGAGCAAGTCGTCGAGGATGAACGACGGGCAGGCCCGCCGGGCGTCCCGGGCAGCGGTCAGCACGGCTTCGCCCACCGGGGCGTCGTACGCGTAGACGGTGACGGTCAGGTCGCTGTAGGGGAATTCACCGTCCGCCGGTTCACTTGTGTAGGTCCGTTTGCCGGTCGTGCGCAGGCTGGGCTCGCCCACCGTCAGGAACCGTTCCCGGACCAGGGGCTCACACTCTGGGACGGACACGGCCACCGGCCCGGACGCGATGCCCTGCCCCGCCGGCGCGGACTGGACGACGCGCCAGCTGAACGGGATCACCTGCACGCTGGCCTGGGCGGCCCGGTCGGCCTGTTCGGCGGTGAGCACCCGTTGCGCCACCTCGTACCGTCTGTCGAAGTCCGCCAGCCGGCGCTGGCCGGCGTTGATGGCGACGCCACCGGGCACGCCGACATTGACGACCACGATCGCGACGGCGGCGACCAGTACCGCCGTCGCGGTCGGCGCGGCCGTCGCACTCACCCAGGCCGGTGTGGCGCGGCCCCGCGTCGCGCTTTCGGCGATCATCGGCCGGCGTCGAGCGGCGCTGAGCGGTATCAGCAGCACGGCCAGCAGCAGCACGGCGTGACCGAGCCAGAGCGGGGCGACCGCGACGTCCATGGCGAACATGTCCGGTTCGGTCGGCCGATCCGTCAGCCGGCCGTACCCGTAGTGCGCCGCCGTGGCGGTGCCGGTGGTCGCGGTCGCGGCGAGCACCCCCCGCGCCCAGCCGTACGGCCAGGCGGTGCTCAGCGTCACGACGACCAGGACCACCGCGCCGGCGGCGGCACAGAGCCACCACCGCTGCTGCTGCGCCCGCAACTGGTCGGTCAGGCCGGCACCCTCCGCGGTCACCAGGATCGCCGCAGTGCCGCCGAGTCCTGCGGCGACGAGCGCCACCAGCCACGACCGCCGTCCTCCGGGCAGGCGCCGCGGCGACAGCAGCGCGTAGACCGGCAGCAGCCCGAGGGCGAGCGCCGGCCACGGCTGGTTGGCCAGCCCGTAGGTGAGCAGATACCGCAGGTCGTCGAGATCGTGCAGGACCGCGGCCACCAGACCGACGGTCCAGAGCGCGGCGACGGCGGTCAGTCCGGCCGCGCACCCGGCCAGGCCGGCGTGGACCGGCCGCCCCCGGCGGGCCGCCAGCTCGGCCAGGTGGGCGGCGAGCGCGACCACCCCGGCGGCGACCAGCGTGAGCAGCAGCACGGAGAGTGCCGTCCGCGCCGGGTCACCCGGCTGCGTCGGCGGGTAGCGCAGTGGCCTGGCCAGAAACACGACAGGCATGAACGCGGCTCCGGCGGCGACTCCGGCACCGGTGCCGAGCACTGGCCGCCACCATCCCCGGTACGGCAGCCGGGCCCGCCGCAGCAGGGATGGAAACAGCAGCCCGAGCACGGCGACACCGGCCGCCACCGGGACAACCCCGTTGCCCCACCCGTACCACTGTGGATCGCCGAAGTAGACCAGCACGAGGGTGGCGTACATGGCGGCGACCGCGACGAAGCCAACCGCCAGTGCCTGCGCGAACCCGCCCTCGTAGCCGGACGCCGGTTGCCGCAGGGCGCGTATCCGGTCCGTGGGTTCGGGATGGCGGGCCAGCGACCGGCGGGCCCAGCCGATCTGTCGCTGCCGCGCTGCCGGCACCGTTCGGGCGAACGACGCCGTCAGAGCGGCCTCGGCGCCCACGTTCGCGGCGTAGCGGTCGGCCTCGTACTCGCGCAGCCGTAGCAGCGCGGCCGCGAGCAGCGTCACGACCACCGCCAGCAGCGCGACCCCGAGCTGTGCCGCGACCCGCCGTGGCGTCACCCCGAACAGGTTCAGAAAGGGAACGCCGGCCAGCGCCACGGCGGGCGGAGCCAACCATGCCGGACCTCGGATCGTCGAGACCAGACTGACGTCGCGGGCCAGCACATGCGCGATCTCGTGGGAGACGACCGCGTCGAACCGGTCACCGGCGTCGAGGGCCAGCCGCGCCGGGACCACCACGGTGGGTCGCCGGCCGGGCAGGGCGGTGGTGAAGGCGTGGCGCACCGCCGGCCCGGCCACCCACAACCGAGGGGTACGCCCACCAGACAGCCCCTGCCGCTGGCACAGCTCGGCGAAGCGTTGCTGGGCCGGCGGGACGTCGAGCCGACCGAGGCGACCCAACCGGCGCAGATCCCACCACGGTACGACCACCGCGAGAGCCAGCGTTCCGGCGAGTAGGACCAGTGCGGCTGACCCGACCACAAATCCGTGGACGCGCAGCTGCTCTGCCGCGCAGTCGCCGAACGCGTCGAGGGAGCCCTGGTGCAGCGCCTCGCAGCGCGTCGTCGTCAGGTCGTAGGGGATCAGCAGGGACAGAGTGCCGCGGAAGAACAGATTGCCGGCCGCCACTCCCAGACTGGTGAGGGCGACCGCGATCAGCCCGTACAGCCACCACAGCGGCCGGGGCCGTTGCTGGTCAGGGGTGAGTGTCATCCGGCGGCGCCGTGTCGAGGTGAACCGCGCCGACCAGGGCGTCGGCGAGCAGGTCGGCGGTGGCCTCGTCGAGCCCGAGCGTCATCGCGTGTCCCCGGGCCACCGAACGCAACCTGGCCACCTGGGCGGCGGTAAGGACGACCCGACCGTCGACCGCCGGCAGCGCGGCGCGGTCCAGCTCGCTCGCAGACGGTCTGCGCCGGCCTCGTACCCGCCACCGCCGCCACCGCGACCGGACGGTGCTGGCACCGAGACGCAGCACGTCCAGGATCGATGCGGCCACCACCTCGATGACGATCGCGCTGACCAACGCGTCCTCGATGCCGAAACCGACCCCGCCGCCCGGTGCCCGGCGCTGCGCCAACCCGGCCCGCCAGACGGTCGCCACCTGGTCGAAGATGCCCGACTCCTCCGGAGCGATCCGTCCGCTCACCTCCCGGGCCAACCGGATCACGGCCTCGGAGCCGTTGACAGTCGCCGGTGGATGGGTGGGTTCGATCGTCAACGCCGGCTCCCCGAGGCACCACATGCACGGACGGCAGGTCCGCCACAGACTACCGTGCGCTATGGGCCCGGTAGGGCCCCGTGATCCGCCCGAACGGCGCGCCTGGGGGCCGCCGCACTCGCCGCCTGTCGGACCGACGTGGCACGATCGCTCAGGTGACCAGCAGATCCACCACCGAACAGCGTCTCGACGACCTGGCCCGGCTGCGCCGGGTGCGCGACCGCATCGACCGGGAGTACGCCAAGCCGCTGGACGTCGAGGCCCTCGCCCGTGGGGTCAACATGTCGGCCGGGCACCTGAGCCGTCAGTTCCGGCTGGCCTACGGCGAGTCCCCGTACGGCTATCTGATGACCCGGCGCATCGAGCGGGCCATGGCGCTGCTGCGCCGTGGCGACCTGAGCGTCACCGATGTCTGTTTCGCGGTCGGCTGTTCGTCGCTGGGCACGTTCAGCACCCGCTTCACCGAACTGGTCGGCGTGCCGCCCAGCGTCTACCGGCGCGACGCGGCCCGTGCGACGAAGGGGATGCCCTCCTGCGTGGTGAAACAGGTGACCAGACCGGTCAGGAATCGAGAAGCAGCGGCCCTCGCGTCGCAGCTAGCGTGACCGGCATGAACATCACCATTCACGCCAGCTTCCTGCCGCACAACGACCCGGACGCCGCCCTGGCCTTCTACCGGGATCTGCTCGGTTTCGAGGTCCGCAACGACGTCGGCTACCAGGGCATGCGCTGGATCACCGTCGGCCCACCCGGTCAGCCCGGCACCTCGATCGTGCTGCATCCACCGGCCGCCGACCCCGGCGTGACCGACGAGGAGCGCCGTACCATCACCGAGATGATGGCCAAGGGCACCTACGCCTCGATCCTGTTGGCCACGCCCGACCTCGACAGTGTTTTCGAACGGTTGCAGGCCAGCGACACCGAGATCGTGCAGGAGCCGACTGACCAGCCGTACGGGGTTCGTGACTGCGCCGTCCGGGACGCCGCCGGCAACATGATCCGTATCCAGGAAGTGCGATGAGCAGGGACAACCGGTCGGCACCACCCGCCGCCGACAGCCACGATCTGATCCGGGTGCAGGGCGCCCGGGAGAACAATCTCAAGGACGTCACCGTCGAGCTGCCGAAGCGCCGGCTGACGGTGTTCACCGGCGTCTCCGGTTCGGGCAAGAGCTCGCTGGTGTTCAGCACCATCGCGGCGGAGTCGCAGCGGCTGATCAACGAGACCTACAGCGCGTTCATCCAGGGCTTCATGCCGACCCTGGCCCGGCCGGAGGTCGACGTCCTCGACGGGCTGACCACCGCGATCATCGTCGACCAGGAGCGGATGGCCGCCAACCCGCGGTCGACCGTCGGCACCGCCACCGACGCCAACGCCATGCTGCGGATCCTGTTCAGCCGGCTCGGCAAGCCGCACATCGGGTCGCCTCAGGCGTACTCCTTCAACGTCGCCTCTATCAGCGGTGCCGGCGCGGTGACCATCGAACGTGGCGGCACCACCACGAAGGAGCGGCGGAGCTTCAGCATCACCGGTGGCATGTGCCCGCGCTGCGAAGGCACCGGGCGGGTGACGGACATCGACCTGACCGCGTTGTACGACGACAGCAAGTCGCTCAACGAGAGCGCGATCACCGTGCCCGGTTACAGCATGGACGGGTGGTACGGCCGGATCTACCGGGGCAGCGGCTTCTTCGACCCGGACAAACCAATCCGCAAGTACACCAAGAAGGAGCTGCACGACCTGCTCCACAAGGAGCCGACCAAGATCAAGGTCGACGGGATCAACCTGACGTACGCGGGTCTGATCCCGCAGATCCAGAAATCGTTCCTGTCCAAGGACGTCGAGGCGATGCAGCCGCACATCCGCGCCTTCGTGGAACGGGCTGTCACCTTCACGACCTGCCCCGACTGTGGCGGCACCCGGCTGAGTGAGGCGGCCCGCTCCTCGAAGATCAAGGGCGTCAACATCGCCGACGCCTGCGCGATGCAGATCAACGATCTCGCCGAGTGGGTACGCGGGCTGCGCGAGCCCTCCGTGGCGCCGCTGCTGGCGTCGTTGCAGCACACCCTCGACTCCTTCGTCGAGATCGGGCTCGGTTACCTCAGCCTGGACCGGCCGTCCGGGACGCTCTCCGGCGGCGAGGCCCAACGCACCAAGATGATCCGCCACCTCGGGTCGTCGCTCACCGACGTCACCTACGTCTTCGACGAGCCCACCATCGGGCTGCACCCACACGACATCCAGCAGATGAACCGCCTGCTGCTGCGGCTTCGCGACAAGGGCAACACCGTGCTCGTGGTGGAGCACAAGCCGGAGACGATCGCCATCGCCGACCACGTCGTCGACCTCGGCCCCGGCGCCGGCACGGCGGGCGGCACCGTCTGTTTCGAGGGCACCGTCGAGGGACTGCGGGCCAGCGGTACGCTCACCGGCCGCCACCTGGACGACCGGGCCACCCTCAAGAAGTCGGTGCGTACGCCCACCGGGCACCTGCCGATCCGTAAGGCGTCAACGCACAACCTGCGCGACGTCGACGTCGACATCCCGCTCGGGGTGCTGGTCGTGGTCACCGGCGTCGCCGGTTCGGGCAAGAGTTCGCTGGTGCACGGGTCGATCCCGCCCGGTGCCGGGGTGGTGTCGATCGACCAGGGCGCGATCCGTGGCTCGCGGCGGAGCAACCCGGCGACGTACACCGGGCTGCTCGATCCGATCCGTAAGGCGTTCGCGAAGGCCAACGGGGTGAAGCCGGCGCTGTTCAGCGCCAACTCCGAAGGCGCCTGCCCCAACTGCAACGGTGCCGGCGTCATCTACACCGACCTGGCGATGATGGCCGGCGTCGCCACGGTGTGCGAGGAGTGCGAGGGCAAGCGGTTCCAGGCATCCGTCCTGGAATACCGCTTCGGCGGTCGGGACATTGCCGAAGTGCTCGCGATGCCGGTGAGCGAGGCGGAGGAGTTCTTCGGGTCCGGCGAGGCGCGTACGCCGGCCGCGCACCGCATCCTCAACCGGCTCGCCGAGGTCGGCCTCGGCTACCTCAGCCTCGGCCAGCCGCTCACCACTCTCTCCGGCGGTGAGCGGCAGCGGCTCAAGTTGGCCACCCACATGGCCGAGCAGGGCGGGGTCTACGTGCTCGACGAGCCGACCACCGGGTTGCACCTCGCCGACGTCGAGCACCTGCTCGGTCTGCTCGACCGGCTCGTCGACTCCGGCAAGTCGGTGATCGTCATCGAACACCACCAGGCGGTCATGGCCCACGCCGACTGGATCATCGACCTGGGGCCGGGCGCCGGTCACGACGGTGGTCGGATCGTCTTCGAGGGCACCCCCGCCGATCTTGTCGCTGACCGGTCCACCCTCACCGGCGAACACCTCGCCGCCTACGTGGGCGGCTGAAAAGCCACCGGAGAGGTCACTGGGTCGATCCCAGGATTACCTACATGTGGCGTACCGCCTCGCCGGCCAAACGCAAGTGGGTTCGGCAGTGCTGGGACGCGATCAGCTACGACTACCGCTGGCTCTTGGGTGACTAACTGGTTGACAACTGGCACGAGCAGGGCCGGACGTCCATGGACGCTGCCGCACTGTCCGAGCAGCTCGGTCCCGCTGTAAGCGCAGCTCTTCGGCGCACGATCGTTCCTTCGGGACGAACCAGTCACGAGAGCTTTATGAGAGGCAGCAGGGCTGACGGCCCAGATCGCACCCCGGGTCCCGCCCATTACCGTGCGGACGACCCTGCTGCCTGCCGAGGGCCTGTCTCGCTAAGGGTGTTTCCGGCGATCTTGGTTAGTAGGTTTCAGCGGCTGGGAAGCGGTCGCTGAAGGTGATGGCGAAGGCGTTCAGGGCGGGTTTCCAGCGCGTCGTCCATCGGGTTCTGCCTGCTCCGGTGGGGTCCAGGGATCGGGTCACCAGGTACAGGCACTTCAACGCGGCCTGCTCGTTGGGGAAGTGGCCGCGGGCCTTGACCGCCCGCCGGTAGCGGGCGTTCAACGATTCGATCGCGTTGGTCGAGCAGATGACTGTGCGGATCTCCAGGTCGTAGTCGAGGAACGGGATGAACTCCGCCCACGCGTTGTCCCACAGCCGGATCACCGCCGGGTACCGGCCGCCCCATTTCTCGGCCAGGTCGTCGAACGCGGCCCTTGCGGCGGTGGCGTTGACGGCGGTGTAGATCGGCTTGATATCGCGCTTCAGCTCATCCCAGTAACGCCGCGAGGTGAGCCGGAAGGTGTTGCGGATCAGATGGATCACGCACGTCTGCACCACCGTCTGCGGCCACACGTTCGTGACGACATCGGGCAGGCCCTTCAACCCGTCGCAGACCAGGAAGAACACGTCCTTCACGCCCCGGTTGCGCAGGTCGGTGAGCACGCTCATCCAGAACTTCGCGCCCTCACCACCCGCGCCGGCCCACAACCCGAGGATGTCCTTGTCCCCGTCGAGGGTGACTCCGATCGCGGCATAGAACGGCCGGTTCGCCACCTGCCCATCCCGCACCTTCACCACGATGGCGTCGATGAACACCGCCGCGTAGATCTCGTCCAGGGGCCGGTGGGACCAGTCGGTCATCTCCTCGATCACCTTGTCGGTGATCCGCGAGATCGTCTCCTTGGACACCGAAGCCCCGTAAATCTCGGCGAAGTGCGCCGAGATTTCCCCGGTGGTCAAACCCTTGGCATACAACGACAACACCACCTCATCGACGCCCGACAGGCGACGCTGCCGCTTGCGCACGATCTGCGGCTCGAACGTGCCCGCCCGGTCCCGCGGCACGTCGATCTGCACCCGTCCCGACGCGTCGGTCAACACCGTCTTCGACCGAGTGCCGTTGCGGATGTTGCCCGAGCCGGCACCGTCGGGTTCGTGTTTGGCATAACCGAGATGCTCCGTCATCTCCTCGTTCAACGCGGTCTCCAGGACCGTCTTGGTCAACTGCTTCAACAGCCCGTCCGGACCCGTCAACGACAAGCCCTGCTCCTTCGCGGCCCGAACCAGCTCAGCGGCGGCTTTCGCCTCCGCCGACGGCTCAGCCCGCTTCTTCCGTCCGGTCTGGTCGTTCAGTGTCGCGGTCATCACGGCACCCTCCTCACCAGGCACAACGCCCGGCAGGTCAGGCCGGAAACACCTTTAGATCCACAGACCCCCTGCCGACTAGTCTGCCACGCCTGGTGTCTCCTGTTGCTGTCGACAGGGGACTGTAAGACGAACGGTGTAACTCCTGATCAAGGAGCAGCACCTGATGTCTGATGGATCGATGGCCGCCGTGGATACTGCCGCGGTGGCGAAGAACGGGCCGGGACAACCGGCGGAGGGTCTCGACGGGGAACTCGTCGCCCAGATCGTGGAGCAGGCCCGTGCGGCGGGTCTGCAGCTGACCGGCGACGGCGGTCTGTTGCAGCAGCTCACGAAGCGAGTCCTGGAATCAGCGCTTGAGGGCGAAATCACCGATCACTTGGGCTATGACAAGGGCGAGCCGGCGGGCAGGAACGGCGGGAACTCCCGCAACGGTGTGCGGGCCAAGACGGTGCTCACCGATGTCGGCCCGGTCGAGATTGACGTGCCGCGCGACCGGGATGGGTCGTTCGCGCCGCAGATCGTCCGCAAGCGGCAGCGTCGGTTGTCCGGTGTGGACGACATGGTCATCTCGCTGTCCGCCAAGGGCCTGACCACCGGGGAGATCCAGGCCCACCTCGCCGAGGTCTACGGTGCCGACGTGTCACGGCAGACGATCTCGACGATCACTGACAAGGTTGTCGAGGGCATGACCGAGTGGCAGAACCGGCCTTTGGACCCGGTCTACCCGGTGATCTTCCTGGACGCGGTGCACGTGAAGATCCGTGACGGGAAGGTCGCCAACCGGCCCATCTACCTGGCCCTGGCCGTCACCGTTGACGGCACCCGGGACATCCTCGGGCTGTGGGCCGGTGACGGCGGTGAGGGCGCCAAGTTCTGGCTGCAGGTCCTCACCGAGCTGAAGAACCGCGGTGTCGCGGACGCGTGCATGGTGGTCTGTGACGGACTCAAAGGGCTGCCCGACGCGATCGGCGAGGTGTGGCCCGAAGCGGTGGTGCAGACCTGCGTGATCCATCTGCTGCGTGCCTCGTTCCGGTATGCCGGCCGGCAGCACTGGGACGCCATCGCCAAAGCCCTGCGGCCGGTCTACACCGCGCCCACCGAGCCGGCTGCCAGGGCCCGGTTCGCCGAGTTCACCGAGGCGTGGGGCGGCAAGTATCCGGCGATCGTGCGGCTGTGGGAGCAGGCGTGGGCGGAGTTCGTGCCGTTCCTGGCCTTCGACGCCGAGATCCGCACCGTCGTCTGCTCCACCAACGCCATCGAGAGCGTCAACGCCCGCATCCGCCGCGCCGTCCGCGCCCGCGGCCACTTCCCCAACGAGGCCGCCGCGCTGAAATGCGTCTACCTGGCCGTGATGAGCCTCGACCCCACCGGGCAGGGCCGCCGGCGCTGGACCATCCGCTGGAAGCCAGCCCTCAACGCCTTCGACATCGCCTTCGAAGGACGCCTGTCCGCAGGCCGCAAGTAGCCGTCAACAACCCGAGTTACACCGTTCGTTTGACAGACCCGTCGACAGCAACAGGAGACAGCAACGAGCCGGGACGAGGACAGCCGCCAAGCGCGAACCGTTGCCCGAGGTTGCGTACGTGGATGGACGTTGCCGGACGGAGCGCCCAGAACTTACAAGCGAGGGGTCAACGGCGTGCGACGTTGAGGGTACGGTCGATGGGGTGGCGGCTGGGTGGGTTCGCCTGGCCTGTTGAGCTTGGAGCGGCGTTATGGCCTCGTCCGTCGATCCGCGCTTCGGTGTAGCTCTGCGTGAGTTTCGGGAGCGGCGTGCTCTGTCGCTTCGTTCCCTCGGGCAGCTCGCGCATCGGAGTAAGAGTCATCTGCACGAGTTGGAGACAGGGCTGAAGGCTCCGACAGCGGATACGGCGCGCCACTTGGACCGGATTCTCGGTGCGGGAGGCGTGCTTGCTGGCCTGGTGGATGCGCCGGTCGACCATGCTGCCGAGGCCGGTGAGCTGCTTGCGAGGGTCGCTGCCAGTGACGTGAGTAGAGACGTGCTCGACCGGATCGAGCAGGGCGTTGACGACCTTGCCAGTTCCTATCCGACGTTGGCTCCGGCGGATCTTCTACCGTTGGTGCGGCGGCACCTCGCCTATGTGGGGCGGTTGCTGGATGGACGGGTCACGCTTGCTCAGCGGCGTCGGTTGTTGATTGCCGGTGGCTGGTTGGCGGTGTTGCGGGCGACCGTTCACATCGATCTGCGGCAGCGGACTGCTGCGGCTGCTCACTTGCGGGCTGCTCGTGATCTTGCCGAGCATGCGGAGCATGGCGAGATTCAGGCGTGGTGTCTGGAAACCCGGGCCTGGGACGTGTTGACTCAAGGTGACTACCGGACGGCGCTCGTTCTTTCCGATCAAGCTCAGCGGGTCGCTCCGAAGGGTAGCTCCGCTCGCATTCAGGCGACTGCTCAGGAGGCCCGTGCGTGGGCGCGGATCGGGGACGTGGGTGCGACTCGGCGGGCGTTGGACCGGGTTGAGCGGCTGACGGCGAATCTGCCTGTTCCGGAGCGCGCCGAGCATCACTATCGCTACGACCCGGCGAAGGCTGCCGCGTATACGGCCACGACGTTGGCGTGGGCGGGTGACCCGGGTGCGGAGCAGGTGGCGCGGGCGGTGTTGGCGGATCTGGATCCGCACGGCGATGGGGGAGCGCGGCCCCGCCGTGTCGCGTCGGCGCGTCTCGACCTTGGTCTTGCCTTGGTCGCTGCCGGTCAGCCGGATGAGGCGGTGGCGCTGGGGGTGCAGGCGGTGGCGTCTGGGAGGGTGGTGCCGTCGAACTGGTGGCGGGCTGCGGAGTTGCTGGCGAAGGTAGAGCAGTCGGGGGTGCCGGAGGCCGCGACATTGCGTGATCTGTGTATCGAGTACGCCCCGGGACGTCCACCAGCAGCGGACAGCACACCTGGTTAGCGGACAGTCACCTTCTGGATCGACAACGCGCACGGCGTGAGGCTTGACCTCTACAACGGGCGCGGAATCGAGGCACATCAGCAGATGGCCCTCCGTGTCCTCAGGAGGGAGGGCCGGACAGATGGCGGTGGCTATTGGACTCCTGCGGCGAATAGTCAGCCGGTACTTCCCGTCGCCACCGGCGGTATCGGGGTTCGGCCAGCGCATCCAGACGATGGAGCAGGAAGCCGCCCGGCGGCGGCTGTTGGACCAGGCACGAGGCGTACAACAGCATCCGACAGCGGGCAAGGACGCGTCGATGTCGCGGGAGCGGCGCGTCTCGTATGACGAGTACCTGTCGGCCACCGCGTTGACGTTTGCCCGGCGGCATCGGCCCGTGTGGTCGTGGCAACTGTGGCGGCGGGTCTGCCGGTGCGGTGCCGATCTGCCGTGCCGTGCTCGGCACCGTATCCCGATCAATCGGGGCCACTGGCCGCAGGAGGGCGAGCAGTGACCGGCGGCCCGGAGCGGACGATCCTCGCGGTGCATGTCCGAGGGCTCGACGGCATGTGTGTGGGCTGTCGGGCGTGGTGGTCACGACTGGCCCCGTACCCCTGCTGGCAGGTGGACTGGGCGACCAGCCGGCAGGCCCGCGCGAGCGTCGCCCGGTTCCTGGACGGTGTGCGGTGACCACCCACGGCCCGGTGTTGCCGATCTGGAGCTGCGGCGGCTGCGACCTGCCGTGGCCCTGCCCCACGCGCCGGCGGGAACTGCGGGCGGAGTACGCCGACGCGCCGGTGTCGCTGGCGCTGTACCTCGGCGGCTATCTCGTGCAGGCCGCCGAGGACATGCCCTGGGCACCAGCCGGCGCACTGCACCGCCGTTTCATCGGCTGGACCAGACAACCGCCAGCAGTACGGCAGCGGAGTACAGCGCCCGTGCCGGCCGAACCAGGCCGGTACGGGCGTCACCAGGCCGGATGACCTCGTATCGAGCCCGTTCCGGCCGGCCTGCCGAGAGTTCACACGCGGCGGTGAGGGCCTTCGCCACCCCACGGTGATGATCATCACCGTGGGGTGAAACCTACCCTCTCCGGAGGGTAGGTTCGGTGCTGGTCGTCGAGGTGCGGCTACGGCCCCTCGCGGTCTCCTTCCTGAGCGGTTCCTTCCGGGCGACGATGCCCGGAAACGGTCCGGAAACGTCCGACCGGCACTGGTATGTGCAGATCACGTCGCTCCCTGCCCGGGGGAGCGGCATCGTGTGTGCGGCCGACGCGTGCACCCTGAGTGGAAACGGCTATATGTCTTCGATGCTGTCCGCGGTCGCCCGGCCGCGTCTGTCCCGCCCGTCCTGGCTGTCGCCGAAGGTGTTCCGGACCGAGGTCCTCGCCGGGCTGGTGGTGGCCCTGGCCCTGATCCCGGAGGCGATCAGCTTCTCGATCCTGGCCGGGGTGGATCCACGGGTCGGACTGTTCGCCTCGTTCACCATGGCCGTGGTCATCTCGATCTGCGGTGGCCGCCCGGCGATGATCAGCGCGGCTACCGGCGCGATCGCCCTGGTCGTCGCACCACTGGCCAAGGAGCACGGCCTGGACTACCTGATCGCGGCGGTGATCCTGGGCGGGGCGATCCAGGTGCTGCTGGCCGCCCTCGGGGTGGCGAAACTGATGCGGTTCATCCCGCGCAGCGTGATGGTCGGGTTCGTCAACGCCCTGGCCATCCTGATCTTCGCCGCGCAGGTGCCGTACCTGCTCGGGGTGCCGTGGCTGGTCTACCCCCTCGTCGCCCTCGCTCTGGTGATCATGGTCGGCCTGCCCCGACTCACCAGGGCCGTGCCGGCGCCGCTGGTCGCGATCGTCGTGCTGACCGTGATCACGGTGGTCGCCGCGGTGACCGTGCCGACCGTCGGGGACCAGGGCGAACTGCCGAACAGCCTGCCCACCCTCGGCCTGCCGCAGATCCCCTGGACGATGGAGACCCTGGCCCTGATCGCCCCCTACGCCGTCGGTATCGCGCTGGTCGGGCTGATGGAATCGTTGATGACCGCCAAGCTGGTCGACGACATCACCGACACCCACTCCAACAAGACCCGCGAGTCCTGGGGCCAGGGCGTGGCCAACATCGTCACCGGCTTCTTCGGTGGCATGGGCGGCTGCGCCATGATCGGCCAGACGATGATCAACGTGAAGGCGTCCGGCGCCCGGACCCGCCTGTCGACGTTCCTGTCCGGCGTCTTCCTGCTCATCCTGGTCGTGGCCCTCGGCGACGTGGTCGCCACCATCCCGATGGCCGCCCTCGTCGCCGTGATGGTCATCGTCGCGGTCTCCACCTTCGACTGGCACTCCGTCGCCCCCGCCACGCTCAAGCGCATGCCGCTGGGCGAGACCCTGGTCATGGTCACCACCGTCGCCACCACCCTGGTCACCCACAACCTGGCCATCGGCGTCGTCGCCGGTGTGCTCACCGCCATGGTGATCTTCGCCCGCCGGGTCGCCCACCTGGTCGAGGTCACAAGCGTCCTCGACCCCGACGGCGGCACCCGGATCTACTCGGTGCACGGCGAACTCTTCTTCGCCTCCAGCAACGACCTGGTCTACCAGTTCGACTACGCCAACGACCCGGAGAAGGTGGTCATCGACATGAGTCGGGCGCACGTCTGGGACGCCTCCTCCGTGGCCGCCCTGGACGCCATCACCACCAAGTACGCCGACCGCGGCAAGACCGTCGAGATCGTCGAACTGAACAAGCCCAGCGCGGCAATTCACGGCAGCCTCGCCGGCACCCTCAGCGCGGGCCACTGATGACCCTCACCGGACGCGACGTCGGGCCGCGACACGCCAGCGGCCCGGCACCCGACCGACTCATGCAGATCGGCGAGGCCGCCGAACGGGTCGGCCTGAGCATCCGCACCATCCGTCACTACGAACAGGTCGGGCTCATCGTCCCGTCGGCCCGGACCGACGGCGGCTTCCGCCTCTACACCGAACCCGATCTGGACCGCCTCGGGGTGGTCAAACGGATGAAACCCCTCGGGTTCACCCTCGACGAGATGCGCGACCTGCTCGGCATCCTCGACGCGCTGCCCGCTGCCGACGATGACGAACGTCGCGCCCTGCTCGACCGGCTCGCCATGTTCCACACCCTCGCC
Organism: Verrucosispora sp. WMMD1129; assembly: GCF_029581255.1. Lineage (NCBI taxonomy): Bacteria > Bacillati > Actinomycetota > Actinomycetes > Micromonosporales > Micromonosporaceae > Micromonospora > Verrucosispora sp. WMMD1129. Next base: position 6,411,742 of record NZ_CP120741.1, read on the forward strand.
ACCACGCGGGTCGACGCACTCCGCGAACAGCTGGCCACCGCCGAAGGCTTCGCCGACACCCTGCGGCAGCGGATCGACAAGCACACTCGCCCGGACTAGTTGCACTGCCCAGGACGTTTCGGCCACTCGCCCACGGCGGACCCGCGTGTCAGCCTGCTGAGGTTCACTGCTGATGCCGTCCCGGCCACCTGTTGTCCATGCGATGTCAACCTGAACTCTTCTCGGCGCCGGTACCTTGCGGTCTCCGTGAGTCGCGCCGGGCCTGCCGGCGGGTGTCGCGGTGCGCCAAACGAATTCAGACACAGCGCTCAGACGGGTATGCGGGGGAAGGCGGTTCTTCGGGTGTGGCTCGGGGCTGACAAGAAGGAGTTCGAGGCCTTCCTCGATTCCGCTGACGTTTACTGGCGCAAGAACCTCGGCTCCACGACGTCCCAGAACTACCTCGTCGTCGAGGTGTTCCACCAGGACATCAGGGTGGCGATGCGTAACCTGTCGGTCGCCAACGCGATCCGCCGCATCGTCCCGGCTCAACTGGTCGTGGTGACCGGGGTGGAGCAGATGTGGCACGACGCGCTGTGGACCGAGTTCGACGTGAAGCTGGTCGAGCGGATCGCGGCCGCCTACGGCGCCAGCCAGGTCATCGACCTGTACCGCCTGGTGGAGGGGCCGGCCAACTCCGCCACGCCGAGTGCCGTGCCGGTGGAGCTGTTCGGACGGCCGCTGCCTGCCGGCGCGCCGATCAGTGAGGAAACCCTCGCCGAGTTCGTCAGCGCCACCTACTGCCGGGTGACCAAGCGGCCCCGGCCGCCGGAGAACCCCGCCGTCGACCCGCGCTACCGGCGACGGCAGGCGCTGGCCCGGGCCATCTCCTCGGCCTACGACGCCCTGCTCGGCAGCGGCTCGGTGGTCGCGCTTGTCACCAGCCATGTCGACTACGACCACTGGGGGCTCGCGGTGGACTCCGCCCGACGGGCCGGGGTACCCGTGGTGCACACCCAGCAGACCGGCTGTCTCAAGGCGTACGCGCTGTTCCCCGAGAACGACACCGGCGAGCACACCTTCCGTGGTGAACTCACTCACCAGATTGGCGCCTTCTTCGAACAGCGGGTGTGGTCACGACGCAACGACGTGCGGCGCAACGCCGAACTCGTCGCCTGGCGGTCAAAGGTCAACCTGGGCCGGCCCAGCTGGTGGCGGGGCGGCGCCAGCGCCTCCGTCGACATCACCAACAGCGGTGAGCGGGCCCGGCTACGGACGCACTTCGCGGCCCGCCTGGGGTTCGACCCGGCTCGTCCGGTGGTGGCGGTGTTCAACCACGCGGTGTCCGACGCGCCGGGCACGAACCACCAGTCCTTCCCGACGCTGGCCGACTGGTTCGCCGAGACCGCCCAGTTCGCCAGCACCGCCACCGAGGTGCAGTGGCTGTTCCAGGACCATCCGAGCCAGTTCCGCTACGACAGCACCGACTTTTTCGACTCGGTCGCCCGACGGTACGCCCGGCACCGGCACATGGTGTTCCAGCCCAGCAAGGACCTGAGCAAGAACGGGCTGTGGAGCCTCGTCGACCTGGGCGTGACCGTGCGCGGCAGCGTCAGCAACGAGCTGCCCGCGTACGGCATCCCGGTGATCCAGGCCGGCTGGTCCGAGTGGAGCGAGTGTGGTCTGTCCACGGTGGTGAACGATCCCGAGACCTACTGGAAGGCACTCGACGCCGCGATAAGCGCCATGCTCAACGGCGAGGAGATCATCTCCGCCGAGCAGGTCGAGCGCGCCCGCCTGTGGTTGTGGTTCTACCGCAGCGCCACGGACCTGTTCACCCCTCAGGTGCCGCACTGGGAGGTGTGGCCCGCCGACTACCTGCTGCGCGCGGTGCGGACGTCGTTCCGACACATCGAGAGCGACGCGGACCCGGTCTTCGAGGCCGTCGAGCGCATGTGGACCCGGCGTGAGCCGGTGCTGACCCGGACCGACCTCCAGGTGCCGGGAGGTGTCCGGTAGTGGCGATCGGCGCCTGGTTCGCCACCGAGTTCGACGAGCCGATCCCGGCCCGGGAGCTTCCCGCGACGTTCACCTCGGGTGGGGATCCCGAAGTGTTGCTCGCCGACCAGGTCGCCCGGGGCGTGGCGATCGTGGGCCGGGTCCAGGGCGGGTCCGGCGCGGTCGTGCTCAAGGTACGCACCGACGGCCGCCCGGTTCGCGTCCGGGTCGACCTGCACATCGACGGTGCCTCACAGACCGCCTGGTCGCGGGCGGCGGCACCGGCTCGGGGGATGCGCGAGCTGCCGCGACTGGTCATGGTCCGGGCCCAGGGCGCGGACCGGGCCGCCGCTGTCATCAGCCGCCAACGGGGGCGGTTGCGGATGGTGGAGGCCCACGCCTGGGTGGAGTTCGACCTGCGGGCCGACGAGGTGGGGGACGACGGCCTCCTGATCATCGAGGTGGTGGACGGCACGCTGCCGTCGTGGGCGTCGACCGCGCTCAGCCCGCTGGCGGCGATCGGCGTACGGATCAACCAGGTCGAGATCGTCGCGATCGACGCGGCCGAGCAGCGCGGTGATGCCACTCGACTCGCCGGTGCCGCCGCCCAGCTCGCCGGGCTCGTCAGCGCCGGAGGTCTGGTCGGGGCGCGAGGTCGCGGCCAGGGACACCCCCGGTCGCGGTTCATCGTGGTCAACGCCGACGACCCCACCGTACGGTGCCGGCTGCGGATCGCGGCCGCCACCGCCCCACCGGCAGCGGTGCGACAGCCGAGCCAGAAGTGGCTGCGCCGCCAGCAGGGCCAGACCGTGCTGAAGGCGTTCCGGGTGGCGCAGCGTGGGGCGGGATACGCGCTGTTCGAGGCGTCGCCGTTCACCCGGCCGCCGCAACCGGACCGGCTGGTGGTCCGGGGCGTCCATCTGGTCGACGGCACCGAGTGCCGGGTGAGCGCCACGCCGCAGGGCGAGGACACCCTCGACGTGGTGGTCGAGCGTACGGCGCCCGGTCCGGTGCTGGTCGGGCTCGCCGAGCAAGACAACCCGGCGGTACGGCGGCGGGTCGCCGAGACCGTCTGCCAGCTCGTCGAGTTGGAGTGTCACAGGTGACCGAGCACAACCACCACGACCTGACCCTCACTGCTGATCCAGCGGCCAACCGGCGGGCGCTCGAACAGATCCTGGCCTCCGGCACCGGGGGCACCCTGCGGCTGCCGGCGGGCACCTTCACCCTGGACCGGGGAGTGGTGCTCGGCTCGGGTTGGACGCTGACCGGGGCCGCGCACGGCAACGGGCCGGTGACCACGTGGCTGACGTCGTCCTCGTCGGCCGGCGAACCCATCGTCCACGTGCTGGGTTCACGGGTGACCGTCCAGGACATCGGCTTCCGCCCGCCGCCGTGCGCGCCGGGGGAGCACGGCGGCGACCGGGGCACCGCCATCACCATCGGGAACTACCTCTACCCGGCCGAGGCGGAGTGGATCGAGGACATCCAGATCCGGCGCGTCCAGGTCGAGCGCCGCGACGAGCGCGCCGCCAACTGCGTCGCCGTCATGGGCGCGGTACGCGACATCACGATCAGCGACGTCTCCATCGTCGGTGGCTGCACCGGCATCGCCGTGCACTGGGGTGCGGTCGGCGACGGGGTCGACTCGATCGTCGGGCCTTCGTACCATCCGCATCACCTCGAACTCCGTGACCTGCGCGTGTCCGACGCTTTCGAGGGGTTCTACCTCAGCTCGGTGCACGACGTGACGGTCGACCGGGTCCACCTGAGCGAGGTCGAGATCGGCTTCCGGCTGCTGCCCGGCGACAACACGGACCGGTTCCACTCCGCCGGCGACAACCCGGTCGGCGCGCGTATCCACGTCGCGGGGGCCCACGTGGCCTGGAACGGCCCGTTGTACGCGGTCCGGATCGCGGGCTGGGGACGCAGCGAGATCGACCACTCGTTCCGGGTACTCGAATACCGGGACGTGGTGGTCCGGGACTGCACGTTCGTGCCGCTGCCGCTCGCCACGGCCGGGCCCGGCGAGGCGCGGCGTCCTCGGTCGCCCATCGTCGTCGAGCAGGCATCCGGTGTGATCCTGGACGGGATCCGCGTCGAACTGCGAGCGGACCCGGCCGGCCCGCTGCCCGATGACGGGGCGACCGTCGGTCGCCGCCAGCCGGCCGGGTTCCGGTGGCCGGAGGCCGATCAGCGCAACTTCTCGGCCAGGTAATCCTCCCAGGTGCGGGTGCCGACGGTGACGCCGTCGACGGTGAGGTTGTGGCCGTGGCGGTACGCCCTGCCGACCGCCCCGGGCACCGGGACCGGCAGGAAGGGCCGGTTCCCGCCGCGGGCGGCGAGGTAGCTGCGGATCAGTTCGGCCAGCGGGTAGACCTGCGGTCCCGCCAGTTCGGGCACGAGACCGGACGGAACGCCCTGGACCAGGTCGACCAGCCGGTCGGCGACGTCTCGGGAGTCGACCGGCTGGAACCGGATCACCCTCGGGTCGGGCACGATCGGCAGGGCTGCCAGCTTCCGCACGACGGTGAAGACCAGGTCGTGGAACTGCGCGGCCCGCAGCGTCGTCCACGGCACGCCGGACTCGCTTACCGCCCGCTCCGCGCCGTGCTTGGCCTCGAAGTAGCCGATCGGAACCCGGCCGGCACCGATGACCGAGATGTAGACGACGTGCCGTACCCCGGCTCGGACGGCGGCCCGCATCAGGCTGGCGGTGGCCCGGTCGTCGCCCTTCGGGCCGCCGGCCAGGTGCAGCAGCGTGTGGACACCGTCGACAGCAGGCTCGATGCCCTCGTCCCTGAGCAGGTCGCCCGTGACGTACTCGACGCCGTCGACACCTCGGTGGGTCTTGCGGCTGAGTACCCGTACGGTGTGTCCCGCCGCGCTCAGGCGCGGCAGGACGTGCCCGCCGAGTGTGCCGGTGCCGCCGGTGACCAGGACGGGAGCGTTCGTCGGGGCGTCGTTCATGGCTTCTCCGTTCGGATGGGTACAGGTCTTCGACCCCGCCCAGCCGCCGAACGTGACACCCGCTCGGAGGTCTCACACCGGAATCGCCGTGCCCTCGCGGGCGCGGCGCCTGCGCACCGCCGGACGCGCTCCGGCGGTACCGCCGCGCCGCCGGATGATCCATTCCGCCAGCACCACGTTGATCAGCCAGGCGGCGGTCATCGTTCCGGTCCGGCCGAAGGTCGTGAGTGGACCGACAGCGGCGAGCCAGGCCATCTGGGTGAAGAACTGGGTACCTGCGCCCATTCCGATGGCGTAGCCGCGGATCATCCAGGCGCGGTGCCGGGCGAAGTCGCGGCGTCGGACCGCTACGAAGCCGAGGACGATCGAGCCCGCCATGGCGACGCTGACCACCACGCGGACGGCGACCAGCGTGTCACTGTCGAGTGGCCCCCGAGCCGGGACCAGGGTCAGCCACAGGCCACTCACCGCGGTGAGCAGCCCGAAGGGAATCAGCACCCGACCGGCGATCCGGTGCCAACCACGGTGCGGCCGACGCGACCGGGGCGTGAACTGGAAGGCGCCGAGGACGCTGAACACGGTCACCGCGACGATGTGGGCCACCAGCGGCAGCGGGGGTGAGGCGATCCGGTCGCCGTCGGGCAGCACCTGGGCGCCGCCGGCCAGCTCGGCCAGGCGGAGGCCGCCGGCCACCACCGGCACCACGCCGAGCACCAGCAGACCGGCGGGAATGAGCCAGGTCGACCTGGCGGAGGCTGTCACAGCTGTGGCATCCCTTCTCGCGGCGACCAGCCCCCCGCCCACTGCCCGTTGCCCGCCCGACACTGGCCGGACGCGGTTTGCGGGTCAGTCGGGAAGGAACCGGCCGCTCCTGTTTCATCGATCCTGGCAACGCGGCGGACCGTACTCATCGCCGTGCGGGCCGGCGTCGTCTCGGCCGATGGACGGGGAAGCTGGTCGTACTTTGGGCCGGGCCGCCGGCCGTGTTCAATCGTGGGGTGGCCATCCGCGTGATCGTCGCCGACGACCAGGAGATCGTCCGTACCGGCCTGACGATGATCCTCAACGCCCAGCCGGACATCGAGGTGGTGGGCGAGGTGGGCGACGGTCACCGAGCCGTCGGACTCGCCCGGCGACTACGCCCGGACGTGTGTCTGTTCGACATCCGGATGCCCGGCGTGGACGGCATCGAGGCCACCCGTCGCCTCGCCGGCCCGGCCGTGCCCGACCCCTTGGCGGTGGTCGTGATCACCACCTTCGACCTCGACGAGTACGTCTACGCCGCGCTCCGCGCCGGAGCGCGTGGTTTCCTGCTCAAGGACGCCGGCGCGGCGCTGCTCACCCAGGCCGTACGGGCTGCCGCCGCCGGAGACGCGCTCATCGCGCCGAACATCACCACCCGGCTGCTCCGAGCCTTCGCCGACGCGGGTCCGGCCGCGCCGCCGCAGCAGCCGGTCGACGCGCTGACGCTGCGGGAGGAGGAGGTGCTGGTGGCTGTCGCGCGGGGTCGCACCAACACCGAGATCGCCGAGGAGTTGCACATCAGCCTCAGCACCGTGAAGACCCACATCGCCAGCCTCATGGTCAAGCTCGGTGTCCGTAACCGGGTGGAGATCGCGATGTGGGCGTACCGGACCGACCGCGTCCGCAACGGTCCGGAGCGCCCGGCGTAGCGCCGCGCCCGGTCCGACGCACGAAGCACCGCAGGGACGCGGCGGGTCTTCATGTGGCGTTCACGGTGCTTGTAGCACGATGACATTTATTGATCGCGATTTCTGCGAGAATCCTGATGTCGCCTGCCGCGCCCCCAAGCCGGGTTCCCCCACCCGCCGTCGCAGGAGACAGTCAGGAGTCGTCCCGTGGCTCACCTACGCAAGGTGGCGATCGTCTCGGTGGTCGCCGTCGCCCTGTCGGTGGTACTCGTGCCGCCGGCCGCCCATGCCACACCCCCCAACATCCCCTCGTACAGCACGGCGGTGAGCCGGCTGAACTCGCTCACCGTCGCGGCCGAGTCCCACCAGTCCAGCTACAACCGCGACCTCTTCCCGCACTGGATCACCATCACCGGCGCCTGCAACACCCGGGAGCAGGTGCTCAAGCGGGACGGCAGCAACGTCGTGGTGAACTCCAGCTGTTATCCGACCTCCGGGTCCTGGTACAGCCCGTACGACGGGGTGACCCGCACGAACCCCGCCGAGATCTCCATCGACCACGTGGTGCCGCTGGCCGAGGCGTGGCGTTCGGGCGCCTGGGCCTGGAGCACCTCGCGTCGCCAGACCTACGCCAACGACCTGGGCGGGCCGGAACTGTGGGCGGTCACCGGCACCGTCAACTCGTCCAAGGGCGACAAGGACCCGGCCGCCTGGAAGCCGCCGCGCGCGGCCTTCCACTGCACCTACGCCCGGGCCTGGGTCCAGGTGAAGTGGTACTACGGCCTCACCGTGAACAGCGCGGAGAAGTCGGCGCTGAGCACGATGCTCAACACCTGCTGAGATCCCGCCGGCCAGGGCGGCACCGGTGACCGGGGGCGTGACGTCGACGGACGTCACGCCCCCGTTGCCGTCGTCGTACCGCGTCGGGCCGCCCACCGTACGCGACGAGGGCTTGACACGCGAAGGCATGCAACGTGCAATATGTTGCATGTCTCTCGACGCGTTCGACCGCTACCCGTTGCTCTTCGGTCCCAGCCCGGTCCATCCGCTGGACCGGCTGAGTCGCCATCTGGGCGGCGCCCGGATCTGGGCCAAGCGGGAAGACTGCAACAGCGGCCTGGCCTTCGGCGGAAACAAGACCCGCAAGCTGGAGTACCTGCTGCCCGACGCCCTGGCCCTTGGCGCGGACACCCTGGTCAGCATCGGTGGCGTGCAGTCCAATCACACCCGTCAGGTGGCCGCCGTCGCGGCCCGGGCCGGCCTGAAGGCCGTCCTGGTGCAGGAGAGCTGGGTGGACTGGCCGGACCCGGTCAACGACAAGGTCGGCAACATTCTGCTGTCGCGCGTGATGGGGGCCGAGGTGCGCCTCGCGCCGGACGGCTTCGGCATCGGCATCAAGGAGAGCTGGCAGCGGGCGCTGGAGGAGGTCCGGGCCGGCGGTGGCGTGCCGTACGCGATCCCCGCCGGGGCGTCCGACCACCCGCTGGGTGGGCTCGGCTTCGCCAACTGGGCCTACGAGGTCCAGCAACAGGAGCGGGAGCTGGGGATCTTCTTCGACACCATCGTCGTGTGCAGCGTCACCGGCAGCACCCAGGCGGGGATGATCGCCGGTTTCGCCGGCCAGGACCGGCCCCGGCGGGTGCTCGGCATCGACGCCTCGGCGAAGCTCGACGAGACCCGGGCCCAGGTGGAGAAGATCGCCCGTGACACCGCTGGACTCATTGGCCTCGGGCGGGATCTGCGCGACGACGAGATCACCGTGCTGGCGGGCTGGGCCGGGGAGCGGTACGGCCTTCCGGTCCAGTCCACCCTGGACGCGATCCGGCTCACCGGTGAGCTGGAAGGCATGATCATCGACCCGGTGTACGAGGGCAAGTCGATGGCGGCGCTGATCGACCTCGTCCGTGCCCGGGACATCCCCGCCGACGCCAACGTTCTCTACGCCCATCTGGGTGGCCAACCCGCGCTGAACGCCTATCACACGCTCTTCGCCTGACCGGACCGCAGCGCCGGCAGGGGTGCTACCCGGCACCCCTGCCGGTTAGGGTTTTCATGTCCGACAAGATGGAGGGGGCGTCGATGACGGGCAGTGCCCGGCCAAGTGGGGCCGCAGAGGTGTTCGAACAGGCCGCGCCGAACTACGACCGCACCGGAGTCTCCTTCTTCGGTCCGTTCGGTGCCGAGCTCGTCCGGCGCGCCGCCATCCGGCCGGGTGAGCGTGTTCTCGACGTCGGTTGCGGTCGCGGCGCGGTGCTGTTCCCGGCGGCGCACGCCACCGGGCCGACCGGGCACGTCACCGGGATCGACCTGGCTCCGGCCATGGTCGCCCTCACCGCCGAGGACGTCACCCGCGCCGGTCTGACCCACGTCGACGTCCGGGTCGACGACGCGCAGCAGCCCGACTTCCCGCCACGCAGCCTCGACGCCGTCCTGGCCGGGCTGGTCGTCTTCCTGCTCCCGCAGCCGCACCAGGCACTGCGGGCGTACGCTCGGCTGTTGCGGTCGTCCGGCCGCCTGGTGATCAGCACCTTCGGTGCCCAGGATCCGGCCTTCGTCGCCGCCACCGACGCCTTGGCGGCGCATCTGCCGACCGACCAGGCCCGACCGGCGCGGCCGGCCGGCCCGTTCGCCGACGAGCAGGCGATCACCGCCACCATGGACGGTGCCGGCCTCGCCGTCACCTCGATCGTCGCGCACCGGATCGAGAGCCGGTTCGACGACGTCGACCACTGGGTGCGGTGGATGTGGTCACACGGCGGACGGGCGTTGCTGCAACACCTACCGGCGGACCGCCTGCCCGCCGCGACCGCCGACGCCGCGCAGGCGCTGGACGCCGCCCGCGATGCTGGCGGCGGCTTGTCGCTGACCACCGAAATCCGGATCACCGTGGCGGTACCCGCCGACCGGACGGGTGACCTACCCCCGCCGTCGCACGTCTGATGCCCCAGCCGCCGCGGCGATGGCGGTCCGGCTGCCGAAGCCGTCGGTGCCGCCCCGGTGGGTCAGCCGTCGGTGAGGCGGTCGGCGCGAGCGTTGAGGTAACGCTGCTGCGCCAGGTTGGCGGCCCGCGCGGCGGCTGTCCGGTACTCGGCGCGGGCCGCCGCCGGGTCGCCGCGCCGCTCCAGCAGGTGCGCGCGTACGGCGGGCAGCCTCGGATCCCGGGCCAGCCGACCGTCGGCGGCCACCCGGTCGACAAGCGCCAGTCCCGCGTCGGGACCGTCCGTCATGGCCACCGCGACGGCGTGGTTCAGCGCGACCAGGGGGTTGCTGTCCATCTCCGTCAGCACCTCGTACAGCGCCGCGATCTGCGGCCAGTCGGTCTCGTCCGGGCTCGGCGCCTCGTCGTGCAGGGCAGCGATGGCGGCCTGGACCTGGTACGGCCCGGGGCGTCCCCGGCGCAGCGCCTCGACCACAAGCGCTGTGCCCTCGGTGATCTGCTCGGCCCGCCAGCGGGAACGGTCCTGCTCGGCCATCGGCACCAGCGCGCCGTGCGGCCCGGTGCGTGCCGGCGCGCGGGCGTCGGTGAGCAGCAGCAACGCCAGCAGCCCGGTCACCTCCGCGGCGTCGGGCAGCATCCGACGCAGCAGCCGGGTCAGCCGGATCGCCTCGGCACACAGGTCAGCGCGGAGCAGTCCGGGCCCGGAGGTGCTCGCGTACCCCTCGTTGAAGATCAGGTAGAGCACCCGGAGCACGGCCCTGAGGCGCGTCGGAACCTCGGCCGGGTCGGGCATCGCGAAGGGCAGGCCACTGTCGCGGATCCGCTGCTTGCCCCGGCTGATCCGCCGGGTCATGGTCTGCTCCGGCACCAGGAACGCCCGGGCCACCTCCGCCGTGCTCAGCCCGCCGACCGCCCGGAGGGTCAACGCGATCTGCGCGGGCGGGGGCAGCGACGGATGGCAGCACAGGAACAGCAGGATCAGGGTGTCGTCGGAATCCGCGATCCGCTCACCCGGCGGTGGTAGCCGCCATTCGGCCAGCACCCGCCGGCCGACGAGGTCCTCCCGTTGGCGTCGCGCCTGATCGGCCCGGAGCAGGTCGGTGAGTCGCCGCGACGCCACCGTGATCAGCCAGGCCCGGGGGTTGGCCGGTACGCCGTCGCGGGGCCAGGCGGTGGCCGCGGCGATCAGCGCCTCCTGGGTGGCGTCCTCGGCGGTGTCGAAGTGCCCGTAGCGGCGCACGAGCGCGCCGAGGACCTGCGGCGCCAGCCGGCGCAGCAGGTCCTCGACGGTCGGCTCACCCATCAGACGAGATCGTCGACGCCCTCGGCGATCGGGCGGACATCGACGTACTCGCCCGGGTTGTCGGGGTTCACCAGCATGGCGGCGATCTCGGCGGCCCGGTCGAAGCTGGCGCACTCGACCACCGTGTAGCCGGCGAGGACCTCCTGCGTCTCCGGGTACGGACCGTCGGTGACCATCGCAGCGCCGTCGCGCATCTGGACCCGGCGGGCGTGCACCGGTGCGGTCAGCCCCTGAGCGTCCACCAGCTCACCGGAGTCGGCAAGATCCTGGTGCACCCTGCCCATGTGCTCGTGCATCGCGGCCACCTGCTCGGCCGACATCGCCGGTCGGTCGGAGCCGTTCCCGGCCATCGCGTCGTAGTCCCGCTGCGAGCCGTACAGCATGATCATGTATTTCACGGGGTCTCCCTCTCGCGTCCGCCACCATCGCCGGTGCCGGTTCACCGGGGACGTCGGAGCCGGGCGTCCGTTCCGGACACCGACCACCGCACCCTAGGCGTTGGTTGATCCGACCGGCCGGAGTGAGCCGGATGAACACGCCGGCAGACGGGCAACTGAACCGGACGGGGCGGTAAGGCGTACCTGACGGCAACGGGCGTGACGGTCGTACCGTCGGGGTACTGGACCGGCGACGTCGAGGCGGGAGGAGCACGGTGGCGGCAGGTGGGCGAGGGCGACGCCGGGGCAGGCTCGCCGGCCTGGCGGTAGCGCTGGTGGCGGCGGCCGCCTGCATGGTGGAGCCGGTCGGTGGACCGGCGGACCCGGGCGGGCAGCGGCAGCCGGCCGAGCCGACGGCCGAGGTGACCCGTGCCGACGGCACCGACACGGTGGAGGAGTTCCGGCAGGACGTGGCCGACGCGCAGCGGCTGGCCGAGGTGTACTGGGCCGACCAGTTCGAGGCGTCGGAGCAGTCCTTCCGGCCGATCCGGCAGGTCATCCCGTACCAGCGCGACGGTGAGGTTTCCTGCGGCGGGCAGGAGGTGCCCCGCAACAACGCGGTCTACTGCACCATCGACGACTACATCGCGTACGACATCAACTGGTCCTTCGGCGCCTTCCGGCAGATCGGTGACGCGTTCGTGTTCTATCTGCTCGGCCACGAGTACGCGCACGGCATCCAGACCCGGCTGGGCATCCGGTACAACTTCACCATCCAGCAGGAGTTGCAGGCCGACTGCATGGCCGGGGCGTTCCTCGGCGACTCGGTGCGGGCCGGCCGGCTCACCCTGGAGGAAGGCGACCTCGACGAGTTCAACGAGGGACTGCTGGCCGTCGGCGACGACCCCGGCCAACCATGGTTCGCCGAGGGCTCCCACGGCACCCCCGAGCAGCGGACCGAGGCGTTCTTCCGCGGCTACGAACGATCCCTGGCCGCCTGCGACCTCGGTTGAGAAAGGTCACTGTGCCGGGCGCGGAAGCACCGTCGGCTGACAGGATTCACCGGTTACCCGAGCCCGAGGAGGATCCGGTGAGCAGCAACCGTCCAGCCGCCGTGCTCTTCGACATGGACGGCACCCTGGTCGACAGCGAGCGGTTGTGGGACGTCGCGTTGGCCGAACTCGCCCAGCACTACGGCGGTGCCCTCTCCGCCGACGCCCGTCGGGCGATCGTCGGCACGGGCATGGCCGACTCGATGCGCATCCTGCACGACGACCTGGGGCAGCCGCACCGGGATCCGCAGACCAGCGCGGAGTGGATCAACGCGCGGATCCTGGAGCTGTTCCGCACCGGGCTGCAGTGGCGGCCGGGGGCGCTGGCGCTGCTCGGCGCGGTCCGGCAGGCGCGGATCCCGACGGCCCTGGTCACCTCCAGCGGGCGGGCACTTGTCGAGATCGCCCTGGACACCCTCGGCCGGGACAGCTTCGACGTGGTGGTCTGCGGTGACGAGGTCGACTCGACCAAGCCACACCCGGAGCCCTACCTGACGGCCGCCCGGCTGCTCGGAGTGCCCATCGACAGGTGCGTGGCGATCGAGGACTCGGCGACCGGGGTGGCCAGCGCGGTCGCCGCCGGGGCCGCGGTGCTGGCCGTACCCGCCGAGGTGCCGCTGGCGCCGGCCGACGGCGTACACCAGTTGGAGAGCCTGCTGCTGGCGGATCTGGACCTGCTGGCGGGGCTGCTGCGCCGAACCCCCGCCTGACACCGTCCGGCTGATCTGCTGGACGCGCAGCGCAAGGCCCCTGCCACCGGATCGGTGACAGGGGCCGTTGCTTCGGCGGTGCCTCAGTCGTGGGCGATGGCGCCCAGCACGTTGATCCGGGCGGCCCGGATCGCCGGCAGCGCCGCCGCGATCACGCCGATGATCGCGGCCAGGCCGAGGAAGACACCCATCTGGCCCCACGGCAGCACCAGCTTGGTGATTCCCTCGTCGCGCAGGGCCTCCACCACCGCGGCACCCAGGCCGGCACCGACCACGACGCCGAGCAGCGCGCCGAACACCGAGATCACCACCGCCTCCACGGTGATCATCCCCATGGTCTGCGACCGGCGCAGGCCGATGGCGCGCAACAGACCCAGCTCCCGGGTCCGCTCCAGCACCGACAGGGCAAGGGTGTTGATGATGCCGAGCACCGCGATAACGATGGCCAGCGCCAGCATGATCTGGATCATCTGGAGCAGCCCGTCGAGCTGCCCGGCCTGCTGCTCGATGAACGCGTCCCGGTCGGCCACCGACACCTCCGGACTGTCCGTCAGCAGCGCCTCCACCTGGGGCAGCACGTCGGCCGCCCGTACTCCGGGCTCCAGCTGGATGTAGCCCTGGATGGGCTGCGGGATGGCGAAGTCACGCGCCGCCTCGGCGGGCAACGTCACGCCGCCGAACAGCGGGGTGCTCTCGTAGATGCCGGTGACCGTGTAGGTGCGTTCCTCGCCGCGGGCCAACTGCACCGGCACCGTCGAGCCGACCGACAGGCCACGCGACTCCGCCGCGTCAGAACTGATCAACATCTGGCCCGGCCCCAGCCGCCCGATGTCCCCAGCGGTGGCGGTGGCGCCGAACATATCCACCAGCGCGCTCGGTTCGCTGCTGGCACCTACCCAGGTACGCTCGCCGCCGACCAGCGCCATGTCGCCGTACTCGCCGTCGACGAGGCGGACACCGGGGATCGCCTTCGCCTCGTCCAGGACCGCCGGGTCGAACGTCGGCGGGCGCGGACCCGACTGCGCCCCGGCGATCACCAGCTCGGCGCTGATGCTGTCCTGCGCCAGCCCGCTGATGCTGCTCTTGGCCGAGTCCAGGATCACCGTGATGCCGGTGACCAGGGCGATCCCCACCATCAACGCGGCGGCGGTGATCGCGGTACGGCGCGGGTTGCGACCAGAGTTGAGCCGACCCAGCTTGCCCGGCACCCAGCCGGAGAAAACCGTGCCCAGCGCCGCCACCACCGGACGACTGATCAGCGGCGTCAGCAGGGCCACCCCGATGAACGAGAACAGCACGCCACCGAGAATTGTGGCCAGCGTGCTGCCACCGGCGTACCCGCCCAGGCCGAGGAAGAGCAGGGTGGCGCCGATCGCGGTGACCAGTGCGCCGCCGACGGTCACCTTTGTCAACGGCCGGTCCGGCGTGGCCACGTCCTGCATCGCCGCGATCGGTGGGATCCGCGCGGCCCGCAGCGCCGGCAGCAGCGCCGCCAGCACCGTGATCACCAGACCGACGCCGAACGCGCCGATCACCGCCGACGCCGGCACCGCGACCCCGGCCAGGGCCAGCCCACCGGCGAGGTTGCCGAACAGGTACGCCAGCAGCGCGCCGATGCCGATGCCGGCGGCCAGGCCGAACACCGAGGCGATCAACCCGACGGCGACCGCCTCCAGCACCACCGAGCCGATGATCTGCTTGCCGCTGGCGCCGACGGCCCGCAGCAACGCCAGCTCACGGGTGCGCTGCGCCACGATGATCGAGAAGGTGTTGAGGATCAGGAACGTCCCGACCAGCAGGGCCACCGCGGCGAAGCCGAGCAGGATCCGGTTGAAGAAGGACAGCCCTTCCTTCAGGCCGGCGGCGGCGTCGGCGGAGAGCTGCTCGCCGGTCTTGACCACATAGTCGTCGCCGACCGCCGTGGCCACCGCGTCGCGCAGCTGGTCGTCGGAGACGCCGTCGGCGGCGGTGACCACGATGTTGCTGAACACGTCCGTCTCGCCGAGCATCAGCTGCTGCGCCACGGGGGTGGTGAACATGACCTCGTTGGCGCCGCCGAGGGAGTCGCGGTCGCCGCTGTAGCCGAAGATGCCGACGATTGTGAAATCCTGGCGCGGCTGGAGGGTGAGCACCCCCACCCGGTCGCCGAGCGCCACCCGGCCGGCGTCCGCCAGCCCCTTGTTGATCACGATCTCGTCGTCGGCCTGCGGTGCCCGACCCTCCCGCAACCGCACCAGGTCGCTCTCACCGGTCCAGTTGCCGCCCAACTGCGGCGGCCCGAAGGAGGTGACGGCCTTGCCGTTGCTGCCGATCAACCGGGCCCCGTCGACGCCGACCACGCCGGTGGCCTCGGCCACCCCGTCCACCGCGCGCACCGTCTCCAAGGTGGCGGCCGGGAACGGGGTGGCGAGCTGCTCGCCCTCCATCTCGCCGAGTTCCAGCTTCGGCTTGGCGGCCACGTTGACGTCGACCTCGGCGTACGCGTCGGCGAACAGCGAGTCGAAGGAGCGGCCCAGGGTGTCGGTGAGGACGAAGGCGCCGGAGACGAACATCACGCCGAGCACCACGGCCAGGCCGGACAGGATCAGCCGGACCTTGCGGGCCAGCAGACTCTTCAAGGTTGCCCGGAACATCAGCCGGCCACCTCGGCGGGCGTGTCCAGCTTCTTCATCGTGTCCAGCACCGTGTCCGCGGTCGGCTCGATCAACTCCGAGACGATCTGGCCGTCGGCGAGGAACACCACCCGGTCGGCGTACGCGGCGGCCGTCGGATCGTGGGTGACCATGACGATGGTCTGCCCGTGCTGGCGTACCGAGTTGCGCAGGAAGTTCAACACCTCCGCGCCGGAACGCGAGTCGAGGTTGCCGGTCGGCTCGTCCGCGAAGATCACCTCGGGGCGGGCGACCAGGGCACGGGCACACGCCACCCGCTGCTGCTGGCCGCCGGACAACTGCGCCGGCCGGTGACCCAGCCGGTCCCGCAGGCCCACCGTGTCGATCACGACGTCGAACCAGGCCGGGTCCGGCTTGCGCCCGGCGATCGAGAGCGGGAGCAGGATGTTCTCCTTGGCGGTCAACGTCGGCAGCAGGTTGAACTGCTGGAAGATGAAGCCGACCTTGTCGCGGCGCAGCTTCGTCAGACCCGCGTCACCGAGCCCGGTGACGGTGGTGTCGCCGATCGCCACCGTGCCCCGGGTGACCGAGTCCAACCCGGCCAGGCAGTGCATCAACGTCGACTTGCCGGAACCCGACGGGCCCATGATCGCTGTGAACCGTCCGCGCTCGAACTCCGCGCTGACCCCCCGCAGGGCGATGACCTGCGCCTCGCCGCTGCCGTACACCTTCCACACGTCGCTCGCCCGGGCTGCGGCCGATGCCGGCTGGCCTGTGGTAGCGGTCACGTCACGTACCTCTCCGTCGCGGTCTGCTCGCACCGCCCCCGCTGGTCCGGTGCGAGTCCATCATCTGTGCTGCCCACCGCCGATCCGTCCGACTCCGGGCGGAGCCGAAGCGGATTTCCGGCTGCGGGTACCCCCCAACCGAAGTCAGGGTTGTCCCCGACTCCGGCAGCTGTCGCTCATCTGCCGTCGGTGGTCATGGTCATCCTGGACGTTGCCGTCGCGTGAGGGTCAACCGATTTCCGCCGCAGGTCGTCACGGTAGGTGACGGATGCAACGACGGCGTTAACCCCCAGGTCGGACCAGGCCCGACTCGTACGCCAGCACCACCGCCTGCACCCGGTCGCGTAGCCCGAGCTTGGTCAGCACATGTCCGACGTGCGTCTTGATGGTGGTCTCGCTCACCGACAGCGCCCGGGCGATCTCGGCGTTCGACAGGCCGCGGGCGACCTGCACGAGCACCTCCCGCTCCCGTTCGGTGAGCGCGCCCAACGCCTTCGGCGGCGTCGCGGACGGATCCGGCAGCACGTCGGCGAAGCGGTCCAGCAGCCGACGCAGGATCCGTGGCGCCACCACCGCGTCGCCGGCGGCCACCGTGTGGATCGCGGTGACCAGATCCTCCGCCGGCACGTCCTTGGCCAGGAATCCGCTCGCTCCGGCGCGCAGCGCACCCACCACGTACTCGTCGAGGTCGAAGGTGGTCAGAATGAGCACCCGCACCGGCAGCCGGGCGTCCACGATCGCCCGGGTGGCGCTCACCCCGTCCATCCTCGGCATCCGAATGTCCATCAGCACCACGTCCGGCAGCAACCGACGGGACAGCTCCACCGCCTCCACCCCGTCGCCGGCCTCCGCGACGATGTCCAGGTCGGTCTCCGCGCCCAGGACCATCCGGAAGCCGGTACGCAGCAGCGGCTGGTCGTCGGCGAGCAGGATCCGCACCGGCCGGGCCTGCCCCGTCGAATCGACCATCTGGTCCTCCCTGTCGACTGCACCGCTCACCAGGCCCACCTCACCGCCGGCTCGTCTCGGGCAGCGGCTCGACCGGAATCCGGGCGTACACCCGGTAGCCGCCGCCGCTGCGCGCGCCGGTGCGCAGGACCCCACCGTAGAGGCCGACCCGTTCCCGCATCCCGACCAGGCCGTGTCCGATTCGATCGGTGTCCGGTGACGGCCCGCGACCGGTGTCGGTGACCTCGACCTCCACCGCATCGCCACCGAAACCCACCCGCACCTGCGCGGTCGCCGACCCGGCATGCTTGAGGGCGTTCGTCAGCGCCTCCTGCACGATCCGGTACACGGTCAGCGCCACCCCCTCCTCCAACTGCCCCGGCGTTCCCGCCACGGTCAACGTCACCGGCAGCCCGGCCTCCCGAACCTGATCGGCGAGCGTCGCGATACCGGCCAGACCCGGCTGCGGCGCCAGCTCCGCCGCCGGCTCGGCCTCGGTACGCAGCACGTCCAGCAGCCGGCGCAGCTCCCGCAGCGTCGCCCGGCTGGTCTCCTCGATCGTGGCCATCGCCTCGTCGGCGCTGTCCGGGTCGCGGCGCAGTACCCGCCGCACCCCGGTCGCCAACACCCCCATCACGCTGACGTGGTGGGCCACCACGTCGTGCAACTCCCGGGCGATCCGGCGCCGCTCGTCCGCGACCGCCTGTTCGGCAAGCGCCCGCTGGTTGGCCTCGGCGACCCGGGCCCGTTCCCGCAGCGCCTCGGTGGAGGCGCGGCGCGCGTGCACCGTCCGGCCCACCGAGAACGACACGATCCCCACAAGGATGTTGTTCGCGATCAGGAACGCCGTACCGACCTGCGGAACACCGTCCGGCGGCACCACCGTGTTCACGACGGCCACCGGAAGCCACAGCCCCACCGCCGCCACCAGCGCCGGCCGCACCGGGCGGTAGGCCGCCATCGTGTAGGTGAGCACCACGAAGGTGAGGCTCTGCGTCGTCGGCGCCACCTCGATGACGACCGGCAGCAGCAACGTGGCCAACGCGGCCAGCAGCGCCGGCCAGGGCGCCACCCGGCGCAGCACCACCGGCGTCGCGCACAACACGCTCCATCCCAGCGCCGACGGCAACGGTCGAGGCCAGAACTCCCGGGGAGTGAGCAGGGTGAACACGACCTCGCCCAGCACCAGGCCGACGGCCAGCAGCGCGTCACCGGCCGCCGGATTGCGACGCAGCCACTGCCTCAGCGCGTTACCCACGCCCCGACGCTAGCCGCCTGCGCCGCTGAAAGATCGTCTTGTGTGGTGACTCGTCCCTCATCCCCGGGAAGGAGAACGGCTACTCGTCGGCGCCGGGTGGCGCGGGGGTGGACCGGGCGTCGCGCAGCGGATCGGGCGTCGCAGTCGGCTCCGGGAAGGGCGGCGGCGTCCCCCCGTAGCTGGGGCAACGGGCCTGGTGACTGCACCAGTCGCACAGCCGGCTCGGCCGGGGCCGGAAATCGCGGGCGGCGGTGGCCTGCTCGATCGCCCGCCACAACGCCACCACCGTCCGCTCGAAGCGCACCAGCTCCTCGGCCTCGGGGGCGTAGTCGCACACCTCGGCGTCCTTGAGGTAGAGCAGGCGCAGCACCCGGGGTACCACGCCCCGGGTGCGCCACAGGACCAGGGCGTAGAACTTCAACTGGAACAGGGCCCGCGCCTCGAACGCCTCCCGTGGGGCGCCGCCGGTCTTGTAGTCCACCACCCGCAGCGCACCGTCAGGAGCCACGTCGAGCCGGTCGAGATAGCCGCGAATCAGCAGCTCGTCGTCGACCACGGCGGAGATCAGGCTCTCCCGCTCCGCCGGCTCCAGCCGGCGCGGATCCTCCACCGCGAAGTAGCCGCCCAGCAGGGCCGACGCCGAACGGAGGAACTCCGCCACGGCGGCCGGGTCGTCATCGGGGAACAGCCCGGCCAGCTCCGGCTGCTCGGTGACCAGGCGGTCCCACTGGCCGGGGACGAGATCACCGGCGGCCTCCGGCGTACGGGCGGCCGGCGCCAGGTCGAACAACCGCTCCAACACCGCGTGCACAAGCGTGCCGCGAGCCTGCTCCACGCTGGGCCGCTCGGGCAGCCGGTCGATGCTGCGGAACCGGTAGAGCAGCGGGCAGGTCTTGAAATCCGCCGCCCGCGACGGTGACAGCGAGGCCCGCACCGTCGCCGGCAGCTCGGTCGGGGTCGGGGCCTGCTGAGTGATCACCGGATCCGCCGTCATGCCCCGGAAGGTTAGGCCACCGGTATGACAGGCCGACCGCCGCCGCTCCGGTACGTGATCTCCCGCCGCGTAGCATCAGCCCGATGGAACAGCGCAGGCGACCACGGGCCGGCCAGCGCCCCGGCATGCGGGTGGGCCGGATTCTCGGGGTGCCGCTCTACCTGAACGGCTCGATCCTGCTGCTCGCCCTCCTGATCACGGTCCTGTACGGCGAACTGGCCGGCCAACGACTGCAACTGTCCCCGCTCGGCGGCTACCTCGTCGGCGCCGGGTTCGTCATCGCCCTGCTCGGCTCGGTGCTGGCCCACGAACTCGGCCACGCCCTCACCGCCCGCCGCTTCGGCATCGGGGTGCGCGGAATCACCCTGGAACTGCTCGGCGGCTACACCGAGATGGACCGCGACGCACCCTCGCCACGAGTGGACCTGCTGGTGTCGCTGGCCGGGCCGGCCGTCTCCGCCGTACTCGGCGCGGCCGCCGTCGCCGCGACGCTGGCCCTGCCCGACCGTACCGTGGCCGACCAGCTCGCCTTTCAACTCGCGGCGAGCAACGTCATCGTCGCGCTGTTCAACATCCTGCCCGGGTTGCCGCTGGACGGCGGTCGGGCGCTGCGCGCGGTGGTCTGGGCGCTGACCCGGGACCGGCACCGGGCCACCGAGGTCGCCGGTTGGGCCGGACGGATCCTCGCCGTCGGCACCGCGTTGCTGGTGGCCGCGCTCTACGCGATCGACGTGCTGAGCCTGCTGGCCCTGCCGCTGACGGCACTTGTCGCCCTCACGCTCTGGCACGGCGCCGGACAGTCGATCCGGATGTCCCGCATCGGCCGGCGGCTTCCGCTGGTCGATCTGGCCACCCTCGCCCGTCCGGTGCACACCGTGCCCACCGGCACCCCGCTGGCCGAGGCGCAGCGCCGTGCCGCGCAGACGCACCCGACCACCGAGCCGCAGCACCCGGCCGCGTTGCTGGTCACCGACTCCACCGGCCGGCCGGTGGCCCTGGTCGACCCGGCCGCCGCCGCGGCGGTGCCGGAGGCCCGCCGCCCCTGGCTGGCCGTGGACGCGGTCGCCCGCACCCTCGCCGACCTGCCGGCCATGCCGGTGGACACGGACGGCGAACGGGTGCTGGAGACCGTGCAGACCCACCCGGGCGCACAGTACGTCGTGACGGCAGGCGAAGATGTCGTCGGCGTTCTGCACATCGCGGATCTGGCTCAACTGCTCGAACCTCACCGGAAGATGAACACGTGACCGTCACCCACTCCGCCCACCCGGCCAGCGACCTGCCCGAGCAGAAGGTGGAGCCGCCCGCCGTGCGGCGTGGGCCGTTCCAACCCGGTGACCGGGTGCAGCTGACCGACCCCAAGGGGCGGATGCACACGGTGACCCTGGAGCCGGGCAAGGAGTTCCACACCCACCGCGGCATCCTGGCGCACGATGCGCTGATCGGCCTGCCCGACGGCAGCGTGGTCACCACCTCCGGCGGCGGCACCGCATTCCTGGCGTTGCGCCCGCTGCTGTCGGACTACGTGCTTTCCATGCCCCGGGGCGCCCAGGTGATCTATCCCAAGGACGCCGCGCAGATCGTCGCCATGGGTGACATTTTCCCCGGGGCCAAGGTCCTCGAGGCCGGCGCCGGCTCCGGAGCGCTGAGCTGCTCGCTGCTGCGCGCGGTCGGCACCGCCGGAGAACTGCACTCCTACGAGCTCCGCGAGGACTTCGCCCAGATCGCCCGACGAAACGTCGAGTCGTTCTTCCACGGCTCGCACCCCGCCTGGCACCTGCACGTCGGTGATGTCGCCGAGTGCCGCGAGACCGGTTTCGACCGAATCATCCTGGACATGCTCACCCCCTGGGAGAACCTCGACATGGTCGAGCGCGCGCTGCTGCCCGGCGGCGTGTTCATCGGCTACGTGGCCACCACCCCGCAGCTGTCCGAGCTGGTGGAGGCCCTGCGCGAGCGCGGCGGCTGGACCGAGCCGCGGGCCTGGGAGTCACTGGTCCGGGACTGGCACGCCGAAGGGCTGGCGGTCCGCCCCGACCACCGGATGATCGCCCACACGGCCTTCCTCGTCTCCGCGCGTAAGCTCGCCCCGGGAGTCACCGCCCCGCCCCGGCGTCGCAAACCCAGCAAGGGCACCGAGGCGTACGCGCAACGCCGCCAGGCGCTACGCGAGGTGGAGGCGGCCCGGCAGGCGGCCGTACCGCCCCACGAGGCGTCCGCCGAGCAGACAAGACCCGACGTGGCGCAGGAGACGGACAGGCCGTGACGGCGGAGGTGATCCGATGAGTGAGCGTCAGCGAGCGAATCATCAACTCAGCGCCTCAGTGCCTCATGCTGGTCCGCAGCGCAATGTCAGCCCGCAGCGCAGCGGAGGGCCGGCATGAGCCGTCCCGGATTCGGCGGTGGCGACCTGCCCGCGGTCTTCCCCGACTGGTCTCCGTACACCGACCTGGAATCCGCGGCGCGCGCCTACCTGCGTGACCCCGACGTCGCCCTGGAAGCGCTCGGCGGCGTCCTGCGCGGGGCGTCGGTGCTCGGCTTCACCCTGGAACGCTTCGTCAACGAGGTGAACGGCGTGTGGCAGGAGGTCGTCGTCTGCGACGGCAGCCGCCTGGTGCTCTGGCACGGCGAGGACGTGCCACCGGGGGAGGGGCCGCCCGGCTCGATGACCTCCTCGCTGCGGGTGGTGCCGGTCTCCTCGGTCACCGAGGTCGGCTGCCGACGCCGGCTGTTCCGCCACGACAACGGGGAGATCCGGGTCGACAGCATCGACGTCTACCTGCTGCTGACCTCGCTCGACGAGTCGCCGCCGGGCGAGGAGAGCGCAGGCGGCCCGCGGCACGACGCACTGCGCTTCGGCAAGACGCTCGACGACGGCGGCGCCGGACAGATCGCCCGGTTGGAGGAGTTTGCCCGGCTGGTCGCCTCGGTGGTCGGTCGCCCGTTGCTGTAGCCCGACCGGGTGACTCCGGGATCAGCGGGTCAGTCCTCGGCCTCCGGTCCGGCGACCTCGACGCCGTCGCTGCCGCGTACGACGTGAATGCACTCGCCCGGGCACTCCTTCGCCGAGTCGATCACCTCGAGGCGCAGGTGCTCCGGCACGTCCACCCGGCCGCCCGGTGCCTGCACCAGCTCACCGTCGGGACCCTTGACGTAAGCCAACCCGTCGACGTCGAACTCGAAGACCTCCGGCGCGTACTGCACGCACAGCCCGTCGCCCGTGCACAGATCCTGGTCGACCCAGACCTGCAGCTGGTCGGTCGCGACCTCGGCCACCGGTGCACCCCCCATGTTCTCCCGTCCCACCCCTCGACGGTACCCGAATGCCCGTATGCGCCCGTCGACCCACCCTTGGCGATCAAGCTTCGGTGACGGGCGCGTTGCGGAGGACCGAATCGGGCTCATAGCGGCTAGTGTTAGGTCAGAACGTTCAAGCCCCCCGGGGAGGTGGGACGTGGCACGCAGCGACGACGCGGACTCGCGCGCCGCACGGTGGGAGAAGGAGGCCCACGATCTCTCCACGCAGGTCGCGTTCCTTCAAGAGGAACTCGCTCTGGTGCGGCGCAAGTTGACCGAGAGCCCCCGACACGTCCGGCAGCTCGAAGAGCGGCTGGCCGCCACCCAGGCGCAGTTGGCGCGGCTGACCGAGAACAACGAACGGCTCGTGAGCACCCTCAAGGAAGCTCGCGCGCAGATCGTGACGCTCAAGGAGGAGATCGACCGGCTCGCTCAACCCCCAAGTGGCTACGGCGTCTTCCTGGCCAAGCACGACGACGGCACGGTTGACGTCTTCACCGGCGGACGGAAACTGCGCGTGGCCGTCTCGCCCTCGCTCGACGTCGACGAGCTTCGGCGCGGCCAGGAGGTCCTGCTCAACGACGCGCTCAACATCGTCGACGCGTTCGGCTACGAGCGGGTCGGCGAGGTGGTCATGCTCAAGGAGATCCTCGCCGGTCCCGAAGGCGCGCCGGGCGATCGGGCGCTGGTGGTCTCGCACTCCGACGAGGAACGCATCGTGCACCTGGCCGAGACCCTGATCGGCAGTCCGATCCGGGCCGGCGACTCGCTCATGATCGAACCTCGCTCGGCGTACGCGTACGAGCGGATTCCGAAGAGTGAGGTCGAGGAACTCGTGCTGGAGGAGGTGCCGGACGTCGACTACACCGACATCGGCGGCCTGCACTCCCAGATCGAGCAGATCCGCGACGCGGTGGAGTTGCCGTTCCTGCACGCGGACCTGTTCCGGGAGCACCAGCTGCGTCCGCCGAAGGGCATCCTGCTGTACGGCCCGCCCGGCTGCGGAAAGACCCTGATCGCCAAGGCGGTCGCCAACTCGCTCGCCAAGAAGATCGCCGAGCGGCGGGGCGAGGAGAAGCACACCAGCTTCTTCCTCAACATCAAGGGCCCCGAGCTGCTCAACAAGTACGTCGGCGAGACCGAGCGGCACATCCGTCTGATCTTCCAGCGGGCTCGGGAGAAGGCCGGCGAAGGCACGCCGGTCATCGTTTTCTTCGACGAGATGGACTCGGTCTTCCGCACCCGCGGCTCCGGTGTCTCCTCCGACGTGGAGAACACCATCGTGCCGCAGCTGCTCAGCGAGATCGACGGTGTCGAAGGGCTGGAGAACGTCATCGTCATCGGCGCCTCCAACCGGGAAGACATGATCGACCCGGCGATCCTGCGTCCTGGACGACTCGACGTGAAAATCAAGATCGAGCGTCCGGACGCCGAGGCGGCCAAGGACATCTTCTCCAAGTACATCCTCCCCGGCCTGCCGCTGCACGCCGACGACCTGGCCGAACACGGCAGCGACCCCCAGGCCACCGTCGCCGCCATGATCGACGCGGTGGTGCTGCGGATGTACTCGGAGACGGAGGAGAACCGCTTCCTGGAGGTCACCTACGCCAACGGTGACAAGGAAGTCCTGTACTTCAAGGACTTCAACTCCGGCGCGATGATCCAGAACATCGTCGACCGGGGCAAGAAGATGGCCATCAAGGAGTTCCTCACCTCCGGACGCAAGGGACTGCGCCTGCAGCACCTGCTCGACGCCTGCGTCGACGAGTTCCGCGAGAACGAGGACCTGCCCAACACCACGAACCCGGACGACTGGGCCCGCATCTCCGGCAAGAAGGGCGAGCGGATCGTCTACATCCGCACGCTCGTCTCCGGCGGCAAGGGCACCGAGGCCGGACGCTCCATCGAGACCGCCAGCAACACCGGTCAGTATCTCTGACCGGCCGGCGCCACCGGGGCCCGCGACGCACCACGTCGCGGGCCCCGTCGTACTCCCGGACCGTGTCGCACAAGGCCCGCCACCCCGGTCCCGGGGGCGGACCCGCCCCACCGCCACGCCCCCGGTTGGCGAAGTGGCGACTACGCTCGACATGACGGGGACCGGTCGGGCAAACGAAGCGGGTAGGTCGATGAGCGTTAGACGAATCATGGGCACCGAGGTCGAGTACGGCATCTCCGTGCCCGGCCAGGCCGGCGCCAACCCGATGGTCACCTCCTCCCAGGTGGTCAACGCCTACGGCGCCCGACCGGAACTGAACCGCGGTGGCCGGGCCCGGTGGGACTACGAAGAGGAGTCACCGCTGCGGGACGCCCGGGGTTTCACCTACTCCGGCGCGGCCTACGACCCGGCCGAGGCGCTCGCCGACGAGGACCTCGGCCTGGCCAACGTGATCCTGACAAACGGGGCACGGCTGTACGTCGACCACGCCCACCCGGAGTACTCCACCCCCGAGGTGACCAACCCCCGCGACGTCGTCCGCTGGGACAAGGCGGGGGAGCGGGTGATGGCGGAGGCGGCGCGGCGGGCCGCCACGATCCCCGGCACGGCACCGATCCACCTTTACAAGAACAACACCGACAACAAGGGCGCCAGCTACGGCGCGCACGAGAACTACCTCATGCGCCGGCAGACGCCGTTCGCCGACATCGTGGCGTACCTGACGCCGTTCTTCGTGACCCGGCAGGTCGTCTGCGGCGCCGGCCGCGTCGGCATCGGCCAGGACGGTGGCCAGAGCGGCTTCCAGATCTCGCAGCGGGCCGACTTCTTCGAGGTCGAGGTCGGCCTCGAGACCACGCTCAAGCGGCCGATCATCAACACTCGCGACGAGCCGCACGCCGACGCGGACAAGTACCGCCGGC
This sequence comes from Verrucosispora sp. WMMD1129, assembly GCF_029581255.1. Lineage (NCBI taxonomy): Bacteria > Bacillati > Actinomycetota > Actinomycetes > Micromonosporales > Micromonosporaceae > Micromonospora > Verrucosispora sp. WMMD1129. The sequence goes on from NZ_CP120741.1 coordinate 6,437,477, forward strand.
TGCACGTCATCATCGGAGACGCGAACCTCTCGGAGATCTCCACCTACCTCAAGGTGGGCACCACCGCGTTGATCCTCACGATGATCGAGGAGAAGGCACTCGGCCCCGACCTCGGCATCGCCGACCCGGTCGGCGAACTGCGCGCGGTCAGTCACGACCCGTCGCTGTCGCACCTGATGCGGCTGCGCGACGGACGCCGGCTGACCGCCATGGACGTGCAGTGGGCCTACCTGGAGCGGGTGCGCGCGTTCGTCGACGACCGCTACGGCAACGACGTCGACGAGCAGACCGCCGACGTGTTGGACCGGTGGGAAGACGTGCTCGACCGGCTGGGGCGCGATGTGATGCTCTGCGCCGACGAGCTGGACTGGGTGGCGAAGCTGCGGCTGCTGGAGGGCTACCGGGAGCGGGAGAAGCTCGGCTGGGGCTCGCACAAGCTCCAACTGGTCGACCTGCAGTATTCCGACGTACGCCCGGAGAAGGGCCTCTACCACCGGCTGGTCTCCCGCGGGTCGATGAAGACGCTGCTCAGCGACGAGGAGAGCCGTACGGCGATGACGGAGCCGCCCGAGGACACCCGGGCCTACTTCCGGGGGCGCTGCCTGGCCCAGTACGCCTCCGAAGTGGTCGCCGCCAGCTGGGATTCAGTGATCTTCGATGTTGGTCGCGAGTCGTTGGTGCGGGTGCCGATGATGGAGCCGGAGCGCGGCACCAGGCGGCATGTCGGTGAGTTGTTCGACCGCTGTGCCAGCGCCAAGGATCTGCTGGAGACCCTGACCGGCGGCTGACCCACCGGCTCACGTCCATCAGCTGTTCGTTCCCCGCGCGCCGGTACCGGCGCGCGGGGAACGTTTCGTCGCTCCCGCGAGGTAAGTTCATCGCAGGGAGATCGTGGAGGAGGCAACGATGGCCACTCGTGACAGCGGCGGTCAGTCGCAGTCGGGCAAGTCCCGTCAGGGCGAAGAGGTCGAGGACGTCACCGTCGAGGCGAACCCGGAGGTCGCCGAGCGGCACGCCGAGATCACCGAGGACGTCGACGACCTGCTCGACGAGATCGACTCCGTCCTCGAAGAAAACGCCGAAGAATTCGTGAGGGGCTATGTCCAGAAAGGGGGTGAATGAGGTATATGTCCGATTCGCCCATCGGGTCGGACAAGATTTGCCCACAGTGCCAACGCACGCTGCCCCTCACCGAGTTTCACCGTAACAGCCGCCGGGTCGACGGTCGCGCCTGCTACTGCAAGGCGTGTGCGACAGCCCGTTCGGAGGCCAGTCGCCGCAAGCGTGGCGTCGCCCCCGCACGGAGGTCGGCAACGCCGGTGAGCCAGGGTCTGAAGTGGTGCCCGGACTGCGAGCAGATCAAGCCGTTGGGTGACTTCCCGAGCACCACTCGGAAGGCCAGCGGACGGCACAGTTACTGCAAGCCCTGCCACAACGCACGGGGTAAGGAGACCGCCCAGCGGTTGTACGGCGGCACGCGCGAGTACCACCTGCGGCGGCGGTACGGCATCGGGCAACAGGAGTTCGACGAGCTGCTGGCCGAGCAGGGCGGTGTCTGCGCGGTCTGCGGTGACCCCGATCCGGAACATGTGGACCACGATCATCGCACCGGGTGGGTGCGCGGGATACTCTGCTTCAACTGCAACGGTGGTCTTGGCCAGTTCCGTGACAGTCCGACGAGGCTGGCCAGGGCCATCACGTACCTGAGAGGAACCACGTGGCAGCGGGTTTTGATCCATCCGGGCGTCTTCCAGATGTGTTCACCAACGCGGGGACGTCCTCCTTCACGGCATTCCTGAGCAAGGTGGCCCCCGAGCTGCTGCCGGGCCGTCGGGCGCTGCCCCCGGGCATGGCCGCCGATCTGGCCCCGCACGCCACCACGATCGTGGCCATCGCCGCGTCCGGTGGCGTCGTGATGGCCGGTGACCGGCGGGCCACCATGGGCAACCTGATCGCCCAGCGGGACATCGAGAAGGTGCACCCCGCCGACGCGTACTCGCTGGTGGGCATCGCCGGCACCGCCGGGATTGGCATCGAGCTGATGCGGCTGTTCCAGGTGGAGCTGGAGCACTACGAGAAGATCGAGGGCGCGATGCTCTCCCTCGACGGCAAGGCGAACCGGCTCGCCTCGATGATTCGCGGCAATCTGGGTGCGGCTATGCAGGGGCTGGCGGTGATTCCGCTCTTCGCCGGTATCGACCTGGCGGCCAGCGATCCGGCGCGGGCCGGGCGGATCTTCAGTTTCGACGTCACCGGCGGCCCGTACGAGGAGACCGGCTACGACGCCATCGGCTCGGGTTCGCTGTTCGCCAAGTCGGCGTTGAAGAAGCGGTACCGGACCGGGCTGTCCGTGGACGACGCGGTGCGGTTGGCGGTCGAGGCGCTCTACGACGCCGCGGACGACGACACCGCGACCGGCGGTCCCGACCTGACGCGGCGGATCTACCCGGTGGTGATGACCGCGACGGCGGAGGGCACGCACCGGCTGACCGACGCGGAGACCTCGGCGATCGCGGAGAGCGTCGTCGCCGGTCGGATGGAGAATCCGGGCGGCTGAGCCGCCAGCGCCCGCAGCTGATCCCGTTTCCCGAGTACCGCCCGAAGGAGAGCCGCCGCCGTGGCCATGCAGTTCTACGCCTCGCCCGAACAGATCATGCGCGACCGTTCCGAGTTGGCCCGCAAGGGCATCGCTCGGGGACGCAGCTCGGTGGTCGTCAGTTACACCGGCGGGGTGCTCTTCGTTGCCGAGAATCTCTCCAGCACGCTGCACAAGGTCAGCGAGATCTACGACCGGATCGGTTTCGCCGCCGTGGGGCGGTACAACGAGTTCGAGAACCTGCGCCGGGCGGGTGTGCGGATGGCCGATCTGAACGGTCTGAGCTACGACCGCCGGGACGTGACCGGTCTGGCACTGGCCAACTCGTACGCGCAGATTCTCGGTGCCATCTTCACCGAGCAGTCGAAGCCGTTCGAGGTGGAGATCTGCGTGGCGGAGGTGGGTGCCACGCCGGAGGAGGACTCGCTGTACCGGTGCACCTATGACGGGTCGGTGACCGACGAGCCGGGCCGGATGGCGATGGGCGGTCAGGCCGAGGCGATCTCCGGGGTGCTGAAGTCGAACCATCGGCCGGACATGTCGCTCGCCGACGCGGTCAAGGTGGCGGTGCAGGCGCTGGGCAGCGTCGGCGGCGAGGGCGGTGCCGCCCGTACGATCGCCGGCGACCAGTTGGAGGTCGCGATCCTGGACCGTAGCCGGGTGGGTCGTACCTTCCGGCGGATCACCGGGGCCGCGTTGACCGCTCTGCTGGACGGCGATGCGGCCGGCGGGTCGGCGCAGGGTGATCGGGCGCAGACCCCGACCACGCCGACCGAGGAGGGGCACAAGCCGACCACCTCGGCTGGCTCCGCTGATCTGGAGGACAAGCCGGGCGACAACTCCGGCACCTGATCTTCACCCCGAACGATGGTGGCGCCCGAGCGGTTTCGACCGTGTCGGGCGCTGTCTCGTTCGGGGTCGACGGTCGGCTTACGGTGGGCGGTTTCGGGGCGGGTCAGCGGCGGGCGAGCAGTGGCCGGGCGGCTGCCCACCACGCGGCGGCGACCGCGTTGAAGACACCCATCCCGGGTGGGACCGGCACGTTCGACGGGGCGACGCGGGCGGTCATCAGGTCGGCGAGGGCGCCGTCGCCGACGGTGCGCTCGGCCTGGAGGCGGCGTCGACGGGCGCGGATCCAGTTCCGGTGACGCCACAGCCACGCCCAGCCGCGGGTCTTCTGGCGTCCCCAGCCGCCCACCAGCGCGGTGGCGAGCATGGCGAGTTCGGTGAGCAGCAGCATCGGTGCCAGCAGCGCCAGGGTCCGGCCCTGGTACGCGGTGAGCAGGGTGAGCAGGCGGTTGCGTTCGACCAGGTAGAGCTTGAGGTCGTTGCGGGAGAACTCGTAGTGGTGCAGGACGACGGCGTCGGGCACGTACTCCAGCCGTAGGCCGCGCTGCCACAGCCGCAGGCTGAGTTCGGTGTCCTCGTGGTAGGCGAAGTACGCGTCGGGGAAGCCGTCGAGTTCTTCCCAGCGGTGGCGGCTGATGACGAAGCAGCAGCCGCTCAGCGAGGGTACGGCGGTGCGCTTCGCGTGGGCGCTGGCCGGTTCGCCGTTGCCGCCGGCCCAGGACAGGCCGGTGAAGTGCAGCGGGTTGCCCGAGGTGTTGATCAGGTCGGGGTCGTGGGCGAGCCGGATGGAGGCCATGGCGGCGCCGATCCCTGGCTCGGCGGCCACCGCGACGACCTGGGCGAGGGCGTCGGGGGCCACGATGGCGTCGGAGTTGACGAAGGCCAGCCACTCGCCGGTGGCGTCGGCGGCACCGACGTTGCAGCCGCCGGAGTAGCCGGTGTTCACCTCCGGCCGGATGACTCGTACGCCGGGCAGGCCCTTGACCACGTCGATGCCGTGGCCGGTGCAGCCGTTGTCGACCACGACCAGCTCGACGTCGACGCCGGTGCTGGCCAGTACGGCCCGTGCGGCGTCAACCAGCCAGGGCTCGGCGCCGTAGGCGAGCATCACGGCGGTGACGCGGGGCGGTCTCATGGGGTTCCTCCGCTGGTGGTGGCGGGCATCGGCGCGGCGACCGGTGGGGCGGGTGGGGTGGCCCGGCGACGGCGCAGCAGGGTGATCATGGCGGCGGCGGCCACCACGGAACCGACGGTGTAGCCGAGTTCGACGCGCAGCGCGACGGGAAGCGGAGGCAGGGTCGCGAGGACCAGCGCGGCGACGCCGATGGTCCAGGCCAGGGCCTGGGCGCGGTGCCGGGCGCGGGCCAGCAGGGCCTGACCGAGCACCATCGCCCACAGGTACGCCAGGGTGGCCACCGAGAGCCAGGCGAAGTCGCCGTGGCCGAGGACGTCGGGGGTGTCGAAGAGAGCTCGCACGAGCGCCGGGCCGAACAGGGCGGCGAGGATGCCGCCGAGGGCCCCGAGGGCGGTGACGACGGCCAGGGATCGGCGGAGCAGGGCACGGAAGGCCGGTTCGTCGCCGGTGGCGGCGGCGGTGGACAGGCCGGGGAGCAGCGCGGCCTGCATCGAGCCGAAGACGAACAGTGGTATGCGGACCAGCACCAGCGCGGAGAGCAGCGCGCCGGCGGTGGCGACCTCGGCCGGGTCGAGCAGCCGTACGTTGATCACTCCGACGTTGACGACCACCTGGGCGAGCAGGCTGGAGACGGTGAGCAGCGCGAGTCCGCGTAGCAGCGGCGGCCACGGGACCGTCGGTCCACGGCCGGCCGTCCGGGCGACCGGCGCGACGGTCAGCGCGACGGCGGCCAGCGGTGCCGCGACCAGGACCAGCGCGTAGGCGACGGGGGAGTCCACGCCGGCGACCGCGAGGGCGGCGACCAGGCCGATGCGCAGTCCGCCGTCGAGGCCGAGTTGGGTGCCGTACCAGCCGAAGCGGCGCAGGCCGGCGAGCACACCTCGGCTGGTGTGTGCGACGGCGAGTGCGGCGAGTGCGCCACCGAGGGCGGGCACCATCGCCGGGTCGCCGTCGAAGAGCCGATCGGTGAGAAAGTCTGCGCCACCGACGGTGAGCACCAGGAGCAGGCCGAGCACGGCGGCGGCGACGGCGGCGCCGCGGGCCAGTACCGGCCCGGGTTGCAGGTCGCGGGTGCGCCGGGCCGCGACGAGGCGGGCGACTTCCTGCTCGACGGGGAAGAACACGCCGATGCCGAGGGTGAACACGACGGACCAGAGCACCGACAGTGAGGAGTAGTCGGCGGCGTCGAGGTTGTGCCCGGCCACGGCGAGGTGGACGTACGAGGCCAGTCCGACCACGGCGAGGCCGATGCCGACGCCGACCGTGCCGGGTGGGACGAAGCGGAGCAGGCGGCGGATCACCGGCGGATGAGGGCGAGCGTGAGGACGGCCAGGGCCCGGCCGAGGTAGATCATCGCCCGGGTGGGGGAGTGGCTGGGGGTGCCGGCCATCCGACGGCGCATGGCGACCGGGACCTGCTGGATCCGGTAGCCGCGCCGGGCGGCGTGCACAAGCGTCTCGACGGTGTCGCCCAGGTACTCGACGGGGTACCAGTGGGCGAACATCTCGATCATCCGTCGGTTTGCGGCCCGGAAGCCGCTTGTGGTGTCGGTCAGTGTGGTGCCGGCCAGGCCGGACAGCACCAGCGACAGCACGGCCATCGCCCAGCGGCGGGGGCCGCGTACGGTGTATTCGCCCTCGCCGGCGAACCGGGCCCCGATGACCAGGTCGTGGTCGCCGAGCAGGTCGACAAGCTTCGGCACGTACCGGGGGTCGTGTTGCCCGTCGGCGTCGACCTGCACGGCGGCGTCGTAGTCGTGTTCGTGGGCGTAGCGGTAGCCGAGCCGCATGGCGCCACCGACGCCGAGGTTGTAGGGCAGCCGGGCGACGCGGGCACCGGCGGTGATGGCGACGGCGGCGGTGTGGTCGGTGGAGCCGTCGTCGACGACGAGCACGTCCGCTGTGGGTAGTTCGCCGCGGATCTCGCCGACGACGTCGCCGATGGAGGCGGCCTCGTTGAACGCCGGAATGATGATGAGGAGTCGTTCGCCGTCAACCATCGCGGGAGACCACTTCCGTCCGGTCCAAGCGTCGGGTCCACTCCGCCCGTTCCGTCCGTTCGGCTTCGACTTCGGCGCGGAGCAGGGCGAACTCCTCGGCGAGGGTGCGGGTCTCCTCCTCCAGCGCGCTGACCTCCCAGCTGAGATGGATGCAGACCAGCAGGAGGAAGACGATGCCGAGGAACAGCACCAGGCTGACGCCGGAGGCGACGCCGAGCAGGTCGGCGACGCCGTCGAGCAGCCGGGGGAACAGCGACAGCGGGATCACCACGAACAGCAGGCCGAGCCAGAGCATGCCGTACTTCTCGCGTAGTTGGCGGCGGCGCAGCAGCTCGACGATCGTGGCCAGCAGAAGCAGGCCGGTCAGGCCGGTGACCAGGGTGAGCTTCATACGACCCTCCGCGGGAAGCGTGGGGCGGTGGGGATGAACGCGTCGACCAGGGCGGCGTGCCAGTCGGGCAGCGGCGGCAGCCCGGCCTCGGCCCACCGGCCGTGCGCCAGCACACTGTACGTCGGCCTGGGGGCGGGTCGCACGAACCGGGAACTGGTGGTGGGGCGGATCCGGTCCGGGTCGAGGCCGTGCCGGGCGAACACGGCGCGGGCCAGGTCGAACCAGGTGGTCTCGCCGGCGCAGGTGCCGTGGTAGATCCCGGGTGCGGCGTGTCCGCTGTGGGCGGCCTCGGCGAGCCTGACCAGGTGGCGGGCGAGGGCGTGGGACCAGGTTGGCTGGCCGTGCTGGTCGTCGACGACGTCGAGGGTGTCGCGTCGGTCGGCCAGGTCGAGCATGGTGGTGACGAAGTTGCGGCCGTGGGTGCCGTAGAGCCAGGCGGTACGCACCACGTATCCGGTGTCGGGCAGCAGCCGGGTGACGGCCTGTTCCCCGATGAGCTTGCCGCGACCGTACGCGTTGAGCGGGGCGGTCGGCGCGTCCTCGGGGTAGGGGGTGGTGGCGGTGCCGTCGAAGACGTAGTCGGTGGACAGTTGCAGCAGGCGGGCGCCGTGCGCGGCGCACGCGGTGGCGAGGTGGACGACAGCGTCGCCGTTGACGGCGGTGGCCGCCGACTCGTGCGCCTCGGCGCCGTCGACGTCGGTCCAGGCGGCGGTGTTGACCACCACGTCGTGCCCGTCGACGGCGGCGTGCACGGCGACGCTGTCGGTGATGTCCAGTTCGGTGCGGGTGACCGCGGTGAGACGGTGTTCCGGTCGCGCGGCGAGGACGTCGACCAGGTCGCGTCCGAGCATCCCGCCGGCCCCGGTCACCAGGAATCTCACGCGTTCGCTGCTTTCAGTGGCTCCCACCAGTCGCGGTTGTCCCGGTACCAGCGGACGGTCTCGGCGAGACCGGTGTCGAGGGTGATGCTGGGGGCGTACCCTAGCTCTTTGCTGATCTTGGTGATGTCGAGGGCGTAGCGGCGGTCGTGTCCCTTGCGGTCGGCGACGGGTGTCACGCGGTCCCAGCCGGCGCCGCAGGCGTCGAGGAGCCGGGCGGTCAGTTCCTTGTTTGTCAGTTCGGTGCCGCCACCGATGTGGTAGATCTCGCCGGCGCGACCTTTGTCCTGCACGAGGGCGATGCCGCGGCAGTGGTCGTGCACGTGCAGCCAGTCGCGTACGTTGCCGCCGTCGCCGTAGAGCGGGACGCGGTGTCCGTCGAGGAGGTTGGTGACGAACAGCGGGATGACCTTCTCCGGGTACTGGTAGGGCCCGTAGTTGTTGGAGCAGCGGGTCACCACCACGTCGAGGCCGTGGGTGCGGTGGTAGGACAGAGCGAGCAGGTCGGAGCCGGCCTTCGACGCCGAGTAGGGGGAGTTGGGGGCCAGCGGCCAGTCCTCGGTCCAGGCGCCGTCGGCGATGGAGCCGTAGACCTCGTCGGTGGAGACGTGCACGAACCGGGCGACGCCGTGGCGCAGCGCGGCGTCGAGCAGGTTCTGGGTACCGAGGACGTTCGTGGTGACGAAGGGCGCGGCGCCGGCGATCGAACGGTCGACATGGGACTCGGCGGCGAAGTGCACGACGACGTCCTGCCCGGCGACAGCCCGGTCGACGACGTCGTGGTCACGGATGTCGCCCTGCACGAAGCGCAACCGGGGGTCGTCGGCCACCGGCGCGAGGTTGGCCACGTTGCCGGAGTAGGTGAGCGCGTCGAGCACGGTGACCTGGGGCGGTTTCCACGCCGGCACGCCCGCCGCGCCGCCACCGGGGACGCCGAGCAGCGTCCGGACGTATTCCGAACCGATGAAGCCGGCGCCGCCGGTGACCAGGATCCTCACGGGTCCGAAAGTCTACGCGAAACGGCCACATCGACAGTGCAGGCGAGGCGGGGCTGCGCGTCCGATTGCCGGTAGGCTGCCGCGGGTGCGTGGAATCCTGCTCGCCGGTGGCACCGGGTCCCGGCTGTGGCCGATCACCCGGGCGGTGTCGAAACAGCTGATGCCGGTCTTCGACAAGCCGATGATCTACTACCCGCTCTCCACCCTGGTGATGGCCGGGATACACGAGATCCTGGTGATCACTACGCCGGAGGAGCAGGGCCAGTTCCAGCGGCTGCTCGGCGACGGCGCTCAGTTCGGGCTCCGGTTGGAGTACGTCGCCCAGCCTCGCCCGGAGGGCATCGCGCAGGCGTTCCTGCTCGGCGCGGACTTCATCGGCGACGAGTCGGTGGCGTTGATCCTCGGCGACAACATCTTCCACGGGGTGGGCCTGGGCCGGCAGCTGGCGGCGGCGGGCGAGCCGGTGGGTGGCCGGATCTTCGCCTACCCGGTGGCCAATCCGCAGGCGTACGGCGTGGTGCACTTCGACGCCGAGGGTCGGGTGCTGTCGATCGAGGAGAAACCGCAGCGCCCGACGTCCCGGTACGCGGTGCCCGGCCTGTACTTCTACGACAACCGGGTGGTGGAGATCGCCCGGGGGCTCACCCCCAGCGCCCGGGGCGAGTTGGAGATCACGGCGGTGAACGAGGCGTACCGGCGGTGGGGTGAGCTGTCGGTCACCGTGCTGGACCGGGGGACCGCCTGGCTGGACACGGGCACGTTCGCCTCGCTGGTGCAGGCCGCGGAGTTCGTCCGGGTGATCGAGGAACGACAGGGCATGAAGATCGGCTGTGTCGAGGAGGCCGTCTGGCGGGCCGGGCTGATCGACGACGCGCAGTTGCGTGCCCTGGCCGAGCCGCTGACCCGCAGCGGCTATGGCGACTACCTGCTCGATCTGCTCGCCGGTGGGGGGCGGCAGGAACCGACCGGTGAGTTCCGTGGGGCGGGTGCGGTCCGATGAAGCTGCGGCCGTTGAGCGTCGAGGGTGCCTGGGAGATCACCCCGCGGCAGCACGGCGACCCGCGCGGGCTGTTCCTGGAGTGGTACCGCTTCGACCGGTTGGTCGAGGCGGTCGGGCATCCGCTGCGGCTGGCCCAGGGCAACCTGTCCATCTCGGCCCGTGACGTGGTGCGCGGTATCCACTTCGCCGACGTGCCACCGGGGCAGGCGAAGTACGTCACCTGTGTGCGGGGGGCCGTGCTGGACGTGATCGTCGACCTGCGGCTCGGCTCGCCCACCTTCGGCCGGTGGGAGGGGGTGCGCCTGGACGACGTCGACCGGCGCGCGGTCTACCTGGCCGAGGGGCTCGGCCACGGGTTCTGCGCGTTGACCGACGACGCCACCCTGACCTACCTCTGCTCGACCACGTACAACCCGTCGGCCGAGCACACCGTGCACCCGCTGGACCGGGAGTTGGGCATCGAATGGCCGACCACCGGGGCGCAGCTGTCCGCCCGCGACGCCGCCGCGCCCACCCTGGCGCAGGCTCGGGCGGCCGGGCTGCTGCCGGAGTACGACACGTGCCGTCGGTACGTCGAGACTCTCTCCGCCATGGCCGGTTCCACCGACGGCTGAGGCCGGCACGTCCCCGACAGTGACGAACAGGGCCTCCGTACGGCTAATGTCTCATCATGGAACGGCGAATCTTCGGTCTGGAGACCGAGTACGGCGTCACCTGTACCTACCGCGGACAGCGGCGGCTGTCCCCTGACGAGGTGGCCCGGTACCTCTTCCGCCGGGTCGTGTCCTGGGGCCGGTCGAGCAACGTTTTCCTGCGCAACGGCGCCCGGCTCTACCTGGATGTCGGCTCACACCCCGAGTACGCCACCCCGGAGTGCGACTCGGTGGTCGACCTGGTCGCCCACGACCGGGCCGGTGAGCGGATCCTGGAGGGGCTGCTCATCGACGCGGAGAAGCGGCTGCACGACGAGGGCATCGCCGGGGAGATCTATCTGTTCAAGAACAACACCGACTCGGCCGGCAACTCGTACGGCTGCCACGAGAACTACCTGGTGTCCCGGCACGGTGAGTTCGGCCGGCTCGCCGACGTGCTGATCCCGTTCCTGGTCACCCGGCAGCTGATCTGCGGTGCCGGCAAGGTGTTGCAGACGCCGCGCGGCGCGGTCTACTGCCTGTCGCAGCGGGCCGAGCACATCTGGGAGGGCGTCTCCTCGGCGACCACCCGCAGCCGCCCGATCATCAACACCCGCGACGAGCCGCACGCTGACGCGGAACGCTACCGCCGGCTGCACGTCATCGTCGGCGACTCCAACATGAACGAGGTCACCACGCTGCTCAAGGTCGGCACCGCCGACATCGTGCTGCGGATGATCGAGGGTGGCGTGGTGATGCGCGACCTCACCCTGGAGAATCCGATCCGGGCGATCCGGGAGGTGTCGCACGACATCACCGGCCGGCGGAAGGTGCGGCTGGCCTCGGGCAAGGAGATCAGCGCCCTGGAGATCCAGCAGGAGTACCTCGCCAAGGCCACCGAGTTCGTCGAGCGCCGGGGCGGCGACCAGACCGCCAAGCGGGTGGTCGAGCTGTGGGGTCGGGTGCTGCGGGCGGTGGAGACCGGTGACCTGGAACCGGTCTCCCGGGAGATCGACTGGGTGACGAAGCTGCGGCTGATCGAGCGTTACCAGCGCAAGCACGACCTGCCGCTGTCGCACCCCCGGGTGGCGCAGATGGATCTGGCGTACCACGACCTGCGTCGGGGTCGGGGCCTCTACGCGCTGCTGGAGCGGCGCGGCGACGTGGACCGAGTGGCCACCGATCCGGAGATCTTCGAGGCCAAGGAGACGCCGCCGCAGACCACCCGGGCCCGGCTGCGCGGTGAGTTCATCCGGCACGCCCAGGAGAAGCGGCGGGACTTCACCGTCGACTGGGTGCACCTGAAGCTCAACGACCAGGCGCAGCGGACCGTGCTCTGCAAGGACCCGTTCCGGGCGTACGACGAGCGGGTGGAACGGCTGATCGCCAGCATGTGACCGGTCGACCGGGGCCGTGCCGACCGGCCGGCCCCGGGTAGGCTGGTGGGGTCATGATTCCTCCGGAACCTCCTTCCCCGGGCGCTCAGCGGCAGGGCTGGCTCGAACGCCGCCGCGACAAGATCCGCGCCGAGATCGAGCGTAACCGCCGCGGCGAGTACACCGTGCCCACCTGGGTGCTGGCCGTCGCCCTGGCGCTGATCGTGGGCGCCTGGGCCGCGCTGATCATCTTCGCCTGAGGCGCAGCCAGGGGCCCCGGCGGCAGCAGCGCGGGCCCCCGGTCAGCGCCCGGCCGGTGCCGGGGGCGGCTCCGCCGCCAGCCGGGCGGCGTGCCGACCGGCCGCGGCGGCGGCCAGGAAGTAGGCGTGGTCGGCGTCCAGCCCGCGCCCCATCGTCGACAGCGGTACCGGGCTGCGTCGCAGCGCCGCGTCCAGCCCGGTGGTGTCCACCCGCACCAGGGTGTGCCGCTCGGCGAGCGGTTTCAGCGCGGCGTCGACCTCGGCGGCCAGCAGCGGCTCCAGGTCCGCCGGCACCACCAGCTCCGCACGGGCCAGCGCCACCCGGCCGTACGCGGTGAGGCTGTGGTGCGACACGCCACGGTGCCGGGGTCGCGGGTCGGCGGCGGAGATCCGCAGCGAGCCGATCGGGCGGCCGCCGAGGGCGGCGACGGCGTTCACCGCCTCACCGACGGCCACCCCGGAGAAGCCCCAGCGGGTGCCGGTGCCGAGATTGCCCGGGCCCTGCGCCACCACCACCACGTCGGCGTCGAGCACGTGCCGGGCGGCGAGCAGCCCGCTGTGCAGCGTCGAGGCCTCCAGGTCGCCGCCGAACGCCTGCCCGACGCTGATCGTGCCGACCAGTTCGTCGCTCAGCCCGGCGAGGGTGCGGGAGAACCAGGCGGGCAACGCCCCGCCGTCGGTGAGCAGGTACGCCACCCGCGCCTGTGGCGCGTCGACCCGAACGCCGGCCAGGATCGCCGGCAGCGCGGAGTGCAGGTCGGCGGTGACCACCGGCAGACCGGCCAGGTCGTCGGCCGCGGCCAGCACCTCCCGATGTGGTGACGCCTCCTCGTCGACACCGAGCAGGATCGGCTGCAACGGGGTGTAGCGGGCCTTGACCAGATGACCCGCGTCGCGGGAGTCGAGGGCCTGCGGCGGGTCCGGCGGCAGCCGCTCCGGCAGCGCGACGACCAGGGCGTACCCGCCGGTGCCCAGGCCCATCAGCAGCGCCCCGGCGTTGAGCAGCACCCGATCGCCCGGCTCGGGCTCACCGACCAGTGCCGGATAGGCCAGCGCCCGCATCGAGCCGCCGCCGTCCACCTCGACGTCCAGCTCCACCGCTCCGGCCCACCGCCGACGCACCCCGACCACCGCACCTGCCCGCCACCGCACCACCCCCGCACGCTAACCCCCATCCCACCCCACCCCGCACCCACCCCACCCCGCGATCTTGCACTTTCTGCCCCCGCGTAGCACCTCAAAAGACGCATATCGACGACCACAAGTGCAAGATCGACGAGAGGGGGAACGGGGAGTGAAGGTGGGGGGCGTGGGGTGCCTGCGTGGGAGGTCAGGGCTGCTAGCGTCTACGGGGTGTCGCGCAGCCGCACCGAACGCCTGGTCAACCTGGTGATCTGCCTGCTGTCAACGCGGCGGTTCCTGACCGCCGCGCAGATCGCCGCGACCGTACCCGGCTATGAGCACGATCCGGACGACGCCCGTGAGCACGAGGCTTTCCAGCGCAAGTTCGAGCGGGACAAGGCCGAGTTGCGGGAGCTGGGGGTACCGCTGGAGACCGGGACGGCGAGCGCCTTCGACGCCGAGCCCGGGTACCGGATCGCCCGCCGGGAGTACGCGCTGCCCGACATTCCCCTCCAGCCGGACGAGGCCGCCGCGGTCGGCATCGCCGCGCGGCTGTGGCAACACGCCGGCCTGGCCGCTGCCGCCTCGTCGGGGCTGGCGAAGCTGCGCGCCGCGGGCGTGGACGTGGACCCGCAGGCCACCCTCGGGCTGGAGCCGATGGTCACGGTCGATCCGGCGTTCGCGCCACTGACCGCGGCCGCCCGCGACCGGCGGGAGGTCCGCTTCGACTACCGGATTCCGGACCGCGACGCGCCCGCGCGGCGCCGGCTGCAACCGTGGGGTGTGGTGTGCTGGCGGGGCCGGTGGTACGTGGTCGGCCACGACCTGGATCGCGACGCCACCCGCTGTTTCCGGTTGTCGCGGGTGGTGGGTGCGGTGCGGGCCACCGGCGAGCCGGGCGCCTACCAGCCCCCGACCGGAGTCGACCTGATCAGTCACGTGGCCCGCTGGTCCGGCCCGGTCGAGCGATCTGGCCGGGCGACCGTGCTGGTCACCCCCGGGCGCGCCGCCGGGTTGCGTCGCTGGGCGGTCGAGGTCACCGCCGGGTCGGACGCGGACCGGCTGGTCCTGCCGTACGGCGACGCCTGCTCGCTGGCCGGCCACCTCGTCGGCTACGGGCCGGACGTGCGGGTGGTCGACCCGCCCGAGGTCCGGGAGGCGGTCATCCAGCGGCTGAAGGAGATCGCCGCCCGACACGACACCCTGGCGGTGGTGCCATGAGCAGCCCGACCCGTCCGGCGGCGCGTGCTGGTTCCCGGGCCTCGGCGGACCGGCTGGCCCGGCTGCTGAACCTGGTGCCGTACCTGCTCGCCCGGCCCGGGATCGAGATCGCCGAGGCGGCCGGTGACCTGGGCGTCACCGAGCGGCAGTTGCGGGAGGATCTGGAGCTGCTCTGGGTCTGCGGGCTGCCCGGGTACGGCCCGGGTGACCTGATCGACATGGCCTTCGACGGTGACCGGGTGACAATCACCTACGACGCGGGCATCGACCGGCCGCTGCGGCTCACTCCGGACGAGGCGCTGGCGCTGGTGGTGGCGTTGTGCATGCTCGCCGAGACGCCCGGGGTGGCCAACCGGGAGGCGGTCGAGCGGGCCCTCGCGAAGATCGAGGACGCGGCCGGCGACCTGGTCGCCGCGCCGGTGGAGGTGCGGCTGCCCGGGGACACCGGGCGGGTGGAGCAGTTGCGCGCCGCGGTGGAGGGTGGTCGCGCGCTGCGCATCACGTACTACACGGCGACCCGCGACGAGACCACCGAGCGGGTCATCGACCCGCTGCGGGTGCTGATGGTCGGCGGCCGGACGTACGTGGAGGCGT
Organism: Verrucosispora sp. WMMD1129; assembly: GCF_029581255.1. Taxonomy (NCBI): domain Bacteria; kingdom Bacillati; phylum Actinomycetota; class Actinomycetes; order Micromonosporales; family Micromonosporaceae; genus Micromonospora; species Verrucosispora sp. WMMD1129. Next base: position 6,452,528 of record NZ_CP120741.1, read on the forward strand.
GGTGCCGTCGCGCCGAGGCGGTGCGGCTGTTCCGGGCCGACCGGATCGACGCCGTCACCGAGCTGGCCGAGCCGGCCGTGGTGCCGCCGCAGGCCCGACCGCAGGATCTACGCGACGGGGCGTTCCGGCCCTCGCCCGACCTGCCGCTGATCACGTTGCGGATCGGCCGGGGTGAGCGGTGGATCACCGAGTACTACCCCTGCGAGCGGGTCGAGTCCGACGGCGAACGGTGGGTGGTGTCGCTGCGGGTCAGTGATCTCGGCTGGGCCCGTCGGTTCGTGCTGGGTCTCGGCCCGGACGTCGAGGTCGTCGCGCCGGCCGAGCTGGCCGGGCAGATCCACGAGTCGGCGGTGGCGGCCCTGGAGGCGTACGCCCGGCCGGTGCCGGCCGGCGCGGACCCGGCGGCGGCCGGCGACAGGCAGTAGGCTGGCCGGCGTGCTGAAGTGGATCGTGCTCGCGCTGGTGCTGGTGCCGTTGGTTCTGCTCGCCCTGGCGGTACGACCCGTGTTGGCGCGACTGCCCCGGCTGCGTCGGGCGGCGCTGGCGTTGCAGCGGCGTGCCGACGAGGCGACGGCGCTGCGTGAGGCGGCGGAGAGCCTCCAGCAGCGGGCGGAGGGGTTGCAGAGCCGGCTGGAGACGACCCAGCGGCGGCTCACCGTGATCAAAGCCCGCCGCGGCGACTGAAGCCGCCGGTCCACCGGCGGAGAACGCGCGGTGCGCGTTTCTGCCCGTACGGTGCGTCCTCCTGCACGCGGCGAGCCGACTTCGCGCAGAATGATCCAGCCGCCTGGTTGACGGGACACTCGCGGTTGGCCGAGACTTCACCCGCCGGGACGAACCACCACCGCCCCGGCGGGTGGCAACGGCCCTCGTCGCACGTACGATGGGCTGCGGAACACCCCCGTTGGCACAAGCGACTGGAGCTTCACATGGGTGCCCTCAAGCCGTGGCACATCGCCGTACTCGTGGTCGTGCTGATCCTGCTCTTCGGCGCGAAGCGGCTTCCCGACGCCGCCCGGTCCCTCGGTCGCTCGCTGCGGATCATCAAGGCCGAGACGAAGAGCCTTGCTGACGACGACCGCGACCTCGCCGGCAAGGCCGACGCGCAGGCCGGCTACCAGCCGTACCCGCCGCAGCAGGCGGCGCCACCGCAGCAGCAGCCCTACCAGGGCACCGTGCAGCAGCCGGTCGTCGACCCGGTGCAGCGCGTCCGCGAGAACTGATCCGCGGGTCCGGTAACCGTGGCCTTCGGACTCCGCAAGCGCGGACCGAGCAACTTCGAGCGGGCCGCCGACGGCTCGATGACCCTCGTCGAGCACATCCGCGAGCTACGCGATCGGCTGTTTCGCGCCTCGCTGGCGATCGTCGTCGGGCTGATCGGGGGCTACCTGCTCGCCCAGCCGGCGTTCGACCTGCTCAAACAGCCGTACTGCCGGCTGCCGGGAATGATGGTCGACGGCGAGTGCCAGCAGTTCCTGATGCTCGCCCCCGCCGACGGTTTCATCCTCAAGCTCAAGCTGGCGCTCTGGATCGGTCTGATCCTCGGTGCCCCGGTCTGGCTGTACCAGTTGTGGGCGTTCATCGCGCCGGGGCTGCACCGGCATGAGCGCAAGTGGGCGTACGTCTTCGTGACGATCGCGGCGCCGCTGTTCGCCGCCGGCGCGGTGCTCGCCTTCCTGGTCGTCGACAAGGGCCTGGCGTTCCTGCTCGAAGCCGGTGTCACCGGCACCGACTCGCAGCTGGAAGTCACCCGCTACATCAGCTTCGTCACCACCATGATCCTGCTCTTCGGGGTGGCGTTCGAGTTCCCCCTCACCCTGCTGATGCTCAACTTCACCGGCGTGGTGAGCGCCCGGCGGCTGCTCAGCTGGTGGCGGATCGTGGTCTTCGTCTGCTTCGCGTTCGCGGCGGTGGCCACGCCCGACCCGGGGCCGTTCGGCATGACGTTGCTGGCGCTGTGCCTGTCGCTGCTCTACTTCATCGCGGTCGGGGTCGCGTTCCTCAACGATCGGCGGAAGGGACGCGGCAAGGAGCTGTACGCCGACACCGCCGACGACGAGGCGTCACCGCTGGAGTTCGACCGGGAGCCGGTGGAGGCGGGACAGCCGGTCGGCGGGGTCAGTCCGATCGACGCCCCCGATCCGGTGGCCCGGCCCCTGTCGATCGAGCGACGCTACGACGACGTGACCTGACCCGCACCGCTTCGCGGCACCAGAGCGACAAGCCTTCCACGTCTGGAAGGCTTGTCGCTCTTTGTGTGGGGAGCGAACCGCGCGGCTATCTGACGGCCGTGCCGCCGTCAGCCGGACAGTCGGCAATCCGTCACCGCGTTGTTCACGGTCAGCGACTGGGTACGGGACTGAATACGATGAGTCGACGTTCTCGGCGAGAGAGAGGCTCCGTGCGCCGTCCGACGTTCCGCCGTCCACCCGCCGCCCGGCGGGGGCCCGACGCCTCGGCAGCGCGTCTGGGGGCCACCATCGCCCGTTTCGCCTTTATGGGAGCCGCCGCCGTCGGCGTCGGGTTCCTCCTCGGTGCCCTGTCGAGCGACCCGGCCAGCGCGGACACCGCAGCTGTGCCGTCGGTCGGCGCCGACGAGCGCAAACTCGAACGGATCCGGTCCACCTCGCCCATCGATGATCTGATCAACGACCTCGTCGAACGCCCGGAGGCCCGGCATCCCGGTGCGGGCCGGAGCGCGACGCCGGGTTCCCCGGACGCCGGTCGGCAGGATGACCGGCGGGGTGCGCGAAGGGGCACGGCGCGGAGCGGCCGACCGGCTGGGGACCGCCCGGCGGCGCCACCAGCGCGTGGCAGCCGAGAGCCTGCGCCCGATGGTCCGTCCGCCGGCCCGTCAGCGGGCAACCGTTCACCGGCTGACCGATCACTGACTGACCGCTCACCGGCTGACCGGCCGCTCCCCGGCCGTGCACCGGGTGACCGTCCGATGGGCGACCAATCGTTGGGCGAGCGTTCGGCAGCGGACCCCGCGTCGGTCGGGCGCGCGCTCGCGGCGCCGCCGGCCCGGTCGACCGTACCGGTCGTCGGCGACCGGACTCCGGTCCCGGCCGATGGGGCGGAGCTGCCGCTACTGCCGGAGGCGACCCGGGCCGCGACCGGCGTGGCATCCCCGCCCACGACGGCCCTGGCGTCCCTGCCCACCACGGGCGCAGACTCGCTGCTGGCGGCGAGCCTCGCGGCCTTGCCCGCCACGGAAGCCGTCATCGGGCGAACCGAGGCTGTCGTACGGCCGGTGCTGGTCACGGTCGTCGCGGCGGTCTCGTCCGGCGTGGCAACGGTGACGACGCCGGTCACGCAGCTGACGGAACTGGTCACCCCCACGCTTCCGGTGCTGCCGGGACGGTCCGCCACCGACCCGTACACAATGGACAGATCGACGTCGTGGGCACCGACCAGCGACGCTGTCGCGGGTGTGACCCCGCCGGCCCGGCCGCTGGCGCCCGATCCGCCGCCCGCCGCAGCACCACGGGCCGCACCACCGGGGGAGGTGACGTCGGCCGCGACCGTGGCCGGGGTGGCGGTCGGGTGGCATCGGCCCTCGACCGGCACGTCGGGTGCTGGATCCGGGTCTACGCCGGCACCGACCGGTTTTCCGCAGCGCCCTCACCCGCCCGGTGGCGACGGTGTCGCCGGTGCCGATGGCGGTCCCGGGCCGCTGCGGGCGGTGATCCTCGACGGGTGCCAGGTGCCGGCGACGGCCAGCGTCCGGGCCGATGTCTGTTCGCCCCGCCGGCACGCGGGCCGTTTCCCCGGGGTGGCCGCCCGACCCGGCTGAGTCCGCCCTGACCCGCCCGCGCCGCCGGGAATCACCGGCTGGTCGCCCGGCGTGGTCGTACGGGTGCCCGGGGTCGTCCAGTCGACGTCCCACGGGCCGGGCCCAGTCCGTTCGCGTCTGGCCGACCTGCGCAGTCCCGTCCAGGGGACCGGGAGACGGCCGTGGCGCGTACCTCAGATCGGAGCTACGTGGTGATCCGCGTTGTGGTTGGCGAAAGTATGGGTCTGCTGCGCAGTGCGTTGTGCGCGGCACTGGCCGGTGAGGAGGACATCGAGGTCGTCGCCGAGGTGACGGGTATCGGTGAGTTGCCCGCGATGGTGCGCCGGCACCTGCCGGACGTGGTGCTTGTCGACCTGGCGTCGGGCGTGCCCGAGCCGGTGGCGGTGATCACCGAGATCACCGAGGCGGCACCCGCGACGGCGGTTCTGGCCTTGAGTGACCGGTGGGGCCGGTGCCTGGTGGAGGAGGCGCTGACGGCGGGAGCGAAAGGACTGGTCGGTAAGGACGAGCCGCTGCACGAGCTGGTCCGGGCCGTACGGGCGCTCGCGGCAGGGGAGCGGGTCATCGACGTGGCCGCCGCCGCGACGGCGTTGCGGCCCGCCACGGGCCCGCTGACGCCTCGGGAGGCCGAGGTGCTGCGGATGGCGGCCGAGGGGCTGCCGCTCAAGGAGATCGCCCATCGGCTGTTCCTGGCGCATGGCACGGTGCGTAACCACCTGTCGGCGATCATGCGCAAGACGGGTGCCCGCAACCGGATGGAGGCGGTCCTGCTCGCGCGCCGTGACGGCTGGATGTGACAGTGGCCGGGGCCGCCACCCGGCGGCCCCGGCCGGCCGCCGTCCGTCGACGGGCGAAACCGGCCAGGGCGTGTTTGAATGCTGACGTTCCGTGATCCAGCTGACGATGCTCGGGGAGCCTACGGTGATCCGTACCCTGCTCGCTATCGATGGTGCCCTGGTCCGTGGCGCCCTGTCCCTCGTGCTCGCCGCGGAGGACGACATAAACGTGGTGGCGGAGGTGGACCGCGGTGACGTGGTCACGTGGACGATCCGTACGCGCCGTCCGGACGTGGCAGTGGTCGACCTCGACCTCGTCGAGGGGCTGCCGGCGACCGACTCCTGTCCGCTGTTGGTGCTCGCCGAGCCGCGCCGGGCCGGGAGTCTGCATCGGATGCTCACCCCGTCCCGGACCGTCGGCGTCCTCGGCAGCGACGTCCCGCCGCAGCGGGTGGTGGACGGGATCCGCCGGCTGTCCCGTGGCGAGCCGGTGGTCGACGCGGATCTGGTGCTGGCGGCGCTGCACCGGGACAGCCCACTGACCCAGCGTGAGGCGCAGATTCTCAGCCTGACCGCAGGCGGCGCGCCGGTCTCGGAGGTGGCCGGCTCGCTCGGTCTCGCCCCTGGCACCGTCCGCAATCATCTCGGCCGGATCATCCGGAAGACGGGCGGGCGCACCAGAGTGGAGGCGGTCCAGGTGGCCCGGGACGCGGGCTGGATCTGACCAGGCTGCCGCGCCGGATCAGCCGAGACGCGGCAACCCACCGGCAGCCGCGGCGCGCTCCGCGACGGCGGCACGCTCGGTGGTGACGACACGATCCGCGCCGACCGGACGGTCGCCGTCGGCGGCGCGATCCGGGTCGGCGGCCGGCGGTGCCGACCCGTCGCCGTCCCAGTGGCCTACGAGTTCCCGGTAGGCCGGTGAGCGGGCGAGCAACTCGTGGTGGCTGCCCGTCAACGGTCCGTCGTCGTCGAACACCAACACCCGTCGGGCGCGGACGGCGGAACTGATCCGGTGGGCGATGATGACTAGGGTGCCCGGTCGTCGAGCGAACGCGGACTCGACGGTGGCCTCCAACGTCGGGTCCAGGTGACAGGTGGCCTCGTCCAGGATGACCAGCGGGGCGGGGGCAAGGTAGGCGCGCACGGCGGCGATCAGTTGTCGCTCACCGGCGGAGAGCGTGGCCGGGTCGACGGTGGCGGCGAGGCCGCCCAGCCGCCGGGCGAGAGCGTCGGCACCGAGCCTGGCCAGCGCGGTCTCGACGACGGTGTCGTCCGCGTCCGGGCAGAGGTAGCGGAGGTTGTCGGCCAGGGAACCGGTGAAGACGTACGCCTCCTGCGGCACGAGCACCCGCAGCGCGGCCCGGTCGGCGGGGGCGACGGCGGCCACCGGCCGACCGGCGAGGTGGACTGTGCCGCGTTCCGGCTCGACCAGGCCGGCGACCAGCGCGGCCAGGGTGGACTTGCCGGTGCCGCTGGGCCCCACCACCGCGAGATGCGCCCCCTGGGGCAGGTCCATCGAGAAGTCGTCCAGGATCGGTCGGGCGCGGGGGCCGTACCGGAAGGTCAGGCCGGCCAGCCGAACCGCCGGAGGGTCAGCCTCAGGTTCCGGGGTGGGCGTGGCCGCGGAACCGCTGTGCGAAGGGGTGCGGCAGGTGGCCAGGATCCGCTCCAGGGTCACGGCGTAGCGCAGCCCTCCGCCACCGAGCCCCTGCACCAGTGCGTGCAGCGCGGGTTGCAGGCTGGTGGTGACGTACACCAGTGCGCCGAGCACCGCGCCGGTGCTCAGCCCGCGGCGCACCAGCCATGGCGCGGCGAGCAGCAGGACCACCACCGGCAGCCAGCCGCCCAGGCCGAGGCTGAGGCTGCGTAGCGCGGACATCCGGGCCAGCGTCCGCTCGGCGTCGGCGTGGTCGCTGACCCTGCGGTCGACCTCGGCCACCGTGCGTTCCTCGGCGCCGCAGGCGAGCACGTCGCGGTGGCCGGTGAGCGCGGTCGCCGCCGACCGGCCGAGCGCCTCACCGGCCTGTACCTGGGTGCGCTGGTGCGCCAGCATCGCCGGGAGCGCGGCGGCGAAGACGACCAGCCCGGTGAGCAGCGGGGCCGCCACCAGCGCCGCGACGGTCGGATCCAGTGCCAGCAGGCCGAGCAGGGCCGCCCCGGCGGTGAACAGGAAGCCGCGTACCACCATGACCAGGCCACCGAAGGTGTCCCGGACGATCTCCACGTGATGGGTCAGGCGGGCCACCGGGGCGCTGTCCGGGTGACCACCGGCCCGGGTGGCGTCGTGCAGCGCGCCGTGGACCACCAGCCGGGCCAGCTCGTCGCGGAACGGTTCCACCACGGCACCCAGGCTCCGGTAGACCCGGCCGGTCGCCACCGCGCCGAGCAGGATGGCCACGGCGAGTCCGCCCAGCCAGGCCAGGCCGGTGGCGAACCGGCCGGCGAGGAAACCCTGGTCGACGGCGCGGGCGACGAGCAGTCCGGCGAGCAGCGCCGGCAGGGACTCGACCACCGACCACGCGGCGAGCCGGCCGACCTCCCGGCGACGCGCCCGCAGCGCCCGCCACGTCGTCCGACCGACGTCGGGGCGGCTCATCGGGGGACACCGTCGCCCGCGAACACCGCCCGGTAGTCCGGGTCCGCCCAGAGCCGCCGGTGCGGTGCCAGGGCGCGCAGCCGACCGGCATCGAGCCAGGCGACCAGGTCGGCCGCGGCGGCCGTCGTCACCCGGTGGGTGACCACCAGGCGGGTACGTCCCGAATTCCGGCCGGTCAGCGCGCGGGTGATCCGATGTTCGGTGGCGGTGTCCAGGCTGGACGTCGCGTCGTCGAGGATGAGCAGCCGCTCGGCGTGGAATGCGCGAGCCAGCCCGAGCCGTTGTGCCTCACCACCGGAGAGCGGTGCGTCCACGGTGCGGGTGCGGAATCCGTCGGGCAACTGGGCGACGACCCCGTCGACCTGCGCGGCCCGGGCCGCCGCCAGCACGGCGGCGGTGGCCGGCGCACCGGTCGACGGCGGCCGGGCCGCCCGTTCGGGCAGACCGAGGCCGATCGCGTCGTGCACCGTCTCGCCGACCAGCACCGGGCGGTCGAAGGCGTGACCCACCGCCCGCCGCAGCGCGGCCCGGTCGAGGCGGGTCAGCGGCACCCCGTCCAGCAGCACCTCGCCGGTGTCCGGGTCGTACAACCGACCGGCCACGGCGGCGAGGGCGGACTTGCCGGCGCCGGAACGCCCGACGACGGCCACCGTGCAGCCGGCGGGCACGTCCAGGTCGACCGCGTCCAGGACCGGCCGGTCGTCGGCGTGCACACCGACCCCGCGCAGCCGCAGGTGGCCGCCGCCGGGCGGCAGCGGCTCGTCGCCGCCGGGGCGGACCGGACACGACAGGGGCTCGGCGATCCTGCGGGCCGCGGCCCGGCTGCGGACCAGCCGGTTGAGGGTGGCCAGCACCGCACCCAGCCCGGCCCCGAGCGCGGCGTACTGCACCGCGGCGACAAGTTGCCCGGGAGTCAGCCAGCCGACGCTCAGCGCGTACCCGCCGACGGCGACCACCGCGACCTGGAGCAGCGGCGCCACGGCCGCGACCCGGGCGTTGGCCCGGGCCAGCAACCGCCAGCCGAGCCGCCCGTGGTCGCGCAGCTGGGGCAGCGCCGCCAGCACCCGGTCGCCCTCGGCGTCGGTGGTGCCGGCCGCGGCGACGGTGCGGGACCCGCCGAGCGCCTCCTGGAGCCGGCCGGCGATCGTCCCGAGCACCCGCTGGTACGCGGTGATCACTGCCGAGGCGTCGGTGACGAAGGTGGCCATGAGGACGGTCAGCACGGCCAGTCCGGTGAGGAGGGTGAGCCCGAGCACGGGCTCCAGCAGGAACAGTGCCACCACGCTGCCCAGCGGCGGCAGGACCGCGATCCCGCCAAGCGCCACGGCGGTGCCGGCCTGCCCGGTGTCGGCGGCCTGCCCGGCCAGCCGGCCGACCAGGTCACCGACTGGAAAGCGGCGCACGGCCCGGACGTCCAGCGCGAACAGGTGCCGCAGCAGCCGCCGGCGGAGCCGGGCGGTGGCCCGGGCGGCTCCGTACCCGCCGGCCAGGTCGCCGAGGACGTCGGTGACCAGCAGGATGACGACCAGGGCGCAGGCGACCACGGGCCACCGGGGGGAGGCGTCACCACCGACGGCGGCATCGACGGCCAGCCCCAGTACCGCGGGCAGTGCCAACTCGGCGGCGGCACCGCCCAGCGCCACCACCACGAGCGTGACGGTCCAGCCGCCACCGTCGCGGACCACCCGGAACAGCAGGCGGTCCTCGCCGGCCAGCGTTCGCATCGGTCCTCCCGGTCGTACGGCGTGGCCCTGGACGGTCAGGTCACCGTCCAGGGCCTCGCGTGGTGCGGTCCGATCAGTTGCAGGTCGTCACGGACAGCGAGCTGTCGCCGCAGAGCAGCAGGCTCGCCCGGCTACCACCGCCGGTACGGTCGGCCGGAGCCGCCTCCAGTCCCTGAAGGTCGAGGAGCGCCATGTCGTGTCACCTCCTATCGGGCGTCGGGGTCAGGGTCGCCCCCGCCGTCGCGGGGGAGTCGGGTGCGCCGGTGAGGGGCGCGAGGAAGGGCAGGGTGGCCGGGGCGTTCGGCCGGGCGGTGGCCAGGGCCAGCAGTACGCCCGCGGTGCCGGTGGCGAGGTCCATGGACAGCCGCAGCAGCTGCTCGCCGGGGAAGGCGGTGCCGTCCCGGTACGGCAGGGCGTGCCAGCCCAGCCGCCGGATCTGCCGATCCAGCTCGCCGCGTAGCTCCGGATCGCCGGGTTGGGCGGCGAGGTAGGCGATGATGCCGGCCCGCCCGGCGAAGAGGCCGGACTGCGCGTAGAACGGCGACCGGGCGGCGCGACGCACCCCGGCGCTCGCCTCGGCGAACTGCTCGTCGCTGCGGTGGCGCAGGTACTCGTCGAGGACGAGCCCGATGCCGACGCTGCCCTGCCCCAGGTAGGGCATGGTCCGCCAGCCCTCGTTGACCTCCAGCGCGCCGTCGGGGCGTACCACGCAGCGGCGCAGGTCCTGTCGTAGCGCGGTGGCGGCGTGGTCGAGCAGGTCCGTCTCGCCGGTCAGCTCGTACAGGCGCACCAGCAGCAGCGCCGCTCCGGTCCGGCCGCGTAGCAGCCCGGCGTAGGGGTGCCGCCCGCCGCTGACGTCGCCGCCGGGGTCGTCGGCGAGTCGGTCCACCAACTCTCCGGTGACCTGCCAGGCCGCCTCCCGCAGCGCCGGTTCCCCGGTGCGCCCACCCAGCTCGGCCAGGTTGAGGGCGATCCCCGCCAGCCCGCCGGCCAGGCTGTGGTCCAGCCCGGTGGTCGACTCGCGTAGGCAGATGTCGAGCACGTCGAGTGCGTCCTGCCGGCGACCGAGCACTTCCAGGGCGTACGCGACGCCGTGCAGGCCGTCGTAGAAGCCGCACCGGGTGCCCGACGGGGGCGAGGTGGCCTGGCGGACCAGCCACTGCTCATGTTCCGGCCACCGGCCGGCGCCGCCCTGGTGCAAGGCGTACAGCACGCCGGCCGCCCCGTGGGCGAGGTTGAGCCCGCCGCTGCGGAACTGTTCGATGTCGCCGGGGAACAGCCGGTCGGTGCGTGCGGGCGTGGCGCTGGTGAGGATGGCGTGGGCCAGCCTGTCCCGGTCGACGGGTGGGACGTCGGCGGTGGGCGGGACGCGGTCCCCGGACTCGGCGTCCGCAGCGGTGATCTCGGCTACCGCCGCGTCGAGGAAGTCTCTCGGCACCGGGAAGGTGTCGGCGATGATGTCGGCCAGGTGCGCCGCCTTCGCCGGGGCGAGGCGGACCAGTTGGGTCAGCGGCAGGAACAGGGCCAGCCGCAGGCAGGCCAGGGCGTAGTGGTCGACGGCCACGCCGGTCCGTCCCCGGGGCGCGGCGAAGCCCTGGTTGCGCAGGCCCGGCCGGCGGTGCCCGTCGATCGGGGCGGCCACCTCGAAGTCGACGAGCGCGATCCGGTCGTCCGGGCGCAGCATGATGTTGAACAGGTGCAGGTCGCCGTAGACCAGGCCGCGTGCGTGGATCGCCCGGACGACCTCGTCGACCTGGCGGTGGACGTCCAGCGCCCAGCTCGCGTACGCGGCGCGGTCCTCGTCGGTGGCGTCGGCGTCGATAAGCGGGTAGCGGTCGACCAGGACCTTGTTCAGTGGGCGGCCCTCGATGAACTCCAGGGCGAGGAACCGGTGGTCGCTCAGGGCGAACTCGTCGTGCACCCGGGGCACCTGCGGCAGGTCGGCGAGTTGGCGCAGGACGGCGGCCTCCCGAGCCAGCCGGGTGACGGCGTCGGTGCCGTCGGCGTCCAGGCCGGCGTGCGGCCGAGCCTCCTTGAACACGAGCTGGGTGTCGGTGCGCCTGTCGCGTCCGACGTACAGGCCGCCGCCGTTGGAGAAGTGGATGACCTTCTCGATCCGGTAGGGGACCTCGTCGGTGCTTGTCGCGTTGCGGGCGGCCAGGTGGGGCGCGAGGAAGTCGGGCAGCGTCACCCAGGACGGCACGTGGAAGACCGGGTCGCGGCGGTCCGGGACGAGGGTGCCGGTGTCGTCCTCGACTGCCGGGACCACCTGGCCGTCGGGGGAGTGGCAGTACCGGGCGGCGAAGCCGCCGTAGCGGACGTACACCGGGCCGGCCGCGTACCGCAGGTCGCTGAGGATGTACGGGCCGGCCTCGCCGGAGAGCAGCTCGTCGAGTTCCTTGCAGACCAGTTCGAGCTCGGCGTCGTCGCGCGGGTAGACGGTCACGAACTTGCCGCTGGCGGCGCGAGCGGCGTACTTGGAGTTGCGTAGCAGCAGGGTGCGGGGGCCGCGCAGGAACTTGAAGGAAAGCCCCCGGGGTACGCAGTAGTCCCAGACGGTGTCCAGCACCCGGTCGGCGTTGGCGACCGTGGCCGACACGTGCACCTTCCAGCCCTGCTGCGGCAGGCGTTCGCCGTCCGGCGCGTGGATGAGCCAGTCGTCGAGCGGCTCCCGACGCCAGCCCGTCGGCAGCGGCCGGCTCGCCGCGGCGAAGGCGGGCTGTGCGACGGCGCTGCCGAGGGAGTCGTAGAACAGCGGGTCGGCGGCGCAGTAGCTGTCGTAGCGCTCGTCCACTGTGTCGCCTCCCATCCGCCTGCCGGCTGCGGTCCTGTTGATGGATACGAGTCTGTCCGTTCGGCCTATGGCGTCCCTAGTGTTTTCAGTCATGGAGATGAATGCGTGCCGCACGACCGGTCGTGACAAATGACAGTTGCGACGCAGACGGTGGGACTGTCCGGTTCTCGTGCCGGCGCGGGTCGGTGCCGGGTCGGCACCGGCACGCCCGGACCGGTCCGGGCAGGTACGGTGCTCGCCGTGACCTCAGACGATCACCCTTCGGTGCCTGGTGGGCCCGTCGCCGTACTGGCCAACCCGACCGCCGGCCGTGGCCGGCACCGGGGGCTGCTGCCGGACCTGCTGGACGGGCTCGCGGCGGCCGACCGGCCGGTGCGGCTGTTGCGGGCCGGTAGCGCCGCCGAGGCCGAGGCGGCCTGCCGGGCCGCCGTCGCCGAAGGAGCCGGTGCCCTGATCGCGGTGGGTGGCGACGGCACTGTGCACCGGGCGATGCAGGCCGTCGCCGGCACCTCGGTGCCGTTCGGGCCGGTGCCGGCGGGCACCGGCAACGACTTCGCGGTGGAGACCGGGTTTCCGGCCGACCCGCGGGCCGCGGTCGACGTCATCGCGGCGGCCCTGCGCGAGGGGCGCAGTCGGCCGGTCGACCTGGCCCGGATGACCGGCGCCGACGGCACGGTCCGCTGGTACGGCGCGGTGCTGGCGGCCGGGTTCGACGCGATCGTCAACGAGCGGGCCAACCGGATGCGCTGGCCGCGTGGACCACGCCGCTACGACCTGGCCATCCTGGTGGAGTTGGCCCGGCTACGTCCCCGCCGGTACACCCTCACCCTCGACGGCGAGCGGATCGAGGTCGACGCGGTCCTGGTGGCGGTCGGCAACGGAGCCAGCTACGGCGGCGGGATGCGCATCTGCCCCGACGCGGACCCGACCGACGGCCTGCTCGACGTGGTGGTCGGCGGCCGGTTCGACCGATGCACCCTGATCCGGGTCAAGCCGCGCATCTACGCCGGCACCCACGTCACCCATCCCCTGGTGCACACCTACCGCGCCCGTACCGTCACCCTCGCCGCGGAGGGCAGCATCACCACCTACGCCGACGGCGAGCGCTCCCTCTCCCTCCCACTCACCGTCACCGCCACCCCGCACGCCCTCCACCTCCTCCGCTGACCGCCCGCACACCCTCACCACCCGCGATCTTGCACTTTCGGTCGGGAAATAACTACCCAAAGGCGGCATACCGGCGACCACAAGGCTCTTCTGCTTGATGTGTGGGTGGTTGGTGGGTCGTTGACGGGCGCAGGGTCTGTCAAACGAACGGTGTAACTCGGGTTGTTGACGGCTACTTGCGGCCTGCGGACAGGCGTCCTTCGAAGGCGATGTCGAAGGCGTTGAGGGCTGGCTTCCAGCGGATGGTCCAGCGCCGGCGGCCCTGCCCGGTGGGGTCGAGGCTCATCACGGCCAGGTAGACGCATTTCAGCGCGGCGGCCTCGTTGGGGAAGTGGCCGCGGGCGCGGACGGCGCGGCGGATGCGGGCGTTGACGCTCTCGATGGCGTTGGTGGAGCAGACGACGGTGCGGATCTCGGCGTCGAAGGCCAGGAACGGCACGAACTCCGCCCACGCCTGCTCCCACAGCCGCACGATCGCCGGATACTTGCCGCCCCACGCCTCGGTGAACTCGGCGAACCGGGCCCTGGCAGCCGGCTCGGTGGGCGCGGTGTAGACCGGCCGCAGGGCTTTGGCGATGGCGTCCCAGTGCTGCCGGCCGGCATACCGGAACGAGGCACGCAGCAGATGGATCACGCAGGTCTGCACCACCGCTTCGGGCCACACCTCGCCGATCGCGTCGGGCAGCCCTTTGAGTCCGTCACAGACCACCATGCACGCGTCCGCGACACCGCGGTTCTTCAGCTCGGTGAGGACCTGCAGCCAGAACTTGGCGCCCTCACCGCCGTCACCGGCCCACAGCCCGAGGATGTCCCGGGTGCCGTCAACGGTGACGGCCAGGGCCAGGTAGATGGGCCGGTTGGCGACCTTCCCGTCACGGATCTTCACGTGCACCGCGTCCAGGAAGATCACCGGGTAGACCGGGTCCAAAGGCCGGTTCTGCCACTCGGTCATGCCCTCGACAACCTTGTCAGTGATCGTCGAGATCGTCTGCCGTGACACGTCGGCACCGTAGACCTCGGCGAGGTGGGCCTGGATCTCCCCGGTGGTCAGGCCCTTGGCGGACAGCGAGATGACCATGTCGTCCACACCGGACAACCGACGCTGCCGCTTGCGGACGATCTGCGGCGCGAACGACCCATCCCGGTCGCGCGGCACGTCAATCTCGACCGGGCCGACATCGGTGAGCACCGTCTTGGCCCGCACACCGTTGCGGGAGTTCCCGCCGTTCCTGCCCGCCGGCTCGCCCTTGTCATAGCCCAAGTGATCGGTGATTTCGCCCTCAAGCGCTGATTCCAGGACTCGCTTCGTGAGCTGCTGCAACAGACCGCCGTCGCCGGTCAGCTGCAGACCCGCCGCACGGGCCTGCTCCACGATCTGGGCGACGAGTTCCCCGTCGAGACCCTCCGCCGGTTGTCCCGGCCCGTTCTTCGCCACCGCGGCAGTATCCACGGCGGCCATCGATCCATCAGACATCAGGTGCTGCTCCTTGATCAGGAGTTACACCGTTCGTCTTACAGTCCCGCAAGATCGCGGAAGTCAGGGGGTGTGCAGGAGGTTGAGGACGGAGCCGAGGGCGTTGGGGCGGCCGGGGTCGGCGGCGGGAAGGATCAGCGCGGCGCATCCGGCGGCGACGGCACCGGCGTCGGCGGGAGTGTCGCCGACCATGAGTGACTCCTCCGGGTCGACGCCGAGCAGGCCGCAGGCCCGCCAGAAGATCGCCGGGTCGGGCTTGCAGCGGCCCACCTCGTACGACAGCACGTGGGCGTCGACCAGGTCGGCCAGTCCCCAGGCGTCGAAGAGGGGCCGGATGTCGAAACCGATGTTGCTGACCACGGCCACCCGCACGTCGGCGGCCCGCAACGCGGCGAGGGTCGGCGCGGTGTCCGGGTAGGGCACCCACCCCTGCGGCGTGAGCACCCGCTCGTACAGCGCCTCGGCGAAGCCGTCGATGCCGGTGTCGACCGTGGCGGCCAGCCCGGTGTAGGCACCACGGTGGGCGTGCTCGTAGAGATCCCGGTCGGCCCACAACTCGGCCAGGTGAGGCGGCACCCGGGCGGGCAGCGGCCCACCGGCGCGGCCGGCGGTGAGCAGCCGGTCGGCCAGGGCGGTCGCCCGGACGCGGTCCAGATCCACCCCGCACGCCGACGCGGCGGCCAGCACCCACTGGCTGGGCTCCTCCACCTGCGCCAGGGTGCCGTGGAAGTCGAACAGGACCGCCCGCACCTGCCGACGGGACGGACCCCGACCGTCGACGTCGGGCACGGGGCTGGTCGGTTCGGCATGATCCGGCACGTCGTGCACCCTACCGACCCACTCCGACCGCCCCGGCGGTCGGCCTTGCCGGGTACTCGTCGTGGGCACGCACTAATCTTGGTGACATGTCGAGCCCCGCCGAGCGGTACGCCGCGGCGCGCCGCCGGGCCGCCCAGGCCTCACAGTTCCCGGCGCTTGAAGAGTTCACCGCTGACCTGGGGTTCGACCTCGACGACTTTCAGCGGGAATCGTGTCAGGCCCTGGAGCGGGGCAGCGGCGTGCTGGTCTGCGCCCCGACCGGGGCCGGCAAGACGGTGGTCGGCGAGTTCGCCGTACACCTGGCGTTGCGGGGTGCGCCCGGGCGGCCGACGCCGGTCGACGGGGCCCGGCGCAAGTGCTTCTACACGACGCCGATCAAGGCGCTGTCGAACCAGAAGTACCACGACCTGGTCGACCGCTACGGTGCGGAGCAGGTCGGGCTGCTGACCGGCGACAACGCCATCAACGGCGACGCCCCGGTGGTGGTGATGACCACCGAGGTGCTGCGCAACATGCTGTACGCCGGCTCGGCCACCCTCGAGGGCCTGGCGTACGTCGTGATGGACGAGGTCCACTACCTGGCCGACCGGTTCCGTGGCGGGGTGTGGGAGGAAGTCATCATCCACCTGCCCGCCTCGGTGACCCTGGTGTCGCTGTCGGCGACGGTCTCCAACGCCGAGGAGTTCGCCGACTGGCTGATCACGGTTCGGGGCGAGACCACCGTGGTGGTCAGCGAGCACCGGCCGGTGCCGCTGTGGCAGCACATGTTGGTCGGCAAGCGGATGTTCGACCTGTTCCACGACGCCGCGGCGGCCCGCAAGCACGACGTGCATCCGGAGCTGCTGCGCTACACCCGGGACACGATGCGCCGGCTGGATCTCAGTGAGGGACGCTCCGCCGGCTTCGGCGCCGGCCGGCGCGGCCCCCGCTGGCGTGGGCCGCTGCGCCCGGACATCGTCGACCGGCTGGACCGCGAGGGCCTGCTGCCGGCGATCCTGTTCATCTTCAGCCGGGCCGGCTGCGACGCGGCGGTGCAGCAGTGCCTCGCCGCCGGGCTGCGGCTCACCTCACCGGAGGAGCGGGCGGAGATCCGCCGCGTGGTGGAGTCCCGGGTGACCGCGATCCCCGGCGAGGACCTGTCGGTGCTCGGCTACTGGGAGTGGCTCGACGGGCTGGAGCGCGGGCTGGCCGCGCACCACGCCGGGATGCTGCCGGCGTTCAAGGAGGTCGTGGAGGAGCTGTTCGTCCGTGGGCTGGTCAAGGCGGTCTTCGCCACCGAGACCCTCGCCCTGGGCATCAACATGCCGGCCCGGTGCGTGGTGCTGGAACGCCTGGTCAAGTACAACGGCGAGGCGCACGTCGACCTGACCCCGGGGGAGTACACCCAGCTCACCGGGCGGGCCGGTCGCCGAGGCATCGACGTGGAGGGGCACGCCGTGGTGGTGTGGTCCCCGGAGACCGACCCCCGGCACGTGGCGGGTCTGGCCTCCACCCGGACATACCCGCTGCGCTCCAGCTTCCGGCCCTCGTACAACATGGCGGTGAACCTGGTCGGCAGCGTCGGCGCCGAGCCGGCCCGGGCGCTGCTGGAGTCGTCGTTCGCGCAGTTCCAGGCGGACCGCTCGGTGGTCGGCCTGGCCCGGCAGGTGCAACGCAACACCGAGACCATCGAGGCGTACGGCGTGGAGGCGGAGTGCCACCACGGCGACTTCGACGAGTACTTCGCCCTGCGGGTCGCCATCGCCGACCGGGAGCGGGCCATCGCCCGGCAGGGGCAGAGTCAGCGCCGGGCGGCAGCGGTGACGGCCCTGGAGCGGCTGCGGGTGGGCGACGTGATCCGGGTGCCGTCCGGGCGTCGGGCCGGCCTGGCCGTGGTGCTCGACCCGGCGGCCGGAGGGTTCAGCGAGCCGCGCCCGCTGGTGCTCACCCAGGACCGCTGGGCCGGCCGGATCAGTCCCGCCGACTTCACCACGCCGGCCGAGGTGCTGGCCCGCATCCGGGTGCCCAAGCACTTCAACCACCGCAATCCGGCGGCCCGGCGTGACCTGGCGGCGCAGGTGAGCGGCACCGGACTGGACCGACACTCCCGCCGGGGGGCCCGGGGCCGGCAGTCCGGGGAGGACCACCAGCTCAGCCAGCTGCGTACCGAGCTGCGCCGGCATCCCTGCCACGCCTGCCCGGAGCGGGAGGAACACGCCCGCTGGGCCGAGCGTCGTCGCCGGCTGGAGCGCGACACCGAGGAGCTGCGGCAGCGGGTCGCCGGTCGGACGGGGTCGTTGGCGCGTACCTTCGACCGGATCGTCGCGCTGCTCACCGGGCGCGGCTACCTCGCCGCCGACGGCGCCGTCACCGACGCCGGCCGGATGCTCGGGCGGATCTGGACGGAGGCGGACCTGCTCGTGGCGGAATGCCTCCGGCGCGGCGTCTGGGACGGGCTGTCGCCCGCCGAACTGGCCGCCGCGGTCTCGGTGGTGGTCTTCGAGGCCCGCCGCGACGTCGACGAACGAGCCTCGCTGCCCCGCGGCGCGGTGGCCGAGGCGGTCGACGCGACCCTGAAGCTGTGGAGCGAGATCGAGGCTGAGGAGGCGTCACGCGGGCTGGCCGTCACCCGCGAGCCGGATCTCGGTTTCGCCTGGCCGGTCTACCGCTGGGCCCGGGGTGAGGCGCTGGCGAAGGTGCTGGCCAGCGGGCACGAGCTTGACGGCGAGATGCCCGCCGGGGACTTCGTCCGATGGGCCCGGCAGGTGGTGGATCTGCTCGGCCAGCTCGCCGACTCCGGTGGTGCCTCGACCGAGCTGCGGGCCACCGCACGGCAGGCGATCAGCGCCGTCAACCGGGGTGTGCTGGCGTACCATTCACCGGCCTGAATCGGTCCGGCGGGCGCCGGGCGACCGTCGGAATCGACGCATCGCTGTGTTACCGCAGCGGTACCCCGAGAATTGCCCGGGGGGCCTGTTGTGCCTGGTGAGAGCGTCCCCGATCATGTCATCGGCGCGTGCGCTACGCGCCGGTAACAGCTCTGGGGGGAGCCCACGTGGCGGACATCAATCACTTTGAGTACGGCTGGATCACACCGGCGCTGAGCTACGCGCTGTCGGTGCTCGGTTCCATCCTCGGCCTGGTCTGTGCCGGCCGCATCCGGACCGCCGCCAGCACCGGCCAGAAGCTCTGGTGGGGGACCCTGGCCGCCTGGGCGCTCGGTGGCACGGCGATCTGGACGATGCACTTCATGGCGATGCTGGGCTTCGCGGTGACCGGGTCGCGGATCCGCTACGACGTGCCGATCACCGTGGGCAGCGCGCTGCTCGCGGTGATCGCGGTCGGCATCGGGCTGGCGATCGTGGGCACCGGCCGGCTCTCGGCGGGACGGATCCTCGGTGGCGGCCTGTTCACCGGCGCCGGAGTGGCGGCGATGCACTACACGGGCATGGCGGCGATGCGGCTGGACGGTCGGCTGCTCTACGACAACCTCCGGGTGGGGTTGTCGGTGTTGATCGCCGTGGTCGCGGCCACCGTCGCGCTCTGGCTCGCGGTGACCGTACGCAAGGGGGTGGCGATCTTCGCCTCGGCGCTGGTGATGGGGGTGGCGGTCAACGGCATGCACTTCACCGGGATGAGCGCCCTGTCGGTGCACCTGCACGAGGAACGCGGCGAGATCAGCGGGGCCGGTGTCGGTACGTTGCTCATCCCGATCGTGCTGCTGGTCATCTTCGGCGTGGTCGGTCTGGTGTACGCGTTGCTCGCCGCACCCACCGACGAGGACCGCGCCGCGCTCGCCTACCTGGACGCGCGGCGACCGCAGCCGTCCACGGCCAGCGCGACGCCGGATGCCGACGCACCCGATCCGGTGGGGCTGCGCGCCCGGTCGACGCTGGCCCGCCCCGGCGCCCAGTTTCCGTCCCGCCGGGACCATCCGTCGCGCTGACCGTCGCGGAAAGTGTCGTACCCGGCACCGACCATGTATTCATGGCTGTCCCCGCCCTCACTCCGCGAAACGCCCCGGCGCGCTCGCTGCCCCTTCGCGAGGCGCGCACCCGACTCAGCCAACTCGTCGCCATGGCCGAACTGACCGACTCGGTCACGGTGGTCACCCGCGACGGCGATCCCCGGCCGGTCGCCGCGATCGTGCCGGCGGCGGCCGCCCGCACCGTCGCCGAGGCGCGCGCCGACGCCGGGCGCCTGGCCGAGGTCACCGCCGGCTGGTCCCGACGCCTGGACGCTCAGCGGCAGCAGAGCGGGCGCCGGCACGCCGCCGAGCTGCGGGCGGTGACCACGGCGCTCGCCGAGGTCTGGGCCGAACTGGATCGACGTTTCCCGCCGGGAAGTGATCCCGCGCTGACCCGGTTACGCGCGGCCCACGCCCAGCTGCTCGCCGACTGAGAGACGGTCGGGGACCGCTCCCGAGGTTCCCGACCGTCTCTCAGGTCGCGCCCGCTCCGGCGCGAACCGCCCCGAGGCAGCCACGGTTTCCGGGCTCAGCCTCGACCGGGGCGGCCCTTGAGCCGGCGGCCCAGCTCGCGGGCGATCTCCCGGTTCGCGTCGCGTTCGGCCAGCACCTGCCGTTTGTCGAACGACCGTCGCCCCTTGGCCAGCGCCAGCTCGACCTTTGCCCAGCCGCCGGAGAAGTACATCGACAGCGGCACCAGGGTGATCCCGCCCTCGCGGGTCCGGTCCAGGATCCGGGCGATCTCCACCCGGCGTAGCAGCAGCTTGCGGGTACGCCGGGGCGCGTGGTTGGTCCAGCTGCCGTAGCCGTATTCGGCGATGTGCAGGCCGTACAGCATGATCTCCCCGTCGCGTTCCTGCGCGAAGGCGTCCACCAGCGAGACGCGTCCCGCCCGCAGCGACTTGACCTCGGTGCCGGCGAGCACGATGCCGGCCTCGTACGTCTTGAGCACGGCATAGTCGTGGCGGGCCCGGCGGTTCGACGCGATCACAGTCCGTTCGGCGCTGGGGGAGGTGCCCATCCGGGAAGGATAGCCGCACCGCCGGTCGGCTCAGACCGGCTTGTCGTGGCCACGCAGCCGGCTCGCCAGCTCCGTCACTGCGGTCTCGAAGCGCGGATCGGATTCGCCGGGCCAGTGCCCGACGATCGGGTGCGGGACGCTGTCGCCGGGCGGCGGGACGACGCCGACCGGGTCGCGCAGCCGCCGGTCCACCGTGCCGGCGGCGCCGGACACCGTCGGCGGACGCTCCGGCCGGTGCGGCGAGAAGACCCAGCCCCCGATCGGGTCGGTGTCGCGCCACAGGTTGATCCACCGCCAGTTGACCCGGTCGCCCACGTCGCGGAGCACCTCGTCACTGACGTAGGCGGGGAACAGCCGGGCGTAGAGCCGGCGCAGCGGTGAGCCGTAGGTGAGCAGCGCCAACCGGCCGCACACCTCGGGTGGCAGTTGCAGGATCGTGGCCGCGAGCAGCACCGAACCGTGACTGTGCCCGGTGAGCAGCACTCCGTGACCCTGGTCGGTGAGGTGCGCGATCCGTCGACTCAGTTCCGGCACCGCGCGCTCGGCGTAGCAGGGTGGTGCGAAGGGGTGCGCCACCCGTGGCCAGAACGTCCCCAGGTCCCACAGCACGCCCACGTACCTGCGGAACCGGGACGTGCGGTACGCGAAGACGCCGCCGACGAGCAGCGCGAACACCACCGCCGCGATGAGGAAGCTGCCCATCTGGATACCGAAGTTGGTCGCCGCGGCCGGAATGCCGGTCAGCTGCTGCACCGTGGGGCCCGGCGCCAGCCCCAGCATGCCGAGCAGACTGCTGGGCATGCCCACCCCGACGACAGAGGCGTACACCACCGCGAGTGACTCCACCCGTTCGGTGAACCGCGCCCGGGCGATCATGCGCTCGACCTCGTGCAGGCGGTACCGGGCGGCCGGCGGTGCGTCGGGAAAGTCGTGCGCGACGGTGGCCCGGGCGGTGCGCATCCGGGGGATACGACTGGCCAGCACGATGATCAGCGCCGCCAGCAGGGTGGCTGCCGCCGCCACCAGGAACACGAAGATGGCCCACTTGTAGCCCAGCGGCGGGCTGATCGCCCGTTCCCCGTCGGCGTCGGCACGGCGGTTGAGGAAATCGGCAACCCGGTAGACCAGGTCCGCGGAGATCGCCACCGCCAGCCCGGTGGCGCTGGCCGCGATCACGGGAGCACCCAGCCCGCGTAGCGGTCCGGCGCCGAGCCCGTTACGGCCGAATCCGCGACGCGCCTCGTCGGGCTCGACACTTGGTGCGGGCGCCGCACCGCGGCCGGCGTCGCCACGGTCGAACGATTCGCCGCTGCCGGTGGTGTCGGCGGTGTTGTGCCGTCGTCGGCTCCGGGCGATCAGCGCGCCCGCGCCGAGCAGGAACAGCAGCACCGCCTGGGAGGAGATGACCAGCCCGACGGCGGTGGCGTAGCCGGGCAGCCCGTCCCGGATCCGCCACGGAGTGGGGTCGACCGACACCGCCACCAGCACCACAGCGATCAGCGCGAAGGCCAGGTTGCGCAGCCCGCGCGCTATCCGGTCCCCGTACGAGCCGGTTGGCAGCAGGTCGACGAACGGGTGCGCGCAGACCAGCACGATGCTGGCCAACAGCACCGCCCCGCTGACGACGGCCAGGATCACGCTGAGCGGCGACGGACCCGAGCCGATCCGGGCGGCCAGTAGACCGAGACCCAGGGTCATCAGGCCGGCGGCGCCGTGCAGTGAACAGAGCCGGTCCACGGTCGGCGCGCTGTCCCACTGGCCCACCGCGCTGAGCTGGTGGCCCCCCGAGGTGGTGATCGGGGTGTGGAAGGCGGCGAAGTTGCGGCCGGGGCGGACACCGAGCAGCCAGACCAGCATGAGCGCGCTGAAGGGCAGGAGCGCGAAGACGGCCAGGGTGAGCCCGGGAGGTCGGTCGCTGATCCAGGACAGCCACGGCCGCCCGGCCAGACAGGACGGGTTCGGCACGCACCGCCAGGCGATCAGGTCCAGCGCCACGCCCATCGCCGCCAGGACGTACAGCATGGTGAGGCTGAGGGCGAGCAGCCGGCACAACGCCTTCACCCCGGAATCGGACTTGTGGCCTGGGGGCGGTCGCATCCAGATCGCGACGTTGCACAGCATGAACGGCAGCAGGAACATCAGCGACAGCGTGCGGACGGTGGTGCCGGAGGGCAGTTCGCCCCAGCGATACGCCTCCAGCGTCACGCCCGACGGGCCCCTGGTGTCCGGATAGCCCGGGCGCGGCCGGTAGAACCCGCCGCTACGGTCCCCGGCGACCTGGTGACTGTGCGGGCGGTCGAGAATCTGCTCGGCGTCGGCACCGGACACCCCGTGCACCCGTAGCTCGATGACGTCGTCCGACGTCCCCGGTTCGCTGGTCATCGGCCCCCCGGAACGTGTGCACCGACCCGACCCGACCCGACCCGGCACGGGCCCGGCGTCCCGGTGCGGTCTCCCCGTCTACCCGCCGAGCCGTCGACCACGCCTGCTCGCGGCGTCCGGCTGGTCAGGCGACCCGGCTGGTCAGACGGCCCGGCTGGTCATGCGGGCCGGCGGTCAGGCGGGCCGGCGGGCGAGGAAGTCGGCCAGCACCTCGGTGTGGGTGGAGAAGGCCAGCTCGGCCGGCTCAGTCAGCACCAGCCACTCGGTGGCCTCGGCGGTCGGCACCGAGGGCGGAAGATCCTCGGCGGGTCGTACCGGCAGTTCCCCGAAGATCAGCATGGTGCCGCCGGCCGGCGCGCTCTGCACGGTGACCAGCCTGGCACCGGCCGCGTCGGCATGCAGGCCGGTCTCCTCGCGCAGCTCGCGGACCAGCGCGTCCTCCCACCGTTCGCCGTGCTCGATGAACCCACCGGGCAGCGCGAGCAGCCCTCGGGCGGGTTCGATGTCCCGCCGGACGACGACCACGCCGAGACCGGTGGCGGTCAGCACCGGCTGTACGGCAACCGCCACCGGCAGCGGGTTTCGCCAGACCTGTTGACCACAGCTCGCGCAGAGCCGGGGCCAGCCGACCGGCGGCGGGTAGGCCGCGCCGCAGTACGAACAATGCGAGTACGCCACGCCAGTCATGCCGCAGCACGTTACCTGGCATGCGGCCGGGCACCGCCGGCAGCGGAGCCTGGGGACGCCCCGCCACCGCCCGACCAGCTGCGCAGCGCGATCGACCTGGTCGTCGTCAGCGTGGTGCTGGCGGACCGTAGGTCCGGGCGTTGCCGATCGCGTCCTTACGACCCCAGCGTCCCGGGATGTTCAGCAGCTCGATCCGGCCGAAGCGCGGCGGGATCTCCGGATGCACCACCAGGTGGTCGCCGTACGGCTCCAGGCCGAGCAGGGCGCGCAGCAGCAGGAAGGTGGCACCCGTGGCGGATGCCTGGGGACTGTTCGCGGCCGGGTACGGCACCGGAAAGCGGGTCAGCTCGCGGTCGTAGCCGGCGAAGGCCTCCGGCATCCGCCCGGCGAAATGCTGGGACGCCTCGACGACGGATTCGGCGATGATCCCCGCCTCCTTGACGAACCCGTAGTGGCGCAGCCCGCAGGCGATCAGCGAGTTGTCGAACGGCCACACCGTACCGACGTGGTAGCCAAGCGGGTTGTAGCTGGCCTGCCCGGTGGCCAGCGTCCGCACCCCCCAGCCGGAGAAGAGTCGGGGCCCGAGCAGGTGATCGGCGACTGCGGCGGCCCGGGAGGGGTCCACGATGCCACTCCACAACAGGTGCCCCATGTTCGACGCCAGCGCGTCCACCCGGTCGCCGTCGGGGCCGAGCGCCAGCGCGAAGTACTCACCCCCATCGATCCAGAAGTCCCTGTTGAATCGCTGCTTGAGCTGCTCGGCCTGCCGTTCCAGGCGTTCGGCGTACGCCGGGTCGCCCCAGAACTCGCGAGCCAGCCGGGCCCCGCGCCGTTTGGCGTCGTACACGTATCCCTGCAACTCGCAGGTGGCGCGGGGCAGCCCCGGCAGCCGGCCGTCGCGGTAGCAGATCGCCTCCGGCGAGTCCTTCCAGCAGTGGTTCTGTGCCCCGCTCTCGTCGTTGCGCGGCTGGTACCAGAGGTAGCCGTCGCCGCGCAGGTCGCCGTACTCGTCGATCCAGTGCAACGCCGCGCGGGCGGCATCTTCCAGGTCCCGCACCAGCGCGGCGTCGCCGGTCCAGCGCTCGTACTCGTCGAGCAGCACGACGAACAGCGGCGTCACGTCCGCTCCGCCGTAGTACGGCGACTGGGGACGATGTTCGAAGGCGGCCATCTCCCCGTACCGGAACTCGTTGAGCATCTTGCCGGGTTCCTCGTCGCGGAAGTCGTCGAGCACCGTGCCCTGGTCGATGGCGAGCAGGCGCAGGGTGGTCGCCGCCATCCGGGGCACGAACGGCAGAGTCTGGTAGCAGGTGAGCAGGTTGTCGCGGCCGATGATGGTGGCCGACCAGGGCAACCCGGCGGCGAGCATGGTCTCGTGCGGCAGCGCCAGCGGAGAGAAGCGCAGGCCGGCCAGGTCCATCAGCCCGCGCTGGTAGGTGGTGCACAACGACTTCCAGTCGCAGTACAACTTAGGGGCTTCGGCGACCCAGTCGCTGAGGTCCTGGCGCAGTTCGGCGCCCACCTTGCCGCGCGGATGCCGCAGGCGTTCCCGCATGTCGGCTCCGTCCGGACGCAGCACCAGCCCTTGCACCCGCAGGGTCGTGGTCCACCGGCCCTGCGGGTCCACCCGGATCCGAAAGGTCAACCCACGCTCGTCGAACTCGGCCGGTTCGCTCGTCGAGACGTCGGTGACCCGATGGAACTTCTCCCGCCGGTAACCGAGCCGCAGACCGTCTCCCGACACCTCGCGGTAGCCGCGAAGTGTCGAGGCGTGCGGCCAGACCACGTTGTAGACCGGCGCGAAGTCGCTGTCGGCGTCGATGCGCAGCACGTAGTCCACGGGGCCGTTGGTGTGGTTGAGCACGGTGAGGTGCTCGATGAAGGCGCTGTCGGAGATCCACCGGTCGCGGATCACCGAGACCTTCGCGTCGACGTAGTGGGTCGGGTGACCGGGAACCAGGAAAAACCGGATCTTGTAGTAGCTCGGATCGTGCACGGCCAGCGGGTGCAGCCGTTCCCCGTCCAGACGCAGCCGCCAGGTGGACAGGAAGCGGGTGTCAAAGGCGAAGAACCCGCTCGGGTTGGTGGGGCTGAAGTCCATGTCGCCGTTGTCGTCGCTCAGCGCGAAGATGTTGCCGTCGAGGATGCGGACCAGCTTCCTCACCGCGGCTCCCCGTCGCCGGCCGGGGGCGCCGCCGCGTCCGGCGACGGCCGTCGGTACGCGGCCAGCGCCCGGGCGGCCACCTCACGGGGGTGGTGGGCGTCGGGCGGTGGTGCGAACAGCCGCTCCAACATGACGACGAAACGGAACTCGCCGTCGGCGGTGAAGTCGTTGCGCAGCCACGCCGGCAGGGGCTTGACCTCGCCGTGGGCCATCCGCAGGAAGAACTGCGCGTCGGTGTAGATCACCGTGTCCGCGTCCGTCATGTCGCCGCGCGACACCGTGATCCGGCCCTGGTCGATGCTGACCAGCCAGTGGTCGACCCGGTCGGGGTAACCCAGGTCGAATCGCACGGTGCCGCAGACCTGCCGAAGCATCCGCCCCCCACCCTCGGCGAGGCTGTCGAAGAAGTCGCGCACCGCCTCCGACATTCCGGCACCTCCTGGGGGGCGTTGCCGGCCGACGAGGGCTGGCGCCAGGGTGGCCCGAGCCGGCGGCGAAGCGCCGGTCAGACTCCTCCGCCATCGTCACCTTAACGGCTTTGGTCCGCTCTGGTGCTGGTCTTTGTTGGCTGGCCACCTTCAGGTAGATCCGGACGACCCGACCCGCGCCTGGGGAATCGGCATTGGTTTCCTGCTGGCCGCCGCCTATGGTGGTCCGATGCGAACCGCCGCGCCGCTCAACCGCGCCGCCGCCGTCACGGCGGCGGCGGTTGTGCTGCGCGTGCCCGGCGCGGCCACCCCCGCGCCCCGGGTCCGCGGGCGTGCCGGTCACGGCCAGCCGCGTCCCGCGGGTCGCAGCCCTCCGGAAACCGTGCACGGACACGTGACGGCCCAGGGGCGAAGCGCAGAGCTTCGGCCCTTTTTCTTTTCCGGAAGGACCCGACATGAGCGAACGAACCGGCACCTACGACCAGCAGTGGCGCACCGAACTCGAGGCGACGCTGAACCATGAGTTCGAGGCCCAGACGACTCGGCTGACCGAGTTGACGGCCGACACCGGGGATCCGGCGGAGGCACACACGAATGCCGCGCTGATCGCCGCCACCCGGCAGAGCCTCGACCAGATCGCCGGGGCGCTGCGACGCCTCGCCGCCGGTGGCTACGGCAGCTGCGAGCGGTGCGGAACGGACATCCCCCGGGAACGCCTGGAGATCCTGCCGCACGCGCGGTTCTGCGTGTCGTGCCAGCAGAAGCAGAACGGCTGACCAGGTGGACCGGCCGCCGCTCGTCTCACGGGTGCGGCGGCCGGTCCGTGGCCTCGGGCGACCCGGACGGCTCGTCGCGCAGGCTGGCGGTGACGGTCGCGGTCAGACCGTCGGGCCGGCGGGTAAGCGTCAACGCCCCGGTCAGGTGATGGGCGAGCCAGAGACCCCGGCCACCCGGGGTGTTCGTCGCGGGCAGGTTCACCGGCAGGTCGCCACCGCGCTCGTGGCCGTGATCGGTGACCTCGCAGATGAGCAGGTCGGCCCGCCGGAACAGGTCGAGTCGCCCCCGGCCCCCACCGTGCAGCACGGCGTTGGTGACCAGCTCGTGCACGGCCAGGACGAGATCCTCGGCCACATCGCCGGTGAGGCCGGCGGCGGCCACCCGGGCGGTGAGCAGATGCCGTAGCGCCGTCACGGTCTGCGCGGTGAACGACTCGGACAGCAGTGGGGTGGTCTCGCCGCCGCCGGGGGACGGGTCGCGGGAATCCCGGGCGTCCGGCGGGCCGAGGTAGTTCATGCAGGCAGGGTACGTCGTCCGCGAACATCCGCGACCTTTGCCGAGGGGCAACCATCCGGAAGCTACTGGCCACCCTCCACCGACGTCCGACCGAAGGATCGGCCGAGACGGTGTACCTCCGCCTCCAACCGCTCGGATAGTTCCGCGCCGCCGAAGCGGTCGATCAGCCGGTCGGCGAACCCGCTGAGCACCATCGGGCGCAGCGCCTGGACCAGGGCGATGGACCGTGGCACGTAGACCTTGCGTCGCCGACCTTCGATGCCGCGCAGCAGTGCCTCGGCGCACCGCTCGACACTGACCACGGTGTTCAGCGGCCAGGGCAGTTTGCGCTGCGCGGCGTGGAAGGAGGCGAGGTCGTCGCGGAAGTCGCGCACCAGGTCGGTGTCGATCCAGATCGGGTGCGCGGTGCCCACGGTGAGTCCCCGCCGACGGTTCTCCAGCCGCAGCACGTTGCCGAACTGCTCCACCCCGGCCTTCGACGCACAGTACGCGGCCATTCCGGGCATGGCGGCGAAGGCCGCCGCCGACGAGACGATCAGGACGTGGCCGCGGGCGGCGCGTACGTGCGGCAGCGCCGCGCTGACCGTGCGGACCACGCCGGTCAGGTTCACCTCGATGGTGCGTGCCAGGGCGTCGACCGGGCCGGTGGACACGGTGCCGATGTTGGCGATGCCGGCGTTGGCCACCACCACGTCGATGCCGCCGTAGCGCTGCACGGTCGAGGCGACGGCGTCGTCGAGGCCCGCCTGGTCGGTGACGTCGCACTCGTACCAGTGCCCGCCCACCTCGGCGGCGACCTGCCGCAACAGCACCGGTTCCAGGCCGACGACGGCGACCCGGGCGCCCCGGGCCGCGGCGGCCCGGGCCAGTTGAGCGCCGATACCCCGCGCCGCTCCGGTGATCAGGATGGTCCGGTCGCGTAGGTCTAGCCGCATGCTGCGCTCCTGGTCCCGGTCGCCGCCGGCGGCGACCCAGTGGTGGTCTGCCGAACGGTACCGGGCTTGCGTCGGCCGACCCACCCGGTGCCGTCCGCCCGCCGAACCCGACGTCCGCGCCGGCCGTTCGTGGTGAGCGGCGCGGACATCGGGAAGGATCTACCCCGAGGCGGTACCGCAGCGAGGACCAGGAGAAGGAGAACCGCATGGCTGACTTCGTCGGCGCCGTGGACCAGGGCACCACCAGCACCCGGTTCATGATCTTCGACCACGGTGGCAACGAGGTCGGCCGCCACCAGCTCGAACACCAGCAGATCCTGCCGCGCGCCGGCTGGGTCGAGCACAACCCGCTGGAGATCTGGGAACGGACCCAGACGGTCGTGCGTACGGCGCTGAACACGCACAGCCTGGCGGCGGGTGACCTGGCGGCCCTCGGTGTCACCAACCAGCGGGAGACGACTGTGGTGTGGGACCGGCGCACCGGTCGGCCGTACTACAACGCCATCGTCTGGCAGGACACCCGGACCGATCGGATCGCCTCGGCGTTGGAGCGCGACGGGCGCGGCGAGATCATTCGGCGCAAGGCCGGTCTACCGCCGGCGACCTACTTCTCCGGTGGCAAGATCCAGTGGATTCTGGAGCACGTCGACGGGGTGCGCGCGGCCGCGGAACGCGGTGAGGCGATCTTCGGCAACACCGACACCTGGCTGTTGTGGCACCTCACCGGCGGCCCGGACGGCGGCGCCCATGTCACCGACCCCACAAACGCCAGCCGGACCATGTTGATGAACCTGGAAACCCTGGACTGGGACGACGAACTGCTGTCCATCTTCGGCATTCCACGCGCCATGCTGCCCCGGATCGTTCCGTCGTCCGATCCGGACGCCTACGGCGTCACCCTGCCCAGCGGCCCGTTCGCCGGACCGGTTCCGATCACCGCGGATCTTGGTGACCAACAGGCGGCCACCGTCGGTCAGGTCTGCTTCGCCCCGGGCGAGGCGAAGAACACGTACGGTACGGGCAACTTCATGCTGTTGAACACCGGGTCGGAGATCGTCCGCTCCGAGGCCGGGCTGCTCACCACCGTGTGCTATCAGTTCGCCGGCCAGCCGCCGGTCTACGCGCTCGAAGGCTCCATCGCCGTCACCGGTTCGGCAGTGCAGTGGCTCCGCGACCAGCTGAAGATCATCAGCAGTGCGGCGCAGAGCGAGGACCTCGCCCGCCAGGTCGACGACAACGGCGGCGTCTACTTCGTACCGGCCTTCTCCGGCCTGTTCGCCCCGTACTGGCGATCCGACGCCCGGGGCGCGATCGTCGGCCTGTCCCGCTACAACACCGACGCGCACATCGCCCGGGCAACGCTGGAAGCCATCTGCTACCAGAGTCGCGACGTGGCCGAGGCCATGGCGCGGGACTCGGGCGTACCGCTGGAACGCCTCAAGGTCGACGGCGGCGTCACCGTCAACGACCTGTGCATGCAGTTGCAGGCGGACATCCTCGGCGTGCCGGTCAGCCGGCCGGTGGTCGCCGAGACCACTGCCCTCGGCGCGGCCTACGCCGCCGGCCTGGCCGTCGGATTCTGGCGGAACACCGAGGAACTGCGGGAGAACTGGAACGAGAGTCGGCGTTGGCAGCCGACCTGGTCGCCCGAGCAGCGCGCGGCCGGCTACGCCGACTGGCGCAAGGCGGTGCAGCGCACGCTGGACTGGGTCGACGTCGGCTGACGACGTCACCGTGCCCTGTGACGTTTCGGCCAAGTTAACGTCACTGCGTGTCAATGTCGCGGTGCCGGAATGTCCGGTGAGTCTGCCTTAGCATCCCGATGTCCGGCAGCTGCCGGGGGTGGGCACAGGGAGGACATCCATGCGGATCACGCGCGCGATCATGGCGGTCGTGGTCGTACTGTCGGCCGGCGTACTGGCTGGCGCGGCGCACGCGGCGTCACCGTTCACCGTGGTCAACGGCTCGATCCAACCGGCGACGGGCACGCCCCGGCCGCCGTCGGGCACCCACGCCACGCTGTGGCACAACGCCAGCTACGCCAGCATCCCGGTGCGGGGCGCCGGCCGGCTGGTCTTCGGGGCGATCGGCGATCACTGCGACGGCTGGCCGACCCTGCGGGTCAGGGTGGCCGGCGAGGTGATCGGCGAGGTCACCGTGACCAGCGCCACCGACTACGGCAGCTATCCGGTCGGTGAGCAGCTGCCGGAGGGGCGGCACGACGTTCGGATCGAGCTGGTCAACGACAGGTACACCGGCGCGTGCGACCGCAACGCACACCTGGCGTACGTGCGGGTGCAGCCGCCGCCGGCGGTCGACGCCACCTTCACCTTCGCCGTGGTCCCGGACACCCAGGAGGAGGTGCTGTCCGCGGGCGACACCCGGCTGCGTCAGCGCGTCGACTGGCTGGTCGCCCAGCGCGCCACCCTCGACCTGCGTTTCGTCACGCACTCCGGGGATGTGGTGAACTACGACTCTCCCGGCCACGTGCAGTACGAACGGGCCCGGGCCGCGTTGCGTCCACTGGAGACGGCCGGCATGCCGTACACCCTCGCCGTGGGCAACCACGACACCCAGGCCGCCGGGCCGGACGGGGAGTTGCGCAGCCCCGCCGGGCAACTGCTGCGTGACACGACGGTGTTCAACAGGTACTTCACGGCGGGCCGGTTCGGGGCGGTGCGTGGCCAGTTCGAGGCCGGCAAGGTGGACAACGCCTACGCCACCTACACCGCCGGCGGCGTGCGGTGGCTGGTGCTGAGTCTGGAGCTGTGGCCGCGCCGGGCGGCGGTCGCCTGGGCGAAGGCCGTCGTGGCCGCCCATCCCCGGCACAACGTCGTCATCGTCACTCATCACTACCTGGAGAGCGACGCCTCGATCGGCCAGTCGGCCGGCTACGGCTCGACCAGCCCACGGTACCTGTTCGACAACCTCGTGGCGCGATACCCCAACATCCGGTTCGTCTTCTCCGGCCACACCGGTACGGCGGCGTCCCGGGTGGACACCGGCGTGCACGGCAATCGGGTCCACTCCTTCCTACAGACGTTCCACTCGCGCCGGACCAACCCGGTGCGGCTGGTGGAGATCGACACGGCTGCCGACTCGCTGCGTACCTGGATCTACGCGCCGCACACCGACGAGGAGTTTCCGGCGCACGAGCGTACGTACGCCGGGCTCGGCCTGCTGCGGTGACGTGCCGGTGGCGGGGCGCGCCCCGCCACCGGCACCGGACCGGCCGGCCGAGGCTGTCTCGAAACTATCTTAGAACTGTCTCGTTATTGTCGTCCGCGTCGAGGTGGCGGTAGACGGTGGCGCGCGAGACGCCGAACTCGGCGGCGATCTCGTCGGCCGAGTGGGTGCCCGCCAGATGCATCCGCCGGGCGGACCGTACCTGTTCCGGGCTCATCGACCGGGGTCGCCCCGGCCGCCGCCGCCCCACCCGCTCGGGCGTCGCGGAAACGGTGCCGGAGGTCGCCTCGGTCACCGGTGTCGTCAGGTCGGTCGCCGGTGCGGACCGGTCCACCGGCTCCGCCACGTCGGGTGGCGTCTCGCCGAGCAGGCGACAGGCGCCGTCGAGCATGTCGCCGCGCAGCACCGACGCGGGCACGTCGATCATGAACACCACCGGATCGCTGCACATGGCGATGGCCTGGACCGCCCGGACCCGATCCCGGCGTCCGGCGTCCGGTCCGGCGACGATCTCGTTGGCGCGCATGGCGATCTGCATCAGCCGGTGGTACGTGCTGCCCCGGTCGACGAGCGCGAGGTCGTGAAAGAGCATGCCGAGCGGGCCGCGGTGCGCGAGCATGGTGTCCACCCAGCCCTCCAGCAGCGTCCATCTCGCCTGCTGGCCGGGCAGTGCCCCGGCCTTGTCCAGCAGCGCCTCCAGGTCGCGGATCAGCGGCTCGGCCAGTGCGGTGAGCAGATGCGCCTTGCTGGGGAAGTGGTAGAGGATGGCGGCCTTGGTCAGCCGCAACCGTTCGGCGATCTGCCGCAGCGAGGTGCGTTGGTATCCCTGCTCGGCGAAGAGGTCCGATGCGGTGCGCAGGATCCGGCTGCGGGTGCCGTCGGTCTCCTCCCAGCTCATGGGCCAAGCGTAGTGCCTCCTGACCGCCGGGCGGGACGCCTCGCGTCAACCCCTTACCATCGGTCAGTACAGTGGTTCGCTAGACACCGGTACGACGGGAGGCACCATGTCCGTGATCTCCATCGAGAACCTCGTCAAGACCTTCGGCGGCGTACGCGCGCTCGACGGGCTCGACCTGACGGTGGAACCGGGGGAGGTGCACGGATTCCTCGGACCCAACGGCTCGGGCAAGTCCACCACCATCCGGATCCTGCTCGGCCTGCTGCGCCGCGACTCGGGGCAGGTCCGCATCCTCGACGGCGACCCGTGGCGCGACGCGGTCACCCTGCACCGGCGCCTGGCGTACGTGCCGGGCGACGTCAACCTCTGGCCCAACCTCTCCGGCGGTGAGGCGATCGACCTGTTCGGCGCGCTGCGCGGCGGGCTGGACCGGCGTCGGCGCGACGAACTGCTGCGACGCTTCGATCTGGACCCGACGAAGAAGTGCCGCACCTACTCGAAGGGCAACCGGCAGAAGGTCGCCATCGTCGCCGCCTTCGCCTCCGACGTCGAGCTGTACGTGCTGGACGAGCCCACCTCCGGGTTGGACCCGCTGATGGAGGCGGTGTTCCAGGAGGAGGTCCGCCAGCTCACCCAGGCCGGCGCCAGCGTCCTGCTCTCCAGCCACGTGCTGGCCGAGGTCGAGGCGCTCTGCGACCGGGTCAGCATCATTCGGGAGGGCCGGATCGTCGAGTCCGGCACGCTGTCCGAGCTGCGGCACCTGGCGCGTACCACAGTCACCGTCGAGACCGGACGGCCGGTGACCGGCCTCACGGAGCTGCCTGGCGTGCACGAGGTCCGCCCGGTCGACGGTCGCGTCCGGCTGGAGGTCGAGCCCGAACACCTCGACGCGCTCCTGGCCCACCTGGTCCGCTTCGAGGTCCGCGCGCTGACCAGCACACCGCCCACCCTTGAGGAACTGTTCCTGCGGCACTACGGCGAGGCCGTCAACGGTGACCGGCAGGCGAAGACCGGAGGCACCCGATGAGCGCCTTCACCGGCACCGGCCGGCTCACCCGGCTGGCCCTGCGTCGCGACCGGGTCCGGCTGGCCATCTGGACGCTCGGCAGCCCGCTGATCGGCTACGCCCTCGCCGAGAGCGTGGCCAGCATCTACCCCGACGAGCAGAACCGCATCGGGTACGCCGAGGTGGCCAACACAAGTGTCGTCGCCCGCGCCTTCAACGGCCCGGTCGCCAGCACCGACCTCGGTGCCGTGGTGGTCACCGAGACGTACCTCACCCTGGCCGTGCTCGCCGCGCTGCTCAGCACCTTCGCCGTGGTCCGGCACACCCGACAGAACGAGGAGACCGGCCGCGCCGAACTGCTCGGCGCGGCCGCCGTCGGCAGGTACGCGCTGCTCACCGCGGCCCTGGTCGTCGTGGTCGGCGCCAACGTGCTGGCCGGTGCGCTGCTCGCGCTCGCCTTCGTCGGTGCCGGGCTGCCGGCCGCCGGCTCGGTGGCCGCCGCCGCCGCGATCGTCGGGGTCGGCCTCGCCTTCACCGGGGTGGCCGCCGTCACCGCCCAACTCTCGGTGACCTCCCGGGGTGCGAACGCGCTCGCCGCCGCCACGGTCGGGGTGGCGTTCCTGCTGCGGGCCACCGGTGACGTGCTCGGTGAGCGCGCCGCCGACGGGGTACGCCTGGACAGCGCCTGGCCGACCTGGTTGTCGCCGCTGGGCTGGGGCACCCAGATCCGTGCCTTCGGCGGCGAGCGGTGGTGGGTTCTCGCGCTGCCGGTCGCCCTGCTGGCCGTCGGGGTCGCCGGGGCGTACGCGCTCGCCGAACGGCGCGACCTCGGGGCCGGCCTGCTCGCCGCCCGCCGGGGGCCGGCCACCGCCGCCGCCGGCCTGCTCAGCCCGGCCGGACTCACCTGGCGGCTGCACCGCGGCGCGTTGACCGGCTGGGCGGTCGCGGTGGCGGTGCTCGGCCTCGCCATGGGCCTGGCCGGCAACGAGGTCGACGACATGATCGCCGACAACCCGGCCGCCGCCGAGGCGATCGCCCAACTCGGCGGCGGGGCCGAACTGGTCGACGCCTTCCTGGCGGCGATGCTCGCGCTGTTCGCCCTGACCCTCGGGGCGTACGTCGTGCAGGCCCTGCTGCGGGTGCGTGGCGACGAGTCCGACGGCATCCTCGAACCGTTGCTCGCCACCGCCGTCAGCCGCTACCGGTGGTTGGGCACTCAGGTGGCCGGCGCGGTGCTCGGTGCGCTGGCGCTGATGCTGCTGGCCGGCGCCACCACCGGCCTCGGGTACGGGCTGGCGGTCGGTGACCCGGTCGGCTGGACCGTCGAGCTGACCGGTGCGGCGCTGCTGTGGTTGCCGGCCCTGCTTGTCGTCGCCGGGGTGGTGACCGCCCTGTTCGGGGCGCTGCCGCGTCTGTCGGTCGCGTTGAGCTGGGCGGTGCTCATCGTGTTCCTGCTGCTCGGCCAGCTGGGTGCCGCGCTGGACCTGCCGCAGGCGGCGCTGAACCTCTCCCCGTACACCCATGTGCCGTCGGTGCCCGCCGTCGACGTCACCGTCCTGCCCCTGGTGGTGCTCACCGCCGTCGCCGCCGCGCTGCTCGCGCTCGGCCTAACCACCTTCCGCCGCCGCGACACCCCCACCTGAGCCCGCCTGAGCCCGCCTGATCCGTCTTGATCGTTTGCAGACGAGTGACTCGACACGCCGCTGCCACTGTCACTCGACTGCAAACGATCAAGACCCCCATCACAAGCAGCGCTGGGACGACGTGTTGTGCACAGCTTGTCGCGGCGTCCACAGGGGGCTGCGGGGTCGGCGTGGCCTGGGGCAGGCTCGGTCGCCGTGGATGCCGTGCTCCGATCGCTCGTCGAGGCTGGTGGTGGTGTGGTGACCCGCGCCCAGGCCCTTGAGGTGGTACCGCCGTGGACGTTGCGGCGGGCGTACCGCAGTGGCTGGCTGCGTCGCGTGCTGCCGGCGGTCTACGTCGACGGCTCGTTGCTCACCGGCCCGGAATCGCCCAGCGCACTCGCCAGGGTGAAACCCGAGGTCGCTCGGCGGGCGGCGCTCGCGTACGCCGATGGCCGGGCGGCCTTGAGCGCGTTGACCGCGCTTGACGGGTACGGCCTTCGGCCTCAACCGGCCGGCGAGCCCGTGTATCTCGATGTGCCGGCTGGTACCGGGCTGCGGAGCAAGGAGAGTCTGGCGGTGCGGCATCGGACGGCATTCACGGCGGAACCACCACACGTCGTGGTGCGACGGGGCCTGCCTCTCGTCCGGCTGGAGGAGGCGTTGGTGCGCTCGTGGCCGTTGTTGTCCGAGGAGAGCCGCATCGGGCCGGTTGTCCGCGCCGTGAACGACCGGATGACCACTGGGCACCGGCTCCGCAACGCGCTCGCTCCGAAGCTGACCGGGCGGGCGGCGCTGTCCGCACTCATCGACCGGCTCGACGCTGGCTGCCGCAGCCCGCTGGAGATCTGGGGTCATGACCGGGTCTTCACCGGTCCGGGGATGCCGGTGCTGATGCGACAGGTGCGTGTCCGGGTGAACAAGCGAACCATGTACCTGGACCTGTTCGCCGAGCAGGAGCGAGTCAACATCGAGCTGGACGGTGCCACCTCGCACGGCGACCCGCGCCAGCGTGAGATCGATCTGCGACGCGACGCGTTACTCGCCACGGTCGGCATCCTGGTGGTCAGGTTCAGCCACCGTCGCCTCGTGCGGGAGCCCGACGAGGTGCGCCGGGAGACCCTCGCGATCCTCGCCGGCCGCCGTCGCTGACCAACGACTGCCCGAGGTCACAGCACCTGGGACAGGAAGCGGCGTAGCCGGGGGTGCTGCGGCGACTCGAAGACGGACTCCGGCTCGCCGGCCTCCAGCACCACCCCGGCGTCCATGAAGGCGACCGTATCGGCGACCTGGCGGGCGAAGCCCATCTCGTGGGTCACCACCACCATCGTCATGCCCTGGGCGGACAGCTCCGCCATCAGCGCCAGCACCCCCTTGACCAGTTCCGGGTCGAGCGCGGAGGTGGCCTCGTCGAAGAGCATCACCTGAGGCTGCATGGCCAGGGCCCGTGCGATGGCGACCCGCTGCTGCTGCCCGCCGGACAGGTGAGCGGGCCGGGCGTCGGCCTTGGCGGCCAGGCCGACCCGGTCGAGTTCGGCCCGGGCCCGGGCCACCGCCTCGTCCTCGCCGAGCCTGCGGATGCGACGCAACGGCAGCGTGATGTTGCGCAGCACGCTCATGTGCGGGAAGAGGTTGAACTGCTGGAACACCATGCCGATCCGCTGCCGCAGGGCGTCCGGGTCGTCGCGCAGCACGCTGCGCCCGTCCAGCAGCACGTCGCCCCGGTCCGGTTCGAGGAGCCGGTTGACGGTACGCAGCAGGGTGGACTTGCCCGACCCGGACGGGCCGATGACGCACGCGGTGCCGCCGCGCGCCACGTCCAGGTCCACCCCGCGCAGTACCCGGTGACGCCCGAAGGCGAGGTGCACGTCGCGCAGGCTCAGGCTGACCGAGGTGTTCATCGTTGGTTGCCTCCGGCGGCGCCGGGCAGCGCCAGGTCCAGGTCGTCGGGGTCGTCGGTCGGTCCGGCCGCCGGCCGGCCGTGCCGCAGTCGCTTGTCGATCCAGTTGACGGCGTGGGTCAGCGGCACGGTCAGCGCGAGGTAGAACAGCCCAGCCAGCAGCAGCGCCGACTGGTTGCCGGTGTTGGCCGCGTAGTCCTGACCGATCCGGAACAGCTCGCGCTGACTGGCCAGCAGGCCGAGGAAGTAGACCAGGCTGGAGTCCTTGATCAGGGCGATGAGCTGGTTGACCCAGGCCGGCAGGATCCGCCGGATGCCCTGCGGGATGATCACCCTCCGCATCGCCTCGCGCCAGGAGAAGCCCAGCGCACGGGCCGCCTCCAACTGGGTGGCCTCCACCGACTGGATACCCGAGCGGAAGATCTCCCCGAGGTACGCCGACGCGATAAGCGACAGCGCCAGGATGCCCAACGGGTACGGGTTCGGCCCCCACACCTGCATGCCCAGCGGGGCCAGGCCGACCCCGATCAGCAGGATCGTCGCCGCCGCCGGCAGGCCCCGGAACACGTCGGTCCAGACCCGCGCCGGCCACCGCAGCCAGCGGGTACGCGAGATTCCCGCCACCGCCAGCAGGATGCCGAGTGCCGAGCCGAGCAGGGCGGCGGTGACCGCCAGGATCAGCGTGTTCGGCAACCCGACGGTGAGCATCTCGGGTAACGCCTCACGCATCGACTCCCAGTCGAAGAACGTCTCCCACAGGGTGTGCAACGGATCCACGGGTCAACCTCCGCCCTGCTCGCTCGTGCTCCTACCGTCAGGAAGCGGCCGGAGCCGACACCTCGCCACTGCCCGGGGTGAAGTCGACCGGGATCGGCCGGCCCGGGTAGTACTGCTCCTGAAGGCGGGTCCAGGTGCCGTCGGCGATCACCTCGTCGAGGGCCCGGTTCAGCGCCTCGCGCAGCGCGTCGTTGCCCTTGGCGAAGGCGTACGCCGTCGGTGCCGGGCTGAGTTCCTTCGCCGCCACCGTGATCTTGCCGCCGCTGTCCGCGGCGGTCTTCTCGCCGATCTCGGCGGGGGCGATCCAGGCGTCGGCGGTACCGGCCTTGAGCTGGTTGATCGCGCCGTTGTAGTCGGGCACCCGGACCGGGTCGAGGCCCTTGTTCGTGGCGTAGTCGTCCTGGACGGTG
Source organism: Verrucosispora sp. WMMD1129 (assembly GCF_029581255.1). Classification (NCBI taxonomy): domain Bacteria; kingdom Bacillati; phylum Actinomycetota; class Actinomycetes; order Micromonosporales; family Micromonosporaceae; genus Micromonospora; species Verrucosispora sp. WMMD1129. Next base: position 6,490,332 of record NZ_CP120741.1, read on the forward strand.
CCCTGCACGACCACCACCCGCTTGCCGGGCAGTTCGTCGAAGCTGCGCAGCGCCGATCCGGCGGGCACGTCGAGCCCGAAGTAGCCGAAGTCGTACCCGTTGCCGAAGTCCACCGTCTTCTTGCGTGCCTCGGTGATGGTGATCGAGGAGCTGCCGACGTCGAACTTGCGGTTGCCGACCTGGGCGAGCAGGGCGGAGAAGTCGGTGCCGACGAACTCCACAGTCAGGCCGAGCTTGTCGGCGGCGGCGACCAGCAGGTCGTTGTCGAAGCCGGTGAACTTGCCGTCCTTGAGGTACACGTTCGGTGGTGCGTCGGTGAGGGTGCCGGCCCGCAGCACGCCCGGCTGCACCAGGTTGTACGGGTTGTCGGCCGCGTTGCCGGCGGAGTTCGAGCCGCAGGCGGTGAGGGTGGCGGCGCCGAGGATGGCGGCGACGCCGACGGCGGCGGCCCGGGTCAGGGCAGGAAGGAATCGCACAGGTGTCTCCTGGTTGAGCTGCGGCGGGCACGGACGTGCCACACCGACGGTCCGCCGCAGGGCGGACCGCTGGGATGGGGATCGATGACAGATCGGTCAGCCGACCCGTCAGGGATCAGTGACCGGGGCGCTGCGGTCAGCTACACGCGGCGCTACAGACCCGCATCATGTCGACGTGCCGACGCCGGGTCAGGCCCGGGCGGGCCACAGATCGATCGCGGTACGACATGGTTCTCCTCAAGGTCGTGATGACCTGGGAACCCAGGCCACGCTTGCACCGGTGGTTGCACCGATGCCTGGTCCTCACCCGGGGCACCCCTGCGCGGTGGAGGGTTGCCGGCCAGCGAGCCGGGGCTTGGCGCTGGCACTCATGACCTGCGGCCGAGGCTAGCAGCCGCTGACCGCCCAGCGTCCACCCGTTATGACCACCCTCACCCCGACCCCCCGTACGCCGACCTCCCACCCGGGGCGTACGCCGGTTGGGGTGTTGCCGGGGAAGCGCGTGATCCCTTACGGTCTGCTGAGCGGTGGGCGGTGCGGTCCGCATCCGAGAAGCCACCGCCGGTGATCCGTCACGTGGGCCGGGAGGGTGGAACTCCCAGGCCCGATGCGCGTGGCGGGTCGGGCCGGCGGGCGAACCCCGAACCGTGCGGCGGCGCGTCGAGGCGCCGGGCCGGCGGCGTCGGGAGCGCGGACATCCACCGGGAGCACCCGTGTATCTCACCCCTCACGAGCAGGACCGCCTGCTCGTCCACGTGGCGGCCGACGTCGCCCGACGTCGCCGCGAGCGCGGCCTGCGTCTCAACTATCCGGAAGCCGTCGCGGTGATCACCGCCTTCCTGCTCGAAGGGGCCCGCGACGGTGCGTCCGTGGTCGACCTGATGGCCGCCGGACGCACCGTGCTCAGCCGGGACGACGTGCAGGACGGCATCCCCGAGTTGCTGGGGGAGGTGCAGGTGGAGGCGACGTTCCCGGACGGCACCAAACTGGTGACTGTGCACCACCCGATCCCGTGATCCCCGGGGAGATCCTGCCGGCGGACGGGCCTGTCGAGATCAACGCCGGGCGGCCGGTGACCACGCTGCTGGTGGTCAACACCGGTGACCGGCCGGTGCAGGTCGGGTCGCACTACCACTTCGCCGAGGCCAACCCGGCGCTGGATTTCGACCGGGACGCCGCCTGGGGGCAGCGGCTCGCGGTACCGGCCGGCACCTCGGTGCGGTTCGAGCCGGGCGTGAGCCGCCGGGTGGACCTGGTGCCGCTGGGTGGCGCGCGGATCGTGCCGGGCCTGCGCGGCGAGTGCGCCGGAGCGCTGGACGAAGGACGGAAGGCGTGAGCATCGTGGAGCGGAACCGCTACGTGGCCCTCTACGGGCCGACCACCGGAGACCGGATCCGGCTGGCCGACACGAACCTGCTGATCGAGGTCGAGCACGACCACTGTGCCGGCGGTGACGAGGCGGTCTTCGGCGGCGGCAAGGTGATTCGCGAGTCGATGGGTCAGTCCCGGGCCACCCGCGCCGAGGGCGCCCTGGACACCGTCATCACCGGTGCGGTCGTCCTCGACCACTGGGGGGTGGTGAAGGCCGACGTCGGGCTGCGCGACGGGCGGATCGTCGCGCTTGGCCGAGCCGGCAACCCGGACACCATGGACGGTGTCCATCCGGACCTGGTCATCGGCCCGGCCACCGAGGTGATCGCCGGCAACGGCCGGATTCTCACCGCCGGGGCGGTCGACACCCACGTGCACTTCATCTGCCCACAACTGGTCGCCGAGGCGCTCGCCAGCGGAGTCACCACCCTGGTCGGCGGCGGCACCGGCCCGGCGGAGGGCACCCGGGCCACCACCGTCACCCCGAACGCCTGGCACCTGGCCCGGATGCACGAGGCCCTCGACACGTTCCCGGTCAACGTGCTGCTGCTCGGCAAGGGCAACACCGTCTCGGAGGAGGCGCTGTGGGAGCAGTTGCGGGCCGGGGCCGGCGGGTTCAAGCTGCACGAGGACTGGGGCACCACCCCGGCGGCGATCGACGCCTGCCTGCGGGTCGCCGACGCCTCCGGCGTGCAGGTCTCCATCCACACCGACACGCTCAACGAGGCCGGATTCGTCGCCGACACCCTGCGCGCCATCGGCGGCCGGGCGATCCACTCGTACCACACCGAGGGCGCCGGCGGCGGGCACGCGCCGGACATCATCACCGTCGCCGGTGAGCCGAACGTGCTGCCGTCGTCGACCAACCCGACCCGCCCGTACACCCGCAACACCCTCGCCGAGCACCTCGACATGCTGATGGTCTGCCACCATCTCAACCCGGCCGTGCCGGAGGACCTGGCGTTCGCCGAGAGTCGGATCCGACCGTCCACGATGGCGGCCGAGGACCTGCTGCACGACCTCGGGGCGATCTCCATCATCGGCTCCGACTCGCAGGCGATGGGGCGGATCGGAGAGATCGTGCTGCGTACCTGGCAGAGCGCACACGTGATGAAGGCGCGGGTGGGCGCCCTGCCCGGCGACGGCGCCGCCGACAACCACCGGGCCCGTCGGTACGTCGCGAAGTACACCATCTGCGCGGCCATGGCCAACGGACTCGACCACGAGATCGGGTCGGTGGAGCCGGGCAAGCTCGCCGATCTGGTGCTGTGGGAGCCGGCTTTCTTCGGCGTACGACCGCACCTGGTCATCAAGGGCGGCATGATCGCGTACGCGCAGATGGGTGACGCGAACGCCTCGATCCCCACCCCGCAGCCGATGCTGCCCCGACCGATGTTCGGGGCGTACGGCGGCGCGGCTGCCGCCACCAGCCTGGCGTTCGTGGCACCCGCGGCGGTGGAGGCCGGGCTGCGGTTGGACGTGCGGCGTCGGGTGGTGCCGGTGGCCGGCGTACGGTCGCGCGGCAAGACCGACCTGCCGGAGAACAACGCCCTACCGCGCATCGAGGTCGACCCGGACACCTTCACCGTCCGGATCGACGGTGTGGTGGTGGAGCCGGATCCGGTGACCGAACTGCCCATGGCCCAGCGGTACTTCCTGTTCTGATGGCCACCCCGACGATGCTGCTGCTCCTCGCCGACGGGCGGTTCCCGGCCGGCGCGCACGCCCACTCGGCCGGATTGGAGGCGGCCGTCGCCGCCGGCCGGGTGACCGATCTGGACACCCTGGCGGAGTACCTGCGGGGTCGGCTGGCCACTGCGGGACTGGTCACGGCGGCGTTCGCGGCGGCGGCCCGTGGCGTGGCGTGGTCGGCCGGCCGCTCCGCCGCGCTGGCCCGACTCGACGCCGAACTGGACGCCCGGACCGCCTCGCCCGCGCAGCGGTCGGTGTCCCGCCGGCAGGGCCGCGCACTGCTGCGAGCCGGCCGCCGGATCTGGCCGCAGGCCACCTTCGACGACCTGCCCGCCGCGCCGGACGGGCCACACCAGCCGCTGGTGCTGGGGCTGGTCGGTGCCGCCGCCGGTCTCAACCCCGGACAGGTTGCCACGGTCGCCGCCCACGCGACGGTGACCGGCTCGGCCAGTGCCGCCGTACGCCTGCTCGGCCTCGACCCGTACCAGGTGCAGGCCCTGCTGGTGCGGCTCGCCGGCGCCTGCGACGCCACCGCGGCGCGGGCGGCCCGCGCCGCCGAGGAACCACCGGAGCGGCTGCCCGCCGCCGCCGCTCCACTCGCCGACATCCATGCCGAAGCTCACGTCACCTGGGAGGTGCGTCTCTTTGCGTCCTGAATTCGATCACGACGAGTCCGTTCCCCACACCCACCCCGAGCCGGGGGTCGACCCGCACGCCCCGCTACCGACTGCCGCGCGGGCGTTGCGGGTCGGCATCGGCGGCCCGGTCGGCTCCGGCAAGACCGCGCTGGTCGCGGCGCTGTGCCGGGCGTTCGCCGACGAGTTGCGCCTCGGCGTGGTGACAAACGACATCTACACCACCGAGGACGCCGACTTCCTCAAGCGCGCCGGGGTGCTCGATCCGACCCGGATCAGGGCGGTGGAGACGGGCTGCTGCCCGCACACCGCCATCCGCGACGACATCGGCGCCAACCTCGACGCCGTCGACGAGCTGACCGACGCGTTGGGCCCGTTGGACCTGGTGCTGGTGGAGAGCGGTGGCGACAACCTGACCGCCACGTTCAGCCGGGGCCTGGTGGACCGGCAGATCTTCGTGGTGGACGTGGCCGGCGGGGACAAGGTGCCCCGCAAGGGCGGCCCCGGGGTGACCGCGGCCGACCTGCTGGTCATCAACAAGACCGACCTGGCGCCGATGGTCGGTGCCGACCTGTCCGTGATGGACCGCGACGCCCGGGCCCGTCGAGGCGACCTGCCGACGGTGTTCCAGTCCATCAGCGAGGATCCCCTGGCGACCCAGGTCGCCGCCTGGATCCGTCACGAACTGGCCCACCACCGGGCCGCGCAGTCCACGCCGGCCGGCCCGGTACCCGCCGGGCAGGCCTGATGCGGGCCACCGCCCGGCTGGTGGCCCGCGTCGACCGGCGCGGCCAGACCGTGCTGGCCGAACTGCGCGGCGAGAGCCCGCTGCTGCTGCGCCAGGTACCGGCCCCCGGCGGTGGTGTCACGGTGTACGTCGTCGGCGGAGCGGCCGGTCCGCTCGCCGGTGACGACCTGCGGCTGGACGTCGAGGTCGGCCCCGGCGCGGTGGTCCGTGTGCACACGGTGGCCGCGTCCGTCGCGCTGCCGGGCCGCCCCGGCGCGGTGTCCCGGACGCTTCTCCGGGCCACCGTCGCCGAGCGGGCGGCCCTGTTCTGGCTGCCCGAGCAACTGGTCGCGGCGGCCGGCTGCGCGCACGTCGCGGACTCGCAGGTGGCCGTCGCGGCCGGGGGCACCCTGCACTGGCGGGACGAGCTGATCTGCGGGCGGCACGGCGAGCAGCCCGGCAACATCGAGATCAACACCTGGGTCGACCTGGACGATCGGCCGCTGCTGCGGCAGTCCCTGGCGGTCGGGCCGAACGCCGCCGGCTGGGCCGGACCGACGGTGTTGGCCGGCGCGTCCGCTACGGGTTCGCTGCTGATCGTGGACCCGGCCCGACCGGCGCAGTCGGCTGCGGTGTGCGGTACGCGGGCCCGACTGCCGCTGGCCGGCGGCCCGGCGACCCTGTGGAGCGCCACCGCGCCGGACGCGCACACCCTGCGGGAGTACCTCGAACCCGACACCGCGGCGGATACCATCGCTGCCTCGGCCGGGGGAGAGGAGCGTGAGGTTGTACGAGTTGGGTGAGGTCGTCGCCGAGCGGCGGATCGCGATGGTCCTTCCTGACGACGGCACGTCGGAGCTGGTCGTCCGTTTCGGCAAGCCGCACCCCGACCCGCTGCCGGGCGGTGACTGGTGCTGCCCGTTCCAGATCGAAGGGCTGGCCGACGGTGCGGTCGACGCCGCGTTCGGGGTGGACTCCCTGCAGGCGATGCTGCTGGCCGCGTACCGCGTGCGGCTGCTGCTGACCGAACACGCCGAGCGGACCTCGGCTCGACTGGACTGGCTGGGACAGCCGGACCTCGGCCTGCGCGTCGACCCGGGCCTGTTGTCCCAGGACGTCACCACCCGGAGCGCCTACCTCGCCGCCGCCGACGTCGCCGCCTCGCTGCTGCGTACGCCGGTGCTGGCGGAGCGCTGGACGACGCCGAGCGCCCTGCCGTACTACTCGACCGGCGGGCTGGCCCGGCACCTCGCCAACCAGATCACCCGGACTTCGGAGCTGCTCGACGCGCCGCCCGGGCAAACCGCGATCGACGTCCTGGCGCACTTCACCGGCAGCGGCTGGGTCACCACCGGCGCGGAGGAGGCGGACAACACCGACATCCGCGAACGGGGTGAACGGGCCGCCGCCGAGACCGACGCCGCCCAGCTCGCCGTGGAGGTGGACGGGGTTCTGGCGAAGCTGCGCCGTACAGTGCCGGCACAGCCGCCGTATCGGATCGTCGACCTCGGCGACTGGGGACTGGCCGTCGACGACTTCCTGCTGACCCGGCTGTTGGAGCTGGTGGTGCACACCGATGATCTGGCGGTCAGCCTGGGCCTGCCGACGCCCGAGATGCCGGCCGCCGCCACCGAACTGACAACTGACCTGCTCACCCGGATCGCGGCCTGGCGGCACGGTCCGCTCGCGGTGGTGCGGGCACTGTCCCGTCGGGAACGGGCCCCGGAGACGATAAGCGCACTCTGACCGGTCCGGTATCAGCAGTGTCCTTTGTGGTCATATGGCAGGGTGTGTCAGGTGCCGGTGCTCGCCGGCGCCAACGGAAACCCTGGGGAGAGGCAATGACCAAGCGGATCAGTCGTCGGGCCGCGATCGGGTTCGGTGCGGCAGCGGTGACGTTGGCGGCGACACCGTCCGGTGCGGTGGCCGCTCCGGGCGACGACGCCACAGCGCCCAACGGCAGGGTGTCGCCCCGAGAGGTGATCCGCCGGACGTACCGGCAGCAGAAGGCCCGGGCCGGCGGGGTGTGGCGTTCGCACGTCGCGATGCTCGACGCCACCGGGGCCCTCCGGACCGTGATCGCCGACGACGCCGACCGGGTGACCCACGGGTACAGCGTGCAGAAGTTGGCGGTCGCGGTCGCCGTCATGGACAAGATCGACCGTGGCGAGCTGCGGCTGGACCAGCGGCTCGACCTGAGCGCCGACATCATTCTCGGCGGCAGCGGGATCTACTTCCTCCAGACGGTCTGGGGCGACGAGGTCACTGTGGCGAACTTCCTCACCGCGATGCTGCTCGTCTCCGACAACACGGCCGTGCGGATGTGTGGCCGGGTGGTGCCGGCACTGGAGATCAACGAAATTCTGGCGACCAAGGGCTTCACGCACACTCGGGTCGAGCCGGTGGCCAACCCGAACCGATTCTTCCTCGGGGTGACGACCCCGCGCGAGACCCATGACCTGTTGTGGCGGCTGGCCAACAAGACCCTGCTCTCGACCCGGTCAAGTGACTTCCTGCTCGGCATCCTGCGCTGGATCAACGGTTACCACGACGGGATCCGCCGCGACATGTCCTCGGCCGAGCGCAGCCGGGTCGCCACCAAGTACGGTGCCGACTTCGACGCCTCCGGTGCCGCCCGGCACGAGGCCGGCGTCATCTTCGACGCGACCGGCGCACCCACCCTGACGTACGCCTTCTTCGCCGACTCTCTCGGCGACCTGGACAACTACGGCGGCACCCACCCGGCCGTCCGCGCCCACGCGGTCCTCGGCCGGACCATGTTCGACGCCGTCGCCCGCACCACAAACCCCACCCCCCGCGCCCGCCACACCGTCCCCCAATTCCGCCCCGTCAACGGCGGCTGACCCACCCCCGCGTTCGGCGATCTTGCACTTTTGGTCGGGTTGTAAGCCGCAGATAGTGCATATCGGCGACCGAAGGTGCAAGATCGCGGCGTGCGGGGCTGCGTGGGTGTGGGGTGCCCTCGGCACCGGGCAGTGAACCGGTCAGGCGGGGGTTGGGGTGCGGCGACCGGAGTCCAGGCGGGTGATCAGGGCGTCGAGGAGGCCGGCCAGATCGGTGTCGTCCGTCATGCTGAGCCCGGCCAGGTCGGCGCGGATCTCGGCGTCCACCCGCTCGTGCTCGCGACGCCCCCGTGCGGTCAGGTAGGCGCGGATGCGGCGACGGTCGACGGGGTCGATCCGGCGGAAGACGAGGTTGCGGTCGACGAGCTGGTCGACCAGCTTGGTCAGGGTGCCGGGCGGCAGCGACGCCTCGGCGGCGACCTCGCTCATCGGATGCCCGAGACCGTCGGCGAGCAGGCAGAGGACCCGCCACGCCTCGATGCTCAGGGACTCGGCGGCGAGCACCCCGCCGACCCGGCGCGAGAGCAGCCGCTCGGCGCGGGTGAGCAGGGGTAACAGGTCGGCTGCGGAACCGGGAAGGTCTGACATGGCACTCCCGCCTCGCGGTTGCGGTGTCATCGTAGCGAGATGTCCCGCTGACTGGGGAGGGCTGGTCTTCACCAGCAGCGGCGGCCACCATGTGTTCATGTCCGCGCCGGCACCGGGGTCCGGGCGCCCGCAGGCGGGGGAGAGCATCACCGCCGGGGCGTCCTGGCTGACCGTCGATCGCGGCGTGGTCAGTATCGCCTTGGTCTATCCGATGCGTGGGCCGGCGGGGATGTTCGGCCCGAGCTGTGAACTCTGCGCGCAGCTCGCGGTCGAGGAGCTGAACCGGCGCGGCGGCGTGCTCGGCCGGGAGTTGCGGCTGGTGCCGGTGGACGGCGGGGCACCGCCGGCCGAGGTGGCCGCCGAGGTGGAGGCGCTGGTGTCGGTGGGCGCGGTGCAGGGCGTCACCGGCTGGCACATTTCCTCGGTACGACAGGCGGTGGCGCCGCGCATCGCGCACCGGGTGCCGTACGTCTACACAGCCCTGTACGAGGGGGGCGAGCGCACCGAGGGTGTCTTCCTGACCAGCGAGACGCCGGACGCGCAGCTGTGGCCGGCGATGCGGGTGCTCGCCGGGGATCTCGGGGTGCGCCGCTGGTTCGTGGTCGGCAACGACTACGTCTGGCCGCGCCGGACGACCCGGGCGGCACACCGGTACGCGCTGCGCAGCGGCGGACGCGTGGTCGGCCAGCACTTCCTGCCGTTGGAGACCCACGACTACGCGGAGGTGCTGCGGCGCATCGAACGCAGCGACGCCGACGCGGTGCTCATGCTGCTCGTGGGCGCGGACGCGGTCCGGTTCAACCGGGCGTTCGCCCGCGCCGGGCTGGACCAGCGTTGTCTGCGCCTGAGCACCCTGATGGACGAGAACATGCTGCTCGCCAGCGGTGCCGCCAACACCCGGGGGTTGTTCAGCACGGCGGGTTTCTTCGCCGGCCTGGTGACCCAGGAGAATCTGGACTTCCACGGCAGCTTCGGTCGCCGCTTCGGCTTGGAGGCGCCACCGCTGGGCAGCCTGGGGGAGTCCTGCTACGAGGGTGTGATGTTGCTGGCCGCGCTGATCGCCAAGGCCGGCACGCTTGACGTACGGGCGGTGGAGGCATCCGCGGACGTGGTGTCGTACGACGGGCCGCGCGGCGAGCTGCGGTTGCGCCGCAGGCATGTCCGCCAGCGCATCTACCTGGCCGAGGCCGACGGCCTGGACTTCACCGTCCTGACTGAACTGTGATGCCAGCGGGGCGTGACCGGACCGTGCCTTGACAGCTCCGCCGGCCGGCGGCCAAGATACTTCCTACGTGAAGCATCCGACCGTCACGTCGGATATCGCCACCGTCCGACGAGGGACGGAAAAGCGCAGCCGAATGCGGCTGAAAATCGTGTGCCGGTGTCATTCTGCCGATTCTCCTCGGCGATGCACCGGCATTTTTCGTGCCCCCATCAGAGCGGCCGGGCCAGCGGAAACACTCTATTGAGGACTGGGAAACATCCGTGCAATGAAACGGATCGAAGCTTTCCCTGCCCGATATCCGAATCGCCGCCCGGGTCGGTGTCCACCCGCCGTACCGGGCAGCGCCAATGTTCCGACGGACCGCACCGCAGTTAGACAGATCCGCACTTCGACTCGGGGCCGACGACCGTTCCCGGGCACTGACTGACGTCACACGCGACGCAGGGAGATTTGATGACACTGATCCGGGGCCGCCGCATCCTGGCGGGTGCCATGACCCTGGTCGCCGCGGCCGCGCTGGCCGCGTGCGGCAGCAAGACCACCGATGGGAACACCTCGGCGGGAGTCGCCGCCGATGTCTCCGGCGACACCGTCAAGGTGGGCCTGCTCAACTCCCTCTCCGGCACGATGGCCATCAGCGAGGTCACCGTCCGAGACGCGATCATGCTGGCGATCGAGGAGATCAACGCCGCCGGGGGCGTGCTCGACAAGAAGATCGAACCCGTCGGCGAGGACGGCGCCTCGGACTGGCCGACCTTCGCCGAGAAGGCCGAGAAGCTGATCCGGGAGGACCGCGTGGCGGCCGTCTTCGGCTGCTGGACCTCGGCCAGCCGCAAGGCCGTGAAGCCTGTGTTCGAGAAGAACAAGGCGCTGCTGTTCTACCCGGTGCAGTACGAGGGCCTGGAGCAGTCGCCGTACATCTTCTACACCGGCGCCACGACCAACCAGCAGATCGTCCCCGGCCTGGACTACCTCAAGGCTCAGGGCGCCACCTCGCTCTACCTGGTCGGCTCCGACTACGTGTTCCCGCGCACCGCCAACAAGATCATCAAGGCGTACGCCGAAGCCAACGGGATGAAGGTGCTGGGGGAGGACTACGCCCCGCTGGGCTCCACCGAGTTCGGCACCATCACGAACAAGGTGAAGTCCTCCGGCGCGGACGCGGTCTTCAACACGCTCAACGGCGACAGCAACGTGGCGTTCTTCAAGGAGTACAAGTCCGCCGGGCTGACCGCCGCCACCATGCCTGTGGTGTCGGTGTCGATCGCCGAGGAGGAGGTCAAGAGCATCGGCACCCAGTACCTGGAGGGCCAGCTCACCGCCTGGAACTACTACCAGACCACTCCCGGCGCGGCGAACGAGAAGTTCGTCGCGGCGTACAAGGCCAAGTACGGGGCGGACAAGCCGACAAGTGACCCGATGGAGGCCGCGTACGTCTCGGTCTACCTGTGGAAGGCGATGGTTGAGAAGGCCGGCACCTTCGACGTGGAGAAGGTCCGGGAGGCCTCCGACGGCATCACCTTCGAGGCGCCCGAGGGCCTGGTCACCGTGGACGGTGCCACCCAGCACATCGCCAAGACGGCACGCGTCGGCAAGGTCGGTGCGGACGGTCTGATCACCGAGGTCTGGAACTCCGGACAACCGATCACCCCCGATCCGTACCTCAAGAGCTACCCGTGGGCCGGTGGCCTGAGCTGACCCGGTGGGCCCGGGCGGCGCGACCGCCCGGGCCCACCCCCACCAGCAGTTCGGAGTACGCACCGTGACAGTTCTCATCGGCCAACTCTTCACCGGCGTCAGCATCGGGGCGGTGCTGCTGCTCATCGCGCTCGGCCTGGCCCTCACCTTCGGCCAGATGGGCGTGATCAACATGGCCCACGGCGAGTTCATCATGGCCGGGGCCTACACCACCTACGTCCTGCAACAGGTCATCACCGCGGCCGGCTGGTCGCTGCTGATCGCCCTGCCGGTCGCCTTCGTGGTGGCCGGCGCGATGGGTGTGCTGCTGGAGTTCCTGCTGATCCGCCGCCTCTACGCCCGCCCGCTGGACACCCTGCTGGTCACCTGGGGGGTGTCGCTGATCCTGCAACAGCTCGCCCGGGACATCTTCGGCAGCCCCAACGTGCAGACCCGCGCACCGGAGCTGCTCACCGGCAACATCGCGCTGCCCGGCGGCATCACCGTGGCGAACAACCGGTTGTTCATCCTCGCCCTGGCCGGCGGCGCCGTCGTCGCGTTGACCCTGGCCCTGCGGGTCACCCCGCTGGGTCGCCGGATCCGGGCCGTCGTGCAGAACCGGGATCTGGCCGCCGTCTCCGGCATCCCCACCGCCCGGGTCGACCGGATGACCTTCTTCATCGGCTCCGGCCTGGCCGGCATCGCCGGCGTGGCCCTCACCCTGCTCGGGCCGATCGGCCCCACCATGGGCACCAACCTGATCATCGACGCCTTCCTGGTCGTCGTGGTCGGCGGGATCGGCCAGCTCAAGGGCACCGTCATCGTCGCCTTCGCCCTGGGCGTGCTCCAGGCCACCGGCGAATACCTCACCACCCTCAGCGTCGCCAAGGTGATGGTCTTCATCGCCATCGTCGCGTTCCTCCAGTGGCGACCCCAGGGCCTGTTCACCCTGCGCACCAGGAGTCTGGCATGACCACCGTCGCCCGAGATCCCGTCACCGCCGCCGACCCCGCGCCGGCACCACCGACCAGACCGGCGGCCGGACCGTCCCGCCACCGGTACCGGGCCGCCGTCGGATTCGCCTTCGGCGCGGCCCTGCTCTTCGCCGTCGCGCCGCTGGTGCTGTCGGACTTCCGGCTCTCCCTGCTGGCGAAGTACCTCTGCGTGGCCATGGTCGCGGTCGGCATCGGCCTGGCCTGGGGGCGCGGCGGCATGCTCACGCTCGGCCAGGGGGTCTTCTTCGGCCTCGGCGGCTACGCGATGGCCATGCATCTCAAGCTCGCCGACGCGGGCCCGGGCAACATGCCCGACTTCATGATGCTGTACGGGCAACTCGACGAGTTGCCCCTGTGGTGGCGACCGTTCGCCAGCCCATGGTTCGCCCTGCCCGCCACGGTGCTGCTGCCGATGGCTGTCGCCTTCGTACTCGGATCGTTGGTCTTCCGCCGCCGGGTGCGCGGTGCCTACTTCGCCATCCTCAGCCAGGCTCTCGCCGCCGCCATGGTGATCCTGCTGATCGGTCAGCAGGGCACCACCGGCGGCACCAACGGGCTCACCGACATCCAGGGCTTCTTCGGCTACGACCTGGACGACCCGGTCAACCAGCGGATGGTCTACTTCATCATCGCCGGCACCCTGCTGGCGCTGCTGGCCCTGGCCCGGCACCTGATGCAGAGCCGCTACGGCGAGCTGTTGGTGGCCGTCCGCGACTCGGAGGAACGGGTCCGCTTCCTCGGCTACGACCCGGCCACCGTGAAGCTTGTCGCGTACGTGGTCGCCGCAGGGATGGCCGGGTTGGCCGGCGCGCTTTTCGTGCCCGCGGTGGGCATCATCTCCCCGGCGCTGATCGGGATCGTGCCGTCCATCGAGTTCGTCATCGGCGTCGCCATCGGCGGGCGAGCCACGTTGCTCGGCCCGGTCCTCGGGGCGGTCGCGGTGGCGTGGGCGCGTACCGCCCTGTCGGAGCGCTTCCCGGGCACCTGGACGTACCTTCAGGGTCTGCTGTTCGTGGTGGTGGTGGCGTTCCTGCCCGGCGGCCTGGCGTCGCTGATCGGCCTGGCCCGCCGCCGCGACGACGGCGAACCTCGCCCGAGCCGACTCGGTCGATTTCGACCTCGGCGGCGGGAGGGGGCGGCATGACCGGGCAGTTGCACGGGCTCTACGTGCGTGACCTGCGGGTCAGCTTCGACGGGTTCACCGCCGTCGACGGGGTCACCCTCGACGTCGCCCCGGGCGACATCCGGTTCCTGATCGGGCCCAACGGCGCCGGCAAGACCACTCTGGTGGACGCCGTCACCGGCCTGGTCCGGGCCACCGGCTCGGTGCGCTTCGGCGACCGGGAACTGCTCGGCAGGCCGGTGCACCGGATCAGCCGGCTCGGCGTCGGCCGCACCTTCCAGACCTCGACGGTGTTCGAGGAGCTGACCGTGTTGCAGAACCTCGACATCGCCGCCGGGGCCCGACGCGGCTGGGCGACGTTGCTGCGCCGCCGCCACGGCGTTCCCGACGAGGTGGCCGAGGCCCTCGACGTGATCGGCCTGGCGAGCCGCGCCGACCAACTCGCCGGCACCCTCGCCCACGGGCAGAAGCAGTGGCTGGAGATCGGCATGCTGCTGGTGCAGGACACCCGGCTGCTGCTGCTCGACGAGCCGGTCGCCGGCATGAGCCACGAGGAACGCGACGCCACCGGGCAGCTGCTGGAGAGGGTGAGCCAGGACCGCACGGTGGTGGTGATCGAGCACGACATGGACTTCCTGCGCCGCTTCGCGCGTACCGTCACCGTGCTGCACGCCGGTCGGGTGCTCAGCGAGGGCACCGTCGCCCAGGTGCAGGCCGATCCGCGCGTGCAGGAGGTCTACCTCGGTCACCCGGTCGACGCCGGGTCGGCCCCGACGCCTACGGAGGCATGATGCTCGCGATGCGTGGCGTGCACGCCGGTTACGGGCGCAGCCGGGTGCTGCACGGTGTCGACGTGGCGGTGCCCGCCGACGGGGTCGCCACCGTGCTGGGCCACAACGGCGCCGGCAAGTCCACCCTGCTGCGGGTGGCCGCCGGCCTGCTGCGCCCCAGCGCCGGCCGGGTCGAGCTGGACGGTGCGGACATCACCCGGCTGGCGCCGCACGAGCGGGTCGCCCGGGGGATCGCGTACGTGCCGCAGGGGCAGCAGTGCTTCCCCCACCTGACCGCGGCGGAGAACCTGCGCCTGGTCGCCGACGGCCGTCGCGACGGGGCAACGGCCACCGCGGAGGTGCTGGACCTCTTCCCGGCGCTGCGTCCGCTGCTGCGTCGGCGGGCCGGGCTGCTCTCCGGCGGCCAGCGTCAGCAGTTGGCCATCGCCCGGGCGCTGATCACCCGGCCCCGGCTGCTGATGCTCGACGAGCCGACCGAGGGCATCCAGCCGTCGGTGGTGACCGAGATCCAGGACCGGATCGTGGCCCTGATCGCCCAGACCGGGTTCAGCGTGCTCCTGGTCGAGCAGCACCTCGGCTTCGCGCTGCGGGTGGCCGACCGCTACCACGTGCTGGAGTCCGGCCGCGTCACCTCCGTCGGCGACGGCGGCGCCACCGCCGAACACACCGTCCGCGAGGCCCTCGCGGTGTGACCCCTGCGATCTTGCACTTTCGGTCGGCCAGATGCCCTTCTCGCGGCTTTTGTGGCGACGGAAAGTGCAAGATCGCGGAGGTTGGGGGGTGGGTCTTCCGTTGTGGGGGTTGACCGCCTAGGGTGGGCGTGGAAGCGCTCCCACAGTCCCCTGGGCAGGACTGTTTCTCGACGTGCTCGCTCCCTCACCCACCACAGAGGAAGTCGCATGTCTGCACGTACAAAACTTCAGGCCGCCGCGACGGTGGCCGTGGCTCTGCTCGGCGTGGCCGCCGCCGCGCCCGCCGCGACGGCGGCGCCGACGGTCGGTGCTCCGGCCGTCGCCGCCGCACCCACCGCCGACTGGCTGCACACCGACGGCAACCGGATCGTCGACGAGGCCGGCAACCAGGTCTGGCTCACCGGGGCCAACTGGTTCGGCTTCAACGCCAGCGAGCGGGTCTTCCACGGCCTGTGGTCGGGCAACCTCGAATCGATCACCCGCCAGATGGCCCAGCGCGGCATCAACATCGTCCGGGTGCCCATCTCCACGCAACTGCTGCTGGAGTGGAAGGCCGGGCAGACGATCCGGCCGAACGTCAACACGTACGTCAACCCGGAGCTGGAGGGCCTGAACAACCTCCAGGTCTTCGACCACTGGCTCGCGCTGTGCGAGAAGTACGGTCTGAAGGTCATGCTCGACGTGCACAGCGCCGAGGCGGACAACTCCGGTCACGTCTATCCGGTGTGGTGGAAGGGCAGCATCACCCCGGAGCTGTTCTTCCAGGGCTGGGAATGGATCACCACCCGCTACCGGACCAACGACACCATCGTCGCGATGGACGTCAAGAACGAGCCGCACGGGACGCCGAACGATCCCGAGCGGGCCAAGTGGGACTCCAGCACCGACCAGGACAACTTCAAGTACGCGTGCGAGACGGCGGGCCGGCGGATCCTGGCGATCAACCCGAACCTGCTGATCCTCTGTGAGGGCATCGAGATCTATCCGCGGGCCGGCGCCACCTGGGACTCGCCCAACACCAACCCCGACCGCAGCCCCAACTACCACTACAACTGGTGGGGCGGCAACCTGCGCGGCGTCGCGGAGCACCCGGTCAACCTCGGTGCCCAGCAGGACCAACTCGTCTACTCGCCGCACGACTACGGACCGCTGGTGTACGAGCAGCCGTGGTTCGAGGGCGACTTCGACAAGGACTCGCTGACCAACGACGTGTGGCGACCGAACTGGTTCTACATCCACGAGCAGAACATCGCGCCGCTGCTGATCGGGGAGTGGGGCGGCCGGCTGGGGCAGGACGCCCGGCAGGACCGCTGGATGGCCGCGCTGCGCGACCTGATGATCGAGAACGGCATTCACCACACGTTCTGGTGTCTCAACCCCAACTCAGGTGACACCGGTGGCCTGCTGCTCGACGACTGGGCGAGCTGGGACGAGACGAAGTACAACCAGATGCTCAAGCCCGCGCTGTGGCAGCACAACGGCAAGTTCGTCGGCCTCGACCACCAGGTGCGCCTCGGCGGCACCGACTCCACCACCGGCATGAGCCTCGCCGAACGCTACGCCGGCGGCCCCGGCCCCGGTGACACCACCGCGCCGACCGCGCCGGGGCGGCCGACCGCCACCGACGTGACCGCCACCGCCGCCACGCTGAGCTGGGCGGCGGCCACGGACGACGTGGGCGTCACCGCGTACGAGGTGCTGCGGGCGACCGGATCCGGGGCGGCCACCGTGGTCGGCACGGTCTCCGGAACCACCTACCGGGCGACCGGGCTGAACGCCTCGACCAGCTACACCTTCACCGTGCGGGCGCGCGACGCGGCCGGCAACGTCTCGGCGGCCTCGCCGCCGTCGACCGTCACCACCCCGGCCGGCAACGACAACGGCGACGCCGGTTGCGCCGCCACGTACCGGGTCACCAGCTCCTGGCAGGGTGGCTACCAGGCGGAGGTGACCGTCCGGAACACCGGTACGGCGGCCATCTCCGGCTGGACGGTCAGTTGGACCGCCCCCGCCGGCACCACCATCTCGTCACTGTGGAACGGCCGGCTCACCACCTCCGGAACCACAGTGACGGTGCGCAACGAGCCCTACAACGGGCAACTCGCCGCCGGCACCAGCACCACGTTCGGGCTGACCGGCAGCGGATCGGGCACGCCTTCCGGGCTGACCTGCGCCGCGTCCTGACGATGGGTGTCCCTGCCCCACCCGGTGGACCGCGGGTGGGGCAGGGGCCGTCCGGGGGCGTGACGCCACCTCGGACGGCCCCGCGCGGCCCGGGCCTGGGTGGGCCGCGTCACCGCGTTCGCATCGCCGAGCGCCGGGTCAGGCCAACCGGATGGCGTCCCCGTCGACGGTGACGTTCGCGGCGGGCAGCGGCGCCCCCGCCGGGCCGCTGCGTACCGAGCCGTCGGCGATGTCGAACACACTGTTGTGGCAGGCGCAGACGATGGTGCCGTCGGAGACCGAGGTGACCGTGCAGCCCTGGTGGGTGCAGGTCGCCGAGTACGCCTTGATGATCCCGTCGGTCGGCTGGGTCACCACCACGCCGGCGTCGGCGAAGATCGCGCCGCCACCGACCGGGATGTCGGCCAGCGTGGCCAGTGCCGGCGTACCGGGATCCGCGCCGTCATCGCCCGGCGTGGCGGTGCCGGACGGGTCGACACCCGAGGTGTCCGACGGGTCGACGCCGGAGCTGCCGGCGGGCGGTGCGGCCGGCGGTGCCGCCGTGGGCTGACCGTACGTCGCACAGCCGGTCAACGCGGCCACGCCCACCGCGCCGGTACCGGCCAGCAGGGCGCGTCGTGACCGGCAGCAGCCAGCCTGCTCGTGGTTCATCCGAGGTGCCTTGCCTTTCCGGGGGATCAGAACTGGATGCCGAACGTGGTGAAGTACCAGACCGACGACGTCAGGAAGACACCGATCAGGGCGACGAACACGACCCCGCCGATGGTGGGGAGCACCCAACCGGCGAGGCCCCGCTTGGGCAGGGTCAGCATCTTGGTGGCGAAGGCGCCGAAGAAGAAGCAGCCCAGCAGGGAGTGCAGCAGCGTACGGGTGTCGTAGTCGGCGAAGCCGAGCGCGTAGAGGCAGTGCACCGCGACCGGCACGGTGAGCAGGAACGCGATCCGCCCTGACCAGCGGTGCGCAGAGCCGGCCCAGGACGGGGAGAAGCCGCCGAGCCGACCCCACATCGCCAACGCGGACAGCAACTGGATGACGGCGAAGAACGCCGCCCCGGTGCCCAGCCACACCTTCACCGTTAACGGCGAGGAGAAGCCGGCCACGTTCACCGCGATGCCGGTGGGGGTGTGGGTGCGTCCGTAGACACCGAGCGCCACCGCCACCCCGGCCCCGACCACCAGCGGCACCAGCAGCGAGGGCCGCCGTCTCGGTGCGCTCGGCGGCGGGGCACCGAAGTCACGCATCACCTCGACCGTGGGCTCCGGCGCCCGGCGGGGCACGGTGCGTGCCCCGCCGTGTCGGTGCTGGGACATCACCGCGCCCCGGGGACGACCGGCTCGGCGACGAGGGTCACTCCGTTGACCACGGTGCTGTTGAAGGCGGGGTCCAACGGCGGTGCCGGAATGGGCTTGCCGTTCCAGGTGACGATGCCGATCTGGGTGCCGTCGGGCCGCATGATCCAGCCGCCGTCGTAGCCGGCCCTGCGGGTCTCCCCGGTCACCCGGTAGATCGCCGGAGCGGTGCCCGAACCGGACTTCACCACCGCTTCGTCGGCCGACGTGTCGTCGGGTCGGGCGGTGAACTTCCAGCGCCGTACGCCGACGATCATCTCACCGCTGGCGCGGTCGCCCCGGATGACACCGGTCAGCTTCGCGTCCTTGCCGGTCAGCTCGATCTTGCCGTCGCGTACCGTGCCGGACAGCCACAGCTCCATGCTCCGGCCGTCGCAGACATACGCCTCGGCCTTGCCGTCCTTCACGGTGATGGCGATGGTGGCACCGTTTTCGAGTTCACCGATCCAGTTCTGCTCGACCGATGTCACCTCGGTCCCCGCCGACGGGGCGTCCGGATCCGTCGGCGGCGAGGTGCCGGCCGGTCGCCGGGCGTCGGCGTCGGCGTCGGTCGGTTCCTCACCGGGCGCGACCGCGTCGGGGTCCACCTCGGCGTCGGCGTCCGCCTCCACGTCGGCGGACGGGGCCGGCGCGGCGGCCGGTGCACCTCCGCCGGCCGCGGGTTGGGTGCCCGGCGGGGATGCCTGTGCACTCATTGTGAACAGCACAGCAGCCGTCACCGCCCCCGACAGGAGGGTGAGCAACGGGGTCAGGCGCTTCATGGGCCACTCCCTTCGCACTCAGGTACGGGCGGAGGTGGTGGATCGGTTCAACCGCGCGCCAGGAACCTCCTGCGGGAGTCGTCTGCGACGCCGTCAGTGACGCTTCCGTGCCGTTGACGCGCGAGTGGCCCGACGGATGCGCCCAGCTCCGGCCCGAACACCAGCAGCAGGACCGCAGCGACCAGACACAGCACGCCCAGCGCGATGGCCGGCAGCACGAGCCCGTTACCGAGGGAGAGGACCAGCAGCATGGTGGACGGTCCGAGGATGCCACCGACCTTGGTGGCCGCACCGGCGAAGCCGGAGCCGGTGGCCCGCATCGCGGTCGGGTAGATCTCGGCGCTGTACGGCAGCAGCATCGCGTTGACCGCGGACAGCGACAGCACCAGCAGGCCGATGGAAGCCAACAGCAGCGCCGTCCCGCCGCTGTCGGCGCTCCAGAGAGCCACTCCGCTGAGCCCGATCGCGGTGATCGCGATGAACAGCGCCAGCGCCCGGCGACCGCTCCAGGCCGCGTAGAGCAGCACGACGAGCGCCAGGGCCGGGGTCGAGTAGAGCGCCGAGTCGGCGAGCAGGCCACTCGCGACCCCGCCGGCCAGCCCGGCCTCCCGCAGTTGCGCGGGCAGCATGACCAGGAAGCCGAAGTTCACCAGCCCCCACACCACACCGACCACGCCGATCACCGACGTCACGACGGGATACGTCCGAAGCATCGCCCCCACGCCGAGCTGTGTCTCCGCGACCCCGGCTGCCGGTGGCGCGGCGCTCAGACGGGATCCGTAACGACGGAGCACCGCCTCCGCCTCGGTGCGCCGCCCGGCGCGCAGCAGGTACAGCGGCGACTCGGGGATCGACGGCGCCATCAGCAACAGCAGCAGCCCGGAGGGCAGCCCGATCAGCCAGAGCGCGCGCCAGGTCAGCGCCGGCTCGAGGTGGCGGGCCGCCTCACTGGCCGCCAGGTACCCGCCCAGACCACCGATCCCACCGACGGTCACCGCCACCCAGCCGCGGTGTCGGCGTGGGGTCAGCTCGGCGATCAGTGTGAACACCAGGGGCAGCAGGCCACCGGCGGAGGTGCCCATCGCGAAGCACATCACCAGGTTCCACTCGAAGCTGGGCATGGCCCCGCACGCCGAGGTCGCGATGAACAGCAGGGTGGCCAGGAGCAGGGCGGTCCGCCGACCGTACCGGTCGCCGAGCAGGCCCCAGAGGACCGACCCGACGGCGGTACCGGTGAGGGCGACCAGGGGAAGAATCGAGATCGATTCGAGTGACATGCCGTACTCGTCGCTCATGCCGGGCATGACGAAGCCGAGGGTGAGTGGCTTCATGATGTCGACCACCAAGGCGATGGTCAGCACCGCGCAGGTGATCCAGTAGGCCGGTCTCAGCCGACCATGCTCGATCGACTCCACGGTGACGCCTTCGGAGTCCGGTCGCTGGATGCCCGCGAACAGCGCCCGCCCAGCCAGCAGCAGGCCGGCGAGGAGCAGCAGCATGCCGAGGATCATCGTGGGCGTCCACATGTCCATCGGCTGGCCGGGGGGAACGCCTTCCATGCCGGGCATGGAGGGCTCCGCCTGTCGCATGCGGGCATGGTCGATCATCATCCGTACGTCAGGCAGTTGAAACAGGACGCCGGCCGTCACCAGCGCCACGCCGAGCAGGAATCCGAGCCGTCCGCGACGCTTCGTGGATATGACGCCGGCACTACGGGTTTCGGGCATGGATTACCGACCTCCGGGTTGTCCCGGTACGAGAAGAACGTCGGCGGATCGACGACTGCCGAAACCTACTGGGGCTTTATCAGACAATCATCAATGTTGTGCTCGGGTCGATCACGTTGCCCGTACGTGATCGGCGGCCTCTCGCCCTGGTCGGGTCGGACTTCAAGGGCAGCACCGGCACCCCGCCGAGGTCAGACGGTGACGCGGCTTGCCGGACGGCGGGCGGTGGGCAGCGAGGACACCTCGGCGGCGGGCCGTGGCACGTCGTTCGGCGTCACGTCGACCGACGAGATGCCGGCCGGAACGGCGTTCTGCACCGCTGCGGCACTCAGTTGATCGAGCGCAGCGTCGAGGCTGTCGAAGATCGGGAAGACCCCGTCGAGCTTCATGGTGTGCAGGACGGTACGGATGAACCTCGACGGGGCGGCGAGGCACAGCCGCCCACCCTGCTCGCGTACGTCCCGGTGGGCCCGGACGAGCATGCCCAGCCCGACTGAGTCGATGACCTGCACGTGGGTCAGGTCCACCACCACCGTCCCGGCCACGTCGAACGCGGCGCGCAGCGCGGTCCGCAGCGCGTCGCCGGTGCCCGGGTCGAGGTCGCTGTCGGCGGGAGCCGCCTCGGCGCTGCGGACCGACCCGCCGCGCTCGCTGTCACCGGGTGGGCTGCCCGGCGGCAGCGAACTGCACCGGGGGCAGCGGTGCGGACCGGTGGCGAACGGTGAACCGCTCCACCCGTGGTCGGAGACCAGCGTCCAGACAACCTCGGCGTCGGGCAGCACGCAGGCGGTGCCGGTGGTGGTGTCGCCACAGACGTCGCAGATCAGGGTCATCAGGTTGTCGTCCGGTACGACGGTCATCCTGCTTCCTCTCCGGTGCCGCGGCCGGTCGGCCGGGGTACGGAACTCGGGGCGGCGGGCGGAGCGCCGTCGCCGTGCGGACTACTCACCGGGAGTCGGAGCGTTCCTTGCCGGTCGTGGCGACCACGATCACCACCGCGATCGCGGCGAGCCCGGCCTGCACCACCAGGCCCAGCAGGCTGAACCCTTGAACGCCGGCGAGCCAGGCGGTGATGGCACCGAGCAGCGCGGCTACCGCGCCGATGGTCGTGGTGAGCCACAACGGCACGGCCGGGCGGCCGGGCAGGACCAGTCGGCCGAGGGCGCCGACGGCAAGGCCCACGGCGAGAGCCGCGACGATCCCGGCGCTGGTCATGCTGCTCCTCGTGCTCACGTTCTGCTGCGGTCGGCTGTGGTGGGGTCAGGTGCGCACGGTGACCGCGGCGCGGCCGTACGCGGCAGCGCGCGGCGCCGCACTCGGCGGCGGTGTCCCGCCGGCCGGTGGGCCAATACCCGCTCCGACGGAGGTAGCGGCGGCGGGGGCCGCTTCGGGGAGCGGGGCCGGGGCGGCTTCAGCGTCGGTGTGCACCGGCAGGATCTGGTCCAGCCGGGCGGTCTGCAGGATCCGGGTGATGCGCGGGTTCGGATTGCGCACCGCCAGCACACCTCCGGCGCGGACCATCCGGCGGTGCACGTCGAGCAGCAGGCCGATGGCGGCGGCGTCGATGTGTCGGCAGCCGGCCAGGTCGATCACGACCTGTTGGGGGCGCAGGGCCAGCAGCTGATCGAGGACCGCGCCGGTCTCGGGCAGGCAGCTCAGATCGAACTCGGTGATGGACACCTCCACCAGCGGCACCGAGCACTCGGGGCGTCGTGGTGCGGTCACGGCCAAGGCCCCCTCTCCTGCGGTCTCCAAGTGGCTCTCACCCTGCCCAGCGGGGTTGGCGGGCACCGCGCGGACGGATGACAGTTGCGTGACAAAACACCCTGTTGTCGATCGTGGTTGGCCCGGTGGTCAGGGCTTGGGGATGATTCCGGTATGACAGCGGTACTGGTGATCGAGGACGACGACCGGATCCGGCTGGCGTTGCTGCTCGCTCTGGAGGACGAGGGCTACGAGGCCCGGGGAGCGGCCACCGCCGAGGAGGGGCTGCGTACGCAGCGCCGGGATCCCGCCGACTACGTCCTGGTCGACCTGATGCTGCCCGGCATCGACGGCTTCGAGGGCATCCGCCAACTGCGCCGCGACGACGACGTCCCGATCGTCGTGGTCAGCGCCCGCGACGACACCCACGACATCGTCGCCGCGCTGGAGGCCGGTGCCGACGACTACGTGGTCAAGCCGGTGGCGATCAAGGAACTGACCGCCCGGCTGCGCGCCCTGCGCCGACGCGGTCGCGCGGTGACCGCGCCGGACGGCCCCGAGCCGGTACCGGTGCTCGCCTTCGGCGAGCTGGAGGTGAGCCCGGAGGCGGGGGAGGTGCGGCGGTCCGGCGAGCCGGTCGCGGTCACCCGTACGGAGTTCCGGTTGCTGTGCGAGCTGGCCGAACACGCCGGCCGGGTGCTGTCGCGTCAGCAGCTGCTCAGCCGGGTCTGGGGGTACGACAGCGGCGACGAACGGCTGGTCGACGTGCACGTCGGTCGGCTGCGCCAGAAGATCGAGGCCGACCCGGCCAACCCCCGGCATTTGGTGACGTTGCGCGGCCTCGGTTACAAACTGCAACGATGAGACGCCTCGGACTACGTGCCCGGGTCACCGCCGCGTTCGCGATCGGCGCGTTGCTGCTGTCCGCCTCGATGGCTCTGGTGTCGTACGAGCTGACCCGCCGCACCCTGCTCAACGAGCGGGAGCGCACCGTGCTGCGGGCGGCGTACTACGACGCGGCGGTGGTCCGCGCCGGCCTGAACACCGAGAACCCGGACGTCGCGGAGGCGCTGCGGGCGCTGGACACCGGCACCGGCCGACGACCCCTGGTGCTGCTCGACGGCGAGTGGTACGCCCGCAGCGCCGACACCGGGCTCACCACAATCGTTCCGGCCCAGCTCCAGGACCTGGTCTCGGCGGGGGAGCCGGCGGTGCAGCGGGTACGCCTCAACGACAGCCCGGTGATGTTGGTCGGGGTGCCGCTGTCCGAGTCGACCGCCTTCTACGAGATCGCCTCGCTGCGGGAGCTGGAGCAGACCTTCCAGGTGCTGGCGCTGGCGCTCACCGCGGTCGCAATCATGGTCGCCGGGTCGGGGGCGGCCCTCGGCTGGTACGCCACCCGGCACGGGTTGCGCCCGTTGACAGCCGTGGCCGACGCCGCCGAGCGGATCGCGGCCGGCGACTTCACCACCCGGCTCGCCCCGGACACCGACCCGGACCTGAACCGCCTTTCCACCTCCTTCAACCGGATGGTCGACGAGTTGGCCGGGCGGATCGACCGGGACCGGCGCTTCGCCGCCGACGTCAGCCATGAGCTGCGCTCGCCGTTGCAGACCCTTGCCGCGGCCGCGAGTGTGCTGTCCCGACGCCGGGAGAACCAGGACGAGCGGACCGCCACCGCCGCCCGGCTCGTCGCCGACGAGATCGAACGTTTTCAGCAACTCGTCAACGACCTGCTGGACCTGTCCCGTGGTGATCAGCCGGTGCACCGGGAGCCGGTGGACCTGCCCGAGCTGGCCCGCCAGGCGTGCCGGGACCGGGACCTGCCGGAGTCGATGGTGCAGCTGGCGGCGGGCACCCCGCCCAGTTGGCGGGTGGACCGCCGCCGCGTCACCCAGGTGTTGACCAACCTGCTGGACAACGCCGAGCGGTACGGTGCGGGGCCGATCGCGGTGCGGCTGTCGCACACCGCGGACACGGGCGTGATCGAGGTCGACGACGAGGGCCCGGGAGTGCCGATGGAAGACCGCGAGGTGATCTTCGACCGCTTCGTCCGGGGTCGGGCGGCCAACTACCGGGGCGGCGGCGACGGCACCGGCCTGGGGCTGGCCCTGGTGGCCCAGCACGCCGCCGCGCACGGCGGAGACGCCTCGGTCAGCGACCGCCCGGAGGGCGGCGCCCGGTTCCGCGTCACCCTGCCCGGGAGCGTCTCATGACCCGACCCGTCGCCGTCGGGCCCGCGTACGCCGGTCAACCTGCCCGGGCCGCGCGTACCGTTCGGGCCGGGTGGAAGGCCGGGGTAGCCCTGGTGGTGGCCACGGTGCTTGCCCTGCTCGGGGGGTGCGGGGTGCCCGCCGAGGACCAACCCCGCGCGGTCACCCCGCCACCCGTACCCTTTCCGTCCACCGCCACGGCGGCACCGACGGCGGCCGAGACCGGCGCGGTCACCGAGGTGCTCTACTTCTCCCGCGACGAACGCCTGGTGCCGGTGATCCGCCGCGCCGACCAGGTGCCCGCGCTCGACGCGCAGTTGCGGGCCCTGCTGGCCGGGCCGACCCCGGCCGAGCGCGACGACGGGCTGACCAGCGCCCTGCCGGGGGCCTTCACCAGCGCGGTGGTCGAGCTGGTCGACGGGTTGGCCCGGGTCACCGTCGGACTGACGGCGGTGGACACCGGCCGCATCGACGGTCGGCTGGCGTACGGTCAGATCGTCTGCACGCTCAGCGCCCGCACCGACGTCACGGCGGTGCTGTTCCTGGAGGGCGGCACGCCGTTGAGCGTCCCCCGGGCGGACGGTTCGCTGTCGTCGGGGCCGCTCACCGCGGCCGACTACGCCGTGTTGATCAATCCGCGTTGAGGAGAGGCGGACCACCCGACGCACGCGCAGCGCGACGACTCGTATCCTTTCCGCGAACCGTCGTGGCGACGACCGGAAAGGACTTGGTGTGAACGACCGGGCCGAGACGTTGGAGTTCCAGGCCGAGGCGCGTCAGCTGCTCCGGCTGATGGTCCACTCGATCTACTCGAACAAGGACGTGTTCCTCCGCGAGTTGATCTCGAACGCCTCCGACGCGCTGGACAAGCTGCGCCTGGCGTCGATGGTCGACAAGGATCTTGCCGTCGACACGGGCGACCTGCACATCGCCATCGAGGTCGACAAGGACGCCCGTACCCTCACCGTGCGCGACAACGGCATCGGCATGAGCCGCGACGAGGTGGTCTCCGTCATCGGCACGATCGCCAAGTCCGGCACCGCGGAGCTGCTGCGGCAGTTGCGCGAGGCCAAGGACGCGGGTGCCTCGCAGGAGCTGATCGGTCAGTTCGGCGTGGGCTTCTACGCCGCGTTCATGGTCGCCGAGCGGGTCGAGCTGGTCACCCGGCGGGCCGGCGAGAGCGGCGGTACCCGCTGGGAGTCCACCGGCGAGGGCACCTACACCATCACCGAGCTGGACGACGCTGCCCAGGGCACGGCGGTGACCCTGCACCTCAAGCCCGCCGACGCCGATGACAACCTGCACGACTACACGGCCGAGTGGACGATCCGGGAGATCGTGAAGCGCTACTCCGACTTCATCGCCCACCCGATCCGGATGACCGTCGAGCGGCCCGGCGCCGACGACGCCCCCGCCACCACCGAGACCGTGACCCTCAACTCGATGAAGGCGCTGTGGGCCCGCCCACGCGGCGAGGTCGAGCCCGCCGAGTACCACGAGTTCTACAAGCATGTCAGCCACGACTGGGCGGACCCGCTCGAAACCATCCACATGCGCGGGGAGGGGACCTTCGAGTATGAGGCGTTGCTGTTCATCCCCACCCACGCGCCGCTGGACCTGTTCTCCCCGCAGGGGCGCCGGGGGGTGCAGCTCTACGTCAAGCGCGTCTTCATCATGGACGACTGCGACGCGTTGATGCCCAACTACCTGCGGTTCATCAAGGGTGTGGTGGATGCCCACGACCTGTCGCTGAACATCTCCCGGGAGATCCTCCAGCAGGACCGGCAGATCCGCGCCGTACGCCGCCGCCTGGTCAAGAAGATCCTCGCCACGGTCAAGGAACTCAAGACCGACCAGCCGGAGCGGTACCGCACCTTCTGGACCGAGTTCGGGCCGGCGGTCAAGGAGGGCCTGCTGGAGGACACCGACAACCAGGAAACCCTGCTGGAGATCCTCTCGGTGGCCTCGACCCACGACCCGGCCGAGCAGACCGACCTGGCCGGCTACGTGGAACGCATGCGGGAGGGGCAGAGCGACATCTACTACGCGACCGGCGAGAACCGGGTCACCATCGAGAACTCCCCGCACATGGAGGCGTTCCGCGCCAAGGGCTACGAGGTGCTGCTGCTCACCGACCCGGTCGACGAGGTCTGGGTCGAGCGGGTGGGCAGCTACGCCGGCAAGGCGCTGCGCTCGGTCGCCAAGGGGCAGGTCGACCTGGACACCGAGCAGGAGCGTACCGAGGCCGAAGCCGAGCGGGAGCGGCAGCGCACCGAGTACGCCGACCTGCTCGGCTGGATGGGCACCGTGCTGGCGGACAACGTCAAGGAGGTCCGGCTGTCGTCGCGGCTGACCACCTCGCCCGCCTGCGTGGTCGGCGACGCCCACGACATCACGCCCACCCTGGAGAAGATGTACCGGGCGATGGGGCAGGAGGTGCCGAAGGTCAAGCGGATCCTGGAGATCAACCCGACTCACCCGCTGGTCACCGGCCTGCGCAAGGCACACGAACAGGGCGGCAGCGGCGACGCCCTGGCGGAGACCGCCGAGCTGCTCTACGGCACCGCGCTGCTCGCCGAGGGTGGCGACCTGGCCGACCCGTCGCGGTTCGCCCGGATCCTCGCCGACCGCCTCGCCCGCACCCTGTAGCCACCCTCGCTCCCGGGATCGAGTGGCGTCGCAGCCAACTCGATCCCGGGAGCGGGCCTGATCGTCGCGGTGTCGGCGGGCCCCCACATCATGGCGTCGAGACGCGGGGCGGCATGGGGTCTCGACGTCGGTCGGGGCGGCGGGTCAGCGGGTGAGGCCGGCGAGCGTGCTCAGCCGCGCCACGCCGGCCGGTGCGGGGCGGCCTCGGGCGATCTCCGCCAGCAGGGTACGCGCCGACGACCGCGACCGGACCTCGGCCGGCGCCACCGCGTCGGCGGCGACCAGCATCCGGCCGGCGCCGAGCAGGTCGCCCGCGAGCAGGTACGCCCGTGCGGCGTCCACCAGGTAGGCACCCCGGTACTCGGCCGGCAGCCGCCGCCACCCGTCGCGCCGGACCACCGCCTCGTGCCGGCACACCGCCTCGGCAGCCTCACCCCGTTCCACCGCCACCAGCACCCGCGCCAACTCCACCACGACCGGCCCGAAACACGTACGCTGCGCGTCCTCCCCGGCACTTCGCCCGCTACCAGCGCGTTCGGGTGACGCGTCCGCGAGAGCGGCGGCCCGGTCGAGCAGATGCCCGGCCTGTCGAGCCTCGCCGCAGGACGCGGCGGCGAGCGCGGCCTGGAGCAGCAGCGTGCCACCCACCGCGGTAGCGCCCGGCGTCGGATCCGGCGCTCCCGCCGCCGGAGACAGCGGCACCAGCCGTACGGCGCGAGGTCAACGCGAGCCGTTCCCGACCCGCGGCGCGTAACGCCTGCCCGACCGAGATGGCCGCCGCGCCGGCCAACAACGCGTCACCGCCCGCCACCGTCGCCGCCCGATCGGCGGCCAGCCAGGTGAGATCCGGCTCGCCCAGCTTCACCAGCACGGACGAGGCGATCCGGTACACCTGCATCAGCAGTTCGGCATCGGTCCGCGGGATGCCCCGCGCAGCGTCCAGCAGCCCCGGGAGCAACCGGACCACCTGCGGATACCGCGCATGCTGGTAGGTCAACCAGGCGTGCCCGACCTGTCGCCGCACCTGGACCACCGGCACCTGGCACTCCACCAGGGGAAACGTTCCGTACCGGGCCAGCGCGATCCGCACTCCGTCGAGCCCGTCCACCGGCACGGTGCCGACGAACGCCGCCGGTCGTTCGCCGATCAGTACCGCCGGCTCGACCCGCAGCACGTCGGCGATCTGCCGGATCACCGAGAACTTGTCCAGGGCACGGGCACCCCGTTCCACCTTGTCCACCCAGCTCTTTGACTTACCGAGCCGGTCGGCGAGCGCCTGCTGGGTCATCCGCCGTCGGGCCCGCCACTGGGCTACCCGCCGCCCGATCGGCACCTCGCTCCTACCGGTCACGTCGCCACCGCCGATCCGGTGCCGCCCGCGTGGTCTCGTCCACCGGAATCCGCTCCGCCTCGGCCTGCTCCAACAACCGCCGCCTGGCAGCGTCCCGCTCAGCGCCCTCGATCTGCTCGCCCCGGCTCACAGATTCCTCGTCCTGCGCGTTCATTGCACCTCCACCGATCTCTGCCGCGAGACCTCGGTCAGGAGGGGCTGACCACCGAATCCTTCGTCCGGGCTGCGTGGCGCGCACCGCCTCCTCCCGTGCGATCCGTCGGACAACACGGGCGGGTGAAGGGGTTTCTATCTCATCGGGCCGAAGAGGACGGCTGTCCTCTCCGAATCGGACAGTAGGAGGAAGTGGTGACTGAGCAATTACTGGCAGTTATGTGGCGAGCCTGATGCCCATTCGAACAGCCAGCAGCCGAAGATCATCTGGGACAGCCCGACGCCTTGCCCGCTGGGCGAGGGACACCACCGCGTCGCGCGCGAGGGGGTTCAGCGCGAACGGGATGGGTGCGGCTCGCTCGGCCTGTACGAATGCGCCCAGCGCTTCCGCGTCTCGACGGCCGGTTTCCGCCAAGGCGCGGCCAAGGTCGAGCCAGTAGGACAGTTGCCGGTTCGTCGCTGCGAGCACCTGCGGTCGGACAGTGCGGGAAAGTTCGATCACCCGGCCCATCTCGCCCTGCTCCGCCGCGATGGACATCTGCCAGAGCCCGACGTTGGTCGGCCCGAAGCCGCAGCCGTTGAAGCCGCCCCCGTCGACCGGATCGCCGAGACTGGCCGCCTCCCGGGTCGCCTCGGCAAGATGGTCGCGAGCGACGTCCAGGCGACCGTCCACGGTCGAGGTCAACGCGGCCGAGAGGTGCAGTTGGCCGAGCATCTGACGCACCCGCACGTCGCCGGCGTCGGCCTGCAACTCGGCAAGTGACCGGTCGGCGGCCTTGGCCGCGAGCGCCGCCGACTCGATCGGCAGGCTCTGCACGTAGGCGAAGCGCGCCGCTGCCATCCAGGCAGGATCCTCGACGTTCCCGGCCGCCGACACCGCAACCCGGGCTGCATTCAGCGCCAGGTGCCGGTATCCGAGATGCCGAAGACATGTCGACGCCTGGTAGGCGGCCTGCGCAAGTGTCGGACCGCCCACGGCGGCAGCCTCCACCAGCAGGTTGGGAAGCATCCGGGCCATGGCCGGGTAGTTGCAGCTCATGCGGAGCCGGTCGCTTCGTTCGATGTCGCCAGTCAGCTGTTCGCCGGCACGCGTCGGGGGCCGCCGCTCGCCGTCTTCGATTTCGATCAGCGCCGACCAGATCGCCGGCACGCACTCCGCCGCCCGCTCCCGGGCATTGGCCAAGTCGGGCACCGCCGTGGTTTCGGCGCGCAGAAGACACGGCGGTATCACTGCAGGAGTGGAGTTTCTGGTGGCTGGGTACCACTGGCCGGCATGAGTGCGAGTGTGCTTGTGGATCCGGACCGGCCTGCGCCCGCCGTGGCGGTCGGCACCGTCGCGGTCGTGGCCCACCGGAAGAAGAACCTCGGTGGCGGCCTGGACGAGCTGCGCGCCGCCCTCGTCGGCGCGGGCGTCGAACATCTGCTGTGGTACGAGGTGCCCAAGAGCCGTAAGGCACCGAAGAAGGTCCGCAAGGCGCTCGACAAGGGGGCCGAGCTGGTCTTCGTCTGGGGCGGCGACGGCATGGTCCAACGCTGCGCCGACACCCTCGCCGGATCCCGCGTACCGATGGCGATCCTGCCCGCCGGCACTGCCAACCTGTTCGCCACCAATCTGGGCGTTCCCGAGGATCTGCGCGAGGCGGTCCGGATCGGTCTGCACGGCCGGCGGCGGCGGCTCGACCTGGGCAAGCTCAACGGCGAGCACTTCGCGGTGATGGCCGGTGCCGGCTTCGACGGTGACCTCATCCGCGAGGCCGACCGGGAGATGAAGGGCCGCCTCGGCCGGCTCGCCTACGTGTGGACCGGGCTGCGTCACGTGCGCGGGGAGCTGACCCGGACCCGGATCACCGTCGACGGTGCCCTCTGGTTCGACGGTGAGGCAAGTTGCGTCCTGTTCGGCAACGTCGGCACCATCACCGGCGGCATTCCCGCCTTCGACGATGCCCGCCCCGACAGCGGCTCGCTGGAGATCGGTGTCTCCACCGCCAGCGGTGCCGTCGACTGGGCCCGGACCCTCGGCAAGATGGCCACCGGCCGTTCCGACGACTCCAAGTTCGTGCGGATCACCCGGGGACGAAAGGTCAAGGTCCGCTTCGCCGACCCCAAGACGTACGAGCTGGACGGCGGTGCCCGCAGCAAAGCCCGGAAGCTGAAGGTACGTGCCGTGCCCGCCGCCCTGACCGTATGCTGCCCCGACCGGGACGCCGAGGAGGCGGCCGAGTTGCCGCAAGGGGCGTGACGCGGCCGAGGCCGTTCCGCCCAGGCAGTTGGTCCGAAGGCGCTCATCTCGTCGTTACTGTGAACCACTGTGCCTGAGGGAGCTCCGCGGAATTTCGTCAGAGAATGCCGAGCGCAGGACGTCCCCGTCATCACCGGATTGGCATGGGCGTCGGCGAGGACAACGCGCGGGCGTTTGCGCTGTACCTCCGACTCGGGTACGAGGACACCGGCTTCCGCTACCTCGACCGGTACCACTACCTGGATGACCGTGGAACGCGTCACGAGGTTGCGGAGCCCTGCCGTTTCCTGGTCAAGTCGCTCCAGCGCGCCGCCGTACGGGAACGCGGCGTCCGATCACCGCCGGACAGTTGACCCTTGGTCGACCAGGCTTTGGGTCATGAACAACGCACTTGACGGCAAGGTGGCTCTGGTCACCGGAGGTAGTCGTGGGATTGGCGCCGCGGTGGCGTTGCGCCTGGCCGCAGAGGGCGCCGATGTGGCGCTGACGTTCCAGCGGAATCAGCAACGCGCCGAGGGCGTGGTGGATCAGATCAAGGCCGCGGGTCGGCGGGCGGTCGCCGTGCGGGCGGACAGCGCCGACCCGGCGGCCGTGGTCGGCGCGGTCGACCGGGTGGCCGACGAATGGGGTCGGTTCGACACCCTGGTCAACAACGCCGGCGCGTTCCTGCTCGGCCCGTTGGAGGATCTGAGCCTCGATGAGTTCGACCAGACGGTAGCGGTAAACGTCCGGGCGCCGTTCGTCGCCACCCAGGCGGCGGTGCGCCACATGCCGGCCGGTGGGCGGATCATCAACATCGGCAGCAACGTGGCCGAGCGGGCAGTCTTCCCGGGCTTCTCGCTGTACGCGATGAGCAAGACCGCCCTGATCGGACTGACCAAGGCACTTGGACGCGAACTCGGCGGCCGGGCGATCACCGTCAACCTGGTGAACCCAGGGGCCACGGACACCGAACTGAACCCGGCCGACGGCCCCAACGCCGAGACGATCAACGGGTTCACCGCCCTCGGTCACTACGCGGATCCCGGCGACGTGGCTGCCGCGGTGGCGTTCCTTGCCGGCCCGGACGGGCGCTACATCACCGGAGCGACGATCAACGTCGACGGCGGCTTCACCATCTGATCCCCGGTTCAACGCCGTCCTGTCCACCCTGGCTGGGCTGAGGCTCAGCCAGGGTGGGCGAGAGCTGCCAGCCGGGACAGCAGCTGCGTACGGATGTTCCGCTGGCCCTCGTCGTCGGTCCGCGACCACGGGCATGCCACGTCGAACGCCACCACGCGGTCAGTCGCGAACAGCCGCCCGCAGGCGGCCACAACAGCGTCTGCGGGCGGTCCGTTCGGTACCGGGAAACGGAGACCGGGCACCTCGCCCGAGTCGATGACATCCACATCGATATGCAGGACCAGCGGCCCGGACGGCACGGTGTCCGCGGAAACCTCGGAGACCGGGATCCGGCGGGTCGCGCTGACGGCCAGATACTCGACCTCGGCAGGATCCAGATCCCGCGCGTCGACCAACACGGTGCGCTCCGCCGGCACCGACCGCAACCCGATCACGTCGGCGTACCTGTCGGAATGCGCACCGTTCAGCAGCCGCAGCGAAAGACCTCCCAGGTAGCCCGATGTGCTCGTCTGCAAGGTGTGCACGTCACCATGGGCGTCAAACCAGACAACCGCCGGGTTGACTCCCGCTTGTTGCACCCCGGCGACGGTGCCGCCAGCAACCATGCAGTCGCCGGAGAGCACCACCGGTATGCCGCCGGCCGCAACCACCGGCGACACTGCCGCCGCAGTAGCGGAACACACCCCCGCCATGCGCTGCCAGGCATCTCCGTCGAGTACCTGCGACCGAACAGTGATATCCGCCGACACCGGGATCTCATCGTCCAGCAGTCGCTCATCTTGGTGGTAGGGCACCAGGATCGTCGTCACGCCTCACCCTAGCCAGGTGCGAGCCAGGACCGACACCGACATCGAAGCTCCTCGGTATGTCGTCTGCTTGACCTCAAGCGAGGTTGAGGTCCGAGGATCGTGCCATGGGTGAGATCGAGAAGTCGGTAGCCAGGGTCGCGGTCATCGGCACCGGAGCCATCGGTAGCGCGGTGGCCTATCGCCTACTGCGAAGCGGGCACGATGTCACGGTCTGGAACCGTACCGGAAGTCGGGCGACCGAACTGGTGGCCGCCGGGGCACTACCAGCGCGGTCCATTCGGGAGGCAGTGTCAGCAAGCTCCCTCGTCTTCCTGACCCTCAAGGATTTCGCAGCGGTGGAGCAGTGCCTTGCCCAGCTCGACATGGACCTGTCCGGGCGCACGCTTGTCGGGATGTACACGGGGACCGCCAGTGAGGCGCGGGTAGCGGCCCGGCGGGTAACCAGCCGAGGCGCACATTACCTCGACGCGGGGATCCAAGCCTCGCCCGAGATGATCGGCACCGATACCGCGACCATCCTCTACAGCGGATCTCCGTACGCCTTCGAGCAGCATCGGACGGTCCTCGGTCTGCTGAGCACGCCGCGCTTTGTCGGTGAAGCGCCGGATGCAGCTGCGGTCTGGGACCTCGCCCTGTTCGGCGTCTGGTACGACGCCCAACTGGGCCTGCTACGAGCCCTGGAAACGGCACGCGCGGCTGGTGTCGACGTGGTCGAATTCTCCCGCACGGCGAGTACTCAGCTCAGCCACGTCGTGGCGGCGGTTCCCAGCACCGTCTCGGAGATGCAGCGGGCCACCTACCCGCCAGGTCCCGCAGACCTCACTGAACATTTGACTGTCCTCCGTCATCTCAGCGCGCTGCGGGCCGACCGACGTCTCGGCGATGGCGGATTAGCAGCGGTGGCGGCGCGAGTCGAAGCGCTCATCGCAGACGGCCGCGGCGGCGAGGGCCTGACCGCAACTGTCGGGTAGCGAAAGTTCGAACCGCACGATCGGCTGGCCCGGTTCTCCTCCTGCGTCAGAGCGGCAACCTCATACAATCTGATCCTCGGATTCGGAACGACGGGGGTCGATGATGCGGGCAGGGAAGACCAGTTCGTTGGTGGCTGCTGCCCCGCTGGCCGTGCTGTTGCTCGGCTGCGCCGCCCCCGGCGCCGGGGGCGACGACGTGCAGGCGACACCTACGAGCACGTCGGCGTCGCCCACAGTGGTGGCGAAGCCGGCCGCTCCGCAGGCGGGCGTACCCAACAACCATGCCGACAACAACGGCTGGAAGCGACGGCACGAGCTCTCCACCGCGGACCAGCGCACCGGGCAGAAGCTCGCCGCGCGGATCCGGCCCAGGCTCGAGGCACTACGCGAGGCTGGGGACTTCGCACCGGAGTCCACCCAGCGAGTGCTGCTCGACCTGGGCATCGAGGCAGACGCGATCGAGGTCACCACCATGCGAACGCCGATCGGGCAGGAGACGACGCCCCCGCCGGGTGCCGTGTACGCGGTGCGCTTCGCGGACGTGGGCTGTGTGATCGGGTCCGTGCGGCCCGACCGGGTCATGGTCAGGGTCACCGGCTCGGCTGCCGAATTCGGGTGCCTGGAGCCCTTCTCGCATTGACGCCGTCCGGCGCAGCTCGCGACGTCAGCCCGGGACGACCGGCCGACGCGGGGGAGGGGCGCGACGGTGAACGGTCGCGCCGACGTCGCCAGGTCAGCGGGCATACGGTGAGGCAGACGGCGGCCGCGAGGACGAGCGGTGGGCGTGGGCCGAGCAGCACGGCGGCGGAGCCGAGCGGAGTCATCGCCGCGATCGGCCCGAACATGACCGTGTTGGCGGTGGCGGCGACCCGACCGAGCAGCGCGTCGGGACTATGTGTCTGGACGGCGGTGACGGCGGCGACCAGCGCCCACGGCAGTCCGAGGCCGCCCAGCACCGACGCGGTGACCACTCCCGGCCACCAGGGCAGGCACCGGACCAGGCAACTGAGCGCGAAGAGTCCGGTACCGGCCAGGGCCACGGCCGTGGGGCCGAGCCGGGAAATCAGCCGGCCGGCGACCAGTCCAGCCGCGACCGAGCCGGCGCCCTGGGCGCTGAGCAGGACACCCAGGAACGTCGCCGGTAGGCCGAGCGTGTCGGTGACGACGGCGTAGCCGGCGGCGGTGGTGAAGCCGGACATGCCGATGGCGACTCCGGCCAGGACCACAGGTCGTCGGATGGACGCCGCGCCGAACAGAACGGCCAACCCGACTCGGACTCCCCGGTCCGGTTGCGCGACCGGCGGCGGCGTGCGGGTCAGGCGCAGCGCCGCGAAGCCGGCTGCGGCGAGGGCCGGCAGGCCGGCGGCGAGCAGGGCGACCAGGTGGCCGCCCTGCCAGGTGTACAGGCCGGCACCGGCCAACGGGGCCACCAGCTTGACGCCTTCCTGGGCACTGGAGCGCCATCCGTTCACCCGTCCGAGCTGGACCGGCGACAGAGCCGCCGGCAGCAGCGCGCTCTCGCCTGCGTCGACCAGGACGTACGCGATGCCGTAGACCGTGGCCACGCAGAACAGCAGCCACACCTGGCCGGGGCCACGGACCGCCAGCAGGCTGGGCAGGGTGGCGGCGAGGGTCAGGTTGGCCGCGATGACGAGCGGGCGCCGGGGCAGCCGGTCGACGAGCACGCCGAGCCACGGGCCGCCGAGGGTGGGGGCGTACCCGCAGAGGCCGGCGAGCGCGGCCAGGCCGGGGGAGCCGGTGAGGTCGAGGATCCAGATGCCGGTGACCAGGGCCATCGCGCTGCCGCCGAGGCCGGACAGCAGGGATACCGCCACGAACAGGATCGCGTTGCGCCGCACGAGCCCTCCGGAATTGAGTCAGAGTGGCTCACAGCGTCCTGTCTTGAGTCGCACGAAGGCAATAGTTGGGCTCGACGTCAACGTTGCATTGACAGCGCCTCGGCGAGGCGGCGGGTGATGGCGTGTACCGGGGTGGGCAGTCCGGAATCGGCGGCCGGCAGGTCGGCACGGATCCGGGCGGCCAGGTCGTACAGGGCACCCGGCTCGGCCTCCAGCGCGAGCACGGTGGTGCGGCGGGTCAGCGCGGCCCGGGGAAAGCGGCTGTCCCAGCGACGGTCGGCGTCGATCCAGCGCCGCAGGTCGGTGAGGAGGCCGCGCAGTGCTGCCACCTCGGCCGGCCAGCGCCTGTCGGAGTCGGTCCGGCGGGCCGTACGCGCGGCGGCCAGGCGCTGGCGGCGCTGTTCGGCGGCCTGGCGACTGCCCAGCCCGAGGGCTTCGGCGACCTGGTTCCAGGTGGCGCCGGCCTGCCGGGCCCGGTCGATGAGATCGAGTTCGGTTTCGTCGAGCCGGTCCCGGGCGGACGGGATGTCGGCGAGTTGATCGAGCGGGTCGAGCACCCGTCAACGCTACATTGACACCTCGGTCCGGCCTGGCTCGCTCAAGCGGCGGCGGACTGGCGGCGGGAGTGGTCCGTCGACCAGGTCGGCCGGGCGGTCGGGTCCGCCCAGGTGTCGTCCCGGCTGGCAGCAGGAGCTGTCGTCTCGTCGGCCGTACCGCCCTGGGCGAGGTTGAGCGCCCGCTGGGCCTGCTGCCACGGTTCGCACGGCCAGTTCTGACCGGCGCACAGCAGGTGGGTGCAGCCACCGTCCTCGCCCGGCGCGTGCGCGTCGGCGACGTCCAGGGCGAGCCGCCACAACAACGGGTCGGTGACCCCGGCGGGGCGGTCGGTTGTGTGGTGGTGCCGGTCGATGGCGTTCTCGGACACGCGTGATCCCCCTCGTTGTCGAGCCTCACGCTCTTGATCTCCAGTCTGCACGCAGGTCAAACACGAGTTCCGGGACCGTCGGGCGGGGTGGGCGCGGTCACCGGGGGCGGGGCCGCCGATGATTGACAGATCCCTATCTGCGGGCGAAGGATGTCGGCATCTCGATCACTCCTACGACCCGGATGCGCGACGCTGCGTAATCGGCGATGCGGGCAGCGTCGACCGCCGAGCGCGTCGCCGTGACTGCCCCGCAGGCTGGGGCGGCCCGGCCGGTCCGCGCTGAACCCGCTGCCTCCGTGCCGCGCGCCGAGAAGAGGGGCGACCGCCTCATGTCCAAGGTCCGTACGGGCTTGCGCTGGCGACCCCAGCTGCCCGCCGCCACCGCGCTGGCCGCCTTCGCGGCCGTGCTGCTGTTGGTCAATCCCGCTGCGGCGATCGTGCCGCAGGCCGCCGCGCCGGTGACCGCGCCCGCCGACCTCGGCCGGCTCGCCGACGAGCGGGCCAGCGTGGTCGAGGTGATCCTGGCCGACAACGCCGAACTGGACGCTCTGGTGGCCACCGGCGTCGACCTCGACCATCACATCACCCACACCGGTGACGGCATCGTCGTGCACGCCGTGGTGACCGGCAACGAGGTCGCCACGCTGACCCGGGCCGGCTACACCTTCGGCAAGGTGCTGCACACTCCGGAGGACGCGGCGCAGCGGGTGGCCGAGCGGGAGGCCACCATCGCCGCCCACCTGGCCGAGAACCGGGAGTACGCGGCAGCGGCCGACTTCTCGGCCCGGTCCACGGTCTCCGACGTCAAAATCATCCGGGCGGACTACTACACCTCCGGTGACACGCAGGTGCTCTCGGTCGAGGCGAAGTGGGCGCAGGGGCAGACCGACGCCAGCCCGTTGACCGTCGAGCGGGACAGCGGGCCGGGCACCGAGATCGGCTCCGGCGGCACCCAGACCATCTCCCGGTTCGTCGACGCCGGTGTCTACCTCTACCACCGGGGCGCGGCGCAGGTGACCAGTCGCCCGGCGTACGTGCGGATCACCAGTCCGAGCGGTGACATGGCGGTGGCCAAGGTCAACGAGTGGCTGCCCATTCCGCCGAAGGACCCCGAGGGACCGGGCTACATGAAGGACTTCGTGGCCAGCTACCTGACCCCCACCGAGCTGTACGACCGGATCAAGGCCCTGTCCGCGCAGTACCCGAAGATCTCGGAGATCGTCGAGTTGCCGTACCGGACCAACGGCTACCGGCGTAAGGCGCAGGCCGTGCTCGGCACCGCCAACGACAGCCGGGTCGCGGTCGACTCGCTGGCCTGGGGCCACCAGGGCGGCAACGACATCTCCGTCGAGCTCGCCGATCCCGGCGTCGCC
Source organism: Verrucosispora sp. WMMD1129 (assembly GCF_029581255.1). NCBI lineage: Bacteria > Bacillati > Actinomycetota > Actinomycetes > Micromonosporales > Micromonosporaceae > Micromonospora > Verrucosispora sp. WMMD1129. The sequence continues at coordinate 6,528,577 of NZ_CP120741.1, forward strand.
GACGCACCCTTGGCGGTGACCGTCACCGGCACCCAGGTCAGCGTCGACCTCGCCACCGACGGCAGCGGCACCGTCACCAGCACCGCCGAGCAGGTCGTCGCCGCGCTCAATGCGCAGGCGGGGACGCTGCTGACCGCGTACACCTATCGGGGCAGCCCGGGCACCGGCGTGGTCGCGCCGGTCGCGCGCACCGCGCTCTCCGACGGCCTCGCCGCGCCGGCGTCGGTCTCCCGCGACCCGCACCCGGTGTACGCCATCCGCATCGGCAAGCACCGCGACGGCTCCCGGCTCGGGGTGCTCGCGTACGCCCAGGAACACGCCCGGGAGTGGGTGCCGCCGCTGGTCACCATCGAGACCGCCGAGCGGCTGCTGCGCAACTACGCGCACGACCGCAAGACCCGCGACCTGGTGGACAACCTCGACATCTGGATCGCTCCGTCGATCAACCCGGACGGCGGGCACTACTCCTTCTACGACTTCAACTCCCAGCGCAAGAACATGACAAACCACTGCGCCGCGGAGGCGCCGGCGGACTTCCTCGGCCGCAACTCGTGGGGCGTGGACAACAACCGCAACTACACCGAGTACAGCCTGTTCGACGGCTACGCGGGCGCGTCGACCAGCTGCACCAGCGGCACGTACGCCGGGCCGAGCGAACTGTCGGAGCCGGAGAACCGCAACGTCGACTGGCTGGCGTCCCGGCCGAACATCACGTTCTCGATGAACCTGCACTCGTCGGGTAACTACTTCATGTGGTCGCCCGGCTCGTACGCGGTCCCCGGCCGGGTCTCCGCGCCGCGACCGACGCTGGCCGAGGAGTCGCTGTTCTGGGGCGCATCGTCGCGGATCCTGACCGCCATCAAGCGGCACCGCAACCTGGCGGTCACCCCGGCGCGGACCGGCCCGATCGCCGACGTGCTGTACTCGGCGGCCGGCAACTCCGGTGACATGCTCTGGTACAAGTACGGCATCTACGCCTGGAACTTCGAGGTCGGCACCTCGTTCCAGCCAGCTTGGCAGGAGGCGCACGCCGAGACGATGGAGTTCGCCAACGGCCTGACCGAGATGCTGCGGGTGGCCCGGGACTTCGACACGGACCGGAAGCGGCCGAGAAGCTCGCTGTCGGTGAGCGCGAGCGCCACCCCGGGCATGGTGGACGTGACCTTCTCCACCAGCGAACCGGCGGCGGTGTTCTACACCCTGGACCGGAGCCGGCCCACCTACGCCTCCACGCTCTACGGCTCGGCCGGCATCCGGGAGGGCGGTGAGACGCTGACCATCCCCGTCGGTACGACAGTGCACTGGTTCTCCGTCGACGCGGCCGGCAACGTGGAGCGCAACTACAAGCCCGACGGTCGGGGCAACAACCACAACAAGCAGAAGGTCAAGGCGCCGAAGCGCTGACCGGACGCCTCGGCGAGCCGTGGGTGCCGCGGAGATCTGCCGGCACCCACGGCTTGACCTTGACAGAGTGACAAGGTCTTCACTGTGTCGAGGAGGTGATCCGGATGAGCAGGCCCCGGGAGGCCACGGACACGGTGCGGATTCTGCGCGGACTGTCGAGCGACAGCTCGTCGGTGCGGCTGCGGGCGGCGATGGCGGCCGGTACGGCTCCCGACCCCGGCTTCGTCGACACGCTCGTGGAGCGCTGCGCGGTCGAGCCCGAGTTCTCCGTACGCGAGATGCTCACCTGGGCTCTCATCCGGCACCCGGCCGAACTGACCGTGCCCCGCCTCGTCGCGGAACTTCGCTCGGAAACCGCCCAGGCCCGCAGCCAGGCGCTGCACACGCTGTCCAAGATCGGAGACCGGCGGGCGTGGCCGGCGATCACCCGGGCGTTGCTGACCGACGCCGACGACGAGGTGGCCCGCAGCGCCTGGCGGGCGGCGGTGGTGCTGGTACCTCAAGGTGGCGAGCCAGCCCTGGCCGAGGTGCTGGCGACCCAGCTCGGGCGCGGCGGGCGGGAGACGCAGTTGAGCCTCAGCCGGGCGCTGATCGCGCTCGGGGAGGTGATCATGCCGATCCTGCGGGCCGCCGCACGCGATGCCGACCCAGGGGTACGTCAGCACGCGATCGCCACGGAACGTCTGCTCGACGACCCGGACGCCGGCTTCGCATTCGCGATCGAGGAGGCGAAGCGCGTGGTGGCCCTCGGCGAGAACGATCGGAAGCGGTGACCGGCGGTGTTGATCGGTGAGGTGGCGCGACGGTCCGGCGTCAGTGCCCGCATGCTCCGGCATTACGAGTCGCTCGGTCTGGTCGAGCCGACGGGCCGCAGCGGGGCCGGCTACCGGGAGTACTCCAGCGACGACATCCGCCGGATCTTCCACATCGAGAGCCTGCGGTCGTTGGGGCTGTCGCTGCGGGAGGCCCGGCGGGCGCTTGACGAGCCCGGCTTCACCCCGGCACAGCTCGTCGAGGATCTGATCCAGCAGACCCGGGAGCGGATCGCGGCGCAGACGGAGCTGCTCACCCGCCTGCGTCGGATCGGGGCCGCGCAACCCGCCGACTGGGCGGACGTGCTCCAGGTCGTCGCCCTGCTCCAGGCCCTCGGCTCGGAGAACGCCGGGCGACGCCAACGCGCGGCCCTGTCCTCGACCGGCGAGGCGGCGGTGCCGGTGGAGGCACTGGTCGAGGCGGTACTGAGCGAGTCGGACCCGAACGTCGCCGGTGCCCTTCGCTGGGCGCTGGCGCAGTCGGCCGACGGCGCCGCCGCGCTGCTGGCAGCGGGGCTCGACGAACCCGACCCAGAGGTACGCAAACGCGCCGTCAAGTCCCTCGCCGAGATCCCGGACGACGACGCGACCGCGCTGCTGCGGGACGCCCTCGCCAACCCCGACCTCGTCGTCCGCAGGTATGCGGCACTCGCGCTCGGGGCACGGGGCGTGGCCGAGGCGATCCCGACCCTGATCGAGATGGTCGTCGAGGAGACGAACGAGGCCGACGCAGCCGACGCACTGACTGCGCTGGCCGGTGAGCCCGCGCTCGCGGAACAGATCGCCGGCCGCCTGGTCGCGCGCCTCGGCAGCGACGGCGTCGCCTCACCCGTACGTAGTCGGCTGACGCAGGCGCTCGCCGACATTCCCGGGAGCGCTGCCGCCCGCGCCCTCGGCGAGCTGTCCCAGGACGCGGACCGCACCGTCGCGCTCACCGCCAGTTACGTGCTCAGGCTGCGCGCCGGGCGATAGCCGGGCCCGGTCCCATCGGGGGCCGCCGACCGCCATGATGAGACGGTGAAAATCCTGTCCATCCAGTCCTCGGTCGCCTATGGTCACGTCGGCAACTCGGCGGCGGTGTTCCCGTTGCAGCGGCTCGGCCACGAGGTCTGGCCGGTGCTGACCGTGCACTTCTCCAACCACACCGGCTACGGCGCGTGGCGCGGCCCGCTGCTGGCCCCCGCCGACGTCGCCGAGGTGATCGCCGGCATCGCCGACCGTGGTGTGCTCGGCGACGCCGACGCGGTGCTCTCGGGCTACCAGGGGGATCCGGCGATGGGCGCGGTGATCCTCGACGCGGTGACCCTGGTGAAGACCGCCAACCCGGACGCCCTCTACTGCTGCGACCCGGTGATGGGCGACGTCGGCCGGGGCATGTTCGTCCGGCCCGGCATCCCGGAGTACCTGCGCGACGTGGTGGTGCCGCGCGCGGACATCGTCACCCCCAACCAGTTCGAGCTGGAGTTCCTCGCCGGCCGACCGACGAACACGGTCGACGACCTGCTGGCCGCCGTCGACGCGGTACGCGCCACCGGGCCCCGGCACGTCCTGGTGACCAGCGTGCTGCACGGCGACCTGCCGGCGGACACGCTGGAGGTGGTGGCCGTCTCGGACGCCGGTGCCTGGGCGGTGACCACCCCGCTGCTGCCCATCAACCCCAACGGTGGTGGCGACGTCACCGCCGCCCTGTACCTGGCGCACCTGTCCACGACGGGTTCGCCGGCCACGGCGCTGGAACGCACCACCGCATCGATCTTCGCGGTGCTGGAGGCCACCCTGGCAGCCGGCACCCGGGAACTTCAGCTGATCGCCGCCCAGTCGGCGATCGCCGATCCGCCGGCCCGATTTCCCGCCCGCCGGCTGCGGTAGCCAACCGCGGCGGCGCTCGGGCGCGGCCGGAGACGAGTCGCTGCTGCCCCCTGCGGGCGTCCCGGGCCGAGGGGAATCGGGCAGGTTGAGCAGGCGGCGGCACCCCAATTGACCATCTAAACTGCGTCAGCTCCTCCCACCGGGGCAGACGAACCGCGTCCCCCGGGTCCGGATGGACACAGTGGATGGAGAGCGAGCCCCTGGGTGCCAGGGTCGTAGCGCAGTCGAAGAGGAGGCCGAATGGCCGTGATGTCGGTCGAGTCGGAGTTGTTGCTGCTGCTTGGCAGGCAACATGTCGCGGACCCGCAGCTGGCTCGCGTGCGCGAGATCCTTGCCCAGGACGCGCCGGGGCTGGACTGGGGGCAGTTCGCCGCTCAGGCGGCGCGCCACCGCGTCGCCGCTCTCGTAGGTTGGCACGGGTGGCGCTTCCTGACCGACAAGACGGTGACCGGTCTCGACCCCGCCGTCATGATGCTGCTGTACGCCACCTACCGCGACACCCGGCGGACCAACGAGGTCATGTTGCGCGAGATCCAGGCGATCAGCGACGCCGCCGTCACGCAGGGCGTCACCGTCCTGCTGCGCAAGGGCGGCCATCTGGCCTTCTCGGCATACCAGGAGCCGGGCCTGCGGCCGATGGGCGACCTGGACGTCCTCGTCGTCCGAGAGCAGGCGCCGGCACTTGTCGAGGTGCTTGAGCAGCTGGGCTATGTGGAGGGCCACCCGTCGGTGAACGGGATCGTCCCGCTCAGCAAGCGGGAGCGTGCCTTCTGGCGTCTTTACGGCAGCGACCTGCCCAAGTTGAACAAGCTGACCGGTGAGATCGACTGCCCGATCGTCAGCGTCGACGTCAACGTGTCGCTGGCCCTGCCGGGCAAGGGCTACGACGTCCCGGTCAGCGCCGTCGTGGCACACGCCCAGCACCACCGGTACGGTGCTGCCTCGTTCCTCGTGCCGTCCGCCGAGGACGCGGTCGTCGATCTGGCCGCCCACATCTACAAGACGTCGACGACCCTCAGGTTCATGACCCGTGGCGGCAAGCATCGCCGGCTGATCAAGTATGTGGACATCGCCGAGTTGGTGCGTTCGGCCGGTCCGGACTTCTCGTGGGACCTGCTGCTCGCACGCGTCGACGAGTACCGCGTCGCTGAGCCCGTGTACTACGGGCTCGCCCACCTCAACATGCTCTTTCCGGACACCGTCGCGGCGGACACCCTCGCGGCGCTCCGGCAGCGATGCAGCGCGCCGGACCAACTGCTCACCCAGTACGGCCAGTGGGATCTGGCCGAGCCTCGGGTGTGGCAGCAGGACTTCCTCAGCCGGTTCTTCGACCCGGCCACCGACCGTGAACTGCCCGCCTCGAAGTCGCTCGTCTGAAAGCGGGACGGAGGCGCCTGAGCACACCGGCTCAGGCGCCTCCTACCGACTAGTCGTCACTGGCAGGCGTTGGGGCCGCCGACGATGTCGTCCAGCTCCTCGTCAGCCATCTCGCGGATGTCGACGGCCTCGAACTCGACCTCGGTCATGTGGTTTCACCCCCTTCCAGGGTCGCCGATTGGCGTGTTCCTCCACCACGGCGGTCGATCCAGGAGTAGGAGGTGGAAGTGGTCGATTTCCACCGGTAGCTCCAGAGCGGATCGATGACACCGATGGAGCGTGGAGGCCACAGGATATCTCCGAAATGTCGGCAAAGACGCCGTCCGATGGTGTTCAACCAACAGCCGGTGGCGGTCGTCATCGTGACTCCAGGTCGGCCTTGACCGCCCGTAGGAATGCCGCCGCCGACCGGCCGTTGATAAACCGATGGTCGTATGCGAGACCGAGATGGAAATACTCGCTTGTCGTGACGGATCCGTCGCCCTGAAGTGTCAACTCACGCTGCATCGAGGCAAGCGACAACGCGCAGGTGTGCTCCGGGAAGATGAGCGGCTGCGCGTGGACGATGTCGGCGTCCGTGTGGATCGTGAGCGCGATGTTGGATCCGGTTAGATCCGCTTCGGCGAACCCGCCACGTACCGCGGCATGCCGGAACCGCAGCAGATCGGCCGCGATGTCCCGCAGCGGTCGGGTGTCGGCGTCGGCGACGACCGGCAGGTAGAGGCCCGTCCCGACGTCGATCGTGACACCGACGTGGGCACCGGGCTGTACGGTCGCCGCCTCGTCGTCCACCGGACGTGCGAAACACAGGGGGAACTCGGCCCGCCGCGCCGCGATCGCTTCGACGACAAGCTCCGCAACGCCGAGGTAGCCGATGGACGCCGCCTGCTCACGCAGGCGTCGTCCGAGCCGGTCGGCGACAACCTTCGCCACGGTGTAGGCGGCGGGGATCTCCCGGTGTGCGGCGGACACGGTGCGGGCGATCCGTCGCTGGGCGGGTGTGATGGTCACCCGGTCGGCCGCGTCCGGCGCCGGCTGCCCGGCGACGAGCCGTTCGATGTCCGACCGGGAGACGACCTGCTTACCGATCGAACGTATCGCCGCGTCGGTGAGGCCATGTCGGGCCATGAGCTGCCGAGCCGGTTCGGTGACGGTGAACGCGACCGGATCGGTGCCGGCGGCCACCGATCGGGCACCGGGAGCATCGGTGTCCGCCCGCGACCGCTGCGGATGGTCGCCTCCGGCGACGGTGGCGACCAACTGCCCGGGGCGGCAGGTGGCGGGTGCGTCCAACCGGTGCCACAGCATTCCGGCGACGTCCGTGACCAGTTCGTGTGCTGCCTTGGACGTCTCCACGAGAGCCACCGCGGTCCCCACGCCGACCGGTGCGCCGTCCCCGACCAGCCATTCGAGGAGCGTGTACTCGTCGTCGGTCGCATTGAGCCGGGGCAGGCGGAGGTCACCCACGGGCCACCGCCGTCACCGTGGCGCGGATATCGTCGGCCTGCACCAGCACCGCACGCTCCAGATGAGCGGCGGCAGGGATGGTGCCCGACGGCGCGTGGAGCAGTCGGACGGGCCCGGACAGCAGGTGCCACATCCGCTGGTGGATGGCTTGGGCGACCTCGGCTCCCCAAACCCCGCCGGCCACCGCGTCCTCGACGACCACCACCCGCCGCGCCCGGCCGACGAGCGGGGCCAGCGGTGCCGGGTCGAACGGGTAGAGCCGGGACGGCACCACCGCCCGCACCGCTGTCTCGTCACCGAGATAGGCGTCGCGCATCGCACCGAGGACCCGGTCGGTGAGGCCGCCCGGCGCGATCACGACGACGTCGACCGGATCCACGTCGCGAATGCCCAGCACCGCGAAGTCGCAGGAGCCACCGATCAACTCACGGTGGAACATCTCGTCGCCGGTGGCTGCGCCGAACCGCCGCCGGCCGTAGAGCACCTTGTCCTCGAAGTACAGCGCGGGAGCGGCGGAGTCGAGGATCTGGGCGAGTGTCGCGTACCCGTCGTGCACCGGGCTCATCTCGTACAGGGCGAGATTGGGGATCCCCAGGAAATGCTTCTGGAGGCTCTGGCTGTGGGTGGGACCGTAGCCTCGGTTGCCGCCGGTCGGGCAGCGGATCACCAGTGGCATCCGCACCTGCTCGCCGTACATGCTGACCACCTTGCCGGCGAGATTCGCGATCTGGTCGAAGCACAGGGTGGCGAAGTCGGAGAACATGATCTCCACCACCGCTTCCCGGCCCCGCAGGGCCAGGCCCACCGCGAAACCGACGATCGCCTGCTCGCTGATCGGCGTGGTGAGTACCCGGTCGGGATGCTCGGTGGAGAGCCGCCGGGTGACACCGAAGGCTCCGCCGTACGGGTCGGCCACGTCCGCACCGATCAGGTAGAGATCCGGCCGCCTCGTGAGCAGGGCGGCCAGCGCACGGTTGAGGTGCGCACCGACCCGCTCCGTGCGCCGGTCATCCATGACCGGCACCGATCAGCGGCCGGGCCAGTACCTCGTCGACCACGTCGCGGATCCTGGCGGTCGCGACGGCGTCGAGCCGGTCGACCTGCTCGGGAAAGGCCGCGCGGCACCGTGCGTACCAGTCGCGTCCGGCGACGGCGTCGAGCTGCGCCGGGGTACGGGTGTCGTCGCCCTTGCTGTGCGGTCCCAGCCGTACCGTCTCGAACTCGACCACCAGCGGGGCGCCGTCGTGGCGGACCTCGGCGACGAGCGGCGCGAGGGTGGTCCGTATGCGGTGAACGTCGACATCGACCAGCTTGACGTGCCGGATGCCGAACCCGGCGCAGCGCCCGGCGACGGTCCCGGCCATCTGGGCGTGGGTCGGAGTGGACTGGGCGATCCCGTTGTGCTCCACGATGACGACCAGCGGTGCCCGCCAGAGCGCGGCGAGGTTGAGCGCCTCGTACACCACGCCCTGCCCCCAGGTGCCGTCGCCGATGTAGGCGACCGAGACCGCCCCTGCGCCGGTGCGACGCAGGTCGAAGGCGGCACCCGCCGCGACGGGTACCAGCTGCCCCTGGATCCCCGTGGAGATGAAACCGGCCCGGCGGATGTGCTGCGAGCCGCCCATCCCGCCGCACACCGCACCTACCCGGCCGGCCAGCTCGGCGAGCAGGCCGGCCGGGTCGTCGTACCTGGCCAGGTAGTGCCCGTGTCCGCGATGGTTGCTGAACACCTCGTCGTCCGGCCGGAGCAGGGACTCGACGGCCACCGGGATGTACTCCTGCCCCAGACAGGTGTGGGTGGTGCCGCTGATGAGTCCGCGGCCGAGCAGGTCGAGTACCGCGTACTCGAAGCGGCGGATCGACAGCATCGCCCCGAGGTCGGCGTCGGCGGGCGGGCACATCGGCGGGCACTCAGGCATGGGCGACGCGCTCCCCGCCGGTGAGGTCCCGGGCGCGCGCGGCGAGGCCCGCGCGATCGATCTTGCCGTTCGCGTTGTGGGGCAGCGCCTCGACGTGCTGGCACAGCCTCGGCACCAGGTAGCCCGGCACGAGCGAGGCCATCGGGCCGCGGACGTCCAGGCCGGGCGCACCGACGTAGAACACCGCCAGTTCGGTTCGCCCGGCGGCCTCGTACGCCACCGCGACGGCCCGCTGCACACCGGGCAACTGCTCGACGTGCCACTCGACCTCGTCCAACTCGACCCGATAGCCGCGCAGCTTCACCTGGCGGTCCATCCGGCCGAGGTAGGCGAGTTCGGCACCGGCGAGCTGCCGGACCCGGTCGCCGGTGCGGTACCAGCGCCGGCCGTCGCCGGTGTGGAAGCGGCCCTGATCGTCGGCGGGGTCGAGGTAGCCGGGGAACATCTGCGTTCCGGTCACGCACAGCTCACCTTCGACGCCGTCGACCCCGTCCTCGATGATCCGGTACCGCAGATGCGGGTACAGCGGGCCGATCGGGACGACACCGTGCACGGCGAGGTCGGCGGAGTCGGCGCTGAGCCGATGCGCCGAACAGGCGATGGTCAGCTCGGTCGGGCCGTAAAGGTTCTCCACGGTGGACCCGGGTGCCGCCCGCTGCCAGTCCAGGGCGTCGGTCAGGCGCAATGCCTCACCGCAGAACAGGCTCCACCGCAGCGTCGGCATCGCACCGGGGGCCAGCCCGCCCCGGCGCCGTACCACGGCGATGGCACTCGGCACGGAGAACCAGAGCGACACCCGCTCGGCGGCCAGGAAGTCCGGTAGCGCGGCGAACACCTGTGGTGGAGTGGACACCACCGTCGCGCCCGCGCCCCAGGCCATGAACAGGTCGAACATCGCCAGGTCGAAGGTCTGGTCGAAGGTCTGCGAGCAAACGTCGTCCGGGCCGATGTCGTACCGCTTGAGGTTGTACCGCAGGAAGCTGTCCATGTTCGCGTGCGTGATCGGGGCGCCCTTGGGCTGGCCGGTGGAACCCGAGGTGAACAGCACATAGGCCGCGTCGTCGTACGCCGCTTCGGGCAGGGTGGGCAGTGGCGTCGCGGCCGGCGCCGCCACCCGAAGGCCGGGCAGGGCGTCGACGAGGTGCGGCAGGGCCGCCACCGACCGGTCGGCGATCACGGTGTCGACACCGGCGATCGCCGCCATCCGGCAGGTCCGGGCCACCGGGAAGGCCGGGCTGAGCGGCACCGCCGTGGCACCGGCGTAGAGCGTGGCGAGAAGCCCCGCGTACGACTCGATGCTGCGCGCCGCGAGGATGCCGACGGTCCGGGCACCGTTGGCGGTCAGGTCACCGGCCCAGCGTCGGGCCACGTCGTCCAGCTGGGTGTAGGTCCACTCCTGACTGCCGATCCGCAGCGCGACGCGGTCGGGTGCCGTCGCCAGGCCGGCGGTGAACCACTCGTGCAGGAGCCGTCGCGGTAGCTGGCCGGTCACCAGGCGACCGCTTCCTCGGTGAACAGGCCCATCCGACCGAAGAACCGGGTGGTCTTGCGCATCACAGCCCGGTGGAACTCCTGACGGTAGGGGTCGCCGATCACCTCGGACCGGATGCGCCTGGCACCGTCGAGGCCCGCGTCGGCGTACACCGCCGGGTTGTAGAAGGCCCGCAGGCACGAGGTGATGTAGCGCGACAGATACGTCGCGGCTCTCTCGACCTCCTCCGGTGTCGCGTTCCGGGTGGCTTCGTCGTACAGCGCCCACATCATCTGCCGGCCGAACGCGATGTGTCTCGACTCGTCCTGGTGATGGACGGCGTTGATCCGCTGCGCGATCTCCGGAAGCCGGGTGTCCGTCGCCATCTTCGCGTTGAAGTAGTCGCACAGTTCCTCGGCGATGAGAATGCGACCGAAGACCATGACGTCGCGGATCGCGTCGTTGCCCTCGGCGGCCTGTCCGACGACACGTTTGGTGCCGTAGACCCTGCCCCCGTACCGGTTGCAGAACTGGGCGAAGAACCACATGTGCTCGTTCTCTTCATGAATGAAGTCGTGGAAGAACTCCGACAGCCCCGGGTAGCGCGTGTCGTAGATCCGTCCGGCCACCTCACCGATCAGGTCCCGGATGAGGTGAACGTTGAGGCTGAAGAAGTTGACCGCCTCGGCCTGGGTCAGGCGCAGCCGATCGGTCTCCGACAGGCGGTCCCACACCGGGGTGCCGTAACACGTGGTCAGCTCCGGGCTCATCCAGTGTTGGTCGGTCGGCAGTTCGCTCGGCCAGTCGAAGACGTCGAAGACGTGGTAACGCTGGTCGCGCGACTGGTCACTCAACTTGGCGGCGACGGTGGCGAGCCGGGCCCAGGTTGGCCCCAGCTGTCCCTCCTCGGCAGGGCCGCTGATGGCATTACCTTCGTTCATCAGAGGTCCCCTTCCGGGAACGCTTTGGCCGCTTGTCCCTTGAGGACTGATATGAGACGGCGTCCCGGGAGGGTGGCCTTGGAGGCCCGACGCCCACAAGGGTGTCGTCCCGCGAGGACTGGTCCATCAGCACGGCGCCGCGCCTTCGGTCTGTACGCACAGTCACGATGTGAAGGGGTGGTGCGATGCTGGGGGTCGGTATCGACTGGGCGGAGGAGTTCCATCTGGTCGCGGTGGGCCGTCCGGGTGAGGGTGTGGTCGAGGTGGCCCGGGTGGAACACACTCCGGCTGCGGTGGCGGCGCTGGTGGCGCGGATCGCCGGGTTGGAGCCGGACCCGGCCGAGGTGCGGGTGGTCATCGAGACCCGGCATGGGCTGCTGGTCGAGGCCCTGGTCGACGCCGGGTACACGGTGTTGCCGGTCAACCCGGACCTGGTGGCCCGCCGGCGTGGGCCGGCGCGTAAGAAGGACGACGCCGAGGATGCGCGGATCGCCTGCCTGCTCGCGTTGGACCAGTACAGCGATCTGCGGGCCTTGATCCCGCACGGGGAACTGGCCGGAGAACTGCGCGCTATCGCCCGCGACGACATCCGGGCCTGCCGTGACGAACGCAGGTTGCTCAACCGGCTGCGCGCCGACCTGGCCGCGGTGTTTCCGGCCGCGCTGGCCATCGCCGGTGACGATCTGGGGAGCCCGGTGGTGCTCAAGCTGCTGCAACGCTGGCCCACCGCCGACGAGTTGGCCGCCGCCAGCCACGACGAGGTCGAGGCCCTCGCCCGGGCGGCCAAGCATGGTTGGCCGCACCGGCTCGCCGACCGGGTCACCCAGGCCCTGACCGGTGATCACTTCCAGCCCCGCGACTACCTCATCCGCGCCAAGGCCGACACCATCCGGCTGGCCTGCGCCCAGTTGTTGCTGCTGCGCGAGCAACGCCGCAGCTGGCACCGACGCATGGGCGAACTGCTGCTGGGCGACCGGCGTCGAGGACGCGCCAAACAGCCCGGTGATAACCGGGGGCCGGCGGTTCCTGGCGGCGAGATCTACCTCAGCTTTCCAGGGCTCGGAGATCGACTCGCCACCAGGATCGCCGGTGAAATCGGCGACGCGATCGGACAGTTCGACACACCGAACGCGCTGCAATGCTACGCCGGCAAGGCCCCGGTCACCCGCCGCTCCGGCAAGAGCGAGCTCGTCGTCGCGTCCCGGCTGGCCTGCAACCGCTACCTCGCCGACGCCGTACAGCAGTGGGCCTTCACCAGCCTGCGCACCTCCGGCTGGGCCCGGGAGTTCTACGACACGCAACGTAGTCGAGGAAGAAAGCACCACGCCGCACTGCGAGCGCTGGGCAACCGCTGGCTGGAGGTCCTGTGGCACTGCCTGACCAAGAACACCCCCTACGACGAGAACGTCCACGTCGCCAACCGCAACCGCGCACTCGGCCGGGTCAACCAGCCCTCGAAACTCGCTGCTTGACCCGGAGGTTGACAAAGGGTGTCTCATACCAGACCCCTGACCGCGGCCCAGATGGTGCCCGGCGTCGCGAACACCTCTGGCCGCAGCAGCCCGGGCGGGAGTTCGATGTCGAACTCGGTCTCCAGATTGACGATCAGCTCGACCACCTCCAGCGAGTCGACCCCCAGGTCGGACAGGCCGCGGTCGGGGTCGAGTGGCGTGTCGGCGCCGAGCAGCCGACTACGCTGCCGGATGAGCGATTCGAAGGCGGGTGGCCAGTCCACCATGTCAATCTCCTGTCTCGACGTAGGTGGGAAACTTCGCGGCAACCGGCTGACCGGCATGGGTCACGAGGTCACGTCGTCGGGCGCCGACGCGGCCGAGGACGGTGCCGAGCGACGAGGTCCGCTGCCATCCCGGTCCGGCGATGCCCCAGTGCCGCAGCGCGTCCACGAGCACCGGGTCGACGGGAACCCAGACCCCGTCCAGGTGGAACTCGGCCCACGAGTGTGACGCGGAGATGGGCGGGGTCAGTGACCTGCCGTGGGAGAACCGCGCCGCCAGCCCGCGACGGCGGGCCTCCTCGACCAGCAAGTGGGCCACGCCGACGCAGTCCCCGACGCCGGTGGCCCGGACGAAACTGGCATCGGCGCGCAGCGTCTCGGGGAGCCAGAGAAACCGGATGTGCCGGGTCTCGTCCAGCAGGCCGAGCAGCGCGGCCGGCAGCTCGGGCCACCGGCGTGGCCGGTCGAACGTCACCGAGTGCAGGACGGCGCCGTCCTGCGGCACCGCGCCTGTCTCGTGCCAGTCGTCCTCCGGCACCGCGAGGCGGTACCGGCACGGCCCGGCATGGCCGGGCTCCGGGCACCGTGCCACGTAGTCCATCCGGTAACGGGTGACGGCGGCGGGGCGCTCCAGCTCCCGGATCCACCAGGCCAGCACCCTACGCTCGCGGGACCGCGCGAACAGGTGAACCGCGACGTTGCGCAGGTCGGTGGCGTCGAACCGGCTGCCGTCCGGACCGGACGTCGAGGGTAGGCCAGCGGCGGCGAGGAAGGCGGTCGTGGGCTCGTCGATCTCGTACCTGGCGGCGGCGGTGGCGGCGTCGACCTCGAACCGCCGGTGTCTGTCCGGCACGCGCAGGATCAGCGCCAGCAGGTCGTCGAGCGCCCCGGCGTCGAGGCCCTGCGGCGCGGTCACGGCGCAACCCCTACGAGCCGTCGGTACGGGCCGTCCTCGGCGAGGAGGCTCTCGTGCCGGCCGCGTTGGACGATCCTGCCGTCGCTCATCACCAGGATCTGGTCGGCGGCTTCCGGGTGGGACAGCCGGTGCGCGACGACCACCAGGGTGCGGCCCGTTCCGCGCAGGTTGGTCACGATCCGGTCCTCCGTGAGCCGGTCGAGGGCGCTTGTCGCCTCGTCGAGGATGAGCAGGTCACAACCGCGGACCAGGGCCCGGGCCAGCGAGATGCGTTGGATCTGACCACCCGACAGGCCTGCCCCGGCGGCGCCGAGCAGCGTCTCGTACCGCATCGGCATCGCGTCGATGTCGTCGTGGACCTCGGCCAGCCGCGCCGCCGCGATGACGTCGTCGAGAGTGCACTCCGGCCGGCCCAACGCGATGTTCTCCCGGATGGTGCCGGCGAACAGCCGGGCGTCCTGGCGTACGTAGGCCATCGACCGCCGCACGGCAGGTCGGTCGAGCTGCTCGAACGGCCTCCCGTCGAGCTGGACCGTGCCGGCGCTGGGCAGGTAGAGCCCGGCCAGCAGCATGGCCAGCGTCGACTTGCCGGAGCCGGACGCACCGACGACGAGGGTGAACTGACCGGGCACGATCTCGAAGTCGATGTCGGCCACCGCCGGTGTCCTGGTGCCGGGGTAGGCGAACCGGACCGCGTCGAGTCGGACCGCGCCGGTGACCCGGGCCGGCACCACCGCGTCCGGACCGGCCTCGGGGCGAGCGTCGAGGATGTCGGCCAGCCGGGTCAACGTCGCCCGTAGCCCGGCGACCTGCAGGCCGGTCTGGGTGAGACTGGCCAGCGGCACGAACATGCCCATGGCCAGGGCGGAGAAGCCCACCACCCGGGACAGTGAGATCTCGCCCCGATCGAGCAGGACCAGACCGGCGGCGAGCACCGTGAGGGGCGCCAGGAACTGGATCGCCGTGCTGGCGGCCTCGCAGACGGCGAGGAACCGCCGGCTGCTGGTCCTGGCATTCACCTCGGCGGCGAAGGTGTGGCTCCAGTTCTCGGCCGCCGCACCCTCCAGCCCGGACGCCTTGAGCGTCGGCACGCCGTCGAGCAGCTGGAACAGCTCAGTCTGTGCCCTCGCCTGCGCCTCCAGCAGGGCGGCGGTGAGGTACTCCTGCCGGCGCCAGCTGACGGCGAGCACACCGACCTGGACGACGGCGAGAGCGAGCACCAGCGTGCCGAGGCGCGGGTCGGCGATGACGACGAGCCAGCCGTACACCAGCACCAGCACGCCGTCGAGCACGGCCGACAGCGCACTCCCGGTCAGCACCTGACGGACCGCGTTGCTGGTACGGACCCGGATCGCGAGGTCGCCGGTGTGGCGGCGGGCGAAGTAGTCGAAGGGCAGGGACACGAGATGCTGGACCGTTCCCAGGGTCACCGACTTGTCGGCGAGAGTCTGGATGGACAGCAACGCCATCCGCCGGGCGGTCTGCATCCAGAAGTACATCGCGAACAGCACCAGCGGCGCGGCGACGAAAAGCCAGACGCTGGCCGGTTCGCCGGGCCGGCTGGCCCAGTCCACGACATAGGAGGAGGCGATCGGCACGACCAGGCTGCACAGGGTCAAAGCGACCGAGGTCAGGACCAGGGGCAACCAGGCGCTGGTGCGGGGGAAGAACCTGGTCGCGTAGGGCATGCGAGCGGCGCCGAGGGCGTGGCGGCCGGCTGCGCGCCTCGGATCCGCGCCGCCGATCGGCGGGTGGAACTCCAACGCCACCCCGGTGAACGCCTTGCCGGCCTCCGCCAGGCTGACCTTGCGCCGCCCGAAGGACGGATCGACGACGTATATGTGGCTGTCGGTCACCCGCTCCAGCACGACGAAGTGGACGAAGTTCCAGAACAGGATGGTGGCCGGGGGAAGGTTACGTAGCCCGCCGATGGAGACGCGGACACCGCGGGCGACGAGGCCGCGACGCCGGGCGGCGGCCAGCATCGAACGGGCCGCGACCCCGTCCCGGCCGGTGTTGGTCTCCGTCCGGAGGGCATCGAGCGGCACCGGCTGACCGAAGTAGGCGAGGACCATCGCCAGGGCGGCGGCCCCGCAGTCGCTCATCTGGGACTGGAGCACGACTGGTACGCGGTTGCGCCGATGCGCCAGCGCCGCCCGCAGGTGTCGCCACCGCAGGTCGCGCAGGAAGCCCAGCCCTGGTCGGGCCCGCCAGCGCAGGTCCACCGGCTCTCCGGTCTCCCGGGTGAGGCCGTAGTTGCGTACCGCCTCGCGCCGGAAGCGTTGGCGCCGGTTGGTGAATTCGGTTGGCGGTGGGGTGGGCTGCTCCACCTGCCCACGCTCGTCCAGCGTGCTCATCCGCCGCTGCCCGAGTCGACCCGGACCACCTGCGCGGTGATGGCCGCCGCAGCGGGGGAGAGCAGGAACTCCACCGAGCGCGCCACGTCGCCGGGGGTGGCGTCTCGGTCGAGCATGTTGCGACGGTGGATCGCGGCTCGCACGTCGTCCGCGATCGCGGTGGTCATCGCGGTGTCGATGAAGCCGGGAGCGACACAGTTCACCGTGATGCCCCGGCGGCCGACCTCGGCGGCGAGCACCCTGGAGAACCCTTCGAGAGCACACTTGGTGGCGGTGTAGGCGCCGAGTCCGCGGAAGGTCCGGTGGGCCGCGATCGACGAGATGTTGACGATGCGTCCACCACTGCCGTACATCGCCTTGACCGCGGCCTGGCACAGGGACATGGGCACCTCGACGTTCAGCTGCCACATCCGGCTCACGTCGGCGCTGGCGGTGGCCACGTGCAGCGCCCCGGTCGCCACCCCCGCGTTGTTGACGAGGCCGTGCAGGTCGGCGCAGCCCCGGATCCGGGTGGCCACCGCGACCCGGTCGTCGCCGCGGGTGAGGTCGGCGGGGAGGAAGGTCAGGGCAGCACCGACGGTGTCCCGCAGGCTCGCGAGTTCGCCGGACAGGGTGCGCGACACGGCGACGACCCGGTATCCGGCGGTGAGCAGCTGGCGGGTGACCGCCAGGCCGATGCCGCGCGACCCGCCGGTGACGAACACCGTCCCGCTCGTCTCATCCACCACGGGCCGCCTTGCCGGAGGTGGCCACCGCGAGCTGGTCGACCACGGCGAACCGTCGCGGCTGTTCCGGCGGGGAGAGCACCCGGCGGGCGTACGCCCTGACCCGCTGGACGACCACGTCGGGGTCGTTTTCGGACCGGGTGACGATGTCCACGCCGACAACGGCGCCGAGCACGCTGCTGCGGACCGCGTACACCCGGGCCGCGGCGACGTCCGGGTGCTCCTGCAACAGCCGGGCCACGTGACCCGGCAGGACCTTCGTGCCGCCCACGTTTATGACATCGCCCTGCCGGCCGAGGATGTGGACCCGCTCGTCGTGGACGGCAGCAAGGTCGCCGGTCGGCAGGTACGGCGCACCCGGCCCGGACGACACCAGGAGTTCGCCGTCGCGGATCGCCAACGCCTTACCCTCCGGCCCGTACCCGTCGAGGACCGAGCAGGGCAGGCCGGGAAGCCCGTCGGTGACGGTGGCGATGCGGCCGAGTTCGGTGCTGGCGTAGATCTGCAGCACGCGGCGTGGGGTGAAGGCGGCCCGGATCAGGCGCAGCAAGCTCGCGTCCACCGGTTCGCCGCCCATCGAGACGGTGTCTATCCGGGGTCGGGCGCTCTCGGTGCCCAGGTGCAGCGCTGCCATCCGCCAGAACGAGGGGGTGCCGGCGACGACGTCATAGTGCGCGGATGCGCGGGTGGCGAACTCGGTGGGGGTGAGGAAGTCGACGTGGGCGGCCCGGCCGAGCGCCTGGCTCACGGCGGCCACCGCGGCGTACGTGGACGGGTTGTAGCCGACTCCCCACCGCTCGCCGCCAGCCGCGTCGAGCCAGTCGGCACCGCGGCTCAGCTCGTGCCAGCTCCAGTGGGTCGGGGTGGGGGTGCCGGTGGTCCCCGACGAGAATATCCACACTCCGGCCGGCCGGCCGCCGGGCTCGCCGTCGGCCTCGGTGGTGCGCCGGATCCGCTCCTCGCCGACGTCGAGCAGGGCCTGCGGCCGGAGGTGAGCCAACGCCGGCGCGGCAGTGGTCGGGCCCACCAGGACGACGGACACGTCGAGCGGGCGCAGCGCGCGCAGCGCCACCACGAGGTCGGCTCCGGCGGTCACGTTTACCGCGAGGTGGCGTAGGCCGGCGGCGGCGACGGCGGCCCGCAGCCGCGCGACCCGCGAGCTGATCTGGTCATCACACAGCGACACGGGCACGGATCAGCCCGCCGCCGGTCGTAGGGCCTGGCAGAGGTCACCGAGCGTATCCATGCGGTCGACGGCCACGACGTCGAGCAGGATGCCCAGTTCCTGCTCGAACTCGATGATGAGTTCCGCCATCACGAGGCTGTCGATCCCCAGGTCGGCCAGGCGCATGGCGGCGGTATAGCGTGCCGCGGCATCGGTCGGTGGCACGGTGAGGACCCGGGTGGCCACCACGTCGAGGACCTTCTCGTCGATCGTCGTGTCCGAGTGGACGTTCTCCACCGGTCAACCAACTCCATCCCTGAGTAGCGCCTCGGGCCGGTCGCCGGAGGCGGAGTCGTGTCCGACCGAGATCCGTCCGGGCACCGCCAGGTATGGCCGGTGCGCGAGCGTGGCGCGGACCCGGTCGGCGAGATCGTCCGCCGTGACCGGGACGCCGCCGGCCCTGACCTCGGCGGCGACCCGCGATCCACCGTCGTCCGCGATCTCCACGGCGGCCGTGGCGCTGGTGACCTCGGGCTGCCTTTCGAGAGCCGCGGTGACCTCGGCCAGGTCGACGACCAGCAGCACCGCGCCGTCGGGTGCCCGCAGTGGCGCGAGAGCCGGTGCGCCGGCCGGGGCCGCGGCGACCCGGCCGGAGTCATCTCCGTCCAGTCGCGCCCGGAAGGCGGTGACGAACCTGGTGAAGCTCTCCTGCGACATGGTGCCGCCGTCGACGGTCAGCCGGATCCGCAGCCCGTCGGGACGCTCGTTGACGGCGATCCGCAGGCCGTCGGCGATCCGCTGGAAACCGGGGGTGTACGCGCCGCGTTCGATGGTGACCGGGGCACGACCTGACGGGTCGAGGCCGGCGGTGTCCTCAAGGTATGTCATCAGCAGCGTGCGGTGGACGGGATGCCCCAGCCGCCGTGCCGTTGCCGCCCACATCTCGTCCAGGACCTGCGGCGACACGTCCCGACGCGAGGTCGCCGCCAGTTGCTCCCGTCTGACCTGTACCAGCAGGTCGGCGGGCCGTGCCGGTCGGTCGAGCACGACCGGCACGGTGACGTCGAACATGCCGACGACGCCGCGCTCGGCGTGACGCCTGCCGTTCAGCCGCATCGAGACGGCGATCCGGTCCTGCGGCGTGACCAGGAAGACGGTGGCGGCGAACACGGCGAGCAGCCACTGGGCCGTGGTGAAGCCGGACTCCTGCCAGCGGTGGCGCAGCGCCTCCCATTCGGGGCCGACGACGGGCAGCAGTTCGGTCCGGGCGGTGGGCGTGGCCGGTCCACCGATGCCGGGAAGGAACTGGCAGCGAGGCGGGAGCCAGGGTGCGCGCCGTCGCCAGTACGCGGACACCGCCCGCGAGCGTCCGGTGGTGGCGGCAACTGCCCGGGAGGTCACCGCGGCGAGATAGTCGGCGTCCTTCGGCTCGGTGCCGGGCGGGCGACCGAAGTACGTGTCCCAAATCTCGCGCACGACGGTCATCCGGGCGGTGGCGTCGACGGCGAGGGCGGAGAACACCCCGATCGCCGCGTGCAGCGTCGGTGAGAAACGCAGGAGTCGGATGATGAACGGGTACTCGACCGCCAGATCGAAGGTGTGCCTGAGATCGGTCGCCAGCACGGCGCGTACGTACCGGGTGAACTGTTCGGTGTCGTTCGCGGTGACCTGGGTCAGCGTGACGATCGGGTGCTGGTCCGGCATCGGGCGAACCCACTGGACCGGGGCGCCGTCCTGCGTCGTGACGCCGATCCGCAGCCCCGCGTGCCTGGCCACCGTCGACCGCACCGCATCGACGAATGCGGAAACGTCCAGCGGACCGTCGACCCGATAGGACATCCAGAGGGATGTCATGACCTCCGGCATTTCCTGGAGTGTGCGGTGAAGCGTGAGCTGACCCGGCAGCAATGGATAGAGCGCGCGGGTTTCTGAATGGACCGTGTCGGTTTCGGTATCGGCCGCAGTGGGGCGGGCTTGTCGAGACGACATCCGGTTCTCATCCCAACAATGGTCATCGACGGGGGCTGGCTGAAGATCGGCAGACTAACAATCACCCCGATATCGTCAAGGTGTCCGCACTTGAACGGGGGTCGGCGATCGGAGTGAGTCCACGATCGCGCGGATCCGTCGACGGTCGACTTTGCCGTGTGGGGTGAGCGGCAACGCGTCGAGCGTCACGCAGTGGACCGGCACCTTCGCCGGTTCGAGCCGGCCGGCCAACTCTCTCAGCACGTCGCTGGCTGGCCGGCCGGTGACCACCACGACGGTGAACGGGCCCCGCTCGTCCGGCGGAAGGGTGACGGCGCCGCCGACACCGGCGACGTCCATCGCCGCCGCCTCGATCTCGGCGGTACTCGACCGCACCCCGCGATGCGTGAAGACATCGTCGCGCCGGCCGTGCAGATACAGGTAGCCGTCCGCATCGAGGTGGCCGCGGTCGCCGGTGCGCAGTCGCCGTACCCCCGCGGTCAGCTGGAAGGCGGCGGCGCTCAGCCGCCGGTCGCGCCAGTAGCCGGACATGACGTTGCCACCCTCGACGACGACGTCACCGACGCTGCCCGGAGGCAGCGGACGCCCGCGACGGTCGACGACCCGTACCACGGTGCCGGGAATCGCGCGTCCGACCGAGCCGGGGCGCACCAGGTCGCCGTCCGGCTCCAGGATGGTGGCCCGTTTGCACTCGGTCAGCCCGTACATGTGCGTCAACGCGGCGCCGGGGAACGCGGCGCGCAGGCCGTCGGCGAGCTGCGCCGACATCCGGGCGCCGGTGCTCGTGAACAGCCGGACCGGCTGCGTTACCGGCGGCGGCTTTCGGGCCGCCAGCCGGAGCAGCGCGGTGGCGATCTCGGGCACCACGGGTACGACGGTGGCCTGGGAACTGGCTATCCGGTCCAGCAGAGCGATGCCCTCTCCCGCCCCGAGGATCTCCAACCGCGCGCCCGCAGCCGTGCTGAGCAGGATCTGGTAGAGCCCGTAGTCGAACGACGGCGGCACGCAGGAGAGCACCACGTCGTCCGGCCGATATGCCAGGACCTGCCCGATCGCCTCGGTCGCGAAGAGGATCCGTTCGTGCGGGCAGACCACACCCTTGGGCTGCGAACTGCTACCCGAGGTGTACATCAGGAGTGCCGGCGCCGCCGGCGCATCGTCGGCGACGCCTGGACGCGGATCGGCGACGGGCTGGTCGAGGGTGGTCAGGATCTGCCCGAACCGCTCCGCCGACCAGGTCGGGGCGGGGACGTCGACACTCGCCGGGTCGACCCCGATCACCAGGCCCGGGGCAATGTCCGCGAGGACCGCGCGAAGCTGGAACGGGCGCATCCCGGTCGACAGCGGCGCCAGCGTCAGGTCCGCGTACGCGGCGGCGAACAGGATCGCCGCGAAGCCGGCGCCGCCGGTTCGCACGGCGATCCGGTCACCCGGCCGCAGGCCCGCTGCCCGGAACAGGCTCGCGAGGTTGATGCTGCGTCGCCGGAGCTGTTGGTAGCTCCACCGGTGGAGCCGGTCGCCGACCGCGACGCGGTGTGGATGCCGTCGCGCGGCGGTGTCCAGCAGGGAGTTGATCCGCATGTCACCTGGTATCGGAGCAGGGTGCGACGAGACACGACGCTCGTGGCGTGGGGGACCGGGGCAGCTATTCGGCAAGCATCTCGCTGAACTGGTGCCACCCACCGGCACAGGCCTGGGCGACCGCGCGCAGCGGTTCGTGGCAGTGCGCGGGAACGGTCCCGGCGGCATCCGCGGACTGCGCGATGAACGTGAGCGTTGCCGTGAGCAGCCGGAGCAGGGCCTTGCCGTGGTCGGTGTACCGCAGCGAGGGGTCCTGGACGAGCCGCTCCAACCTCGGCCGGATGACGGCTTTGAGGTCCGCGGCTGTCGCCGGCAGCCGATCGGTGGATGTGGGTGCGGATGCCGGCGACTCGGGTGCCGTCTCGGCGGCGGTCACCTCGACCGCCGGGGCGGAAGCCTCGCCGAGCGCCTTACGCCGGACGTCGAACGCCGTGCCCACGGAGATGCCCGCCCGGCGCGCTATCTCGCGCAGGCTGACACCCGGCTCACGACGCACGATCTGCTCGGCCAACCGCCGGCCCGCCTCCGCCGACACCGGATGCCGGCGGCCGTCCCGGCCGATCCGGACGTTCAGCTGGTGACTGTTGTCGGTTGAACGTCGCCGCAGCGCGGCCACGGTCTTCGGGGCGACCCCGCACACGGACGCGATCCGGCGGTCGGACCACTGGGAGTGCGAGGCGAGGATCCGTTCGGCCGCGGTCAGTCGATCCCGAGTGCTCAGCGGCAGGCCGTGCGCGATGTTCAACTGCACCGCCGCGACGAAGGCGTCCGCGTCGGAGCCGTCGAAGTAGACCACCGGCACTCGCCTGTCGCCGCGCGCACGTGCCGCCCGCAGTCGATGCATGCCGTCCACCACCCGCAGCGAGGACCGCTGGACAACGATCGGCGGCACCACGTCGGTCAACTCCCCGAGCAGCCTGGTGTGGCTCGCGCTGATCCCGTCCAACCTCGGTGAGAAGCCCCCCCGAAGTGAACTGACATCGACCATTTCGACTTGCGAAACTGTATTCGATGCCTCACTCGACGTGTTGTCGAGCTCGGCGACCTGGCCGCTATCCGGTTGCCTCTTCATTTACACCCCGGTACCTGTTCTCCCCCGCATTGCACTTTGTCGAAGGTGCATCCGCGGCGCACATGGTACGACCGGGCGTGCATATTCAGCGCACATGACGTGTACATGCGAGACCTGCGAAGTGGTGGGGTCGACGGGGTGGCGGTGTGTGCGTTCAAGTCGCTCGTTGATCGGGGCTTGTGGATCACGGTAGTGCCGGGTAGGGTCCGAATCCCGAAGCCTCCAGCGTGTTATCGGGCCAGAAAAAGAGGCGGCGACAAGGCTGTGTGGTCCGTCTTCCCGTACGAGGTGGGCGGGATATCTGATGGCCCGAAAATCAGAACTGTCGACCGCGGATAAGGGCGATCTCCTAGATAGGTCATGGTGGTAGCAGCGATGACGACAGAGCAGGCGAACCTGCGAATACCCGGACCGGCTGAGCCGTTGTCGGTGATCCTGAAGCTCGTCGGCGACGCCTGCAACATCAACTGCTACTACTGCTACGAGAAGCGCAAGCCCTACGCCGGCTACGACAAGCTTCCCCTCGACGCCCTCGCGCGCCTGCTCGACATGGCCGGCGGCCGGCCACTGAGCCTGGAGTTGCACGGCGGCGAGCCGCTGCTGTACGGGATGGAGGCGACCTCCGACCTCCTGCGGCTTCTGCGGGGCTACCCGGGGAACATCTCCCTGAGCGTCCAGACGAACGCGACGATGCTGACGCCCGAGTGGTTCGATCTGTTTGCCGAGGAATGGCCCGAGATAGACATCGGCGTGTCCCTCGACGGTGATCCAGAGGCCAACCGCAACCGGGTCGACTATCGCGACCGGAGCACCTCCGAGCGCGTCCATGTGGCATTGGAAATGGCCGCCGCGCGTGGTCTCGCCGTGGGCCTGATATCGACCGTGACGAAGGACGTGTCCCGGCGCCCGGAGGAGACGCTCGACTTCGTTGCCGGGTTCGACGCGGTGAAGGCGCTGAAATTCTCTCCCTGCTTCGACTTCAACGTCATGCCGAAACGCATTCCGGTCGGTAACCGCGAGACGATGCTCCCCCTGCTGCCCAAGGGGGAGGAGCATGCCGGTTGGGCGATCACGCCACTCGAATTCTCCGCGTTCCTGGTCCGGGCGTACGACCACTGGCGCGGTTCCGGTCTGTTCCGGCGGTTCCTGCTGGAGCCTTTCACCAGCGTGATACGCGTACTCGCCGGCCGCGACACCCGTTTCTGTCACTTCGCCGAACAGAAATGCGCTTTCGTGCTGACCCTCTATCCGGACGGCCGCCTCGGCAGCTGTGACGAGTTGGGCGTACCCGACGGGCTGCTCGGCACCATTCACGACCTGCCGTCCCTCGACGTGGCCACCTCCCTCGTCACCAACCCGACGCTGCGCGACGGCCTCGACGAACTGCTCGACAAATGCGTGGGCTGTGGCTATCGGAGTACCTGCGGCGGCGGTTGCCTCGCCACGCGCATGCGCTACCGCAACAGCGCCTTCTACGAGGACTACTGCACCCATCGGATCGAGATCATTGACCACATCGCGGCGGATATCGCCAGAGAGCGAGTAGCCAGTGAGCACTGACCTCGCACTGCCAGAAGTCTGGCCGGGACTCGCCCACGAGTTGGCGACGCTACGCGAGCATCGCGTGGCACAGGTACGCACCGCCGCGGCCCGCCTCGACGGGCGGTTCGTCGTGCCACCGGCCCTCGATGCCCGGCAGTACGCCCTGATGCACCACTTCACGTACGCCATCACGGCGGCCGTGCGCGAGCGGCGCCTCGACGACGCACGTGACCTGGTCCAGCGTTGGGCAGCTGTGGATGCCGCGAGCGGCGTGCCGCTGCTGCCGGGCCATGACGTGCGGATCGTGGCGGCCGACAGTTGTGCGCGGTCCGACGACGACCGCTACGAGTCGCCGCTCTTCCTCGACCTGGAGTCGGACCGGCAGGCGGTGCCGTCGGCGCCGTGGTCGGCTGCCGGGGAGGCGATCAAACTCGCCGGCTTCGACCACTTCATCACGTCGGTGACCGGCGTCGTGGTCACCATGCAGCTACGCGCCGACCGCGACACCACCCAGAGCTACGCCCTGAAGGCACTGCCCGGCACGATCTTCATCGACGTCGTGCAGGACCCAGTCCGCCTTGGTGAACTGATCCTGCACGAGTCGGCACACACGTTGCTGAACGAGATCTTCGCGGCCTGCGGGGTCGAGCTGGATCCCGAGGCGCGCTGGTTCTCGCCGTGGAAACAGGCATACCGCCCGGCGTACGGCTTGCTGCACGCCGGCTTCGCCTTCGGGGTCCTCCAGAAGTACTTCGAGTACCACGCGGCAGCCGACGAACGGCCGTCCGCGTACGCCCGGATCCGAGCCGAGATTGGCTCGGAACAGTGGGACCTCGCGCGCGGATCAGTACGAGACGCCCTGACCGAGGTCCGCGATGAGCGGGTGGCGTCACTGCTGTGGAGCTTCGTCGCCTGAGGGCGTGCTCCCCAGCGCCGGACGCCGGCCGGTCCAGGTAAACCACGAGCCACAGGAAGGAGCAGCATGAAGTCAGACCAGGAGTTCGAAGAGTTCGTGGACGCGATCCAGTCCGCCAACTTCGACCCTCGCGACACCCGCGCCACCGCGCACACGGCAGCGGTCTTCGCGAGCGACTGGGATCGCGTCGAGAAGGCGATCCAAGCCGACAAGACCGACAACTGATCCGGTGCGGCCAGTGGCTCCCGAGCCTCGGTGGCCACTGGCCGCTCCCGGTCGACAGCCTCGGAAGAGTAGCAAGTGATCATGCCGTCGAGTCCCACCGAGGACGCCGTGCTGGCGATGGCCCGTACCTGGTCAGCCGATGTGGGAGTGACCCGCAGCAGCAGCATCACCCGGCTCGACCGGGTGGGGGTGCCCGTCGCCATGGCCGTGCGCCCGGGAGCACTCGTCGGATCCCTTGTCGTCACGGGGGGCAAGGGGACGACGGAGGCGGCAGCCGAGATCGGGGCGCGGCTGGAGGCGATGGAACTCGCGGCCGCCGA
Source organism: Verrucosispora sp. WMMD1129 (assembly GCF_029581255.1). Classification (NCBI taxonomy): domain Bacteria; kingdom Bacillati; phylum Actinomycetota; class Actinomycetes; order Micromonosporales; family Micromonosporaceae; genus Micromonospora; species Verrucosispora sp. WMMD1129. The sequence goes on from NZ_CP120741.1 coordinate 6,554,380, forward strand.
GCACACTCGCTGTCAGGTGCCGCTCGTACGGACCACGTACCGGGCGATCGCCGCCCAGCTCGGCGGCGCCGCCGCGCTCCTGCGGCTCTGTCCCCGCCTGGGCGTCCGGATCCCGTTGGACGAGGAGGTGACCGCGGCGCAGGGGACGGACCTGCGCAGCGCGACGCCCGTCCTGCTGCCGAGCGAACTGGTTCTGCTGCCGCCACCGCCGGACGCTGCCGCCCGGGCGTACTTCGGCGCGAACTCCTTCGGACTGGGCTGTGGCCTGACGCTGGAGCAGGCCACGATGCACGCCATGCTCGAGGTGCTGGAGCGCGACGCCCTGTCGTTTCCGGCCGCCGCCGGTCAGGAATGGGCCATCGACGAGCACTCGCTGCCCGACCGGCTCACGAGCCTGACCGCGCGGATCCGTCGCGCGAACGTGGCGATCCGCCTGCTGGCCGTCAAGCAGGACCTGGGCCTGCCGGTCGCACACGTCGTGCTCTGGGACCGCGACGAGACGGACCGGCGGTTCGTCAACGGCGGGCATGCCTGCGCGCTCGACCTCGACCTGGCGATCGAACGTGCCCTGCTGGAGGCGCTGCAGAGCCGCGCTGCCTTCATGCACGGCGGTCGTGAGGATCTGCCGAGCCTGGTCGACGTCGCGACGGAGCAGGCCACGGTCGGTGAGCGCAGCGCGCTGTCCGACGTCCGGCAGCAGTTCAGCCAACCGGTACCCGCAGACGCCGTCGGGCTGGCCGACTGGCTGGCCGAACGCGGCATCGGTCCGGTGATCCGCTTCGTCCTGCGGGACGGGAGCACCGACGGGGCCTGGGTGGTACGCACCGTCATCGTCGGCTGCGAGTCGTATGTCGCCGGGCTCTCGCCCCGGGTGGGGCCACGGCTTGCGGCGTGGTCCCATGGCTGACCGGGATCTGATCTTCGTCGGGCCGACCGGCTACCAGTCGAACCTGCTCGGCGTCTCCGCGCGATATTCGGTGCTTCCGCCGCTGACCCGGGGAATGCTGGCACCGGCGCTACGCGACCACCCGTCCGGACGGGTGATCATCGTGGACGGTGGGTTCTACCACGAGTTCGCCGTCGACCACCGGGAGATATGCGCCGCGCTGCGCGACGGACGTGACGTGATCGGGCTGGGCTCCATGGGCGCGCTGCGCGCCGTCGAGCTGCGTACCCACGGCATGCGCGGCTACGGCGCGGTGGTGGAACTCATCGAACGCCACGGACTCCACGACGACGAGGTGATGCTCCTGCACGCGGCCGAGCCGCCGTACCGGCCGGTGACGGTTCCGCTGGTGGAGGTGCGTGCGGCGCTCGGGCAGCTGCTGCTCGCCGGGCTGGTGGACGGCGACGAGGTGGCGGGAGTCATCGCCGAGATCGGCGACCTGTGGTTCGGCGACCGCAGCCTGCCCAGGATCCTGCAGGCGCAGCAGCGGCGAACTCCGGACCGTCCGCACGTGGCAGCGGCACTACGCGGCAAGTTGCAGGGTCCGGCGCTGTTGAAGCGGATCGACCTGGAGTGCCTGCTCACCGGCGCACCGCCACCCGTGGTCCGCATGCTGCCCTGCGGCGCGGTCATCCCGAACCCGTCGCAGCCACCCGGACCGGCCTGATGGTCACCATGCCGGACACCACAGTGGACTGGGCCCACATCTGCGCGAACGGTATCCCGTACCGCGATCCGGTGATCGGATCCTGCCTCGCCGACGTGCAGTGCCGCGACGACAGCGAGGTCGCCGGCCGCAGCGCTGCGGCGGCGCGCCGGGAGCTCGACTGGCTCACCCTCACCGGCGACGAGCGGATCTACCACCCCTGGTGCGGCCCGGGCACCTACGCCCGCGAGATCGCGAACGGCACCGGGTGCCGCAGTTACCTCGGCGTCGATGTCAACCCGGCGGCGATCGTCGCGGCGCGCCGCCGATGCCCGGATCGACGGTGCCACTTCCAGGTCGGTTCCTTCGACACGGGCTCCGTGGTGCCGGCGCACGACCTCTGTCTGCTCACCTATGAGCTGGTCAACCAGTTCGACCCGTCGACGCTCGGCCCGGCACTCGGCCGGATCGCCGCGGCCCTGCGGCCCGGCGGGCGGGTGTTCGTAGACGTGCGGACCCGCACCGGCTCGGGGATGCACCCGGTCGACCGTGAGTCCACCCACTATCCCGCCGGCACCGGCATCTTCCTGCGGGCCGAGCACGTCGTCGAGTATCAGGCGCGGTTCGCGGCGGAAGGTCGCCTCTACCTGCAACGTTTCCGGATCACCCGGGACGACGGCCCGAGGCGGGAGTTCTACTCCTGGCTGTGGCTGTACGACCAGGACGAGATCGAGCGAGCCGCCGCGTGCGCCGGGCTTGCCCTGACCGCCGCCGCGCACGTCCACGCCGGCAGTGACATGCGGCCACCTTCGGCGGCCGGCTCGATCCAACTGGTATTGGCCAAGAAGGGGAAAGGCACGGAATCATGTTGACGACCTCGGAATCCCTCCTGGTGCACAGTATCGAGCAGTTCCTGACCCCGATGGAGTGCCAGGCGATCTGCGATGCGGTGGACCGGCAGATCACCGCCGACGGCCGCGCCGCCTTCGAGGGCGAGCGCGCCGTGTCGGTGCACGCCGTCGACGGGATGAGTACCCGCGACGTGATGGAGCTCTACGAACCGGCCGGGCGGTTGGAGCTCTTTCCGCTGCCGGTGGGGGCGACGACGGTACTGGACGAGGCGGCGCGGCGGGCCCTGCCGCACCTGCGCAGCCTGTTTCCCAGCGGCCGTCGCCTGACCTCGTGGATCTATCTCGAGTACGGCGTGGGCCAGTACATCACACCGCACATCGATATGCCGTTCGACGAGACCGACCCGGATCACGTGAAGGTCGCCGGGGTGAGCATCACCCTCAACGACGGCTTCTCCGGCGGCGATTTCGTGGTCGAGACCTGCGGCAGCCCAGACCTGTGGGAGGAGCCCACGGACGGGCTGCGCAGAGTCCGCGAGGGCGCGGACCACACCACGCAGTGGTACAAGGCGCTGCCCCGGACCCGCTGGCGCACCCGGATGGCCGCCGGGGGCCTGGTCATGTTCGGCAGCCAGCTCAGCCACAGCACGGAGCCGGTCACCCACGGACGGATCAAGAAAGTCATCGGCTTCTTCACCAACTGACGGAGAGTGCAATGGACGCACGTCTTGCCTACGAGCTAGCTGAGCTCAATGCCAACATGTCCGATGTCGAACGTCTCGTCACGCTGCACTGGGGCCTGTCCTCGGTGCTCCGGGCGAACGTCGCGGGCGACGTCGTGGAGGTCGGTTGCAACGCCGGCTACACCAGCGTCTGGCTCGCGACGACCATGCGGGCGCTCGCCCCGGAACGCGAACTCGTGCTGTTCGACAGCTTCGCCGGGATGCCGCCACCGGGGGAGTTGGACACCCACCTGCCGGAGGGCGAATGCCTGGCCTCGGCGGAGCAAGTGGAGCAGAACTTCCGCAGCAGGGACCTGCCGATGCCGCGCGTCGTCGCCGGCTGGTTCGACGAAACGCTCGCCGAACTGCCCCAGCGGATATGTTTCGGTTACCTCGACGGGGACCACTACCGCTCCATCCAGCTGAGCCTGGAACAGGTGTGGCCCCGCCTGGAGCCGGGCGGACTGCTCGTCATCGACGACTACTGCGACCTGAGTCGCAACGAGCGGGCCTGGGACGGGCTGCCCGGGGTGAAGAAGGCCTGTGATGAGTTCTTCGCCGGCACCGACCATGTGGTGGAGGTCGTTCCGGGCACCTCGGACCTGACCCTCGGTTACGTCTACAAGCCCACGTCGGACGGCGGACCCCGATGACGGTCGACACCACCGCGGCGGTGAACCTCGATTCCCTGGCCGGCATCTCGCCGACGCGCGTGTTCCGCCAGGTGCTTGAGACGAGCACGCCCTACACGTGCAGTTCGGTCGTCTCGTTCACCGGATGGAGCACCCTCCTGCTGGTCGAGCGGGCCGACCGGCCCGGCGTGAAGTTCGTCGCCAAGGGGCTGTTCGGCTACCACAGCGTCATCGCCGCCGCGCCGCCGCACCTACGGGCCGAGCTGCACGGCTACTACTGGTACCGCCAGTTGCCGGAGCGGGCACACCAGCAGGCGAGGGACCAGTTCGGCCAGGAGGCCGACCTCCTCTCCCGCCTGAGCGGCTCGCCGTACTTCCCCGACCTGGTCGAGATGGACCTCGGTGCCCCGGTGCCGTACTACGTGATGGAGCACCTGCCGCTCGGCTCGGTCCGCCACTGGCTCGGCACGCACGGGGCACCGGCCGCCGAGACCGCCATCGCCTTCGCGCGCCGGCTGTTGACCGGGATGACCGTCCTGCACGACATCGGCTACGTCCACCGGGACATCAACGCCGAGAACGTCCTGATGGCCGACGGCGGACCGGTCATCGCCGACCTCGGCTGCGCCCGCGCCCGCACCGCCACCGAGCCCCGATCGCCGAAGTCGGCGCTGATCTCGTGGCCACCGGAGTACGACGTGGGCTACCACGAGGCGGACATCACCAGCGATATCTACTGTTTCGGCATGGTCATGTACGAGCTGCTGACCGGCACCATGCCCCGCTACGGCGCACCGCCGCTGCCCAGCGTGGTGACCGGACACGACCCGCGCCTGATCGAGCTGGTCGAACGGTGCGTGCGATGGGAGCCGGAACGCCGGCCACCCAACGCCACCGCCGCATTGGAGGTGCTCTCGTGACGACCCGGACGCTTGCCCCCCGACCGCAGACGACCGCCCCTGCCCACCCCGACGACCTGATGCGGCACATGTTCCTCGGCCGGTTGATCAGCCAACACACGATGATCTTCGAGCCGCTGGTGTACGCCGAACACCTGCGCGTCCTGGCCAAACTGGTGGACGACTACGTATTGACCCCGACCGGAGCCGGACAACTCGCCACGTACACGCCGGCGAACGTGGCTACCGTCTGCGTGGCCGCCGCCACCGGGGTGCCGGACGGTGGCTGGCCGGAGTTCGCCGCGAGTTTGCGAACCCACGAGGTCGCAGTGGGCATCCGCCGCCACCAGTTCGTGGTCGGCTCGTCCGGCCCCGCGGACCTGCGATACGTCCGGGAGGCGGTGGAGATCCTGGTCGACGGTGACCTGGGTGCGCTGGTGGAGCTGGGCACGGGCGGGCTGTTTCCCGCCGCTTCGCTGCCGCGCCCGCCGGGCCTGGGCGCCGGGCTGCTGCTGGCACCGGACCGAGCGTTCACGTCGGAGGCCTCCGCGCTGGAGCGCCTGCTGTACGAGATGATCGCCGCACCTGCCCGGATCTGGGCGGCGGTCGAGCCCTCCGTGTACGAGTGCCTTCGTCGCAGTCTCGGCGACGTCGGCGTCGACGATGTCTTCGTCGCCGGCTGTGTGGCCCAACTGCTCACCAGCGCCGACGAGCGGGGGCAGGACCTGGCCGCGCGGCTACCCGCGCTGGCCGCGCTGGTGGAGACGGTCCGTTCGCCGCGGACCAGCGCCGCCCGAACCGTGGCCCTGGGGTTGAAGGAGGCGTCCCTCTTCGCCGAGCTGCTGTGCTGCTGGTGGCCGGGGACCGAGCGGTCGGTGCATCTGTTCACCTCCCGGCTCGACTACCTGACCCGGCACCCGGCCGGGCGTGCACCGCAGGAGCGTCAGCCGTGATCCCGGCGGGCCGGCAGGACCGGCGATTTCCGTTCATCGCGTTGGAGGGCACCGACGGCAGCGGGAAGTCGACGCTACGGATCAGCCTCGCGCAGGCCCTCCGGCAGGTCGCGTCGACGGTGACGGAGTTCGGCCAGCACAGCTGGCTCGACACCGACGCCGCTCGGCTCATCGTGGGCAACCGGATGGCCCGCAGCAACGGGAACGCCGACGCCGTCGTGGAGGCGTACCTGCGCGACAAGCGGCTGCACTTCGAGTTCAACATCAAGCCCGCCCTCGCCGTCGGTCCGGTCCTCACCGACCGGTACGTGCTCAGCGACATCGTCTACCACCACGTCCTGCACGGCGTACCGATGGAACGCATCAGCGCCGCCATGACGGCGCTGCGGATGCCGACGCCCGACGTCATCGTCTTCGTGGACACCCCACCCGCGCTGGCCTGGACGCGCATCGGCACCCGCAACAAGGAGCTGCGGCCGTACGAGCGCCCGGACACCCTGGTCCAGCTGTACGACGCCTACGACCGCGCCATCCAGGCGAACCTCGTACCGACGCGCGTGCTGCGTTTCCGCAACCACGAGGAGTTGTCCGACAGCGCGACGCAGCGCCTGGTCGCCTCGCTGCTGTCACAGTTTCCGCAGTTGTCCCACGACCGAGAGGTGCCCACAGATGTCTGAGGTCCGAGTCCGCGTCGCCGTCTATGTCGTGCGTGACACGCTCACCGGGCCGGAGCTGCTGGTGTTCGACCACCGAGACCAGCCCGAGGCGGGCACGCAGGTGCCCGCCGGGGGCATCGAGGCCGGTGAACCACTTGAGGATGCGGTGCTGCGCGAGGTGGCCGAGGAGACCGGCGTCACCGCCGTCACGGTGCGGAAGAGTCTCGGCGTGCAGCAACGACCGCATCCGCACACCGGTCAGCCGCGGGTCACCGTCTTCTACCACGCGAGCACGACGGAGCGTCGGGACCGCTGGTCCCACCAGGTCGCCGGCAGCAGCGGCACCGATGACGGCATGGTGTTCGAGTGCTTCTTCATCCCGGTGGCGAAGGCGTTGGACCTGCTGCCCGACCGACAGGACGAGTTCGTTGCGGCGCTGCTCCAACTCCTGCCCGAGAATGCGTAGCGCGGCCACGGGCCTGCGGAAGGCGCCCCGTCCGATGTCGCGGTCGGGCGACCTCTCGTCGGGCAACCCGGATCCGGACCTGCTCCTCTGGCGTCACGACCGCTGGCCCACCGCCGTCGCGGCCAACCTGCTGCTCTACGGCACCCCCAGGATCGTCGACGCCCTGCTTGTCCCGGCCCAGGCGTACCTGGCCGGCCAGGGCGTCGCCAACGACCACCTGACGGCGCTGCCCGGTGGGCTTGAGGCTGTCGATCGGGCGTTGGCCACGCTGCTGCGTCCCGGGGACCGCGTGATCGTGGAGAGCCCCACCTACAACGGAGACCTTCCGCTGATCGCCGCGCTCGGTCTGGTGCCGGTGCCGGTGCCCGTCGACGAGGAGGGGCTGCGACCAGAACCGTTCGTCGCGGCGCTCCGGGACGCCGCCGGTGTGCTGTACCGCCCGCGCGCACAGAACCCCACCGGGGCAGCACTCACGTCCGGGCGCGGCAACACGCTGCGCGCCATCATCGAACGCTTCCCGAGCCTGCTCGTGATCGAAGAGGACCATGCGGGCGGGATCGCGGGCACCGAATACCACTCCGTGATACCAGCCGGCCATCCACGATGGCTGCACGTCGCGTCGGTGTCCAAGTGGCTGGCCCCCGATCTCCGGTTCGCGTTGGTCTGTGGTGACCGCGAGTCGATCCGGCAGGTGGACCAGCGCAGGCTCCTGGGCGGTGGGTGGATCAGCCGGATGACCCAGCTCGCCGTGGCCGCCCACCTGGCCGACCCGGACCTCGCGGCAGACCTCGCCCGGGTGCGGGACGAGTACGGCAGACGCCGCCGACACGTGCTCGATCTGTTGGCCGAGCGGGGTCTGCGCGGATACGGGCGCACCGGACTGAACGTGTGGATCGAGGTGCCCGACGAGGCGGAGACCGTGTCCCGGCTGGCCAGGCGCGGCTGGCAGGTCGCCCCTGGGTCGCGATTCGCCGCACCGACACCGGCGATCCGGGTGACCGTGGCCGCGCTCGCTGTGGCACAGGCGCAGCGGTTCGCCGACGATCTGTTGTCGGCCACCCGGGGGCCCGGCCGTGTCGCTGATTGAGACCGCGATCCGCCGCGAGTTGCGCACGCGTCCGGATCAGGGCCAGCGGTCGGTCGACGAGATCCTGACGGGCAGGTCCTTCGCAGCCGTCGTCCTCGATGACGGCAGCGTCGGCACCGCCATGGACTACCAGGGTTACCACGGCGGCGGGTCACCGGGCGCGGTCGTGTGCCGGCGTGGCAGCCAGGTCACCGACTACCTCGGTACCTCGCCCGGCAGGTCGCTGCTGGACTGTGACCTCGTGCGTACGCCCCCGGCCGGGTTGGACCTGACCCGGCAGGCCGTCAAGATCGCGCTCCTCAGTGCGCTGTCCCGGCCCTGGCTTCGGCCGACCGCACTGGCGGAAGCGGGCCTTGGTCACGTGGTCGCGCCCTTTGACGAGGTGCACGCCCACCAGGCGGGGTCGGCGGTGACGGAGGCGCTGACCCGGGCGGTGGGGAGCGCGGGCACGGTCGGGGTCATTGGCTTCGGCGGGCTGATGGAGCACCTGGCCGAGGTGGACGGGGTGGGTCGCGTGCTGGTGGCCGATCTGCACGACGCGCCACGAGCCGAGCGTGTCCGGTCCACTCTCGCCCGGTTCAACGCGAGGTTCGGCGAGGCGCGCATCCAGCTGGTCGGCGATGACCTGCACCGGCTGGCCGACGAGTGCGAGGTCGTCCAGATCACCCCATCGTCGCTCTGCAACGCGACGATGGACGAAGTCCTTCGTACGCTGCGGGGGTTGCGGCTGATCGTCGTCGGGCCCAGCGGCGCGGTGCCACCGCCGGTGTGGCAGGCACACGGAGCCGTCCTGGTCTGCACCGAGCTGAGGGACAGCCGTTTCGTCCGGGCGTACCACCACGACGATCATCTGTACGAATGGTACGTGGAATACGATCGGCGGCTCGCCTACTGGCCGCAGGAACGGCGACCGACCGAGTGACCGGGCGCTTCCGGCCGAGTCGCGCCGGGTTCCGCCCCGGGTAGTCGGGGCACCACCTCGACCGTGGCCGACGTGGTGCCCCGACTACCGCAGAGCGATCGTCAGTACCGCAGGTTCCGCAGGTAGCGGTAGCCGATCTCGGCGGTGAGCTGAGGCGTCACGTCCGGAGTGTCGTTCTCCACGATGTACTCAAGCACCGGGTGCTTCCGGAAGATCCGCCTGAAGTCGATCATCCCAGTGCCCAGGTCGGCCATGTCGCCGTCGGCGGCGTGCCGGTCCTTGACGTGGTACTGAAGCACCCGCTGCGGCGCGGCGCGGATGACGTCCAGGGTAAAGCCCTCAGGGTCGGTCACCCCGGCACCGGACTCGATGCCGCCGGTGACCGCCCAGTAGATGTCGATCTCCAGGTGGACGAGCCGGGGGTCCAGTTCCTCGGTCAGCACGTCCCACGGGGTGCGACCGCCGCCGAGGTCGATGGTGAACTCGTGGGCATGGTTGTGGTAGCCGTAACGCAGACCGGCGCGGGCCGCCGCGGCGGCCTCGACGTTCATCTGCTCCGCCCACCGCTTCCAGTCGTCGGCGCTCTCCGAGTAGAGGTACGGCACCACCATGAACTTCTGACCCAGCGTCACCGCGTTGCGGATCTTCTCCTGTAGCGCGGCGGGAGTTTCGCTGATCCCGTCGTGGCTGGACGTGGCCTTGATGCAGATGCTGTCCAGGAAGCGACGCAGCTGGGCGGCGTTGCGGCCGAAGTAGCCCAGCGCCAGCTCCACCTTCGGGTAGCCGATCCGGGCCAGGTGCCGCAGCGTGGCGTCGTACCCCGGCTCGCCGTTCAGCGCGTCACGGACCGTCCACAACTGAATGCTGATCAGCCCCGGCGGCACCCGCCGCCGACCGGCATGCCCGTGCCCGGGACCGTGCCCCGGACCGTGCTTGGGACCGGCGGAGGCGGCCGTTGCGCCCGCCGTGGCGAGGCCGACACCGGCCATCGCGGCCACCGAGCCGCGTAGCAGGCCCCGCCGGTCGAGGACGGAACGCCGCAGTGCGGCCATCCCGTCGTAGCCGTAACACATGATGACTCCTCTCGTGGGTGTCTACACGCCCGGTACGAGCACGACCTGGTCGGTCCCGGTCAGCGGCGGCAGCCCGTCGTCACCCGGGTCGGTGTAGGAGGCGACGAACACGGCGGACAGGTTGTCCGTCTCCGGGTCGTGCCCCGAGGGGACGGTGGTCAGGATCGACCCGGTGCAGCCGTTGGCGGTGGTCTGCGGGTGGCCGTGGTCGTCGTGGCCGAGGATGTAGGTCACGCTGACCCGGGCACAGTCCACCGCCTGGTCGTCGGTCACCCGTACCTCGTACTGAATGGTGTCGCCGAAGGCGAAGGGTTGGCCCTCGACCGGCGCGACCAGCTCGACCACCGGCACCGCGTTGCCGACCACGACCCGCACCGACGCCGACGCCGAGCGTCCCTTCCGGTCGGTCACCCTGAGCGTCGCGTCGTAGCTGCCGTTCTCGCGGTAGGTGAAGGTCGGGTTCGCCGACCGCGAGTCGACCCGGTCGTCGTCGTCCAGGTACCACTCGTAGCGCAGTCGGTCGCCGTCCGGATCGGTGGTGCCCTCGCTTGAGAACTCCACCGTCAGCGGGGCCAGACCTGCGGTCTGGCTGGCCGAGACCGCCGGGATCGGGCTGCGGTTGCCGTCCCGACCGATGAAGTCGATCCGGGCCACCTGCGCCTCCGGGTTCTCGCTGAAGAAACCGTCACCGTACTCGAGGACGTAGAGCGCGCCGTCGGGGCCGAACTCCAGATCCATCGGGTTGTCGAAGACGACCGAGGGCAGCACCGGCTCGATTCCGTCGAGCCTGCCGCGCCGGTCCAGCTGGAACGCCTTCACGTAGTCGCGGGTCCACTCGTAGAACAGCGGCTTGCCGTCGTAGTACGCCGGCCACGCCACCGGGTTGCGGCCCCGGGTGGTCGCCCGGTCGAAGCGGTACGCGGGACCGGCCATCGGGCCGATGCCGCCGGTGCCCAGCTCCGGGAACTCGGAGGAGAGGTCGTAGCTGTACCACACGTCCGGCTGCTGCGGCGCGGGCAACTTCCGCAGCCCGGTGTTGTTCGGCGACTCGTTTACCGGCGCCGAGCAGTCGAACTCCGCACCGGACTCCTCGGTGGCGAAGTCGTAGTCCCGGTAGGGCAGTTGCGGAGTGATGCAGTAGGGCCAGCCGTGGTTGCCGGCCTTGCGGGCCACGAACCACTTACCGTGCCCCGCCGGTCCGCGCAGCGGGTCGGGTTGACCGGCGTCCGGCGAGTAGTCGGCGACATAGAGGTCGTTGGTCTTGCGGTCCAGTTCGATCCGGAACGGGTTACGCAGACCCATCAGGTAGATCTCGGGGCGGGTGTCCCGGGTGCCGGGCTTGAACAGGTTGCCCTTGGGGATGGTGTACCTGCCATCGGCACCGACCTTGATCCGCAGGATCTTGCCGCGCAGGTCGTTGGTGTTGGCGCTGGTGCGCTGCGCGTCGTACGCGGGATTACGGCCGGGCCGCTCGTCGATCGGGGCGTACCCGCCGGACTCGAACGGGTTCGTGTCGTCCCCGGTGGAGAGGTACAGGTTGCCCTTGGCGTCGAAGACGATGTCCCCGCCGACGTGGCAGCAGATGCCCCGGTCCACCGGCACATCGATGATCCGCTGCTCGGTGCGCAGGTCCAGGGTGTCCTTGACCAGCCGGAACCGGGACAGGCGGATGACGCCCTGGAACGGTGCGAGTTCCTCCTCGGAGCCCCAGGCCGGCGCGTCACCCTCGTTGACGTCCGGGGTGGACGGGTCGTCGACCGGGGTGTCCATCGGCGGCGAGTAGTACAGGTAGACCCAGTTGTTGCCGCGTCGGCCGAAGTTGGGGTCGACGGCGACGTTCTGCAGGCCCTCCTCGTCGTGCTGGTAGACGTCGAGAGTGGCGGCGATCGTGTTGCGGCCGGTGTCGGGGTTGTGCAGCCACACCACGCCGGCCCGGGTCACGTGCAGCACCCGGCCGTCGGGCAGCACGGCGAGGTCCATCGGCTCGCCGGGGCGGTCGTTGAGGGTGACCTTCTGGAAGGCCGTGTCCGGTGGGGGACTGGTGGTGCCGGGCGCGGCCGTGGGGGTGGTCGGCGCGGCCATCGAGCTGGCGGGCGGGGCGACGAGCGTGATGGTCGTCAGGCCCGCCACGGCGAGCGCGAGTCGTCTCTTCAACTGCCTCTCCTAGGTGTGAGGACGGGTCGGGCAGGTCGGGACGTACGGGTGCTGGGCTTCTCCTCCGGGTGTCGGGCAGCACCGGATGGCCCGTTGAATCGCCGGTGGGCGACGCGGGCGCGGGAACTGGGAGTTGGGGGTAGGTGTCCGAGGGGCCGTCGGAGGTCACGATCGAGGCGCTGGCCCCGGCGGCGGTTCACCTCGTCGTAACATCCGGGCTGAAGTTAACAAAAGCGATGTCGATATGTCCATGGCTTCTGCCAGGTTTAATCGAACTTTTGGCTATGGTGGCGAAAGGATCGTCCACACACGAAAAACCACCCTCGGTCCCTGAGGTGGCTCCCCAGGACCCGAGGGCGGTGCAGGTCGGATCGATGGCTCAGCGTGGCCCTTCAGGCCGCCGGGCCAGGGCTGCGGACGCCTCGGACCGCGTACCGGTGCATCGTCACACCCTGATCGAACGACGCCTGCTCGATCAGATCCAGCTCGACCGGCTCGTCGTGCGTGTCGAACAACGGCCGACCGGTGCCGAGCACCACCGGATGGGTGAAGAGCAGAAGCTCGTCGAGCAGCCCCGCCCGCAGCAGACCGGTCGCCAAGGTGGCGCCGCCGACCCCGATGTCACCGTCGGACTGCGCCCGCAGGCGCGCGAGTTGCTCGATCGCGTCGTCCCCGCCGATGACCCGGGTGTTGTGCCCGGCGCTGTCCCGGGTACGCGAGACCAGCACCTTGGGCATCGAGGTCCAGATCTCGCCGTACTCACGCATGAAGTCCGGCAGGGATTCGTCGTCACGGGCGCCCGGCCAGAACGCCTCCATAGTCTCGTAGATCGTGCGACCCTCGATCATCAGCGACATCGCCCGAGCCCGCGCGTTGAACTCCCGGTGCAACGACTCCCCGATGCGCATCCAGTCGCCGCCGCCCTGCTCACCCGGGGCGCGCTCGATCCGCAGATCGACCGACACGTTCATCCAGTACACGAACCGACCCGACACGCCGCCTCCCCAAGGTGATCAGGATCTTGCTTCCGTGCAGACGCTACCTCTCCGTTCTCCACCAACGGAGCCCGCCGCCACCACGTCAGGCACCGCCACGCCCACTCCGCCGGCCCGTAGCGGAACGATCGCAGCCACAGCGTGCTCCACACCGCCTGCACGATCAGGATGCCGATGCTCAGGCCCACGATCCGGGGTAGGTCGCCGGTGCTGTCGATGCCGAGCGGCCCTGCGGCGAGCAGGAACAATACGGTGGCGCTCAGGTAGTTCGTCAGCGCCATCCGACCCATCGGAGCCAGCACGGCGGTCAGCGCCGGTCCCAGCGGCGTACGCAGCAGCAGAAGCAACCCACAGCAGTACGCCAGACCGGTGGCGATACCGGCGAGCGGGGGAAGCAGGCTCACTCCGCCACCGGGCCCTCCTATGAGATTGACGAACGGCACCTCCGTTCCGCGTAGCCGCAGCACGATCCACCCCACGGACAGGGCGGTGAGGCCGACGAACGCCACCGCCACCCGCCCGGTACGACGTTCGAGCGCGGCCGGCACCTCCAGCATCGCCAGGGCGTAGCCGAGCGCGAGCAGGCCGGGAATCGGCCCGAAACCGTTTACGACCTGCGCACCGGCGAGCAGGAGCAGGACCGCCACGACCAGCGCCGCCCGCCCGCCCAGATAGCTCAACGGGAGCAGAAAGAGCAGACCCGCCAACGCGTACGCGGTCAGCGCCTCACCGGGATGGACGACGAAATGAACGACGCCGATGAGTAGCAGCACACCCAGCCGGCGGGCCAGGACCAACCTGGGTCGGTCGGTCCGGGTGGCCGCACGGCGCAGGAAGATGCCGAAACCGATGCCGAACAGAATCGAGAAGATCGGATAGAACCGCTGATGGAAGAGGAGCTGAACCGCCTCCGGCAGCTGCGACGCCGTGCCTGCGGCCGCGCCGCGGAAGACGACCTGCTGGTAGATGTTGATGATCAGGATGCCGCAGAGCGCGAAGCCGCGCAGCGTGTCCAGGGCGTGGATACGCCGCCCGCCGGTGGACACGTCTGCCGCCGCCAGGTCGGAGGCCGGTCTCGATGGCGTCATGAGTCCATCAGATCGAGACAACGGGCCGTCAGGTCAGCGGTGAAGGTCGGGACCGTAACCTACTTTCGTCGTACGGTCCGGGTCGTTTCGTCGTGACCACGGGCGTCCGGCGGGCGTTCTCCGGGCGCGCGGTTACCCTGGTGCCATGGCTCGTTGCCGAGTCCTTCCGGTCGCCGTCGACATGTTCCTGGTGGTCGTGGCGGCGGTCGTCGGGGCCGGCCTGGAGCTGGCCGACCCGGATGTCGGCACCAAGCTGATCCCGGCACCGACGCAGGCGTACGTGGCCGCACAGGTGCTCGCGGCGGCCATGCTGCTGCTCCGCCGCCGACATCCCTACACCGCCGCGTCGATCATTGCGGTGATCAGCCTGTTCGCACCGGCCTGGGCCGCCGTCCTCGTGTCGTACGCCGTCACGGCCCACGGCGACGGCCGACGGCGGCGGCAGTGGTCGGTGATCGCGCTGCTCACCGTGGCATTCCTGGTGGGGGCCCGCGCCTGGGACATCGACGACCCGTTCACCGCACCCATCGTCATCGTCTTCGGCGCGGTGCTGGGCCTGTACGTACGGGCCCGGCGTGGCCTGCTGGCGGAGCTGACCGACCGGGCGGAGCGGGCCGAACGGGAACGGCTGCTCCTGGCCGAACAGGCCCGCGCCGACGAGCGGATCCGGCTGGCCGGCGAAATGCACGACGTGGTCACCCACCGCATCAACCTGATGGTGCTACAGGCCGGCGCCCTGCGGGTCAGCACCACCGACCCGACGGCCCGGGCGGCGGCAGAGGAACTGCGGGTGACCGGCTGCCAGGCACTGGCGGAGCTGCGTGATCTGGTCGGTGTGCTGCGCAGCGAAGGCGGGACGCCGGACGCAGGCGAGGAACCGAGCGCGGTGCCGGCTCTGGCGGAGCTGGTCGACCAGTCCCGCACGGTCGGCCTGCCGGTGCGGCTGGCCGAGGAGGGTGACCCCGGCGCGGTCGCACCCACCGTGCGGCGCACCCTCTTTCGGGTGGTGCAGGAATCCCTTACCAACGTGCACAAGCACGCATCGGGCGCCGCTGCCACCGTCACCGTCAACTACGGCAGACATGACGTACGGGTGCGCGTGTCGAACAGCCGCCCGAACCGGCCACCCGACGCAGACCTGTCCGCCGCCGGTGGTGGCAGCGGCCTGGCCGGACTACGACACCGGGTGGAGGTGCTCGGCGGCACGATGACCGTTGGGGCCACGGAGGACGGCGGCTTCACCGTCGACGCCGACCTGCCGGCGAACGTGCCGACGGCGGTGCGCCGATGATCAAGGTCCTGGTCGTCGATGACGAACGGATGGTCTGCGCACACCTGCGCACCATCCTCAGCTCAGCCCCGGACCTGGAGGTGGTCGGCGAGGCATACGACGGTGCCGACGCGGTGGAGGCCACCGTACGCTCGCGCCCCGACGTGATCCTGATGGACCTGCGGATGCCCGGAGTCGACGGGATCCGCGCCATCGAGCGGATCCGGCGGCTACCCGCACCGCCACGGGTGCTGGCGCTCACCACCTTCGACCTGGACGAGTACGTGCTCGGAGCGCTCCACGCCGGGGCGGTCGGGTTCCTGCTCAAGTCCACCCCGCCCGAGGACCTGCTGGACCTGGTCCGGGTGGCCGCGGCGGGACACACGGTGCTGTCGCCGGCGGCCGCCGGCCGTCTCCTCGCTCAGGCCGGAAACGTCCCGCAGGCCCGTGACCTGATCGGCTCGCTCACCGATCGCGAGGTGGAGGTGTTGGAGGGCCTGGGCGCTGGTCGGTCGAACCAGCAGATCGCCCGCCGGCTGCACCTGTCCGAGGCCACCGTGAAGGGCTACGTGTCGAGGCTACTGGTCAAGCTCGGCAGCGCGAACCGCACCCAGGCTGCTCTGCTGGCTCGCGAGGCCGGCCTGGGGCCGGACCGCTGAGGCGCGTTCGGATGACCTACCCGTCGAGCCGGGCGAGCAGGGTCCGGGGCGCCACCGCCCGGTAGCCGTCCTCAATGATCTCGGCCAGCTCGGCCTCGCCGATGCCCGTGTCGAGGCGTACGCCGAGCCAGCCGCGATGCCCCACGTAGGGCGGGCGGAAGTACGTCCGCGGGTTTTCCGCGATCAACTCGACGGCCGCACCCGGCGGCGCGGCACACCACAGGTGCGGGAAGTCCTCCTGGTGATGGCCGTCCGGCCAGACGGTGGCGAACGACCGCTTGCCCCGGACGAACCAGGTCGGGGTGCCGTGACTGAGCCGCTCGCTGACCTCGGGAAGCCGCAGGCAGGCCCGCCGGACGATCGCCACCATGTCGGTCATCGCCCCACGCTAGGACACCGGTCTGACAGAACTCGGGACCGCCGGAGGTCGGATCGGGACGCCGGGCAGGGCGGCACTCACCGGCCTGGCCGAAGTCGGCTGGTGAGCTGGCGGCGGTAGGGTTCGGCCCCGTGGAACACGAACCGAATGACCCCGGGCTGGCCGACCTCGTGCACCGGTTGCGCCGGTTCGCCGAGGAGCGGGACTGGCAGCGGTTCCATACGCCGAAGAACCTGGCGATGGCCCTCGCTGGCGAGGTGGGCGAGCTGCTGGCCGAGTTGCAGTGGCTCACCCCGGAGGAATCCGCGCAGGTGATGACCGATCCCGAGCACGGCGCACGGGTACGCGCCGAGATCGGCGACGTAATGATCTACCTTGCCCGCCTGAGCGACATCCTGGGTATCGACCCGCTGGCTGCCGCAACCGACAAGTTGACGGAGGCGGCGCGGCGTTACCCGGTCGAGCGCTCGTACGGATCTGCGGCCAAGGCTCCTTCGGCCGACCGCACCGACTAGCCACCAAGACCCTGATCCGACTCGGTAAGGTGCTCAGAGCCAAGCGGTCCGACGGGCTTCCGGTGCACGGATATGCCCCCCATCCGCACGATCACATCGTGCTGCCTGGGGGCATGTGCCAATGTCGGCGTTTCGGACGTCCGCCGCCAATCTGTTGCGTCTGGCCACTGACGGCACCCTCGCCGACCGGGTCGCCGAGCATCTGTGGTCGATCCGCCACGGAGTGAGCCCGGCTGAGCGGCGGTCCTGGATGAACAGCCTGCCGGTCCTGGCGCAGGACCTCGCCGACGCTGGCCTCGATCAGGTGGAGGTGCTGGTCGAGTACCAACTGCCGTTGACCAGCCGACGTATCGACGCGGTGCTCGCCGGCGTTGATCCTCGTAGCGGGGATGACTCCTATCTGGTCGTCGAGCTGAAGCAATGGTCCTACGCGACCGCGTACGAGGAATCCGACACCCTGGTCGCGGTCGAGCACGCACGTGCACCACGACTGCATCCCGGCGTGCAGGTCGCCGACTACTGCCAGTACCTCACCGATTTCCTCGGCATCCTGGGCCGCCGCCGCTACCCGCTCGATGGTGCCGCCTACCTGCACAACGCCGTCGACCGGGACATCGTCGACCTGCTCGATCGACCAGTCACCGAGCAGAGCCGACTCTTCACCAGGCAGCGTCGCGGCCAGTGGCTCGCCTATCTCCAGTCGCGGTTCGCGCCGAAATCCGGCGCGGCCGCCGCCGATCGCTTCCTGACCAGCACCGTCCGGCCCAGTCGACATCTGCTGCGGTACGCCGCGCAGGAACTCAAGGACCGGTCACAGTTCACCCTGCTCGACGAGCAGCATGTGGCGTACGAATTGGTGCTGCACGCGGTCGAGCGGGCCCGGAAGGCGAACCGAAAGCGGGCAGTGGTGGTGGCCGGCGGACCAGGCAGCGGCAAGAGCGTCATCGCCCTGTCGGTGATGGGTGAACTGGCCCGTCAGGGTCGGACCGTGCTGCACGCCACCGGCTCCCGCGCGTTCACCCAAACCCTGCGTCGCTACGCCGGACACCGTTCGACCCGGCTCCAAGGGATGTTCAAGTACTTCAACAGCTTTATGGACGCCGGGGCCAACGACATCGAGGTGCTGCTCTGCGATGAGGCACACCGGATCCGGGAAACCTCCGTCAACCGGTACACACCCAAGGCTCGGCGGGACCGGGCGAGGCCGCAGCTGGACGAACTGATCTCGACTGCGCGCGTGCCGGTCTTCCTGCTCGATGAGCATCAGGTGGTCAAACCGGGGGAGCTGGGCAGCGTCGAGGTCATCTCGGCGTACGCCGGGAAGCTGGGCCTGGAGGTCGAAGTCGTCGCCCTGCACGACCAGTTCCGGTGCGGCGGCAGCGCGGCGTACGAGGACTGGGTGCTCACTCTGCTCGGCCTCGACGGCGATGGACCGACCGTGTGGGCCGGCGACGGACGGTTCGATCTGCGGCTGGCGGAGTCCCCGACGCAGCTGGAGGCGTTCCTGCGGGCGCGCCAACGCCCGCCGGGCGCTGCCGGTGAGCCGGGACAGACGGCGCGGATGTCGGCCGGCTACTGCTGGCCGTGGAGCGACCCTCGACCCGACGGCACCCTAGTGCCGGACGTAGTGGTCGGCGAGTGGGCCCGACCCTGGAACGTCAAGAGCGATCGCAGCGTGGGTGATGCTCCCGGTAGTGCCTTCTGGGCCACCGATCCGAACGGCTTCGACCAGGTGGGCTGCGTCTACACCGCCCAAGGCTTCGAGTACGACTGGTCCGGTGTCATCATCGGCCCCGACCTGGTGGCGCGCGACGGCCGACTGGTGACCCGGCGGGGCGAGTCGAAGGATCCGGCATTGCGGAGCCGCAAAGCCGTGAGCGACGACGAAGCCGACCGGCTGATCCGCAACACCTACAAGGTGCTGCTGACCCGCGGCATGCGCGGGACGATCATCCACTCGGTCGACCCCGAAACGCGCGAGTTTCTGGCCGGTCTGGTGAGACCGACCCGCAAGATCGAAGTCCATTATGAGCCGAGTGACGATGATCCGGGGTGCGGGGTAGCCGACTCCATACCGCGTTACTAGAGTGTTCCCGGATCAGCGGATCGACGGGCTTCCGTGACGGACATGCCCCCACCGCACGAGATTCTCGTGCCCTGGGGGAAGGTCGTTGCGGGCGTTCCATACCACTCCAAACTTGATCTTAGACCTACACGATGCGGGACGACTGGTTTCCCTGGTGGGCACCCATCTCGTTGAGACCGGTTACCTGATTGATTCGCGTGAGCAGGTGGCATGGCTGAACAGTCTTCCTGCTCTAGCCAGACACCTGCGGCAGCTTGGATATGGTGATCTCGACGCGTTGGTCGAGTTTCAGTTGCCGCGCAGCAGTAGACGAGTGGATGTGATTCTGGCCGGCGCAGCACCCGAATCAGGTGCCGACACCTATCTTGTGCTGGAACTGAAGCAGTGGAGCGCCGCGACGCGTTACGACGATGCCGAGAACCTGGTAGCCGTCAATGGGATGGCACAGCCGCAGCTTCATCCGGGCGTTCAGGTGCAGGCGTACTGCAACTACCTCGTGGACTTCCTTGTCAAACTGCACGAGTGGCCAGCCACTGTGCACGGCATGGCCTACCTGCACAACGCCACCCGCCAGCGTGTGTCCCATCTGGTGGATGCGGATCGGAAGCGGACTTACCAGAACATGGTCTTCACGCTGGGAGAAGAGGAGAAGTTCGAGCGCTATCTGCGCATGAAGTTCGCTGCGGGAAGGGAGAGTAGGGCGGTACATCGTCTGCTTACCAGCCAGGTGCGGCCCAGCCGTCAACTGCTCGCCTTGGCAGCCCAGGAAATCGGCAGGCGCCAGCACTTCATTCTGCTTGATGAGCAGCGAGAGGCGTACGAGCTGGTCATGCGCGCCCTGCGATGGGCCACGGCCGGACGGCGGAAGCGGGTTGTGGTGATCTCCGGCGGACCGGGCAGCGGCAAGAGCGCAATCGCTCTCTCACTGCTGGCCGCCCTGGCCGATCGGGGGCATGCGGTGGCTCATGCCACCGGCTCCAAAGCGTTCACTCTCAGCCTCCAGCGGTACGCCCGTGCCAGGGACGCAGGGCCGCATCAGCGGACCCGTCCGCTGTTCAGCTTCTTTCGTGACTTTATGAACGTCGCTCCGGACAGCGTTGACGTCCTGATCTGCGACGAGGCGCATCGCATGCGGGAGCGTTCAGACCGTAACGGTGTCTCTGGCGTGATACCGCAGGTCGAGGAACTGATTCAGGCCGCCAAGGTGCCCGTCTTTCTGCTTGACGACTACCAGGTTGTGCGTCCGAACGAGGTGGGCACAGTCGGGATGATAGTTGAGGCTGCTGGTCGTCTCGATCTGGATGTCGACGTGGTGACCCTTGGCGCGCAGTTCAGGTGTGGCGGAAGTCCTCGCTACGAGCGCTGGGTACTACATCTACTCGGTCTGGCATCGTCTAACCCCTACCGGTGGTTGGGCGACGACGACTTCTACCTGGGAGTGGTCGACTCTCCGGAAACCATGGAAGCGGTACTTCGACAACGCAACGCCGAGGGCATGACCGCCCGGATCTCGGCAGGCTTCTGTTGGGAGTGGACAAAACAGCCGCAGCGGGGCAGGCTCGCGACAGATGTCCGGATCGGCACCTGGCACCGACCATGGAACGCTTACGGCAACCATCCGCCTAAGGGCGTCCCGGCGGGCTCGTATTGGGCGACCGATCCACGCGGATTCCAACAGATCGGCTGCATCTACACCGCTCAGGGCTTCGAATACGACTGGTCGGGGGTCATCCTCGGCGGAGACCTGGTCGTGCGGAATGGGCGCTTCGTCAGCCAACCAAACCAGTCCAAGGATGTCGCCATCATCGGCACGGGAGAGCGGCCCCGCATCGCTCGCAACGCTGACCGGTTGATCCGCAACGCATATAAGGTGTTGCTCACCCGTGGGCTGCGGGGGTGCCTTGTCTACTCAGTCGACGATGAGACGCAGGAGTTCCTGCAGCACCTCATTCCCTCCATCCTCGACGAAAAGGCGCAGGAGGCGCCTGGCGTCTACCCGGTTGGTGAAGGTCTAGGGCGGCGGGGACCCGCGCAAGCTCGTGAAGAGTTGACCGGCCAGGACCGCTGAAACGTCCGCGCTCAGACCCGATCGCTGAGTCGGCAGAGTCCATCAGCCAGTTTGGCTCGGCGACCGCGCCGCGCGGACGAAGTCGGCCCAGGCCGCAGGGGAGAAGGTGAGGGCGGGCCCGGTCGGGTCTTTGGAGTCGCGTACGGCGACGAGGCCGGGGAGGTTGGTGGCGACCTCGACGCAGTTGCCGCCGTTGTCGCCGCTGCGGGTGCTCTTGCGCCAGACGGCGCCGGTCAGGTCAGTCATGCCGGATCTCCCCGATCAGCCTTTTGATCATGTCCTTCGATTCTGCCTCGCCAAGGGCGAGCGCATCCAGTCCCCGCCAGACCCGTTCGTATGCAGCCAGTTCATCGGGCTTGTCGAGGTAGAGCGCCCCGGTCAACGACTCGCTGTAGACGACCGACGGCTCCGGTGCGGTCCGACCGCCCTTGGTGGGAGGGAAGTCGAGGATGACGAAGGATCCGGCGACTGCGCCGGGCTGAGGTCCGGCTGCCAGTGGCAGTACCCGGACCGACACGTTCGGCAGGTCGGAGAGCTTGAGAAGCTGGTCGAGCTGACCGCCCATGACCGCCGGGCCACCGACACCGCGTCGCAGCACCGCCTCGGACAGCACAGCGTCAAGCCGGGGAGCCGCCGGCAACCGTCGGACGAGCAGGCCCTGCCGCTGAAGCCGAACCTGGACGGCTCGCTCTCGGTCCTCGTCGCTCAGCCGCCCGCCGAGGCGGTAGAGCGCGTGTGCGTACTCCTTGGTCTGGAGCTGTCCGGGGATGAGGGTTTCGGCGTACTCGCGCAGATGGGCGGCGGCGGATTCCAGGCCGACGTACAGCTCGAACCAGCTCGGCACCGCGTCCCCGTAGGCGTGCCACCAGCCCTTCGACTTCGTCTCGACGGCCAGGCCGCGCATCGCCTCCGTCATCTCCGGGGACACCCCGTACAGCTCGCACATCGCCTTGACGTCGAGCACCCGGACGGAGCCCATGCCGCATTCGAGCCGCCAGATCTTCTGTCGGCTGTATTCCAGGGCTTCGGCGGCGGTGTCCAGTGTCACCCCGGCCTCATTGCGGAACTGGCGCAGCAGCCGGCCAAGCTGCCGGCGCGGCACTGTCGATCCGATGTCTTCGGCCATTCGCACACTCCCTGGTTCCAGCTCGCAACACTGCGTCACCTGCTGCTGTAACGCTTATCGGTTCCGGCAAAGAAAGTCAATGCACAAGAACGAAATTTGGCTGTGGAACGTTGCTAATCCACTGCGGAGCGTTCCAGGATGGTCACAGCGCGGCGGCTGGCCGATTCCCCCCGGACGGCCGCCGCGTTCCGATCGCACCTCCCTGCCCACTGTGGAAAGGCAGCGACATGTCGACCTACCGCTCCGCCGCGTACCCAGGTCTGTTGCCCTGGCAGGTGCGCGGGCGTCGGTTCCGCCGCGTCTGGCTCGGACGTCGCGGCCTGGCCCCCGACGACGTGTACGCGTTCCTCGATCGGGTGGCCGGTGAGTTGGCCACCGTCCAGCAGGCGCTCGCCGAGAGTCACCGAGAGACCGCCCGTGTCAAGGCCGCGCTGCGTGACTGGCAGTCCGCGCGAGCTCGCGCCCGAGGCGGTGACCGATGACCCGCCGCTATGTCAGCAGAGCGACGGTCGACCTGTCCGGCCACGGGACAGGGGCGGGGCATGGGTAGGCGGTGGAAGTGGTTCGTGCGGCCGGGGCCGGTCGCGCTCGACCTGACCGGGCAGGCTGTGCCGGACGGGGACGTGCCGGGGCGGTTCCGGCGGGTGTCGGTCGAGCATGTCGTATCGGAGCTGCGGGTGACCTCGCGGTGCGACGGTGCGCTCGTCTACGAGCGGCCCGAGGAACGGCCGGCGGCGTCTTCGGCGCGGAATCAGCGCGCGGGTCGCTACGAACCGGGCCGGCGAGGCGAGCGGAACCGTGGGAGGTTCCGAGGGCCAACCGACGGCGAGCCGGCGCGGTCCGATCGGCCGGATGCGGACAACGACCTCTTCGTTACGCCTGCTCAGCTCGCCAGGGCGAACCGGCTGTTCGAGGTGCACTGGCGGAGCCCCGGCGAGGATCCGCGTACCAGGAAGTGCCCGGACTGCCGCGCCGACGGCACCTGCCCCCGGGCGGACTGGGCCGATTCGATCATCGTGCGCTGCCTGTGGACGTACTGGCGATGAACGTCTTCGACCTGTCGCCCGCGCAGATCCGCAACCGGCTGATCCTGCGGGCGCGGCGGGCAGCGCTGGCCGCTGGGACCGGACGGCAGCCGCCGGCCTGGCCGCATGGCCACGCCGGTGCGGCGGCGGTAGCGCGGGTGCCGGTCGTCCCGTGTGTGTCCGTCACCGCCGGGGACGTGGTCCGGCTCGCCGAGTCCGACTACCGGTACGCCGACGGTCCGCTCCTGCTCCGGATCGTCCGGGTCCGGCCGGACCTCAGCGAGTGGTACGACGGAGAGTGGGTGTGGCTCGAAGGTGTCGAGATCGGCCCGGACGGTCAGGATGCTGCGTTCCGGCCGGTGCTGGCCCGGTCGTCGCGCTGCGGCCATGCCGACGAACCGGCTGTGGATGAGTGAGTCCGCGCCCATGTGGTGCCACAGCGACGTTGGGTGAGCCTCGTTCAGCCGGCGAATCCGTTTGCCGGCGAACTCGGCAAACCGGGTCGAACAGCCGGCTCGAGGAAAGCGGGCACCGCGACGATCACCGCGACCTGCCCGCCACTTCGGCCCTGGTAGCCGACTGCACCCCTGGGCCGATCTCCTCGATCGGGATCACTGCGTCGACCAGCGCCCGGAGTGCGAACTCCGTCGGCTGCTCGGAAAACAACACCACCTTGCCCTGCGCCACGGCGTAGCCGACCTCGATGCACACGCTGACGCCGGCATATCCGCCGTTCGCCACCACGAAGATCGCGTCCGACTTCGCGATCTTCGCCAGGAAATCACGCGTGAGCTGGATCTTGTCCGATTCGTAGACCTGCACATGCTGTTCGTTGAAGTCGTAGCGCGGCGTGTAGACGGTCATGCCCAGGCGGCGGAACGCTGCCTCGGCACGTTGGGCTGTGTCGTAGAACTTGGAGCTGCTGCATATCGTGACTGCCTCGATCTCCGGCATCGATCCTCCAAGCGTGTGGGCGGTATTCGTGCTCAGATGAGCGGTACCAGATGTCGGGGTTCGTCAAGGTACCCGACACCTTCGTTCCCCCGCAGAGGAAGCCCTGGGTTCGTACGCAAGGAACGAACATTGGTGAACTCCGATGCATTCTGGACCTTCCTCCGTCACGTCCCGGTAACACTGCACTACCGTCGCAGACATGGTCTCGCGTCGATCGATTCTCGGAGCGGTGCCACTCGCGGCCGTCGCTCTCACCGCCACCCCTGGTCATCCCCGCTGGCTCACCGGAGCGTCCGCGTCCAGCGATCCGGTACGCGTACCGCCCGACCCGGCCACTATGCAGGCCGCCGCGACAGCGGTACGTGGGTTCACCGCCGACCTCTACCGCACGATCGCGTCGAGCCACACCGGTGGCAACGTGGTGTGCGCGCCGTACTCGGTCCAAATGGCCCTCGCCATGGCCAGGGCGGGTGCCGGCTCGACCACCGCGGACGAGATGGACGCCGTGCTGCACGCGCCGCATCCGCGACCCGGTGCGCTCGACAGCGGTCTGAACACCGTCGACCAGTCGCTCGCCGGGCGGTTCCAGGATGGCGACGGAGTGCGGCAGCCCCGGATGACCACGGCCAACGCGGTGTGGACCCGGCTCGATCTGGGCCTGCGATCCGGGTTCCGGGACACCCTGGCGGGCTACTACGGCGCCCTCCCGCACCCGGTCGACTTCCGCGACGCGCCGGAAGCGGCCCGCCAGGAGATCAACACCTGGGTGTCCGATCGCACCAACGCGAAGATCCCGGAGTTGTTGGCCCCGGACTCGGTGCGCTCCGACACCAGCCTGATGCTCACCAACACCGCCTACCTGAAGGCGGCCTGGTACTACCCCTTCCGGGCGTCGGCCACCATGGATGAACCGTTCACCCGGGATGACGGCACGGTCGTTCAGGTGCCGATGATGCGCGGCCCGTTCGACCGGATGGGGCACCTCCTGGGCGACGGTTGGCGGGCGGTCGACGTGCCGCTCGCGGGTGACGGGCTGGCCATGGCGATCGTGATGCCGACCCGCGACAACCTCGCCGCGGTCGAGGCGAACGTCGACGGGGCGTGGCTGGGCGCGTTGTTCGCCGGCTTCCAGTTCACCGACATCGAGCTGCGGATGCCCCGGTGGACGTTCCGCCTGCCGGCCCAGTTGGGCGCGGCGCTGAGTGGCCTCGGCATGCCCACGGCCTTCACGCCGTACGCCGACTTCACCGGCATGAGCACCACCGACCCGTCGCTGTGCATCGACGACGTGGTGCACGAGACGTTCATCGGGGTGGACGAGAAGGGCGTCGAGGCGGCGGCCGCGTCGGCAGTCATCATCCGGCCACCGTCGATTCCGCAGGGGCCGCAGTTCTTCGTGAACCGGCCGTTCCTGTACGTCATCCACGACCGGGTCACCGGCGTGCCGCTGTTCCTCGGCCGGGTCCACGACCCGCTGGTCACCGGCTGACCGACCCGGCAGCACGGCCACGTCCAAGCCGGTCGGGTCAGGTGGGCGGGGTGCGGTCCCGACGGGCGTCGGCCAGCACCTCCGCCCACCAGCGCAGTTCGGCCAGGCTCGCGGTCAGGCCACGGGAAAGCTCCGCGTCCGGCGTGTAGCGGCCTTGGCCGTCCAGCGACGTCCACGGCGCCGGTAGGCCGAGGGTCCGGCGGGCGGTCACCACGCTGAGTTCGGCAAGTACGCCGCGCAGGTGTTCGATCGCCGCGTACCCGCCGTGGACGCCGTAGGCCACGATGGTCGCCGGCTTGAGCCGCCACTCGCCGTAGTGCCAGTCGATCAGGCGCTTCAGTGAGGCGGGGTAGCTGTGGTTGTACTCTGGCGTGACGAACACGAACGCGTCGGCGGCGGCGATCCGGTCGGCGACCTCGCTCTTCGGCCCGCCGCCGGGGTAGAGGAGGCTGTCGTCGGGCAGCTCCACGTCGGCCACGTCGATCAGGTCGACCGGAGCAGGGTCGACGGCGGCAGCAGGGTCCAGCGCGGCAGCGGGGTTCAGGGCGGCGGCGACCCAGCGGGCGATCGTCGGCCCCATGCGGTCCTTGCGGACGCTGCCTGAGATCACGGCCACCCGTAGGCCGGCGGCGGGGGACAAGCTGCTGTGCTGGTCGGTCGAAACACTCATGTCTCAGACCGTGCAGGTTCAACATATGTTGAAGTCAAGTCGCCCGCGTGCCTATCCTGCCGCCATGACAGTGCTCGCGGGTTCCCCTCAAACGTTCAGCGTCGGTGAGGTCGCCGTCGACAGCGGCGTCGCGCCGTCCGCCGTGCGGTTCTACGAGACCCACGGGGTCATCAACGCGGTACGCACGGCCGGCAACCAGCGTCGTTTCGACGGATCCGCCGCGTGCCGGATCCAAGTGGCCAAACTCGCCCAGCGGGCCGGTCTGAGTGTCCGCGAGATCGCCGCCCTTTTCGCCGCCCTCTCGGCCGACCCGACGCCCGACGAGTGGGCGGGCGTCGCCCACCGGCTGGTGGCCGAGGTCGAGGAGCGGGTACGCAACCTCAAGGCGCAGCTCGCGGCGATGGAGTCGGGCACCAGGTTGTGCGAGATCGGGCGGGCTGATCCCGCACGATGACCAACCCGCGAACGTGACCGCCTCGCGGACTTGACTTCAACATATGTTGAACCCCGATCGTCGGGGGCATGAGTGATCTCCCTTCGTCCGCCCGGACGCTTGCTTCCCTCGTCGAATCGGCCAGCATCGTCGGCCTCGGCACCAGCACCCGGGAGGCCACCGAGACCTTCCGGCTGGTCGAGGAGACCACCCACGAGTTGATCCGGCGCGGATTCCGGGTCGTCGCGCTGCTGGACAACCAGCGGGTCGGCGACCTGTACGACGGGTACGTCCGGGGCGAGGACGTCGACCTGGACGCGGCGCTCGGCCAGGCGTGGGGTCCGTGGCGGACGATCGAGATGCGCGACGCGCTCGTCCGGTTGCGCCGGCACAACGAGCATCACCCCGACGATCCGGTACGCGTCATCGCGGTCAACGGGCGGCGTACGCTGCCGGCCGACTATGACCGGGTCGTGGCGCTGCTCGACCCGGTGGAACCGGCGACCGCGGCGCGGATCGGCGAGATCTTCGCCGTCATCCGTACCGCCCACGACAACGGTGAGCATGTCCAACGCCTGCGCGGCACCCACCCGGGCGTACCCTTCGTCGAACTCGCCCGCACCGCCCGCGACCTGGCCGCCAAGCTGCCCGACAGCCCGGGGCGCGACGAGGCGCTACCGCTGATCGACGCGATCGTCGACTTCCACGCGCACGCCCTCGGCGGCGGCTACGACGCGGCTTCGGAGGAGCGTGCGGCCGCCGAGCGACTCCTCGATCACCAGCGGCGCACCGGCGACCGGGTGGTGTTCTGGGAGGGCAGCGCCCACGTCGCGGCGCACGGCGACACGATGATGGGCGCACACCTCCGGGCGGCCCTCAGCCAGGAGTACGCGGCCGTCCACCTCACCTTCGGTCACGGCCGGCTCCCTGCGACGGACATTCCGCGCCCCGCCCCGTCGTCACTTGAGGCGGTGCTGCTCGACGACCCCGGTGAGCGGATCATCGACCTGCGCTCCGCCGTTCCTGCGAACCTCGCGGAGCGGCGTGAACGGCCGTGGCGAACCCGGTTGATCTCCGGCCTCTACCAGGCCGAGCGCGACGGGGACCACTACTACGAACTGCCCACCCTTGCCGGCAGCTTCGACGTGATCGCCTTCGTCCCCACCGTCACCCCGATCCACCCGCTGGTGATCGAGCCGGAGACCCCGGCTGGGCCGGTACGGTCGGCAGACTCCGCGCCACCTCGTCCTCGGTGAGGGTGTTCGCGTAGTGGCGAATTGTACGGCCTGGAGCCGGATTCGGTGGGCCGTCCGTACTTGGGATTCTTTCTGACAGTATCCGCGTCGCACGCATCCGAGACTGAGACGGCGCATCCACCGATGGATGTGCATATCTCGACGAGGAGGTGCCGATATGACCACGACCAGGCAGCGGGCCGCCGGGCGGGTGATCGCGGTGATCGGCGCTGTTGCGCTGCTGGCCGCCTGCTCCGGCACCGGTGGTGGCGGCGGGGGCGACGTCGCGAACTACCCGGACCGGAACATCACGTTCGTTGTGCCGTTCAGCGCCGGTGGCCCGACGGACACCGTCACCCGCATGATCGCCGAACCGATGGCCGCGAAGCTGGGTGCCAAGGTCGTCGTGCAGAACGTCGAAGGCGCGGGCGGCACGGTGGGGGCCGGCGATGTCGCGCGGGCCGAGCCCGACGGCTACACCGTGCTGATGCACCACATCGGCATGTCCACCGCGCCCGCCCTCTACAAGAACCTGGGCTACCAACCGCTCGAGGACTTCGAGATGGTCGGGCTCGTCACCGAGGTGCCGATGACGATCGTGGCCCGCAAGGACTTCCCACCCGCGACCCTGCCGGATCTGCTGACCCACGTGCAGGCGAACGCCGAGAAGGTCACCCTCGCCAACGCCGGTGTCGGCGCCGCGTCGCACCTGTGCGGCCTGCTGTTCCAGCACGCCGTCGGGGTCAAACTCCAGGAGGTCCCGTACAAGGGGACCGGTCCGGCGTTGACCGATCTGGTCGGCGGCCAGGTCGACTTCCTGTGCGACCAGACCACCAACACCAGCGGCCAGATCGCTGCGGGTGAGGTCAAGGCGTACGCGGTCACCACTCTCGAGCGGGTGCAGAGCCTGCCGGACCTGCCCACCACGACCGAAGCGGGGCTGCCCCAACTTCAGGTGAGCGTCTGGCACGGCCTCTACGCCCCGGCCGGCACGCCGAAGGAGGTCGTCGACAAGCTCTCCGAAGCCCTCCAGGCGGCGCTTGCCGACCCGGGTGTGATCGACCAGATGGCGAAGCTCGGCACCGCACCGGTCGCGGCGGCGGACGCCACCTCGCAGGCCCACCGGGCGCACCTTGAGGAGCAGCTCGGCACCTGGGCGAAGATCATTGCCGACGCCGGGGTCGAGGCCTCCTGAGGTGGAACGCCGACGATCGTTTCCGGACGTCCTCGCCGGAGGAGTCTTCGTCCTGATCGGTGGCGCATTCGTGGTGGGGGCGCTCAGCTACGAGCTGGGCACCCCCTTGCGGATGGGCCCTGGCTACTTCCCGCTGCTGGTCGGCGTGATACTCGCCGCCCTGGGCCTGCTCATCGTCGGCAAGGGACTGGTCGCCGGCGAGGTGGTCTCGTTCGGGGCGGTCCCCTGGCGTGCGGTCGGCGTCATCGTGGTCGCGGTGGTGTTCTTCGGATACACCGTGCGGCGCCTCGGGTTCGTGCCCACCTCGGCGGTGACCGCTCTCCTGGTCACCCTGGCCAGCCGGCAGGTGCGGATCGGTACGGCGCTGGCCGTGGCCGTCGGGCTGACCGTGCTCAGCACGCTCATCTTCGTCGTCGGACTTCAGCTACGGATCCCGCTCTGGGGTCCGTGGCTCTCGTTCTGACCTGACCGGGCTTTCGCATGGAACTCTTCGACAATCTCGTGCTGGGCTTCTCGACCGCGCTGCTGGTCCAGAACGTCCTCTACTGCTTCGTGGGCGTGCTGCTCGGTACGGCGGTCGGAGTGCTACCCGGCATCGGACCGACCGCGACGGTGGCGATGCTGCTGCCGATCACGTTCAACTTCGAGCCGGTGACCGCGCTGATCATGCTGGCCGGCATCTACTACGGCGCGCAGTACGGCGGCTCGACCACGGCCATCCTGATCAACCTGCCGGGTGAGTCGTCCGCCGCGGTGACCGCGCTCGACGGCCACGAGATGGCACGGCGGGGCCGGGCGGGGCCGGCGTTGGCCGCTGCCGCGATCGGGTCGTTCGTGGCGGGCACCGTGGCCACCGTCGCGCTGGCCGTCGCGGCGCCACCGCTGGCCCGGATCGCGTTGCAGTTCGGCCCGGCCGACTACTTCTCGCTGGTGCTGTTCGGCCTGATCGTCTCGATCGCGCTGGCGCGCGGCAGCGCCCTCAAGGCCCTGGCGATGATCGCGCTCGGCGTCCTGCTCGGAATGGTCGGCCAGGACATCTACACCGGCGTGCCCCGATTCGTGTTCGACAAGCGCGAACTCTACGGCGGGATCGACTTCGTGTCGGTAGCCGTCGGCATGTTCGGGGTGGCCGAGATCCTGCGCAACCTGGAGCACGAGCAGACCCGTACGACCGTCCTCGGCAGGGTGACGAACCTCTGGCCGACCCGCGAGGACCGGCGTCGGATCGTCGGCCCGATCCTCCGCGGCACCGGGCTGGGCAGCGCGCTCGGTGTGCTGCCGGGTGGTGGCCACGTGCTCGCCTCGTTCACCTCGTACGCGGTGGAGAAGCGCATCTCGAAGCGGCAGCAGGAGTTCGGGCGCGGTGCGATCGAGGGGGTCGCCGGTCCCGAGTCGGCCAACAACGCTGCCGCGCAGACGTCGTTCGTCCCGCTGCTCACCCTGGGCCTGCCCGCCCATCCGGTGATGGCCCTGATGGTCGGGGCGTTCATCGTCCACGGCATCACCCCGGGACCGAACGTCATCAACGACGAGCCGGCGCTGTTCTGGGGCCTGATCGCCTCGATGTGGATCGGCAACGTGCTGCTCGTCCTGCTGAACCTGCCGTTGATCGGCGTCTGGGTGCGGATGCTGCGCATCCCGTACCAGGTGCTCTTTCCGATGATCGTCCTGTTCGCCGCGATCGGCACGTACTCGCTGAGCTTCAACGCGTTCGACGTCTACGCGATCGCGTTCTTCGGAATCCTCGGCTATCTCCTGATCAAGTGTGGCTGCGAGCCCGCGCCCCTGCTGCTCGGTTTCGTCCTCGGCCCGCTGCTGGAGGAGTACCTGCGCCGTGCGCTGATCATCTCTCGCGGCGACGCGTCGGTCTTCCTGACCCGACCGATCTCCGCGGTGCTCCTGGTCATGGCGGTGGCGGCCCTCGTCGTCGCGGTTCTCCCGGCGATCCGTAGGCGCCGCGAGGAGGTGTTCGTCGAGGATGAGTAGCCCGGTGGGGCCGTCACGACCGCCGTCGGCGGGACCGGGCGTGGTGGCGGGCCCACCGCAGAATGGTGCGCATGCGAGCGGTGATGTTCGAGGCGTACGGGCCACCGGAGGTGCTCACTCAGGTCGAGCTGCCGACCCCCGAGCCCCGGGCCGATCAGGTGCTGATCCGGGTGCACGCCACCACGGTGACCACCGCCGAGTGTGGGATGCGCCGGGGCGAACCCCGCTGGGGGCGGGTCATCATCGGTCTGCGCCGGCCACGCAGCAGCGTCCGGGTGCTCGGGTTGGAGTTCGCCGGTGAGGTCACGGCGCTCGGGCCGGGGGTGCGTCGGCTGCGCGTCGGTGACCGCGTCTTCGGCTTCACCAGCTTCGGCGCCGGCGCGAACGCCGAGTACAAGTGCCTGTCCGAGCGGGCCTCGATCAGCACGATCCCGCCGAACGTGACGTACGCGCAGGCCGCAGCCACCGTCGACGGGTTCACCACCGCCTGGCACTTCCTGCGCGACCTGGCCGACCTCCAACCCGGCCAGAAGGTGCTCGTCATCGGCGCTTCCGGCAGCGTCGGCACGTACGCCGTCCAACTCGCCGGGCACCTCGGCGCGACGGTGCACGGGGTGTGCAGTGGCCGGAACACCGCGCTCGTCGGGTCGCTCGGCGCGAGCCGGGTCTTCGACTACACGGTGGAGGACTTCACCGGCAGCGGCGAGCGCTACGACGTCGTCTTCGACACGGTCGGCCGCAGTTCGTTCGCCAGGTGCCGGGCGGTGCTGGTCCCGGGTGGCCGTTATCTGCCCACCACCGGCCTGGTGACGAACAGCCTGCTCGCGCTCGGCACCATGCTCACCCGCGGTCGACGGGTCCGGACCGGGATGTCGGTACGCAAGCACGCGGCCCTGGCCGCCCTGCGGGACCTGCTCGCCGAGGAGCGGCTTCAGATCGTCATCGACCGCAGCTACCCGATGACCGAGATCGTCGAGGCGCACCGGTACGTCGACACCGGACACAAGGTCGGCAACGTCGTGATCGACGTACGTTGACGGTTCGAGCTGGGGGCTGTCGGAGTCTCCGGCGCAGCTGGAGGCGTTTCCGCGGGCATGCCGACGACCGCCGGGAACCTCGCCGACCGGACCGGCCGGAGTGACAGGCCGTGCCGACGCTCACGCATCCAGGGTCGTCGGACGTCATACCAATCATGTTTAAGTTCCTCTATGCTCTCGGAAGTCGCACCCGACCTCCACCACCACCCCGGAGGAATCACCATGATCGTTGCGAGACGTCGCCGTCCCCGACGGCTGGCGGCCATCGGCGCGTCAGCTCTCGTCCTGGTGGGTGGGGCCATCGTGGCCCCACAGGTCCAGGTCGCGGTCGCCGCGCCGGGCCCGGTGATCGCCGAGGCCATCGTCCCAGGGCAGAGCGCCGTGATCACCGGTGTGGCCTCCGGGCGGTGCCTGGAGGTGCCGAACGCTAGCACCACGAACGGCACCCAGACCCAGTTGTGGGACTGCTTCGGCGCGGCCCACCAGACCTGGACCTACACTGCCGGCCGGCAACTTCAGGTGTACGGCACCAAGTGCCTGGACGCCAACGGCGCCGGCACCAGCAACGGCACCCAGGTGATCATCTGGGACTGCCACGGCGGCACGAACCAGCAGTGGAACGTCAACGCCAACGGCACCATCACCGGCGTGCAGTCCGGGCTCTGCCTGGACGCCAACAACGCCGGCACCGGCAACGGCACGAAGATGATCCTGTGGTCCTGCCACGGCGGCGCCAACCAGCAGTGGACCTCGCCGGCACCCCCGCCGACGAGCCCGCCGCCCACCCCGCCGGCCGGGTCGCTGCCCTGCGACATCTACGCGGCCGGCGGTACGGCGTGCGTGGCGGCCCACAGCACGACCCGGGCGCTCTACGCCGCGTACCGCGGCAACCTCTACCAGGTGCGACGCTCGTCGGACAACACGACCCGCGACATCGGCCTGTTGACCACCGGCGGCACGGCCAACGCTGCCACGCAGGACTCGTTCTGCGCCGGTACGCAGTGCGTGATCACCGTGATCTACGACCAGTCCGGTCGGGACAACGACCTGTGGTACCAGGGCTCCACAGTCGTCCCCGGCTCGCCGCAGAGCCGGCCGGCGATCGCCACCACCGAGTCGCTCACCGTCGGGGGCAGCAAGGCGTACTCGCTGTACATCAACCCGGGCAACAGCTACTGGCGCGACGGCCACCTCACCGGCGTGCCGACCGGCAGCGCACCCGAGGGCATGTACATGGTGACGAGTGGCACCCACGTCAACAACGGCTGCTGCTTCGACTACGGCAACAGCGAGACGACCCGCAAGGCCGACGCGGCCGGCGCGATGGACGCGATCAACTTCAGCACCCAGTGCTGGTTCGGCGGGTGCTCCGGAACCGGCCCGTGGGTGCAGGCGGACCTGGAGTGGGGCCTGTTCCCCGGCGGCAGCCAGACCTGGAACCCGAACCAGCGCTCCTTCCCGCACAAGTTCGTCACCGCCACCCTGAAGAACAACGGCACCACCCGCTTCGCCATCAAGGGCAGCAACGCCCAGTCCGGTAGCCTCTACACGCTCTACGAGGGACCGCTGCCGCCCGGCTACAGCCCGATGAAGAAGCAGGGCGCGATCGTCCTGGGCAGCGGTGGGGACTGCTGCAAGCCCGACGGCGGGGCCAACCTCAGCGCCGGCACCTTCTACGAGGGCGCCATGGTCGCCGGCTACCCCTCCGACGCCACCGAGAACGCCGTGCACGCCAACATCATCGCCGCCGGCTACCGCTGACGAACGCCCACCGAGCGTGGATCACCGGCCGCACCCCGGGCCGGTGATCCACGCGTAACAACAGAGATTCGTCGAGGAAACCCGCCACTGAGATCGTCGGTCATCGATCCTGCGGGAGGTGGCGGTGACGATACCGACGACGCGGCGACAGTTCCTCCAGGCCGTCGGGGTGTCCGGCGGCGCGGGCGTGCTCTACGGCACGATGGGCGCCCTCGGCCTGGCGCCCGCCGCGCAGGCGGCGCCACCTTTCCGTCCCCCGAACCGGTCCGACTTCACGCTTACCGGCCGCTCGGCGAAGTCCGTACTGGTGCTCGGGGCCGGCATCGCCGGCCTGGCCACCGCGTACGAGCTGGGCAAGGCGGGCTACCGGGTGCGTCTGCTGGAGGCGCGTGACCGGCCCGGTGGGCGCAACTGGACGGTGCGGGGCGGCACCACCGAGACCGACCTGGACGGGCGTACCCAGCGCGCCCGTTTCGCCGACGGCCAGTACCTCAACGCCGGTCCGGCCCGCATCGCCCAGCACATGGTGACCCTCGACTACTGCCGGGAACTCGGCGTGCCGATCGAGATCTTCGGCAACCAGAACGCCGACGCCTACTACGTCAACGAGAACGCCGGGGCGCTGTCCGGCCGGCCGATCCGGCACCGCGAGGCCAAGGCGGACGTCTACGGGTACGTCTCCGAACTGCTCGCCAAGGCCACCGACCAGGGTGCGCTCGACACCTACCTGACGGGTGAGGACAAGGAACGGTTGCTGGAGTTTCTGCGCGGCTTCGGCGCGATCGGCGGTCGGGTCGCCGACGACCCGGCGGCCAGCTGGCGGTACGCGGGCACCAACCGGCGCGGCTACCTGGTGGAGCCGGGTGCCGGCTTCGAGGCGGGTACGCCGAAACTCACCCCGTACCCGCTGACGGACGTGCTGGCCAGCGGCATCGGCAGGTACTTCTCCTTCGAGTTCGGCTACGACCAGGCGATGCTGATGTTCCAGCCGGTCGGCGGGATGGACCGCATCGCGTACGCCCTCGAAGCGGCCGTGGGGCGTCGGCTCGTCACCTACGGCGCGCAGGTGCGCTCGATCTCCAACACCGGCTCCGGGGTGACCGTGGTCTACGACGGGCCGGGCGGCCGGCCGCGTACCGCCACCGCCGACTTCTGCGTCTGCACCATCCCGCCGCAGGTGCTGGCGAAGATCCCGGCCAATCTCACCCAGCCGGTCCGGGACGCGTTGGCCTACCCGCTCCCCAACGCCACCGGCAAGATCGGCTTGCAGTACCGGCGACGGTGGTGGGAGCAGGACGAGAACATCTACTCCGGCATCACCAACACCAACCTGGACCTCGCCACGATCTGGTACCCGTCCTACGGCTACCACGGGGCGAAGGGCGTGGTGGTCGGCTACTACAACTTCGGCGCCAACGCCCAGGCGTACGCGGCGCTGACGCCCGCCGAGCGGGAGGCCCGCGCCGTCGCCCAGGGCGTGCGGATCCACGGCGAGGCGTACCGGACGGAGTTGGAGACGTCGTTCTCGGTGGCCTGGGACCGCACCCGCTACTCGGAGGGCGGCTGGGTGTCGTGGCCGTCGCGCACCAGCGGGCAATACGGCCGGCTGCTGGAGCCGGACGGTCGGGTCTACTTCGCCGGTGACCACCTCAGCCACTACATCGCCTGGCAGGCCGGTGCGTTCGAGTCCGCCCGCAAGGTGGTCACCGACCTGCACGCCCGGGTCATGTCGAGCTGAGCCCCGACAGTCCGACCTCGACAAAACGGCGCCACCTGCGAAAAGTGCCCGGCCGGCCGGCACGTCGCCGACCCTGGTGATCGACTTTGTCCAATAGCATTGCGCGCATGGTCGTAATCCGGTGGCTGGGGCACCGGCGGGTTCAGGCAGCCGCGCGATGACCCAGCCGGTCCCCGGTGCGGCCCGTCCCGCCACGTGGTGGCTGCGGGTCGTCTTCGGGGTGATCGGCCTGGTCGCCTCGGTGCTCGGTTACATCGGCCTGGACCGCCTTTCGCGGGTACGCCCCGAGGCCATCGGGGACCGGTACGACATCCTCTACTACGACCTGCAACTGTTCTTCCTCAGCGCCGAACTCTTCGAGCAGCCCGGTCCCTATCCGTGGCAGTTGCAGGTGGCCCGGTTCATGGCGCCGCTGTTCACCCTGCTGGCGGTGGCCGAGGCCGGCCGGCTGCTGCTGGCCACGGAGATCCGGCGGCGGCGGGCCCGGCGCGCCGGCGGCCACGCCGTCGTCTGCGGCGACTCCCAGTTCGCACACATGCTGGCCGACCGGCTCTACGCCGACGGCGACCGGGTGGTGGTCGTCCGCTCCGAACCGTTCGGGCCGCTGGAGTACCGCCGACGCCGCTACCTCGGCGTCGTCGGCGACCCGACGAACGAGGAGGTGCTGCGGGGGGCCGGCCTGCCCCGGGCGCACACCGTCTACGCCTGCACCGACGACGACGACCGCAACCACGCCATCGCCAACACCGCCAACCTGCTGATCCAGGACCGACGCCACCCGCCCCGGGTGTACGTGCAGGTCCACGACCCGGAGATGTGCCTGTCGTTGCAGGCCCGGCGGCTCGGCGCCGCCGGGTCCAGCCGGCTGCGTCTGGACTACTTCCACGTCGACGACATCGCCGCCCGGGCGCTGCACCGGCACCATCCGCTGCCGTCGGCCCCCGACCGGTCGACGACCGTCCTGATCGCCGGTGGCGGCAGCTTCCGCCGGGCCCTGCTGGTGGAGACCGCCCGGCACTGGCGGGCGCGTCAGGCCGACCAGAGCGGTTCCGGCCGTCGGCTGCGGGTGGATCTCGTGGCACCGGACGCCCGGGCCGAACTGGCCCTGGCCACCGCCCGTTACCCGTTCCTGCGGGAGGTCTGCCGGTTGGTCGGGTACGACCGGGACATCGCGGGGCTGGTCGGCCTGGAACATTTCGCCGCCGAGGGCTACGACCGCATCTACCTCTGCGCCCCCGACGAGATCAGCGGCCTGCGTTTCGCGCTGGACACCCCCGCGCTCTGGCGTGGGGCGCGCAGCATCGTCTTCGTGCCGGTCTACCGGCAGGCCGCGCTCGCCGCCGCCTTTCACGGCGACGTCCGTCACGACCTGCTCGACGAGGTGCACGGCAAGTTGCGGTTGTACCCGGTGCTGACGCACGCCTGCGACGCCCGGCTGATCGCCGAGGACCTCACCGAACGGCTCGCCCAGCAGATCCATCTGCGGTACCTGCACGCCCAGCAGCGGGCCGGCGTACGTCTCGGTGACGCACCCGCCATGGTGCCCTGGTCCCGGCTGCCGGAGTCGCTGCGCCGTGCCAACCGCAGCCACGTCCAGGACATCGCGGCCAAGCTGCTGAACCTGGGCTGCGTCGTGGCGCCCCGGCACGGCGGTGCCGGTGACGCCTCCGCGGCCGGGCGGGCCATCGACGACCGGGTCGAACAGCTGGCCCGACTCGAACACGAGCGGTGGTGCCGGGAACGGCGCTCCGAGGGCTGGACGTACGGCGAGCCACGCGACGACGTCCGCCGTCGGCATCACCTGCTGCGGCCGTGGGACGAGTTGCCACCGGCGGCCAAGGAGCAGAACCGGGAGGAGATCCGGGCGTTGCCCGATGTGCTGTCCGACAGCGGCTTCGAGTTGATCCGACTGGGCCACACCGTGCCGGTCCAGCGGGGAGGGTCGGCCGATGCCGCCTGAACGGGAACCGGTCCGCGTCGGGGTCACCGGCCACATCAACCTGACCCCGGCCACCGAGCGGCTGGTCGCCGAGGCGATCCGCCTCGAACTGCGCCGGATCAGCGACCGGCCGGTGCACGGTGTCACCTGCCTGGCGGCCGGCACCGACCAGATCTTCGCTCGCGCGGTTCTGGACAGCGGCGGCACGTACGAGGTGGTCCTGCCGGCCCCCGACTACCGGGACACCATCGCCCCGGCGGCCCGGGGGGCCTTCGACGAGCTGCTGGGTCGCGCCACCCGGGTCCTGCACACCGGCCACCGCACCGCCGGCACCGCCGCCTACGTGGCCGCGAACCGGGAGCTGCTGCTGCGGGTGCAGCGGCTGGTGGCGGTCTGGGACGGCGAACCGGGCTGCCACGACGCGTCGACCGACCGGACCGTCGGCTGGGCCCGCGAGCGGGGCATCCCCACCACCGTCATCTGGCCCACCGACGCGCGCCGGTCCCCGGCGGGATGAGCCCGGCAGTCGCGGCCCACGGTGGCGGGCGACGAGCTACTCGAACGGTATGTCACGCAGACCCGCGGCCACCGAGAGCCAGAAGAAGCCGTGCCCGGCGATGCCCAGGTCGTACTCGCCCGAATCCGGCACGCCGGGAAACTCGGCGCCGCCGGTCAACTCCCGGGGCCGGCAACCGACGTGCGAGGCCAGGCTCAGCGTGGTGGTCTGCGGGTAGCGGGAGAAGTTGAACAGGCAGAGCACCTCGTCGTCGGGCTCACCGCGCAGGAACGCCAGCACCGCCGGGTTTGTGGAGCGGACGATCCGGCAACCGGGGCGGGAGAACGCCGGGCAGGCGTGCCGGGTCTCGATGAGTTTCTCGACCACATGCAGCAGCGACGAGCGCGAGCGGAGCTGGTTCTCCACGTTCACCGCCATGTAGCCGTAGATCGACTCGTGGATCGGGGGGGCCGGCAGGTTCTCCGGCTGCGCCACCGAGAAGC
Source organism: Verrucosispora sp. WMMD1129 (assembly GCF_029581255.1). Lineage (NCBI taxonomy): Bacteria > Bacillati > Actinomycetota > Actinomycetes > Micromonosporales > Micromonosporaceae > Micromonospora > Verrucosispora sp. WMMD1129. The sequence goes on from NZ_CP120741.1 coordinate 6,593,034, forward strand.
CGCCGTTGCGGTCCGGGGCCCACTGCATCGGGGTGTTGAACGCCAGGTGGCCGGGCAACGCCAGGTTCTCACCCATGCCGATCTCGTCGCCGTAGTACAGCACCGGCACGCCGGGCATCGACAGCAGCAGGGCGAAGGCGAGCTCCAACTGCCCCCGGTCGTCGTTGAGCAGGGTCGCCGTGCGACGCCGGATGCCTGTCGCACCGCGCATCCGGGCCAGCGGCGCGTACGCGTGCAGCAGGTCGTCGCGTTCCCGCTCGTGCAGCAGGCCCAGCGACATCTCGTCGCCGTTGCGCAGGAACACCGCCCAGTGCCGGTCGGGCGGTTGGTCGCCCATCTGCGCCAGCACCCGGGACACCGGCCGGTGCGCCTCCCGTCGCATGGCCAGCAGCAGGCTCGGCATCAGCGAGGCGTACATCACCAGATGGCACTCGGGGTGCTCGGCGGTGCCGAAATAGGCGCCCGCCCCCTCCGGCCAGTCCTCACTCCAGGCGATCAGGATCCGGTCCGGGTACGTCGTGTCCAACCAGGATCGGAGTTGACGCAGGTAGCCGTGGGTTTCGTCGAGCCCCTTGCTGGAGGTGCCGCTGCGCTCGAACAGGTACGGGACGGTGAGCAGGCGCAGCCCGTCGACGCCCTGGCGGAGCCAGAACGCCATCACGTCGCGCATCGCGGCGCGTACCTCGGGCGCGTCGTAGTTCAGGTCCGGCTCGGACCGGCTGTAGCGGTGCCAGTAGTACTGGCGGCGTTGGCTGTCGTAGGTCCACCCCGCGCCGTGGCTGCCGAGCGGGTCGTCGGCCTCGGCGTAACTGTCGCCGCTGTCGCTCCAGACGTAGAAGTCGCCGTACGGGCCGGTCGGGTCGCTGCGCGACGCCTGGAACCACGGGTGCTGGTCGCTGGTGTGGTTGAGCACCAGGTCCAGCACCACCCGCAACCCCTGCCGATGCGCGAGGCTGAGCAGTTCCAGCAGGTGCGACGGGGCGCCGAGGCCCTCGTCGATCGCCTCGAAGTCGGCGGCCGCCCGACCGTCGCCCAGCGGCGGGGCCGCCATGATCGGGTTGAGCAGCAGGCAGTCGACGCCGAGGCGGCGCAGGTAGTCCAGCTTCTCGGTGACACCCCGCAGGTCGCCGTGTCCGTCTCCGTCGGAGTCGTAGAAGAACCGGACGTTGACCTCGTAGAAGGCGCTGCCGGCCGCCCAGCCCGGCTCGCCCGCGGGCTCCGGTGGCCCGGGATCCTCCGCCACCTCGGCCCGGGTGACCCGCAGCCGCCCCGACAGGGCCTGGCGGGCGCGCTCGGCCACCCGTTCCGCCGGATCCCGTTCCAGGGTCTCCAGCGTCTCGAAGGCGGCGACCAACTGGTCCCGGCTGCGCTGGTGGCCGTACGCCCAGTTGCTCAGCTCGTCCACCGCCAGCACCCGGGCCGCCGCGAGCCGGCTGCGGGTGAGCGCCAGCAGTTCCTCCGGGATCAGCTGGGGCCGGCGGGGCGCGTTGCTGAGGATGAGATCACCGACGCCGGCGGCGCGCATCTGCGGTGTCTGCCGGCGTTCCCGGTCGACCATGCGCACGGCCGCGTACTCGAACGCCTCCCGCACGCTGATGATCCCGTTGCCGTCCCGGTCGGCCCCGCCGGTACGCAGCCCCTCCAGGAACGGACCGGAGAACGCCGACGGCAACGCGTGCTGCCTGTGACCGTCGCCCTCGTGGGCCAGCTCGGTGGCCCCGGCGGAGACCACGACGATGCGACTGCGGTCGCCGCGCTGTTTGAGGTCGCCGAAGGCGCCCGCGTGGCAGCAGTCGAGGATCAGCACCAGCTCGCGGGCGCGGCACTCGTCGACCCAGTGCCGGAACTCGTCGGTCGGCACCGAGGTCGGTGGCAGCCGGTCGGGGTCGGTGTCGGTCGCGGTGAGGTAGAGCCGGTGATCGTGATGCAGCCGCCCGTGGCCGGAGTAGTAGACGAGCAGGAAGTCGTGCGGGTCGGCGCTGGTCAGGAAGTCGTAGAGGGTGAGCTGGAGGCGGTACGAGTCGGCGTCCAGGAGATCGCGTACGTCGTCGAAGGCGCCGAGCGTCGGATCCCGTAGCAGCCGGGCCCAGTCCTTCAGGTCGCTGGCGGGGGAGTCGAGGGTGGGCAGCGCCTCGTTGGCGTAGCTGCCCACCCCGACCAGCAGCGCCCGCTTCACCGTGGCTCCGCCGGGTCAGTCACCGTCGACCTTCTCGGGCACGGCGGCCGTACCCTGCCGGGGCACCGACACCGACTTGATCAGCTCGGCCAGCGTCTTCTCCGACACGTCCCGTACGTCGATCTCGGTGCCGTCGGGAAGGGTCATGCGCAGTCGCTTGCCCTTGTTGCGCTCCTGATAGCGCTTGATGACCTCGGCCAGGTGCCGGATGTCCGCCGCCGCCCGCTTGACCGTCGGCACGGTGAACACGGCGAGGGCCAGTACGCCGAAGATGTAGCTCGCGGTGTCCCGGGTACCCGGGGCGGCTTCGGCGGTCAGTTCGCTCGCCTCGACACCGGGCAGCTGGTTCAGGTGTTCCTTCAGATGGCGCGCCTGCTCGGCCAGCTCCTCGTCGCTGAGCGGACCGTCCGACCCGACCTGCAAGATCAATCCATCGACCATGATCCCATCGTGGTCGCTGTCACTACCCCGTGCAAGGCCCGCCACGGCGGGATACGGGTCAGGGGTGGCAGTGACGGGCATCCGACAGAAGGCGGAGGATCCCGCGTGGCGGCGGAGCACTGTCCGTTTCGCTGATGCCAGTTCGTCGTACCTCAGGAGTAGACCGACCAGGACTGATGCACGTCGGTGTGGCGGCCGCGCGGCGACCCCCGCACCGACCCGAGGAAGACGAGAGAACGCTCATGAGTGGTGTACGCGTACTGGTGGGGACGCGCAAGGGCGCGTTCATCCTGACCTCCGACGACAGACGCGACAGCTGGACGGTCGACGGGCCGCACTTCGGCGGCTGGGAGATCTACCACCTAATCGGATCGCCGGCCGATCCGGACCGGCTCTACGCCTCCCAGTCCGGCGGCTGGTTCGGGCAGTTGATCCAGCGCTCCGACGACGGCGGACGGACCTGGACCACTGTCGACAACGACTTCGCCTACGCCGGCGACGTCGGCGACCACCTCTGGTACGACGGAACCCCGCGGCCCTGGGAGTTCAAGCGCATCTGGCACCTCGAGCCGTCCCGTGACGATCCCGACACCGTGTACGCGGGCGCGGAGGACGCGGCGCTCTACGTGTCCAACGACGGCGGCGGCAAGTGGACGGAGCTGACCGCCCTGCGTACCCACCCGAGCGGGCCGTCGTGGCAGCCCGGCGCGGGTGGCCTGTGCCTGCACACGATCATCCTGGATCCGGTCCACCAGGGTCGGATCTACACCGCCATCTCGGCGGCCGGCGCGTTCCGCAGCGACGACGGCGGCATCAGCTGGCTGCCGATCAACAAGGGCCTGCGGTCGGGGGAGATTCCCGACCAGGACTCCGAGGTCGGCCACTGCGTGCACCACATCACCCAGCACCCGTCGCGCCCCGACACGCTGTACATGCAGAAACACTGGGACGTGATGCGCAGCGACGACGCCGGCGCGAACTGGCGCGAGGTCAGCGGCAACCTGCCGTCGGACTTCGGCTTCCCGATCGCGGTGCACGCCCACGAGCCCGAGACCATCTACGTGGTGCCGATCAAGAGTGACTCCGAGCACTACCCGCCGGAGGGCAAGCTGCACGTCTACCGCAGCCGCACCGGCGGCGACGAGTGGGAGCCGCTGACTGACGGGCTGCCGCAGTCCGACTGCTACGTCAACGTGCTGCGCGACGCGATGGCCGTCGACACGCTCGACCCCTGCGGCATCTACTTCGGTACCAGCGGCGGCCAAGTCTACCGCTCCGCCGACGGCGGCGACAGCTGGGCGCCGATCGTCCGGGACCTGCCGCCGGTGCTCTCCGTGGAAGTCCAGGTACTGCCGTGATCCGGGTCGTCCTCCCGGCTCACCTGAAGACCCTCGCCGGGGTGACCGGTGAGGTGCGGGTCGAGGTGGCCGGCCCCGGGCCGGCCACCCAGCGCCTGGTGCTCGACGCCGTCGAGGCGCGGTACCCGATGCTGCTCGGCACCATCCGCGACCGGCACAGCGGTGAGCGCCGCGCCTTCGTCCGCTTCTACGCCTGCGAGGAGGACCTCTCCAACTGCTCACCCGACACGCCCCTGCCCGAGCGGGTCGTCGCCGGGCAGGAGCCGTTCATCGTCCTCGGCGCGATGGCCGGCGGTTGACCCGGCTCACAGGCCGCGGGCGAACAGCGCCAGGCGTACCCGGTTGGGGCTGTCCGTTTTGGTCATCAGGCTGGTGATGTGGGACTTGACGGTGGTGACGCCGATGTGGAGCCGCTCGGCGATCTCGCCGTTGGACAGCCCGTCGGCGACCAGCTCCAACACCTGCTGTTCCCGGGCGGTCAGCCCGGTGACCGGCGACGGCGTCCCGGTGCGGGCGTGCACCGCGCGCTGCACCAACCGGCGCAGCACCTCCTGGCTGAACGGGCTGTCGCCCGTCGCGGCCCGGCGCACACCGTCCAGCAGCTCGGTCGGCGGTGCGTCCTTGAGCAGGAAGCCGCAGGCGCCGGCCGTCAACGCCGGATAGAGGTGGTCGTCGTCGCCGAACGTGGTCAGCACCAGGACGCGGGCACCGGGACGCTCGGCGATGATCCGGCTGGTGGCGGAGATCCCGTCGACGCCGGGCATGCGCAGGTCCATCACCACCACGTCGGGCACCAGCCGGGCGGCCAGGGTGATCGCGTCGCGGCCGTTGTCGGCCTCGCCGACGACCTCGATGTCGGGTTGGGCTTCGCAGAGCATGCGCAGGCCGGCGCGGATGAGGTGCTGGTCGTCGACCAGCAGTACCCGGATCACGCGCGCTCCGTCGCGCGTGGACCGGCGCGGGTTCCGGCCAGCACGGTGGCCACCCGCCACCCCGTGCCGGTCGGGCCGGCCGTCAACTGTCCACCGAGTACCTCGACCCGTTCGCGCATGCCGGTGATGCCGTGACCGCCGCCGGCCGGCACGGTGGCGGGCACCGAGCCGCGACCGTCGTCGACCACCTCCCAGTGGACGGCCCCGTCGACCACGCTGACCGAAAGCCGCGCCACCGCAGCGGTACCGGCGTGCTTGGCCACGTTGGTCAACGCCTCCTGGCTGAGCCGAAGCACCGCGAGGCCCCGCACCGCGTCGAGGGTGCCGACCGCCGGGTCGATGTCGGCGACCACTGTGACACCGGCCTGACGGGCCCGGTCCACCGCGGCGCCGAGCGCGGCCGGCAGCGCTGACGGTTCGATCGCGGTCAGTGCGGCGTCGCCGCGTACGCCGTCGGGGTCGCGTAGCACCGCGACCAGCCGGCGCAGGTCGGCAAGGGCTGCTGTGCCGGTGCCGTGGACGTCGTCGAAGACCTCGCCGACCCGTGGATCCAGGTCGGTCAGCACGTGCCGGGCCACCCCGACGCGCAGCACCATCGACGCCACGTGGTGCGCCACCACGTCGTGCAGTTCCCGGGCGATGGCGCTGCGCTCGTCAGCACGCGCGGCACGGCTCTCCGACTCGCGTCGCCGCTGCTCCTCCTCGGCCCGCTGCCGCGACTGCTGCCCGAGTTCCCGGGTGGTCCGGATGACCAGCCCGAGCAGCAGCGGAACGCCGACCTCCGGCAGCAGCCCGAACACACCGGAGAGCAGACGCGCCAGCGGATCGCCGATCGAGTCGGTCAGGTCGACCACGGCCAGCAGCCCCGCCGCCAGCCAGATGGTCCGCCCCCGGCGGGCGGCCATGGTCAGTTCGAGCAGCGCCCAACTGGCACCCACCTGGTTGATCATGAAGTCGTCGACCAGCCAGATCGCCACCGCCAGCAGCGCGGTCTGGATCAGCATGCTGGCCAGCGGCCGGTGGTGCAGCGACAGCCCGACCGCGAAGGCGAGCACCGCGAGGATCCACTGGGTGGTGGTCGGTGCGGACAGGGCACCGAAGAACAGGTAGCCCAGGCCGGAGAGGATGAGCAGCACCATCCGCACCAGGCTGTCGCGCGCGTCGAACAGCCGTCCCACCCAGCTCACGGCCTCAGCCTAGGCGGTGCTCGTCGGGGCCGGCAGCGGTCGTCGGGTCAGCCCATCGGGTGCGTACGACCAGATAGGCGGCCAGACCGATCGGGCCCAGCAGGATCGTCAGCAGCAGCACCGGCGCCATCACCAGCGGTGGAACTGCCCGTTCCCGGCTGTCGAGCCAGGCCCAGCGGCCCACGAACAGGTCGAAGGCGACGAAGTGTGCCCAGGCCGCCGCGGCACCGTCGGCAGTGCCCAACAACTCCCGTACGCCGTCGAGGGTGGGGTCGATCACCGCCGGCAGGACCTCTGCGAACGCCGGGACCACCAGGATCGCGTAGATCGCCACGACCGGCACCACGATCAGCGGTGATCGGATGATCCGGTGGGTCATCGTCCAGTTCGGCAGCAGGATCATCAGCGCCCAGAAGGGTGCCGCCACCGCGAAGGTCAAGGAGAACAACGTGGCGCTCACACGGTCACCTCCGTCCGCTCGTCACCCGCGACCCGCCCGTCGCGCGGACCCGCCGCCCGCCGCTCACCCGGACCCGCCGGCCGATGTTCGACTGTGGTCGCCGAAAACCGGTGTCGGGCCAGCACCGCGCCGGCAGCGGCTACGGTCGCCACCGCCAGCGCCGCCGCAGCGGCCAGGGTGAGCGTGTCCGGCCGGAGCAGCGGCTGCCCGCGCAGCGCCTGCCAGGTCAGCAGTACGGTCGCCGCACCGTAACCGGCGCCTACGACGAGCAGCAACCGTGCCCGGGTGCGCTCGTCCAACGCACCACCGGTGAACCGGCTCAGCAGCAGAGCCAGGACCGGCAACACCTGCATTCCGTGCAGCCCCACGAAGTGCCCGATCCGCAGATCCCCACCGGTCGTGCTCCAGCCGACCAGCGGCAGCCCCGGCCCGCCGTCGGGCACGCCCACACTGTGCGCCCCGGCGACGCCCTCGATCACCGAAGCCTGATCCGGCAGGGTCATCGGTACCGCCACCAGCATGCCGAGTGCCGCCAGCCCGAGCCCCAGACCGATCGCGTAGCGGCCGGCGCGGCCGGCGATCGGCTGCCGTAGCACCGCGACACCGACGACGACGTGCGCGACGAACAGCACCATGATCGCTGCACCCATCAGCTGCCACAGCAAAGCGTTGACCGGGCTGGTCTCGTTGTAGTGGCTGGTGGTGCCGCGGAGCACCTGTCCGACGATGATGCACATCTCCACCACACCCATGGCGACCATCACGGTCACCGCCCACTCCGCGACCCGGCTACGGCGACGTAGCAGGGAGAGCAGCCAGACCAGGGTGCCGCCGTACAGGACGAACGACACCGAGAACTTGAACGGCTTGAGCCAGATCGGCACGCCGGTCAGGACCCGCTGGTCGGCCACGACGCCGACCGCACAGACGACGGCGAGCACCGCCATCGCCGAGACGAAGACCATCAGGGGGCGGTGCCGGTACGCCCGCCGCGACAGGTTGTCAGTCATGTCTGTAGATGCTGGTTCGAGCGACTGCCCGCCGCGCCCGACCAGGAGCCTCAGCTGTGGCCACTGGGCGGACCTCCACCTCCTCCCTGGGTAGGGGGTCGCCGGTGGGCGTCCTGTCGCAGGCCCTACCGACCGAGCGGCAGTCGATCGGCGTCTGTCACTGCATTGTGGGGGAAGAGCTGGTCGGATCTTGTCCGTGCAGAGGTCCTTCGGCTAGCCTCCCTATGGGAGTTCGGGCAGCTCCGAGCGCATGGATTGGCTGCGTTCGGGCGCGACGCATCTCGGCGTGTCGACCGGTCCGTCCGGCCAGCGCGATGGTCGGCCTCCGCCGTGAGCGCATTCGTGGCACCGTCAGTGGATGGATCGTGGGCACGACCGTCCTCCGCAGCCATCGTCACCACGCATGACGCGCCAACGGCCGTGGCGACTCGACCAACCGCAACGGATCAGATCGGGGAATGTGCCCATGCTACGGAGATTGAAAGTGTCGGCGATCTTCGCCGCCCTTGCCGCCGTCGTGGCCACCACGGCCATCGCCACCAGCCCGACCAACGCCGCAGCCGACGCCGCAGTACGGGTGATGCCGCTCGGCGACTCGATCACCGACGGGTTCAATGTGCCCGGCGGTTACCGGATCGACCTCTGGCAGAAGCTGGTGGCCGGCGGCCATCAGGTCGACTTCGTCGGCTCCATGTCCAACGGCCCGAGCAGTCTGGGTGACCGCAACCACGAGGGCCACTCGGGGTGGACTATCGCGCAGATCGACGCCAACGTGGTCAATTGGCTGCGGGCCACCACACCCCGCACGGTGATGCTGCACATCGGGACCAACGACATGTTCGGCAACTCGTCCGGCGCACCGTCCCGGCTGTCCACGCTGATCGACAAGATCACCGCCACCGCGCCGGCGGCCGATGTGTTCGTCGCCACCATCGTGCCGCTGTCCGGAGCGGACAGTCAGGTGCGCACGTTCAACGCGGCGATACCCGGAATCGTGCAGAGCAAGGTTGACGCCGGGCGTCGCGTGCACCTGGTGGACATGTACAACGCGTTGACGCTGGCGGACCTGGCGGACGGCGTACACCCCAACGCTCGTGGCTACAGCAAGATGGCCGCCGTCTGGTACGACGCCCTGCGGGCGGTCCCGGGTGCGATCGGCGGCGACACTCCGCCTCCGACGACCGCTCCTCCGACGACCGCGCCTCCGACGACCGCGCCGCCCACCACTCCGCCGCCGGCGGCGGGTTGCACCGCGTCGGTGTCGCTGAACCAGTGGAACGGTGGTTTTGTAGCCACGATCCGGGTGACCCCGACGGGATCGTCGATCGATGGTTGGACGGTGACCGTCGCCCTGCCGTCCGGCGCCACCGTCACCAACGCGTGGAACGCCAACCGCAGTGGCAACACCGGAACGGTCCAGTTCGCCAATGTCAGCTACAACGGCTCCGTGGCCGCTGGTCAGTCGACTGAGTTCGGTTTCCAGGGCACCGGGTCAGGGGCGGACCTGGCCCCGGTTTGCTCCGCCACATAGCGCGCGGAGGTGGTCCGATCCGTTACGGCACCCGCTGCCGCCGCGTACCGGGCGGCAGCGGGTGCCGGGACCGGCGGTAGTCTGCCCCAGTGGTGCACCACCCCGATCAGCTGAGCTGGCCACGCACGTCGGCCTCACGGGGAAAGAGCGAGCCGGTGTGCTCGAAGCCCGGCTGGTATCGGGGCGACGTCCACCTGCACACGACGCTCTCCGCCGGCGGCGAACTCACCCCGGGGCAGCTCGCCGCCGCCGCCCGCGAGATCGGGCTGGACTTCGTCGCCACCACCGAGCACAACACCACGGCCGGGCACGATGAGTGGAGCCGGTACGCGGGCGATGACCTGCTGGTCATCCTCGGACAGGAGGTCACCACTCACACCGGTCACTGGCTCGCCCTCGGCCTCGACCCCGGGCATCCGGTCGAGTGGCGGTACGGGGTCCGCGACGACGCCATCGACCGGCAACTGGCCCGGGTACGCCGAGGGGGCGGGATCTGCGTGGCCGCCCACCCGTACGCGCCGTACGAGTCGGGGACGTTGGCCTATCCGTACCGGTGCTTCGACGCGGTGGAGGTGTGGAACGGACAGTGGCGCTCGGACCTGCCGTGGAACGCGGACAACGAGGCGGCGCTGGCCGAGTGGGGACGCAACCTCGGCCACGACATCCATCGGGGACGGTGGTGGCCGGCGGTCGGCAACAGCGACACTCACCTCGCCGGTCAGCTCGGCACCCCGCACACCGTGGTCTTCGCCGAGGAACTGGGCGTCGACGCGGTCCTCGCCGGCCTGCGGACCGGCCGGAGCTGGATCGCCGGCTCCGCCGCCGTCGACCTGGCGTTCACCGCCGCGAGCGGTGATCGCGTGGTCGGTGTCGGTGAACGCCTGGACTCCGGCGGCGAGCCGATCGAGGTGCGGTTGCGGGTGTCCGGGGTGCCGTCCGGCGTCGTCGGTCTGCACACCGAACGCGGCACCGTGCTCCGCGAGCGACTTCCCGCCGACGGGACGGGCACGGTCCGCTGGCGCACCGCCGCGCGGGAGGGCGGCTTCGTCCGGGCCGAGGTACGCCACCCGGATCGGCGGATGGCGGCCCTGACCAACCCCGTCATCCTGGCCTGACCGGCGGCACCCGTCCCGCCGGGCGCTGGCACCCTCGGCACATCCAGACCGGTGCTCGTCACATTCAGGCTCCGGCCGGGGTCGGGTGGGTGAACCTTCAGGAAGGGGAGTGGCGTGGGCGAGTCCGCCTGGTTGGCCGAGCGGTTCGAGCAGCAACGGCCGTACCTGCATTCGGTGGCCTACCGGATGCTCGGATCGCTCGGCGAGGCGGATGACGCCGTGCAGGAGACGTGGCTACGGCTCTCCCGCGCCGACCACGACGAGGTGGACAACCTCGCCGCCTGGCTGACCACTGTGGTCTCCCGCGTGTGCCTGAACATCCTGCGCAGCCGGCAGCGGCGGCGCGAGGAGCCGTGGGACGTCCGGGTGCCGGACCCGGTGATCACGCCCGCCGGACCCGACGATCCCGAGCAGGCCGCCATGCTGGCCGACTCGGTGGGGCTGGCGCTGTTGGTGGTGCTCGACACGCTGACGCCCGCCGAACGTCTCACGTTCGTGCTGCACGACATGTTCGGGGTGCCCTTCGACGAGATCGCCCCGATGATCGACAGGTCGCCGGCCACCGCACGGCAGCTGGCCAGCCGAGCCCGCCGTCGGGTACGCGGACAGGCCCCGCCGACCGACCGTGACCTCGCCCGGCAGCGCGCGCTGGTCGACGCGTTCCTCGCCACAGCCCGGGACGGTGACCTCGAGGGACTCGTCGCCGTGCTGCACCCGGACGTGGTGCTTCGTGCCGACGGCGGCACCACCCGCACCCGCCACACCACCGTGATCACCAGCGCTCCGGCGGTGGCCGCCCAGGCCACGACGTTCGGACGATTCTCGCCGTTCGCGCGGCCCGCGTTGATCAACGGTGCCGCCGGGGTGGTCGTCATGGCGACGGGCCGCCCACTGTCGGTGATGGCGTTCAGCATCCGCGACGGCCGCATCGCCGAGATCGACGTGATCGCCGACCCGGACCGCCTGACCCGGTTCGACCTGTCCGCCTTCACCGACTGACGCGCACATGGCGCGGCGCGGGGCCGTCGCGGCGTCCGTGCCGGTTCAGCGCGGCGCGGCGTACGCCAGCGAGAGCCGGACGTCGTCCCAGCTGCCGGTCAAGGTGGCACCGGCGGGGGCGGCGGTGGATCCGGGGCGGCGGATCACCCCCAGTTCCACGGTGTCGGTGACGATGAGCGTCGGGTCGCCGTCGACCACCCGGAGCACCGCGCCGACCGCAGGCACGGCGACGGCGGGAGCGTCGCTGGTGATGGCCATGCTGGGCGGGCGTACCTCGCGCCGGCCGTCAACCTCGAAGTACTCCTCGGCCTGTCCCGTGCCGGCCAGGACGGCCTCGGCCAGAGCCGCCGCGTACACCGGGTCGCCGACCGCGTCGTAGACCCAGCGCCGACCCAGCACCGAGTGCTCGGTGGTGCCCACCAGCCACTCGTCGGCACCATCCAGCGGCGCCCCACGGTAGGTCAACGGCACCTGGTGCACCGGCCCGTCGCCGCCGGCGACGAGTAGCGTCTCGATGCCCACCTGCCCGGCCGGGTCGTCGAACCGGTACCCGGCCACGCGTCTCACGTCGACGCCGCCTTCGTACCAGTCGCGGGTCGGCAGCCAGGCCGCCAACAGTTCCAGCTTGGTGGGACGGATGTCCGCTCGGTGCAACAACGCCATGTGCCGCATCGTACGCACCACCCGGACGGGAGCCGGCGTGCCGGGTGGAAGGGATGGCGCTGGGCCACATCGGGCAGGCGGTCGGCCGAGGGAGGTTCCCGGCCGCGGATGGCGGCGCGGTGGCGTTGTGGCCTAGCATCTCGGGCCAGTACAACGTCGAGCTCAACGCGGGTTCCCCCGACTCGCCGCCGGTGCCGCCGCCGGGTTCAACGGCCCGCGGGAAAGGCACCCCTCGTGAAGATCGTGGCCGCCGACGTCATCGTCACCAGCCCGGATCGCAACTTCGTCACCCTGAGGATCACCACAGAGGACGGCATCACCGGCCTCGGTGACGGCACGCTCAACGGGCGCGAACTCTCCGTCGCCTCGTACCTGCGCGACCACGTCGTGCCGTTGCTGCTCGGGCGCGACGCGCACCGTATCGAGGACACCTGGCAGTTCCTGTACCGCTCGGCGTACTGGCGGCGCGGGCCGGTCACCATGGCGGCCATCGCCGCGGTTGACGTCGCGCTCTGGGACATCAAGGCCAAGGCCGCGGGGATGCCGCTCTACCAGCTGCTCGGCGGCGCGTCCCGCACCGGCATCATGGCGTACGGCCATGCCTCCGGGCGGGACCTGCCGGAGCTGTTCGACTCCATCCGGGCCCACCTCGACCTCGGCTTCCGGTCCATCCGGGTGCAGACCTCGGTGCCCGGCATCAACGCCGTGTACGGGGTGGCCACCCAGCCCAGCGCCGACGGTAAGCGCTACGACTACGAGCCGGCGCAGCGCACCCCGTTGCCGGCCGAGGAGGACTGGGACACCCGGGCGTACCTGCGCCACCTGCCCGGCGTCTTCGAGGCGGTCCGCAACGAGTTCGGGCCCGAACTGCCGCTGCTGCACGACGGGCATCACCGGATGACCCCGATCCAGGCCGCGAGGCTAGGCAAGGCCCTGGAACCGTACGACCTGTTCTGGCTGGAGGACTGCACCCCGGCGGAGAACCAGGACGCGCTGCGACTGGTCCGTCAGCACACCATCACCCCGCTGGCGATCGGCGAGGTGTTCAACACCGTCTGGGACTACCAGACCCTGATCCGGGAACAGTTGATCGACTACGTGCGTTCCGCGGTCACCCACACCGGCGGCATCACCGCGATGCGCAAGCTGCTCGACTTCGCCGCGCAGTACCAGATCAAGTCCGGCATCCACGGGCCGACCGACATCTCGCCGGTCGGCATGGCCGCCGCGCTCCACCTTGACCTGGCCATCCACAACTTCGGCATCCAGGAGTACATGCGGCACGGCGCCCTCACCGACGAGGTGTTCCGCCAGTCGTTCACCTTCACCGACGGCTACCTGCACCCGGGTGAGCAGCCGGGTCTCGGCGTCGAACTGGACGAGGAGGCCGCCGCCCGGTTCCCGTACCAACCGGCGTACCTGCCGTTCAACCGGCTCCAGGACGGCACCGTCCATGACTGGTGACCGCCCCCGCCCAGCTCTCGTCGATCTTGCACTTTTTGTCCCCGCGAAAGCCACGAAAGGGTTGTTTCGCCGACCGGAACTGCAAGATCGACGAAGTGGGGTGGGGGCGGCGGTGGGGTGGGGGTGTCGGGGGTAGCACGAGGTGGGATGGCGCGGGGTGGATTCGGGGGTTCTCAGGGCGCGGCGCGTGGGGGGAGTTCAGCATCTGTTCGGGTGGCCTTGGCTGGGTGACGCGACGGCAGGTGAGCGGGCATGCGGGAGACAGCGGTCGAGCCGATCGTCAGCGGCGAGGACACCACCCTGGCGGAGCAGGTGTGGCGCAACGCGGCCGAGGACCCGGACGCGGTGCAGTTCGTCCGGCCCGACCCGGATCCCCGGTCGTGGCCGGTGCGCCGCTCCGGGCGGGGCGGCGCCCTGCCGGTGACCTGCCGGCAGTTCCGCGATGACGTGGTCGCGGTGGCCCGCGGTTTCGTCGCTGCCGGGGTCGCGCACGGCGACCGGGTCGGGTTGCTCAGCCGCACCCGGTACGAGTGGACGCTCGTGGACTATGCGCTCTGGTCGATCGGCGCGGTGACCGTGCCGATCTACGACACCTCCAGCCCGGAACAGATCCGCTGGATGCTCGGCGACTCCGGTGCGGTCGGCTGCGTGCTGGAGACCGCGGACCACGCCTTCAGCGTGGCCGATCTGCGTTCGGAGCTGCCCGAGTTGCGGCAGACCTGGCGTATCGACGCCGGTGATCTCATCGAGCTGGTGGCGCGGGGCCGCGCCATCGACGCCACCGAGGTGGATGCGCGTCGAGCCGCCGTGACCGGCGCCGACATCGCCACCATCGTCTACACCAGCGGCACCACCGGCCCGCCGAAGGGCTGCGTGCTGGCGCACCGCAATCTCGCCGCCGACATCGGCAACGCCACCGCGGTGCTGCCCCAGTTGCTGCATCCGGGTGCGACGACTGTGCTGTTCCTGCCGCTGGCGCACGCCTTCGCCCGACTGATCCAGATCGGCATGGTGCACAACCGCGCCACCATGGTGCACAGCGCCGACATCTCCGGGGTGCTCGACCAGTTGCGCCGGTTCAAGCCCACCTTCATCCTCGCCGTGCCCCGGATGTTCGAGAAGCTGCACGACCAGGCCCGGCACACCGCCGAGGACGCGCACCGGGGATGGCTCTTCGGCCTCGCCGAGCGGGCGGCCGTGCGGTACAGCCGCGCGCTGGACACGTCACGTGGCCCCGGAAGGCTGCTCCGCCTGGCGCACCTGGTGTTCGACCTCGCCGCGTACCGCCGGTTGCGCGCCGCACTCGGCGGACGGTGCCGGATGGCCATCGTGGGCGGCGCGCCGCTGGGGGAGCGGCTGGGTCACTTCTTCCGGGGCACCGGAATCACCGTGCTGGAGGGGTACGGGTTGACCGAGACCTCCCCCGCGCTTACCGCGAACCTGCCGACGGCGATGCGGATCGGCACGGTCGGGAAACCACTGCCGGGGGTACGGATCCGCATCGCCGACGACGGCGAGATCCACGCCCGGGGCGAGGTGGTGTTCGGCGGCTACTGGAACAACCCGGAGGCCACCCGGGCGGCGTTGACCGACGACGGGTGGCTGCGTACCGGCGACCTCGGCACGATCGACGACGGCGGCTTCCTGCGGATCACCGGACGGACGAAGGACATCATGGTCACGGCCGCCGGCAAGAACATCGCGCCTGCGCCGATCGAGGAGCGGATCCGAGCGCATCCGCTGATCAGTCAGGTGATGCTGGTCGCCGACGGTCGCCCCTACGTCGCCGCGCTGGTGACGGTGGACCCGCAGGCGTGGACGCGCTGGCGGGAGCAGCACGGGCACCCCGGGGCGTCGGTGTCCGCGTTGCGGGACGATCCGGCGTTACGTGGCGAGATCCAGATGGCGATCGACCGGGCCAACCGCAGCATCTCCCGGGCCGAACAGGTCAAGACCTTCCGGATCCTGCACCGGGATCTCACCGAGGTGGACGGGGAACTCACCCCCACGCTCAAGATCAAGCGGGAGGCGGTGCAGGATCATTTCGCCGACGAGGTCGCCGCCCTCTACCAGGGCCATTAGGGTCGGTGCCGGCTCGCCGCTGCCCAGCCGGTGCTGATCAGGAACAGTGCGGCGCTGTAGGTCGCCATCACCAGCACGCTGTGTCCGGGCACCGTCGTACCGGCCGCACCGAGGCCGATCAACAGGTCCGAGAAGAGGAACAGCGCGCCGCCGAGCGCGACCCGCAGACCGAGCGCGGTCGCGGTCGCCGCCATCAGGCACAGCGCCAGGCTGTACCCGAGCACCGGCAGCCGCAGCTCGCCCAGCCGCGGCCACAGCAGCGCGTTCGCCACCACCCACAGCGCCAGGTACCCGGCCAGCGCCGCCGGTCGGGCCCGGCGGTGACCCACGAACGCGGTGACGAGCGCCAACTGGGTGCCGAGGAAACAGCCCATCCCGACCAGGAACGCGGCGTCCGACGGCATCAGCAGCGCGACGTCTCCGGCGGTGGCGAGCAGCAGGCCGACCGCGATCGGGGCGTTCGCCGCGCGGACCCGCCACAGCCAGGCCAGCAACAGCGGCGCCAGCAGCGGCTTGGCCAACCACTGCACCGCGAGCACGTCGGTGGCGACGGCGACCAGTTCGACGGCCGCCACGACGGCGAACGCCCAGAGCAACACCCCATCCCGGTCCGGCCGCCGCAGCCGCGTGTCCACCAGCCTCCGGCCGGTGCCGGTCGCGGTGTTCATCGGGCCGGCTGCCAGCCCGGGCGGCGCAGCAGGTACCCGAGCCGCTCCCGCCAGGACCTGGCGGTGCGCAGGTCCCGCCAGATGGCCGCGTACTCGTGGGTCGCCACCCGCAGCGGGTTGTAGGTGCCGATGTTCTTGGTCAGGCCGTACCGGACCGCGTCGCCCTCAGCCTGGAAGGTCCCGAAGAGTCGATCCCAGATGATCAGAATGCCGCCGTAGTTGCGGTCCAGGTACTCGTCGTTCGAGCCGTGGTGCACCCGGTGATGTGAGGGGGTGTTGAACAGCAACTCGATCGGTCGGGGCAGCAGGTTGATCCGCTCGGTGTGCAGGAAGAACTGGTAGAGCAGGCTGATCGACTGCTGAAGGAAGATCATCCACGGTGGAATGCCGAGCAGGGCCAGGCCCAGCCAGAAGGGCAGCGAGGTCATCGGTGTCCAGCTCTGCCGCAGCGCGGTGGAGAAGTTGAAGAACACGCTGGAGTGGTGCACCACGTGTCCCGCCCACAGCAGTCGCACCTCGTGGTGGGCCCGGTGGAACCAGTAGTAGGCGAAGTCGTCGGCGAAGAACAACAACACCCAGACCCACCAGTCGCCGGGGGAGAGACTGAACGGCGAGATCGTGTAGGCGGCGGCGTACAGGCCGATCGTGAGCAGCTTCCACGGCACGCCGATCACCTGGCTGCCGGCCCCCATGGTCAGGCTGGTGGTGGTGTCCCGGGCCTCGTAACCCCGTTCGGCGTCGTCGGGCGCGAACCGGTACGACAGCGCCTCGACGGTGATGAGCAGGAGGAACGCGGGGATGGCGTAGAGCACGGCGGGGATCATGCCCGGCTGTCCTTTCTGGTCGGGGCGGTGAGCGCGGCGGTGAGCAGCGATCGGGCCTCTTCGGCGGCCTCGACGTCCCGGCCGTCGGCGATTGCCGACGCCAGCCGGCGGTGCCCGGTGACGTCGAGCAGTTCGGTGGCGCGCCGTTGGGGCGGCACCTCGGCCACCGCCAGGGCGCCGGCCACCAGGCTGTTGAAGGCCAGCAGGTACGCGGTGTTGCCGCAGCCGTCCAGGATCAACCGCCAGACGGCGATGTTGGCCTCACCCATCGCGGTCAGATCGGGTGCGAGGTCGGCGAACTCCTCCACCGCGCGGACGATCCGTCGCCGCGCCGCGTCGTCGGCCCGGCGGGCGCAGAGCCGGGCCGCGTCGACGCCGATGCAGGCCCGCATGTCCATCATGTCGCGGACCAGGGTGGCGACCGGCAGTACGTCGCCGGAGCGCACCAGCGACAGCGCGAGATCCAGACCGGCGTGCACCCGCCAGTCCAGCACCCGGGTGGCCCCGCCCTGGCTGATCCGGACCAGGCCGAGTTGCTGCAACCGACGCAGCGCCTCCCGGACCGCATGTCGGTTCACCTGGAAGGTCGTCGCCAGCTCCCGTTCGCCGGGCAGCGTGTCGTCGGTGCGGTAGGTGCCACTGACGATGGCGTCGCGCAACTGTCCGAAGACCAGGTCGGAGACGGAGGCCCGGGTGACGGGGACGAATGCCATGCCCGGCAGTGTGGCCCAGGGCACATCAACCCGTCAACTGGTTGGACCAGTTGGGAACCTGGCGGATCGACACGCCCGTGGCTCGTGACCGTGCTGTCGCAGTGAGTTAGGGTGCGTTCGCAGCGGGTGGCGGTCGGGCACGGGAGGCGCCGGTGACGAGACGACGGCGTGGCCTCGCCCGCGCGGTCCTACGACTCGGTTTCCTGACCGCGGTCGCCGGGGCGGCATGGTGCGCCTACGACGTCGCCTCGGCCGATTCCGCCCGGGCCGCCGGGGAGCCGCCGGCCGTCACTCAGGGCGGAGCAACGCCCCGCGTCGGCGACCTCGTTCGAGGTCTGCTCGCCCCGGCACTCACGTCGGATCCGCCCGCCCCGGAGCCCCCGCCGCCGGCCCCATCGCCGCCGGCCCCACCGCCCAGGTCCGATCCGCCCCGACCGCTTCCGCCCGACGAGCCCGAACCACCCGCCGACGCCAGGCCGGCGGAACCGCCGTCACCACCTGCCGGTGGGCGACCACCGCAGGACACCGCGCCACCGGCTGACCCGGCGCCACCGGCTGGGTATGCGCCACCGTCGACCGACCCGAGCATGTCGAGACCGAGGCCGAGCGCACCTCGGGTCGCTGCCCACCCGGCGGGTGCGACACCGGCAGCGCAGCGGACGGCCGGGTCGCCAGCTGCGAGCCGGCCCCACAGCCGATCGGCGGAGCCGCTGGCGCGACTGCCCGAGGCGGTACGCGACGAGGTGGCCGTCGTGGTCGCCGAGGCCGGGACGCTCGCAGCGCCGCTCATCGCCGCCCTTGTGGAGCTGCTGGATGCCGAGTTGCCGCTGCTGGACTCCGTAGTGGTGGGGCTGGAGCCGGTGCTCGACGTGCTGGATCCGGTCGTCGAGCTGCCCCAACCCGCTCCGGCACCGGTGGACCCGACCCCCCGACCCGATCCGGATCCCGCCATGCTACCGGCACCGGAAGCCGAACCCGCGCTACCGGCCAGGCCGGACCGGGCCGACGCCGGCGCGGACAGCGCCCGGCAGATCGGCTCCGTCCACCACGTCATCCGTCACCGGTCCGGCCACCCGGCGGCTTCGCTGCCGCACAGCGGCGAGGAGATCGTCGACGGTGGACTGCACGAGCGGGACGGGCAGGCCGACCGTACGCCGGGTCCGCCGCCCTCGTCGCCGGCTCCCGGCACCAGCGGCGCCGAGTCGGCACCGACGTCGCACAGCGGCCCGGTCGACATGGCCGTGGCCGGCTGGTCGCCGCCAGCGGTCAGCGGCCGGGTGACCCGGCTGGCGCGTACCCGGAGACGCCCCTCCCGCTCGCCACGCCCGCGCAGCCGGCCCGCCTGACCGCTCGCTGCCACCTCCGCGCCGCCACGTCGGTCGTGGCCGCGCGACGCGACACCTGACGGCGGTCTACACCGTCGACCGTCCCGGGCCTGCCGGCGTGTGACTGCCTGGCACCGGCCCATCACCTACTTTTCCGACTTCATGCCTCACCAGGAGTAACCATGCACGTCACCCTGCCGGTCAACCGTGCCCGATGGTGCGACGTCGACTGGATCGTCGACCTGCTCACCGCCACGATCGTCCCCACGTCCCTCGGCGCGTGGCTCGTGCCCGATGAGCGGCGCCGTGCCGCCGTGATCGCCGCCGTGGCCCGCATCTGGACCGAGCACGCCCTGCTGTTCGGCGACGCGTTCCTGCTCAAGGACGGGACCGCCGCCACCGTCTGGTTCCACCGCTATCGCCCGATCCCGCCGCCACCCCGCTACGACGAGCGACTCGACGACGCCAGCGGCGAACACGCCGTGCGCTTCCGTCGCGTCGACCATCTCCTTGCCGCGCGGCGGCCCGCCGAGGCACACAACCACCTCGCGTTCCTCGCCGCACCCCCGGACGCCGACCGGGCTCGTCAGGCCGCCGCCGTCCTCGCCGGCAGCCACCGGTACATGGACAACCTCGGCCTGCCCGCGTACGCGGAGGTGCACGACGACGACCTGCGTCTCTATCGCCGGCTCGGCTACCGGGGCCGGCAACGTCTGTCGGGTCCCGGCGGCGCTACCGTCAACCTGCTCTGGCGGCCGGTCCCGTCGGTCCGGATCAGTCACTCGACCGTTCCGACGCGTCGGGTACCACCCGCCCTACAGGCGACGCCGCCCAGGACGGTGATGACGGTCGACGCCGGAGGAGGGGCCTGCCGCTGATCCGTGCTGAGATGGCACGAACGTGATCCGTCCTTTGGCGACCCGGACGCGCGCGGGTCGGCCCCGGTCGACCCGCGCGGGGCTCGAAACCACCGTCGGCGGCTGGTGTGAAACGTCGGGCGTCAACGCTGGGCGGTCGGTGACGGGGGAGCGCTGCCGCCCTGGGGTGCCTCGGTGGACATCAGCTCCACGACCGCCTTGCGGTCGGCCGCCGACGGTAGGCCCCAGCCAGGTTGGTACCCGTACACCTCGCGCAGCGGAGTGGCGCTGGTCCGCCCGCCGAGTATCTCCACGGCGTCGGTGTCGATCAGCCCTGGATGCTCCACCCCGCACGCCTCGGCGACCTTCATCAGGTCCCGCCGCAGCGTCTTGAGGTAGTGCGCCGCCCGGACCGACTTCGATGCCGGGTCCAGCCCCCGGGTCAGCCAGGCGTTCTGGGTGGCCACTCCGGTGGGGCAGGTGTCGGTGTGGCACTTCTGCGCCTGGATGCAGCCGATCGCCAGCATCGCCTCCCGGCCCACGGCCACCAGGTCGCAGCCGAGCGCGAACGCGACCACCGCGTTGTCGGGCAGGCCGAGCTTGCCGGAGCCGACGAAGACGACCTGCTCGTGCAGGTCACGTTCGGCGAAGATGGGATAGATCCGGGCGAAGCCCTGCTGGAACGGCAGCGACACGGAGTCGGTGAAGATCAGTGGCGCGGCCCCGGTGCCGCCCTCGCCGCCGTCGATGGTGACGAAGTCGACGCCTCGGCCGGTGTCGCGCATCAGGTCGGCCAGCTCGGTCCAGAAATCGAGGTCGCCCACGGCCGATTTGATACCGACCGGCAGACCGGTCTCGGTGGCCAGGAGTTCCACCCAGTCGAGCAGGCTGTCGCAGTCGGCGAACTCCGCGTGCCGCGAGGGGCTGACACAGTCCCGTCCGACCGGGATTCCCCGGGTCGCGGCGATCTCCGCCGACACCTTCGCCCCCGGCAGCAGGCCACCCAGGCTGGGCTTGGCCCCCTGACTGAGCTTGATCTCCAGCGCCCGCACCGGTGCGCCGGCGACCACGTCCTTGAGCCGGGCCAGGTCGAACCGGCCCCGATCGTCGCGGCAGCCGAAGTACGCGGTACCCAGTTGCAGGATCAGCTCGCCGCCGTTGCGGTGATACGGGGACAGCCCGCCCTCGCCGGTGTTGTGCAGGCAGCCGGCGAGCGCCGCGCCCCGGTTCAACGCCTCGACAGCGGGGCCGGACAGGGAGCCGAAGCTCATCCCGGAGATGGTCACCACCGATGCGGGGCGGAACGCGTGGGTGCGGCGTCGCGCGCCTCCGAGCACCTTCGCCGACGGCAGCCGCACCTCGTGCCCGGTAGTCGGCGTCGACGGCGGTACCGCCCGACCGAAGGTGCGGTGCTTGATGACCGGATATCCCGGGCTGTACTCGATGTCGTTGTCGGTGCCGAACCCGAAGTAGTTGTTCTGCCGCTTCGCCGACGCGTACACCCAGCGGCGTTGGTCCCGGGTGAACGGACGTTCCTCGTTGTTGCCGGCCACGATGTACTGCCGCAGCTCCGGCCCGAGCGATTCGAGCAGGTAGCGGGCGCGACCCAGCAGCGGGAAGTTGCGCCTCAGCGCGTGCTCGCGTTGCAGCAGGTCACGGGCGGCGAGCGCGGCGAGGGCGGTGACGGCGGCGGGTACGGCGTGACGGGCCCATCTCATCCCGCCACACTTTCCGTCGCCGAGCCCGGTCAAACGTCGGGGCGGTGCAGCTCAGCGCCGGTCGGCGGCACCAGGCGCAGCGGGTAGGCCGCCGACCGTGCCCACCGGACGACTCACCAGTTGGCCACCCGGTGGGGTCGGTGCACCCGCCGGGCCGATGGCGTCACTGGCGGCGGTGGCGATAATGATCGCGTGTTCAGCGGCACCGTTCACTTGCGCGTGGCACGGATAGTGGCGACATGAACGGTTGGCAGGTCTCCGGCTACACCCCGGTCCGTCGGCTCGGTGCCGGTGCCTCCGGCAGCGTCGATCTCGCCGTGCACGACGCCACCGGCACCGCGGTGGCGATCAAGTATCTGACCACCGGGCCCGACGACGAGCTGTTGCGGGCCGACTTCCGGGACGAGGCGCGGCGGCTTGCCGACATTGACGACCCGCACATCTGTCGCCTCTACGAGTACGTCGAGGCGCCCGGCGGGGCGGCGATCGTGATGGAGTTGGTCAACGGCGTGTCGCTGCGCCAGATGCTGCGTGCGCAGGGCCCCACCACACCGGAGTCGGCGCTCTGCGTGCTCAAGGGTTCCCTGGCCGGGCTCGGTGCGGCGCACGCGCGCGGCGTGGTACATCGTGACTACAAACCCGAGAACGTGCTGGTGACTGCCGAGGGCGCGAGCAAGCTCGCCGACTTCGGCATCGCCATGCCGGTCGGTGCCGCCTCCGGTGGCACTGTCACCGGCACCCCCCGCTACATGGCTCCCGAGCAGTGGTCCGGTGCGCCGGCCAGCCCGGCCTGCGACATCTACGCCGCCACCGCCACCTTCTTCGAATGCCTCACCGGCCACCCGCCGTTCGACGGGCGGGATCTGGCCACGCTGCGCCGGCAGCACATCCGGGCGCCGATCCCCACCGATCGGGCGCCGCGCCCGGTGCACGGCCTGCTGCGCGACGGGATGGCCAAGCGGCCCGACGACCGTCCACAGCCCGCGCAGGTCTTCCTCGCCAGCCTGGAGGAGGTAGCCGCCGGTGCCTACGGGGACGACTGGGAGGAACGCGGGTGGCGCGAGCTGGCTCGCCGGGCAGCGCTGCTGGCGGCGCTGTTTCCGTTCCCGGACGGCAGCGGGGGCGGCATCAGCGTGGCCAGCACGGCGGTCGGCACCTCTGCGCCGACATCGGTGGGCGAGGCCGCCGACGGATCCGTACCTCGGCGGACCGGACGGTCCCGGGCGGCGCTGGTCGGGTCCGGCCTGGTGGCGGCGATGCTGGTCGGCGTTGCCGGACTCAGCTACGCCGGGAAGGACGAGCCACCGTCGGTCGGTGCGGCGGCGGCCACCGAGGCCCGCACGGATCTGACCGCCGGGACCGTCCCGACCGTCGGAGTTCCGGCCGCACAGCAGCCGACGCCGACGTCCGACGTGCCGACGGTCGGCACCCCCGCTTCACCCACCCCGACCGGTACGGGGACCGTCCCGACGGGCGGCACCACGGTCGAGCCGAGCCGGTCGGTGCGTCCCCCGGGCGGCTCACAGCCCGCGACGCCGGTGCCCACGTCGTCCACCAGTCCCGCACCGCCGTCGGACACCACCGCGCCCATCGTTGACCGGGTCACCGCGAGTCCGACCGAACTTGATCCGGCGGGCTGCCCGTTCGGGCCGACCGCGAGCACGGTCACCGCGCTCGTCGCCGACGACCGTACCGACTCGGGTGAACTGCGGGTCCGTCTGCGCTACACGCTCGAGAAGCGGTCCTACGAGCAGAACATGGCTCAGCTGCGTGGCGGCCAGTTCCGGGGCGTGCTCGGCGACCTGCCCAGGCCCGGAGCGACCACGCGGATCCCGGTCGCGGTCCTGGCCACCGATGCCGCCGGTAACACCACCACCGGTGCGACGGTGCACGTGACGCTCTACTCCTTCTGCACGCCCGGCTGACCAGCCGCCCCCGCACCCAGGCCCGCGACGAACGCAGGAGACGACAGCGTGAATCAGCCGGACGACGACGCCACGGAGGCCCTGCCCACCCAACGGGTACCGGCCGAGCCGACCGTCACTCTGCCCGCACACCCACCGTCCGTGACCGCACCTAAGCCGTCGCTCGACGGTGCGGAGCCGACGCTGTCCCTCGACGCTGCTGAGCCGACGCTGTCGTTCGACGGTGCGGAGCCGACGCTGTCGCTGGCTGGGACCGGGGGAGACACGATGGCCGCGAATGTCACGGTCGGTACGCGTACCGGCGGCACGGCCCTGCCCGCGCCCACCGCCGGGCCCGGCGGCGAGCTGCGGTTCGGTCCCGGCGTGCCGGTCGCCCCGCCAGCGGCACCGGCCTGGCCGGCACCCGCGCCGCCGCGCCGGCCGTCGCCCTGGCGTCGCTTGACCACCGTGCTCTCCGCGCTGCTGAGCCTTGCGCTGCTGACCGCGGTGGGGTTGTGGATCTGGCAGCGACTCAGCCCGCTGGAGATCGCCGATGTCACCGCGAGCGTGCCCCGACCGGCCGAGGCACGCTGCGACGTCACCGTCGACGTGGTCGCCACCGTGCGGACCAACGGCCGCGCGGGCGTGATCGAGTATCAGTGGCTGCGGACCGGCAGTGCGCCAGGTGCTCTGCTCACCGAGCGCGTCGGTCGGGGACAGCGTAGCGTCACGCTGACGTTGCGCTGGTCGTTCACCGGGGTCGGCAGCACCACGGAGACCGCGACGGTGAACATCGTGTCGCCGGCACCGGCGCAGGCAGCGACCGAGGTCAGCTACGCCTGTCCAGGCTGACTCCGACGGGCCGGTGGTCGGGATGCGTCTGCGGCTGG